>CAVVJO010000013.1:0-85071 GCA_963748545.1 uncultured Alphaproteobacteria bacterium
GCAGCCCCGGCGCCTCGTGGCCGGTGCGCGCGACGTACTCGCTGTAGCCGCCGGCGTATTGATGAACGCCTTCGGGGGTCAGCTCCAGAACCCGGTTCGAGAGCGCGGCGAGGAAATGGCGGTCGTGCGAGACGAACAGCATCGCGCCCTCGAATTGCGACAGCGCCCCGATCAGCATCTCCTTGGTCAGGAGGTCGAGGTGGTTGGTCGGCTCGTCCAGCACCAGGAAATTCGGCGGGTCGAACAGCATCTGGGCCATCACCAGGCGCGCCTTCTCGCCGCCCGACAGCACCCGGCACTTCTTCTCGACGTCGTCGCCGGAAAAGCCGAAGCAGCCGGCGAGCGCTCTCAGCGACCCCTGGCCGGCCTGGGGGAAGGAATCCTCCAGCGACTGGAACACGGTGCGGTCGCCGTCGAGCAGGTCCATCGCGTGCTGGGCGAAATAGCCCATCTTTACGCTGGCCCCGATCGCGACCGCCCCATCGTCCGGCTCGGACGTCCCGGCGACGAGCTTGAGCAGCGTCGACTTGCCGGCGCCGTTGACGCCCATCACGCACCAGCGCTCCCTGCGCCGCACCTGAAAATCGAACCCGTCGTAGATCACCTTTTCGCCGTAGCGCTTGCGCACGGCTTTCAGGCTGGCGACGTCCTCGCCCGATCGCGGCGCCGGACGAAACTCGAACTCGATCGTCTGGCGGCGCCGGGGCGGTTCGATCCGCTCTATCTTGTCCAGTTTCTTCACCCGGCTCTGCACCTGCGCCGCGTGCGAGGCCCGCGCCTTGAAGCGTTCGATGAACTTGATCTCCTTCGCCAGCATCGCCTGCTGGCGCTCGAACTGGGCCTGCTGCTGCTTCTGCCCCTCGGCCCGCTGCCGCTCGTAGAACTCGTAGTCGCCGGAATAGGTGGTGAGCGACCCGCCGTCGATCTCGACGATCTTGTTGACGATTCGGTTCATGAATTCGCGGTCGTGCGAGGTCATGAGCAGCGCGCCGTCGTAGCCTTTGAGGAAGTTCTCCAGCCAGATGAGGCTCTCGAGATCGAGATGGTTGCTCGGCTCGTCGAGCAGCATCGCGTCGGGGCGCATCAGCAGGATGCGGGCGAGCGCGACGCGCATCTTCCAGCCGCCCGACAGCGCGCCGACGTCGCCGTCCATCATGCTTTCGGTGAAGTTGAGGCCGGCCAGCACCTCGCGCGCCCGGCCCTCGAGCGCATAGCCGCCGAGCTCCTCGAAGCGGTGCAGCGCCTCGCCGTAGCGCTCGAGGATCGCGTCCATGTCGTCCGCCTGCTCGGGATCGGCCATGGCCGCCTCGAGCTTCGGCGAGTTCGGCCGCCGCGACGCTCACCGGGCCGGCGCCGTCCATCACCTCGGCGACGGCGCTGCGACCCGCCATCTCGCCGACGTCCTGGCTGAAATAGCCGATGGTCAGGCCCCGATCGACCGAGACCTGCCCCTCGTCGGGCGGCTCCTCGCCGGTGATCATGCGGAACAGCGTGGTCTTGCCGGCGCCGTTGGGACCGACCAGGCCCACCTTCTCGCCCTTCATCACCGAGGCCGAGGCCTCGATGAACAGGAGATGCTGGCCGTTCTGCTTGGAGAGGCTTTCAAGGCGTATCATGGCGCGCGCGGGGATCCGGTGGACGGTTGCGGGCCGCCCTTATGGCACGGGACAGGCTCAGGGGTAGAGGGAAGAGGGTTCCGCGATCCGGCGACCCCGTTAGCGGGGCGGCCTGCTACTGCGCCGCCCGCGCCGCCGCGCAGGTCTGCACGGGGAAGGAGCACTGCCGTCCGGAGGGGAGAGCCCGTCCGTCCGGCAGCGCGTAGGCGATCTGGCTCACATGCCCGTTGGTCATCACGATCCGGACGTCGCAAGGCGCGTCCGGGGCGAGGAGGCTGAAGTTGGTCCCGACCGCCCAGGGGGGGCTGTCGGTGGTGGTGACGCCGGTCCGGTAGGTCCAGATCTCGGTCGCCTGAGCGGGCGCGCTTCGCCTGAGCGGCGGCCCCATGCAGGCAAGCACCGTCCGCCCGGAAAGGCCGATTATCGCGGTCTGGGCGATCGGGTCAGTTTCGGGCGCTGCCGCGCAGCCGCTCAGCGCAAGGCCCGCCAGGACTCCCATCGCCGCGCGTGCCCTCACCCCTCGCCCCCTGAACCCTCGGGCCGCAGAATTGCGATCCGCGTGTCGCCATAAACCCGTTCGTCGATCCGCGTAAGGCCCGACGGCGCGACGATCTCCGCCTTGGCCGCCTCCTCGACGACGCAGAGCGCGTCGCTCTCGAGCCAGCCGCCGGAGACGAGCGCCGCAAGCGCGGGGGCGGCCAGGTTCCGCCCATAGGGCGGATCGAGAAAGGCGAGGCCGAACGGGCCGCCCGCCGGGGCGTCGCCGAGTTTGGTCGCATCCGCGCGCCAGATGCGGGTGACGCCGCCCAAGGCCAACGCCTCGACATTGGCCCGCAGCAAAGCCCGCGCCTCCGTCCCGTCGTCGACCATGAGCGCGAAGCGCGCGCCGCGCGACAGCGCCTCGATCGCCAGCGCCCCGGAGCCCGCGAAGAGGTCGACCACGCGCCGGCCCTCGACCGAGCCGGGATAGCGGTGCTCGAGAATGTCGAAGATCGACTCCCGCAGCCGCTCCGAGGTCGGGCGGATGTCGCGCGAACCCGGCGCGGCGAGAACGCGGCCTTTGAGCCGCCCGCCGACGATCCGCATGCGTCAGCGTTTCGGCGGCGGCCGGCGTGGACCGCCGGCGCCCTTGGGCCGCCCCGCGCCAGGCTTTCCAGCGCGTTTGGGCGCGGCGCCTCCAGGCTTGCCGCCGAACCGGTCGGGCGCCCGCGCGCCCGCAGCGCCGCGCGGCGCGTCGTCGCGCGACGAGCGACGGGGCGGCCGCCCCTCCTTTCCCTCGGCGCGGGGGCTGCGCGCTCCGCGGTCCTCCCAGGGCTTCCGGGGGCCGGAGGATTTCGAACCGTCGCGGGGGCCGCCCTCAGCGCGCGGCGGACGCCGCGCCGGCCGCGCCTCGTCGCCCCTGGCCCGCGGCGCGCGGGGCCCGCGGTCCTCCCACGGCTTCCGAGCGCCATACGGCTTGGCGGAATCGCCCTCGGCGCGGGGTGGCCGCCGGGCAGGCCGCGTCTCGCCGCCTTCCGCGCGCGGCGGGCGGGAGGTCCGAGGCCCGCGGTCTTCCCACGCCTTCCGTGCAGCGTAGGGCTTTGCGGCCTCGCCTTCGGCGCGAGGCGGGCGGGGCGCACGCGGGCCGCGATCCTCCCACGGCTTCCGCGTCCCAACCGTCCTGGGCCCGCTTCGGGCGTCGCCTTCGGAGCGGGGCGCGCGACGGGGGGGGCGCGCCTCCTCGCCCTCGACCCGGGCTCGCCTGGGGCGATCGGCCCCGTGGCCACGACCCGGAGGCCGGCTGCGGCGATCCGGCTTGTCCTCGGGGACCGCCTTCGAGATGCGCTCGACCGCGACGGTCCGGCCCTTGCGGTCCTGGGTCGCGCCGCGCGCGATCCGCTTGCGCGGGCCCGCGGCGTCCGCCGCGATCTCCTCCCGCAGAGCCGAGACGTGCTTGCGCTTGCGTTCCGGCGTCGAGGGCGCCGGCGGGGTCGGCGGGCCGCGCCTCGGCGCTTCGTCGCGATCGCGGTCGAGGCCGATCCGGCGCGGCCGGCCTGAGGGGGCGGGTCGTCGCGGGCGCTCCTCGCGCGTCGCCTCGACCGGCCTCGGCGTATGGTCGACGATCGGGGCGTCGAAGTCGACGCCCGCCTCCCTGGCGAGCTTGACGCCGAGCTGATCGCGCAAGATCCGGGTGCGCACTTCGGCCACCTCGCCCTCGGCCAGATCGCCGAGCTCGAACGGCCCGAACGATACGCGGATCAGCCGGTTCACCGAGAGCCCGAGGTGCTCGAGCACGCGCTTGATCTCCCGGTTCTTCCCCTCGCGCAGGCCCATGGTGATCCAGGCGTTCGAGCCTTGCTCGCGGTCGAGCCGCGCCTCGATGCCCGCGTAGTCGATCCCGTCGATGGTGATCCCGTCGCTCAGGCGATCGAGGTCGGCCTGCGCGACAGACCCGTGGGCGCGCACCCGGTAGCGGCGCAGCCAGCCGGTCGAGGGCAGTTCGAGCGCCCGCGCGAGGCCGCCGTCGTTGGTGAGGAGCAGGAGCCCCTCGGTATTGATGTCGAGCCGCCCGATCGCCACGAGGCGCGGCAGGTTCGGCGGCAGCGCGTCGAAAATGGTCGCCCGTCCCTCGGGGTCGCGGGCGGTGGTGACGAGACCGCGGATCTTTATGGAACAGGAACAGCCGCGTGCGCTCGGGCGCCGCGAGCCGCTTGCCGTCGACCCGAACGTCGTCCTCCTCGGACACGTTGTAGGCGGACCGCTCGAGAATCTTGCCGTTGACCGAGACGCGTCCCTCGGCGATCCAGGCCTCCGCTTCGCGACGCGAGCAGAGGCCGGCGCGCGCCATCACCTTGGCGATGCGGCTGCCTTCGCGAACCTCCGAGTCGGGCTTGGTGTCGTCGTTCATGCGGGTGCGGGTCCGTCGGGCGTCCTCCGGATTGCCCGGAGCGGCCGTCTGTCCTAAGCCCGAAGGCTGCCGGCCGCCACAGGAAAAGCGCGGACGTGCGCCTGCAAAGAGGGACGAAAGTGTCGGAAGCCGCCCCGAGCCCCTTGGACCCGATGAGCGTCGCCTTCGCGGAAGCGCGCGCGGCGGAAGCGCGCGCGGAAGCCCCGATCGGGGCCGCCATCGTACGCGACGGCGTCGTGATCGCCCGGGCCGGCAACCGCACCCGGGAGCTTGCCGATCCGACCGCGCACGCGGAGATGCTCGCGATCCGCGAAGCCGCGTCCGCGGTCGGCTCCGAGCGGCTCGTCGGCTGCGACCTCTACGCGACGCTCGAGCCGTGCGCGATGTGCGCCGGCGCGCTCTCCCACGCCCGCATCCGCCGCCTCTATTACGCCGCGCCCGATCCGAAAGGCGGCGCCGTCGACCACGGGGCGAGGGTTTTCGCCCAACCGACCTGCCATCACGCGCCGGAAGTCTACGGCGGCATCCGCGAAACCGAGGCGGCCGCGATGCTGCGCGCCTTTTTCGCCGCCAGGCGCTAAGCTGCAAAGCGGGGTTGCGAAAGCCGCCCGCCTCGTGACAAGATGACAAATCATCTTATGGGAGGAAACCATGCCGCGTCCGCCATTTCGCGCCGACCACGTCGGCAGCTTCTTGCGCCCTCAGCGCCTGCGCGAGGCGCGCGAAAAATTCGCGGCCGGGGAGCTCGCGGCGCAGGACCTGCACGCGATCGAAGACGCTTGCATCCGCGAGGTCGTGCGCGCCCAGGAAGACGTGGGCCTGAAGGGAATCACGGACGGCGAATTCCGCCGCACCTTTTTCCACGTCGATTTCCTCGAGCGGCTCGAGGGGGTGGAGACCCACTACGGCGAATATGTCTCGAGCTTCCGCAAGACCGACGGCACCCAGGTCGGCTTCAAGCCGCCGACCATGCACGTCGGCAGCAAGGTCAAATGGGTCGCGCCGATCCAGGGGCCGGACTTCGACTTCCTCAAGTCGATCGTGACGCGGACGCCGAAGGTCTGCGTCCCCGCGCCGTCGATGCTGCATTTCCGCGGCGGCCGGGAGGCGATCAGCGAGGCCGTCTATCCCAATCTCGAGGATTTCTACGCCGACCTCGCGGCCGCTTATCGCGCCGAAGTCGCCGATCTCGCGGCGCGCGGGCTTCGCTATCTGCAGTTCGACGACACCAATCTCGCCTATCTCTGCGACCCCGAGATCCGCGCCCGGACCAAGGCGCGCGGCGACGACCCGGACGCGCTGACGCGCCTCTATTGCCGGCTCGTCAACGAGTCGATCCGGGACCGCCCGGCGGACATGACGATCTCGGTCCACCTCTGTCGCGGCAATTTCAAGAGCGCCTGGGTGGCGCAGGGCGGCTATGAGCCGGTCGCCGAAATCCTGCTCAACGAGATGAAGATCGACGGCTTCTTCCTCGAATACGACGACGAGCGCTCGGGCGACTTCGCGCCGCTGCGGTTCGCGCCGAAGAGCGCGACCATCGTGCTCGGCCTGATGAGTTCGAAGACGGCCGCGGCCGAACCGAAAGACGAGGTCAAGCGCCGCATCGACGAGGCGGCGAAGTACGTGCCGCTCGACCAGTGCGCGCTCTCGCACCAGTGCGGCTTCTCCTCGACCGCCCATGGCAACGACCTCTCCGAGGCCGACCAGTGGATCAAGCTGGCGCGGCTCGTGGAGATCGCCGAGGAGGTGTGGGGCGAGGTATAGGAGCGCTGCGCCGACCACCGGGAACGCGCGGGAAAGAAGGGGGCCGGAGTGAGCCGCAATGTCGAAACTCGCCTGGTATCCGACCGACCAATGCTTCATCGGCGGTCGTTGGGTCGCCCCGTCGTCCGGCGAGACCCTTCCGCTTGAAGACCCGTCGCGCGGCGCGACGATCGGCGCGATCGCGCGCGGGAGCGCGGCCGACGTCGACGCTGCGGTCGCGGCGGCCGAGCAGGCGCTCGCCGGAGACTGGGGGAGGCTGACCGCGACCGAGCGCGGACGGCTTCTGATGAAGCTCGGCGATCTCGTGAAGACACGGGTCGAGGAGCTTGCGCAAATCGAAGCGCTCGACGTCGGCAAGCCCTTGAAGCAGGGCCGGGCGGATGCGCTCGCAATGGCCCGCTACATGGAGTTCTACGCCGGCGCGGCCGACAAGGTTTTCGGCGAGACCATTCCCTATCTCGACGGCTACACCGTCTACACCTTGCGCGAGCCGCATGGCGTGACCGGCCACATCGTGCCGTGGAACTACCCGATGCAGATCGCCGGCCGCACGATCGGCGCCGCGCTGGCGATGGGCAACGCCTGCGTTCTGAAGCCGGCGGAGGAAGCCTGCCTCACGTCGCTCGCGCTCGCCGATCTTGCCCGCGAGGCCGGCTTCCCGGACGGCGCGCTCGCCATCGTCCCGGGCCTCGGCGAGGAGGCGGGCGCCGCGCTCGCCGCCCATCCCGGCGTTCGGCACCTGTCGTTCACCGGCTCGGTGACGGTCGGAACGCTGGTGCAGGCGGCGGCGGCGCGTCACGTCGCCCCGGTGACGCTGGAGCTCGGCGGGAAATCCCCGCAACTTGTGTTCGCGGACGCCGATCTCGATCGCGCCCTGCCGTTCCTGGTCAACGCCGGAATTCAGAACGCCGGCCAGACCTGCTCGGCGGCGTCCCGCATCCTGGTCGAGCGCAAGCGCTACGACGAGGTCGTCGAACGCATGGCCGAGCGCTACCGCGCGCTGCGGGTCGGACCCGCGGACGCCGACCTCGACCTCGGCCCGCTGATCTCGGCGAAGCAGAAGACGCTGGTCGAGGGTTTCCTTGCTGCGGGCGCCGACCTGACCACGGCCGGGAAGGGAACCATCGTCGCCGATGCGCCGGCCCGCGGCCATTATGTCGCGCCGACCTTGTTCGCCGGCGTCAAGCCCGGCCATCGCCTCGCGCAGGAGGAGATTTTCGGCCCGGTTCAGGTCGTCATCCCCTTCGACGACGAGGCCGACGCCGTTTCGATCGCCAACGGCACGGGCTATGGACTGGTCGCGGGCGTGTGGACCGCGGACGGCGGACGGCAGATGCGGCTCGCCAAGAGCTTGCATGCCGGGCAGGTGTTCCTCAACAATTACGGAGCGGGCGGCGGCGTCGAATTGCCGTTCGGCGGGGTCGGCAAATCCGGGCACGGCCGCGAGAAGGGGTTCGAGGCGTTGTACGGCTTCTCGGCCTTGAAGACGGTCGCGGCATGGCACGGCTGACCGCGATGGCGCCTTCGCGGACATTGCTGCTGTTGTGCGCGGCGCTTGCGCTCTGCGGCTGCGCGCTCGCGCCGGAATCCAAGACTTTTTATCTCTCGCAAGAAGACTGGAGCGGGACGGCCCTTTCGGCGCGGGGTCAGATCACGGTGTCCAACTCGGTCGCCGGCGCCGCTCCCAACACCATCACCCTTTTGAACGTCGGCGCGCTCGAAACCGCGCCGCGGAACCTGTCGCAACGGTTGCGGACGCAGGACGAGCGGGCGCGAACCCTGACGGCGGCGCTGGAGCGGCGCGGCGTCCCGCCGGCGAACATCGCCGTCGAAGCGCTCGCGGCGGACGCCCCGCCGCCCCTCTGGCAGCCGCCAAAGCCGATGGTCGTCGTCGTCCGCTATTGAGGCCTCAAGCGGCGCCGACCTGCCCCGCCTCCCAGCCGATGATCGCCTGCTTGCGCGCCAGGCCCCAGTGGTAGCCGGTCAGCGCGCCGGAGCGGCCGAGCACCCGATGACAGGGGACGACGAACGAGATCGGGTTGCGTCCGACCGCCGCGCCGACCGCGCGCGCGGCCTTAGGCTTGCCGAGCTTCACCGCGATGTCCGAATAGGTGGTCGCCCGGCCCATCGGCACGCAGAGCAGGGTTTCCCACACGCGCACCTCGAAGTCCGTGCCGATCATCACGACGCGCAGCGGCGCGTCGGGTCGCCACAGCGCCGGATCGAAGGCGCGCGCGGCCGCGGAGGCCGTGCCGGCCTCGTCCGCGACGAACGCCGCCCGCGGCCAGCGCCGCCTCATGTCGGCGAGGGCGGCGGCGCGGTCGTCTTCGTCGACGAAGCCCAATCCCGCCATGCCCCGATCGGCGCAGACCACGATCGACTCCCCGAACGGCGAGGGGTGGAAGCCGTAGCGCAGCACCAGGTCGTCGCGGCGATAGTCGCCGGGCGTCAGCGCCTCGTGGGTGACGAACAGGTCGTGCAGGCGGCTCGGGCCCGAGAGGCCGACGTCATAGGCCGCGTCCAGAACGCTCGCGGAGGAGCGCAGAAGCTCGCGGGCGCGCTCGATGGTGATCGCCTGCAAAAACGCCTTCGGCGTCAGACCGGCCCAGCGCTTGAACACGTGCTGGAAGTGGGACGGCGACAGCCCGACCTCAGCCGCGACCTCCTCCACCGACGGCTGGTCGCGCCAGCGGGTCGACAGGAATTCGATCGCGCGCCGGACGACGGCGTAGTCGGCGGTTCCGGAGGGGACGGAGGGAATGTCGAGCATGGGCGTGGGTCCGGGGATCGGCCCGACCCTCGCGCAATCGCGCGCGCGACGCCACCCGAAAACGACGGACGTCAGGACTCGGCTCAGTCGAAGAGCCCGGTCGGCAGCCCGTCGATGCTGACGGCGTTCTTCGTCCGCCGGTAGTCTTCGAGCCCCTCCTCCCCCTTCGCGCGCGCCCAGTTGTCGAGCGACGGACGCTCGCCCCGATACTCGAACAGCGGCGCCCCGTAGCCGCACGAGGTCTGCACCCGATCGACATGGAGGCGGACGATCTGACGCGCGCCGGGCGGCTCGACGCCGCCGAAGACGGCCGCGAGCAGGTCGCGATAGGCGGCGCTTGCGCGAGGCAGAACCTCGCCCCGGCCATAGAGGCGCAAGATGTTCGGCGGCCCCTCGAAGGCGCAGAACATCAGGGTCAGCCGTCCGTCGGCTTTCAGGTGCGCGGCCGTTTCGGCCCCGCTGCCGGTCTTGTCGAGATAGGCGACGGTCAGGTCGTCGATCACCGCGAACAGGTCGGTTCCGCGCGGCGACACGTTGACGTGCGCGCCCGGCGCGGCGGAGGCGGCGAAGAAGATCCGCTGACGGGCGATGAAGGCCTTGCAGGTCGCGTCGATGGTGGGAAGCACTTTCATGGGGAATGAACCTAGCGATCCGTCGGTCAAATCTAGGGCGCGCGGGTCGAGCGCGAATCGGTCAGCGCGTCCCAGCCCCACGCGAGCAGCGGCAGCGCGTCCTTAGCGAAGCCGCAAAACGCGTCGACCAACGCGGGCTCGCCGATCGCCTTTTCCGAAACCGGCCTCATGCAGATAAAATGCCGCTGCCGCGCCGCGGCCAGGATCTCCGGATCGTCGACGCTCTCGAAGCCGCGCGGCGTGCGCTTCAGCGCGTCGTTCTCGCTCAGCGCCAGCCCCGCCTTCCCGAGCTTGGCGATCATCGCCTTGTAGGCCTTGGGCGACCGGGCCGCGGCCTCGCGCAGCCTCGAAAGCCCGGCTGGCTCGGGCTGGTAGAAGCCGGCGGCGAAAAAGCACTCTTCGGGCGACAGGTGGAAGTAGAGGACGCCGGGGTCGTTCTTCGAGCCGGTTCGGGTCATCGCCACGCCGGCGTTGGTCTTGTAGGGGTCCTTGTTCTTGGCGAATCGGACGTCGCGGTGGATGCGGAACAGCGACGTCTTGCGGTCGCCCTTGATCGGGATTTTCGCCTTGGCGAGCCGAGACGTCGCCTCCTCGACGAGATCGCCCATCGGGCCCCTGACGCAAGCTTCGTAAGTTCCCCGGTTCTCGTCGAACCAGGCCTTGGTCTGATGGAACGCCAGCGCCTTGAAGAACGGCAGCGCTTGCGGCCCGAACCCCTGGAAACTCATCAATCCCCTCCCGCCCTTCAGACCTCCACCGGATGCCGCGCCATGCCGTTCGCCCCGAAGATGCGCTGATAGCGCTCGATCGCCTCCGGCGAGCCCAAAGCCTTGTTGGGATTGTCCGAGAGCTTCACGGCCGGCCGTCCGTCGGCCTCGACGACCTTGCAGACGAGCGAGATCGCCTTGAGTTGTCCGTCGGCGCCGGCAGGCGCGCAGCCCATGAAATCGTTGGTGAGGTTGGTGCCCCAGCCGAACGAAAGGTTGACTTCGGCCCCGAGCGCCCGCGCCGACTGTTCGATCGACTCGATGTCCATCGCGTCGGAGAGTACGATCAGCTTCTCCCTGGGGTCGCGCCCGCGTCGCTTCCACCAGGCGATCAGCTCGCGCGAGGCTTCGATCGGCGGCTTCGAATCGGGGCGCGCGCCCTTCCAGTCGGCGACCCAGTCCGGCGCGTCGCGCAAGAACGCGGTGGTGCCGAAACAGTCGGGCAGCACGACCAGCAGATTGCCGCCGTACATCTTGGCCCAGTCGCGCAGGACCGCGTAGGGCGCCTCGCGCAGCGCCTTGTCGCCCTCGGCGATCGCGGCGTAGACCATCGGCAGTTCGTGCGCGTTGGTGCCGACCGCCTCGAGGCCCGTATCCATGGCGTGCTTGACGTTCGAGGTGCCGATGAAACTGTCGCCGAGACCCTCCTGCATCGCCTCGACGCACCAGCGTTGCCACAGGAAACCGTGGCGGCGGCGAGTGCCGAAATCCGAGACTTTCAGCGGCGCTTCCTGGGCGAGCGACCGCAGCCGCTCGACCTTGGACCACAGCTTCGCCTTGGCGCGGGCGTAGAGCACATCGAGGTCGAAGCGGCTCATGCCCCGCATCGCCGCCCGCGCCCTCAGTTCGTTGATGATGGCGAGCGAGGGGATTTCCCACATGGTCGTCTCGGCCCAGCGCCCTGCAAAGGTCAGCTCGTATTGCCCGTCTCGCTGGGTCAGCTCGTAGTCCGGCAGGCGGAAGCCGGCGAGCCATTCCATGAACGCCGGCTCGAAAATGTGGCGCGTGCCGTAGAAGGTGTTGCCGGCGAGCCAGATCAGCTCGTTCTTGGCGAAGCGCAGGGTGCGCGCGTGGTCGAGCTGGTCGATCAGCTCGCGTTCGTCGACGATGTCGGCAAGCCGAACCGTGGTGGTGCGGTTGATGAGCTGGAAGGTCACGCGGCGCTCGGGATGCATCTTCCAGATCATCTGGAGCATCAGGAGCTTATAGAAATCGGTGTCGAGCAGCGTCCGGACCGCGGGATCGATCCGGAACGTGTGATTGTAGACGCGGGTTGCGATATCCGTGGCCATCGTGCGACCTTATGAGGCCGTTCGCCAAGCGACAAGGGCGCGCCGTCTTGAGCGTCGAGGGAGGATTCGCAGCCTGCCATGAACCCAATCGCTTCCGAGGGCGAGCGTCGCGCCAACCCGCCGCGCGTCGGCCTGTTCGTCACCTGCCTCGTCGACATCATGCGCCCGACCGTCGGCTTTGCGGCGGTCAAACTCCTCGAAGACGCAGGCTGCAAGGTCGTCGTGCCGGCGCAAACCTGCTGCGGCCAGCCGGCCTATAATTCCGGCGACCGGGCTACCGCCAAGGCGTTGGCGCGCCAGGCGATCGCGGCGTTCGAGGATTGCGATTACGTCGTCGCGCCGAGCGGCTCCTGCGGCGGCATGCTGATCCGGCATTATCCGGAGCTGTTCGCCGGCGAACCGGAGATGGCGGCCAAGGCCGAGCGCTTCGCCGAAAAGACGCATGAGCTCGTCAGCTTCCTCGCCGACGTGCTCGGAGTCGAGCGCGTCCAGGCCCAATTCGACGGGACGGTCGCCTATCACGATTCCTGCTCGTCCCTACGCGAGCTCGGCGTCAAGGCCCAGCCCAGGCGCCTGCTCGCCAGCGTCGAGGGCCTGACCCTGGTCGCACTCGACGAGGCCGAGACCTGCTGCGGCTTCGGCGGCATGTTCGCGGCCAAATACGGCGAACTGTCCAACGCGGTCGTCTCCCGCAAGGCCGACGACATCCGCAAGTCGGGCGCCCAAACCGTGCTCGCCGGGGACCTCGGGTGCCTCCTCAACATCGTCGGCAAGCTTCAGCGCGAAGGCTCGCCGGTGAAGGCGCGGCATGTCGCCGAAGTTCTGGCGGGAATGACGGACGGGCCCGCGATCGGCGAGCCGCAGAAGGAGGCCGTGCGATGACCGTCCATGCGACCACGCCGCGGTTCAAGGAGAACGTCCACGAGGCGCTGACCGACCAGGGGCTCCAGAGCGCGATGGTGTTTGCCGGCAACTTCGCCGGACGGCGCGCCGCCGCGGTCGCGCGGCTGCCGGAGTTCGACGCGCTTCGCGACAGCGCCCGCGCGATCAAGGATCACACGCTCGCGCACCTCGACCTCTATCTCGAGGCCTACGAGCGCAAGGTCACGGAAAGCGGCGGCCATGTCCACTTCGCCGAGGACGCCGAGGCGGCGCGGAGAGTCGTGATCGACCTCTGCAAGCGTCTTGGCGCGCAAAGCGTCACCAAGGGCAAGTCGATGATCTCCGAGGAGATCGGACTCAACCAGGCGCTCGAGGCGGCCGGAATCGAGCCGGTCGAAACCGACCTCGGCGAATACATCATCCAGCTTCGCGGCGAGACGCCCTCCCACATCATCGCGCCGGCGATCCACCTGACCCAGCGCGACGTCGAGCAGGATTTTCGCAAGGCCCACCGCGACCTGCCCGCGAACCGAGACCTCAGCCAGCCCGAGCAGCTTCTCGCCGAGGCGCGAGCTGTCCTCCGGGCTAAGTACTTCGAAGCGGACGTCGGGATCACCGGCGCGAATTTCCTGATCGCCGAAACCGGGACCTCGGTGATCGTGACCAACGAAGGCAACGGCGACCTCACGCAGATCCTGCCCAAGGCGCATATCGTGATCGCCTCGATCGAGAAGATCGTGCCGACGCTCGAGGACGCGGCGCAACTTCTTCGGGTGCTCGCGCGGTCCGCGACCGGCCAGGACGCATCGGTCTACACGACCTTCTCCACCGGCCCGCGCCGGCCCGGGGACCCGGATGGGCCCTCCGACTATCACGTCGTCATTCTCGACAACGGCCGGTCGTCGATGCTGGGCGGCGAGTTCGAGGACATGCTGCGCTGCATTCGCTGCGGGGCCTGCATGAACCATTGCCCGATCTATCAGGCGGTGGGCGGACACGCCTACGGCTGGGTCTATCCGGGGCCGATGGGCGCGGTGCTCACGCCGTCGCTGATCGGCGTCGCGGAAGGGGGCCAGTTGCCCAACGCCTCGACCTTTTGCGGCCGCTGCGAAGAGGTCTGCCCGGTGCGCATCCCGTTGCCGAAGATGATGCGGCACTGGCGCGAGCGCGAATTCGAGCGCGGCTTGTCGCCGGCCCCGATTCGCGCAGGCCTTGGCGTCTGGGCGTTTTTCGCCAACCGGCCGACGCTCTACCGGCTGGCGACCGATCTCTACGCCCGCGCCGCTCACCTTGCCGGCCGAAGCCGGGGACGGTTCCAGTCCCTGCCGCTGGCCGGCGGGTGGACGAAATACCGCGACCTCGCGGCGCCGGAGCGCTCGACCTTTCAGAGCCAGTGGCGCGCCAAAAGCGGAGCGGTCAAATGAGCGCGCGCGACGCGGTTCTCGCCAATATCCGCCGCTCGCTCGGCGTCGCCGGGACGGAGGCGCCAAGACGGTTCGAGGTCGAGCGGCGGATCGCGGAGTCCCCCGCGGGAATTGTGCCGCAGCGGGGCCAAGGCGATCTCGCGGCGCGCGCTGGCCACCTTCCGATTCGAGGCCGAACGCGCCCAGGCGACGGTCGCAGAAGTGGCGTCGCTCGCCGAGGCGCCGGCCGAAATCGCGCGCTTCCTGCGCGACGCCAATTGTCCGGCGACCCTGCGGATGGGACAGGACCCGCGCCTCGCCGCGCTGCCGTGGCGCGAAACGGCGCTCGACATCTCGACCGGCCCATCGGACGGGCACGACCTCAACGCGGTCGCCTTCGCCTTTGCAGCGGTCGCCGAGTCCGGAACGCTCGCGCTCGTCTCGGGGCCCGAAAATCCGACCACCCTCAACTTCCTGCCCGACAACGCCATCGTCCTGGTCAGCCGAGAGGACGTGGTCGCCGATTATGAATTCGTCTTCGCGCGGCTCCGCGCGGCCTATGGCAAAGGCGGCGCGCCGCGCACCCTCAATTTCGTCACCGGCCCGTCGCGCTCCGCCGACATCGAGCAGACCCTCCTGCTCGGGGCGCACGGTCCGCGCCGGCTGCACATCGTGATCGCGGGGGGAAGCGCTTCGCGGCGCGGTCGATAGGGCGTCCCCGTCAGCCGCACAGCCGCCGCTTGGCGTCGAGATATTCGCGCTCGAACCGCGCGACCAACTCGGCGACCGGATGCACCGCCTTGACGGCGCCGATGCCCTGGCCGCTGCCCCAGATGTCGCGCCAGGCCTTGGCTTCCGATGCGCCGCCCGAACCGAAGTTCATCGTCTTGGCCTCGCCGTGCGGCAGGTTGTCGGGATCGAGTTCGGCCTTGACGATCGAGGGCCGGAGATAGTTGCCGTAAACGCCGGTGAACAGGCTCGAGCCCACGACGTGGGACGCGTCCCCTTCGACGATCGCCTGCTTGTAGTCGTCCAGCGCGCGCGCCTCGTGGGTCGCGATGAAGGCGGAGCCGATATAGGCGAGATCGGCGCCCATCGCCTGCGCCGCGAGAATCGCGCGTCCGGTCGCGATCGCGCCCGAGAGCAACAGCGGCCCGTCGAACCATTCGCGGATGTCGTGAATGAGCGCGAACGGCGAGGTCGAGCCGGCGTGTCCGCCGGCGCCGGCCGCCACCGCAATGAGGCCGTCGGCGCCTTTCTCGACCGCCTTCTGCGCGAAGCGGTTGTTGATGATGTCGTGCAGGGTGACGCCGCCGTAGCTGTGCACTGCGGTGTTCAGATCTTCGCGCGCGCCGAGCGAGGTGATGACGATCGGCGCCTTCCATTTGACCGTCAGCTCCAGGTCCTGCTCCAGCCGGGCGTTCGACTTGTGCACGATCTGGTTGACGGCGAAGGGCGCGGCCGGGCGTTCCGGGTTGGCCCGGTCATGCGCCGCGAGCGCCTCGGTGATCTCATGAAACCATTCGTCGAGCTGGGAGATCGGCCGGGCGTTGAGGGCCGGAAAGGACCCGACGACGCCGGCCTTGCACTGCGCGATCACCAGGGCCGGGTGCGAGATGATGAACAGCGGCGCGCCGACCACGGGCAGCCGCAATTTGTCCTTGAGTACTGACGGCAGCGCCACCGAAGGCCCCCTCTGGTCGTTGATCGGTTATGGTTCACCGATAAACGAAATCGTTCCTGTCCCGCAAGCCGCCTACTTCGGCGGCGTGAGCCATTCGCAGACCTGCCCGCCCCGCCCCTCGCGCTGAAGGAGACGGGCGAGCCACGGCATGAGGAGCCGCGCCTCGTCGAACAGCGCGTGCGGCGGATTGACGACGAGCAGCCCCGCGCCCGAGAGCGGGCGCTGCCCGTGCGCGCCGACCGGCCCCGGCCCGACGTCGATCTCGATCCGCAAAATGTTCGGCGCACCGAGCGCGGCGATCGAATTGAGGACATGCCGGTCGGCGGCGGATTCGCGGATCGGGCGCCAGGCGCAATAGACGCCGGTCGGCCACTTGCGCAGCGCTTTGGCGAGCGCCTCCTCGACCCGGGACGCCTCGTCCGGCGCCTCGAACGGCGGGTCGATCAGAACCAGCCCCCGCCTCTCCCTAGGCGGCAGATAGGCGTTGAGCGCGACATAGCCGTCCGTGGCGACGATGCTGAGGCGATGATCGTGGCCGAGCGCCGCGATCAATCTTTCCCGCTCTTCCGGATGCGCCTCGCAGAGCGCAATCCGGTCGTCGGCGCGCAGGAGCGCCTGGGCGATCGCGGGCGAGCCGGGATAGGACGCGGGGACGCCGTCGGCGTCGCAGGGGCCCACCGCTTCGAGGTAAGGCGCGAGCAGCGCGGCGACCGGCGGAGGGGGCGACGCCTTGAGGAGCCGCGCGATCCCGTCGCGCCATTCGGGCGAGCGCCGCGCCTCCGCGCTGGTCAGGTCGTACCGCCCCGCGCCCGCGTGGGTGTCGATGAAGCGGAACGGCGCGGCCTTGCGCTCGAGATAGACAAGGATGCGCGCGAGAATCGCATGCTTGACGACGTCCGCGAAATTGCCAGCGTGGAAGGCGTGACGGTAGTTCATCGGCTCCCAATTTAGAGGTGCAACAGCGCTAAACCCTCGAAGTTCGGCGTGACAACCCTCCTCGATCCTCCCTCACAGGGGGCGCGGGCGTTGCGAGGAATTGGATGCCAGGCGTGAGCGCGCCAGGCGCAAAACTCACGCGGCGTCGAGCCTGCGGATTTCCGTCTCGAACTCCAGCCGCAACTGCGCGGCCTCCGCATCGGGAAGCCAATTCGCCATCTGCGGAAAGACCGTGCGCCAGTAGAGCGTGCGGCGCGCGTCCCACGGGAACCGCTCGGCCGCTCGCGCCTTGGCGAGCACGGCAAGCAGTTCGGCCCGCACCTTGTCCGGATCGGGCCGCCACGCGGCGGCGTCGAAGCCCGGAAGCTCGGGCTCGATCTCGCCGAAAAAGTCGAGTTGGCGGGTCATTGGGCTCCGGCTCGTCGCTCCCCGATTCGCGGACCAGTTTGCCAGACGGCGGTGATCATGGCGACGGGTCGTCTACCGTTGTCCCCGACTCCTGCCCTGGCGCATCCCTGAGCGGAATAAGCGGCCCCGCCACGATCCGGTCGAGAAGATCCGCCTGCCGGGGTTCGAGGGCGACCAGGCGGCCGAGGACGTTGAGGAGGTCCAGAAGGTCGGTGGTGTATTCGGCGAGCCAGCCGTCCGGCTGGATCTTTTCGAGCGGCGAGGGCGGGCGGCGGTCGCCGATCACCGGCTTCGTGCGGTCGAGACGGCGGTAGCTGAACCATTGGTCGAGAACAGTCTTGCCGGAAATCTCGTAAGCGCGCATGGCCGGCGTGACGTTCTCGACGTAGCCCTTGCCGATCTGCAGGCGCTTCGTCGCCGCGTCATAGGTCTTCGTGTGCGGCAACGGCTCCGGCGCGGGCGGAATGGCGCCGGCGGCGGGGATGGTCGGCCGCTCGCTCGGCGCCATGCGCGGCGGGCCTGCGGGGCGTCCGGCGGCGGGATCGGCGAAGCGCTCGCCGTAGCAATGGAGCCAGACGACCTCGCGGCCGAGCGCGACCGCTTCGTCGAACAGGCTCTTGTCGGCGGTGAGCGGGAACGCGCAGGCCCGGCCGCACGAGGTCGGCCTTGAAGCGGGCGGTGAAGGCGGGATGGGCCATGACGGCGGCGAGATAGGCGACGAGGTCTTCCGGAGTGACGGACGCGCCGTACGTGGCGGCGAGCGTTTGCAGGACGTCGGCGCGCACGTTCGGCTGGGTTGCCGCCGCGTCGGCCGAGAGCGGATACACGCGGCCGCCGAATGAACCTTTATAGTGGTCTTGGTCGGGGACTAGATCTGTGAAGGTTACGGTGGGTCCGGCTTTGGGCGCTTGCGCCTCAAGCGCGGTCAAGAATATCTGCTCCGACGAAACCAAGCCCCAAAGTCTCGGTCTCGCGCGGCTGAGAACACGATGGTCAGGAATGATCCATTGTCGGTCGAAGGAACGAAATGCGTAGCGAATTGGCGTGACGACAGCCCCCTTGTCTTTCGAAATCGGAATATCGCGGACGGCGTGAGGACCGAGGTCGACCGTTACGACTTGATGGACGTTCCTGCCGCTCTCGGGCCCGAACAGCCTGCTTTGCTCGTCTGCGCTGGCGGCATGTTTCAGCCGGTCCCATCGGCGTTCAAGACTTTGCGCATCAGGAGCAATCGGCCACGTCCGGCGGGGTTTCACGCCGGCGCCGACGCACGCAAAGAGCGCGCCGAGAGGGGCGAAATCGCCCCACTTTCCAACGAAGTTCGGCAGGAATGGCGCGCGCCAGTCCGACGGGCAGTCCGCCCAATCCGCTGCGTCCAGCCGCAGCGCCGCGAGCGCGGCGAACTTGTCCTCGCGTTGTCCCTTCGGCAGGGCGCGGAAACGGACCCGCGCCGGCGTCGAGGAATCCTTGTTCAGCGCCTTGCGCCGCGAGCGTGATGCAGACCGGCTGCTGCACGCCCTGAAAAATCCGCGTCGGCACGTCCGGCTCATGACCTTCGGGCGAGCAGTCGATCACCCAGATGTCCGAGCAAGTGTGGCGCAGATCGTCGCGCATCTTTTCGAAGCCGGGGCCGTTGAGAAAGCCTGCAACGGTGATGAAGCAGACGATTCCCGCTTCGTCCGCGTCGGGTGTCCGGTCGCCGCGAAGCGCCCGGAGCCAAACACTTTCAGCGTCGCCCAGCGCCAGAAGTAGACATAGAGATTCTTGAGGTGATGCGCGTGCCGGCCGATGTCCCATTCCGCGGGCGGGTTCCACCAGTCCATGGGCGCATGGAGTTTTTCGCCCGATCCTTTCTCGATCCAATCGCCGATCTCCCCCGCCTAATTTCTTGTACGGCGGGTTGCCCAGGACGACGGTGATCGGCTGCTCGCGCTTGACCCGGTTCGCCTCGCGCCGGGATTGCGCGATCGGCCCGAAGACCTGCCAAAGCTTCTCGTCCTCGACATAGGGGTTGCCCGAGCGTATCCGTCACGTAGAGATTTAACTCCGGCGGAGCGTTGGCGGCGGTCGTCTTGGTCAGCGCCCGCATTTCCGCGAGCAGCCGCAACTGCGCCACAGCGAACGGACCGAACTGCAATTCGAAGCCGAAGAGGCGCTTTGCCGCCGCTCCGATCGCCGGCCCCACGGCGCCCGCGCCCTGATCCGCCGCGACGTTCTCGGCGATCCGCTTCAGCGCCCCGAGCAGGAAGGTGCCTGTCCCGACGGCCGGGTCGGCGAGCGTCACGTCCGACGAGGCGAGCCCCAGCGGCCGCTCGGAACAGCGGCCCCCGCAACGGATCGACAAGGATCGTCATCGCGCTCACGACCTCGGGCGGCGTGTAGTAGCTGCCCGTCTGCTTGCGCAGCCTGTTGTCGTAGACGGCAAGGAAATGCTCGTAGAAATAGAGCCACGCGTCCGGCTGGTCCTTGCTGATGGTCGGCCAACTCACGGCGTTCAGGACCCGCGTCAGCGTGCCGAGCGACGTCTTTCAGCGTCTGCTGGTTCGCCTTGTCCTGTGTCAGGACGCCGAGCGCCGCGCCGATCAACGTGTTCGAGTTCGCCGAGCGTGAGCGCGGTCATGCGAAGGTCGGCGTCGAGCGGGATGTCGAAAGCGCGCGCCATCAGGAGGCCGAACGTCACCGCCTGCGCATAGCCATCGGCGAATTGCTCATCGCTGGCGTCGGGAAAGAGGAGCTTGCGCCATGCTTCCTTGAGCACTTGCAGGCTGCCGTGGCCGGCGGCCATCTCCTCCAGGACCTCTTCACGCAAGAGGCGGCAGAGCCGCGCGCTTGTCTCGGCCAGCGCCTTGGCGCTTGCCGGGGCCTGAGGCGCCCAGGTCAGGAAGTCGGCGATCAGGGCACGCAGCGTCTCCGGGGCCTTGAGCTTCGCGCCAGAGGTCTGGATGTCGCCCTCGAGCGCGACGATCTTTCCCTCGAGTCCCCCGTTGCGCCACAGGCTGAAGCCGTTGCCGTCGGTGTAGAGGAGGTTCGGCAGGGACCTGAGCTTGCCCCATTGCGCCTTGTCGTGCGGGTCGGCGAATTTGCGCGGGTCGCAGCCTTTGCCGGGCGCCTTGATCTCGATGAAGCCGACGAGCGCATTAGCGCACGCTGACCGCATAGTCGGGCCGCGTCTGCAAGATGCGAAAGCGTGGTCTCGCCGACGAGGGTGACGGTCAGCGCCGGATTGTCGAGGGCGGCGATCCCCTTGACAAGGGCGTCCAGCGGCGCCGAATGGTCCTCAGGGGCGCCTGCGGTCGTCGCATTGGCGAGCTGGGCCTTCCCTCGCCGCCGAAGGCCGATACGACATCGGCGAAAGTCCCAGAAGACGATGAACGCCCCAAATCAAGGCGGGCATTGTTTGTGGCGCCGGCTGTGGCGTACCAAGCAACGACCGGTCCATCGCCGTCGCAACGCACCCACGTCCGTGATCAGAAACAAAAGCTTGCCAAGCGCAGCGCGGATCCGTGTATTTGGTAATTTCAGAAGCAAGGACGCCGCCATGACCGAATTGGCCGAAGGCCTCGCCGCCGCCGAAGAGCCTGCCGCGGAAAACCCCGCCCCTGGAAATCCCGCCGACGCCGCGCTCGCCCTGCGCCTGAAGGCGATCGAGCGCGAGCGGGTCATCGTCGACTACGCCAATCGCGGCGTGGCGATGCCAGAAATCGCGGCGCGCGTCGGCATGACCGAGCGCGCGGCGCGCGCCCCTGCTTCGCGATGTCCTCGCCCGCTCGATCCCCGAATCCCCGGAAGAGTTCGCGGCGCTCCAGATGAGCCGGCTGAACGAGGCGCTGCTTGTCGCCTATAGCGCGATGGGGGAGATGAACCTCAAGGCGGTCGATCGGGTGGTGAGGATCGTGCGCGCGCTCGACCGCTACGCCGCAGTGCTCGCCGCCCGGCCGCTGACCCGGATGCCCGCGCTCGACCGCGCCGCCGAGGCCGCCGCGCCGCCGGCGCTGCCCGACGACCGCAACCGGCGCCCAAACGTTGCTGAAGCCCTTGAAAAGGTTAATTCCCGGAGCCTGGCCGGCGTGGCCGCGTCACGGGAGGCCGAGGCCAAACGTCCGGCTTGGGCCGCCGCGGCGCCGGCGCCCGACCTCGCCCGCGCCCCGGCCAACGCGCGCCCGGAATTTCCGCCGCAACCCCTTGAAAAGTCCCAATTCGGGCGCGGGTTCTCCCCCAAGCCGACGCCCGCCGCGCCCGCGCTCGATCCGCTGGGCCTCGCCGCGCGCCCCTGGAAGGGGACGGCCGCATCGGTCGGCGCGCTGGCGGCGGCCGGCGCGTAGAGCCGTTCGCCATTCGGCAGAGGCGCCGTCCCTTCTCCCCGCTTGCGGGGAGAAGGTCAGGATGAGGGGCGCGGGCGACGAGACGCGGCGGCTAATCGCCAGCGCCCCTCTCCCCGGCCCTCTCCCCGCAAGCGGGGCGAGGGGGCTGCAAAGCCCGCGCCCGCCGCGGCCGGCGCGTAGAGCCGTTCGCCATTCGGCAGAGGCGCCGTCCCTTCTCCCCGCTTGCGGGGAGAAGGTCAGGATGAGGGGCGTGGGCGACGAGACGCGGCGGCCAATCGCCAGCGCCCCTCGCCCCGACCCTCTCCCCGCAGGCGGGGCGAGGGGGCTGCAAAGCCGGCGCTCGCCGCGGCCGGCGCGTAGAACTATTCGGTAGAGGCGCCGTCCCTTCTCCCCGCTTGCGGGGAGAAGGTTAGGATGAGGGGCGCGGGCGACGAGACGCGGCGGCTAGTCGCCAGCGCCCCTCGCCCCGGCCCTCTCCCCGCAAGCGGGGCGAGGGGGCTGCAAAGCCGGCGCTCGCCGCGGCCGGCGCGTAGAGCCGTTTGCTATTCGATAGAGGCGCCGTCCCTTCTCCCCGCTTGCGGGGAGAAGGTCAGGAGTGAGGGGCGCGGGCGACGAGACGCGGCGGCTAATCGCCGGTACGAACCCCGGCCCTCTCCCCGCAAGCGGGGCGAGGGGGCTGCAAAGACGGCGGGTAGAGGACGTCTCGAACTCCAGCCGCAACTGCGCCGCCTCGCCCTCGGGAAGCCAATTCGCCATCGGCGGAAAGACGTTGCGCCCCTGGCCGTCCGTCTCTCATCGCCTCCCCTAATCGCGCATTGGTTTGGAATTTCCCGGATTGGGATTACATGCTGGGCGCCGGACCGAGGACCTTCGTAGCCAACCTCTCGAATTAAGTCAATGTTGCTGACCTAATGACCGACATGATGCCGCCCGCCGCCGCCAGCATCGACCTGGGCGCCCGCGCGCGCGCCGACGATGCGCCGATGTACGATCTGATCGAGCTGCTGTTTTTCGCCTATCGCGACTTCGTCGGCGACGCCGATCGGCTGCTCGAATCCTACGGGTTTGGCCGAGCGCACCACCGGGTGCTCTACTTCGTCAACCGAAGGCCGGGCCTGACGATCGCCGAACTGCTGGAGATCCTGCGCATCACCAAACAGAGCCTCAACCGGGTCCTGCGCGAGCTCGTGGACAAGAATTTCATCGAGGCGCGAGCCGGAGCCCTCGATCGTCGTCGGCGGGAGCTTTACGCCACGGCTGACGGCGAACGCCTCGCCTTGCGGCTCGCTCAGGCGCAGACGCGCCAATTCTCTGCGGCGCTGGAGAGGCTTGGCCCTTCCGGTCGTCAGTCGGCCACCCAATTCCTCACCGCGATGATCGATCCGCAGGACCATGACGCCCGCGCGGCGATCCCTGGAGAGCCCCGGACGTGACCGCGCCGCCCCCTGGAGACGACGCCGCGCATGTGCTGGTGGTCGACGACGACCGGCGGCTCAGGGATTTGCTGTCGAGCTATCTGAAGAAGAATGGCCATCGGGTGACCGTCGCCGCCAACGCCAGCGAGGCGAGGGGCTTCCTCGATGGACTGGCCTTCGACATCATTGTGCTCGACGTCATGATGCCCGGGGAGAACGGCTTCGTCTTTGCCGCCACTCTGCGGCAGCGCTCGCAGGTGCCAATTCTGATGCTGACGGCGCGCGGCGACCCGGAAGACCGGGTCCGCGGGCTCGAGATCGGCGTCGACGACTATCTCTCGAAGCCCTTCGATCCGCGTGAGCTGCTGTTGCGGATCGGATCAATTCTGCGACGCACGCGGGCGGAGTCGGTCGGCAAGCCGGAGGCCTCGGTGGTCCGCTTCGGCCAGTTCACCTTTTCGCTCGAGCGGGGCGAACTGCGCGCAGGCGAGGAACTCGTCCAAATCACGGAGCGCGAGCGCGAGATGCTCCGGCTCCTGTGCGCAAACGCCGGGGCGAGCGTGACTCGCGAGGCGCTGTCGGAACTCGGCGGCGCGGCCCAGGAACGGACGGTCGACGTGCTCATCAACCGGCTCAGGCGGAAGATCGAGCGGGACCCGGCCAATCCGGTTTATCTCCAGACGGCGCGCGGCGCCGGCTACCGATTGATCGCCGACGGATGAGCGTGCGCCCTTCTTTTCGAACGCGGCGCGTTCTTGCGCAAATTCGCGATCTCTACCGGCGATGCGCGCGCGGGCTTGCTGAGATCCTGCCCAAGGGGCTTTACAAGAGGTCCCTGCTGATCGTCATTCTGCCGATGGTGCTGTTGCAGACGGCTGTGACCTTCGCCTTCATGCAACACCATTTCGAACTCGTCACCCGCCGCCTGTCCAAATCGGTCGCGCGCGACGTCGGCGCGCTGGCCGACCTCTACAGCGAGCTTCCGCCGGGCGCGGACGACGCCAGTCTGGCCAATCTCGCCGCCGAACGCTTCCGGATGGATGCGACGGTTCTTCCTCGCGGGCCGTTGCCGCCGGCCATGCCGCGGTCGTTCTTCAGCGCGCTCGATCCCTTGACGCGCACGCTTCCCAGCGAGCTCAAGAGGCAAGTCCAGCAGCCGTTCTGGGTCGACACCATCGGTCGCTCGGGCCTGATGGAGATCCGGGTCGATCTCGGAGACCGGGTCCTCCGGCTGGTCACGCGCCGCGCGCTCGCTTACGAGGCGAATGCGCATATTTTCGTCTTGTGGATGATGGGCGCGATGCTGGTCCTGTTGACGGTCGCGATCATTTTCTTACGCAACCAGATCCGGCCGATCCTGCGGTTGGCGCGAGCGGCCGAGGACTTCGGCAAGGGTAGGGACATCGATTTCAGCCCGCATGGCGCGCGAGAGGTCCGTCAGGCAGGCCACGCCTTCATCGAAATGAAGCAGCGCGTCGCCCGCGCGACCGAGCAGCGCACCGCGATGCTCAACGGCGTCAGCCACGATCTTCGCACCATTTTGACGCGGTTCAAGCTGTCGCTGGCTTTGCTCGATAACTCCGCCGACAGCGATCTCCTGCAAAAGGACGTCGACGAAATGGGCCGCATGCTCGAAGGCTACCTCGCCTTCGCCCGTGGGGACGCGAGCGAGGCGACCGTCCGCACCGACGTCGGGGCGGTGCTTGAAGATCTCCGCGTGGACGCTGAACGGCACGGCGCCGCCGTGAGCCTCGAGACGCGTGGTGATCTCGACATCCGAGTTCGGCCGATGGCGATCAAGCGCTGCATCGGCAATCTGGTCGCCAACGCCCAGCGTCATGCCGACAACGTCTGGATCACGGCCAGGCGAGAGGCCCAATTCGTCTCGGTCCTGATCGACGACGATGGGATCGAAATCCCTCCCGAGCATCGGGAGGACGTCTTCCGCCCGTTCTATCGGCTCGATAAGTCAAGGAACCAGGATGAAGGCGGCGCCGGCCTTGGGCTTGCGATCGCCCGCGACATCGCCCGTTCGCACGGAGGCGACATCGTGCTGAACGACAGTCCGATGGGGGGCCTACAGGCCGCAGTCCGACTTCCGGTCTGAACGGGCCTGCGGCCCGCTTGCTTCATCAGACCGCGGTGGAAATCCAGCGCGACAGCTCGGTCTTCGGCCCCGCTCCGACCTTGGTCGCGACATTCTTGCCGCCCTTGAAGATCATCAAGAGTCGGAATCGATCGGACGCCATACTTGCCCGCAATTCCCGGGTTCTCATCGACATTCAGCTTGGCGATCTTGACCTTGCCCTTCATCTCCGTCGCGATTTCCTCAAGCGCGGGAGCGATCATCCGACAGGGGCCGCACCATTCCGCCCAGAAATCGACGACCACGGGTTCGCTCGACCCGATCACGTCGGCCTCGAAGCTCGCATCGGTGACTTTCGCAGTAACTGAGTTGTCGCCCATTTCGCCCTCGGCGTTGGCGCGGCGACGCCGCCGCATGCCAGATAGTTAGGAACCGGGGTGGACCCCGTCAAGAACGTCAGGCCCTCTCGTCAGCCTCGACGCCGTCGCCAGCGCCGGTTCCCGCGCTTGCAAGCTTGACAGGGGCGGGGGCTCGCCCTAGCGGGGCGACGATGTCCATCCCCGACCAGACCCAGGCGGTCCGTCAGATCGCCCGGCTCGCCGAGATCTCCGATGACTACGATGTCCTCCTGTGCGATATCTGGGGCGTCGTGCACAACGGCGTGGCGGCTTTTCCGTCTGCGTCCGAGGCTCTGGTCGCGTATCGCCGCCGCGGCGGGACGGTTGTTCTCATCACCAACGCTCCGCGTCCTTCGGCGCCGGTGCGCCGCCAGTTGCTGAAGCTCGGCGTCGCGCCCGACGCCTTTGACGACATCGCCACTTCGGGCGACGTGACGATCGCTCTGATCGCCGAGAAAATCGACCAGCCGGTTCTCCATATCGGTCCTTCCCGCGACCTCAGCCTGTTCGAAGCCGCCGGCGAGGCGGCGGGGCGTCAGCCGCGACGGGTGCGGCTCGAAGCCGCCCGCTATGCAGTCTGCACCGGATTGCGGGACGACGTGGCGGAGACGCTCGACGATTACGAGACGGAGTTGCGGGCCCTGGCGGCCCGCGGCGTCCCGATGATCTGCGCCAATCCCGACCTCGTGATCCATCGGGGCGAGACCCTTATTTATTGCGCTGGCGCGCTCGCCGCCCGGTTCGAGGCGCTGGGCGGAGAGGTTGTTTACGCGGGCAAGCCGCACTTGCCGATCTACCGGCGCGCGCTCGCGCTCGCCCAGAAAGCGCGCGGCGCCCTGGTCGACGATCGGCGGGTCCTGGCCGTCGGCGACGGGATGAACACCGACATCGCCGGCGCGGCGCGGGCGGGACTGGACGCGCTGCTGGTCACGAGGGGCATTCACCGTTCGGCGCTGCATGGCGAGTCCCTGGAAACCGTTGCGGATCCCCACAAGCTCCAGCGGCTGTTCGAAGAGTTTTCGCTCTGGCCAAAGGCGGCGATCGCCGCGCTCGAGGGCTGACCCCCGAACGCGCCGCCCTCATTCGCAATGCGAATTGATCGCCCCGGAGAATTCAAAATAGGAAAAAGAGCCGGCGATCAAAAACGCTCCGCCGGCTCGGGAAGGCGCTGGGCGAATGTCAAAGACGATGTTCCAGACATTGTATTTCGAGGACCTCACGGTCGGCATGCGGGAGACCATAACCAAGACTGTCGAAAACGAGGATGTCATCGGGTTCGCCGAATTGTCGGGCGACCATAATCCCATTCATCTTTCCGAACATTTTGCCCGCAAGACGCGGTTTGGCACCCGAATCGTGCACGGACTCTACACCGCGAGCCTGATCTCCGCCGTGATTGGCATGCGGCTTCCCGGACCCGGCGCCGTCTACATCTCCCAGACCTTGAATTTCCTTGGGCCGGTCAAGATCGGCGACGTGATCGATGTGAGCGTCGAGGTCGTCGAATTGACGGAGAAGGGTCGGCGCGTCCGTTTGAAGTGCGAGTGTCGGGTTGGCGACTCCCTTGTCCTGGAAGGCGAGGGGATGCTCAGCGTTCCTCCAAATCCGAAGCTAAGGCATGCGCACGCTTGACCGCAGCCCGCAGGAGAGGCACTTAGGCGGGGCTCGCCACCGCGCCATGGAAATCCGAGGATCGCAGCACGTCATGACCAGCGGCTTCGTGCTCGCCACGGATCCGGCGACGCCGCCGCAAGGCCTGAAACGCGCCGTTTACGCAATCGGGAATTTCGACGGTCTTCACCTGGGCCATCAGGCGGTTCTCGAACGGACTCGACGCCTCGCTGCGGATCGAGGCGCGCCGAGCGCGCTTCTGACTTTCGAGCCGCACCCGGCCGACTATTTCGCGGAGCGTCCGGTCGCGTTCCGCTTGACCCCGCCGAACGTCAAGGCCTTGCTCGCCGAACGGCTCGGCCTCTCTGGAATTGTTTTTATCACCTTCGACGCAGGGCTCGCAGGAAGAACCGCTGAAGAGTTTGTCCGCACCGTCCTGGTCGAGAGACTGGATGTCGCGGCCGTGATCGTCGGCTGGGACTTCCATTTCGGCAAAGGCCGGACCGGCACGCCGGCCTTCCTGGCGGATGCGGGCCGCCGCTATGGCTTCTCGGTCGAGATTGTCGGCAAGGTGGAGCTTGGCGAAGGAGAGGGCGCGCGCGTCGTCTCGTCGACGGCGATCCGCCGCGCGCTGGAGCGCGGCGACGTCGTCGATGCCGCGCGCGGCCTTGGTCGGCGGTACGTCGTGTCAGGGCCGGTCATTCAGGGACAGCGCCTCGGACGCACCCTGGGGGTCCCGACCGCGAACATCGAGTTGCCGCCCACCAACAGACTGGCGCACGGGGTTTATGCGGTCCGCGCGATTGTCGACGGGCGCTCTCATCCCGCCGTCGCGAGTTTCGGCGTCAGGCCGACGGTGGATAATGGTCCGCCATTGCTCGAGGTGCATGTTTTGGACTTCGCCGGCGATCTCTATGGCCGCGAGATGGCGGTCGAGTTCGTCGAGAGAATCCGTGACGAGCAGAAATTCAATTCGCTCGCGGCGCTTGTCGAGGAGATGCAGCGCGACGTGTCGCGCGCACGCGCAATTCTGGCGCGCGCCTCCTGAAGGCTCGATTTGGCGTTTCGGGGGAAATCCTCTAAGTCCCTCGCCCTTGCTCGCTGAACTTCCATCCTGGCCACGCAACTCATGACCGACGCGCCCGTAAAAGGCTTCGACTATTCGCAGACCTTGTATCTGCCCAAGACTGACTTTCCGATGCGCGCGGGGCTGCCGCAGAAGGAGCCGGAGATTCTCGCCCGCTGGGCGCGGGAAAACCTCTACGGACAACTCCGCGAGAGCGCCAAAGGGCGCCCGAAATTCGTATTGCACGATGGACCGCCTTACGCCAACGGCAACGTCCATATCGGCACGGCGCTGAACAAGATCCTCAAGGACATGGTCGTCCGTTCCCATCAGATGGCCGGCAAGGATTCGAATTACGTGCCCGGTTGGGATTGTCACGGCCTTCCGATCGAATGGAAGGTCGAGGAGGAGTTCTATCGCAAGAAGGGCAAGGTAAAGCCTGACTTCTCGGACCCCGCCGCCATCATCGCGTTCCGGCGCGAATGCCGCGCCTACGCCGAGCACTGGCTCAACGTTCAGCGCGAGGAATTCAAGCGCCTCGGCGTCGTCGGAGACTGGGACCACCCTTATCTCACGATGAGCTATCCGGCTGAGGCGCAGATCGCCCGAGAGATCTTCAAATTCGTCGGCGAATGGGCTGCTTTATCGCGGTTCGAAGCCGGTGATGTGGAGCGTGGTCGAAAAGACCGCGCTCGCCGAGGCGGAAGTCGAGTACGAAGACTACACCAGTGACACAATTTACGTGGCCTTCCCGGTCGAAGGCGAAGACGCCGAGATCGTCATCTGGACGACGACTCCGTGGACGATCCCGGGCAACCGGGCGATCGCCTTTTCGCGCCGGGTCTCCTATGGGCGCTACCGGGTGACCGAGGCTTCAGCCGACAATTGGGCCAAGGTCGGTTCGACATACATTCTTGCCGATTCGCTGGCCAAGGACGCGCTCAAGGCGGCGAAGGCGACGAGCTTCGAGCGCCTCGGCGATGTCAGCGGCGACGCGCTCGCCGCGATGGTCTGCGCGCATCCGCTGCGCCGCCTCGGCTACGGCTTCATCGTGCCGCTTCTCGAAGGCGATCACGTCACCGAGGACGCCGGCACAGGCTTCGTTCATACCGCGCCCAGCCACGGCCGCGAGGACTTCGAACTCTGGACCGCCAGCACGCGGCTGCTCCAGGCGCGGGGCGTCGAAACGCGCATTCCCTATACTGTGGACGAAGACGGCGTGCTGACCGACGAGGCGCCCGGGTTCACGGGCCGCCGCGTCCTGACCGAGAAGGGGGAGAAGGGCGACGCCAACGACGCCGTGATCAAGGCGCTGATCGAGTCTGGCGCCCTGATTGCGCGCGGCAAACTCAAGCACCAATATCCGCATAGCTGGCGGTCCAAGAAACCTGTGATCTTCCGCAATACGCCGCAATGGTTCCTGGCGATGGACCGGCCCTTCGCCAACGCCTCGGGCGGCAAAAGTTTGCGCGAACTCGCGGTCGACGCGATCGAAAGCACGCGCTGGGTGCCCAGGACCGGCGAGAACCGGATCAAGGGCATGGTCGCCAACAAGCCCGACTGGGTGCTGTCGCGTCAGCGCGCCTGGGGCGTGCCTCTGGCGATTTTCGTGCGCAAGGGCGAGCACGAGGTTCTCTTCGACGAGGACGTCAATGCGCGTATCGCCCAGGCCTTCGAAAACGAGGGCGCGGACGCCTGGTTCGCCGAGGGCGCAAAGGCGCGTTTCCTCGGCGACAAATACGATCCCGACGATTACGACAAGGTCGACAACCTGGTCGAGGTTTGGTTCGACTCCGGCTCGACGCACGCCTTCGTCCTGGAGGACGGCGTTCATTTTCCCGGGCTCGCCGGGATCCGGCGGGCGGTCGATGGCGGCCAGGACGAGGTGATGTATCTCGAGGGCTCGGACCAGCATCGCGGCTGGTTTCAGTCGTCGCTGCTCGAAAGCTGCGGGACGCGCGGCCGCGCGCCTTTCGACATCGTGCTGACGCATGGCTTTACGCTCGACGAGAAAGGGCGAAAGCAGTCGAAGTCGCTCGGCAACCAGACCTTCCCGCAAGATGTCATCCGCGTCTCCGGCGCCGACATTCTTCGGCTTTGGGTGGCGAGCGTCGATTATTCGGACGACCAGCGCATCGGACCGGAGATCCTGAAGGCGGTCGGAGACAATTACCGCAAGCTGAGGAACACCCTTCGGTGGATGCTGGGCACGCTCGCCCACGCAGAGCGCGGCGATGCGGTCGGGCTCGCGGACATGGCCGAACTTGACCGGTTGATGCTGCACAAGATCGCCGACCTCGATGGCAAGGTTCGCGAGGCGTATGCGAACTTTGACTACGCCCGGGTGATCGCGCTCCTGTCGGCCTTTATGAACGCCGACCTGTCCGCCTTTTATTTCGACATTCGAAAGGACGCGCTCTATTGCGATCCGCCGTCGAGCCTAAAGCGGCTCGGGGCGCTGGAGGCGATCGACCGCATCTTTCAGGCCACAACGATCTGGCTCGCGCCGGTGCTCGCTTTCACGGCCGAAGAGGCGTGGGCCGCATGGAAGCCGGGGGCGCGCTCGGTCCATCTCGAGCAGTTTCCCGCGATTCCCGAGGCGTGGCGGGACGACGCGCTGGCGCGAAAATGGGAAACAATTCGCGCCTTGCGCTCCGCCGTGACCGGCGCCATCGAGATCGCCCGCGCCGAGAAGGAGATTGGTTCGTCGCTTGAGGCCGCCCCGCGCGTCTATGTCTCGCGGCCGGAACATGTCGAGGCGCTGGCGGGCGTCGATTTCGCCGAGGTCTGCATCACCTCCGACATCGCGATCGAGATCGATGGCGCGGCGCCCGAGGGCGCATTCTGTCTGCCGGAGCTGCCGGACGTCGCGGTGGTCATCGAGCGGGCGAAGGGGGTCAAATGCGCGCGCTCGTGGCGCTATTTCGACCCGTCGACGGCCTCGCCGGATTTCCCGGACGTCAGTCCGCGCGACGCCGAGGCGCTACGCGAGCTGCGGGCGCTCGGCCGCCTTCCGTGAAGCCACGTCTCGTCGGCGCGCTTGTCGCGTTGGTCGTTTTTGCTTGCGACCAGGCGGTGAAGGTCGCCGTGCTCGCGCGCCCCGAGGCCGGGGCCGAGCGGACCGCGATCGGCCCGTTTCTCGATCTCGTCCTGCGCTGGAACCCCGGCATATCGTTCAGCCTCTTCGCCCAGGACACCGTCATGGGTCGCGCGGTGCTGCTGGCGGTCACGCTCGCGGCGACCGTCCTGCTCGGGTGGTGGCTGGCGTCTTGCCGATCGATGCTTTCCGCGATCGGATTGGGCGCAATAATTGGAGGGGCGATCGGCAACGCCTGCGACCGGCTGACGCGAGGCGCCGTTGTCGACTATCTCGATCTGCACGCTCTGGGCCGCCATTTCTTCGTGTTCAACCTGGCTGACGCCGCGATCAATGTCGGGGTGGCGCTCCTGATCCTCGACGTCGCCCTCGGGTCGCGCAGCGCGCAGTCTGGGCGAGAGGCGCCGCCCGGGACGGGCCGGTGAGCCGTCAATCGCTCGGGACCCAAGCGGCCGTTTCTGACGGACTGCGTTGCTGACGTCGGCTGCGAAACGAATTTACGGAATCCATCGCGATTTTTCTTTCCAAAAATCCGTAATCATGGCACATTGGGGGATGGCGCCTTGGAGAATGCCGCATGGAGGATGAACAAGCGCGCGTCGGTTCGGTCATTGGGGCTCAGGGGAAAACGCGTGACGGGACCCGCCGCTCTTCGCCGCCGCCTATGCCGCGAAAACATCCCTTTGCAGACGCGTAACAGATTGAAAACACTCGAAACGGCAATGGAGAGCTCTTGCTTGAGGTTGGCGTGGATTTGGGTCTGACGACCGGCTCGCTTGGCCGGCGACCCCGGCGCTTTTGCGATCGCACGCGCAGGAAGTGGCCAATCGGGCGACAGTCGCGCGAAGGACTCGGCCTCTGCTCCGCCCCGGGGATTCAAGCGTACCCCTGGACGTCACGCTTCCCGCTCGGAATGGCGCCGAGGCCGACACGGCGCGGATTCGCGCGAAGGAGGGTTTAGCTCGTTGAAAACGCTTGCGGGAGACCATCCGCGCGGCGCCCGTTCAAAGTCGATCGCCCGGGGAAGGCAGCGCGCGAACGGCTCAGCACGCCATGGAATAGCCGGAATTTATGAGGATGAGATCCGGCGCCTTCTCTGGCGGCCCGATTCGGCCGCGCTGCGTTAAGAGAAAAAAGGAATGCACTTCAAAGTTCTCGGAACCGTGATCGCCTTGGCTACGGTCGCTTGCCTGGCCTCAGGCTCGGCGCGTGCGGGCGATGACGGGGCGGCTCCGTTGTGGGAAGGAATCGGATCGATTTTTGGCCCGCTGGTGGGACTCAGTCATGACGAGAAAGATCCGATCGACTACCGCGAGCATGGCAAGATCGTCGTGCCGAAGTCGTTGGACCTTCCCAAGCCCAATGCCGCGCCCGCGCCCGTTGGCGGGGCGTGGCCGGTGAATCAGGAGAATGAGCGCAAAGCGCTCGCAAAGGAGCAGGAAAAGAAGAAGATTGTTGGCGTCGGCGACGTGCGGCTGCGCAACCTTCATTCCTTCCCCAACGCGCCCGTTACGGTGGGCGCGTCTGATCAACCTGGCGGCCCAGCCGATCAGGCTGAAAAGCCGGAATCCACATCGATGCTGGGGAATCTCAATCCTCTGGGCTGGGTCGGCATGGGCAAATCGAAGCCCCTGGGTCCCGAGCCGGACAGGGAATGGCTCACGGATCCGCCGACCGGCTACCGGGCTCCCGCGGCTCAGGCTGCGACGGGCGCTCACCAGACGACGCCAGGACAGGCTTCGAACTAACGCTCTTGGCGCGCGGCTTCGGGAGCGGATCGGCGCTGCCGAATTGGCGCTTGGCGGAAGGATGAAAAGCGGTTATCTTGCCATCAAGAATCGCCGCATTGGGCTCTGTCGATCGGCGTAAGGGATGGGCAGTGGCGGGCCGTTCGCGGACAGGACCGCTCGATTAGACGACACCTTTTAGTGTTGCGCCGAATCTCTGAAGGCCCGGCCGGATTTGCGGAAGGTCACGGTCGATTGCGCCAATCGGTGTACGGATAGCGCCGCCGACGGTGGGGGCTGGCGAACCGAAATGACGCGGAATGTGCGAGCGCGGGTGAGGGGGCGAGGCTTTGTCGTCTGAGCGATGAGCGCGGCGGCAATTTGCGATTGACGGATCAATCGGAGGCGTTTTCGCGCCGGCGCCCTTGGCGACGATGGACGGCGTAGTCCGACGACAAACTGGAAAAGGCAATGAGACCAGGTCAGAACAAGAGGATGCGCGGACGGCCGACGAATGGCCGACGAGGGCCAAACCCGTTGACTCGATCCTACAAGTCGAACGGACCGGACGTGAAGATTCGTGGAAATGCGCAGCATGTGGCTGAGAAGTATCTTCAACTGGCGCGCGACGCCCATACAGGCGGAGATCCGGTCGCAGCGGAGAACTACCTGCAGCACGCTGAGCATTATTTCCGCATAATCGCCGCCGCGCAGGCCGCTCAGGCGATGGCGCAGAGCGGACAGGTTCGTCAGGCGGGCGACGGCGATGGCGACGATCTCGAGGACGACGACGACTTTAGCGCGCTGTCGGACCGTTTCGCCTCTCCGTCGGAGCGGGCGGGCGCTTCGTTCCAGCCTCCGCAAAACGCTTTTCAAAATCAGCCTAGCGCGCCCAACGCCCCCCAGCCGTTCGTCGAGCGCCCCCCTTTCGACCCTGAAAGACAGAGCCAGGGCGATCGCAGCGGATTTCAGCCCCGCCAAGACCGCCAGGGCAATCGCTTTCCAGACCGCGGCCCGCGTCAAGACCGCCAGTTCGGCGACCGAAACGACGGCTATCGCGATAATCGCCAAAACCGCGACGGCCGGCCGCGCGAGTTTCGCCCGTATCGCGACCCCGCGAATCAGCAGGGCCCGCGCGAGGCCGCGCCGGACGCGGTCGGAGCGGCTTTGCCGTCGTTCATCACCGGTCCGGTTAGACCGAACGTGACCAATCGGAAGCGCCGCCGTCGCCGGTCTCGGATCCCCAACCGACGGACGTCGAGGGCAACGAAGCGGGAGCGCATGCTTTTGGCGAGCAGGCCTCGGGCGAGGCCCGCTTCCCGCGCGGACGAAGGCGCCGGTTGCGATCGCCCTATGGTTTCAACGCCGTGCAGACCGATCAGGACATGCCCGACCCGGCGCCCAATCCGATGAGCGACGAGTCGCCGGTCAACGAATAGCCCTCGCAAGATGCGGACTGGATCTCGGGGAAAGCGGCGACGAGACCCGCGACGCGGGGGATGTGCTTTCGGTCAAAGTCCCTGCGTCGGGTTATCCGTTGAGTGATGCGCTCCCGCGGAGACATCAACAGGAAGTTGTTCGGCGCCGTTGGTCGGGCGTATCGCGGTCAACGTCACGGAATCGGGCGTGGTTCTCGCTTCGATCGTCATTCCGCAGGCCTTAGCGAGCAAACTCGCATAGTAGGGCTGAATGGAGTGGCCGTCGATCAATTCGGGTTCTCCGCCTGACAGCACAGACGCGACGGAGGGCGGAAAGCGCACGGTCGAGCCCGAGGCGCTGATCCGAATGCCCAGGTTTTCGCCTTCGCCGGTCAGACCGACGCTCACCACCCCGCCGCGCGCGATCGCCGCGGCGGCGACGAGGCAGAGGTTGAGCATGAGCTTAACGGCGTTCTTCGGCGCAAGCTGACGCGGCGCCTCCCACGCTAGGGTGGTACGGTCGTTGGCGATGAGGCCGCGCGCCGCATTTTCCGCATCGCCTGTGTCGATCGCTGCGGAGAGAGATCCGGCCGCGCCAAAGGCGAGCCGACAGAATTGCAGTCGCGCAGACGCGGCCGCGGCGCTTTTTTTGATGAGGTCCATGGCTACGGCGCGCATTTCGGGATCGTCGTCGCCGTCGAGAACCTCAAGGCCGTTGATAATGGCGCCGACCGGGCTGATGACGTCGTGACATACGCGCGAGCATAGGAGGGCGGCGAGATCGAGCGGAGCGATTGTCAAGCGGCTGATCCTATGGTCAATGCCTATCGCGCCGGCGGAAGGCAAATCGCTCGCGAGCGCAATGAACCGCGCTGGCATACGCGATTCGCGCGGTCGCCGCGATACCCTTGGAGCGCAGAACGCGCGCCAACGCGTCGACGAACCGGACGTATCGTGATTCTTGAGACATAAAGACAGCCTTGCGGACACTTCACGCATGAGACGACCGATCGATCTGGATCACGTCGCGCGAGACGCCGTCGCCGCCGGGCTTGCGGAGATCGCGATCGCCGCCGGCCCCGCGGTTATGGACGTGTACGCCTCCGGAGGGCGCGTCTCAGCCAAATCGGACGGCAGTCCGGTCACTCTCGCCGACGAACGGGCGGAGGCGATCATCTGCGAATGCCTCGGCCACGCCTTGCCGGCGACGCCGGTGGTCGCGGAAGAGATGACCGCAAGCGGGCGAGACCTCGTCGTCGCCGACCAATTCCTGCTCGTCGATCCGCTGGACGGGACGAAAGAGTTCATCACTCGCAACGGCGAATTCACCATCAACGTGGCGCTCATCGAATCGGGGCGGCCGATCGCCGGGGCGGTCTATGCGCCAGTGCTCAACCGGTTGTGGTTCGGCGGCGAGCACGCCTTCGTCTGCGATGTCCCGGTCGGCGAGGAGTTGCCCGACCCGTCCGCCTGGAAGTTAATTCACACACGGACTGCGCCGGACAAACTGGTGGTCCTGGCCAGTCGATCGCACCTGGACGTCGAGACCGAGGCGTTTCTCGCCCGGCTTCCCGTAGCGGAGCGCAGAGCCGCAGGATCGTCCCTGAAGTTCTGTCTTGTGGCCGAAGGGGCGGCCGACGTCTACCCGCGCTTCGGGCCGACCATGGAGTGGGACACCGCCGCTGGGGACGCGGTTCTGCGCGCGGCCGGCGGCGTCGTGCTCGGTTCGTCGGGCGCCCCGCTTGCCTACGGAAAGGTCGGAGCAGATTTGCGCAACGGGTCGTTCGTCGCATGGGGCGACCCCGATGCGCCCCTACAATTCCGCGAACGTTAATCATCGGTCAACATCCTTAACGGACCATGGCCATTGAGGCGGCGGAGATTCGGGCGGACGCGGGGCGCGCCGCTTTGGAGCGCGAATGATGAGCAAATTAACGCGTCGAAGGGCCCTGGCTATGGTTGCGCTAGGCCCCATGGCGATTTGCGGGCGAGCGAACGCCGACGAACCGCCGGCGAACTTCTCCGTCGACGAGGTCGTGGACGACGGGCACAAGTTTTTTGGCGGTCTGTCGCGTGGCCTTGCCGACGCCGTTCAAGAAGCCGCCCGCCGATGGGGTTTGCCGAACGCCTACATTCTCGGCCAGGAGGCGTCAGGCGCGTTCGTTGGAGGGCTTCGTTACGGCGAAGGCAAAATGTATACGCGCAACGCCGGCCAGCAGCCGGTGTTCTGGCAGGGGCCTTCGCTGGGATTCGATTGGGGCGGTGACGGCGATCGCACGATGATGCTGGTCTATAATCTTCCGGCCCTTGGAGCCATCTACCAGCGATTCGGCGGCCTCAACGGCTCGGCATATTTCATCGGAGGCTTCAGTTTCACGGCGCTTGACGCTGCGGGGGTCGTTGTGGTGCCGATCCGGACCGGTGTCGGCGCCCGTCTCGGGGTCAATGTCGGCTATCTGAAGTTCACCGAACGCGCGACTTGGAATCCATTTTGAGGAAACCGCTCTCGCAGCGCGAGAGCGGGCTGCCGAAAGCGCACGCCGGTCTTTTGAAATAATCTCGCGTTAGGAGACGCTGGAGCGCCTTATGGGACGGCCGCCTATGCAGTCGTACGCCCTTTGTGCCAAGATGGTGGGGGCGGCGAACGGCGTGGGATTGGGCGATCTTGATTGAGCAGGCGCTCTTCTTAGCGATCGGGTTCCTGGCCGCGACGTTGGCGGCGGTTGCGGCGGCGCCGATGGTGTCTCGTCGCGCGATGCGACTTGCAACCGCTCGATCCCGGCTTCGCGCGCAGGGCACCCAGAAACAGGCGATTGCCGAGGCTGACGCCTTGCGCGCCCGACATGCCGTAGAGCAGGCCCGGGTCGAACGCAATCTGTCGCTCGCCGAAGAAGCTGAGGCCATCCTGCGTGTCACCATCGGCCGCCAGGCCGCGGAGATCATAAGGCTCACAAGCGACGTCCATGAGCTCAAGGGCGAGCTTTATGACCAGCACGAAAGGGCCGATGTATTGGTTCGTCAGCAGCGCGACCTTCGGGCGGCGGTCGACGCAAGCCAGTTCTTCCTTGAAGACGCCTTCGTTCAACGCGACCGAGCTTTGGCCGCCAGGCTCGCAGCCGAGGCGCACGCGGCGGAACTCCACTCGGAGACCAGTCGGCTCCGCGCCCGCGTTGCCGTGTCCGCCGCCAGAACCGAATATCTCGAAGGACGCATGGAAGACCTGACGGCCGCGTTGCAGACGGCCCGCGCCAGAACGGAACAAGCCAACGCCCAACGGGAGGCCGAACGCGGCAGGATGTCTGCGCTGGAAGAGGGCGTGGCAGCCTCCGCTAGCGAGAACAGAAGCCTGACAGTCCGATTGTCCAGGTCCGCTGCCGAACATGGTCATCTCGTGGAGAGGGCCGCGGAGCTGGAGCGGAGGCTTCGGCTTAGCGAAAAGGCGCGGGAGGACGCGCTGCTCGAAAGCAGCCGGCGACTTGTGGACCTTGGGGATCGGGAGGCGGCGCTGGCCCTCGAGACCTCGAAAGGCGCTCAACTCGTTGCGCTAGCGAAGGAGCAGCACCCGCATGAAAGCGCATCGGCTCTCGGCGCAGACACGCTCGCCTCCGCTTACCGGGTGATAGAGGGCTCTCTGCGCACGGCGCGCGTCGAACAGGAATCCCTGGACCGGGAGAACGAGGTCTTTCGAAAGCACCGTGTCGGCGTCGGCAACTCGACCGCCAACTCGCAATTGCGCCGCTCGATCGACCGACTGGGCCGGGAGGTCGTCCGTCTGTTCGCGCTGAAGGCAGAGGAAAAGGACCCGCGTGTTGCAGACCGAGAGGCGCCAGGTATTCGCGACGTTGAACACGCGTCGACTTCCGGGGACGGACAGGGCCGCGGACCCGGCCAGGGCCGTTTCCGACGCGCTGGACGTTCACGCGCGCCGGAGCGATGAATGGGCAGCCGCCCCTTTCACCGGGGAGCCAGGCTGAATCGAAATCGAAGTTTAGGGGAAACGCATGGGCGACGATCCGGCCGAGACGGCCGTCGAGACCAAGGAAAAGGACCGCACGGTTGCGATGGTGATCGCGGTCCTCGCGCTGCTGCTCGCGCTCACCGAGGCGGGGGCCAAGAGGGCACAGCACCTCTCAACGGAAAGCAACATCGAAGCCTCCGATCTGTTCAATTTCTACCAGGCGAAGAGAATTCGCTCGACGGTCGTGGAGACCGCGGCCCAGGCTCTCGAGGCCCAGCGAGCCACAGTCGACGACGCCAAGGCGCGGGAAGCGATCGACAAGCAGATCGAGAACTTCCGAGCGACGATCGCGCGCTTCGAGCACGACCCAGCGAAGCCGGAGGACAGTTTGGATGCGATTCAGGAACGGGCGAACCGGTCGATCGAAGTGCGGGAACTCGCCAATCACAGGCTTGAGCGTTACGAACTCGGCAGCGGGCTGACGCAGATAGCGATCGTGCTCGCGTCCGCTGCGATTATTACGGAGATCGGCGTCCTGCTTTGGTTCAGCATCGGGCTCGGCGCGATCGGCGCAATTTTGATGGCTCTGGGATTTTTTGCGCCAACCGCTCTGAACATCCTCGGCTGAACGGACGGAGGCCGTTTCAGACCGCAGCTCTGCGCTGCGGCGGAGTTCGCTGACCGCGCTGCGCCGCGCGGAGCGGGATCGCGGATCGGAGCGGTTGACACACCGGACGGCGCAGGCCTGCGCGTCGGCCTCCCATCAATGAGGGCCGCCATCACCGTCGCGGCCGCGTTGCGAGTCAGCGCATTGTTCAGGCGCACAATCGAGCGGATCCGTGGATACGTCTCTCCCCCCTGCAGATCCCTCGCGATCAGGACGCGCACGAGCACGTCGCTCGGCGCGCCCAGCGACGCCATGGCGACAGCGAGCGGTTCCCCCGAGGGATCGTCGACGATGCGCTCGGCGAGCGCCGCCTCGCATTCGAGCGACTTTGCCAGAACACTGACGAACTGTTCCGGGCGCCGAGCGATGGAGGCCTGCTCCAATTCGTCGAGGATCTCTGAGGCGATTGGCGTCGGCCGTCCCGGCGGCCGGCCAAGCTGGGCGCGCTGCACGGCCAGCAGGATCTCGACCCGCTGAAACGGGTCGGCGACGAGAAACAATGCGGCGCTTTCGGGCGGTAGCGGACGTCGTTTCAGCAGCGTCTCGGCAAGCCGAAGGTCGCCATGGTCCGCCAGTGTCCGGGCGCGTTGCAGGAGATTCGCAAGTCTTGCCCCTTCCAGACGCACCCTCGGGTTGTCAGCGAGCTCGACAAGAACGTCGATCTCGTCGCGCGCGATAAGGGCGCCTAAGACCCTCGCATCGAGATCCGGCCGCCGTGCGACCGCCATCGCTTGACGACGACCGCTTTCAATTGCGTCGATGAGATTCGCCGACCCAAACGAGGCTCCGCGCTCGAGAACGAAGTCACTGGCCTCCACGCTGGCGGTCGCGAGCTTGGCAAGCAGTGAAACAGGCGTTCGCGGGCAAGGGGCAAGCTTTTGCGCCGCCTCGAGCAGCGTTGACGGGTCCGCCTTGTCGAGTTGCCGGGAGACCGCGGCGGCGAATCGGTCAGCGGCCTCGGCGTCCGAAGCAGGCGCCGCGACGAAGTGGTCGCACGCCACGCGCAACCAGACGCGCCGATCATTCGGATTGGCGCTGTCGGCAAGCGACGCGACGAAGGGAAAGTCGGAGGGCGTGAGGTCGCGCACGGGCAGGCCTTGAAAAACGCGGGCGTACCCTCGGGTTAGCGCAGCCGTGTTGAGGGAGTGTTAACCCTGGCCGGCCAAAGCGTGAGGCGTGCGCGAACAAAGCAGGAAAGTTATGGAAGAAGTCATCGACTTCCAGCCTCGGCGAGCGACCCGATGCGAGCGACCTCGGGGCGGCGGGGCGCAAATTCTGTTCTTTACCGGCGTTCGCTACCAGCGGTGGGACGCCCATGCGACCGAATCGACGCTGAGACCGTCCACCCCGGTCGAGAAACAAGGAAGCCGTAAGCTCGGCGGCCGCCGTCGTCGCAGAGGCTGAGTTACGCGACCCACGCGAGATGGCCTTGCCAACCCGGGACCAACCGGCTATTTGCCGCCTTGGGACACCTCTCCCCAACGAGAGGCGCCCATCTGAGAGGATGGCATTACAATGACGATTGAGACGCCTGCCGTCAGGCCTGCGAACGCCTGCTTTTCTTCTGGCCCCTGTGCAAAACGTCCCGGCTGGACCCCCGAAGCCCTGAAGGACGCCGCCCTCGGCCGCTCCCATCGCGCAAAGATCGGCAAGGCGAAGCTCAAGCTCGCGATTGACCTGACCCGCGAAGTGCTTGGGGTTCCATCCGACTATCGCATCGGCATCACCCCCGGCTCCGACACCGGCGCAGTCGAGATGGCGCTCTGGACCTTGCTTGGGGCGAGGGGTGTCGACGTGCTGGCCTGGGAGAGCTTCGGCGACGGCTGGGTCACCGACATTGTCAAGCAGCTCAAGATCAAGGACGTCCGCACCTTGAAGGCGGGCTATGGCGAACTGCCGAACCTCGCGGACGTTAACTTCGACAACGATGTCGTGTTCACCTGGAACGGCACGACCTCCGGCGTCCGCGTTCCCGATGGCGACTGGATTGCCGCCGACCGCAAGGGCCTGACGATCTGCGACGCCACCTCGGCCGCCTTCGCGCAAAACCTCGACTGGCCGAAGCTCGACGTCGTGACCTTCTCCTGGCAGAAGGCGCTGGGCGGCGAGGGCGCGCACGGCGTCATTATTTTGAGCCCGCGCGCAGCCGAGCGGCTAACCACCTACACCCCCGCCTGGTCGCTCCCGAAGCTGTTCCGTCTCGCCAAGAACGGCAAGCTCACGGAAGGATTTTTCGAAGGCGAGACGATCAATACCCCCTCGATGCTTTGCGTCGAGGACTACATTGACGCCTTACAATGGGCGAAGGGTCTCGGCGGCGCCAAGGCGCTCATCGCCCGCGCGGACGCAAACGCGGGGGCTATCGCCGAGTGGGTTGGGCGGACGCCCTGGATCGATTTCCTGGCGACCGTCCCCGCGACCCGTTCCAACACCAGCGTCTGTCTGAAAGTCGTCGATCCGGTGGTCGCGGCGCTTGCGCCCGAGGCGCAGGCGGCGTTCGCCAAGTCGCTCGCCAGTTTCCTTGAGAAGGAGAAGGTCGCCTACGACATCGGCTCGTACCGCGACGCGCCGGCGGGCCTGCGGATCTGGTGCGGCGCGACAGTCGAGACCGTCGACGTCAAGGCGCTCACCGTCTGGCTCGACTACGCATTCGCACTCGAGACGGCCAAGCTCGCCAAGGCTGCCTAATCCGTGGGCCCGCCGAGCGGGCAGCGCGGCGGGCGCGATCTTCCGACATTCGACTGCGGCCTCTCGGCCGCTTCCTTCGAGGTTTTTTTGCCATGGCCCCCCGCGTTCTCATTTCCGACAAGCTTTCCCCCGCCGCCGTCGCCATCTTTAAGGAGCGGGGCGTCGAGGTCGATGTTAAGCCCGGCCTCGACAAGGACGAGCTCTCCAAGATCATCGGCGAGTACGACGGCCTCGCGATCCGCTCGGCGACGAAGGTCACCGCCAAGCTGCTCGAGCATGCGACCCGATTGAAGGTGGTCGGGCGCGCCGGGATCGGCGTCGACAACGTCGATATTCCGGCCGCGACCGCCCGCGGCGTCATCGTCATGAACACGCCGTTCGGCAACTCGATCACCACCGCCGAGCATGCAATCGCGCTCATGTTTGCGCTCGCGCGCCAGATCCCGACCGCCGACGCCTCGACCCAAGCCGGCAAATGGGAGAAGAACCGTTTCATGGGCGTTGAGGTCACCGGCAAGACGCTCGGCGTGATCGGTTGCGGCAACATAGGCTCGATCGCCGCCTCGCGCGGCGTGGGCTTGAGGATGCGGGTGATCGCCTACGATCCGTTCCTCAGCCTCGAGCGCGCCGCCGAGATCGGCGTCGAGAAGGTCGAACTCGACGACTTGCTCGCCCGCGCCGATTTCATCACCCTGCATACCCCGCTGACGGCGCAGACGAAGAACATCCTGTCGGCCGAGAACCTCGCCAAGACCAAGAAGGGCGTGCGGATCATCAATTGCGCTCGCGGCGGCCTCGTGGACGAGGCGGCGCTGCGCGCGGCGCTCGAAAGCGGCCAGGTCGCGGGCGCCGCGTTCGACGTGTTCGTGGAGGAGCCGGCCAAGGAGAACCCGCTGTTCGGCCACCCCAACTTTATCGCGACGCCGCACCTCGGCGCCTCGACCAGCGAGGCGCAGGAGAACGTCGCCCTCCAGGTCGCCGAGCAGATGTCCGATTACCTGATCCGCGGCGCGATCTCCAATGCGGTCAACTTTCCCTCGATCACCGCCGAGGAGGCGCCGAAGCTCAAGCCGTTCATCGCCCTTGCCGAGGGACTGGGCTCCTTTGCGGGCCAGCTCACCACCGCGCCGATCGAGAAAGTGACGATCGTCTACGAGGGCGCGGTCGCCGACCTCAAGATCAAGGCGCTGACCTCCGCCGTGGTCGCCGGGCTCTTGCGCCCGTCGCTGCAGGACATCAATGTCGTCTCCGCTCCTGCGGTCGCCGCACAGCGCGGGATCGTGGTGGAGGAAGTGACTCGGGCCGCGCAGGGCGATTACGAGAGCTTCATCACGCTCACGGTGACGACCAAGGAGCAGACCCGATCGATCGGCGGAACGGTCTTCCACGACGGCAAACCGCGCATCCTGTCAATCAAGGGGATCAAGATCGACGCGGAGTTCACGCCGTCGATGATCTATGTGACCAATGAGGACAAGCCGGGCTTCATCGGCCGGTTCGCAAGCGTCCTCGGCGATGCGGGCGTCAATATCGCGACCTTCGCCTTGGGCCGCGACGAGCAGGGCGGTTCAGCGATCGCGCTGGTGTCGATCGACGGCGCCGCGGCGCCTGCGGTGCTTGATGAGGTCGGCAAGCTCAAGGGCGTGAGACAGGCGACCGCCCTGCACTTTTGATGGCGGGTCGGAAAGGAGGGGCGATGGTCAGTGACGACCAGGGGTCAGACGACGCCGCAGGGGCCAGCGGGCGTCCGGACTCGCGGTTGCTCGAGCTGCTCGTCTGCCCGCTTACCCGAGATACGCTGACCTATGATCCAGCCCGTCAGGAATTGATCTCGCGCGCGGCGAAGCTCGCCTATCCGATCCGCGGCGGCGTTCCGATCATGCTCCCGGACGAGGCGCGCAGGCTGGATGACTGACCGGCCGAGGGGCCTTTGCCCGCTGTCGTCACGCCGCCCGCCGGACCTCGATCGTCAGATGGGACAAGGCGGGGAAGCGGGCGAGCTTTCGGCGGTAGTCGGCTTCCGAGCGCGTGGAAGGGGTCGCCACCGAGACGATCGCGCCGAGGTGGCCGGGGCCAAGTCGCCAGAGGTGCAGGTCAGAGATCGTGTCGCCGTCCGCTTCGATGGCGGTGCGGAGCTTTTCCGCCATGCGGGGGTCTGGGTTCATGTCGAGAAGCACCGCGCCGGTGTCGCGGATGAGGGCCGCCGACCAGCTCGCGATCACCAGCGCGCCGAGGATGCCGACGAGCGGGTCCATCCAGAGCCATCCGAACACGCGCGCCAGGAGAAGTCCGACGATCACGGCGACCGACACGGTCGCGTCAGCGAGCACGTGAACGATCGCCGCGCGCATGTTGTTGTCGCGCGCGGTCGCGCCATGGGCGTGTGCGTCTTCCTCGAACGCGACGGTCGTCGCAAGGCCCTCGACCGTTACACGGGCCGCAAACGCGTGCGGTTCGGGCACCGCCTCGATCAACTCGAGAAAGCCGCCCCGGTCGGCGAAGGCGAAAACCTGCCGCGTTCCGTCCGGTCGCACCGTCTCCACGGAAACGCCGCCGGCCGCTAAAGGAGAGCCGGATGCGCGGCTTAGGCGGAAGCGCGGCGGGACGCCGTCCTCGAAGACGTCGAGCGCGGCTACCCCCGCCGATGTCGCGATCCGCTTCGACTGATCGCGAGCGCGGTCGTGGCCATGTCCGTGGCCATGTCCGTGGTCATGTCCGTGCCCGTGATGATGGCCGGCGCTGAGCAGCCAGGCGCTGGCGACATTGACCGCAAGGCCGAGCACTGCGATCGGGATCGCTTCGCGAAAGTGGATTGGCACGGGCGCAAAGAGGCGCGACACCGCCTCATAGCCGATGAGCAGCGCGATCATCGCCAGGATGATGGCGCTGGTGAATCCCGCGAGATCGCCAAGCTTGCCGGTGCCGAACGTGAAGCGCGGGTCGTGCGCGTAGCGGCGCGCGAACGAGTAGGCAAGCGCGGCAAGCAGAAGCGCGCCGGCGTGGGTGCTCATGTGCAGCCCGTCGGCGATCAGCGCGATCGACCCGAACAGCCAGCCGCCGACGATCTCGATCCCCATCATCGCGGCGCAGAGCCAGATGACGGCCCAAGTTCTGCGCTCGCTGGCCTCGTGTCCTTCGCCGAGGAAGACATGGCTGTGGAAGCCGGCATAGCCAATGGTTTCAGTGTCGCTCATGAGCGGGATCTCAACGCAGATAGGTCCGAACGACGTCGATGAGCTGATTGGCAGCCTCGGAATTCAGCGCTCCCGGATGGCGCTCGGCGTCGACGAGATGGGTCCGTACATGGTCCTCGACCACCTCGGCCATCAGACCGCTGGTTGCGCCGCGCACGGCCGCGATCAGATGCATCACCGTCTCGCACGCGGCATCCTCGTCGAGCGCACGCTCGACCGCCTCGATCTGGCCGCGGATGCGGCGCACGCGGGCGAGGAGTTTCTGCTTGTCTCGGACGGTGTGAGTCATCCCCAATCGTAGTATACCCCCGTACCCTATTTCAAGCACCTTTCCCCACTTGCATAGGTTCATTTAAGCGGCGATCTTGAGCGTGGCCGCCAGGCAGTTCGGGGGCTTGCCCTGCAGCGCGACGGCTCGAACGGGAGGATCGTTCATGCGTGGACTTGCGGCTTTGAGCGTTGCATGCGTCGTCGGCTTTCCGGGCGCGGCGACCGCGCTGACTTTGACCAGTCCCGACATCAAGCCCGGCGGCAAGATCGCCGACGAGCAGGCGTTCAACGGTTGGGATTGCACCGGAGGGAACGTATCTCCTGCGCTCGCCTGGTCCGGGGCCCCCAAGGGCACAAAGAGTTTCGCAATCAGCGTCTACGATCCCGACGCGCCGACCGGCTCCGGATTCTGGCATTGGTGGGTGGCGAACCTGCCCCTCGATACGATCGGCCTGCCCAAGGGCGCGGGCGGCGGCGCGGGCCTGCCGGCCGGCGCTGTGCAGGCGCACAACGACTTCAGCGCCGTCGGCTACGGCGGTCCGTGCCCGCCAAAGGGTGCGCTGCACCACTATCAGATTACCGTCTACGCGCTCGACACCGACAAACTCGACCTCGACGCGAGCGCCTCGCCGGCCGTATTCGGCTTCAATGTTCACGCCCACACGCTGGCGAAGGCGACCCTCACCGGCCTTTACGGACGGCGCTGACGGGACGCCGGGCCCGAGCGCGCCCGCGGAACCGGTCGACGATCACCGTAATGCCGCCAACGCGGGGCTTGAGCGATCGCGCGCCTGCCACAGTGCTTTCGCGCGCACAGCCGCCTCGGCGACGTTCGTGGCCGCGCCGAGCGCGCGCAATGCGATCGCCAGCGTGCCGACGACCGCGGCCTCGCCGTATTCATCCTCGATCGCGCCGCGCCAGAGAGCGGCGAGGCGCGAAAGATCCATCGCCGGGTCCGGCGTCTGTCGGGGATCGTCGATCATTGGCGGCCAGCGCTCGTCGACGGATTCGCCATCCATCGCCATCATCACATCGCAGGGCTTGTTCGGCCGCCGCTCGATCTCGCCGCCGTCTCCGCGGAAGACGGCAAGTCGCGGCTGCCCGAGCAGCAGGCCCGCGTCGCGATGGATCGCGACGTAACCGGGATGAAACACCCCCTGCAGAAGGCACGGCGCGCCAAACGGATTGAGCATGCGGGCGAAGGTATGTACGGGCGAGCGCAGACCGAGGATCGGGCGCAATTCGAGCATCTCCGCGACTTTGGGGCTGAGCGCGTCGATCGGCAGATAGGCGAAGTTGCGCGTGGCCAGCGCGCTGGCGGCTTCGCGGAGACTGGCGGAGATGGGCGCGCCGAGCGTCCTCAGCGCGGCTCCGGTATAGATCCGCCCTTCGGAATGGGCCTCCGCGCCGTGCATGAAGACGCGCCAGCCGTTCCGCGCCAGCAGGAGCGCCGCGAGAATGAACCACGGCAATTGCCGGCCCTTGCCCGCGTAGGACGACCAATCGACGTCGACCGGCGGCGCGTCGGCGGGCGACGGCGCCGCGGCCCTTGCGGCGCGCACGAAGCCCGCGATCTCCCCGGGACTCTCCTCCTTCACGCGCAAGAGCATGAGGAAAGCGCCGAGCTGTTCGGGCAGAACTTCATCGGCGAGGATCATGCCCATCGCCTGCTCGGCTTCTTCGATCGTCAGCGAGCGGGTCAGCGACTTGCCGCGCCCGAGGATGGCGATGAATTTGGCGAACGGATGCGGCTCGCGCCTCAAGCAGCCCGGCCCGGGGTGGCGAGGCTCGCCCTGATGGCCTCGATGTTGGCGGCGTAGGCCGGAGCGCCGCCCTTGAACACCGCCGAGCCCGCGACGAGCGCGTCGGCGCCGGCGCTGACAACGATCGGCGCCGTGTCCGGCGCGATGCCGCCGTCGACCTCGATGCGGATGTCGCGGCCGCCGATCATCGCCTTCACCCGGCGGATCTTTTCGACCGTCGCGGGGATGAACTTCTGGCCGCCGAAGCCGGGGTTGACCGTCATCACCAGAACGAGATCGAGGCGGTCGAGCACATATTCGATCACGCTTTCGGGCGTCGCCGGGTTGAGCGCGACCCCCGCCTTCCTGCCGAGTTCGCGGATTGCGTGCAGCGAGCGGTCAAGGTGTTTCGTCGCCTCGGCGTGAATGGTGATGTGGTCGGCGCCCGCCTTGGCGAAGGCCTCGAGGTAGGGATCGCAAGGCTCGATCATCAGGTGACAGTCGAAAGGCTTCGGCGAGTGGGGCCTGAGCGCCGCGATCACCGGCGGTCCGAACGTTATGTTGGGGACGAAATGTCCATCCATCACGTCAAGATGAATCCAGTCGGCGCCGGCCGCGTCCACCTCGCGCACAGCCTCGCCGAGGCGGGAGAAGTCGGCGGACAGGATGGAGGGGGCGATGACGGCTGCTCGGCTGGAGGCGCTCATGACGGGTTCCTTGTGACGCGGCGCGATTGTCACGGACATCGACGGGGGTTTCAAGCCGGCGCGCCCGCGGCATGACATCGCTGCTCGCGCGCCTCTCCGGCCCACACGAGACGCGCCGCTCCCATTCGACGGAATCGACCTGCTTTGCCCTACCTGTTCTTGAACGCCGCGGGGCGCTTTTCGACGAACGCCTTCATGCCCTCCTTCTGGTCCTCGGTGGCGAACAGGGAATGGAAGATGCGGCGTTCGAAACGGATGCCCTCGGACAGCGTCGTCTCGTAGGCGCGATTCACGCTCTCCTTGGCCGCGTAGACCGCCGAGGCCGAGAGCGCAGCGATGGCCGCGGCGACTTTCAGCGCCTCTTCGACCAGCGAAGCCGCCGGCACGATGCGCGAGACGAGGCCCGAACGCTCCGCTTCGGACGCGTCCATCATGCGGCCGGTCAGGCACATTTCCATGGCCTTCGACTTGCCGACGAAGCGGGTAAGTCGCTGCGTCCCGCCCGCGCCGGGGATGACGCCGAGCTTGATCTCGGGCTGGCCGAATTTGGCGGTGTCGGCCGCCAGGATGAAGTCGCACATCATGGCGAGCTCGCAGCCGCCGCCGAGCGCGAATCCGGCGACCGCCGCGATGATCGGCTTTCGGCTTTTGGCGACGTTCTCCCAGCGTGAAATGAAGTCGCCAATGAAAACCTCGGCGAACGTCTTGTCCTGCATCTCCTTGATGTCGGCGCCGGCGGCGAAGGCCTTTTCCGAGCCAGTCAGCACGATCGCGCCGATGTTGGCGTCCGCCTCGAAAGTCTCCAGGGCCTTGTTGAGGTCCTCGATCAGCGGCGAAGACAGCGCGTTCAGGGCGTGGGGCCGGTTCAGCCTGATGAGGCCGACCTTGTCGTGGGTTTCGACAAGGATATTCTCGTAGGTCATGAGCGCGTCCTTCCATCAGGCGTCATTGCGAGCGCTGCGGAGCCATTCCGCCGACATGGGCGCCCGGTTCCCGGATCGTCCAGTCTTCGCTCCTCGCGATGACGGATACTCAATGCGGTGCCTCATGGAAAGGCGCCTCAAATATGCAGCGGCATTCCCAGCGCCTTCAGCGCCAACTCGTGGAACGCCTCGCTCTGGGTCGGGTGGGCGTGGATCGTCATCGCCACGTCCTCGAGCCGCGCGCCCATCTCGATCGCCAGCGCGAAGGCCGAGCTGAGCTCCGGAGACTCCCGCGCCGATAGCCTGGACGCCGAGCACGACGTGGTTGTCCTTGCGCGCCACGATGCGGACAAATCCCTCGTCGTCCTGCTTGGTCATCGCCCGGCCGTTGGCCCGGAAGGGGAATTGGCCGGTCAGAATCTCGCCGTGCGCCGCCCGCGCCGCCTCGGGCGCGAGGCCCACCGCGACGATCTCCGGGTCGGTGAAGCAGACCGATGGGATCGCGCGATGGTCGAAGGCGCGCCGATTGCCCGCGATGATCTCGGCGACCATTTCGCCCTGGGCCATCGCACGGTGGGCGAGCATCGGCTCGCCGGTCACGTCGCCGACCGCCCAGACGTTGCGCATCGAGGTCGCGCACCGGTCGTCGATCCGGATGAACGGCCCGGCCATCGTGAGATCGAGCCGTTCGAGCCCGAAATTTTCGGTGCGCGGCCGCCGCCCGATGGCGACCAGGACCTTGTTCGCCGCGACCGTCGTCTCCGCGCCGTCAGCGGCCGCGATCCGCAACGTCCCCTTGTCCCACCCCAGCGCGCGCGCCCCGCATCGGATGTCGATCCCGAGATCGGCGGCGCGGCGGGCGACCAGGAGGGTCAGCTCCTCGTCGTAGAGCGGCAGGATCTTCGGCAGCGCCTCGATCACCGTCACCTGCGCGCCGAGCCTGGCGAAGGCCATGCCGAGCTCCATGCCGATGTAGCCCGCGCCGACGACCGCCAGTTTTTCGGGCACGCGAGACAGGGCCAGCGCCTCGGTCGAGGACAGGACGTCGCCGCCGAACGGCAGGTGTGGCAGCGCCGCCGGCTCGGACCCGGTCGCGATGACAAGATGCTCGCAGACGACCCGCTGCTCCCCGGTGTCGGCATGGGCGATGACGCTCTTGCCGTCGACGATCGTCGCGCGTCCGCGGACGGTGCGAACATGGGCTTTATCCAGGAGCCTGCCGACCCCGGTCGAGAGCCGCGACACGATCCCATCCTTCCAGGCCACGGTTTTGGCGTAGTCGAGCTCAGGCCGCGGAACGGTGACGCCGAGCGCCGCGAGCGCATCCGGCTGGGTCAGCCCATGGAAGGACTCGGCGGCGTGGATGATCGCCTTGGAGGGTATGCAGCCGACATGCAGGCAGGTTCCGCCGAACCGGCCGTCCTCGATCAGCAGCGTGTCGAGCCCGAGCTCGCCCGCGCGGATCGCCGCGACATAGCCGCCGGGGCCGCCGCCGACGATCAGGACCTTGCAGCTGAGCTCGCTCATGTCACGCTCCGACATCCCGGCTGGCTGGCGCCCGACGGAAAACGGGAGCCGGGCGTCCTTCTATGGCGCGCTTCCGGGCGGTCCGCTAGGACTGGTCATCCGCACCGGCGCCCTTTTTGAGCTGGGTGGAGGACCGCGCCGCGGTCCGAAGGTCCGCGTTCGACATGCCCGGCGATATTGCGCCCGGGGCGTCCGACGCCGCGCGAATCGTATAAGGTCCGGCCATGACCCTCGGCCCGATTCGCATTCTCGGCGTCGACCCCGGCCTTCGAAACACGGGCTGGGGGATGATCGAAGCTGCCGGCTCGCGGCTGAGTTTTCTGGCCTGCGGCTCGATCCGAACGGATGCGCAGACCTCGCTCGCCGAACGGCTCGCCGCCATCCATCGCGCGCTTGCGGAACTGATCGAGGCGAACGCGCCGGACGAAGCGGCGGTCGAGGAGACCTTCGTCAACCGCGATCCGCAATCGACCCTGAAGCTCGGCCAGGCGCGCGGCGCGGCGATCACGGCGCTGGCGCTGAAGGATCTGCCGGTGTCCGAATACGCCGCCAATCTCATCAAGAAGACGGTGGTGGGCGTCGGCCACGCCGAGAAGACCCAGGTGGCGATGATGGTGAGGATGCTGCTGCCGGCCTCCAACGCGGGAAGCCCCGACGCCGCCGACGCGCTCGCGGTGGCGATCTGCCACGCCCAGCACCGCGCTGCGCGGGCGAGGGGAGCGGCATGATCGGGAAATTGCGCGGGATCGTCGATAGTCGCGAGGACGACGAACTCATCCTCGACGTCAACGGCGTCGGCTATCTCATCTCCGCCTCGGCGCGCACGCTGCGGGCGCTGCCGGCGCGGGGCGAGCCGGCCGAGCTCTTGATCGAGACGCATGTGCGTGAGGACGCGATTCGGCTCTACGGGTTCCTGACCGCCGCGGAACGCGACTGGTTCCGCCTGCTGCAGAACGTCCAAGGCGTCGGCGCAAAGGTGGCGCTGGGCATTCTGGGGGCGTTGACGGCGGACGCGCTCTCCACCGCGATCGCCCAGCAGGACAAAGCGATGATGGCGCGCGCGCCGGGCGTTGGTCCGAAACTCGCCGCGCGCCTCGTGCTCGAACTCAAGGATAAGGCGCCGGCGGCGGGAGCGGCGGCCTTCGATGCGCCGGCCGGAGGCGAGCGTGTCCCTGGGCTGCCGAAGCCGGCTCAGGACGCCATCCTCGCGCTCGTCGGCCTCGGCTACGCCCAGGCGCAGGCCGCGGCCGCGATCACCAGGGCTTCCGGCGAGTTGGGGGCCGAGGCGCAGACGGCGTCGCTGATCCGGGCCGGGCTGAAGGCGCTGGCGCAATGACGACTTCGACGCCGCCTCGCCCCTTTATCGGCCCGTTCATCGGCATTGCGCTCCTGTTTGCGGCGCTCGGGCCGGCGATCGGGGGCGCGACGTTCGCGCCCCTCGCGCTTCTCCTCAAGGCGTCGGCGGCGGCGAGCGCTTTCGCCTTCACGGCCGTGATCGCGTCGCTCTTCGGTCACTGGATCCTGCTGATCCCGGCCTATGTCTTCGGCCTCGGGCCGGCGGTGGCGACCGGCGTGCTCTACGCCCTATGGGACGCCGCCGCGCCGGCGCGCTGGCCGCGCGCGCTGGTCGCCGCCGTGATCGGCGGCCTGGTCGCTTACATGGTCGCGCTGCGTCTCGCCGCGCTCGGCGCGTCGCTCGATATGATGTTCGAACCCGGCTTCGGCGCCCCGACCGTCCAGTCCATCAGCCTGACGGCGCCCGCAATCAGCCTGGCGGTGGCGGGCGACCCGGAGCGCGCCGTCTCGCTGGAGGTCGGCCTGGTGCGCGCGTTCGTTGCGAGCGGCGCGGTCGCCGGCTTCGTCTGCGCGATGGCCGCCAGTCTCCTGGGCCTGACCTTGCAGCCGGCGGCGCTTCCTCCGGACGCCAAGGGAGCCGCATGATGGCCGACGCCCCGCGCCGTCTCGTCTCCGCGGAAAAACGTCCAGAGGACGATGCGGCCTTGCGCCCGCAGGTGCTGGCCGACTTCACCGGGCAGGAGGCGGCGCGCAAGAACCTCAAGGTGTTCATCGAATCGGCGAAGACGCGCGGCGAGGCGCTCGATCACGTGCTGTTCGTCGGTCCCCCCGGCCTCGGCAAAACGACGCTCGCCCAGATCGTGGCGCGCGAGCTCGGCGTCAATTTCCGCTCGACCTCCGGTCCCGTGATCGCCAAGGCCGGTGATCTCGCCGCCCAGCTCACCAATCTCGAGCCGCGCGACGTGCTGTTCATCGACGAGATCCATCGGCTAAACCCCGCGATCGAGGAGATCCTTTATCCGGCGATGGAGGACTTCCAGCTCGACCTCATCATCGGCGCGGGGCCGGCCGCGCGCTCGGTCAAGATCGACCTCGCCAAATTCACGCTGATCGGCGCGACGACCCGGGCGGGGCTGCTGACGACCCCGCTGCGCGACCGGTTTGGCATTCCGGTGCGGCTCAATTTTTACACGCCCGACGAATTGCAGAGCATTGTCGCACGCGGGGCGCGCGTGATCGGCCTCGCGCTTGCCGAGGACGGCGCGAACGAGATCGCGCGTCGGTCACGCGGAACGCCGCGCATCGCCGGCCGGCTCTTGCGCCGGGTGCGCGATTTCGCCGTGGTCGAGGGCGCGAGCGAGGTGACGCGCAGGCTTGCTGACGAGGCGTTGCGGCTGCTCGACGTCGATTCGATCGGGCTCGACCAGATGGATCGCCGCTATCTCGAAGCCGTCGCCGTAAAATTCGGAGGCGGCCCGGTGGGGGTCGAGACCATCGCCGCCGCGCTTTCGGAGCCGCGCGACGCGATCGAGGACATCATCGAGCCCTACCTCATCCAGCAGGGCTTCGTGCAGCGGACGCCGCGCGGGCGCCTCCTGACGCCGCACGCCTTCCGTCATCTTGGCCTCGCCGAACCGCCGCGCGCGGAGGCGCCGCCGAGCTTGTTCGACGACGACTGAGACGATAATCCGCTTTGGGCCGTAGTTTCGGGATTTCGTTTTGCCGAGCCTCATCCGCTTTCTCGTCGTCGTCGCCGTGCTCGCGGGGCTGGTTTATGCCGGGCTTTACGCGCTCGCGAACTTCGTGCCCGTAAAGCCGCGCGAGATCACGGAGACGATCCAGCTGCCCAAGGCGAGCCCATGACCGCCGGACCCAGGACCGCGAAGTCCCCGACCCCCGGGCCGGGCCTGCTCGTCGTCGCCTTTCTCGAAGCGCTGGCCGCCGAACGGGGTGCGAGCGTCAACACGATAGAGGCCTATCGGCGCGACCTCGCCGATTACCTGGCGCATCTCCGGGGGAACGGGGTGGATCCGCTGACGGCTAATTCTTCCGATGTGCGCGGCTGGCTAGCGGCGCGCGGCGCCGAGGGGCTCAAGGCTTCGTCGCTCGCCCGACGTCTGTCGGCCGTCCGCCAGTTCCACAAGCATCTCTACGCCGAAAACCAACGCGCGGACGATCCGACGCTCGCCATCGAAGGTCCGCGCCGCGGACGGCCGCTGCCCAAGGTGCTGACGGCGGCGGATATGGAGCGGCTCATCGTCGCGGCGCGACAGGGTCTCGACGACGCCGAACGGCCGGTCCGCGAACGCCTTGCGCTCGCGCGCATGGCCTGTCTCGTTGAACTCATCTACGCCTCGGGCCTTCGGGTGTCGGAAGTCCTCGGCCTGCCGAAATCGCTCGCCCGTTCGAAGGAGCCGTTCGTCAATGTTCGCGGCAAAGGCGGCAAGGAGCGGCTGGCGCCGCTGTCGAATTCCGCGCGCGCCGCGATCGCCGCCTACCGGACGCTGCTTAGCGAAGCCTCGCCCGGCGCGGCCGCTTCGCCCTGGCTCTTTCCCGCCGACAGCGCGAGCGGCCATCTGACCCGGCAGGCTTTCGCCCGCGATCTCAAGATCGCCGCCGCCGCGGCTGGAATTCCCGCTACGCGGGTCAGCCCGCATGTTCTGCGCCACGCCTTCGCCAGCCACCTGTTGCAGAACGGCGCCGATCTGCGTGTGGTCCAGGAGTTGCTCGGCCATGCGGACATCTCCACCACCCAGATCTATACCCACGTGCTCGACGAGCGGGCCAAGGCGATGGTGCGCGATCTGCATCCGATGAACGACGAGGACGGCGGAGGTTGACCCCGCGAGGGCGAGGCGCTCGGCGGGTTCGAGACTCGTCAACGAATTCTCTGCGCTGCGGATCACAGAATTCACGGCGCCGTTCCACAGGCCGATCTTCTTTTGCCGCGCCTGCGGATCGAGACGCGGGGCAATCTCGTCGCTGGCTTCGTTCAGCGCCGCTTCGATCCTGGCTTCATCGAGAAGGCCCGCGGCTGCGCCGGCCAGCACCCCGGCGCCGAATGCGCTGAGCTCCAGGACTTTGAGCCGCTTCACCGGTCGGTCGATCAGGTCCGCCTGGTATTGCATGAGAAGATCGTTCTGCGTCGCTCCGCCATCGACGGAGAGCCGCGCCAATGGAGCGCCAAGATCGCGCTCCATCGCTGCCGAAGACATCGCAGATCTGCAGCGCGATCGCCTCGAGCGTGGCGCGGGCGACGTCGGCGCGAGAGGTCGCCAGCGATAGGCCCGTCAGCGCCGCACGGGCCCGGTCCTTCCAGTAGGGCGCGCCGAGGCCGACGAGCGCCGGAACGAAGCAGACGCCGGAATCGCCCTTCGCCGTCGTCGCCAATTGCGTCAGCGCCGCGACGTCGGGCAGGCCCATGAACTCGGCCATCCATGCGGCCGCCTGGGCGGAGACCGAGATGTTGCCCTCGAGCGCATAGGAGACTCTGTTCGAACGCCGCCAGGCGACGGTCGTCGAGAGGCCGGACCCGGATCGGATCGGCGTCTCGGTCAGCGTCATCAACGAGGAGCCGGTTCCGTAGGTCGCCTTGACCGCTCCGGGAGACCGTATGCCGTGGCCGAACAGCGCCGCATGAGAGTCCCCCATCATGGCATGGACGGGAACGCCCTCGATCAAGCGATGAACGCCCCTCGCCGCGCCGAACCGGGCGCTCGAATCGTCAACGCGAGGCAGGATCGACTTCGGCGCCCCGAACAGGGCGCAGAGCTCGTCGCTCCAGTCTTGCCGATGAATGTCGAACAGTTGCGTACGGGAAGCGTTGCCCGCATCGGTCGCGTGGACCGCGCCCGCGGTCAGGTTGAACAGAAGCCAGGAATCGATGGTTCCGGCGCAGAGATCGTTTTGATCCGCGAGCGAACGGGCCTCGGGATAAGCGTCCAGAAGCCAGCCGATCTTGGCGGCGGGAAACAGCGGATCGAGGCCGAGCCCCGTCTTGGCTTCGACTTCGTGCTCGATCGCCGGCGTGCGGAGCTGGTCGATCCGATCAGACGACCGACGGCATTGCCAGGTCACGCACGGGCCGACCGTCTCCCCGGTTGAACGGCGCCAAAGGAGAACGGTCTCCCGCTGGTTGGAGACGCCGATCGCGGCGATCGTCGCACCGGCCGGCAGGCTGGAGAGGCAACCCTCGATGGCCGCGGTCGTCGCTCGCCAGATCTCGTCGCCCGACTGCTCGACCCACCCGGGACGCGGATAGGCGATCGGCGTCGGCGCCGAGCGGCGGGCGACGATCCGTCCCTCCTGGTCGAGGGCCAACGCCTTGGTGTTGGTCGTGCCTTGGTCGATGGCGAGGACGAAGGCGCTCATTTACGACAACCGGAGCGCAATCGCTTGCCGTGCGGCCTTCTCGACGCCGTCCGACGTCAACCCGAATCGTTCGAACAGAAACTTCGGAGACCCTGTCGGCATGAAGCCTGGAAAGCCGAGGATCCGAACCGGGCAGGGCCGGTAGCCGGCGACGACCTCCGCGACGGCGCCGCCGAGACCTCCGCGCTGCGAGTGCTCCTCGACGGTGACGATCGCGCCAAGGTCGGCGGCGGCGCGGATCGCCGCTTCGTCGAGCGGCGCGATCGACGCCATGTTGACGACCCGGGCGCTGACGCCGCCCTCGGCGAGACGGTCGGCCGCCTCCAGCGCCCGCGTGACCATGACCCCGTAGGCGATGATGGCGACGTCCGTTCCTTCCCGCAGAGTCTCGGCCTTGCCGATTTCGAACCGCGCGTTGTCGGGACGCGGCAACTTGGGAACGCCGAACCGGGTGACGCGTAGGAACACTGGACCTTCGTGCGCCGCGGCGGCCTGCACGGCCTGGGCGGTCTCCCAAGGGTCACACGGCGCGATGATTGCGAGATTGGGCAAAAGCCTCAACCAGGCCATGTCCTCGATCGAATGATGGGTTGGCCCAAGCTCTCCATAACCGACGCCCGGCGACTGCCCGACGAGCTTTACGTTCGCGTTGGTGTAGGCGACGTCGGCCTTGATCTGTTCGAGCGCGCGGGCGGTGAGGAAGCACGAGGCGGCGCTGACAAAGGGGATCTTGCCGCCATTGGCGAGGCCCGAGCCGACGCCGACCATGTTCTGTTCGGCGATGCCGACGTTGATCGTGCGCTCCGGCCATTTCTTGCGGAACCCCCCGAGCTTGGAGGATCCGATGCTGTCGTTGACGACGATGACGATCCGATCGTCGCGCTCGGCGACCTCGTCGAGGGTCGCGGCGAAGGCGTCGCGGCAATCGAACAGGGCGGGCGCGGGGGACGGGCTCACGCTCATGGCTGGCTCAACTCTTCCATGGCCTGATCGAGTTGCGCCTGGGTCGGCACGCCATGATGCCACCCGACCTGGTCTTCCATGTACGAAACGCCTTTGCCCTTGATGGTGTGGGCGATCACGCAAAGCGGCTTTGTCCGACCGGTCTTGGGGGCGAACGCCTCGAGGAGCGCCTCGACATCGTGGCCGTCCACGTCGACCACCTCCCAGCGAAATGCGCGAAACTTGTCGGCCAGCGGCTCGACGTCGTTGGTCTCGGCCACGCGCGCGCCCTGCTGCAGCGTGTTTCTGTCGACGATCAGGGTCAGGTTGGAGAGCTTGTGGTGCCCGGCCGCCATGGCGGCCTCCCAGTTGCTGCCCTCCTGCAACTCGCCGTCGCCGGTGACGACGAAGACGCGATAGGCCGCCTTGTCGATTTTCCCCGCCAGCGCGACGCCGACGGCGATGGGCATGCCGTGGCCGAGCGGCCCCGTGTTGGCCTCGACGCCGGCGACATAGTTGCGGTTCGGATGCCCGTTCAGCATCGAGAGCGGCTTCATATAGGTCTGAAGGGCGTCGGCCGGAAGGAAGCCCATTTCCGCCAAGGTCGCATAGAGGGCGCCGCTCGCGTGGCCCTTGCTCAGGATCAGGCGGTCCCGGTCCGGCGCGCGCGGCGCCTTGGGATCGATTCGCAGCACCCCGAGATAGAGCGTCGCCAGGATGTCGGAGACCGACATGTCGCCGCCGGGATGGCCTTGCCGGGCGGAGAAGACCATGTTCAGCGCATCCTTCCGGATCGAGCGCGCCCGCGCTTGAATCTCGGCGACGAGCGCCTCTCGGGTCGAGCCCTGATCGCGATCAGCTTGGTCCGTCATGGCCTCACCCACGGAAGAAGGACGAACCGGGCGCGTCGAAGGCCGGCTCTGCTTCGTGTCGGTAGATCGGCCAGTTCAGGTAGCGGGTAATCGCCTCCTGAACGGCCTCGGCATAATGGCCGCGAACCATCGCGACATGATGCTCGAACCCATTTCGCGCGATGAAGCCGAGCAGCGGGCGGAGCCTTGCAATTTTGGCGACTGCGATTCCGCCGTCCATGGCGAAGGGATCTGCGGTGAAGTCGCCTTCGCCGACGTAAGCCTTGATCGTCCCGCGTCGGTCGTCGGAAGAGGCGCGGAAGAACGTCATTGGGCCCGGCTGCACCTTGCCCTTGACGGCGCCGAAGCAGTTCTCCTTGCCGAGCACGCTTCCCAGGACGTCGAGCTCTGAGATCTCCGGGGCTTCGCCGAGGAAGCTCTTCGGGTAGTTGCCGCAATGGGTGCAGACGCACTTGTCGGCCTCGTCGCCGTAATTGTTGTTCCAATCCAGGATCGCGGACGGCGCCTCCGCCGCCAGCGCAAGCGCATACATCGAGATCGCGCCCATGACGTCGACCTCGCAGGCGCTCGGGCTGAGCTTCTCGCCCATCATGCTCATCGTCAGACAGGTCGCGCAGCCGAAATTGTCCTGGAGGCTGCGCCAGCACTGAATGGCGCTTGCGTCGCACTCGTTCTCTTCGATCCAGCGATCGACCGCGAGCGTCCACTTCGCCTGTCGAACGATCTTGTCCGGCTTGATGTAGGAGGGAATGCGGCCGTACGCTTCGATTTCCGCGAGCTTGGCTTTGACCTCGGGGGCTTCGTCGGCCAATCCGTTGGCGGCGAAGATGATCTCGGAGAGATCGACGGTGACGACCGTCAGCCCCGAGGCCTGCAACAGCTTCTCGCTGAACCGCATGGTCTGAAAAGAGCCGGTGCGTGCGCCGATCGAGCCGATCCGGGCGCGTCTGAGACCGCGGACGACCCGGCAGATCCTGACGAACCGGTCGAGGTCCGCGCCGAACTCGGCCCCGTTGACGTCGCTCGTGTGGCTGGTCGTATCGGTGAAAGCGACGCCGTACTGGTAGAAATTGTTGGCGACCGAGAACTTGCCGCAGAAGGCGTCGCGGCGGCTCTTGACGTCGACCTTGTCGATCTCGTCGTTGCTCGCCTGCAGGAGGATCGGCACGTCGAGGCGCGCCTCGTTGACGAGCTCGGAAATGGCGATCTCGTCGCCGAAATTCGGCAGGCATATGACGAGGCCGTCAATGGTGTCGCGCTGCTCGCGGAAGAAGGCGGCATAACGCCGCGCGTCCTCACGCGATTGCACCGCGCCGTTCTTGGTCGCTTCGATCGGCAGGATGGCGGAGGCGACATTCAGCCGATCGAGCTGGCTCAGCAGTTCCGCGCGGGTCTGAAGAGCCGGCGCTCCATTGAAGAACTCGCGGCTGCCGACCACCAATCCAAGTTTGATAGGACGAAGATTGCGTTTGCTCATGGTTTTGCGACCTGCTTTTCGCAAGCGGCCGGGCCTCGATCCGGGCCGACCCTCCCTGCCGTCTGTCTTTCGATTGGCTCCGATTTATCGCATTTAATATCTTTTTTTGGCATTTGTAAAGGGGCAAATTCTGAGATCTGCCATAGGGTAGCGCGAAGATAGGCTCGCCGCCTTCATATCGTTGCGGCTATTTTGCGACTTGACAGCAAATCAAAATGATCGCAGGAATATCGCGAGCAAACGTCAACAATAGGAAAAAAGGGAGACGCTTCTTTGATGCGCGAGCCGGCCGACCCGGCGCAGCCTTCTCCAGCCAGAGACCGTTCGCTCCGCTTCATCCGATTATTCAACGAAAGTTCAGCGTGCGTTGCTGGCATCCGGCGCAACGCGTCCCTTCCGAGCGTTCGCTCGGAGGAACTCTTTCGATGCTCGAGTGAAATGGGAGGTCAACAATGAAAATACGTTACGCCCTGGCCGGTGCGCTGCTCGCCAGCGTTGCGATGACGGGCGGCTCCGCCTACGCAGCCGACCTGATCGCCATCATCACGCCGGCTCACAGCAATCCGTTCTTCAAGGCGGAGGCCGACGGCGCCGAGGCCAAGGCCAAAGAGCTTGGCTACGACGTCATCTCCCTCGTCCATGACGACGACGCCAACAAGCAGTCGCAGCTGATCGACACGGCGATCGCCCGCGGCGCGAAGGCCATCGTTCTCGACAATGCCGGCGCCGACGCGACCGTTGCGGCCGTCACCAAGGCGAAACAGGCGGGCATTCCCTCGTTCCTGATCGATCGCGAGATCAACGCGACCGGCGTCGCCGTCGCCCAGATCGTGTCGAACAACTACCAGGGCGCTCAGCTCGGCGGCCAGGAGTTCGTCAAGCTGATGGGCGAGAAGGGCAATTACGTCGAGCTCGTCGGCAAGGAATCCGACACCAACGCCGGCATCCGCTCGAAGGGCTATCATGAGGTGATCGACGAATATCCGGATATGAAGCTGGTTTCGAGGCAATCGGCGAACTGGAGCCAGCCGGAAGCCTTCACCAAGATGGAATCGATCCTTCAGGCAAATCCGAACATCAAGGGCGTCATCTCGGGCAACGACACCATGGCGATGGGCGCCGAGGCGGCGTTGAAGGCGGCTGGGCGTTCGGACGTCATTGTCGTTGGCTTCGACGGCTCGAACGACGTTCGCGATTCGATCAAGGAGGGCGGCATCAAGGCGACGGTCCTTCAGCCCGCCTATCGCGAAGCGCAACTCGCGGTCGAGCAGGCCGACGCCTACATCAAGACGAAGGCCGCGCCGAAGACCGAGAAGCAATTGATGGATTGCGTGCTCATCAACAAGGACAACGCGGACAAGCTCGAAACCTTCGCGCTGAAGCCCTGAGGGCGCGGCGCGCGGGCGGCCTCGCCCGCGCGTCTCCTTTTTGGCCATGGGGAGAACGGATTTGATGCGCTGGCTCGCTTGCGGCGCCGTGATCGCCGCAGGACTTCTGCTCGCGTCCTGCCGCTTCATTCCGACCGCGGACGTGGCGGCGCTGTCGAACGCCGGCGCCCCGAACGGCGGCGTGTTCGACCCGGACAAGATGGTTGCTTCGATCTGGTCGACGAAGGTTGTTCCGTACTTCGAGAAAAAGGCGGGTCCGTTTGGCGAGGTTCGCGACCTCGCCGCCAAATCCCCTGACGAGGCGGGCGCCCGGTTCGGCTATCGCGCCAAGTCCGAGGACACGCCGTGGACGCTCATGGTCAAGCTCGACGGCGTCATCGTGGCGGCCAACACGGAATCTCGCGCTGCGACCATCAGCGTCGACGCGACAGGACAGGGCAAGGCGGACGCGATCGTGCAGATCGGCCCCGCCATGCGCGGCACCGCCATTCGGGACGCGCTCGACTTCGTCTCGTTTAACGACTTCACCAACCAGATCGACTTCGCCCGCTATGGCAAGGCGTTCAGCACTCACGTCAATCACGCGGTCCTCGAGAAACTGCCGCGAGACGCCCTGGTCGGACGGAAGGTGACGGTGGTCGGCGCCTATCCGTTCGTTTCGGCGAGCGAGACGCCGCTCGTGACCCCCGTCGAAATCAGCATCGGTCCGAAGCCGTGACCGCCGCCCGCCTGTCCGGCGCCGACGCGCCCGTCGTCCTGCGCCTCGAGGGCGTCTCGAAAGTCTATTCCGGCACGGTCGCCGTGAAGAACGCCGACTTCGAGGTGCGCAGCGGCGCGGTCAACGTGCTCGTCGGCGAGAACGGCGCAGGGAAGTCGACGCTGGTGAAAATCATCGCCGGCGTCGAGCAGCCGACTGTCGGGCGGATGTTGCTCGACGGCGCGCCGGTGCGTTTCAAGGACACCGCCGACGCGATGGCGCATGGCGTCGGCATGGTTTTTCAAGAGTTGAACCTGTTCGGCAACCTTTCGGTCGCGGAGAACATCTTCGCCAACCGCGAGATCATGCGACGGGGGCGGATCGACCACGCCGAACAGGAGCGCCAGGCTGGCGCAATCCTCGATCGTCTGCAAACCGCGGTCGATCCGCGCGCTCGAATCGAGGATCTGATGATCGGCCAGCAGCAACTGGTCGAGATCGCCAAGGCCGTCGCGCGCAACGCCCGGATCCTGATCATGGACGAGCCGACGTCGGCGCTGAGCGCGCCCGAGGTCGAGATCCTGTTTCGCGTGATTGCGGATCTCAAGTCCAAGGGCGTGGCGATCGTCTACATTTCTCACCGGCTCGAGGAATTGATCCGGATCGGCGACTACATCACGGTCCTGCGCGACGGGCGGGTGACCGGGAGCCGGGCGATGACGGAGGTCGACGTGCACTGGATCGTGCGCCAGATGATCGGCTCCGACGCGAAAGACTTCTCGACCCCCGGCGACCACACCTTTGGCGGAGAGGCGCTCCGCGCGGACGACATCTGCCTGCCGCGAATCACCGGAGGCTACGCCGTCGACCATGTGTCGCTGAGCGTCCGCGCGGGGGAGATCGTCGGCGTTTACGGCCTCATGGGGGCGGGACGGAGCGAGCTTCTGGAATGCGTGATGGGCCGGCGCCCGCTGGCGTCCGGGCGCATTTTCGTCGAGGGCAAGCCGGTCCGCGAGCGGGACGTTGGCGGCCGCATCGCCCGCGGCCTCGCGCTCATCCCCGAGGATCGGCAGCGCGACGGGCTCGTGTCGATTCTGGCCGTCTCCGAGAATCTGACGATGGCGAGCCTGCGCAAGTTCACCCGCGGCTTTCACATCCAGGCGCGCGCCGAAGCGGACGCCGTCAAACGGGAAGTCAAGGAGCTGTCGATCAAGGTTGCGGACCCGGCGCTTCCGGTCTCGTCGCTCTCGGGCGGAAACCAGCAGAAGGTGGTGATCGGCAAGGCGCTGCTGACGTCGCCGAAGGTCCTGCTCATGGACGAACCGAGCCGCGGCATCGACATCGGGGCCAAGGCGGACGTGTTCCGCATCATGCGCAGCCTCGCGGCGCAAGGGCTCGGAATCGTTTTCGTAACCTCGGATCTCGACGAGGTGCTTGCGCTCTCCGATCGGATCGCAGTGATGAGCCGCGGACGCCTCACGGCGATGCTCGACCGCGCGGACGCCACCGAGACGAAGATCGTCGCCGCTTCGTCGATCGGGCACGGCGTCGGCGCCACACACGAGAAGGAATCGTCGCAATGAGCGCCGCTGCACCCTCAGCCGCCAACGCTGCCGGCGGATCACTGGCGCTGAACCTGATGCGGCTCCGGACTTTTATCGCCCTGTTCGCGGTGCTGGCGTTCTTCTCCTTTGCGGCGCCGAACTTTCTCTCGGCCGCCAATATCGTCCTGATGTCGAAGCATGTCGCACTGAACGCCTTCCTGGCGATCGGCATGACCTTCGTCATCATCACCGGGGGCATCGATCTGTCGGTCGGGGCGATCGTCGGCCTGTGCGGAATGGTCGCCGGCGGCCTGATCCTGCACGGAATCGATCTCCGGTTCGGGTACACGGTGTTTTTCAACATTCCCGAGATCATCCTGATCACCCTCGCGCTCGGCGTGCTGATCGGCCTCCTCAACGGCCTCTTGATCACACGCCTCAACGTCGCGCCCTTCATAGCGACGCTCGGCACGCTCTATGTGGCGCGCGGCTCCGCCCTGCTTCTGTCCGACGGCTCGACCTTCCCCAACCTCGAGGGTAACCCGGCGTTCGGAACCACGGGCTTCGCTTTCCTTGGAGCGGGCGAGTTTCTGCATCTTCCGGTCTCGATATGGACGCTTGTCGCCGTTGCGCTGGGCGCGGGCTATATCGCGCGCTCGACCCCTCTCGGGCGGCACATCTTCGCGGTCGGAGGCAACGAGCGCGCGGCCGCGCTCTCGGGCATCCGCGTCAATCGGGTGAAGCTGTTCGTCTACATGTTCTCCGGCTTCTGCTCCGCGATCGTCGGTCTGATTATTTCCTCGCAGCTGATGGCCGCGCATCCGGCGACCGGCGAGACCTTCGAACTCAACGCGATTGCGGCTGCGGTGCTCGGCGGCACTTCGATGTCGGGCGGCCGCGGGACGATCGGCGGGACGATCATCGGCGCGTTCGTCATCGGCATCCTGTCCGACGGCCTCGTCATGATGGGCGTCAGCGCGTTTTGGCAGATGGTGATCAAGGGCGTGGTGATCATTGCGGCGGTCGTCGTCGACCAGGCGCAGCGCAAGCTTCAGCAGCGGGTCGCCTTGCAACAGATGGCGCAACTGGCCTGAAAATTGCGTTTCATCCATCGAATGCGGATATTGTCCTCGATCCGAATTGTGTGATAATTCAAAGAGATTCGCAAACTTCTCAGGAAACCCGAAAATGCGACAGCGCGCCGAGTTGACGTCGCCCAGGGGCCGGTCGAGGACGGCCCGGTCGCCGGACGCCGAGCGGACCTCCGTCGTCGCGCCGCCCAATCCCGACTTCAACGGCCTGCTGGCCGAACCGCGTCGGATGAAGATCCTCGACTGGCTTCAGGAGGAGGGCAGCGCGCGGGTCCGCGATCTCAGCGCCGCTTTCGGGGTGTCCGAGGCGACGATCCGGCAGGACCTCGAAAAGCTCGATTCGGACGGCCACATCATTCGGCAGCATGGCGGCGCGTTCCTTCGCGCGACGCCGAAACAGGTCGAGACCCTGTCGCTCCAGCACATGGAGAATATCGAAAAGAAGCGAAAGATCGGGTTCAAGGCGGCAAGCCTGGTCGGGGACGGCGATACGATCATCCTCGACGCCGGCTCGACGACCACCGAGATCGCTCACAATCTCCTTGGCCGCAATTCCCTGACGGTGATCACCAACGCGCTCAACATCGCCCTGATGCTGGGAGCGGCGCCGGGATATGCGGTGCACATGCCGGGAGGGCAGTTCAAGGCGCCGACCTTGTCGCTGAGCGGAGACAAGGCGGCCGAGTATTTTCAGGACGTCCTCGCGGGAAAACTGTTCCTCGCGACGGCGGGCGTCGCCCTGGACTCCGGGCTGACCCTTCCCAGTTTCGCGGATTTGCAGCTCAAGCAGGCGATGATCCGCGCCGCCGCGCATGTCTATCTCGTCGCCAACTCGACCAAGATCAATCGTTCGTCGTTTACGCGCCTGGGCGCGCTCGACGTGATTCACTCCTTCATCACCGACGACGGCATTCGCGACGAGGACGCTCGCGCCTTCGAGAGCCGCGGGATCAAGATGATCATCGCGGACTGAGGCCCATCGCCTTGCCGTCTTATCGCTCTTCGACGCCCGTGATGTCTGGCAGGAATCGATAATAATCGACATAAGACGATAAAATGGGGTTTCGCCAGCCGAGTCTTGACGACCAAGTCGATGATCTTATTCTTGAATAAAAACAAGATATTAAGATCCGGTCCCAACGCCACGGCGCGGTGCGGCGGCTTGCCGGCCGACGCTTGACTTCACGACCGCAAAAATGCTCTAAAAGTCGATAGTAAACGATAGTCAAGCGACAATCGTCAGCGGCGCTCGAACCAGGATCGGCGGCGCACGGTACAGGAAACGGGAGGAGGGATCTAAATGCGCGTTCCTACACAATGGTTGCGTCTTGCGTCAGCGGCGGCGCTGGCCCTCGGCGGCGCGGTCTCCGCCCAAGCCCAGGAAATCAAGTTCTGGACGCTTACCTTCGACAATCCCAACGTCACCAAGGCGTTCGACACCATCATCAAGGACTTCGAGGCCGCAAATCCCGGCGTGACGGTGAAACTCGAGAATCGTGCGACCGACGAGCACAAGTCGGCGCTGCGCGTGGCGAGCGGCTCGGACCAAGCCCCCGACATCTATTTCATGTGGGCCGGCCTCGGCCTCGGAGGCGAGTTCGTAAAGTCCGGACTCGCTTTGCCCATGGACAAATACTACGCCCAATACAAATGGGATGATGAATTCATCGCCCCGGCGCTGTCGTTCTCGAAGCAGTATCCGGGCGGCCGGTTCGGGGTGCCCTACACTTTTCGCGGCGAGGGAATTTATTACAACAAGGCGCTGTTCGCGAAGGCCGGGATAACCTCTGTCCCGACCACCTATGAGGAACTCGTCGCCGACGCGGGAAAGCTCGCCGCGGCCGGCATTCCCGCGATGACCTTCGGGGGGACGGTCAACTGGCATCTGATGCGGCTGATGGACGAAATCCTGGAAGTTCAATGCGGCCCGGAAAAGCATGACGCGCTCATGGCGATGAAGGTCAGCTGGGCGGAAGAGCCCTGCGCGACCAAGTCCTTCGAAGAGCTGCACAAGTGGACGTCGAAATATATTCTCAAGCCCTTCATGGGCATCGACAACAACCAGGCCTTCAACCTCTTCCTCGCCGGCCGTGCCGCGATGATGGTCGAGGGGAACTGGCTTGTCGGGCAGCTCCGCAACGCCAACAAGCTCGCTGACTACGGTCTGTTTCCCTTCCCCGGCACGACCCGCCTCTACGGATTCGGCGAGTACAACTATATCAGTTCGAAGAGCAAAAATCCGGACGTAGCGGCGAAATTCCTCGACTACCTCGAATCGACCCCCGTCCAGCAGGCCAATCTGGCCGTGTTCGGCGGCTCAGTGAACAAGAACGTCAAATCCGACAGCACAGAGCCGCTCGACCTCGCTTGGCAGAATATCTTTGGCAAGTTCAATGAGGTCTTCGTGAATGGCGACCAGGCGTTCCCCCTGGACGTGACCACCGAGTATTGGCGGGTCATCAATGAAGTCGCCAGCGACCACCTCGATCCCAAGGACGCCGCCGGCGAACTGCAAAAATTCATAGCCTCTCGAAAGTAACTTTTCTCAGTGGGGCCGGCCTCGCCCCGAGGCCGGCCCCTTTCTTACCCTGCTGTCGTGTTCCGAGCGGCCTAACGGGAGCGGGCGCATGAGGGTTCGGCTGTCCGCGTCGGGTCAGGGTCTCGCGCTCGTCGCCCCCGCGATTCTCGTCTATTGCGTATTCGCGGTCTACCCGATGCTCGACGTCGTCTGGCTCAGCGTCTGGAAGTGGAACGGATTGACCGCCGCCAAGCAATTCGTCGGCCTCGACAATTATGTCCAGGTGTTCACCCAGGATCCGGTGTTCTGGCAGGCGGTCCGGAACACCGTCCTGTGGACTCTAATGTCCGTGATTTTTCCGCCTGCGATCGGCTTTGCGCTGGCGCTGGCCCTCAACCAGAACATTCCCGGCCGAAGCCCCCTGAGGGCGTTGTTCTATCTGCCGGTCATCATCGCGCCGATCGCGGTCGCCACCATCTGGCGCTGGATGTACGACCCCTTCTTCGGGCTGTTCAACGCCGCCCTGACGGCTCTCGGTCTGCAAGGCCTGATTCAGGACTGGCTCGGGGACCGCGACGTCGCGCTCTACGCGATGTTCGTCGCCTCCGTCTGGCAGACCGTCGGCTTTTCGCTTGTGCTGTTTCTCGCCGGTTTGCAGAACGTCTCGCAGACCCTGATCGAAGCGTCCAGGATCGACGGCGCCGGGCGGTTCCAGGTGTTTCGCTACGTCACGCTGCCCGCGCTTCGACCGTCCATCACCATTGTCCTCATCCTCTCGATCATCAACTCCCTGAAGGCGTTCGACATCGTCTACGGCATGACCGGCGGCGGGCCGGCGCAATCGACGCAGATGCTGGCGCTCTGGGCCTTCACCCAGGCGATGCAGCTCGGAGCTTTTGGACACGGCGCGGCGATCTCGGTCGTGCTGCTGCTGATCACCGTCGCGATCGTCATCCCCTATCTCAGATGGTCGCGAACGCAGCGGGAGGCCGGACCATGAACGGCTTTGCTCGCGCGTTCCGGCCGGCCGGCCTCGATCGCGTCGACCCGATTCTGGTGATCCTGTGGACGGCGCTGATCGTGTTTGCGGTCGTCTGGATCGCGCCATTCGTGTTCATCGTCTTCACGTCGCTCAAGGCCAATTCGACGGTGATGGGGTCGAGCGCGTTCGCGCCGCCGCCGAGCCTCGAATGGAGCAACTACTCGGGCGCGTGGGCCCGCGGGCATTTCAGCACGACGGTGTTCAACAGCGCCGTGATTACGATCATCAAGGTCCCGCTCGGCCTCCTCATCTCGGCGATGGCGGCCTATGCGCTCAGCCGTATCAAGCTGCCGGCGGGACGCGCGCTCTTTCTCCTCGTCCTGTTCGGAACGATGCTGCCGTTCCAGGTGATGCTGGCCCCGCTCTTCACGCTGGTGAACGCGTTCGGGCTGATCAACACCAAGCTCGGCATCATCCTGCCTTATCTCGCTTTCGGAGTGCCCTATCAGGTGTTCATCCTGCACGGCTTCTTCAGCGAGGTCCCGAAGGAGTTGAGCGAGGCCGCCCTCGTCGACGGCGCGTCGCACTTCACCATCTTCCGCCGCATCTTCCTGCCGATCTCGCTCCCCGTTCTGGCCGCCTTGCTGATCCTCGATTTCGTCGCGACCTGGAACGAGTTCGCCATGGCGCTGGTGATCCTGCAGGACAACAGCGCCTGGACGCTGCCGCTCGGCCTCATGTCGTTCCAGAGCCAATTCCAGAGCGACTACGGCCAGCTCAACGCGGCGATCGTGATGACCGTCCTGCCGGCGACGATCGTCTATCTCATCTTCCAGCGCTACTTCGTCTCGGGTCTGACCAGCGGCGCGATCAAGGAGTAAGACATGGCCGCGGAGGTCGAGAAGTGGGGATTGTTCGAAGCCGAGTTTCCCGGTCCGAAGGACGGCAACCCCTTCGTCGATGCGACCCTCGACGTCGATTTTGCGCTGGGCGCTCGCAGCGTTCCCGCCCCCGGCTTCTATGACGGCGACGGAGTCTTCCGCGTCCGCTTTATGCCGGACACGGCGGGGGAATGGACCTTTCGAACGCGATCGAACGTCAAGGCCCTCCACGGGCTGAGCGGAGCGTTTCGCTGCGGGCCGGCGCGCGAAGGCCATCACGGCCCGGTCCGGGTGCGCAACCGTTGCCACTTCGCCTACGCCGACGGCAAGCCTTACTTCCCCTTCGGGACGACCTGCTACGCCTGGACCCACCAGCCGCTCGATATGCAGCATGAGACGCTGGCGACGATGCGAAGCTCCGGTTTCAACAAGCTGCGCATGGCGGTGTTTCCCAAGCATTATATCTTCAACGAGAACGAGCCGCTTCACGACGTGTACCAGCGCCGCGCCGATGGCGAACTCGACTTCGACCGGCCAAACGTCCTGGCCTTCCGCCACTTCGAAACCCAGGTCGCAGCGCTCGGCGAGATGGGCGTCGAGGCCGACATCATCGTCTTCCACCCCTATGACCGCTGGGGCTATTGCGCGATGGCGCCCGAACAGGACGACCGCTACGTGCGCTATCTCGTCGCCCGTCTCGGCGCCTTTCGCAACGTCTGGTGGTCGCTCGCCAACGAGTACGACTTCCTGATCGACGTGAAGCCGGTTGCGCGCTGGGACCGCTTCTTCCACATCATCGAAGAAAACGATCCCGCACGGCACCTGAAGTCGATCCACAACGGCGAAGAGACGATGAACTTCGATCATCGCAAGCCCTGGGTCGATCACGTCTGCATCCAGAACTGGAACGTCAAGCGCACCGCCGATTGGCGGAGGGAATGGGGCAAGCCGATCGTCAACGACGAGCTTGAATACGAAGGCGACATCAGCCTCGCCTGGGGCAATCTCACTCCGCAGGAACTGACCCACCGCTTCTGGATCACCGTAACGCGCGGCGGTTACGCTGGACATGGCGAGTGCTACGCCAATCCCCAGGACCTGCTGTGGTGGGCCAAGGGCGGCGTCCTGCGGGGCGAAAGCTGGAAGCGCGTCGCCTTCCTGCGGTCGATCATCGAGGCGGATGTCGTCGAAGGCCTCACGCCGGCGCCCACCGACCAGTTTCCTTGGCCGCGCGTCTCCTGCGCCAGCGAGGGCGACTACCGCCTTATCTATTTCGGCGAGCATCAGCCGGCGCTCTGGGCCGCCGGTCTGCCGAACGACGATCGCGAATATGACGTCGACGTCATCGACGCATGGAACATGACAATCGAGCCGGCGAAGCGCGTTCCCTGTCCGGTCTATCCGCGGCTCCGGCAGCGGGGCAGCGCCTTGACCGAGTCCAAGCCAATCGCGGCGTTCGCGGTCGAAATGCAGCCCAAGCCGTACCAGGCCATTCGCATCCGCCGACCAGACGCGCGGCGGCGCTAACGAGGACCTCGCCCCATGTCGTCCGTACAGATACGAGACGTCCGCAAATCCTTCGGCGCCGTGTCGATCATTCAAGGCGTGACCGTCGACATCGCCGATGGAGAGTTTGTCGTGCTGGTCGGGCCGTCAGGCTGTGGGAAGTCCACCTTGCTGCGTATGGTGGCGGGACTCGAGACCATCACCGGCGGGGAAATCGCGATCGACGGCCGCGTGGTCAACAAGCTCGAGCCGAAGGAACGCGATATCGCGATGGTGTTCCAGAACTACGCGCTCTATCCGCAGATGACCGTCGCGCAAAACCTCGGCTTCGCTCTCGAACTCGCCCGCCTCGGCAAGGATGAGATTAAGCAAAAAGTCGCGACGGCTGCGGCCGCGCTCGGACTCGAGCCGCTGCTCGGGCGCTATCCACGGCAGCTTTCGGGCGGTCAGCGGCAACGCGTCGCCATGGGTCGGGCGATTGTGCGCGATCCCAAGGTCTTCCTGTTCGACGAGCCCTTGTCCAACCTCGACGCCAAGCTTCGCGTTCAGGTCAGAGGCGAGATCAAGGAACTTCAGCGTCGCCTCAAGACGACCACGATCTACGTCACGCACGATCAGGTCGAGGCGATGACCATGGGCGACAAGATCGTCGTCCTCAACGGCGGGCGGGTCGAGCAGATCGGCGCGCCGCTCGACCTCTACGACCGCCCCGCAAACAAATTCGTTGCGACGTTCCTCGGATCGCCCGCCATGAACCTGATCGAGGGAACAATCGACGGCGACGGCGCTAGGCTCCTGCTGCCCGATGGGCATTCGGCCTCGATTGGGCCGACGCCAGCCTCATGGACGGGACGCAAGGTGCTGTTCGGCATTCGCCCGGAGGCCGTCCGTTTCGACCCGCAAGCGGGTCTTCCTTGCGCGGTCTCTCTCGTCGAACCGACGGGCTCCGAGACCCATCTGATCGCGCACGCGGGTCAGACCCAAATTGTCGCGGTGCTGAAGGAGAGGATGAGAATCCACGAGGGCGACACCGTCAAGCTCGCCTTCGATCCCGCCCAGGCTCACTTCTTCGACCCGGAGTCGGGCGAGCGCTTACCAGGCCTCTGATCCGGCCAAGTCAGTTTCAGTCCGCCGACATCCTTCCCAACATTCCGGTTGGCGTTGGCCCACCTCATGACGCCGTCCGAGAGGTCCGAACAGCGGGAGCAGCCGGCTCTTGCTTGCCCCCTCGCGCCGTCTCTCGCGGCGTCCGCTCAAATGGCCTCCAGTCGCCGGGAGTCGCCGGAGAAGGCGACAATGTCTTGTTCGCGTCGCAATGCCGAGCGCCAACGGCCCGCCGCGCAACCCGAAACGACGGCGAAACGGCGCAAAGCGGGCGTCAACAGTTTAAACATTTTAAAATTGTTCGTTTTTGTCAGAACGACACGTAAAGTGAATTGCAATAAAACAAAGGATGTGTATACTTCTTCAATGGCGCGAGAGAGAGGTCTGCGATGTCACCGAACGAAATGCCCAACCCTCCCTTCTGGGCGCCGCCAAGCGGGTCGAGGTTGTCGGCTGTCCGACGGCGCGACCGGTTTCGACACGCCCCGGGCATCGCGCTCGCCCGGATTTCTCCTCGCAAGCACTTGAAATCTCGGGAAACGGAACTGCAAATGGAGGGGGATCCCGGTTGATCCTTTCGGCTCGCGCCGGATGCGCGTCTCATGGCGGCTCTGCCCGGCCAGGACCCGCCCGGAACTGTTCCACCGCCCGGAATTTTCGCCGCAAGCTCTTGAAAGAGTTCAAAACGGGCTCGCGTTCCCGGGCGGGGTCGTCCTCCTGCGGCGAGGGCGCGGCGCTTCCTGTTGAACCGGACGGTCGACTTCGCCCACCGCTTGGTTTCTTGTCATCCTTTGCGCTCAGCCCTAACTTCGCCACCGAGGTCGTCTTGATCGGCTCCGTATGTTCGTAGCAGCAAAACACGGAGCGCCCGGTGATCGGTGAAGCGCACGCGGAGACGCGGCGTGTTTCGATCGCGCCGCCACGGGAACGCGAAAATCTGTTTGCGGCGGCCACGCGTCGCTCCGGCCGGGTGCGCCTTTTGCGGAGGGCGCTCCTGATCACCGTCTTTGCTGTGGTCGCCGCGATGATCGCGATCGCCATTTTCGACCCTTTCGGCCCCAAGAGCGGCTCGCTGAGCTTTTCGAACTTGTCGCTGGACGGGACCAAGATCGCCATGGCCAAGCCGAGGCTGGCCGGCTTTCGCAGCGACGGGCAGCCTTACGTCCTGACGGCGGAGCGCGCCCTCCAGGATGTTAAGCATCCGACCGTCGCGGAGCTGCAACAGCTCGTTGGAGATATGGGGACCGGCGCTGACGCGACGCGCCTTACGGCCGACGCCGGCGTCTACGACAGTCTCGGGGAGCGCATGAAGCTGACCGGGAATGTGAAAATCGACAGCGCGCGCTTCGAGGTGCGGTTGCGAAGCGTGGACATCGATTTCAAGACCGGGCTATACCGCAGCGACGAACCGGTCGAAGTGCACATCGGCGGAGACACGACGGTCTCCGCGGACAGGGCGACCGCGCAGAACAATGGGCAAGAACTGATTTTCGAGGGACGCGTCAGGACGACCGTCATTCCGCGTAGCGATGCGCCCGACGAGGGTCAGGCGAAGAGGACCAATCCATGATAGACATCCGCGCCCTCCTGACCGGGACGCGCCTTCTCACCTGTGTCCTGGCGCTCGGCGTCACGGCCGCCGGGGCCGCGACCAAGCCGCCCCCCGCTTCCGCGCCGTCCTCCAGCCCGATCCAGATCCTGCCGGGAACCAGTTCGAAGGAGCCGATCTCGATCGACGCCGACAAGCTGGTGTATTTCGACAAGGAGCAGAAAGCCATCTACTCCGGGAATGTGGTCGTGATCCAGGGCGACACGAAAATGACGTGCTCGGTCATGACGGTCTATCTCGATCGATCGCCGTCGCCCTCGCCTGGATCGTCGCCAGCGCCTGCGGCGGCTGCTCAGGCCCCCGCGGATGGACAACAACCGCCATCGCAAAACTCTGGCATCAAGCGACTTGAGGCTGCCGGCCCTGTGACGGTGGTGTCCAAGACCCAGGTCGCCACCGGGGACAGCGGCGTTTACGACAAGGGTCAGGACAAAGTGTTCCTGAACGGCCATGTGACATTGAGCGACGGCCAGAACGTGACCAAGGGCGACAGGCTGACCTACGACCTGAAGTCCGGTCAGGCGACGATCGACACCGCCGGCGGAAAGGCGGCGCGCGTTCACGGGCAATTCACGCCGAGCAACGCCGCCGAACCCGCGAAGCCCAAGTAGGAGCGGGCATGCTGGCTCAGCGCAAGCGGTCCATCAAGGTCGAAGCGAGCTCCCGTTCGTGAGCGAAGACCTGTTAAGCGAGAACGCCGCCAACCGCCGGCCCCGGAGGGGAGCTGAGGCGCGCCGATCCGCTGCGCCGATGCGCTCTGCTCAACCAGACAGCGGCGGGGGGCAGGGCATGCTCGCCGTTCATCATCTCGGTAAAGGATACAAGGGCAGAATGGTCGTACAGGACGTCAGCATCTCCGTTCGGCGGGGAGAGGCTGTCGGCCTTCTCGGTCCGAACGGCGCTGGAAAAACCACGGTCTTCTATATGATCATGGGTTTGGTCAAGCCGGATAAGGGGACCATCGAACTCGACGGCCACGACGTCACCGCCTTGCCGATGTTTCAGAGGGCTCGGCTCGGCGTCGGCTATTTGCCGCAGGAAGCCTCGATTTTTCGAGGGCTGAACGTCGAAGACAACATCCGCGCGGTGCTGGAGGTTAACGAGCCCGACCGCCGGGCGCGCGAGGCGACGTTGGAATCGCTCCTCGACGAGTTCGATATCGCCCGCCTGAGAAAGGCGCCGTCGATCGCGCTTTCCGGCGGCGAGCGTCGACGATGCGAAATCGCGCGCGCGCTTGCCGGCAAGCCGTCCTTCATGCTGCTCGACGAACCGTTCGCCGGCATCGACCCGATCGCGGTCGGCGACATTCAGGATCTGGTCCGTCACTTGAAAGGGCGCGGGATCGGCGTTCTGATCACCGATCACAACGTGCGCGAAACGCTCGGACTGATTGACCGGGCCTACATTATCCATAGCGGACATGTGTTAACCGAAGGTCCGCCGGACGCCATCGTCAGCCATCCGGATGTCCGCCGCTTCTACCTCGGCGAGGACTTCCGCATGTGACAGGGGCTATTCGTCCTCGCCGAACCGCCCGGCGACCAATTCCTCCAAAGCGTCGAGGGCTTCTGTGGCGTCCGCTCCCGACGCCGAGACGGTGATGATGGAGCCCATGCCGGCGCCCAGGGTGAGGATGCCCATGATCGAATCGCCGCCGACCGTTTCGCCGCACCGCGTGACCTTAATGTCGGAAGCGAATCTGTCGACGCATTGCACAAATTTAGCTGTCGCTCGCGCGTGCAGGCCCTTGCGGTTCACGATCCGCATCTCCCGAGACTGCTCGCCGGTTGGCGCGCGAGAGTCGTCAGCGTTGATGTCCGTCATTTTCCCGCGAGAACTTTGCTTGCGACCGTGATGTACTTTCGTCCCGCTTCGCGCGCCTCGACGACCGCGTGATCGAGACCGCTGGACTCCCGAATGGTCGCCAATTTAATCAGCATCGGCAGATTTACGCCACAGATCACTTCGATCCGTCCCCCGTCCATAACCGAAATCGCAAGATTGGAGGGCGTGCCGCCAAACATGTCCGTCAGGATCACGACGCCAGCGCCATCCTGAACCCGCCCAGCCGCGTTGAGGATGTCTGAGCGTCGCTGCTCCATATCGTCGTCGGGACCGATTGTGATCGTCTCGAGCTGAGACTGCGGTCCCACGACGTGTTCGAGCGCTGCCCGAAAGCCAGTGGCGAGCTGGCCATGGGTCACCAGGACCATTCCGATCATCAAATATCCATCAGTCGTCCAGCTCGAGCTTCGACGCTAAACTGTCCGCGAACTCGCAAGCTGCCTATTTTTGTGCACTGCGGCGCTTTGTTCAAGCGAAATTCCGCCACGTCGCCCTCCATGAGAGCGACGCTCCAATCGGTCTACGACGGAAATCGCATTGTCGACAACACTGGCGGCAGAATTCAAACCGATCCGGGGGACTTCGATCCCTTCGAGGGCTGAAATGTCCCGTTCGGCGGGCCACCGGGGCCAAGTGCGGTTCGGGCCGCTCAATTCGACGAAAAGTCTGATCACGGCGGCGAGTTCGCTCGGAGCCGACTCCATCCCCGCCGAACGTCGCTCAATGAGGCCAGCCATGTGCCGCGCGCCCGACGCAATTAGTCTGCCGCCCATGGCGCGCACCCAAACCCGATCATCGCCAATCAAAGCGCCGAACCGATCGCTCATTCTCGCAAGGGCCAAAACAGCCAAGGCGAGCGCGCTTTTACCCGATCCAGATGCCCCCAGAATGAGGACGCCGCTCTCGCGATAGATCACCGCCGTCGCATGGATCCCAATTCCGTCGCGCGTCGTCGAACTCATGAGCCAAAGGCCGGCAGTTCGACGACAAACCGCGCGCCGGCGCCGTGACGCACTGGCTCCTGCCGCTCGCTTCCGCTTTGAAGGGCAACTGCCTCGGCCTCCCAATTCACCGCCCATACCCTTCCGCCGTGGGCCTCGACGATCTGGCGTGAAATCGAAAGCCCGAGCCCTGAATTCTGCCCAAACCCCTGACTTGGGCGGTCCGTGTAGAACCGCTCGAAGATGCGCTCAAGCGCATGGGGAGGGATACCAGGGCCGTCGTCGTCGACTGTAATCACGACCCAACGCTCCGGCGTCTCGACCTTCGACGAGACGGCCGTTCTTGTGAGTCTAACGCGAACCGCCCCTCCCGGCTCGGAAAAGGAGCAGGCGTTGTCAATCAGGTTGGTCACCACCTGCGCCAACCGCGAAGTCGTGGCCGACAACAAGGAAGTCGGTCTCGGGATGACGGCCGCGCCTCGTTTCGATCGAGAGTTCAATCCGCGTGCCATTAGCGCGCGGGGAGTCCTGGGCCATCGATACCACCGCTCTGAGGAGTGCAGCGACGTCAACCTGGCTCGCCTCGCCGCGGGCAAGCTCGGCGTCGAGGCGTGACGCGTCGGAAATGTCCGAGATCAGCCGGTCGAGCCGCCGGACATCGTGCTGCATGACCTCGATAAGGCGATCGCGCGACTGGTCCGCGCGAACGCGCGGGAGGGTCTCGAGAGCACTACGCAGCGAGGTCAACGGATTCTTTAGCTCATGAGCGACGTCCGCCGCGAAGCTTTCGATCGCGTCGAGACGGCCATACAGCGCCATGGTCATTTCGCGAAGCGCCCTTGAGAGATGTCCGATCTCGTCGGTGCGGGCCGTGAAGTCGGGGATTTGCTCCCGAGATCGAATGCCGCGGCGGACCCGCTCGGCTGATGTCGCAAGCCGTCGTACCGGCTCAGCAATCGTGTTGGCAAGCGACAAGGAAAGCACGAGCATGACGGAGGCCAGGACGACAAAGAAGCGAAAAATCGCCCAGCGTTCCGAGGCGATCACGCGATCGATGTCGCCCCCTTGTGTCGAAAGTTGCAAGGCGCCGCGAGTGGCCATCATGTATTGGATGGGAACCGCGACCGAGACAATCGTCTCCCCCTCATTGTTGATCCGCGCTGCGACTTCCGGCCGCCCAAGAAGCGCAGCCTTGACCTCCGGAACGGTCATTCCGTCGACAAGCCAGGGATTCTCCGATCGCGGAGCCGATGGGGTCGCAAAAAAGTTCCGCAGTGCGCCCGCCAGCCGGTCGAAGAGACTGCGGCGCTCCGCGGCGTCGGGCAAATCGGAACGCACCACGACGCCATGTGCGGAGAGCGATCGTAAATCCAACAGCAGTCGGCCGTCGCTGTCGTAGATACGCGCCCGAGTATGAGTCGGAGTCACCAGTCGGTGAAGCACCGGCCCGACCCGCTCCGGATTAATGGAAAACTGTATCGCCTCTTCATCACTCTGGGACGGCGCCGCGGTTTGGCCGGGCGCGAGTTGCAAGAGTTTGTCGGGGTCGATCGTAATCGAGTCCGTGTCGAGTCCCGCCGATGCGGCGACGGCTGCGGCGATGATGTCCGCCTGAGTGGTCAGGCTCTGCTCCCGCGCCGCGATGATGTCAGCCCGGAACTGGTTCAGCAGAAGGAACCCGATCATCAGGACAACGAGGCCGCCGAGGTTGAGCACCACGATGCGGCGGGTCAGCGACGAGGAAAAACGAGCTGTCAGAAGCCGCCATGCAAATCGAAGCCTCGCCCGTACCCATTGTTGCCGCCGGCTTCTCTGCGAGACGTTGGTCACAACTTGCTGGCGATCAACTCCTGCGGTCATGAACTCGCTCTGGGCCGCCTCAGGCTTCCTTGAATCTGTACCCGACGCCATACAGAGTCTCGATCATTTCGAACTCCGGCTCGACGACCTTGAACTTTTTACGCAGTCGCTTGATATGGCTGTCGATCGTGCGGTCGTCCACATACACTTGATCGTCGTAGGCGGCGTCCATCAGCGCGTTGCGGCTCTTCACAACGCCAGGGCGGGTCGCCAGCGCCTGCAAGATCAGGAATTCGGTCACGGTGAGGGTGACCGGCGTTCCATCCCAGGTGCAGGTGTGGCGCTCGGGGTCCATCTTCAACCGGCCGCGTTCGAGAATTTTCGCTTCCGTCTCTTTTTGAGAACTGGCGTCCTTCGGGCTTGATCGGCGGAGGATCGCCTTTACGCGCTCAACCAGAAGGCGTTGGGAGAACGGCTTTCGGATGAAGTCGTCGGCGCCCATCTTGAGGCCGAACAATTCGTCGATCTCCTCGTCTTTCGAGGTCAGGAAGATGACCGGAAGATCGGACTTCTGCCGCAAACGACGGAGAAGCTCCATCCCGTCCATGCGCGGCATCTTGATGTCGAAGATCGCGAGATCGGGCGGATTGGCCTTGAGGCCTTCGAGCGCCGCCGCGCCGTCGGTGTAGGTCTGGATCCGGTACCCTTCCGCCTCCAGCGACAGGGATACCGAGGTGAGGATGTTGCGGTCGTCGTCGACCAGGGCGATGGTGGGCATCAGACTCCCGTTCCTTCGAATCGCGCCGCCGCCCGGGCGGCGCGGCGCGACCATCATAACCGTTCGCGGCCGAAATGTGTTCCCTTTTTGGGAAATAGGCCACACGAACTTTTGAGATGGGGCGCGTCGCCGAAATGACAAGGGCCGGCCGGGAGACCTCGAGGCGGCGGTTGGCCCGGGGGTGGCTTGACTTTGCTCGGGGCCCCTCGCCTTCAAACCGGTCTTGAGCTAATTCAGGGTCTTGCCGCGGTCTTTGCGAAACATCCCAGCGATATCAGCGTGTTAGGCCTAAGTCAGGGCTATTTTCAAACCCAGGAGCCAATCTTTTCAAAGGCTTGCCGGCGCCATGGGGTTACGCGAGCGGGCGCGCGCCGTCGTTTCGGCGCCCTCTTGACCGGGGCGGTGCGGAGGTCTTGTGTCACGTCCGTCCGCCGTTCCCAGGCGATCGCGTTTCTCAGGCCATCACGTTGAACACTCCCCCGGAGGTCAAGCCGGCGCACGCGGAGGCCGTCGCCGACGCCAAACGCCTCATGCGGCTTGCGCGAACCGCGGCGCTTGCCACCCTCGATCCGACCTCGGGCGGCCCTTTGACCACGCTCGTCGGGGTGGCAAGCGACTTCGACGGGGCGCCGCTGTTCTTGATGTCGACGCTTGCCCGTCACACCCAGCATCTCGCCGCCGATTCTCGCGCCTCAGTCCTTCTCACGGACGTGCCGGAGCGGGGCGACCCGCTGAACCATCCTCGGCTCACGCTGAACGGGCGGGTTGAGAAAGCGCAAAGCGCGCGGGTCCGGACGCGCTACCTCCAGCGAAACCCGAAAGCCAAGCTCTACGCCGACTTCGCAGATTTCGCCTTTTTTCGGCTCGCCATCGAGACTGTTCACTTCAACGGCGGCTTCGGTCGCGCTGACGCGTTGACGTCCGCCGACGTTCTGATCGCGCGCGACGCCGAAGCCCTCCTCGCCGAAGCGGAGCCGCGTCTGATCGAGCGGGTCAACGCGCTTGGCGACGTCGCGGTCGCCCGGCTTGCGGGGCGCAAGGCTGCCGGGAGGCAAGCCTGGCGCGCGATCGGGCTCGACGCCGAGGGCCTCGACCTCGCCGCCGGCGGTCATGCTGCGCGCCTGCCGTTCGATTCGCCAGCCCGCGACGAGGCGGAATGGCGAGGGAAGCTCGAGGCCGCTCTGAACCGTTAGGTCGTCGGACCGTTCGTCTTGAAAGGGCTGTCCGAGACCAGTCTCGAATGCGCGGCGCCCGGACGCTGTCGGAAGCGCCGCGGGCGGGGAAAACCTTAAGACCCTTTGCGGGCCGGCTTTTGACGCCGCCGTCCGGCTCTCCCCGGCGGAAGCTGCGTCAGGTCCAACGTGGTCAGTCCCAACCCATATTCGAAAGCGGACAGGCTCGCCTTGCTTTGCGCGAGCATCGCCTCGGCTTTGTCGGTAGGGGCGCCCATCGCTCGAAGTTCGATAATCCGCCGGCGCTGTTCCTCGACCGCAGATTTGCCGCGCGCCACGAGCTGGCGGGCCCGCTGAGCGTTCCCCAACTCTTTCATAGCCTCTCCTGTAAAAGCATCGAGCGCACCCGCGTTCTAGCAGCGACCGGCGGCGCGGCCGCTTCGCCGGCGTCGTCGCCGCCGGCCGTGCCCGAAGCGCCTGGCCGCCGCGTTTTCGCGCTCGGCTTAAGCCTTGGCGGTCTGGCGTCGCGTGGCGCCGCGTAGTCTTGGAGTTTGGCGACCGCCGGCGGGGGCGCAATTGGGGGCTCTACGTAGATTGTAGGTGCGAAGTGTCCAATCCGCGGCCTTTTGTCGCATTTTGGGCCGCCGCATCGGGCCTAGCCAGTCACGCAAACCTGCGCCGCGAACTGAACGCGGCGCCCTTGGCTGGCAGCCGGCCCCAGGATCTTGCGCCTCGACAGGCGGCCAAGGCGCCCCTACCCTCCGGCGCCATGAAGCATGGGCAAGCCAGCCGCACCGCGTTGAGCGCGGCGGGACAGAGAGCGGCGCATCAGGCGCTCGAGGGCGGCCTCGTTTTCTCCGATCCGCTCGCCATTCGCATTCTTGGCCGCGACGCTGAGAAGGCGATCGCCATCGCGAAAGCCGAGCCGGAGCGGCGCGGCTTGCGCTTCTTCGTCGCCATGCGCAGCCGCTTCGCAGAGGAGAAAGCCCTCGCTGCGATCGAAGCCGGCGTTCGGCAAATCCTGGTGCTCGGCGCTGGGCTCGATACGTTGGCCTACCGCCTCGAACCGCGTGCGGGGCTCAAGGTTTTCGAACTCGATCATCCCGCAACTCAGCGCGACAAGCGCAGCCGCCTCGCAGAGGCCGACGTCGCCGAACCCGCTCACCTCACCTTCGTCGCCCATGATTTCGAGCATGGGCCCATGACGGAGGCGCTCATCGCTGGCGGCCTCGACGTCGGGCGCCGGACGTTTGTCTTGTGGCTCGGCGTGACCCCGTACCTGACCGACGAGGCCGTCATCGCGACGCTGAGGGCGCTCGCAGAGTTTCCGGGCGGGGCGGAGGTCGTCTTCGATTACGCCAATCCGCCGCATGCGATCGAGGAGGGAGGCGCGCGCGACTTCCATCACGCCATGGCGGCGCGGGTGGCGGCCAGCGGCGAGCCTTTCCGGTGCTATCTGGAGACGGCGGCCCTGCACGAGCGGGCTCGCGCGCTGGGTTTTGTCGATATCGAGGACCTCGACCATGCGGCGCTGGTCGAGCGCTATCTGCCGCATCTTCCTGCAAAACCGCGTCCCGGGCCGGGCGGCCACGTCGTCCGCATGGCGACGCGCTAGCGGCGGGCGCAAAGAGCCGGCCGCTCTAGCGCCGACTTGCAAACGGCGGCGCGGCGTCCTCCCAGCCGTCGCGCCGCCGCCCGTCCCTCCAGGCGCTTCCTTTGCAGCCTTCCGGGAACGCGCAGCGCATGCGCCTGTCTGGTTTTCTGGAGCTTGGCCGCCAGATTAATCCTTCTTAAGAAAAGGCGTCGACGTCGCAAGTAAGGTTTCCGGCGCGCTTCCTTCGGTTCGGACGCCAGGCTTGATTTATTTGCGGGTTAGTGTCTTGAAAAATGCCTGCTACGTACAGGGAAGTGGAACTTACCAACTGTTCATGCCGTCGTCATCGACGCGTAAACAGTGATTGCTCATAAGGGCTCCATCGCGCCGGATGAATTCACGCCGGCGACATCAAACATGATGGAGTCTTCAAAGTGGGCAATCTGTTTTCCGTTCGTCCGAGCGGGCCGAAATCCGTGCGCGCGGCGTTGCTTGGGGCGGTCGCCGTGGCCGCGGTTGGGGCGGTGACGATCGAGGCGCTGCCGCTCTCCACTTACCCCGCCGTCGCCGCCACCCCGATGACCTCGGCCGGTCCCGCGTCGTTCGCCGACGTTGTCGACCACGTCAAAGGCGCCGTCGTGTCGGTCAAGGTCAAAATTGACGAAACCAACGTCGCCGACGACGGCGATGCGCAGCCAATGCCCAATATTCCGAAGGGCGGCCCCCTCGAGAAGTTCTTCCGCCAGTTCGGCGCGCCCGGCATGGGCCAGCAGTTCGGCGAAAATGAGCAACCCCATCACCCCCACATGGGAATGGCTCAGGGCTCGGGCTTCTTCATTTCCTCCGACGGCTACATCGTGACCAACAACCACGTCGTCGATCACGCCAAGGACGTCACCGTCACCACGACCGACGGCAAGACCATGTCGGCGCGCGTGGTTGGAACGGACCCCAAGACCGACCTCGCCCTTTTGAAGGTCAAGGAAGGCTCCGATTATCCCTATGTCTCGTTCGCCTCGCAGACGCCGCGGGTCGGCGATTGGGTGATTGCGGTAGGCAATCCGTTCGGTCTCGGCGGCACGGTGACGGCGGGCATTGTCTCGGCGCGCGGCCGCGACATCGGCGCGGGTCCCTATGACGACTTCCTGCAGATCGACGCGCCGGTGAACCACGGCAACTCGGGTGGTCCGACCTTTAACTCCCAAGGCGAGGTCGTCGGCGTGAACACGGCGATCTTCTCTCCGTCGGGCGGCAGCGTCGGCATCGGGTTCGCCATCGCCAGCGACGTGGCCAAGACCGTCGTCGAGCAGCTCAAGGACAACGGCAAGGTCGCGCGCGGCTGGCTCGGCGTGCAGATCCAGCCAGTGTCGCAGGACATCGCTGACAGCCTTGGTTTGAAGGACGCCAAGGGCGCGATCGTCGACAAGGCCGAGAAGGACTCGCCTGCCGCCGCCGCCGAACTCAAGGACGGCGACGTCATCACCGCGCTCAACGGCGAAGCCGTCTCCGACTCGCATGACCTGGCGCGCAAGGTTGCGGCGCTCGGTCCGAAGAAGGACGCGGAACTGACGATCCTGCGCAACGGCTCGACGCAGACCGTCAAGGTCACGTTGGGCTCGATGTCGGACGAGCATCAGGCCCGGGCCGACGAACCCGAGCAGCACAGCAAGGACGCAATGGCGAAGTACGGTATGGCGCTTGAGCCCGCGACCGCTGTCGAGGGCGCAGGCAAGACCGGCGTCGTCGTGGCGCAGATCGACCCCGAAGGCGCCGCCGCGCAGAGGGGCCTCCAGACCGGAGACGTGATCCTGGCGGTCGGCGGCAAATCCGTGTCGCAGCCTTCCGAGGTGGCCTCGGCGATCAACTCCGCCAAGTCCGACGGAAAGCGGTCGGTGTTGATGCAGATCAAGAACGACAACGGCACGCATTTCGTCGCCCTGCCGACGGAAGCCGTGTCGTAATTTGAGGTGGTTCGATCCGGCGTCGGGGCGTCCTCTTCGCTCCTCGCCGGGTCGCGCGGCAGGTCGGCTCCCGCAAAGCCGGCCTGCCGTGTTGTCTTCCGGTACGGCAGCCCAGAACAACGTCGACCCGAGAAGGCGCACGAGAATTATGGGTGCGGCTGACCGACGATTTCAGACCAGCGCCGCGCCGTCGGTCTCGCCACTAGACGAGGGTTGCTGCCTCTCGACTCGGCGTTTGCGACGCCAATGTCGTTACGAGCATCACGAAGTCTTTCTTATAAACAGAAGTTATCTGTCAAAAATCGCATGTGGTTTCGTTTTTCAGGCCATCATTCCTGAGAATTCGCCTCAGATCGTAACTTTTGCTCGATTTGAGATACGAAAGTTCTTGCAATTGGTGCGCCGCAGCACTAATTTGTTTGTGTGCGGTGCAGGTTTGCCCGCACGTGCCCTCCTTGGGCGTTTCCTCCCTAGACTTGAAGGCCGCCGAAAGGCGGCCTCCTTTTTTGGGGCTCGGCTCAGTCGTGCGCGGCTAGCATCAGAGTTTCCCCCGCGCCGTCGTCGGCGGTCGCGTTTCGTACACCCTCAAAACCGGCTTGCAGCGAAGGCTTTGGCGAGAAATTGCCCGCCGTGGCGCAGTCCGCCCGCGTCAATCCCGTGACCGACGCCAAAGGAAATATGCCACTGGGTCGGGATCTCCGCCCCGGCGAGGGCGTCGGCCGCGAGAAACATGGCGTCGATCGGGATCAACGGGTCCTGGTCGCCGTGTATGAGCAGCACCGGCGGCGGCGCGCCGCGCGCGTCGCGCGCCTTGGCCTCGGCAAGCCTTTCGGGTCCGACCAGCATGCCGGAGAAGCCAACGATCGCCGCCGGAGCGCGTTTTCTGCGCAGGGCCACGTGCAACGCCATCATCGTGCCCTGGCTGAAACCGACCAGGGCCAGCCGCGATTCGTCGAGGCCGAGGCGCTGAAGTTCCAAATCGAGGAACGCATCGATCGCCCCTCGCGCCGCGACGACGCCGTTCCACCGCTCTTCCGCGCCCGAGGGATCGTCGGGGGGGCGGTTGGCGAGCGCGAACCATTGACGGCCTGTCGGAGACGCGGGGCAGCGCTCGGATGCGTTGGGGGAGACGAAGGCGACATTGGGCAACAGTTGACGCCATTGGCGGCCGATCTCGATCAAATCGTTCCCGTCCGCTCCGTAGCCATGCAGGAAAACCACCAGCGCGGCGGCCCGGCCGCTGCTTGCCTGTATCCGCGGTCCGTCCAGCGCGACGCTCATGAACGCTTGCTCCAAATCCAGTCCGAGATCGCGATGCGACCGGTCGAACCGAATCGCAGTCCACACTCTTTTGAAACCTCGAGCCTCCGGCCGAAAGCCCGATCGCGCCGGACTTAGCCCGATCCGTCGGCGAGGGCCATCCCGGAACGGGCTTTCACCGCGCGGTAGTAGGTCCATAGCATGCGGGCGGCCACGCCGCGCCAGGGGCGCCAGCGTTCGGCGATCCGTTCGAGCCGGGCCGCGTCGGGCCGAGATTTGAGGGCCAGCGCGAGTTTCGCGGCCTCCTGCAGGGCGAGATCGCCGGCCGGAAAGGCGTCCGGATGACCAAGGCAGAACAAGAGAAAAATGTCGGCGGTCCACGGTCCGATCCCTTTCACCGCGACGAGCGTGCGATGCGCGTCCTCCGCGTCGAGCGCCGACAGGCCCTCGAGATCGAGACGACCTTCGGCGATCGTCTGAGCCGCGGCCCTCAGCGCGCGAAATCTTGGGAGACGACAGGCCGCAGCCGCGCAAGTCCTCGTCGGACGCCGCGGCGAGCCGCGCCGCCTCGAGCGGACTTAGCCGCGCCTCGAGCCGGCCGAAGATGGCGCTGGCGCTGGCGACCGACACCTGTTGGGAGACAATAATCGCCGCGAGGCCGGCGAAACCCGGTTCGCGGCGCCTGAGCGGCGGCGGGCCGCCGATGGCGAGAAGCCGCCCGACGCACTCGGGATCCTTCTGCCGCAGCGCCTCGGCGGCCGCGGCCAGGGCGGCTTCATCGAGGATGGCCGGGCCGGGGTGATAGAGCCGCCGCGGCGCCGGCGGTTTCTTCCGTCTTGCGCGCGGCGCCGCTTCATGCATTCGCTTCTCCGCCATGCGTCTCGACGCCCATTCCCATATCCCGGTGCTCCGATTCGCGCCGTCGCCGAACGGCGCCTTGCATCTTGGACACGCCTATTCGGCGCTCTGCAACCAGCGCCTTGCCGATGAAACCGGCGGCCGGCTGCTGCTGCGCCTCGAGGACCTCGACCGCGCGCGCTGCAAGCCGGCCGCCGGTTTCATCGGCAAGGCGCTGGTTGCAGAGCGCGATAGGCGTGTGCGGGATTGCGAGGCGCCGTTCGGCGACGGCGCGACACCGGACGGGAATGGGCGTCGAGACGCATGGCGGAGAAGCGAATGCATGAAGCGGCGCCGCGCGGCCGGAGCGAAACCGCCGGCGCCGCGGCGGCTCTCCTCACCCCAGCCGCCATAGCCGATGAAGCCCGCCCTGGCCGCGGCCGCCAGGCGCTGCGGCAGAAGGATCCCGAGTGCGTCGGGCGGCTCTCGCCATGGGCGGCCCGCCGCCGCTCGGCGCGCGAACCGGGTTTCGCCGGCCTCGCGGCGATTATTGTCTCCCAACAGGGTGTCGGTCGCCAGCGCCAGCGCCATTTCGGCCGGCTCGAGGCGCGGCTAAGTCCGCTCGAGGCGGCGCGGCTCGCCGCGGCGCCCCGACGAGGACTTGCGCGGCTGCGGCCGTCGTCTCCCAAGATTCGCGCCGAGGGCCGCGGCTCGGAGCCATCTCGATCTCGAGGGCCTGTGGGGA
>CAVVJO010000014.1:0-297931 GCA_963748545.1 uncultured Alphaproteobacteria bacterium
GGCTCGCGCTACTATCGCATGGGCCGCGGCATCCAGGCCGGCCGGGTGTGGGTCAATTGCTACCACGCCTATCCCGCGCACGCCGCCTTCGGCGGCTACAAGCAGTCGGGCATCGGGTGAGAGACCCACAAGATGATGCTCGACCATTACCAGCAGACCAAGAACCTCCTGGTCAGCTACTCGAACAAGGCGCTCGGCTTCTTCTGAGCCGGGGGCCGCGCATGTCCGGGTGGCGGGCCGGGTCGCGACCCCGCCCGCGCGGTCATCGACGGCATCCGGACGGACACGCCCGTCTCCGACGGAGCGCGGACACGCTCCCTCCCGCACGACCGCAAACCGGAGGCCCGCCATGGTCGAAAGCGTGCTCGTCACCGACGCGGCCGCCGAGATGGTCGCGCGGCTGAAGGCATGCACGGGCCGCTGATGTTCCACCAGTCCGGCGGCTGCTGCGACGGCTCGGCGCCGATGTGCTACCCGGCCGGCGAGTTCAAGGTCGGCGGCCAGGACGTGTTCCTCGGCGAGATCGAGGCCTGCAAGGTCTATATCGGCGCGGCGCAGTTCGAATATTGGCGCCATACCCAGCTCATCATCGACGTCGTCCCGGGCCGCGGCGCCGGGTTCTCGCTGGAGGCGCCGGAGGGCGTGCGCTTCCTCACCCGCAGCCGCGTGTTCACCGACGAGGAAGCCGCCGGGCTCGCGCGCGCGGCGAGCCGCCGCGGGGCGCGGGCTGACGCTCCAGGCAAAGCCCTCCCCGGGCGTCCGGCGAAGCGCACTAGCCACGGGGTCGCAGCGGCCGAGAGTCGTCGCCATGTTAGGCCGCGGCGAATCCTGATCGTCGACGACGATGCAGACCTGCGCAGCGCGCTGGTCGAGCAGCTCGCGCTCCATCCCGAATTCGTGGTCGAGCAGTCGCCACGGGCGCGGCGGCGGTGGCGGCGGTCTGGCGGAGCGCCGCCGGACATCATGATCATGGACGTCGGCCTTCCCGACCTCGACGGCCGGGAGGCGGTCGGCAATTGCGGCGCGACGGCTTCCGCCGCCCGATCATCATGCTGACGGCGCATGATTCCGACGCCGACGCCGTCGAGGGGCTCAATTCCGGGGCCAACGACTATGTCGGCAAGCCGTTCCGGTTCGTCGTCCTGCTCGCCCGGATCCGCGCCCAGCTCCGCCAGTACGAGGCGAGCGAGGACGCCGAGTTCCCGGTCGGCCCCTACACCTTCCGCCCGCCGTCCAAGAACCTCGTCGACGGCAAGGGCGTCAAGCTGCGCCTGACCGAGAAGGAGGCCGCGATCCTGCGCTTCCTGCATCGGGCGAATGAGCAGCCGGTGCCGCGCGAGACGCTGCTGAAGCACGTCTGGGGCTACAACCCCGCCGTCACGACCCACACGCTCGAGACGCACATCTACCGGCTGCGGCAGAAGATCGAGCGCAATCCGGCGGAGGCGCAGCTCCTGATCACCGAGGCCGGCGGCTACAAGCTCGTGGCGTCGGCGGCGGGGCGAATCGGGTGACGCTCGACGCCGACGTCTCCCGGCTGGCGCGGATCCCGCCCTTCAGCCTGATGCCGCGCGAGGCGGTGCAACTGATCGCGTTCTCCTGCGGCAAGCAGCGGCTGCGCGCGGGCGAGGTGCTGTTCCGGGCGGGCGAGGAGGGCGACGCCGGCTATTTCGTCCTGTCCGGCGCGATCCTGCTCGAGGACCCGCGCTCGCCCGCGGGCCGCACGCGGCGCGTCATGACCGGCGCGCTGATCGGGGAGACGACCCTCTATGCGCCGGCCGTGCGCCGGGTCGAGGCGCGGGCGGCGGAGGACGCGGTGCTCACGCGCATTCCCCGCGAGACGTTCCGCCGGGTGCTGTCGGAGTTTCCCGACGCCGCCGGCAAGGTCCGCGCGGCGCTCGCGGTCCGGATGCAGCGGCTCGTGCGCGACCTCGACGCCGCCCGTGTCCGCTCGATGGACGCGGCGGCCCGCCAGCCCAGGAGCCCGACATGAGCGCCAGCGCGACGGGATTGGGGCCTCTCCGGGCGCCCGCGCTCGAGGACGTCGAGGCGCTCGCCGACGCAGCCTTCGCTCGCCTCCCCGCGCCGTTCCGGCGCCTGTGCGAGGGCCTCGTGATCCAGGTCGCCGACTTCGCCGACGACGACACCCTGGACGAGATGGGCATCGAGAGCGAGTTCGACCTGCTCGGCCTGTTCCGCGGCCGCGGCCTGCCCGATCGCGGCGCGACCGGCGAGACGGGGCAGATGCCCAACATGATCTGGCTCTACCGCCGGCCGCTGCTGGACGCCTGGTGCGACGGCGAGGACACGCTCGAGGCGGTCGTGACCCACGTTCTCGTCCACGAGATCGGCCACCATTTCGGCCTCTCGGACGACGACATGGAGGCGATCGAGCGCGACGCGGGGTGGCGATTCGCGGCGCGTCCCCGGAAAGGCCTGAAATCAACGGTTTTCGACGCCTTCACAAGGGCGTCACGGTCGCTGTACAGTAGGGAGACGGTCGGGTGCGGTCCGGCTTCGTGACCTGCGGAGGAACGGAGCGTCTTTGTGACGGTTCATGTTCAATCGTTATCGCCAGGCAACTGCCCCGCGCTCGTCCTGAACGCGGACTTTCGGCCGCTGAGCTACTATCCCCTGTCGATCTGGTGCTGGCAGGACGCGATCAAGGCGGTGTTCCTCGACCGGGTCAACATCCTCTCCGAATACGACACGCTGGTCCGCAGCCCCTCGTTCGAGATGCGGCTCCCCTCGGTGGTCTCGCTCAAGAGCTACGTGAAGCCGACCCGCTTCCCCGCCTTCACCCGGTTCAACGTGTTCCTGCGCGACCGGTTCACCTGCCAGTACTGCGGCGAACGCGAGGAGCTGACCTTCGACCACGTCATCCCGCGCTCGAAGGGCGGGGTGACGAGCTGGGAGAATGTCGTCGCCGCCTGCTCGGTCTGCAACCTGCGCAAGGCCGACATGCTGCCGTCGGTGGCGCGGATGTGGCCGGCGACCGAGCCCTACCAGCCGACCGTCCACGACCTGCACCAGAACGGGCGCCTGTTCCCGCCCAATTACCTGCACGACAGCTGGATGGACTACCTCTACTGGGACAGCGAGCTGGAGGAATAGCGGCCGCGGCCGCGGCTCTGCGGCGCCCGGGTCTCCGCCCCGCTCGCCGCGGCCCGTCGCCCGGGGCGCCGGGCTCTTTCGTCCGGGCGCGCCTGGACGAACCCGGACGCGGGACCGGCGGCCCTCGCCGCGCCGCCCTCAATGCCGGATTGATCGCCGACCCGCGGGCGAACGCGCCCTCGGGTTGACGCGAGGCCGGCCAGGCGGCGCCGGCGCGAGCCCCGGCATCCCGGGCCCCGAGCGCGAACCGCTCTTCGCCGCCTCCGGGATCGGGCTCGCCCCGTTCGCCATGGCCGCCGGCAGCGCGCCTCGTGGCGCCGGCGACGCAATCGTATCGTTCCATCTCGGTAAATAAAAATTCATTTCGACCAAATGAACACCAATACACAATACGTACATTTCCTGATTTCGCTCATCGTCTTGTCCCCACCGTAACATTGGTTCCGCCTTCATTGAGATACTTTCAATCATCATCTGCGAGATTATCGTCAAAAAGAACAACTGAAAAGAACGGAGAACAATTGAGTCTTGGTGCTCTATGCTGGGATTGACCTTCTGCTGCAATTGCTTCGCGGTTTGTCTGGTGCGCGTCGCCCTGATGGCTGCGCCGCCGCCGGGTTGCTGCGGGCCTGGCGACGACGACATGGGTGACGCCCGGCGTCACCCAAAGTGCGGTAGCATTGGATTGTCCTGACTGCCGGCCCTGACGAGCGGGTTCCTCCCGGCGGCCGACCGCCGGCCGACGGGCGCGGGGCCTCGCGGCGACGCGGGGCCGGCGGGGATCTTCGATCGGGTCCGTCCGATCGGGGCCTTCCGGGCGACGATTGCGGGAGACGGCGGCGGGCGCCGAACGGCCGGGGCCGTCCGATCCCGATGCGACATGCAGCCGACCATCGCCGCAGGCAGGCCGAGCGCTGCGGACGCGCCGGTCGCGCCCTTCGCCACGATGTCTCGTCTCGCCGTCCACGTCCTGTTTCCGGCCGGCGCCGCTTTGAATGGGGGCGATCATGCTGTCTGCAGTTGCGACACCGTTGGCGGCGGCCGGCGCGCCGGCCGGAGGCGCACGGAAGTGACGCCCCGTCCCATGCGCTGGCCGGCGGGGAACGGTGGTACGTGGCGCGGACCCAGGCCAATCGCGACACATCGCCGCGCAAAACCTTCTGCGCATCGGCTTTCGCGTCTATGCACCGACGTTCCGGCGAACGATCCGGCACGCGCGCAAGGTTCGACAGGTCCTGGCTCCGCTGTTTCCGGGATACCTGTTCGTGATCGCCGATCTGTCCCGGGACCGCTGGCGCAGCGTCAACGGGGCGGCGGGCGTCGCCTGCCTGATCATGGACTCGGAGCTGCCGACGCCGGTGCCGCACGGCGTCGTCGAAGCGATCATCGAGAGGGAAACGCTGCTGTGCGCCGGGACGCCCGCGGATCGCCTTCAGGCCGGCCAGAAGGTCAGGATTCCTTTCGGGCCCGTTCGCCGAGACGATCGGCCAGTTCGAGCGCCTCGACCCACGCAATCGCGTGCTGCTGCTTCTCGAGCTCCTTGGCGGAAAGGTCAGCGTTCAGGTCGATCCGTCCGTGATCCGCATCGCGGAGTGACGCTGCGCCGCGCGTCGAGCGCTCGATCCGTTCGGGACGCCATCGACGGGGACGGCGGTCGCGCCGGGCGGGGTCGCGGGAACCCTGTCGCGAGGCCGTCGCCGCGCCGCCCAGGCCGGGACCGGGCGAGCGAGCCGACGCGGCCTGGCCCACGGGGCCTCACTCCGCCGCGGCGACCCCGGCGGTCGCCGATAAACTCCATAAGAATTATGTTCTTACTCCGATCGCGCCCGTCGGGCCCGACCTCGCGCCAACCCCACGGAGGAACGATGAACGCGCATTCCAGGAACGCGCAATCCGATCCGGCGGCGCCGCGCGCGGATCGCCATCCTCGGCACAGGGGCGTTCCGGCCCGGCACGGCGGCTTCGAGACCTTCGCCGAGCGATTCGCGCTGCATCTGGCCGACCGCGGCTGGCGGGTCCGGGTCGCCTGCCAGTCGGACCCGCCGGGCGTCGACGTCTGGCGCGGGAGTGACGCGCGTCAATCTCGGGGCGGGCATGGATGGTCCGCTCGGCACCGTGGTCTTCGACGCCCGCTCGGTCCTGCGGGCGGCGATCTGGCGCGATCCGGTGCTCGTGCTCGGCTACAACACCGCCGTGTTCTGGCTTCTGCTTCGCCTCGTCGGCGTCAAGGTGATCGCCAACATGGACGGGCTGAGAGTGGGCGCGGTCCAAATGGTCGCGGCCGGTGCGGTTGTGGATGCGGGCGAACGAGCGGATCGGCGCGCGTCTCGCCAATCATCTCGTCGCCGACCATCCCGAGATCGCAAGGCGCCGAAGGCCTGTCCGGGTCGGCGCGGCTGACGATGATTCCCTACGGCGCCGATCGCGTGACCGACGCGGACCCGCGGCCTGCTCGAGCCTTTCGGGCTGCGTCCCGCGAATACGTCGTGGTGATTGCCCGCGCCGAACCGGAGAATTCGATCCTCGAAGTGGTGACCGCCTTCTGCCGCGCCCCCGGAAGGTCTCGCTGGCGATATTGGGGACCTTCAGGCCCGACAATCCCTATCATCGCCAGGTTCGGGAAGCCGCCGGGCCCGGGGTCAAGTTTCTCGGGGCGATCAGTTTCCGCCGCGGTGGCGGCGCTGCGCGCGCACGCCCTGCTCTACGTTCACGGCCATACCGTCGGAGGGACGGAATCCCGGCGTTCGTCGAGGCGCTGGCCGCCGGTTGTCCGACGCTGGCGCACGACAATCCTTTCAACCGATGGGTCGGCGGAAGCGGCGTGCGCTATTTAGAGGACGCGGACGAGTGCAGCCGGCGCCTCGACGAACTCCCTCGAATTCCCGCTCCGAGCTGGACGCCATGTCGCGATCGGCGGTCGCGCGCGCGCAGGAAGCGTTTCGCTGGGAGCCCGTGCTGAGCGCCTACGAGCGCCTGATGGGGCGCTACCGGCCGGCGCCCGTGAAGGCGATCCCGGCCGGCGCGGAAGCCGACCAGAGAATGGGCCAGCTGACCGAGCGAAACAGGGCGCGCCCGCAACGGACGGGCGCGCGACGGCGATCTGGCGCGACCTGGAGGCGCAATTCGGCATGAGAGAGCAAAGCAACAGTCCGCGACCGGCCCGGAGACGTGCGCGCCGAGGCTTTCGGTCCTGATCGTGAGCTGGCGTGTCCGCGACATGCTGCGCGATTGCCTGCGGTCGGTCGTCGAGCAGGGCGGCCTGCCCGCCGGAGCCCTTCAGATCATCGTCGTGGACAACGCCTCGGACGACGGAACGGTCGAGATGGTGCGCAGCGAATTTCCCGCCGTGCTTTGCATCGAGGCCGGGAAAAACCTCGGGTTCGGGGGCGCCAACAGGCTCGGATGGCCCCACGCGGCCGCTCCCCTGGCGCTGCTCCTCAATCCGGACACGGTCGTCCATCCCGGGTCGCTGCGGACCATGGTCGAGACGATGGACGCGCGGCCGGACGTCTGGGCGCTCGGCTGCCGACTCCTCAACGGCGACGGGTCGCTGCAGCGATGGACAGGCGGGCGCTTCCCGACCCTGGCCAACGTGGCCTGCCACTACCTGGCGCTCGACCGGCCGCTGCGCGTGGTCGGCTACCGGCGCTCCGTCTACATGACCGACGATTCCGGGGAGGAGCGGCTCGTCGACTGGGTGTCGGGCGCCTGCCTGCTGCTGCGTCGCGAGCGCATCCCCGAGCCGTTGTTCGACCCGAACTTCTTCATGTACGGCGAGGACATGGACCTGTGCTGGCGGATCCGGCGCGCCGGCGGCAACGTCCTCTATTCGCCGGCGGCGTCCGTCACCCATTTCCAGGGCGCGAGCATGCGGCAGCAGACCGGGGCCGTGCTCCTGACGTCGCTGAAGGGGATCCGCACCTTCTACCGACGCCGCTCGGGTCCCGTCCGGATCCGGATCTTCGACGCGCTGACGGTCGCGGGGTTCGCCCTGCGCTGGTCGGTCTTCGCCTGCGCCTCCGCCTGAGCCCGCACGGCGCCTGGGGGCCAGGGCCCGGTCGAGCCGGGACTACATGCAGATCGCGCTCGCCCTCATGCGGACGCCGTGAGCGGCGTCCCGACGACGGGCATGCGCACGATCGGCGTCGACGCCCATGTCCTGACCGGCAAGCGCCAGGGCTCCCGGGTCTGGCTGGAAGGCGTGCTCTCGCAGGTCGGCCGCATCGATCCCCGCAATCGGTGGATCATCTATTCGAACGATCCCGGGATCACCTCGGCGCGGTTCCCGTTCGCCAATTTCGTCCACAAGCCCGTGCCAGGCGAGCGGGCCGTCCCGCGACTCCTGGCTGGCTGGCCCCGCGCGCGACAGCAGGACGGGCTCGACGTGCTCGTCACCCAGTACATCGCGCCGCCGTTCTATGCTGGCCGGCAGGTCGTCGTGGTGCACGACCTCCTGTTCGAGTTCGCATCCCCATCTCTTTCCGCCCGTCTTCCGCTGGCGCAGCCGCCTTCTGGTGCGGCGCTCCGCCCGGCGGGCCGCGGTCGTGCTCTCGCCCTCCGAGTTCACCCGCTCCGAGCTCGTCGCCCGCTACGGCCTGCCGCCGAGCCGCATCCTCGTCGCGCCGAACGGCAGGCCGACCCTGCCCCCGAGAAACCCGGCCGGGGAAAGCGCGACGCTGACGCGCTGGCTCGGCGACGACGCGACGCGCCCCTACGCGCTGGCGGTGGGGCGGATCGAGCCGCGAAAGAACATCGACCTGCTGCTCGAAGCGTGGCGAGCGCTCGACCGGCGCGACGCGCGCCTCGTGGTCGTCGGGAGGGCGGACTTTCGGCGCGGAACGCACGCTGCGCTCGCTTCGGCAGACCCCGGGCGTCCTCCACCTGGTCGACGTGCCCTCGGAGGATCTGTGGACGCTGTACCGGCATGCGCGGGCGTTTGTGTTTCCGAGCGCGGCGGAAGGCTTCGGCATCCCGATCCTGGAGGCGATGGCGGCCGGAGCGCCGGTCATTCACTCGAACGCCACGGCGCTGCCCGAAGTCGGGGGACCCTTCACGCGGACCTTCGACCCGGCCGCCCCCGACCGGGTCGGGGTGCTCGCGTCGCTGATGGCGAAGGACCTGCACGGGCCGCGCGACGCGACCGGCCCGGACCGGGCCAGGCGCTGGAGAGGCACCTCGGCCAATTTACGTGGGAGCGCGCGGCGGCGGCGCTCGTCGAAGCGGCGGTCGGCGCGCCGGACAGGTAATGCGCGACCGACGCCCCGCGGGGGGACCCACCGGAAGGTTGGCCCCGCCGGACCTTCGCTGCGAACGCGCCTTGACCCTCCGGCGGCGGGAGCAATCTCCGACGATGCCCGAACCATCCTTCCGCGATCTGATCGCCGCCGACATCGACGCCTACGCGTCGGCGGCGTCGAATTCCAGACGCCCAACGCGACCGTTCTGCGACGCGTGAGCATCCTGCTGACGCCCCCGCTGGCCTGCTGCCTGCTCGTCCGGCTGGCGCACGCGGCCCATCGCCGCGGCTGGCTGCGGGTCGGCCGCCTCCTCGCGCTGACGAACGCCGTGATCCACAAGGCGGATGTGGATCCGGCGTCCGTCATCGGACCAGGGCTCTACATCCCGCATCCGCCTGGGATCGTGTTCCGGGGAAAGGCCGGCCGGAACCTGACGCTGTTTGTGCATGCGATCGTCGGCCCCCGGGCGCCGGCGCCCGCCGGCCCCGGCGCGCTCGCGCTCTGCCCGACGCTCGGCGACGACGTCACCGTCGGCGCGCAGGCCACGATCCTCGGACCGACGACGGTCGGCGACCGCGCGCGGATCGGACCTCACCTCGTGGTGACCGACCCCGTCCCCGCCGGCGCGTCAGTCGTTTCGATCAGCGCCATGGGCCGCATCGCCGGCAAATGACGCCTGTTCGATGATCTTGATCTTCTGGACCGGCGCGAGCGAGCAGCCGGCGGGCGCATTGCAGGTCACGACGACCCCGGGCTCCAGAACGCAATGGTCCCCGATCCGCCACGGCCCGAGCAGGGTGGCGCGGGCGCCGAAGCTGACGCCGGCGCCGACGATGGGCAGTCCGGGCCCAGCGCCGATGTCCTGGTTCGAATTCCGCCGCCGATGCTGTTGTGCCCCCAGAGCGTGCAATCCCTTCCGATCCGCCCGAACACCGTGGTCGAGACCGGATGCAGAATGACAAGTCCGGCTCCGATATCGCTGATCATGCTGATATCCGCGCCCGTGACGAACAGGTTGACGTGCCACAGCAGGCGCGCCAGCAGGGGGCGGCCGCGGCGGAAGTTGTAGGCCGACCAGCGGTGGAGCCAGACCGCCAGGTAGCTGGGATGCAGCGGCAGGATGGCGGGCTGCGGCAGGCCGTACGCGGCGTAATGCGCCCGCAGCCTCTCCCGGTCGCGGCGAAGCCGCTCCCGCACCTCGCGGACGCCGGTCGATGGCCTTGCGTCGTCTGTCGCCCGCGCGTCGGCGGGGGCTCCGTGATTGACTGTCATCGCTCCTCGATCAGGGTTCGACCAACGGAAAAGTCGTTCGGACGGACGACGGCGAGCCAGGCGACGACGGCGAACGCAATGACCGCGGCCGGCAGTCCGACAAGGGGCGTCGATTTTCCCGCCCACGCGACGGCGAGCATCGCGGTCGTCGCGAGCAGGGGCGCGGCGATGTCGCCGGGCGCGATGCGGACGCCGGCGGCGTAGTGGAGGGCCGGAAGGCGGGCCACGCATTGCGCAAGCGTCGCGGCGAAGACGGCGATTCCGGCCCCGGACGGTCCCCACGTCGCGACGGCGAGCGGGAGCGCGGGAACCAGGACGGCCAGACCGATGGACAGGCAGAGCAGGTCGTACCGTTTCCGGTCACGCACCAGCAGCACGGCGGCGGCGAGCTGGTTCACGCCGGTGGCGACCGCGGCGAACAGCAGGAACTGGAGCGGAATGGTGGCGCTGTCGTAACGGGCGCCGAACACGCGGGCGAGCAGCGGGGCCGCGAACGCGGAGCCGGCGACCGCGCAAAACAGGCCGATCAGCAGGCCGTAGCGCAGCAGCAGGCCGACAAACGCGTCAAGCTCGCCGTCGGGACGGCCGCCGCCCGACCGGTTCACGCGCGCAAGCACCGGCAAGAGCACCGTCGCCAGGATCGAGGGCGCCATCAGAACGAGGTCATAGCAGCGCGCCGCGACCGCGTAGGGCGCCATCGCGTCCGGCGACACCGTCCAGGACAGGTAGCCGACGTCGAGGCGGCCGAAGAGGGCGGCGATGACCAGCACCGGAAGCAGGACGGGAATCTCGCGAAAATAATTGACCAGAATGGATGCCTTGCAGAGCGAAAGATTCCAGATCGCCCGGCACTTTTCGTCGGTAAGATATAGTAAAAATGCTCCGATCCGAAGCAGGATGAATGCGACGAAGACCGCCTTGACGTCGAATCCGAGCACGATCAGACTTGCGAAAATGACGACCCGTCCAATGTTTTCGGCGATATTGACCACCGCGACGAGCTGAAGACGCTCCCACCCGGTCAGGGCCATCTCCATCACGAGGATGCCGGCCGTCGGCAGAAGCGAGATCGCGACCAGTTGCGTCAACGGGCGAAGATCGGCGGGATAGGCCCGACTGACGCCGAGCGCCAGGACCGCCGCGATCGCCAGGGCGACCGTCACGCTGAGGGCGGCCGCGGTCGGCAGGTCGGCGCGCCTGCTGTCGGCGTCCGGCCTCGCCGTGTCGGTCGCCGCGTCGCGCGCGACCAGGAAATGCAATCCGAGCAGCGGCGTCTGCTGCAGCAGCTGAAACAGGTTGAACGCCGCGAGATAGGCGCCGAATTCGGCCGGCGGCCACGCCCGGGCCATGAGGCTGAGCAGGGCGAAGCCGAGGACCGCGGAGCCGATCCGCAGCGCGGCGCCGGAACCGAAATTCCGGAGAAGCCTGTTTCGTCCGGTCAACGCGGCCGCCCCCGGGCGCTCCGTCGCAGCCGCTCGAGCGCGCGGTCTCCTGCGCCCGACGGCGCCCAAGATTTACGATGAGGACGCAGACCATCGCGGCGCAATCTGAAAGGTTGACATTGGATCCTTACCCGATAAAATTTGGCAAAGATACCAGAACAGCGCGCTATAGATTGCATGTGTGAGAAATAAATTAGACTTTAAATACTGACTCTGACGCCGCCTCTGACCCATGTGTTCGGGCATCAAGACATACGGAGAGACAAGGTGACCACCAGAGACATCGTTCTGACGGAAATTCAGCGCGTCGCCGCCAATCAGAACGTGACGCTCGCTCCGCTGACGGATGACTTGCCGCTGGCCGCGTCGGGTCTCGACTTCCTGTGCTTCGCCATGCTGATCGCGCATCTCGAGGACCTGACCGGACTGGACCCTCTCGGCGAGACGGCGACCTTTCCAAGAACGATCGGGGAGTTCGTCGCGCTCTACGAACAGGTCGTCGTCTGAGGCTGCGGACCCGGCGCCGGCGCCCGAGACGGCGCCGCCCGGCGGAGACCCTCCCGCCATCACCGCACTCCGACCGTGGACGCCGGTGCGGCCAGGGAGCCCCCGGCCTGGTCGAGGCTCCTCGCCAGCGCGCCCCGGTCGATCTTGCCGTTCGCGTTGAGGGGGATGGCGTCGACGTCCACGACGCGTCTCGGCGCCATGTAGCTCGGCAAGAGCGCCCGGCACGCGGCCAGGATCTCGGCCTCCGTCCGGGACGAGCCGGACACGAAGGCGACCAGACCCTCAGCCGACCCATCGGAGCGGACGGGCCAGGCCACCGACGCGACGGTCTCGCAGCCGGCGGCCTCGCGCAGCCCCGCCTCGACATCCAGCAGTTCGACGCGATAGCCGTTGATCTTGACCTGATGGTCGCGACGTCCCTGAAAGATCAGTCCATGCCTCGGGTCGGACAGGACCAGGTCGCCGGTGCGATACCACCGGCGATGGCGATGGCCAGGCAGGCTCGCATCGACGAACCGCCTTGCGGTTTCGGCGGCGTCGTTGACGTAGCCGCGCGCGATCTGCTCCCCCCCGAGCCAGAGTTCTCCCGTTTGACCGGCCGCCGCCGGCGCGCCGGCTTCGTCCACCGCGACCGCGGCGGATCCCGGCAGGGGTTGGCCGATGGGAACGGTGGCGAGGCTCTCGTGCGCGGCGGGGTCGAACTCGCAGGCGGTGACGGCGATCGTCGCCTCGGTCGGCCCGTAGAGATTGAGGATCCTGGAATTCGGGGCGACCGCCGCCCAGAGCCGGGCCGCGCTGGTCGGCAGCGCCTCCCCGCAGAACAGGCTCAGCCTCAGGGACGGCAGGGAGCCTGGCGCGATCTTCCTCTGCTTCGCCACCGCGACCACCGAGGGGACGGAGAACCAGCATTCGAGCGCGTGGCGGCGCGCAAAGCCGGCGGGATCGAGCATCTCCTCGTCGCTGACGGCGTAGAGGCACCCGCCGCCGAGCCATGTGCGGAACATGTCGTGCACGGAGAGGTCGAAGGACAGTTCGAACAGATGCGAGCAGCGCGCGCCCGGCTCGAAGGGCGCCGTCCGCTCGACGGCCTGGAGATAGGCCAAGAGATTGGCGCGCGTGACCGCCACGCCCTTGGGCTCGCCGGTCGTTCCCGAGGTGAACATGACATAGGCGTCGCGGCCGTCGTCGACGGCGCCGGGGTCGCGCGCGCTCGCCGCCGCCTCCGGCTGCAGCGGCGGGAGCGCCACAGGCGCGGCGCCGGCGCCCATGAGCGCTTCGGTCGAGGTCGCCGCGTCTCGCGGCGCTCCTGGCGTCGGCGACCAGGGCCCCGCACCGGGCGGCCGTCGCCATCGTCAGCTGCCGTCCGAGCGGAACCTTCATGTTGAGCGGCACGTAGGCGCGCCCCACGAGAACCGACCCGAGGATCCCGACATAGGCCTCCGGAGAGCGCTGGGCGAGGATCCCGACGGTCTGGTCGGGCCCGAGCGGCGCGAGCGCCCTGGCGAAGGCCGCCGCCGCGCTCCACAGTTCGGCGTAGGTCATCGTGTTGCCCGCGATCCAGAGCGCCGGCCGACGCGGGGCGATGCTCCTCGAAGGCGTCCGCGAGACGCCGTTGCAGCGGGTCTGTTCGATCACCGGATTTGCGGCGTGACCCTCGAGCGGGATCGACCGCTGCGCATCGCTCTTGTCGCTGGCGAACATTCCGGCGACCAGCTCGGTTTCAAGCTGATGCGGGCGCTCCGCGAAGCCAACCCCGCGGGCATCGCGTTTACCGGCATCGGCGGCGAGGCGATGGAAGCCGAAAGCCTGAAAGCCCTGTTTCCGATCGGCGACATCGCCGTCATGGGGCTCTTGCCGGTGGTCGCCCGCCTGCCGACGCTCGTCAAGCGCATCATTCAGACGGCCGAAGCGATCATTGCGGAACGGCCGGACGCGCTCGTCGTCATCGACAGCCCCGACTTTACCCACCGCGTCGCGCGAAAGGTGCGCAAGGCGCTGCCCGACCTGCCGATCATCGACTACATGAGTCCCACCGTCTGGGCCTGGCGGCCCGGCCGCGCCAAGGCGATGCTGCCCTATGTCGATTGCGTGCTCGGCCTCCTGCCCTTCGAGCCGGACGCCTATGTGCGGCTCGGAGGCCCGCGCTGCGTCTATGTCGGGCACCCGCTGATCGAGCGGCTTGATGAACTCAGGCCCAACGAGGACGAGGCGCGACGACGCAACGCCGAACCGCCCGTGCTGGTGGTGCTTCCGGGCTCGCGCCGCTCGGAGATCCGCCGGCTGATGGCCGATTTCGGCGCCGCGCTGGGCGCGCTGCAAGCGGAGATTGGGCCGTTCACAGCCATCCTTCCGACCCTGCCGCATATCGAGGAGGAGGTGCGCGCGCGCGCCGCGCTGTGGCCTGTCGCGCCGCGGATCGTGCTCGGCGAGCAGGCGAAATTCGAGGCCTTCCGCACCGCGCGCGCGGCGCTCGCCGCCTCCGGCACGGTGACGCTCGAGCTTGCGCTCTCCGGCGTGCCGCTGGTCGGCGCCTACAAGGTCGGGATTGTCGAGGAGCAGCTGAAGTTCTTGATCAAGGTCCCATCGATCCTGCTGCCGAACCTGATCCTCGCCGACCGGACGATTCCCGAAAAGCTACAGCGCGCCTGCACGCCGACAGCGCTTGCGGTCGATCTCGCAGCGATCCTCCGCGACGGCCCCGAGCGCGAGGCCCAAATCGAGGGGCTTGCGCGGCTCGATGCGGCTATGCGCCTGTCCGACGCCGGGGCGCCGAGCGCGCACGCAGCGCGGGCGGTCATGGAGACGATGGCCGCGCGGCGCGGCTTGTCGCCGGCGCAAGCGCCAGAGAACCGGAAAGAGATTTCCTCCGCCCATCAATGATCGCTCAGATGCCAGACTTCGTCATCAAAACCCCCCGCCTCATTCTTCGACCCTGGCGGGAGGAGGACTTCGCGCCCTACGCTGCGCTGAACGCCGATCCGGAAGTGCGTCGCTACTGGCCGGCGACGCTCAGCCGCGAAGACAGCGACGCTCAGGCGGCGACGTTCCAGAAGCACATCGAACAGCACGGTTTCGGCTTCTGGGCCGCGGAGGTTCCTGGCGTGTCGCGCTTCATCGGCTTCGTCGGCTTGCTGCACATCGGAACGGAAGTGCCGTTTGGGCCGGCGGTCGAGGCCGGGTGGCGTCTGGCGCGCAACTATTGGGGCTACGGCTACGCGACCGAGGGCGCGCGCGCCGCGCTCGCCGACGGATTTGGGAGGCTCGATCTGGCGGAAATCGTCGCTTACGCCGTTGCCGTCAATGCGCCGTCGCGGCGTGTCATGGAGCGGATCGGCATGACGCACGATCCCGCCGACGACTTCGAGCGCGAGCATCGCAGGCCAGACGATCCTCTCCGTCGCTACGTCGTCTACCGCAAGAAGCGGGGCGAGCCGTAAGCCTCGCCGGTCAGGCGAACGCTTCGCCGCCGCCTTATGCCTGGCGATCAGCGCCTCGAGGTCGACGCCCTCGGGCCGCCCGTCGATGACCCGCCACCGGCCCGCGACCATGACGCGGTCGGCGGCGTGGGCGCCGCAGAGGACGAGCGCGGCGATCGGATCCTGCGCGCCCGAGAAGCGCGGCTCGTCGAGGCGATAGAGCGCGAGATCGGCTTGCAGGCCCGCGCCGATCCGGCCGATGTCGGCGCGGCCGAGGCAGTGGGCGCCGCCCTCGGTCGCCCAGCGCAGCGCGTCATACGGGCCGATCGCCGCGTGGCCGTACCGGGCGCGTTGCAGCATCAGCGCGTGGCGCGCCTCCTCCATGACGTTCGAGGAATTGTTCGAGGCCGAGCCGTCGACGCCGAGGCTGACGGGACGCCCGCCGCTTCGAGTTCCCGTGTCGGGCAGATCCCGACGCCGAAAGCCATGTCCGAGGAGGGCCAAGATGAGAGACGCCGACCCCCGCGCGCCCGAGCCGCTCAATCTCATCGGCGTTGAAATGGACGCCGTGCGCGACCCAGGTCCGGGGAGAAAGCCAGCCGGCGTCCTGCAAAAGATCGACTGAGCGCTTGCCGAAGGCCTGCATCGCATAGGCGTCTTCGTCCGGCGACTGGCAGAGGTGGCAATGCAGGCGCGCGTCGTGCGCTTCGGCGAGCGCGGCGGATTCCGACAACACGCGCAAGGGCGTGGCCAGCGGCGAGCAGGGCGCGAGCGCGACTTGCACCAACGCGCCGGGCTTTGGATCGTGGTAGCGTGAAGCACGCGCTCGCTGTCCCTGAGGATCTCATCCGAGCTTTGCACGATCGAGTCCGGCTGAAGGCCGCCGTCCTTCTCGGAGATGCCCATTGAGCCGCGCGTGACCGTCATCCGCAAGCCGATCGCCTTGGGCCTCCTCGACCTCGATGTCGATCGCGTGCTCGAGACCCCGCGGGAACAGATTGTGATGGTCGGCCGACGTCGTGCAGCCCGACAACAGGAGCTCGACCAGCGCCATGCGGACCGCGAGGCCCATCGCTTCGGGCGTCATCCGGTCCCATATCCGCTCCATCGCCACGAGCCAGGGGATCAGGTCCTTGCCTTCGCCCGCGGGGTGAGCGCGGGTGAGCGTCTGATAGAAATGATGATGCGTATTGACGAGGCCCGGCAGCACGACATGGCGGGAGGCGTCGAACGTCAGCCCGCATGGCGCGGCCGGAGAGCGTCCGCGCGGGATGCATTCGACGATCTCGTCGCCGTCGACGACGACTTCGCGCTCGGCGTCGGGCGCGAGAATTGCGAGCGGGTCCTTGATCCAGATGCGCATGCGGAAACTCCGTTTTGACCGATGTCCGGCCGATAGGCCTCAGGAACACGGCTTCGTGAACTTTCGAATCGACGGGAGCGAATCGCATTCGTATGGTACCCCCTCGAAGGGGGCTCGCAGAGGCGCTGCTCGCGGACGTCGCGGGCGGGGGTCGAAGCCTCTCCAAAGATGGGAGGCATCGCATGCGTTTCGGCGCCTTCCGGAGCGAAACGAAGGAGAATTGTCGGATGCGCGTTGCGATCATCGCGGGCTTGCTTGCGACTTTGGGCCTCGCCGGGCCGGCCCTGGCGCTCGACAAGGTGACGTTCGGGACCAACTGGCTCGCCGATCCGGAAGCGGGCGGCTACTTTCAGGCGTTGGTCGACGGCACCTACGAGAAATTCGGTCTCGACGTCACCATCCTGCAGGGAGGCCCGAGCGCCAACGGCGGCATGCTGCTCATCGCAGGAAAGATCGAGTTCTTCATGGGCGGAGACATGATCGGCGACTTCCTGAACGTGCAGAACAACATTCCGACCGTCACCGTCGCCGCCGACTTCCAGAAGAATCCGCAGTGCTTCATGTCGCATCCCGGCGTCGGGCTCGACAAGTGGGAAGACCTGCCGAACGCCAGTCCGGCCTTCGTCAGCGCCGGCGCGATCAACACCTTCTGGGCCTGGATGCGCATCGCCTTCGGGTTCAAGGACGACAACATCAAGCCCTACAACTTCAACTCGGCGCCCTTCATCGTCGACAAGCACTCGATCCAGCAGGGCTACGCCACCTCCGAGCCGTTCGAAGTGGAGCGCCAGGGCGGGTTCAAGCCCAACGTCTTCCTGCTCGCCGACCACGGCTACGACACCTATTCGACCCAGATCATGACGCGCCGGGAGATCGTCGAGAAGAACCCGGATATGGTGCAGCGCTTCGTCAGCGCTTCCGCTATCGGCTGGTATCATTACCTCTACGGCGACAATTCCAAGGCGAACGCCGAAATCAAGAAGCAGAATCCCGAGCTGACCGATGAGGGGATCGCCTTCTCGATCGCCAAGCTGAAGGAATACGGCATCGTCGATTCCGGCGACACGCTGACCAAAGGCATCGGGGCGATGACCGACGAGCGCTGGAAGGACTTTTACGACAAGATGGTGAAGGCCGGCGTGGTGAAGGAGGGTCTCGACATCAAGCAGGCCTATACCCTTCAATTCGTCAACAAGGGCGTCGGCCTCGATCTCCGGCCGAAGAACTAGGAGTTCAAACCGGACGCCGGATCTCTGCGCCTGGCGCGAGCGGCTATGCGGCGGCTACTTCTGCGCCGCCGGGAGCGCGTTGTAGACCGGAGGCGGCAGCACCGTCGAGACCGCGATCGGAACGGTGTCGGTCGACTTGTAGGACACGATCGCGTTGTGGACGGGCGGCAGGCTTTGAAGGAAGGCCGCGATGGCCTTGGCGTCGTCGTCGGTGAGATGCGCGAACGAAGCGTAGGGCATCACGCCGCTGAGCTGGCTCCCGTCCGGACGCTTGCCGGCGGTGATGGCGATGACAATCTGTTCGGCGGTCCATTTGCCGAGGCCGGTGTCCGCGTCCGGCGTGAGATTGTTGCCGACGAACACCCCTTGGCCGGGGATCGAGAAGCCCACGTCCGATCCGGCGAGATAGCGCTTCATGTCGGGGCTGCCGAGAAGGGCGCCCGGCGTATGGCAATCGGAACATCCGGCAATCGTGACGAGATACTTGCCGCGCGCGATCTGCGCGTCGTCGGCGAGCGCAGGAGCGGCGAGCCCGCAGAGGGCGGCCGCAATTGTCACAATGGCCTTGCGGCCCCAAATCGAAACCATTTTTGGCCTCCCTCTTTCGGTTGACGTCAACCGCCGCCGCCGGCGATCGGAATGCCTCTCAAATGGTCCGGTACGCTCCAACTCTGGGTCGGGTCCGGCTTGTGGCCGACCGGCGCGACGTCGCCGCGCCAGGCGACCCCGATCATCTGCGCCGTCTGATACGCCATGACGCGCCAGCCGGATTGCTCGAACGCGCGCAACCCGTTCGCCACATGCGGCGAGATCAGATCATGGAAAAGGACCATCGCGGTCGGCTCCAGGAAGGGCTCGCAGGCGCGCGCGTCGCGCGCCGGCGCATCGCCGTCGTGGTCGCCGTCGATAAAAGCGAACGACCAGCGCACCCCGGACTGACCGAGGCGGACGACTGCCTCCGGACTCTTGTCCGCGACGAGAATCGCCCGATCGGCGCCGCCGGCGCCTTCGACCACGGCTGAAAACTCTGCCCGCCATTCGGGGTCGGCGAGCAGCGGTTCGACGACGTGCAGGGCGCCGAGGCCCGCGGTGAGGAGATGGGCCGTCGACCAGCCGCGCCAGGCGCCGATCTCGAGCCCCGCCCGTCCGGCGAAGAGGCGCGCGTTGGCGGTGAGGATCGACGCCTCGTCCCGGTTGATGAACCCGACGATCGGATTGCGCCGGTCGGCCCGATACGGGTGATCGACGTCCCGGCGAAGCCACGGCCAGGTCGTCACGCTCCGGTCGAATTCCGCCATATTGGGAAATAGCCGATCCAGATTCGGGATTCGTAGCGTGTCGTCGACGTAATCTTTGGCCATCGATCCGGAACCTCTCAGGCCGCCGGCTCGAGCCGCCGCCGCGGTCCAGCGAATCGCACGCAGCCAACTCGGTCGTCAAGGACCGCGCCGCGGACGGGTGTGAAGAACGGAGGTGTTTGACCGTTTCGCCTGATCTCGATAGAGTTTAGGAAGAGAAGGCGTCCCGGAGGACGCGGCTCAACGAGGGGGCGAAATGGCGGCGGTCACAGGATGCACGCCGGCTCGCGCGGGATTTCGGAACTCTGTCTTCGCGCCCGAGTTTCTTCCGCAGCCCCGAGACTCATCGTCGATGGTCCGTGGGCCCGTGGTTCAGGTGGACGAATGACCAAAGTGGTCACATTTCCGTCCGCGGGAGGACAGACGCCCGCCAAGGCGCGCGCCCCGGCGTTGGCGACGTTCCGGAAGGTCGACAAGGTGTTCGCCAACCGGGTCGTCGCGCTGACCGGGCTCGACCTTGAAATCCGTTCTGGAGAGTTTCTGTCCCTGCTCGGACCCTCGGGCTGCGGCAAGTCGACGGTGCTGCGCCTGCTTTCGGGTCTCGCCGAACCGACGCGGGGCGAGATCGCCTGGAGTTGCGAGCGCCCGCAGTTCGGCTTCGTCTTCCAGGAGCCGACCCTGATGCCGTGGTCGGATGTCTTCACCAACGTCTGGCTGCCCCTACGGCTCGCGGGCGTGTCGAAAGAGAAGGCGCGTCCGCAGATCGAGGCCGCCCTGGCCGAGGTCGGGTTGTCGGGTTTCGCCAAGGCCTATCCGCGCCAGCTTTCCGGCGGCATGAAGATGCGCGTCTCCATCGCCCGGGCGCTCGTCACCCGCCCGCAGGTGCTGCTGATGGACGAGCCGTTCGCCGCGTTGGACGAGATCACGCGGCTCAAGCTCAACGACGACCTGGCGGACCTTCAGTCTTCGCTCGACGCGACCGTGGTGTTCGTCACCCATTCGGTGTTCGAAAGCGTTTATCTCGCCGACCGCATCGTGGTCATGGCCGCCCGTCCCGGCCGGGCTTTCGCCGAAATTCAAGTTGAGGCGCCGCCGGTTCGGGGCGAAGGCTTCCGTCTGTCAGCGACCTATTCCGACACCTGTCGACGCACGTCGCAAGCTTTGCACGAGGCGATGGGCGGGACGGCCCCTGGCGAGTTCATGGAATGACTCGCGACGATTTCGCCGGTTACGCCGTCCCGGCCTTGACGCTTGGCTGCGGGCTTGCGGCCTGGGAAGGCTTGGTCCGCTATTTCGCGATTCCGCCGTATCTTCTGCCGGCGCCGAGCGTCATCATCGCCACGCTGTTCACGGACTGGCCGAACTCTCTCGAGTTCGTTGTGGGTGACGCTTTCCATCACCATCAAGGCCCTGGTTCTGGCCGTGGTCGGAAGTGTGGCGCTCGCGGTGATTTTCGCCCAGTCCCGGCTGGTCGAACGGGCTTTCTATCCCTTTGCGGTCGCCATGCAGGTGACGCCGATCGTCGCGATCGCGCCGTTGCTCCTGATCTATCTGACGCCGACGATCGCGGTGCTGGTGTGCGCGTTCCTGGTGGCGTTTTTTCCGCTGCTCGCCAATACGACGCTCGGCCTTTCGTCAGCGGACCACAACCTCGTCGACCTTTTCTCCATGTACCGCGCGTCGCGCTTTCAGCAGTTCAGTCTCTTGCGGCTCCCGAGCGCCTTGCCCTATTTCCTGGCGGGCTTGCGCATCAGCGGCGGCCTTGCGCTGATCGGCGCCATCGTCGCGGAGATCGCCGCGGGTTCGGCGGGGCAGGGGTCCGGGCTCGCCTACCGCATCGTGGAATCGGGGTTCCGCCTCAACATCCCGAGAATGTTTGCGGCGCTGCTCTTGATCTCGATCGCCGGAATCACAATTCATGTGGTTCTAACCGCGCTGTCGCATTGGCTCTTGTCCGACTGGCACGAGAGCGAGCGTGGACGAGAAGGTTGAACCGGCCGCGAGAGCCGGACGTAGAAGTTGACAAGGCTGCGGCCGACTACCGCTCCCTCGGAAACTCTCCTAAAGGGGGGCGCGCCAATCTATAAAAAGGCGAACGCCATGAATATTCAGTACCGGGTCGGCGCGCGGCAGTCTGTGCTGCGCAAGCTGGGCTTGGCCGATTTGGTCAACATATCCGTTTTCGACATCGCCGCGGCGCATGACGCCCTTGTCCGCCGTCAGGCCGTCCCTGAGCGCATCTTGACCGACGGCCTGGTGGTGGACGTCCCAGCCGGCGTCTATCACCCGCTTCCCAACTCGAGCTCCGAGTTTTTCATCCGCAATATCAAGGCGATGGATCAGGCCCGGATCAAGAAGACGCTGGAGATCGGCGCAGGTTGCGGCATCATCTCGCTCTACATGGCCGCCAACTGGACGTCGAGGACCGTTGCGACCGACATCTCACCGATCGCCGTCCAGGCGACGCTCGACAATGCCGAGCTCAACGGGCTGACGCTGACTGCGTTCGAATCCGACCTGTTCGAGAAGATCGAGGAAAGCGAATTCGATCTCATTGTGTTCAACACGCCGATGATCGACAAGACGCCCGAGAACGATATCGAGAAGTACTCGTTGTGCGATCCGCACGGATTGATTACCGACGCCTATCTCCGCCAGGCGCGTCATCACGTCTCGAAGGACGGGCTGATCATCTTTTCGATCTGCAACAATTCCGCCTATGAAGTGATGGACTCGATCGATCTCGACTACTCGATCGTCGGCTTCGAACTCGGCTTCAGCGGCTTCTGGCGGGCGATCGTGGGCGCACGCCTCTAAAGCTGAAGGGGAGCCCTCCGGGCCTCGCTCGGTTGACTCGCTGTGGCCCAGGGGCCAAGTTCGCGCCCAACCAAATCAGGGCGGAGGGCCTCGTGATCGATCGGAAAATTGCGCTGTTGGCGGGGCTGGCGGCGCTTTCGGGGCTTGTGGGTTGCGCCAGCGTCGGCGCTCCGGAGAAGGAAGGCCAGCTCTCGGCTGCAGGCTTCGTCCGGCTGCAAGCCGACACGCCCGAGCGGGTCGCGAAGCTTCAGGCCCTGCCGCAAAACACGATCGTCTTCGCGCAGCGTCAGAAGGGTCCGGTCTACATCTACGCCGACGCGGCGGGCTGCAATTGCGCCTTCGTCGGCACGCCGGCGGCCTACCAGCAATATCAACAGATCCGCGCCGCCAACAACATCGCGCAGATGCAGGAAGTGACGGCCCAGCTCAACATGGAGGCCATGAACGACTGGGGCGGCGCCTGGGGACCGATGGCCCCCGGCTGGTACTGACCCTGAGCGCGTCGCCAGCCTGGCGACACGGGTTTTTGGGGGGTGACGAGTGACCAAACGTTTCCGCGCGGCCCCGGTTGCGTCGGCGCTTGCGGCCGCGGTCCTTGCCGGGCTGACGTCGTCGGCGCGGGCGTTGGACTGTCCCCAGGCTCAGCCTGCGGCAACCCAGCCGGGCGTGATCACCGAGACGCCGGCCCAGATCTCCGAACTCGCCCCGATGCTCGCCGGGAGCGACGTCAGCGCTCAAATCCCCAACATCGTCGCCGCGTTGCAAAAGCGCTATCCGACCGCCGGGTCCGCCGAAATCGCCAATTACCTCATCACGGCCTATTGCCCGGGCGTGGCCAAGGCCGCCGACCTCGACGACGGCCAGAAGACGGCCCGGGTTCAGGCCTTTTCCAAGGCTGTTCTCGCCGCGCTGTACTGACCGATCGGTCGAGGGGCGACGCGCCGTGTCGGCTTAAACCCCCAGATCGTCGAACGCGATCACCCGGCAGGGATCGCCCGCCTGCGCGGCGTCTGCGTTCAGCGGCCGGATGATCAGCCCCTCGGCCCGCGCCATCACCTTGACCAGCGACGAATCCTGCAGGTCCGCCGGGGTGGCGACGAGGGCGCCGTCCCCTGTGCGCTCGAGCGCACAGCGGACGTAGTTCTCCCGGGGACCGTTCGGAGGCATGGCGACCGAGAGACGGGCCGGCCGCGTCGGGTCGGCGCCGGGATCGGGCTCTCCGTGGAGGGCGCGCAGCAGCGGCAGCAGGAACAGGATCGCGCAGACCGTCGAGGAGGTCGGGTTGCCCGGCAGCCCAAGGACGCGAAGGCTCCCGAGGCGCCCGTGCATCAAGGGCTTGCCGGGGCGCATGGCGATCTTCCAAAATCCGAGTGTCATGCCGGCTTCGACCAGCGCCTTCTGCACGAGATCGTGGTCTCCGACCGAGGCGCCGCCGAGCGTCACCAGCACATCCACTTTCGACTCGCGCGCCTCACGGATCGCGGCGCTGAGATCGGCCATGGTGTCGCGGGCGATCCCGAGGTCGATCGGGATGCCGCCGCAGGCCTCGACAATCCCTGCGATCGTGAAATTGTTGGAGGCGACGATCTGCGACGGACCGAGCGTTCCGCCGGGCGCAACCAGCTCGTCGCCGGTGGCGAGGATGGCGACCCGGGCGTGCCGGCGCACCGGCAAAACGGCGTGATTGGCGGCCGCCGCCAGCGCCACGTCTCGGGGCGTCAGCCGCCGCCCGGCGCGCAGCAGCGCTTCGCCTTCGCGGAAATCGAGGCCCTCCGGGCGCACGTTGTCGCCGACGGGGACGGGGTTCTGCAGCGTGATCCGGTCTCCGTCTCGCCGCACGTCCTCCTGCACGACGATCGCGTCGGCTCCCGCCGGCATCGGAGCGCCCGTGAAGATGCGCACGGCCTGACGGGCGCCGACCGCCCTCGCGAAGGCGCGCCCGGCTGCGGCCTCGCCGATCACCTGGAGGGACGCTGGGAGAGCGGCGGCGTCAGCGGCGCGCAGGGCGTAGCCGTCCATCGCCGAATTGGCGAACGGCGGCTGCGTGCGCAAGGCATGAAGGTCGCGCGCCAGCACGCGGTCGTAGGCTTCCTCGAGCGCGACGTTCTCCTCGTCGAGCGGCAAGTCCGCCGAGGCCAGCACGCGCGCGAGCGCCTCCGCGACCGTGATCATGCCGTTCATGGTTCTTGCGCCTCCGCACGCCATTCGCCGGACTTGCCGCCGCGTTTTTCCAAGAGGCGGACGCTTTCGACGATCATGCCCCGGTCGATCGCCTTGGCCATGTCGTAGACGGTGAGGCAGGCGACCGCGACCGCGGTCAGCGCCTCCATTTCCACGCCGGTCGGCCCGACGCACCGCGCCTCGGCGCGAACCGTCAGTCCGGGCAGGCCATGGTCGGGGGCGATATCGACAACCACCTTGCTCAACGCAATCGGGTGGCACAACGGAATGAGGTCCGAGGTTTTCTTCGCCGCCATGATGCCGGCGATGCGCGCCACGCCGATAACGTCGCCCTTCTTGGCGTCGCCGGCGAGGAGGGTTGAGAGAGTCGCGGCGGCCATGCGCACACGCCCGACCGCGATCGCGACGCGCGCGGTGGAGTCCTTTTGCGAGACGTCGACCATGCGCGCTTCGCCTTCCGCGCTGACATGGGTTAGCGAGCCCGGGCTGAGTCTCTTGTTGTCGTCGTCAGCGTTGCCGTCGTCCGCGCTCGCCATCTGCACCTGCTTGTCGCGCGCTCGTGCTCGCCAGCTTTTCAAGCAAAATTCGTCGGCCCGGGCAATTGCCGGCGAGCGGTCATGCTGTCGCAGGTCACGCCCGCGCGCCCCCATCTCAAATGGAGACGGCCTCTTCACTCTGTACCATGGTACGGCTGTTACGCCGCTATTCCAGAGGGTATGAAATGACCGTTCGCCGAACCATCGGGAAGCTCGCCAGCGAGACAGGCGTCAGCGTCGAGACGATCCGCTTCTATGAGCGCAAGGGGTTGATCGACCAGCCCCGCGCCGAGAGCGGCTACCGCCACTATGACGATCAAACGCTTGCGACCGTGCGCTATGTCAAGATCGCCCAGCGCCTCGGGCTCTCGCTTTCCGACATTCTGGCGCTCCGTGCACGGCTGGCCGACGGCGAAGGCTTCTGCCGGGCCCTTCGGGAAACTGCGCGGAGACGGCTTGATAAAATCGCCGGCGAGATGCGCGAGCTTCGGCGTCTCGAAGGCGAGCTCGTCGGCTTCCTCGAGCGTTGCGAGAAGCGTCCGAGCGACCGGCCTTGCTCCATCCTCCTTGAACTCGGCGCGCTTGACGCGGCGACAGGCCCCAAAACCCACGAAAGGACGAGGACATGATTGAAGACGTCGCGATCCCGACGCTTGATAGCGCGCTGGTCCTACTCGATTTTCAATTCGACTTCCTCGACGACGCCGGCCGCATGCCGGTGTCCCGGGCTCATGTCCATCCAACGCTCGCCGGCGCGAGGCAGGCGATCGAACGATTTCGGGCGCACGGCCGTCCTGTGGTCGCGATCGGCAACGAGTTCAAACGCGGCGACGCGGTAATGAACCTCTTGCGGCGTTATGCAACGATAGAAGGATCGAAGGGCGCCCGGTGGGACGACCGCATCCCACTCGCCGGAGCGACGTATCTTCCGAAATGGGCGTCCAGCGCCTTCATCAATCCGGAGTTCGAGGCGTGGCTCCGCCGCGAGGGGGTCAAAGAGATCGTTCTCGGCGGAATGTTCGCAAGCGCGTGCGTCACGGCGACGACGAAGGACGCCCTCAGGCGTGGCTTCCGGGTGCGCCTTCTCGAGCCCGCGATCGCCTGCTCGAGCGATCGCTCCAAGGCGCGATCCCTCCGGCGTCTTGAAAGGGCGGGAGCGAAACTCGCGGCCTGAAAGGCTACGGCCGTTGTCGCCCCCCTCAGACCTTGCGCTCGTACACCAGCCTGGCGCGGATCGTGCCCTCGAGCGCGCGAATGTCGGCGAGCACGCGCTGGCTGTCCGCTGCTGACGCATCGGCGTCCAGAACCACGTAGCCGACGTCGCTGTAAGTCTCGTAATATTGCGCGGCGATGTTGACCGCGTGGCGGGCGAAGAGCTCGTTCAGCTTGCCGAGCATGCCGGGCAGATTGCGCTGGACCTGGATGAACCGGGTGCCGAGCGGCCGGATCGGCAGTTGAACCTGAGGGAAGTTGACCGCGCCCGTCGTCGAGCCGCCGTCGCTGTATTCGACAAGTTTGCGCGCGACCTCGACGCCGATCCGTTCCTGCGCCTCTTCGGTCGAGCCGCCGACGTGGGGCGTCAGAATGACGTTGTCCAGCCCCTGCAGCGGCGATCGGAACGTTTCCGTATTCGAGCGGGGCTCGACCGGGAAAACGTCGATGGCGGCGCCGCGAAGCCGCCCGTCCCTGAGCGCGGCGGCCAGCGCGTCGAGGTCGACGACCGTGCCGCGGCTGTTGTTGATGAGGTACGCCCCCGGCTTCATCGCCGCGATTTCGGCGGCGCCGATCATGCCCGCCGTCGCTGGCGTCTCCGGCACGTGCAGGCTGACGACGTCGCTTTGGGCCAGGAGCTCGTGGAGGCTCGCCATCGGCTCGGTGTTGCCGTGGCGGAGCTTGTCGGTGTGATCGTAGAAGATCACCCGCATCCCCAGGGCTTCCGCGAGATAGGAAAGCTGGGAGCCGATGTTGCCGTAGCCGATGATGCCGAGCGTCTTGCCCCTCACTTCATGGCTGTTGGTCGCCGACTTGTCCCATCCCCCGGCGTGCGCCGAGACGGACCGCGGGACGACCCTGCGCAGGAGCATGACGATCTCGCCGATCACCAGCTCCGCCACGCTGCGGGTGTTCGAGAAGGGCGCGTTGAACACCGGCACGCCGATCCGGCGCGCGGCGTCGATGTCGACCTGATTGGTCCCCACGTTGAAGCAGCCCACCGCAATCAGCCGATCGGCGGCGGCGAGCACCTCGGCGTCGACCTGCGTGCGCGAGCGGATGCCGATGATATGCACGCCCTTGACCGCTTCCCGCAGCGCTTCGCCCTCGAGCGCTTTCGGCAGGCGCTCGATGCTGGAATAACCGGCCGCTTGCATCAGCCCGACGGCGCTGTCGTTGACGCCTTCGAGCAGCAGGATCTTGATCCTGTCTTTGGGCAGCGAGAGGTGCGGGGTGTGCGGATCGGTGTCGGACACGGGGATTTCCCATTTGTTGGAACGGCGGGACCGGGAGCACGCCCGGCGTCGCCGGTCAAGTCGAGATCGGCGTGACGCTTGTCCTTTGCCGAAGGCTCTTGGCAAATTCGACGTCAGATCGTGGGCAGCCGAAACAAACGGACGACATGGCGAGAGGCTTCACGGCGTCAGCACCGCGGCGCCGTCGAACCGGCCCGCGCGCAGATCGGCGAGCGCCTGATTGGCCTGCTGGAGCGGATAGGTCGTGGTTTTGACCGCGAGGCCGATCTTCGGAACCTGCGCGAGAAATTCGAGTCCGTCCTGCCGCGTCAGATTGGCGACGGACACGAGCTGTCGCTCTTCCCATAGGAGACTGTAGGGAAAGCTCGGGATATCGCTCATGTGGATTCCCGCGCAGACGACGCGCGAACCCTTTCGGACCGCCTTGAGCGCCAGCGGCGCCAGAGCGCCGACCGTCGCATAGATGATCGCCGCGTCCAGTGGCTCGGGCGGAGCCTCGTCCGACCCGCCGGCCCAGGCCGCGCCAAGGCTTCTGGCGAACGCCTGGGTGGCGACATCTCCGGGCCGCGTGAAAGCGAACACCTCTCGGCCCTGCCACCGGGCGACTTGGGCCACAATGTGCCCGGCGGCGCCGAAGCCGTAGAACTCCGAGTCTCTTGCCTTCGCCCGCGATCTTCAGCGAGCGCCAGCCGATCAACCCTGCGCATAGCAGAGGCGCAAGTTCGACATCGCTTCCCTCGTCGCCCAGGGGAAACGCGAACCGCGCATCGGCGATCGCCGCCGTGGCGTAGCCGCCGTCGCGGGTGTAGCCGGTGAACACGGGATGATCGCACAGGTTCTCGCGGCCCTCCAGGCAACACGGGCAGGTTCCATCGACGTGGCCGAGCCAGGGAATGCCGACCCGCTCGCCGATCCTCAAATTCGCGACGCCTTGCCCGATCTCGTCGATCCGCCCGACGATCTCGTGGCCGGGAATGATCGGCGAGTTGGCGTTCGGCAACTCGCCGTCGACCACATGCAAGTCCGTGCGGCAGACGCCGCAGGCGAGCACTTTCACTCGGATCTCGCCCGGCTCGGGATGGGGGTCCGGGCGTTCCGTCCATTCGAGGGGAGTGCGCGGCTTGTTGAGCGCCATCGCCTTCATTGGTGTGTCCTCAGGACCATGGAGAGGTTCGGAAAGCGCCCAGTCTATCCCAGTCAGGCCGAAAGGGCCCGTGACGAAAGCGGAGCCCGCGCCGAGAGCGGGGTTCAGCGGGGTCCCGGCGATTGACGCGCTTCGGCGCGACGTGTAGGCGCCGCGCCACCGGACGCTGTCGCGATCCGACCCCCTCGGAGCGCGTTCGATCTTGGGCCGTGACCCGACCATCGCCTATGTCTTCCTCCGCAATTCGGTGTTCGGGCCGAAGGGCGCGGCGTCGGTCGAGCTTTGCGTGCGCGATCTGATCCGCCACAGCCGCTATGCGCGCTCGACCGTGGTCTTCTGCCCGAAGGTGGACGAGCCGTTCGAGGGGATCGAAATTGAAACCATCCAAAGGGTCGCCTTTGGCGGCAATCTCGCCAAGGCCTGGGCGGTCGGACAGCGGCTCAAGCGCCGGGCCGTTGACGTCGCGGTGGTCGAGAACCACCTTCCTGCGGCGGCTGTGATCGCGACGGCCTCGGGGCTTCCCGTCCTTCTCCACAGCCACGCTTACGAGAAGCCGGCGTCCGGCGCGCTGAAGCGGGCGGAGCGGACTCTCGAGCTCAAGCGCATCGCGGGTCTGGCCTTCGTCAGCGAGGATTGCCTCGCGCGCTTCCGGACAAATTTCCCCAACGTCCGCGCGCCGATGCGCTCCATCCCGAACGGCCTCGACATGGGCGACTGGTCGAGCGCGGGCGCAAAGGACAAGACAATTCTATCGGTCGGACGCGCGCTCGACGACAAGGGTCACCGCGAAGCGATGGCGGCGATCGTCCGCGTTCTGGCGACCCGGCCCGACTGGAGCGCGCGCTTCATCCTCTCGGCGATCGATCGCGAGCCGGACACCGTGCGGGCGCTCCGCGAGGCCGCTCAGCCGTTTGGCGCGCGGGTGCGCATCGACGCCAATTTGCCTTACGCGGAGGTCAAAGCCGCTTGGGCCAGGGCCGCCGTCGGCATGGCCCTCACCAAGACGCCGGAGCCCTTCGGCCGCACCGCCCTCGAAGCGCTGGCGAGCGGCGCGGCGCTGGTGACGTCCGGCCTCGGGGGCCTCGCGGAAGTGTGCGGTCCGGACGCGCTCACCGTCGATCCGCAGGACGCCGAGGCGGTCGCGACGGCGCTGGCGTCGCTGACCAATTCCGAGGCGCTCCGGGCGACCTTGGCCCGCGCCGGACGCACCCGCGTCGAGGCGCTCTACGACATGGCCGTCGTCGCCCGGAGAATGGACGATTTTCTCGATCAGGCGCTCGCGGCCGCGCGCGCGTAGCGTGGTCCAAGGGCGAGAGCGTCTCGTCAAAAGGAAGCTCCGGATCGGCTTGCGCCTAGCCGCGCAGAATCGCGAAGACCCCCGGCTCCCAGGTTTCGCCCTCGGCTTCGGCGAGGCGGACGCTGCGCACATCCGACCCCAAGGGGCCGCGGCGCAGCTCCGTGAGCATCGCCTCGATCGCCGCCGGAGAGCCGGAGATCAGCGCCTCGACCGTCCCGTCCGGCCGGTTGCGCACCCAGCCGGAAAGCCGGAGGCGCATCGCCGCCCGGCGGGCGAAGTGGCGATAGCCGACCCCTTGCACATGCCCTTCGATCAGGACGCGGCGGGTGAGCGTTTCCTGAGGCGCCATGGGGAATTCCTGTCTTGCGCGGCGGCGACTCCTGAGGATTGCCCCGCCGGCCGCCGGCGTCTATAGGCAAGCGCGTTTTCGCTTACGCCGATTGGTTTCGGCGAGTGAGCTTTGAGGAGCGACATGATCCACGTCACCTTTCCCGACGGCGCGAGCCGCGCCTTCGAGCCCGGCGTTTCCGGCCTCGACATCGCCAAATCCATCTCTCCCTCGCTCGCCAAGCGCACGGTCGCCATGATCCGCGACGGCGAGCTCGTCGACCTCGCGGAAGCGCTCGATGCGGACGCAAGCCTCGAGTTCATCTCCCGCGACGATCCGCGCGCGCTCGAGCTTATCCGCCACGACGCCGCCCACGTGCTCGCCGAGGCGGTTCAGTCGCTGTGGCCCGATGCGCAGGTGACGATCGGCCCGGTGATCGAGAACGGGTTCTACTACGACTTCTACCGCTCGGAGCCGTTCACCCCCGAGGACTTCGCGGCGATCGAGAAGCGCATGCGCGAGATCGTCGCGCGCGACCAGCCGTTCGTGAAAACCGTGGTTGCGCGCGAGGAGGCCAAGAGCTTCTTCGAGAAAAAGGGCGAGGCGTTCAAGGTCGAGCTGATCGACTCCATTCCGCTCGGGCGAGGATCTCAAGCTCTACAGCCAAGGGGGCTGGACCGACCTCTGCCGCGGGCCGCACATGACCTCGACCGGAAAGGTCGGCGACGCCTTCAAGCTGATGAAGGTCGCCGGCGCCTACTGGCGCGGCGATTCGACGAAGCCGATGCTGTCGCGCATCTACGGCGCCGCCTTCGCCAAGAAGGAGGAGCTCGACGCCTATCTCAAGCAGATCGAGGAAGCTGAGAAGCGAGACCATCGCAAGCTCGCCCGCGAGATGGACCTGTTCCATTTCCAGGAGGAGGGGCCGGGGTCGATTTTCTGGCATCCCAAGGGCTGGACAATCTTCCAGACGCTCACCGCCTACATGCGCCGCCGCCTCGCTGACGATTATCAGGAGGTGAATGCGCCGCAGGTGCTCGACAAGAAGCTGTGGGAGATCTCCGGCCACTGGGGCTGGTATCGCGAAAGCATGTTCATGGCCCGCCCCGCCGGCGAAGAGGCCGAGGACGAGGACGAGCGCATCTACGCCATCAAGCCGATGAACTGCCCGGGCCACGTGCAGATCTTCAAGAACGGCCTGAGGAGCTATCGCGAGCTGCCGCTGCGCCTCGCCGAATTCGGCGCGGTCAACCGCTACGAGCCGTCGGGCGCGCTGCACGGCCTGATGCGCGTGCGCTCCTTCACCCAGGACGACGCGCATATCTTCTGCACCGAGGAACAGCTCGCCGCCGAGTGCCACAAGATCAACGAGCTGATCCTCTCGGTCTACGGCCATTTCGGCTTCGACAAGATCGTGGTGAAGCTTTCCACCCGACCGGAGAAGCGGGTCGGCACGGACGCCATGTGGGACCACGCCGAGGACGTGATGGCGCGCGTGCTCGACGAGATCAAGGCGCGCCACGGCAACGCGGTGACGACCGCGATCAATCCCGGCGAGGGCGCCTTCTACGGGCCGAAGTTCGAATACGTGCTGCGCGACGCCATCGGCCGCGACTGGCAGTGCGGCACGACCCAGGTCGACTTCAACCTGCCGGAGCGGTTCGGCGCCTTCTACATCGCCCCCAACAGCGAGAAGACGACGCCGGTCATGGTCCATCGCGCCATCTGCGGTTCGATCGAGCGGTTCATCGGCATCCTGCTCGAGCATTACGCCGGCCATCTGCCGCTGTGGCTCGCGCCGGTGCAGGCGGTCGTGTGCACCATCACCAGCGACGCCGACGACTTCGCCGTCGCCTTCGCGGCCAAGGCCAGGAAGCGCGGCCTCAAGATCGAGACCGATCTCAGGAACGAGAAGATCAACTACAAGGTGCGCGAGCATTCGCTGGCGAAGGTCCCGGTGCTTCTGGCGGTCGGCCGCAAGGAAGCGGCCGAGAACACCGTGTCGGTCCGCCGCCTCGGCTCCAACGCCCAGACCGTCATGAGCGCGGACGAAGCGATCGAGTCGCTGCTTCAGGAAGCCCTTCCGCCGGACCTGAGGGACTGACGCGCTCGCCGCCGCGCGTGTCGTCCAAGCCGTGCGGCGGCCCGTGCCTGATCGGCAAGCAGCGGCGCCCGGCTGAGGTCAGCGAGGGGCAGCCGTTGGGCGCCGTCGCCCAACTCAGAGGCGCAAGGAACGCTCGGCGCCGTCTCGCCGTTGACGATCGCGCGCGTCGCGCTTCCGTTTCGAGCGCAAACGCTCCATCATGGCCGGGCTTCAACGACAGGCTGAGATCGTGACCGAAAAACCGACAGGGATACGCCGTGAGTTGCGCTTCCGCTTCCGCGGGCGCGACGTCGCGCTCGACCGCTTCTCCCCGCGCATGACCGTGCTCGACTGGTTGCGTGAGGACGCGCTCGCCAAGGGGACGAAGGAGGGGTGCAACGAGGGCGATTGCGGCGCCTGCACGGTCGTGCTCGCCCGGCTGCGCGGCGGCCGCCTGCGTTACGAAGCCGTCAACGCCTGCATCCTGCTCCTGGGGCAGGTCGATGGGGCGGAGCTGATCACGGTCGAGGATCTCGCCGTCGCAGGCGCCCTCCATCCGGTCCAGCAGGCGATGGTCGACCTGCATGGGTCGCAATGCGGCTTCTGCACCCCGGGCATCGTGATGAGCCTGTTCGCCGCCTATCATTCCGGCGCGCCCGCCACTGCGGCGAGCCTCAACGATCAACTCGCCGGCAATCTCTGCCGATGCACCGGCTATCGCCCGATCCTCGCCGCGGGGCTAGCGACCTGCGACGGCTCGCCCGCTGACCGCTTTGCCGCCACGGCCGACGAGCGGATGGCGGCGCTCGCTGCGCTCGCCGACGGGAAGGACCTGTTCGCCGGCGACGAGGCGCGCTTTTTCGCCGCGCCCGCGAGCCTCGATTCGCTTGCCGACCTCACCACCCGCTTTCCCGAGGCGACGCTCGTGTCCGGGGCGACCGACGTCGGCCTCTGGGTCACAAAGCAACTGCGGGATCTCTCGCGCGTCATCTGGCTCGGCCGGGTCGCCGGGCTCGACGCGATCGGCGAGGCGGCGGATGGGGCGCTGTCGCTCGGCGCGACCGTGAGCCTCCTCGACGCGGCGCCGCGGCTCGCGGCAATCCATCCGGATCTTGGTGAAATCATGCGCCGCTTCGGCTCGGTCCAGGTGCGCACCAGCGGGACGGTCGGCGGCAACATCGCCAACGGTTCGCCGATCGGCGATCTCGCCCCGGCGCTGATCGGGCTGGGGGGCAGGGTGACGTTGCGCAAGGGCGCGACGACCCGCGTCCTGCCGCTGGAAGACTTCTTCATCGCTTACGGCAGGCAGGACAGGGCGCCGGGCGAGATCGTCGTGGCGATCGAGGCGCCGCGCCTCGGAGCGAACCAGCATTACCGCGCGTTCAAGATCACGAAGCGGTTCGACGAGGACATCTCCGCGGTTATGCTTGGCGCGCGCATCGATGTCGAAGGCCGTCGCATCGCCGGCGCGCGGATCGCCTACGGCGGCATGGCGGCGACGCCGAAGCGCGCGGCCAGCGCCGAGCACGCGCTGGCCGGTGTGAGCCTGGACGATCCCGACGCCTGGGGCGCGGCGCTCGCCGCGCTCGCCATCGACTTCACGCCGCTGACCGATCAGCGGGCGACCGCAGGCTATCGCATGACGGCGGCCAGGAACGTGCTGATGAAGACGCTCATCGAAATCGCCGGGACCGGCGCGCCGAGCCGGCTGGGAGCCCTCCATGCCGCAGAATGACGTTCTCGAAGCGGCCCCGACTGCGGTCGTCCACAAGCCGCTGCCACACGATTCCGCCCGCCTGCATGTGCAGGGCTCCGCGACCTATATCGACGACATTCGCGAGCCCGAGGGGACGCTGCACATCGCGATCGGCATGGCGACTGCCGCCGCGGGCGAACTCAAGAGCCTGGACCTCTCTGCGGTGAGAGCCGCTCCCGGCGTGGTCGCGGTGATCACCGCGGCCGACATCCCGGGCAAGAACGACATCGCGCCGGTGTTCGCTGACGAGCCGCTCCTGGTCGAGCGCGAAGTCCTCTTCTTCGGGCAGCCCGTTTTCGCCGTCGCCGCGCGCACGCGCGACGAGGCCCGGCGCGCCGCGCGCCTCGGCCGGATGGAGATCGAAGCGAGGGCGCCGTCGGTCACCGTCGCCGACGCGCTCATGAGCGGGGCGCGGGTGCAGGACGACTACGCCTTCGGCCGCGGCGACGCCGAGAAGGCGATCGCCGCCGCTCCCCATCGCCTCGAAGGTGAGTTTGCGATCGGCGGCCAGGAGCACTTCTATCTCGAGGGCCAGGCCTCCTTCGCCATTCCCGGCGAGGGCGACGAGATGATGGTGCACGCCTCGAGCCAGGACCCGACCGAGACCCAGCATATCGTCGCGCGCGTGCTCGGCGTGCCCGACGCCTTCGTCACCGTCGAAACGCGCCGCATGGGCGGCGGCTTCGGCGGCAAGGAGAGCCAGGCCTGCACCTGGGCCGCAATGGCGGCGGTCGCCGCGCGCGTCACCGGCCGTCCATGCAAGGTCCGGCTCGATCGCGACGACGATTTCGCGCTGACCGGCAAGCGCCACGATTTCCGCGCCGACTGGAGCGTCGGCTACGACGACAAGGGCGTGATCGCCGGCTACGACGTGATGCTGAACGCCCGCTGCGGCTGCTCGGTCGACCTGTCGCCGGGCGTGGTCGACCGCGCGATGTTTCACGCCGGCAACGGCTACTGGCTGCCGGATGTGGCGATCGGCACGCGGCGGCTCAAGACCAACACGGTGTCGAACACCGCCTTCCGCGGCTTCGGCGGCCCGCAAGGCATGATCGCGATCGAGCGGGTGATGGATGCGATCGCGCGCGAGCGCGGTCTCGACCCGCTCGACGTGCGCAAGGCCAACCTCTTGCACGCGGGTTCCGACCGCACGCCCTACGGCCAGGCGGTCGAGGACTACGAGACCCAGCGGGCGATGATCGAGGAACTCGAAGAGACGAGCGCCTATCGCGCCCGGCGCGCCCGCATCGCCGCCTTCAACGCAACGAGCCCTTATCTCAAGCGGGGCATCGCGCTTACCCCTCTCATGTTCGGCATCTCCTTCACGCTGATCCCGCTGAACCAGGCGGGCGCGCTGGTGCACGTCTATTCCGACGGCTCGATCCATCTCAATCACGGCGGCACCGAGATGGGGCAGGGGCTGTTCACCAAGGTCGCGCAGATCGTGGCGGAAGAGTTCGGCGTGCCCCTCCACTTCGTGCGCATCACCGCGACCAACACCGCCAAGGTCCCGAACGCCTCACCGACCGCGGCCTCCTCGGGGACCGACCTCAACGGGATGGCGGCCAAGATCGCCGCGGCCGAGATCAAGGGCCGCATGGCCGCCTACGTGGCCGGACATTGGGGCGTGCCGGTCGAGTCGGTCGAGTTCCGCGACGGCTGCGCGGTCTCCGGCAACCACAAGATGGAGTTCGGCCCGCTCGCCAAGGCGTGCCGTCTGGCGCGCGTGCAGCTTTCGCACGCCGGTCATTTCAAGACCCCGGAAATCCATTGGGACCGCGCCAAGGCGAGCGGCCGGCCGTTCTACTACTTCGCCTATGGCGCGGCCTGCTCGGAGGTGGCGATCGACACGCTGACGGGCGAGATGAGGGTGTTGCGCGCCGATCTGCTGCACGACGTTGGCGCGTCGATCAATCCGGCGCTCGACATCGGACAGGTCGAGGGCGGGTTCATCCAGGGCATGGGATGGCTGACGACGGAAGAGCTTGTCTACGACGCGAGGGGCCGCCTCACGACCCACGCGCCGGCGACCTACAAGATCCCGGTCGCTTCCGATGTCCCGCCGGTGTTCAACACCAAGTTGCACACGCGTTCGAACCCGACGCCCAGCATCTACCGCTCGAAGGCGGTCGGCGAGCCGCCGCTGATGCTGGCGATATCAGTCTATTCCGCGATCCTCGACGCCGTCCACGCGACGAATCCTGAGGGCCATCCGCGGCTCGAAGCGCCGTGCACGCCGGAGTCGATCCTGAATGCGATCGCGTCGCTTTAGGGAGGTGAGCGAGGGTTCCGATCAAGAGACTTCTTGCGTCCGTCATTGCGAGCGAAGCGAAGCAATCCATAGCCGCCGCGACGCGGCCCATGGATTGCTTCGTCGCTTTGCTCCTCGCAATGACGGCCGTTCGGTTCGATCGGAAGCGCTGTCGTCGCCGTGCGACGCGATTGCGTCTATTCACGCCGCATGCTCGCCTTCCGGCGGCAATAAGCGGCGGTTCATGCAATCGCGTGAGACACTTCCATTCAGGGCGTAGGCGCGTAGCGCGTGAAAACGTAGTCGCGGTCTTTTGCAGGCGCGTGGCAGGGGAAGCACTTCGCGTGCAGCGCCTCGTCGCCAGGTTTGCCGTTCGTGAAGTCGGCAAATCCCCAGCCGCCCGAGGCGGCGTACTTTTTCAAATCCTTGACCATGAACTGAACGTTCACCGCGGATCCTGCAAAGGTGGAGTGAAGACCGGCGTCGGGAAAACCGGCGGCGAGGGCATCGTCGTCCGCTCCTGATAAATCTTCGTTCCAGTGGAGCGCCGCGATCATCGCACCATCCGGGAACGGCAGAGTCCCGTCGCGGAAGGCCTTTATGGCGACGTCGTTGCCCAATTGGGCGCGCAACTGCCGGAGCCCGGCCCCGGACCCTGTCAAGGACTTGCCGGTCAATCGTTTGATCGAGATCAGGCGCCAGTCACGAAATCCCTGCAGATACTTGATTGCGTATATCGGCGCGGCGTCGCCGTCCAATGGCCCGGAAACAGGAGCCGTGGCGGCAACCGCGCTCGCGAGCACGCCAACCCCGACCAGCGCGAGAAGAATCCGCCTCATGAGCCGCTCCCTGCTTCTTGGCGAGGGGATCGCCGCGCGATTTCCGGGCCCGGCTCCTTCGCCTCAATACGCGTCGCCTTCCCGTCCGCTTCGCTCTTTGGCGGACCCTATCACGCGCACCCGTCGATTTAGACCCGCCAGGCATGAGGACGCTCCGAAAAGGCCCCGAACTGTCTTCTTTCGAGCTAGCCGAGGGCCGGAATGTGGCTGTTGGCGAAAGGGACGGAATATGGGCAAGTGCGGGTCTACGGGGATCGTGTCGGACTACCGGAGTCCGTCCAACACGGTCGTCGCGTCGTGCGCGAAGTGCGTCTACACTCCTCCCCATGCTCGCCTTCCGCCGTCTCATCGAAGCCATCGAAGCCGAAGGCGCGGCGGCGCTGGTGACGCTGGCGCGCGTCCAGGGCTCGAGCCCGCGCGAGGCCGGGGCGCGCATGGTCGTCAGGCCGTCCGGCGGCTTCAACGGCACGATCGGGGGCGGCGCGCTCGAATGGATGGCGCTCGAGGCGGCGCTCGCTTCGCTGAAAGAAGGGCGAGGCCCCGCGGCGCGGCGCTCGCTCGCGCTCGGCCCGGAACTCGCCCAATGCTGCGGCGGCCGGGTGGACTGGCGGATCGAGACTTTTGACCGGCGCGACCTCGAAGACCTTTCCGCGCTCGCAGTCGCCGAGAGCGAGGGGGTCAACACGCTGAATGCGCGGATCGTGGGCGACGGGCGCGTCGAGCGACGGCTCGACCGGGATCGGCCGGGCGGAGACCTCACTGAACGGTTGTCCCGCCCCGATGAATGGACCGAGCCCCTCGGCGAGAGCGCCCGGACGGTCTATCTCTTCGGCGCCGGTCACGTCGGGCGGGCGCTGGCGCTGGCGCTGGGGCCGCTTCCCTTCGCGGTGCGGTGGATCAACTCGCGCAGAGAAGCTTTTCCGGCCCGCGCGCCGGCCAACGTCGCGCTCTTCCATGTCCCCGAACCCGCGACCGCGCTGGCCGCGGCCCCGGACGGCGCGCTGATCGCGGTGATGACCCATTCGCACGCCCTCGACCTCGACATCGTCGCCGCGGCGTTGAAGAGCGAGCGGTTCGGGTACGTCGGTCTGATCGGCTCCGCGACCAAGCGCGCCCGTTTCCTGCGCCAGATGCGCGACGCCGGCCTCACCGAGGCGATGCTCGCAAAACTCGTCTGCCCGATCGGCGTCCCCGGCATCGAAGGCAAGGACCCCGCCGTGATCGCCGCCTCGACGGCGGCGCAGCTCCTGATGGCGGCGGAGGGGCTGGCGGGGGAAGGGCGGGGGCGGACGCCGACCTAGCTCCGCGGGCCTCCCACTTCAGCGCCCCCAATGCGACGGCCAGCGCCACGGGGGTCGTACTGCCTCCCGGCTTTGCGGGGCTCGGCGCCGTCGGTCGGCGACGCGTCGTACGGCGGACGGCAACCCTCCGATCCGGTCTCGGAGTTCCGTATACGCGATTTCGCCGGCCGATCGCTAAATGAACTTGCGGTAAAACAGAATTTATGACATGTTATTTCTATGGGTATTATGACAACCGGAAATTTGGTAGGCGACCAGCCGGGGCGCGCGCGGGCCTTGGAGGGTCGCGCCGCGCTGCCCAGGCCCTGCAGAAGCGATGCAAATTTTTTTCCGGAAACTCGGCCATAACCCCATGAAACAAAACAAAACACGGTTGGATACGAGACTATTTTCGGCGTCCCAACGCGTGCTGAACGCATCGGAACGGGGCGCCAGCGTCCGCCGGCCGCACGCGAACTACCCCCGCTCGATCGGCTTCGAGCGCGAGCGCGCGACGGTTTCGCGTTGGGCGCGGCGGCAGGAGAGAGGCGGCAGGCCGCGCAGGATCAACTCCGCGTCGGCGACCGTCTGGCGACCGATTTCGAGGAGCGAATCCGTCATCGCGCCCGCGCGGTGCGGCGACAGGACGAGGCCTTGGACCTTGCGGGCGGGATCGTCGGGCGGGGCGGGCTCGATGGGAAAGACGTCGGTCGCGGCGCGGAACCGCCCGCTCTCCACCGCGTGCAGGAATTCGGGGAAGTCGACGACGCCCGCTCGGCTCATCAGCAGCACGGCCGAACCAGGCGCGATCAGATCGAATTCGCGCCGGCCCAAAAAACCTTGGTTCTCGCTGGTGACGGAGGCGAAGACGATGATCACTTGAGAGTCCGCCAGGACCTCGTCGAGCGTGGCGGCTGCGACCCCGAAACCCTGCATGAAATGCGCGGACACCCAGGGATCGTAGGCCCTCACCGAGCAACCGAACGGCTGCACCAACGGAACGAACGCGCGGGCCAGATCGCCGAAGCCGATCAGCCCGACGCGCGCGCCATAGAGCGAGAAGCAGCCCTCGGCGCCCGCGAGCAGCCACTTCTCGTCGCCACGCCGCATGGCGCGGTCCGCGGTCGTGATTCCGCGGCAAAGATCGATGGCGAGGCCGAGCGTCATCTCGGCGACGGGCCTGGCGAAGGCGGAGCTCGGCGCGAGCACATGAACGCCCCGCTCGAAACAGGTCTCGTAGTCGATGTTCTGGAGGAAATTGGTCTCGACGTTGATGATGGCGCGAAGCTTTCGCGCCCGATCGAGCCGTGCTCTCGGCATGTCGGTCTGGCCGATCAGAAGCGCCATCTCGGGCAGCGCGGCTTCGAACGTTGCGTCCGGCATGCGGCCGTCGCCGTCGTGGACGACGAGGTCGCCCGCCTCGCGCAGACGGCGCCGCAAGTCTCGGTCGAAGATCTCGCCGAGACCCCTGGGCTGTGGGTCGATCACGATCAGGGGTTTCGCCACGATTCTCCTCCCGGCGTCTTTCGGCCAAAAGCTAGAGCGTTATAGTCGGGTCAGCAAACCGACGATTTGCCCCTCCGGCGAGCGCCTTCCCAGGCCCGCCGACGCCGTCAGGGATCCACGGAGGCGACAATGCGAACGCCCGCGCCGCCGATCACCGGCCTTCTGGAAACCTCGCTCTACGCCGTGGACGTCAAGGCCACGGCCGCCTTCTATCGCGACGTCTTCGGGTTCAAGGCGCTGGTCGAGAGCCCGCGCCTCGTCGCCTTCGAGGTCGCCGATCGGCATGTGCTGCTGGTGTTCCAGCGCGGCGCGACCGAGTCCGACGTCGTGGACGCCCGCGGCGCCATTCCGGGCCATGACGGAGCGGGTCGCCTGCATCTGGCGCTCTCGATCGCCGCGGACGATCTCGAAGTGTGGCGGACGCGTCTTGCCGAGCGGGCCATCCCGATCGCCGGCGAATACCGGTGGCCGCGCGGCGGGACGAGCCTCTATTTTCGCGACCCCGACGAGGCGCTGGTCGAGCTCGCCACGCCGGGCTTGTGGTGGTGAGCGGGAGCGGGAAGGCGGACCGCAGGAACCACGCGCTCAGGTCGATTATGACCCGGAACCTAATCGGGCGCTTCGCGTTTTCCTGACGAAGCGAACGAATCCTTGGCGCGAAACCGCCGCCGCCGGCCTGAAAGCCGAGTCGAGTTCGCGATTCGGCGGTCGTTTCCGCTCACCATGAAGGGCAATGAGCATGCGTATGATATCGAAAGCCGTAGCCGCGACTTCGGTTGCCGCGCTCGTGACCGTTTTGAGTGGAAGCGCATCCTTTGCGTTCGGAGGCGGTCACCCCGGTGGGGCTTTCCACGGCGCCGGCAGGGCTTTCCATGGCGGGGGAGCCCGCGTAGGCGGCTGGCATGGCGGCGGCTGGCACGGCGGCGGCTGGCACGGCGGCGGCGGATGGGGGCCTGCGGTCGGCCTCGGCGTCGTCGGCGGTCTGGCTGCAGGCGCGCTAGCCGGGTCCTATTACGCCAATAGCTACGGCGCCAACTGTGTCCAGTACCAGCCCGCTTATGACGCCTATGGGAATTACGTCGGCACCCAAGCCGTCAACGTTTGCGGCCCGTAAGAGCGTACGCTTGGGCCGCGGCGAAGAAAGCGCCGCGGCGTCATGAGGAAGGGCGGTTTGTGTCGCATCGCCGGCACAGCCCCTTCGCCTCGACCACAAGCTGCTTCAAACGGAAATGGGAGCCGGCCGCCGCGAGGGCGATCGCCCGCATAACAGCCTCGTCCTCGATTTCCTCGCTCCGCCCACAGTCCTCGCAAATGACCAGCATCCCATGATGAGGATGTCCGAGGTGCTCGCACGGCGCGTAGGCGTTGAGGCTTTCAATCTTATGGACGAACCCGTGCTCGATGAGAAAGTCGAGGGTCCGATAAACTGTTGGCGGCGCCGCCTGTTTGCCCTCACGCCGCGACAATTCTTCGAGGATGGCGTACGCCCCGAGCGGTGCGGAACTCGCTGAAAAGATCTCGAGGATACGACGGCGCAGCGGGGTCAACTGCACGGCGTCTCTCGCGCAGGCCTGCTCGACTCGAGCAACCCACGTGGCTGGGTCATGCGCGCAGCCGCAGGACGGGTCTGTCTTCTCTTCCAACATCGCCAACCTCTACCATGACCCGCGCCGTAGGTCGCCTCGTCCGGTCTTGCCTCGTTTTCGGTCTTGCCTCCCGCACTGTTATAACATAACAGTGTCTCGCCGTCAGGCAAAATTGGAGGCCTTTTCATGCTCAACAAGCTTTCGCTCATTGCCGCCGTGGCGATCTGCGCGGTCGCGGCGCCGGCGATGGCCGATCCGGTCAAGGTGGTGGCGGCGGAGAATTTCTATGGCGATATGGCGCGTCAGGTCGGCGGCGCCAATGTCGCGGTCACAAGCATCCTCAGCAATCCGGACGACGATCCGCACCTTTTCGAGGCGAGCCCGGAAACCGCCAAGGCGCTCGCTGCCGCCAAGGTAGTGATCGTCAACGGGGTCGACTACGATCCCTGGATGGAGAAGCTGCTGGCCGCTCACCCTTCGCCGGGCCGTCAAGAGATCGTGGTCGGCGCCCTGACCGGCCACAAGGCTGGCGACAATCCGCATCTTTGGTACGATCCAGCCGCGGTAAAGGCCGCCGCGAAGGCGCTGGCTGCCGCCCTCGTCGCGGTCGACCCGGCGCATCGGGCGGACTATCAGGATGGGCTGGCGAAGTTCGACGATTCGTTAATGCCCCTCGACGAGAAAATCGCGGCAATGAAGAAATCCTTTGCAGGCGAGCCGATAACGGCTTCGGAGCCTGTGTTCGGCTATCAGGCGGGTCTGATCGGGCTCAAGGTTCACAACGAGAAGTTCGCGCTTTCGGTGATGAACAACGCCGAGCCGACGCCGTCCGAGGTCGCCGGCTTCGAGAACGATCTCAAGGGCCACAAGGTCAAAGCGATGCTCTACAACGCACAGGCGAGCGAGCCCTCGGTGCAGCGGCTGGTGCAGATGGCCAAGGACAATGGAATTCCGGTGATCGGCGTGTCCGAAACCGAGCCGACGAACTCGACTTACCAAACCTGGATGCTCGGGCAGCTCGACGCGCTCGACAAGGCGCTCAGTCCGACCCAGTGACCGCCCTCCGCTTTGACGTCGTCACGATCAGGCTCGGCCGCCGGGACATCCTCTCGTCGGCCAGCTTTTCCGTACGCGAGGGGGAGTTCGTCGGAATGCTGGGCGCGAACGGCGCCGGCAAGACCACGCTGATGCGCGCGGCGCTCGGCCTTGTTCCGCTCGCCGCGGGCGATGTCAGCGTGCTCGACCGGCCTGTGACCCGAGGCAATCCGGCGATCGGCTACATGCCGCAAAACCGCGGCGCGATCGCGAGTTTCCGGCTCACCGGCTGGGACGTGGTGGCGAGCGCCGCCATGGGCCGAAAATTCGGCTTCGCCCGGCTCGACAAGGCGGCCAGGCGCGAGATCGATTGGGCGCTCGACGCGGTCGGCGCGCGCGACCTCGCCAGGCGTTCGATCGGTGAGCTCTCGGGGGGCGAAAGGCAGCGGGTGCTGTTGAGCCAGGCGCTCCTCGGCCGCCCGCGCGTGCTGCTGCTCGACGAGCCCCTGATCTCGCTCGACCCCGCGCATCAGAAGGCGGTCGTGGAGATCGCGCGGCGCATTTGCGACGACCTGAAGGTCGCGATTGTGTTCAGCGCCCACGAACTCAATCCGCTGGTTAATGCGATCGACCGAGTGCTCTATCTCGGCGGCGGCGCGGCGGTCATCGGCCCGGTCGAGGAGGTCGTGACCGGCCCTGTGCTGTCGCGCCTCTACGGCGCGGAGATCGAGGTCGTTCGCGTCAGAGACCGCTATTTCGTCATGGCCGGCGATGTCGAGGTCGAACGCGAAGCGCACCGGCACGACCACGGGCACGCGGCGGACCACGACCATGCTTGAATACGACTTCATGCGCACTGCCTTCGCCGCTTCCGGTGTCGCCGCTGTGCTCGCCGGGACGGTCGGGTTCTTCCTGGTGCTGCGCGGCCAGACCTTCGCCGGCCACGCGCTCTCCCACGTCGGCTTCACCGGGGCGACCGGCGCGCTGGTGTTCGGCCTGTCCCCGCTCGTGGGCCTCGTCGGCTTCACGCTGGTCGCGGGGATCGGCATGGGACTCTTCGGCGAAAAACTCGCCGAGCGCGACGTCGCCATCGGCATGATGCTGTCGCTCGCGCTGGGCCTGGGCCTCTTGTTTCTGCACTTCTACACCGCCGCGGCGACGCAGGCGGCGGCGCTGCTGTTCGGCAACGTGCTGGGGGTGGATTCGGCGGCGCTCATGACCCTCGTCGTCCTTGCGGCCGTGAGTCTGGCCGCTCTGGCCGCGATCGGGCGGCCGCTCGTCTTCGCCTCGATCCAGCCGGAGCTGGCGGAAGCGCGCGGCGTGCCGCTTCGGTTCGTCGCCTCGGCCTTTCTCGCCGTTGTCGCGGTCGCCGTCGCCGAATGCGCCCAGATCGTGGGGGTGCTGCTGGTCTTCACCTTGATGGTCGGCCCGGCGGCGGCGGCGATGAACCTCACCCGCCGCCTAGGACCCGCGATTGCGCTGTCGGCGGCGTTGGCGCTCGCCGAGGCCTGGGGGGGCCTAACGCTCGCCTATTACACCGACTGGCCGACCAGCTTCTGGATCACCGCACTCTCGGGCCTGGTCTTCTTCGGCGCGACGGCGCGGCGGCTGACGATGGGCTAGCCAAACCCGCCGCGGCTCCCGAAATGAGCGTTTTCAGAGCCTTACGGGGCGGTTCGGTTCCGCCCACAACTGCCGGGCCACCGCTTTCGGCCACGAACGCCGGCGCGACGAATCCGGAATACGGCGGCTGCGGCGGCAGCCAGCTACCGGCCGCGTTCGAATCTGGCCGAGCCTCAATCGCGTGCCAACAGAACAAATATAGAACAAACTAGCAGGCTGTCAAGCATCTGCACGCCCGGAGGGCTCGGCGCGGGACGCCCACTCCCGCCGCAGCGCCGCGAGGAAGGCCGTCAGGTCGGGAAAGCCGATCGAACGGGCGTGGATCAGCAGATCGGGCGGCGCGCGGCCTTCGAGACGCGTGCGGACGTACCAGGCCAGGATCTCCTGGTCTTGCGGCCGAGGCTGGGCGGTGGGGAGCCCGGTGAGCTCGCGCTGGCGAGACTTGATTGGGGCGTAGGCCCCCTTCAATTTCATGGCGTTCACCACCTCGGTCGCCACCGATGGATCCCAGCGTCGCCGGAGCGACGCGACTTGCAGTTTTTCCCGGGCGAGACGCACAAAGGATTCGTGATCGAGATCGTTGTCGCGAAGGTATCCGTTCAGCTCCTCGGCGCTCTCGAGGCGATGAAGGCGGCGGATGCGGTCGAGCTCGGCGATGACGTCTTCGTCGTTCACCTGTGAATTCCTGCGCTGGGCGTGGGCTTTCAGGGCGAGCCGATCCAAAGCGCGCCGGTAGAGAGCCCGCCATTCCTTGCCGCGCAGCCGCAGATCGTCGAGCACGGCGGTGTCCGCAGCTTCGCATGCCGGTCGTTCCCGGCGCGCAGCCTGTTTCGCGGCTTCCGAGAGCCACGTCTCCTCGAGATGAAAGGCGACGGGCGCGGCCTCCGCTGGCGCGTTTCGCATCGAGCGCAGCATCGCCAGCGCGTCCAGCCGCTTCTGATCGACGCGGCTTTGCTCGCAGAAGGCGGACAAGGCCTTCAGATCGGCCCTCGCGACGCCCGCGTCGCCAGCGCGCGAAAGCACGGTAGGCCACGCCCGTTCCTGGTAGAACAGCGCCTTGGCGACCGCGGTGACGCTCCGCTGCGAGGCGGCGCCGACCACCCCCTCGCGCACGGCCTTCGCCAAAGTTGCGCGGATATTGACCATCGGCTCCGTCAGCGGCTGGTAGCCCAACTCGGCAGGGGCATGAAGGAGCGCGACCTCGTCGTCGTCCTCGAGCACGCCGTCGCGGAACGCTTCAAAAATCCTTCCGACCCCTTCCATGCCGAACGGCCAAGTCTCCGCCGCCCGCAAAGCCCCGGTGCTTGCGCTCCCGTAGAACTCTGATCCCTTTGGACAGCGCGAACAGGATTTCCTTGTGCCAGACCGAAGGAGTGAAGTCGAAATAGCCGTCGACAATGCCGATCTGCGCCGGCTGGCGTTCGACCACCCGATAGATGTCGCCCTGTTCAGCGGGCGGCAGGTAGATCGCATCGAATTCCGCCTTGGCGACATCGACCGGCAGGGTTGGGCCGAGGAAGACGACCCCGGTCACCGGGACGACCCCGACAGGCGCGCGGCGCGCGGGCCGGGCGCATAATCAGAGGCTGACGATGGCGCCTCGAGATCGGCGGCGATCATCCGCAGGACTGATATGCCAAACTCAGGCTTCGAGAGGTCGACGGCGACGACGCTATCGACGCCGGCGGATCTTAGGCGCGCGAGCAACCCTGTAAGGTCGTCGCCCAGCGTTGCGGCCGGATTGGACGGCGACCGCTCGAAAGGACGCCAGGCCGACCGGTGTGCCGGGTGCAGACTGCGGAAGTCTTTCAGTCGGTCGCGTTTTTCCTTGGTCCACTGATATTGGTCGCGAAAGACGTCGTCCCGCGCGCCCGCTATCAGGGTTAGTCGGGTTTGGGCGGCTTCGACCAGGCAACGCAACAGGGCCGTTTCCCGCGTGGGATGGCAGCCCATGCCCGTCGACGCGTAGCGGTCCCGCTCCGGTCGGTCTTCCCGCTCGCAGAGCAAGCACAGGAACGCCGGGACGCCGACGTCCGACGTCACATCCCAAACCAGGGGCTCCACCTCGGCAGCCGCAAACCGGGAGAGGAGCGAGATGAGGATCGGATCCTCGACTGTCGCAAGGTCGACGCGTGTTGCCGACTGAGTCGCGCGGTCCGACAAATACCAGAGCGTGGTCGCGTCGCGTTCAATGAGCTCGCAAAGTCCCTGGCAGGCCGCCTCCAGCGGATGATTGCCGGAAGCGAGACCGTTGGAGCTCGAGCAGAACATCCCGAACTCCGGGACCGCCTCGACCGGTCGCGTCGGTCGTCACCATCTCCAAGGGAACCCATGTCGGCGTCTCGGTGACGAGGTCGACGCCCTCGATCCAAAGGATGCGCGCAAAAGAATCAAACGGCCCTTCACTGGAGGGAGGAAGCCTGAGGGGATCCACGATGGCGCCGAGGGCGGTCATTTCCGCAGCGCTCGCCAGCATCAAGGGGCGCGTAATCGACTCGGCGTGGAAGAGTTCGATCGCCTCCATCACGCCCGAGACGCGCGCCGCATCGAGGTCGAGTCCCTTCCCTTGCGAGACGGTGACGGAGCGTGAATTGGGCCGCGTCACCATGACAACCGGGATACCGATCCTGTCCAACCCGGTGACGTTGGCCACCCGCGTAATTCCAAACTCCGCCAGCCGCGGCTTGAGCATGTCGAAAGTCGCTCGGGAGTCACGCAGGCGATGACTTCCGGCGACGCCGATCTTCTTCAGATTTCGCCCGTCATGCAGGAGCTTGAGCAATGAAGACTGCACAGTCACCAAGCCTGACCGTTTCTCGACTTATCCAAAGCGTTTATACTTTGTTGCGCGCAACCCCACACGCGATTTTTCAACCGTAATCCTCATGGGATACAACTCTTCACCGCAAATATTTCATAAGCGGCCACTTGACCCCCGCTTATACCTTAGTCTAAAACAACCGAGCGAACAAGGAGGGACAGAAAAAGGACGGACAGCAAAGAGGGAATTTCGAGAACACATGTTCGCCTATTGTGTAGAAATGTACTTACACTGATAACAACACGAGAGGAAAACAACCAATGGCTCAACCTCCCACGAACCAGCCTCCCGCGAACGATCCGGCTTCGGTTCCGGATAGCGAATTGTCCAAGCTCTCGCCCGACGCCAGGGCGACGGTTCAAAACGCTTTGAAGGCGAGCGCCCAGGCGTCGCTCAGTAAAGTCTCCGCGGCCGAGTTTTCGCGCGGTTGGGTTTTCAGCCGTTCGAGGCCGAAGCCGGAGGCTCAACACGAAGAACAAATATTGCAGAACGCCACGTCCATGGACCAGGCGACGTTCGCCAAGTTTGCGGCGAATCTGGCCGCCCTCAAGACCAAGACCGGCGGAACCGGCGGCGGCAGCAGCTCCGGCTAAGCAAGAACCTGCACGGCGGGCCGTTCCGGCGCCCATTGGCGCGGGGACGGACCCCGAAAACGGCGTGACGCCGCCGGGCGGACTGCGACGCGCTGAATGCGATCCGATCGGGGCCTCGTCCGGCGAGGTCTGGAGCGTTCCATGGGCCTCCAATCCATAGAGCAAGCTGTTGCGCCGTCCGGCGCCGAGGCTGCTGCGTGGGCATGGCGCGCGCCGCCGGATGCGATGTTCGATCGGATCGTTTCGCTTGCGTCGTCGTGGTCGCCGGCGCCGACGCTCTCGATCGGCGCAGAGGAGCTTCGCCACGCGCTCGCGCATGCGGCGCGCAACCGGGCGCATTGGCTGCTCCATCCGCTTGTTTTCGCGGTCGGGATCGAGGACGATTCGTCCGAGATCCGGCAGGCAAGGGACTTCCAACTGGCGCTCTGGCTCGCTGCGCACGGGTCTCTTGCCGCGAACACGATTGTGGCCGACCGCGCGATCTGGGTCTGGGGCGAAGGGGGCAGCTTCAAGGTCGAAGCCGGCAGGCACGACCTGTCACGATTGCTTGAGGACGTCGTCGATCCTCGCGGCGGCCGTCAGGTGTTCCTGGACGTCTGGTGTCATACCCATAGGCTGAACGTCGTCGGCGGCTGGGCGAGCAACCTTGTCGATCTCTCCGACGCGGACGAAGCCGCCCTTCTTGCGGCATCGCGCACTTTTTTTCAGGCCATAGGGCTGGCGACGCAAGTCCTGCCCGAATGCCTTGATTGGGTTTTGGAGGGCGCGCGCATCGTTATCCCGCTTCGCAGCCTCCAAGACGGCACGTTCAACAGCCGATCTTCGCCGGACTTTCCGGGCCTCATTGAGATGGACCTCCTCGACGGCGGGGTGATGGAAGTCCTCGAGGCCATGGTGCACGAGACGGCGCACCACTACCTCTACCGGGCGGAGGCGACGGCGCCGCTCATCGATTCCTCCCATGTGGGTCTCCACCACTCCCCATTGCGGAAAGAGCCGCGGCCGTTGCGGGGCATCTTTCTGGCCTGGCACGCGTTGGCGTTCATTTGCCTGATGTACAAACAGGCCGCGGCGCGGGATCTTTTCCCGGCGCAGGCGCGCGCGGAATTGTCCAAGCTGCGACGCCTTCTCGACGAGGGCGAAGAGGTGATGTCGGCCGAGCGCGAGGCGCTCACCGCCCACGGCAAAGAATTCTATCGTCGCACTGCAATGGTGGCAGACCTTGCCAGACAATGAGCCGCGCCTCGACTTCGTCCTCAAGGTCGCTTCAACCTGCAATCTCAATTGCAGCTATTGTTATGTATACAACCGAGGCGACACGAGCTGGCGAGAACGGCCGGCGCTGATGCCGGAGCCTGTCTTCGATGCGGCTGTGGCGCAGATCGCCGACTATTGCAGGCGTTCAGGCCAACGAACCGTCCGCATTACTTTTCACGGGGGCGAGCCTTTGCTCGCCGGCGTAAGACGGGTCAAATCGTGGTGCGAACGCATCTACGCCGCGCTGCTGCCGATATGCCGGGTCGATATCGTGCTGCAGACCAACGGCGTGCTGCTCGACGCCAAGTGGCTCGACCTCATCCGTGACCAGAGAATTTCCATCGGGTTCAGTATCGACGGCCCGCCGGGCGTTCACGACCTCGAGCGCGTGGACCATATGGGACGCGGCACTTATGCAAGGGTTGCGCGCGGCGCGGCAAGACTTCGGGCGGCGGGCGTACCCCTTCATTTCCTGACGGTCGTGCAGCCCGGGCTGAGCGGCGTGGCAATTCATCGCCACCTGGCGTCGCTCGAACCGGTGTCGATCAACTACCTTCTGCCCGACTATACCCACGACACAATCGGTCCCTTGCGCGCGAAGCATGGCGCGACCCCTTGCGCGGACTTCCTGATTCCGATTTTTGAGGACTGGTGGACCCACGGAACGCTCGATCTGAACATCGGCCTCTTCTGGACGATCGCCCGAGCCGTGCTCGGCGGTGAAAGCGAAGTCGATTTCTTAGGCAATCCGCCGCTCAGGTACATCTTCATTGAGACCGACGGCGCGATCGAGGGGCTGGACGTCCTGCGGCAATGCTACGAAGGCGCGGCGGCGTTCGGCCTGAACATCCTTCGGGACGAACTCACCGCCATCCGCGCCCGCAAAGACACGCTAAGCCAAGCCGTTTTCGTCGGCCCGGCTCTTCCGACGGCGTGCAGCACGTGTGTCGAGGCGGAAACCTGCGGCGGGGGCTATCTTCCCCATCGCTACTCAAGCGCAAGCGCATTCGACAATCCGTCCGTCTGGTGCGCCGATCTGCTGTCGATATTTGCCCATATCCGTCGGCGCCTCGAGGTCGGGCACGACGAGACGATCCTGAGGCGTCAGGTCCTGGCGCAGCAACATGCCGAGGCGGCGTAGAGGGCGGCCGATGACCATCATGACGATGCCGGATGTCCTGAGCTGGGACGGCGAAGACCACGCCACGCTGCAAATCTATCGGTCATACGTCGATCTGCTCAGCGAAAAGTTGGGCCGCCTGCTGTTCATGGTCTCGCGGGAAGACGAGGCGCTGGCGAGCACGCTGGAGGACTTGCTGAAGGGGGCTTCGGACACGGCCTTCGCCAGAACGCTCACCGCGCCCGAGACCAGCTATCGGCTGATCTGGAGATCCGGGGAAACGACGAAGAACGCGACGTTCCTTCGCGACGCGCTTTGGGCGGAATACGCGCGGGAGGGTCTAAGCGGTCCGCTTTCGAGCGGCTTATGGACCGCGCTCGGCGACATTTACTTCCACCCCGACGGACGGCCGGAGCCGCAGCCCCGTCTCCCCTGGCCGATGCCGCTCGACTTTTGCAGCCCCTACGCGCGCGCTGTCGACCTCGGCAACGGCGCGCCGGACGGCGAGCGACCGCCCTTCTCCGAGATCGAGACCGCCCGAGTGACGCGTCTCCTGAAAGAGTCCTGCGAGGGAATCGGGGCGGTAAGCCCCTCGGTCCTCAATTTCGCTGTCGCCTTCAACAAGGTGCTTGTGCTGCAGAAGGACGCTGTCGAGCCGGATGGGTTCACCTCCGGCTCCACAGGCCAATTCGTGGGGCGGTCCTTCCTTGTCAATCCGCATCTGCCTTTGGTCGAGCCCGTGCTTTTGGCCGAAGGGATCGTCCATGAGGCGATCCACGCGCTGCTCTACATGCAGGAGCGGCGGACTCCCTGGGTTGAGAACGACGAGCTTTATGGGCCAAACCCGGTGATCGTATCGCCCTGGTCGGGGAACACCCTCGCTCTGCGGCCGTTCATGCAGGCCGCCTTTGTTTGGTACGGGCTCCTGCACTTCTGGTGTTTGGCGATGGGCGCGGGCGTATTCGATGACATGCGGGTGCGCGCCCGCATCTCGATTGCGCTCAGCGGGTTCCTGAAAGGATCGCTCGTCGAGCGGCTGCAACCTTGGGTATCGGGGATCAGTCCGGAACTGGTCGCTGCGATCGCCGCACTCCAGGACCGGGTGACTTCCGCCCGAGCGCTCGCGTCATAACCGGGGGAGGCGGTTCGCAATGATGTCGGAGAACGCTACACTCACCCATGGTCTCGTCCGGATGCTGCGCTGGCAGCCCGACTGCGGCGAACTCGCCGACCGCCTGCTGGCGCTTCACTTCGAGACGCTCGCCCAGCGTCTCGGGATCGCGCTTGCGCGGCTGCGGGCGGCGAACGGCGACGACTGCGCGCAAGTCGAGCGATGGCTCGACAGCCTGTCGAACGAAGCCTTTGCGCGTCTGCTGACCGCGCCGCGCACGTGTCTCGAACTCGCTCGTGCGAGAGAGCCCGAGCGCGGCGGTCTGGTCGAATATTTGCGTGGCACGATCGCAGTCGAGCGGGGCGAGCGCGAGGGCTGGGATTGCCTCGGCCAATTCCGCAGCACGGCTCGAACCGGCGACCTTGGCGACGCCGCGGAACCGGTGTCGCTGGCGACCGGCAATCCTGTCGACTACGCCAGCCCTTTCGCTTTGGGTCCGCTGCCTGAAGTGCCGGGTCAATCGAACGGCTTCGATCGGCGCGAGCTTGAGCTGGTTCTCTCCCGCTTTGGCGAGGCGGCGGAGGGAATCAAGCACGTGCCCGCCGCGGCGCAACATTTTCGCCGCTTCGTCCGTTCCGTCATGATTCGCAACGACCCGACGGCGTCGTCGCTGCGCTCGGCGAGTTCGAGCCTTACGGTGGGCCTGGCTGTTTTCCGGAACCCGCATCTGGAGAACGTCAATCGAGAGGACTTGGCCGAGGGATTGATCCACGAAATGATCCACACGCTTTGCGACATTGTGGAGTTCGCAGAGCCTTTCGTGATCGACCCGTCCGCCCGAGACGAGCGCGTGGTGTCGCCGTGGAGCGGGCGCAGCCTCGATCTCGACACCTATATCCAGGCGTGTTTCGTCTGGTACGGCCTCTGGGAGTTTTGGCTTGCAGCCTTCGATTCGGGCGCGTTCGACGCGCGGAACGCGATCACCTACTTCCAGATTTCGTCGCGGGGCCTCAAGCATGGGATCGTCGCGCCCGTCGAGGCGCTCTCGAGCCGCTTGTCCCCGCAACTCGGCGACGCCCTGGCGATGATGGAGACGCGCGTTCAAAGCGCCTTGAAAGAGTTGGCGCTTTAGGGTCAGCAGGCATGCCGATGGACGGTCGCCTCCGGCGGCGTTCTTCCGCGCTGGGGCCGGCGGGACGCGACCGCAAAGTTTCCTGTGCGCGGTTCCGCAAATAACAGGGCTGGGCTCTTCCCCTCCCGCCCGCGGGCTCTACGATTGCCGGTTCAGCGAATCATCCGAAGCGGCGGTCAGAGCGACAGCGTGGATCCTCAAAGCCATTTCCTCGACGTCGAGCGTTCGGCGCTCGGCCGACCGTGGCGGCCGCGGCTCGACGGGGCAGGGGAGATGCGCGCGCTGGCGATCGCTCAGGTCGGCGGCCAGGAAGAGCTGATCGCCCGGGTGCTCGCGGGGCGCGGCGTCGCGCCCGAGGCGGTCGAGCGCTATCTCGACCCGACGCTGCGCGACCTGATGCCCGACCCCTTCGTCCTGCGCGACATGGAGGCGGCGACCGAGCGCTTGAAAGCCGCCGTCCTCAAGCGCGAGCGCGTCGCGATCTTCGGCGATTACGACGTCGACGGCGCCTGCAGCGCGGCGCTCGTCAGTGAATATCTCGAAGCCTGCGGCTGCGAAACGATCGTGCACATCCCCGATCGCGTCTCGGAAGGCTATGGCCCCAACGTCGAGGCGATGGCCGCCTTCGCCGCCAAGGGGGCGAGCCTGGTCGTCACGGTCGACTGCGGCGCGGTGAGCCACGGGCCCTTCGCCGAGGCGCGCAAGCTCGGCCTCGACGTGGTGGTTTTCGACCATCACCAGGCGCCGGAGCGGCTGCCGGAAGCGGTTGCGGTGGTTGATCCCAACCGCGAGGACGACTTGTCCGGCCTTGGCTATCTCTCGGCCGCCGGGGTCAGCTTTCTTGCGCTCGTCGCCCTCAACCGGGCCCTTCGCGATTGCGGGTTCTGGACCGGCCGCAAGCCGCCCGATCTTCTGGCGGCGCTCGATCTCGTCGCGCTGGCGACGATCGCCGACGTCGTGCCGCTGACCGGCTTGAACCGAGCCTTCGTGACCAAAGGGCTCATCGTGATGCGCCAGCGCCAGCGGCCGGGCCTTGCGGCGCTGTTCGACGTCGCCGGCGCCGACGGGCCGCCGCAGCCCTATCACCTGGGCTTCCTGATCGGTCCCAGGATCAACGCCGGCGGACGGATCGGCGACGCCGGGCTCGGGGCGCGGCTGCTCGTCACCCGCGACGACCTCGAGGCGCGCGCCATCGCCGCGGAGCTCGACCGGCTGAACCGGGCCCGGCGGGAAATCGAGATCGCGGCGCTGGCCGAAGCGGAGGCCGAAGCCTTGCTGGCGCTCGGCTTCGAGGAGCGGGGCGCGAGCGTGGTGGTGGCGGGCGAAGCCTGGCCGCCGGGCGTGGTCGGGCTGCTCGCGGCGCGGCTCAAGGAGCGCTTCGACCGCCCGGCCTTCGCGCTGACTTTCGCCGGCCGCCATGCGGTCGGATCGGGCCGCTCGATCGCCGGAGTCGACCTCGGCCGGATCGTCCGGGCGGCGGTCGACAGCGGCCTCCTCGTCAAGGGCGGCGGCCACGCGATGGCGGCCGGCGTGACCCTGGAGCGGGGCCGGCTCGGCGAACTGCGCGCCTTCCTCGAAGAGCGCCTGACGGCGCCGGTCGCCGCGGCGCGCGCGGCCGCGAGCCTCAACGTGGACGCCGCGTTGAGCGCCGCGGCCGCAACGCCCGACCTGATCCGGCGGCTCGACGCGGCGGGCCCATATGGCAGCGGCAATCCCGAGCCGCTGTTCGTCCTGCCGCGCCACCGCCTCGCCGACGTCATGGCGGTCGGCCACGATCATCTGCGGGTGCGCGCGGTCGCCATGGACGGGTCCTGTCTCGACGCCATTGCGTTTCGCTCGGTCGGCAAGACGCTCGGCGAGGCGCTGACCCGGTTGCGCGGCGCGCCGGTCCATCTCGCCGGGACGCTCGCGGTCAACCGTTACGGCGGGCGGGAACGGGCGCAGCTCCGGGTGGTCGACGTCGCCGAGGCCGGGCGGTAGCCGGGGCGCTTCAGCGCACCAGCAGGCCGATCGCCACGGCGTTGGCGATGTCGATGAAGAAGGCCGAGACCAGCGGCAGGATGATGAAAGCCCGGGCGCAGGCGCCATGCAGCTTGGTCACCGCCGTCATGTTGGCGATCGCGGTCGGCGTCGCGCCGAGCGTGATCCCGGTGAATCCCGCCGCGATCACGGCGGCCTCGTAATTCCGTCCCATCAGCGGGAAGACCGCGAAGACGATATAGGCGACCGCCGCGATCGTCTGGAGCGCGAGCACCGCGACCAGCGCGACGCCGAGGCCGCCCAGCGTCCAGAGCTGCATGCTCATCAGCGACATGGCGAGGAACACGTTCAGCGACAGATCGGAGATCAGCGCCAGCGCGCGCGACCGGGTCGGCCACGGCGCGCCCGGGAGAAACCGCGGGACTGTGTTGGTGACGACGATGCCGACGACGAGGCAGATCACGAACAGCGGCAGCTTGATTGGGCCCCGGTCGACGATCTCCTGCAGCGCGAAGCCGATCAGGATCACGACGTTGAGAATCAAGAGCGTACGCAGAAGGGTGACGTGGTTGAGGTCGTCGGCGTATTTATCGGCGGGATCGTCGGGGAGGCCGATCACCGGGTCCGGCGTCTTCGGCCCCGCGAGCGCGTAGCGGCGGATGAGATAGCCCGCGATCGGCCCGCCGACGAGGCTCGCGATCACGAGCCCGAGCGTCGCGGTGGCGATGCCGACCTCGAGCGCGTTGCCGAGGCCGAATCGCTCGGCGATGATCGGCGCCCAGGCGATCGTCGTGCCGTGCCCGCCGATCAGCGCGGCGGAGCCGAGCAGAGGCGTCATGCCCGCGGGGAGGCCGAGCGCCGCGACCCCGCCCGCCGCAATGACATTCTGCAGCACGAGATAGACCAGCGTCAGCATGAGCAGGATCAGGAACGGCCGGCCGCCCGAGATCAGATCGTCGAGCTTGGCGTTGAGGCCGATGCCGGTGAAGAAATAGAGGAGCAGCATGTCGCGCGCTTCGAGCGAGAAGTTAACCTCGATCCGAAAGACGACATAGGCGATGAGCGTCGCCGCCGCCGCGAGCAGGCCGCCGGTCACGGCCTCCGGGATGTTCCAGGCCTGCAGCGGCTTGATCGCGCGATTGACGCCCGCGCCGACGAAGAACACGACAATGGCGATGGTGAAGCTCAGAAGCCCGGGGACCTGGATCGACGTCATTTCAGACTTTATGCTCCGGACAGCGAGCGCTTCGCGGGCGGCGCTTCAATCATGCTTCGGCGCTGGAGGCAAACAGGCTCAAGCCCAGCTCCTGAGAGAGAAAACGTGCAACGAGCCGGCCCTTGACGCTGTTGCCGGAAGCGTCGAGGCGCGGCGCGAAGGCGCCGAACGCGCCCTTGCCGGGCGAGACCGCGACAATCCCTCCGGCGATCCCGCTCTTTCCCGGCAGGCCCACGTCGTAGAGCCAGTCGCCGGAGGTTTCGTACAGACCCGCCGTCGCCATCACGGCGAGCGCCCGCTTGCCGCTTTCCGGATCGATCACGCGGTCCCTTGTCAGCGGGTTGACGCCGCCATCTGCGAGCGTCGCCCCCATCGCCGCGAGATCCCTCGCGGTCACGTTCAGCGAGCATTGCCGGGTATAGAGTTCGAGCGCCTCGGCCGCATCGCCTTCGATGCGGCCGTAACTTTGCAGGAGCTGCGTGATCGCCCGGTTGCGCGCGTTGCTCGCGAGCGCGCAGGCCAGAACCTCCTCGTCCAGTTGGAGCGTCCGTCCCGCGCAGCGCGACAGGCCACGTTCAAGGAACGCCCAGCGCTCCTCGAGAGTCGCGCCCGGAACAAGGCTCGTCGTCGCGATCGCGCCGGGATTGACCATCGGATTTGTGCGACCTTGCGCGTCGCGCTCGATCGCGGCGAGCGCATTGAACGGCAAGCCCGTGGCGTTGACGCCGATCCGTTCGCGCGCGGCGTCGGGCCCGATCGCGTCGCAGACGAGCGCGAAAACGAAAGGCTTCGATACGCTCATGATGGTGAACGGAACGTCCCAGTCGCCCGCTGCGTAGACGGCGGCGTTGGTTCCGACGACGCAGAGGCCAAAACCGTCGGCCGGCGCACGGGCGAGGGTGGGATAGACGTCGGAGACGACGCCGTCGGTGTTGGCGCGGAACCGCGCGTGCGCCTCATCGACCAGCGCCGCGACGGTTTCGGCCGAGGGCAGGCGGCCGGTCGAGACGAAGCCGTGCGGCGTTCGCGGCGTCAGGACTTTGCTCCCGTGACCGTCACATCGACGAACAGGCCTGCAGCGTCGTTCGCGGCGCCGACATAGCCGCCCGCGACCGGAATCGCCTGCGCGGCGGTCCGTGTCATGCCGACGCGGATGAGGTTCGCGCCGGCGATCAGGCCGTTGGTCGGATCGTATTCGACCCAGCCGGCTCCGGGCAGATAGACGCCGCACCAGGCGTGGGTGCTGCCGCCGCCGCGCGTCTCGCCGGAAAGGTCGTCGTAGAGATAGCCGGTGACGAACCGCGTCGCGACGCCGAAACTTCGCAAGGCCTCCATCATCAAGACCGCGAGGTCGCGGCAGGTCCCGGAGCCGAGCGCCAGCGTCTCGGCCGCCGTCTGCGTGCCTTCCTCGTGCCGCGCGGCGTAGCGGAATTCGGCCTTGATGGCGTGGGTCATCGCCTCGAGCACGCTCAGCGTGCGGGCGTTGCGCACGTCGGCGACGAAGCGGCGCGCCCAGGCGTGAACCGTCCGGTTCCGATCCGGCAATTGCCTCTCGGCGAGCCGGGCGACGTCGGGCACGTCCTCGAGGTCATAGGAGAAGGGAAAGAATTCGGCGCTCGGGTCGAGGCTGTAGACCGGCGCGGGCGGCCCCTCGGGATGATGCGTTAGATCCAGGGTCGAAACGATCTTCAGGCGGTCGGCGCGGAGCGTGTCGGACCATTCCAGATAGCAAACGGAATTGTCGTAGGCGTCATGCGTCCAATGGATCAACGACGGCTTCGGATCGACTTCGAGATCGGCGTCGTGGAGCCGGCAATCATGGCTGTCGTCCGGCCGCAGCATCAAGCGGTGCCGCGTGAGGCCGACGGGATTGCGGTAGCGATACTCCGTCGTATGGACGATTTTGATTCTGGCCATCCGCCTCCTATACCAAAGCCGCGCGAAGAGCGCGCGTCTGGCGCGCCTCCAACCGTTGAGAGACCGACAGCGAGGCGCCGTCCCTCCAGGCGTGCGCTTTGACCTTCGTCGCCTTCGGCGCCACGCTGTGCGGCCATGTTTCCGATCTTTCCCAGTTCTTCGCTTGCGGCCGGCTATCTGCTGGCCTGCGTGCTGCTCGCGGCGACCCCGGGCGCCGACATGGCGCTGTTTCTGTCGCGGACGCTTTCCGGGGGCAGGAGGCAGGGGTTTGCGGCGCAGGCGGGCGCGACCGCAGGGCTCATGATCCATACCTTTGCCGCGGCGCTCGGCCTCTCGGCGCTGCTCGCCGCCTCGGCTGAGGCCTATCAGGCGGTCAAGATCGCGGGGGCGCTCTACCTTCTTTGGCTCGCCTACGGCGCGCTGCGCCACGGGACGGCGCTGAAGCTCAGGGCGGAGGGCGACAACGCCGGAGCGCGCGGATTGCGCGGCGCCTTCCTGAACGGTCTCCTGATCAACATCACCAATCCGAAGATCGTGCTGTTCTTCGTGACGTTCCTTCCGCAATTCATCGACGCGCGCGACCTTCATGCGAGCGCAAAACTGTTTGGGCTTGGCTTCGGCTTCATCGCCATCACCACCATCGTCAACGCCGTCGTGATTCTGGTCGCCGGCCGTTTTGTCGCCGCGGCCAAGACCCATCCTCGCGCGCTGCGCCTGTTCGACTATGGCTTCGCCGCCCTGATGAGCGCCTTTGCGCTGAGGCTCGCCTGGAGCAAGACCGAATAGGGGAAACCATGAATCTCGACGCTTTCCGCGCATCGCTCGTCTCGTCCGCGCCGCCTCCTGACCTCAGCCCCGCGCTCAAGGCGCTCTGGACCGACGCCCGCGGCGACTGGGACGGCGCGCACGAGACGGCGCAGGCGGGCGTGGGCGGCGACGGCGATTGGGTCCACGCTTATTTGCATCGCAAGGAAGGCGACGCTGGCAACGCCGCCTACTGGTACCGCCGCGCCGGCAAGCCAGTCTGCCGGACTTCGCTGGACGAGGAGTGGACTGCAATCGCCGCGGCGCTGCTTGAACGCGAAGGCTGACCTGGCTCTCTGCGCAATGAAGCCTGTCGAGGCGGCCAGAGATCAGTCCCGGATGTCGCGAAACACCATCACTGTCGAGGTCCCGTGCGCCATCAGTCGCCCGCGCCCGTCGACGATCCGGGCTTCGGCCGAAACCAGGGTTCGGCCCGCGTTGATGACCCGGCCCTCGACCCTCACGCGGCCGGTCTCTGCAACGATCAACCGGGTGAAATTGCCCTTGGTTTCGATGGTCGCAAAGCTCCCCCCGGCGGGAAGGGTCGAATGGACCGCGGCGGCCGTCGCGCTCTCGATCAGCGTCAGGGTCCAGCCGCCATGGACGCTGCCGAGCGGGTTCAGGAGGTCCGGCCCGGGCTCGCCCTCGAAGGCGGCGAAGCCGTCGCCGACCTCGACCGGTTTGAACGACAAAAGCCTGCTGATGGGCGGGGCGGGCAGGCGCCCGTCGATCATCGCCTGAAGAATCTGGCGCCCTGTCAGCTTCGCCGTCTCCTCACGCGAGGCGACGCCGAACGTTTGATCGGGCCCCCATTCCATGACGCTCGCTCCTCAACTCTGACCCCCCACTCAAGCACGGATCCGGCAGCGAGACGAGCCGCGCCGCTGATGACGACGATTGCGCGCGCCGTGCGGCGGGTCTAAAGCCAGCGGCGCAATTTTCCGCCATCCGGATATCGCCCTTGAGCCTCGACACGAATCGGGACGCGCTGGCCGCGCTTGAGCGCCTCACCGCCGCGGCGCGCGAGGCGGGGGCGATCGCGCGCGCGTGGTTTCGTCCGGGCGAAACGACATCGGCGGCGGTGAAATCAAAGCCCGGCGGCTCCCCGGTGACCGAAGCCGACTTCGCCGCCGACGCGTTCCTGAAGCGCCAACTCGGCGAAGCGTTCCCGGAAGCGGGTTGGCTTTCCGAGGAGACGGCCGACGACGCCGTGCGGCTCGACCGCCGCGCGCTGATCGTCGTCGATCCGATCGACGGCACGCGCGCTTTCGTCGCCGGCGATCCGCGCTGGACGGTCTCCGCGGCGCTGATCGTCGACGGCCGGCCGATCGCGGGGGTCGTCCATGCGCCGGCGCTGGAGCAGACCTACGCCGCCGCACGCGGGGCGGGCGCCTGGCTGAACAGCATGCCGATCGCAACCGCGGCGCCGAGCGATGGACCGGGATACACGGTCGCCGGCCCGAAGCCGCTCCTCGGCGCCATGGGCGTGCGGCTCGGGGTGATCCTGGACATCCGGCCTTTCGTGCCGTCGCTCGCCTACCGTATGTGCATGGCGGCGAGCGGAGCGCTCGATTTCGCCGCCGCAGGGGCGAACTCGCACGATTGGGACGTCGCTGCGGCCGACCTGGTGCTGCAGGAGGCCGGCGGCCGGCTGGTCGAGTCCGCCGGAGAGCGCCTCCGCTACAATGAGCCGCGCACGCGCCGCGGCGCCCTGCTCGGGGCGCCGGACGCGTTGGCGCCGCAATTGCTCGACGCTTTCCGCGCCGCAACCGAAGCGTGACGGGGTCAGACTGCTGACACGCTCCGATGGCTTGCGTTTTGGCCCGCGCGAGGGCAAAGCCGCGCGACGCAGTCCCCGCGCCCGAGTCCACGAGGACAACCGACCATGACCAGCAAATCCAAAGCGCCCGCCGAAGCCAAGCCGCAACTTCTTCACCTCGTGTTCGGCGGCGAACTGAAGTCCCTGGAAACTCACGAGTTTCGCGACGTGTCGAAAATCGACATCGTCGGCATGTTTCCCGACTACGCCAGCGCTGTGCAGGCGTGGCGCGCCAAGGCGCATCAGACGGTCGACAGCGCCGAGACGCGATACTTCATTGTCCACCTTCATCGCCTGATCGAGCCGGAGCTCAATTCGCCGACGAGGACCGCCTGAGCGCCCAATGGCTAGACGCATCGGCCGGTCGCCGTTCTGGCAGGAGACCATTGGGTTCCTGCTGGCGAAATATCTGCGCTTCGTTCAGGTCACCAGCCGCTTCACCACGGTTCCCGAGAACATCGATAGCGCGATGGCCCCCGAGGCGCCGATCATCTGCGCGATGTGGCATGGCCAGCATCTGATGATGTCGTTCGCCTGGCCGGACGCGATCGACCGTTTCGCGGCGCTGATTTCGCGCCACGAGGACGCCGGCGCGCAGGCGGCGGCGCTCCGGTATCTCGGCGTGACGCCGATCCGCGGTTCAGGCGGTCCTCCCGACCGCGTTTACTACAAAGGGGGCGACCCGGCGATGCGCCAGCTGATCCGCCAGCTCGAGTCGGGCGCGTCGGTGGCGATGACCGCCGACGTGCCCAAGCGCGCCCGCGTCTGCGGGCTCGGCATCGTGACGCTGGCAAAGCTTTCCGGCCGACCGATCGTCCCGACCGCGGTGGTGGCGAGCCGGCGCCTCCAGTTCAACTCCTGGGACCGGGCCTCACTCGGGCTGCCGTTCAGCCGCGCCGTGGTGGTCCTTGGCGACATCGTGCGCGTGGCGCCCGACGCCGATGACGCGGCGATGGAGACCGCGCGCCTCGCCGTGCAGCAGGGCCTCGACGAGGCGCACAAACGCGCCTACGCGATGGTCGGCGCCACCGATCCCGGCGCGCACCTGAGAACGGCATGACGACGCCTCCATCCCTGTTTGTCTATCGCGCGCTGACCGCGCTCGGCACGCCGCTCGCGGCGCCCTTCCTGGCGCTGCGGCTGAAGCGGGGGAAGGAGGACGGGGATCGGGTCGCCGAAAAGCGCGGCCGCGCGGGTCTCGCGCGGCCGGCCGGGCGGCTCGTCTGGCTGCATGGCGCAAGCGTTGGGGAAGCGGTCTCGCTGTTGCCGTTCGTCGAGCGCATCGCTCGGGCGGGCGCGACGGCGCTCGTGACGACCGGCACGGTCACTTCCGCGGCGCTCCTCGCTCGGCGCCTGCCGCCTGGCGCGCTGCATCAGTACGCCCCGCTCGACAATCCGTTTTTCGTGCGCCGATTCCTCCTCCATTGGCGCCCCGACGCGGCGCTTGTCGCCGAATCCGAGCTCTGGCCGAACATGATCGTCGAAACCAAGCGTGCAGGCCTGCCGCTCGCCATGGTCAACGGACGGATCAGCGAACGTTCCTTCAATCGCTGGCGGAGGGCGCCGCAGTTTATCGCCGCGCTGCTAAACCATTTCGATCTTTGCCTTGCGCGCAGCGTCGCCGACGGCGAGCGGCTCGCCGCGCTCGGAGCGCCGCGCGTCGTGATCGCCGGCGACATCAAATACGACGCGCCGGCGCTTCCAGCCGACCGGCGCGAGCTTGCCGAGCTGTCCGGCCTCGTGTCGGGCCGGCAGATCTGGATCGCCGCGTCGACCCACGCCGGCGAGGAGCGGATCGCCGCCCGAGCGCACAAGCGCCTGGCCGAAGTGTTTCCCGACGCCCTGACCTTGATCGCGCCCCGCCATCCCGAGCGGGGCGAGGCGATCCTGCGCGAGATCGAGGCGGAAGGGCTTACTTGCGCGCTCCGCTCCCGAGGCGAACGCCCGGGGCCGGGGACGTCGGTGTATATCTGCGATACGATCGGCGAGCTTGGGCTCTTCTACCGGCTTGCGGGCGTCGTGTTTGTCGGCAAGTCCTTCGCCGGCGGCGGCGGCCAGAACCCGATCGAGCCGGCCCGGCTCGCCTCGGCCATCCTGCACGGACCCAGGGTCGACAATTTCGCCGACGCCTATGCGGCGCTCGACGCCTCGGGCGGCGCCGTGGAGATCGGCGAGCCGGACGGGCTTGGCGACGCGCTGATCGCGCTCTTCGCCGATGCGGGCAAGCTCCGCGCGATGGCGCGTGCGGCCGGCGACACGGTCGAGCGCCAGTCGGGGGCGGTCGAGCGCTCGATGAAGGCGCTCCAGCCGATGCTGCCGTTCGCGGGAGCGGCTCGGTGAGGGCGCCCGGCTTCTGGAATCACCGGAAGCCGACGGCGATCGCCCGTCTTCTCCAGCCGGCCGGCATGGTCTATGGCGCGGTCACCGCGCGTCGCGTCGGTCGCGAGGGGGCGCGGGTCGGCGCGCCGGTCGTCTGTGTCGGCAATTTCGTCGCGGGCGGGGCGGGCAAGACGCCGACCGCGATGGCGCTGGCGCGGCTCATGATCGCCGACGGACGCCGGGTCGCCTTTCTGTCGCGTGGCTATGGCGGGGCGCGACGCGCCGAGCCCGTCCTCGTCGATCCGAGCGCGCACAGTGCGGCGATGGTCGGGGACGAGCCGCTCCTGCTCGCTGCGGTCGCCCCTTGCTGGGTCGGCCCGGACCGGGTCGAGAGCGCACGGCGCGCGGTCGAGGAAGGAGCGGACGTTCTTGTTCTCGACGACGGCTTGCAAAACCCGTCGTTGAGCAAGGACATCGCCTTCGCCGTGGTCGACGGCGAGACCGGATTCGGGAACGGCCTCTGCGTACCCGCCGGGCCTTTGCGCGCGCCGCTTCGGGTTCAGGCGCCGTTGGCGCAGGCGCTGATCGTCGTCGGGGGCGACGCAGCGCAACGCGTGCGGATCGCCGCCGCGGTTCCCGGGACGCCGCTCTTTGGCGGCGGTCTCGAGCCGGATGCGCTCGCCGCAGCGTCGTTCATCGGTCGCGAGGTGGTCGCTTTCGCCGGCATCGCCCGCCCCGAGAAGTTTTATGCGACGCTGAGACGAATCGGCGCGCAGATCGTGGCGACGCACGACTTCCCCGACCATCACCTTTTCAAACCGCGCGAGATCGAGCGCCTCGTCGAGGAGGCGACGCGGCGGCGCGCTCTGCTGGTCACCACCGAGAAGGATCGCGTCCGTCTCGGCCCCCGGCACGCCCGCACGATTGTGACCCTGCCGGTGACGCTGCGGTTCGAGGAGCCGCGGGAGGTGAGGGCGATGCTGCGGCGGGCGGTGCGCTGACGGGAGCAGGGCTTTGGAAAGAGCGCATCTTCAAGTTTCGGGAGGCCCATAGACCCTTTGCATAGAGGAAATTGCGGCGATACGATCAATCGAGGCGGGATCAAACGCCCAAGTCGGGAGCAGCTTTCGGATGAACCGCCGTCAGTTCGGCCGGGCCGCCGCCGCGGCGTCCAGCCTCTGGCTCGCGCCGGCCTTCGCCCAGCGCGTCGACAAATACGCCGAGCAGCTCCAGAACGGCGAATACACGTGGAATCCGGAGCGCTCGCCGGGCGGCCCGGTGCTGGTGATCGTCTCGCTGCCCGACCAACTCGTGCACGTCTATCGCAACGGCGTGCGCATCGGCGCCTCGACCTGCTCGACCGGCAAGCTCGGACACCGGACGCCGACCGGGGTGTTCAAGATCCTGCAGAAGGACAAGAACCACCGCTCCTCGACCTACAACAACGCGCCGATGCCGAACATGAACCGGCTCACCTGGTCGGGGATCGCCCTGCACGCCGGACAATTGCCGGGCTATCCGGCCTCGCACGGCTGCGTGCGCCTGCCGAAAGAGTTTTCGGCGCTGCTGTTCGGGATCACCAAGGTCGGCATGACCGTTGTGATCGCCGACGACGCCTCGCAGCCGGATGAGGTGGCCCATCCCGGCATGGTGCTCGGCGAATACGCGGCGCGCGAGTTCAACGCCGTCGACGCCTCGATCATGGCCTCCGAATATTCGGAAGGGCACGAGGGCGGCCCTCATTCGCCGAGCGTTGTCGTCTCGAGCGCGGACCGTTCGATCATCGTGTTGGATAACGGCGCGGTCGTCGCCCGCGGCGCGGTCGAGATCGCCGACCCTCAGGAGCCGCTCGGCGAGCGCGTCTTCACGCTCGCCGGCGCCGACGATCAGGACGGCGTGCTCAGGTGGAACGCCGCCGAGATCGGAAAGCTGACCAAGGCGGTCGGCGCCGACAACGCCTCGGCCATCAGGCGGATCAAGGCCGATCCCGCGGTGCGCGAGGCGATCCGCAAGCGCCTGAAATTCGGCCTGACCGTTGTGACGACCGACGAGAAGGCTGACGCCCGGACCCGTTCGGGCGAGGGGTTCGTTGTGTTGGGCGGGACCGGCTGAGCGCCGCCTACTTGAACTCCCACTCCGCGCCCACGCCGACGTCGGTTCCTCCGGAGGCGTCGACGCCGGCCTGCAGGCGGATGTGGCGGGTGACGTCGAGGTTGACGTTGACGCCGTTGTCCTGCGGCTGGACGCCGGTTGTGACGTCCACGCTGATCCGGTCGTTGATGGTGCGGCCAAGTCCCAGGAGACCGTTCCCCGAAGCGCCCGGCCCGATGCCGAGATTGCTGAGGCCGAGGCTCTTGCGCAGGGGATCGAGCATGTCGGCGCGGCCGGAGAGCGTGCCGACCGCATTGGCGAGCTCCAGCGCCTGGAAGGCCGAGAGGTTGCCCGACGGCTTCTGGAACAGGATCCGGGCGAGAATCTCGTCCTCCGGCAGGCTTGGCGAAGAGGTGATCGCGAAAGCCGGCTGGTTGGCGGGGCCGGTGACGGCGATCCGGGCAGTGATGTCCGCGGCGTTGGTCTCGGCGACGAGGTCGAGATCCGGGATCACCCCGCCGTGAAACGTCACCTTCCCGCGGGTAAAGGTCAGCGGTTGGCCGACCAGCGCCAGCGTGCCCCGCAAGAGGTCGAACCCGCCGGTCACCGCCGGGTCGCGCGCGCTGCCCGCCACATGCAGATCGCCGCCGAACTCGGCGTTGAGCCCGCGTCCGCGCACGAACACGCGGTTGGTCGCCGAGACCGTCAGCGCCAGCGTGGCGTCGAACAGCGGCCGGCTGCGCGCGCCTGCCCTCGCGCGGGCGAGCTCGGCGAGTCTCGCCCGCGCCGTCGCGGTGGGATTGAGATGCTTCGTACCGGCAATCGGGGCTGCAAGGCCGCCGAACCGGCCGGGGATGGTGATGTCCATCGAGTCGATCGTGATCCGCCCCGAGACCTCCGGCTTCTGCGCCAGCCTGCCGCTGAGGTCGAGCGCAAGGTCCGCGGTCGCGGCGATGACGTCGTTGGATACGAGCTGCGCGCGCTGGCCGACGATGCGGATCGTTCCCGGGAAGCCCGCGGCCGTATCGAGCTTCACGTCGCCGCTCGCGCCGATCGTCCCGCCGTTCGGCGTCGTCCCGCTGAGGCGTTCGACGCGGATCGTATCGCCGTTCGCCGTCACCAGCGCGCTGACGCCTGCGAGCTTGAACCCGGTCTCGTCGTCGCGAAAAGCCCCGTTCGCAAGCGTGAGCGTCCCCCGCGCGTCGGGTTTCGCGAGCGTGCCGCGGAGTTGCATCGCCACCGTCACGGCGCCGCTGACATTCCGGCCGCCAGCCGACAGGAGGGCGTTGGCGAGCCCGGCGTCAAGCTTTCCGTCGACCTTGAGGTCGAGCGCGCCGCCGGCTGCGAGCGGCGCCGAGCCGGCCATGCGGATTGCCGCGCGTGGCCCGGCGTTGACCGTGAGATCGACCGTCGTGCGGCCGCCGCCGAGCCGCCCTGAACCCGCAGCGTCCAGCGCCGGCAGGCCCGAGCCGCGCAACTGCGGCGCGCTGACGTGGGCGAGCCGCAGGCGCCAGTCGCCAGCCGGCGCCGCCATCGTCCCGGTGAGGGTCGCCTCGCCGTCGGCGACGCCCGAGAGGCCGAGGCCTGGCGCAGCGATTTCCGCCGCCGCCAGCGGAATTGCGGTCGCCGCGACTTTGAGGTCCAACCTCGCCCCCGCCCGCCCAGCGACGGTCACGCGCCCCGAGTTCGACCGCGAGCGTGAAATTCTGGATGTCGAGACCCTCGTCGCCATAAGCCAGCGTCGCGGGATGGGCGAGCGCGATGCGCCGTCCGTGGCCCTCCGCCGAGAGGCTGGCGAGGTCGAGCCGCGCTGGCTTCCCGCCGCTCAGGCGCCCGCGCGCCTTGACCGCGAGCCCGCGGACCGCCCCGCTGAAGTCGAGTTCGGTGAAGTCGGGGCCGGCCTTGGCGTTCAGCCCGACATCGCCGATCGATTCGCCGGCGATGACGGCGCGTGCGAGCTTCGCGGTCCCTTCGATCGCGCGCGCCCCCCAAAAGTCCGCGACCGTCAGGTCGACCTTGAGGCCTTCGAGCCGATTATCGCCAACGTTCATGCGGTCGCTGCTGGCGACGACGGCGGCGGACTGTCGCCCGGAATCGGCGGAGGCGGTCACCTTCGCCTGCAGCGCGCCGCCGAGTTTCGTGAGCACCAGCGGCGAGAGGTCGTCGAGATTTTTGGCGCTGAAGGCGATCTCGCCCGTCGCTAGCCGGTCCGCGCCAATCGCAAGCGCGCCGGCCAGCTTCGCCGACGCGAGGCTCAGCGTGACGTCGTCGATCGACCATCCGCCGTCGGCGCCCTCGGCGATATGGCCCGAGCCGGCGAGCGGCTGGCCATCGATATCGCCGCTGAGCGCCCCCCTCGCGTCCGGGTTGCCGGTGAGGTGGCTCGCCACCGCGGCGAAGGTGACGCCGGTCGTCTTGCGATCGAGCAGCCTGCCCGCGCCGAGCGTGGCCTTCACCTCCGCGCCGAGGTCGTCGGGCGCCCCCGTCAGTCGCGCGACCAGGTCAAGCTTGCCGTCGACCCGCGGATCGATCGCCGTCGCCTGGGGGATGTCGACCGCGGCGCTGACGTCGGCCTTGCCTTGCCGGTAGTCCCCGTCAAGCCGCGCGGTGGCGTTGCGGCCGGAAGCGACGAGATTCGAGAATCCGAAGCCGCCGCCCGGAGTCGTGCGCGCGACGCCGGTCACACCCAATTCGCCGCCGATCGCCTTGTCGAGCAGCGCGTAAGGCGTGGCGAGCCGCTGGGCATGGGCGTCGATCGTCGCGCTGACGAGCCCGTAGCTCGGCGCGCCGTCGAGATCGGCCGCAATGCGGGCTTCCCCGGCCAGCGCGCCGCCCGCCAGCCGTGAGAAGCGGCTGAGGTCGCCCACAGTGAGGTGCAGCCTGCCGTGCATCTTCGCGGGCCCGAGCAGGCCCGAATATTGCGCCTCGATCTTCGGCGCGACGAGATCGAGGGTGTCGAAGGTCGCCAATCCCCCGGCAGCGGTCGAGCCGCGCGCGGTCAGCGTAAAATCGCCGCCGAAGGCTTCCGCCAGCGCCGGGTCGGCCAGCGCAAGGCCCTTCACGGTTCCTTGGCCGTCGAACAGAATTTGCGTCGCCGTCTCGGTCAGGTCGCCGCTCGGTCGAGCATGAAAGGTCGCCGTGACGCGATCCAGCGATCCTTGCGCCCCGTGGATGGCGCCGGCGTCGAACTCGCCCTCGACCGTGGGCGCCGTCGCCGGTCCTGCGATCGTCGCGTTCAGGTCGAGTTTTCCGATTTCGCTCGAGCCTGGGATCGCGCCGGCGTGAATCTTGACGTCGAGGCGGTTATCGGCGGCCTTCCGGCCCTCGATGTCGAGCCGGGCGTTGGCCGAGACGAGATGCAGGCCGGGCGTGACGACGCTGGAATCGTCGTTGAACAGAACGTCGCCTTTGAGCGTGGTCTCTCCGGCGAACACCGGCTGAATGACCGCCGGCGCCATGCCTTCGATCCGGGAATTGAGGTCGAGCGACAACCGCCGCGCGCTTCCCTGCCGGGCGACTTGCACGTCACCCTTCGCCCAGACGTCCGCGCCCGCGGCAAAGTCGAGCTTAGCGTCGAAATTGTCGAGCGGGCCTTCGCCCGCGAAGGTGAACTTCGCCGGCGGCAGGCCGGGAAGGTTGGCGAGATGGGCGAAAATGCCGCCGGCGGGCTCTTCGGAATCAATGCTCACCGTCAGCTTGTCGGTCTGCGGGACGTAGGTCAACAGGGCCTTGAATTGACCGCCGGCGTCGAGCCGATGCGCGGACAGGCTGAGATCGAGCCCCTCGGACGGCGGCCCCAGCGTCGCCCGGCCGGCCATGTCCAGGCGCGCCGCCACGCCGACCACCGGCTCTCCCAGCGACAGCTCCTGAATGGCGAAGTCCTTGACGACCACCTTGAGCGGCAGCTCCGGCAGGATCGGCTGAGGCGCTCCGGAATCGGGCGGCGGGGTTTCGGAGGGCAGGGCGCGCCGCAGCACCTGGATATGCCCGATCGTCAGCCGATCGACCTCCAGCCTCCGGCTGATCAATGCGAGCCGGCTCCAGATCAGCCGCACCGTGTCGACTTTCAGCCAGGGGCCCTGGCGGTCGGACAGCACGATGTCCTTGATGGTGGCGTCGGACGACAGCACGCCTTCGACCGCGCCGATCGACACGCTCATCGTGGGCGAGGAAAGGGCGCGAGAGATGAGATTGGCGATCACGCCCTTGTCGGCGTCGGCGGCGCGCGCAGGGGCGGCCAGCACGAGCGTGAGGGCGAGGAGCGCGGCGAAGAGGGCGCGGAAGGTGATCGGCCGCGGTCTAACCATCAGAAAGCCTGCCCGATGCTGACGTAGATCGCGACCGGGCCGCTGCCCGGCACGCGCTGAAAGGGGAAGGCGACGTCGAGGCGGATCGGGCCGATCGCCGTGTAATAGCGCAATCCGAGCCCGGCGGACTCATAAAGCGGTGCGCTGAAGTTTGGAATTCCCGAGGCGAATGCGTTGCCGGCGTCGAAGAACGGCACGATCCCGATCGTGTCGGTGATCTTGATCCGCAACTCCGCCGAAGCGTCGAACTCGCTGCGCCCGCCGATGACGCCGAAAAGGTTTCTTGGCCCCAGGCTTTGGTAGGCGTAGCCGCGCACAGAGCCGCCGCCGCCGGTGTAGAAGCGCCAGTTGGCGGGGATCTCGTCGAGGGCGGGCCCTGCGTCCGCGCCCAGCCGGACGCGGCCGGCGAGGACGTAGCGCGAGTCCGCATCGATCGAATAATAGGTCGAACCCATCGCTTTGAACTGCGCAAGATTGAGGGTCGAGCCCAAAAACTCGCCAAATCCCGCGGCGGAGGCGTTGAGTCGGACGCCCGTGGTCGGATCGAGCTTGCTGTCGGTCGTATCGTAGTTGGCCGACGCCGGCGCGCCGACGAGGGTGTAGTTGACGCGCCCCAGCGAATCTGTGGCGACGCCGGTCTGCGCTTCGATCCCCGCCTGAATCCAAAAATTCTGGCTGAACCTGTGGCGGATCGCCGCTTGCGCGTCGGCGTCTTCGACCTGGTAGCCGACGAAGCCCACGCCGCTGGTGCTCACCTTCTCGCCGAGAGCGTCGAGGAGCAGGTCGTTGCGCGACCCCCACAAGGCAGGTTTCAAGAAGCTTGCCGAGATCCGCCCGCCAATATCGTGGATGGAGAGGCTCTTGACGCTGTCAGAGGTGATGTACCACGGCGGGGCATAGAAAATGTCGGCCTGGAGGCGAAGCCGTTCCGCCCCGCCGAACACGTTGCGGTCCTCCCAATAGACCTGTCCGGCCGGACCGTTGGTGGTGGAATATTTGGCCGAGGCGCCGACGGCGTATTGCGCGCGATCCTCGATGTCGACCTCGTAAGGCAGGCGGCCGTACGCGTCGAGCGTCTTGCTTTCGACGATCCGCACGCCGCCGATCGCCGGAATCTGGCGCAGGCTCTGGCGCGCGTCCTCGATCGCCTTCGGCGTGTAGGGGTCGCCGGGCTCGATATAGAGAAACGAGCGGGCGATGGCGGGGTCGAAGGTCTTCGGCCCGTTCAGCGTCGCTTCCCCGAACGGCGCGACCGGGCCGGGCGCCGCGAAGAACGTGACGTCCATCGTCTTGGCGGCATGATCGACGACCGGCGCGATCGACAACACCTTGGCGAGCGGCCGGCCCTGCTTGCGGAAATCGTCGACGATCCGCGCCTCCGCGGCCCTCAGCGCGCTCGCGGCCGCCGGGTCGCCGGATTGAAGGCCAATGGCGCGCTGAGGCAGCACGTCTTCGGAATAGACTTCGCCCGCGCCGTTGACGACCTGGATCTCGCGGAGGTGGAAGAGCGGCCCGGGATCGATCCTGATCATGACGGGGGCGGCGGCGCGGTTGCGATAGCTGTCCGCGGCGCGCCCGAAGGCGGCGACGTTCGGCGATACGATGGTCGAATCCGCGCCGTTGATGGAGATTTGCACCGTCGCATTGTAGTAGCCGAGCCCCCAGAGCGCGTCCAGGATCGCCCCGAAATCGTTGGTCGCGCGGCGCGCGAGCGAGTCGCCGTCGGGCGGCGTGTCCTTGCGCAAGCGGTAAAGCGAGGAGGCGTCCTGAACTGCGTCCTTGATCGCCCCGTCGCCGCCGAGGACGTCGATGGAAACCGAGTAGGAGACCGTCGTTGGCGACACGGGCGGCGGCTTATCGTCCGAGCCGAACAGACCAAAAAAATCAAACGCGCGCGCGCCGTCGACCCCAGCCAAGAGGCTGGCGCCTGCGGCGAGCGCGGCGATGAACGCAACGCCCAAGCGATCCGGTCGGTTTTGCGAACCCCGGCTCATCAACGCGAACGCCTTTTCCCCCGACGAACTCTGGCCAAACTGGCCGACCGAGGCTTTACATGGACGAGACCGCTCCTCGCGTCAAAGCTGACAACGGCGCCGTTCAGCGTGGTTGACGCTGTGGCGAAACGCCGCAAGCGGCGGAGCGCCGGCGCAAGAATATCCGGAAAGTTTTACTCAAACACGAATGGCCCGAGGCGCCCGACGTCAACTTGAGTGGCGGTTTGTAGATGATTAACCATCCGAAATGGCGCTCGTTGCCTTGTCGGATTGTTTCTTCTTTCGGGCAAAATCGCAGGAACTCCGCCCACGTGGTCGCGTTCACTTCACCATGAACGCGATCCAGTCCTTTCCACCCGTTATCCTGATCGTCGAGGATGAGGCGCTTGTCCGCCTTTGCGCCGCGACTTTGCTCGCTGACAACGGGTACCATGTCGTCGAAGCGGGCAGCGCTGCAGACGCTTTGCGGGTGTTGGAGGCCAGGAGCGACGTCACATTGGTGTTTACCGATATCCAAATGCCCGGAGCCCTCGACGGTATGGACCTTGTGCGCGAGGTTCACGCGCGGTGGCCGAATGTGTTCTTGATGATCACGTCCGGCCGCAGCACGCCGGCGTCCGTCGACATTCCCGATGACGGCCGCTTCGTATCCAAACCGTATCGCGACAAGGAACTTCTAGCGCAGGTGAAGGATGTGATGCGCGGAGGGCGTCGTCGCCGCTAGACGCGAAGATGGGTGCCGCTGCCTGCGGAAACTGTCGTCTCAACTCGATGGCGGCGTCGGCCTGTGGAAGAGGTTGCTCGCGAGGGGATCGATCATGGCGGCGATTTCGGTACGGAAAGCATAAGCGATCCCGGCGCCAGCGACGACGATCATGAGCCCGAGCGCCGCAGCCCTTACGGCTCTGCGCGATCGAGTAGGCGCAGCCTGCTGGGGGTTCGCCCGAGCATGGTTCTGCGACGTTGCAACCGGGCTCAGCGGCGCGGTTGGGAAGCCACGTTCGGATAGGGGGCGAATGGCGGCCGGGAACGGCGTCGAATCTGGTAGTCTCGCCGCGGCCGGAGGGCGCGCGAGCGGAGGCGCCCAGAGAGCGGTTTGGGGACTGGCGGCAATCATCCGCTCACCGCCCGGCGGACGTTCAGCAGCTGGCGCGGAGATTGTTGGGATTGGCGAAGGACCGCTTTCGGATGGCGTCGGTTCGACCGTCCCCTCCCTGGCGGAGGGAACTTGGCGCGGCGGAAACTTTCCCTGGGAAAGGGAGTCGAGTTCGGAGTCGCTCGGTTGGAGCAGCGCCGCTTCGGCGTCCGGTATATCGGGAAGGAAGGGATCGATTAGGCGGCGTTCCTGAGGCTCAACGGAAAAATCGCTCCCCGCAATCGGATCCCTGCTGCTGGGTTGGCCGCTCGACGCCTCGCGCTTTCGCAGGTTCGGCTTCGCGCGGACGGCGGTCGGAGATGGGGGCTCGGCTATCCGATTGACGGCGTCGGCGCTGACATGTGGCGCAAGGAGCCCTATCAATCTTTCCGCGTCGCGGTCGAAGTCGGCGATCGACAAGCCAAGCATGGCCGCGTTTGCGACGGCTGGGTCGTTCGGCCAAAGCTCTGCCGGGGGCTGGGCCGCGTTATCCAGCAGGACCATCGCGACCGGAACGCCGACCTTTACGGCGACGCGCAATTCGGACAGCCACCGGTCCAATTCCCGCGGATTCTCACCTCGCCCAAGCATCGCGACAATGGCCTGACTGGCTGCGAAACGCTCCGGGCGCAAGCGCGAAACGAAAACGATCCGGCCCGCGCCGAAGCGGCGGGCGAGCCGTGCGCCCATTCGCGCCGCTACATCCCTTTCGCTCAGCGGGAAATAGGTCAGGAGCACGGCGCCTGTCATTCAGGCCTCCTGAACACCGCACACGCGAAAGCGTTTCTGTCCGGTTCGCCGAGCATCTCGCGATCCGCCCCTTGCCGCCGATGCGTGCGTCTTCGACGCCCGATGAGGTCCCCCTTCGTCCAGAAGCGGACGAAGCCTCGTGGCGCAATCCACGTCTACACATCTAGCGCGAACCGCGAGCGGGCGCAAAGAATCGCTGGTTTTCGCCGGTTCCGCATACGACCTGGCGGGCCTGTCAGGGCAGGCGGAGGGTCGCGGTCGCAAGGCAGGCGATCCCCTCCCGCCGGCCGGTAAAGCCCAGCCGCTCGGTGGTGGTCGCCTTGACGGACACACGGCCCTCTTCGATCCCGGCGATCTCGGCGACCCGCGCCCGCATTGCGCTCCGGTGCGGGACAATCTTCGGCGCCTCGCAGATCAGCGTGGTGTCGAGATGGATGAGGACGCCGCCGCGGAGCCTCACGCGCTCGGCGGCGTGGGCGAGAAAGACGTACGAGGGCGCGCCCTTCCATTTCGGGTCCGAAGGCGGGAAATGCGTTCCGATGTCCCCCTCCGCGAGCGCCCCATAAATGGCGTCCGTGAGCGCGTGCAGGCCGACATCGGCGTCGGAATGACCTTCAAGCGCATGGCTATGGGGCACGCGCACGCCGCAGAGCCAGACGTGGTCGCCTTCTGCAAAGGCATGGACATCGAATCCCTGGCCGACGCGAGTCTCCGCCTGTCCCGCCCGCCAGCCGCGCTTCAGCCGCGCCGAGGTCCGCCATGGTCGTCACCTTAAGGTTCTGCGGATCGCCCTCGAACACGAAGGCCGCGGCGCCCGCCCATTCGGCCACTGCCACGTCGTCGGTGAGGTCGCCGAGTCCCGCTTCGGCTGCACGCCGGTGGGCCTCGAGAATCGCGGGAAAACGAAAGGCCTGCGGAGTTTGCACGGCCCTTAGAGACGCGCGCGGCGGGGTCGCGAGCACCTGGCCCGCGGCGTCGACCTGCTTGACCGTGTCGCTGATGGCCACCCCGGGCGCCGCGGCCCCATAAGCGTCGGCCGCTTCGACCGCGCGAGCGATGAGCGCCGGCGAGGGAAAGGGTCGGGCGGCGTCGTGGATCAGCACGATGTCCGGCGCAGCGTGGGCAAGCGCCTCCAGCCCGCCGCGAACGCTGGCCTGCCGGGTCGCGCCGCCGAGGGAAGGCGGTCCGATGGCGGCCTGGATCGCGATGGGCAGGCTCGCGACCGCTTCGTCGTAAAGCGCGCGGTCGTTCGGATGAATCACGACCGTCGCGGCGGAGAACGGCCGCGCGCTGAGGAGCGCTCCGAGCGTATGGGCAAGCAGGGGTTTGCCCGCGCAAAGCCGGTATTGCTTCGGCCGGTCTCCGCCCAACCGCACGCCGCGGCCGGCCGCGACGACGACAAGGGCGACGGACTGAGAGGGCAAGGGGTTCGGGCTCCGCATGGGCAAGCGCTGTTTGAAGTGCGCCGAAGGCCCCGTCAACCGGTCTGACCTCGCGGCGGCTTGACTCCCTTCGGCCCGACGCCAAACACTCAGGCGTTCTATGCGCTGGGGGAGTCGTCAATGCCGCTGAAGCTGGTCGTCGCCAACAAGGCCTATTCGTCGTGGTCGCTGAGGCCCTGGATTTTGCTCGCCCACTTCAAGATCCCATTCGAGGAGGTTGTCATTCCGATGGCCCAACCGGAGACGCGCGAGACGATGCTGCGATACGCCCCGACGGGCAAATGTCCCTCGCTCCAGGACGGCAAGATCTCTGTCTGGGAGTCGCTCGCGATCATCGAGTATGTCGCCGAGCTCTATCCGGAAAAGGCGATCTGGCCGCGGGGCAAGGCCGCGCGCGCCCACGCCCGCTCGCTCGCCAACGAGATGCACGCCGGATTTTTGGCGCTGCGTCAGGCCTGTCCGACCAATTTTCGCCGGGCGCCGGAGGCGATTGCGCTGAGCGACGCGGTCAAGGCCGACGTCGCTCGGATCGAGGCGGCGTGGAGGAGCGCGCGGGACGCCTTCGGAAAAGCGGGTCCGTTCCTCTACGGCCGCTTCTCCGCCGCCGACGCGATGTACGCTCCGGTCGTCAACCGCTTCCACGCTTACGCCGTGCCGGTTCAGCCGGCGACGCGCGCCTATATGGACGCAGTGATGGCGCTTCCAGCCTGGAAGGCCTGGATCGCCGACGGGGAGGCGGAGCCGTGGCGGATCAAGGAATACGAGGCGGTCTGAGGATGAGCGAGCGTTGAGCGAGGTCGACCGCTCCGGATGGCTGTCAAAGGCGGCCGGCGCCCGTTCGCACGCTCGCAGGCTTGGCGGTCGCCGGATTATTGCCGAAGGTCTCGAGGGCAACTTCTGGACTGATCTCTATCACAACGCGATGACGGCCTCGTGGCCCGTTTTCATCGCGGCGCTGGCGGCGGTCTTCGTTCTCTTGAACGTCGTTTTCGCGGTGATCTACGACCTCGGCGACAAGCCGATCGCCAACACGCGCGGAGGCCTTCCGGACCTGTTTTTCTTTAGCGTCGAGACCACGTCGACGACCGGGTACGGCGACATGCATCCGCAGACCGATTACGGCCATGTTGTCGCGACCGTTGAGAACTTTGCCGGCATGCTGTGTCTGGCGGCCATGACGGGTCTCGTCTTCGCCCGTATCTCCCGGCCGCGCGCGCGGATCATTTTCGCTCGCAATCCCGTTGTGTGCGAGCACGACGGCGTGCCGACGCTGATGTTTCGGATGGCGAACGCGCGCAGCAACTTCATGAGCGAAGCGACGGCGAAGCTGTGGTGGATTGGCCCGCAGATATCGCGGGAAGGACGGCGGCTCGTCTCCTTCCAGCCGATGCGTCTCGTGAAGTCCGAAAATCCGACGCTTGCGCTGAGCTGGGTGCTGTTTCATCCGATCGACGCGGACAGTCCGCTGTTCGGTCTCAGCGCAGACGCTGTAACGTCGAGCGATATCAACTTTGTCGTCAGTGTCATGGGCTTTGACGAGACGTCCAGCCAGACGGAGCATGCGCGCGGCGTCTTCGCCGCGGAAGATGTCCGCTTCGGCGAAGAGTATGAAGACATTATCTGGGTGGACGATCAGGGGCTGCGCCATATCGACTATTCCAAGATCAACGCAACGCGGCCCGCGCCGACGCTCGTCAAATCCGGACATTCCGTTGGGTAAAGTTATCTCTTTCTCAACGGAGGGTTATCCAATTAGCAACAGGTTGAGTTCATGTATGGCGCCTTCGGTGACGACGTACACATTGTGTCGCCCGGGCAAACCAAATTCTTGACCCGGGAAAAGCAGGCGACATGACACGATTGATGAGCGGGCTGGCGGCGCCAGCGGATGAGGATGATGCGAATGTCGCTGCCTGGCGGGGCCTGATCGACGAATTGCAAGCGCGCCGCCGAGCCGCCGCCGAGGGCGGTTCGGCCAAGGCGCGCGACCGGCACGTCGGCCGCGGCAAGCTGCTTGCCCGGGAACGCGTCGCTCGCCTTGTCGATCCCGGTTCGCCGTTTCTCGAAATCGGCGCGCTCGCCGCGTTCGGCATGTACGAGGGGGACGTTCACGGCGCCGGGCTGATCACCGGCATCGGCCTGATTCATGGCCGCGAAACGATGATCGTCGCCAATGATCCGACCATCAAGGGCGGCGCCTACTATCCGATGACGGTCAAGAAGCATTTGCGCGCGCAGGAGATCGCGGCCGAGAATCGATCTGCCCTGCGTCTATCTGGTCGACTTCGGCGGCGCCAATCTGCCGCATCAGGCCGAGGTGTTCCCCGACCGGGAGCATTTCGGCCGGATCTTCTTCAATCAGGCCCGGATGTCCGCGGACGGAATTGCCCAGATCGCGGTCGTCATGGGCTCGTGCACCGCAGGGGGCGCCTATGTTCCAGCGATGTCCGACGAAACCATCATCGTCGAAAAGCAAGGCACGATCTTTCTCGGCGGGCCGCCGCTGGTGAAGGCGGCCACCGGCGAAACGGTCAGCGCCGAGGACCTCGGCGGCGGCGATCTGCACACCCGAGTTCAGGGGTTGCGGACACGCTCGCGCGGAACGACGCGCACGCCCTGGCCCTGGCGCGGAGAGCCGTCGCTAATCTCAACCGCGCGCCCAAGCGCGCCGTCGAATGGACCAAACCGGCCGAACCTCTTTATCCCGCCGAGGAGCTCTTGCGCATCGCGCCGCTCGATCTGCGCAAGCAGGTCGACGCTCACGAGATCATCGCGAGACTTGTCGACGGATCCGAGTTCGATGCGTTCAAGCCACGATACGGCACGACCCTGGTCACCGGCTTCGCCCGGCTTTCGGGCCTCCTGATCGGGATCCTCGCCAACAACGGGGTGCTATTCTCCGATAGCGCGCTCAAGGGCGCGCATTTCATTGAGCTTTGCGCCCAACGCGGGGCGCCGCTGCTTTTCTTGCAGAACATCTCCGGCTTCATGGTGGGGCAACGTTACGAAGCCGGGGGGATCGCCAAGGATGGGGCAAAGCTCGTCACCGCCGTCGCCTGCGCCAACGTGCCGAAAGTCACGCTGATCGTCGGCGGATCGTTCGGGGCGGGAAACTACGGGATGGCGGGGCGCGCCTACGGACCACGGTTCCTGTTCACGTGGCCGAATGCGCGCATCAGTGTGATGGGCGGAGAACAGGCGGCGAGCGTCCTTGCGACGCTACGCCGGGAATTGATGGAGGCGGAGGGGCGGGAATGGACGACGGACCTCGAGGAGAATTTCAAAGCGCCGATCCGCGCGAAATACGAGACGGAGGGGTCGCCGTATTATGCGACGGCCCGCCTTTGGGACGATGGCGTGGTGACGCCTCAGGAGACGCGGCGGGTCCTGTCGCTGGCGTTCTCGGCGACGCTGAACGCACCGGAGAAGCCGACGAAGTTCGGCGTGTTCCGCATGTAGAGCGCGACAGGGAACAAGCCCCCGGGGCAGGGCTGCCGACTTTTCAGCAACTCATGCTGCCGACGCTCCAAGTCCTCTCGCGCCGGCACGAAGAGATCGCCATCGCGACGATCGAAGACGAGGTCGCGAAGGCCCTTCGGCTGTCGCCGGAGCAGCTTTCGCGCATGCAGTCGCGCGGCAATCAGACGATGTTCGCCAACCGGCTGAACTGGGCTCGCTCGTACCTGACGAAAGCCTGCCTCATCGAACTGCCGCGTCGCGGTTTCTGCCGCGCCACCGGTCGCGGTCGCACGCTGCTCGCCGAAGGCGTGAACCCGATCGACGTCGGCGTGCTCGAGCGGTTCCCCGAGTTCGTCGCGTGGCGCGCGCAGAACAGAAAGGAGAGCCGGTTTGGAGGCGAGCCGTCGCCCGAGGATCCCGAGGAGACGATCGTCTCGAACTTCGAGCTTCTGAATTCTGATCTTGCCGAGCAGATCGTCAACCGCGTGCATTCGTTCTCGCCCGCCTTCTTCGAGCGGCTGATCGTCGATCTTCTGGTGAGGATGGGCTACGGCGGCGGGCGGGGCGAAACCGGCCGGGCAATCGGCCGGTCCGGAGATGGCGGCGTCGATGGCGTGGTCAATCAGGACGCTCTCGGCCTTGACGTGGTCTACGTTCAGGCCAAGCGGCTCGATCCCGACAAGGGCGTCCCGGTGCGCGAGGTTCGCGACTTTGTCGGGGGCCTCGAGGGGCATCGCGCGACCAAAGGCGTGTTCGTCACCACCTCCTACTTTCCATCGTCCGCGTACGATTTCATCGCCCGCGTCTCGAAGCGGGTCGTGCTGATCGACGGCGCGGCGCTTGGCGCGCTCATGATCCGCCACCAGGTCGGCGTCAGGGTGAAGGACACGTACGAACTGAAGAAGATCGACGAGGAGTATTTCGTCGAGTAGCCCGCGAGCCGAAGCCTGCGCGCTCCAGTGGGAGATAAGCGGGCGTTGCCTCGGGGCCGCGAGGGCGCACAGTCCGGCCTGCCGGAAATCCGGGATCGAAATCAGGCCTTGAAGTCGCGGATTGCTTCTCTTCCCTCCCGGCGTCCGTGCGTTTCGTAATGCAGAAGCGCATTGGCGCCGGTTGCGGCGACATCGGGATATCTTGCCAAGTAGGCGTTCGTCGAGAAAAACGGTCCCGGGTCTCGGCCCTCGCGAGCGCCGTGAAGCAAGTAGTGAAGCGCCGCGTCCATCCCGGCCCCGCTCACATCGGGGTACCTGTCCAGATAGAACGTCTCGTCGAGGAACGGCGAGCGCTTGAGCACCGACAGTTCCAGACGGTTTACGGTTCGCGGCGGCCGAGCGGCGCGTGTGAGACGCCGCCGCTTGTCGGAGGAGGTCTCAAGAGCGTAGCGGTTGATGAAGGCGTTGGCGCGCGCGATGGCCTCGCCTTGCTCGCGCGCGCGACCATGAGCCTCGGCAAGCTGCGTCGCAAAATCGCATCCCTGCACAAAGAGCCGCTGTTCCAGTTCGCGGTTTCGAGTCTCCAGGTCCTCGCATGCCCGTCGAAGGTCGGCGGCTTCCGCCTCCCTTGCGGTTCTGGCGCGTTCGCTTGTCTGCAGCGAATGTTCAAGCCCCGCCACCGTGCGCTCCTGCGCCTGTGCGGCCCGTCCGCTTTCGTCCATCGCCGGGCGGAAAATCGCAGCCGAATCTTCGAATCGAGTGCGCAGCGCGTCGAGCCGACGCAACGTCGGGGCGCAATCGGCGTCCTCGACGAGGTCAAGCATCGCCGCATGGACCTCGCGGACGAGATCCGTCACGGCGGGGTCAGCGCGAACCTCGTCGGGGCTGGCCGAGAAGCGCCGAAGCTTCGACGACAGGAAGTTCTCGACCTCGGCGAACCGCGGGTCGTCGCCACGCGCCAATCTCACGTTCAGCCGCTCGGCGACCAGGCCGAGCGAGGCGCGACAGTCTTCCAGAAGGCGCGACCAGTCCAGAAAAACGCGTTTCATTCCGCGCGTTGCGGCTTCGGCGTCCAGCACGTGGCGCAGCCAAACCAGGCAGTTCCGCGCCACGCTGGAGCCGTCCCGGCTGTGAAGCGACCACGCGACCTCCAGAGGCGACCGAACCGGCAGCACGGCGCGCGGCGACCACGCAAGGTCTTGGAACACCGTGTTCCAGAAGCCCATGAGGCGGCACATACGCGGGTCTTTGATAATTGGAACGACCGAGTCTTCAAACTCGTCGACGAGCGCGGCCTTTGCGCGGTCGCGCAGTGCGTTGATCTGCGCGGAGGCGATGCGGCCGGCGTCGAACCGCCGCCAATCCGACCAGTTGCTTCCACCAGCGGCAAGGATGTCGTCGTTCAGCCTCATGAGAACCGTGGATTCCCAGTAGCCGCGCGCGTTGTGCGGCGACGCCGGCATGAGATGACGAGGCGCAGTCCCTCCAAGCCCGACAAGGGCGCCGGCTACGCTCGACGTCCCGCTGCGGCTCATGCCTAGCACGAGGACCGCGGACGTGCGCCCGGCTGCGAGCGGAGGACGATCCGCGCCAACAAGCTTCACGAACAAGAGGCGCCTCTCAAAGAGCCAGCAAAACTGTCCAACTCCACCAGAACAGACAGTCACTCTCGACGGGTACCGTCGCTTACACTGTTATCGCAAGCGGCGACCCCCTTGTTAATAAAACAAAATATCGATGGGCGCGGGCGTGCGCTCGCGCCGCGGGTGTGGGAGCGCGCGAGCGTCGCTGCGCGCTCTCTCGTCATCAGGGTCAGTCCCTCCGCTCCCAGCGCCGCCCATCCGGACCGCCTTGCCAGCGGTGAGGACGCATGAGGCCGCGCAGCGTCGCGTCGAACACGACCTTCTGCCTGTCGTCGAGGCTTGCGTAAAGCGGGGCGGCGGCGTCCGCGAGCGCCGACAGCTTCGTCGCCCGTTCGCTCATACGGCTCGAAATGACCTTCATCCGGTCGATCGGGGAGGGCGGGGCGCTGCCGTCGTCGTCCGTCTCGCGTCTGACGTCCGGCCCGCGCTTGGCGGCGTCGCGCAACGCCGATTTCGAAGGGCGCCCAGGTCTTCTCCTGGTCGCTGGTCAGGGCGAGGCTGGCCTTGAAGCCGACGAGGCGCGCATCGAAGATCTCGGCGCGGCGCTGCCTCCACATGTCCCGGCGCTGTTGACCCTGCTCTTGCTGGGCGGCGGACGAGTCGTCGGCAGCGGCGAAACTCTGGACAGCGGGAACGGCGAGCGCCAGCGCCGCTGCGGCGCACGCGGCATACAGGAAGCGTTTCATGGGTTCTGATCCTTGTCTTTTCCGGCGGTCGGCCGCCGGGGCGGGAGTGCTCGCGAGTGCCGAACCCATGCGCATTCCGCTTGCCCACATGTTCGCCTTCGCGACGACCAAGACGCTATTCTCCCGATCGGTTCAGGTCATGTGAAGTGTTGTTGCGAAGACCTCCGCGCTGGCCCTTCTCGGGTGGCAGAGAAAACCGGGCTCCTTGCGCCTTTCGATGGGCGCCGGGCGCTCGGTAACATAAAATAATCTGCCTGCGCGCGGCGCCATTATCCCATTAGCTTCGCCGTCGCGGTAAACTCGGCGCCTCCTGATGAGGTCTTTCGCTCTTGTCCTTGTCTCCCCCCAACGGTCGCGCCCACATCCTCGTTGTCGAGGACGATCCCGTCATCCAGCGGATGCTTTCCGAAATCCTGGGCGAGAATGGCTTCTCCGTCACCGCCGCCGCCTCGGCGGGCGACATGGATCGTGCGCTCGGGCGGGAGGATATCGAACTCGTCGTGCTGGACGTCATGCTTCCCGGCGAAGACGGCTTCAGCATTTGTAGGCGGCTGCGCGCCTCCTCGAACCTGCCGATCCTGATGTTGACGGCCTTGGGCCAGGAGATCGACCGGGTGGTCGGCCTCGAGATCGGCGCCGACGATTATGTGACCAAGCCGTTCAATTCGCGCGAGCTGGTCGCCCGCATCCGCGCCCTGCTCAGACGCTCGCGCGCCGCGGGCGCGCGCGTGGTCGGGCGGCGTCTCGGGCCGCTGCGCTTCGCGGGCTGGCGGATCTACCCCGGCGAGAGACAGCTTCTCAATCCCGAGGGCGTGCGGGTCACGATGACCAGCGCCGAGTTCGACCTCCTGATGGCCTTCTGCCAGCATCCGGGCGAAGTGCTGGCGCGCGAGCAGCTTCTGGAGCTCACCCACAGCGGCGCCGCCGGGCCGATCGAGCGCAGCGTCGATGTCCATATCAGCCGCATCCGGCAGAAGATCGAACCCGACCCGCGCGATCCGGTCCTGATCAAGACGGTTCGGCTAGGGGGCTATATCTTCACGCCAGACGTCGAGGCGATCGGATGAACGTCATCCCCCGGAGCATCGCCGGCCAGATCACCGGCCTCCTTTGCCTGGCCGTCCTGCTCGGGGTCGGCTTCGCTTCCGCCATCCTGCTCTATCTCGTCAATCAGGGGCGCGACGAAGTGGACCGCCAAATCTTCGCAACCGTGCAGGCGGCGCGGATCGCGGCGATCACTCGGCAGGCGCAGGCCGCGGCCTCTGCGGACGATCTCAACGCCCTGCTCGAACGTCTGAAGGCGGATCGCATGGAGGTGAGCCTCGTCCCGCTCGAAGGGCTGCGCCCGGCGGCAGGTGCGCCGGCGGTCGCGTCAGGACGCATCCTGAACGTCGAAGAGAGCCTTGCGAGGGACTGGACTCTGACCCCGCTGACGGGGGAGCCCGGCGGCAAAGATGATCGGGCCATTTTCCTTGCGCTCAACGGCCGCCAGGCCTTGCGGTTCGGGGTGGGGCCTCACGGCTTCCTGCACAATGTGCTGTTTGTCCAGGCGATCGGGGCGCTCGCCATTATCACCCTGAGCATTCTGTTCCTTTCGGCCTACGCGGTTCGCTGGATCACTTTCCCGTTGTCGTCGATCGCTTCGGCGGCCCGCGCCTTCGGCCGCAGTGAAGACACCGAGCCGGACCTCGTTATCAGCGGGCCCCGCGAGATCCGGGAGGCGGCCTCAGCGCTCAACGACATGCGCAAGCGGGTTCGCGCGCTTGTCCGGGAGCGGACGCTGATGCTGACCGCGATCAGCCACGATCTTCGAACGCCTTTGACGAGGCTGCGGCTCAGGACCGAGCGCGTGAGCGAAGAGCCGGTGCGCGCCGCGATGATGCAGGACATCGTCCTGATCAGCGACATGGTCGGCGAGACGCTCGCCTATATCCGCGCGAGCGACCAGCCGGAGGCGGCGGCGCTGACAGATCTGCCGAGCCTGCTCGAAACGATCGCGGCTCAGTTCCTCGACATCGGTCACTCCGTCTCGTACGGCGGTCCCGATCGCCTGACCTTCGCCGGGCGCGTTCAGGGGATCGGGCGCGCCGTGACCAACGTGGTCGAGAACGGCACGAAATATGGAACGCATGTCGAGATCAGGCTGCGCGCTCTGGAAGACGGGGCGGTCGAAATCGGGGTCAGCGATGATGGTCCGGGCGTCGCGCCGGCGCTCCTCGACCAGGTCCTCGAGCCCTTCTTCAAGGGAGATGCGGCGCGGTCGCAGGACGGGCGGGTCGGTTTCGGACTCGGGCTCTCGATTGCGCGTCACATCGCCGAAAAACACGGCGGCGCCATCAGGTTGTCGAACCGCGAACCGCACGGGCTCAGCGTCTCGCTGACCTTTAGGCCCTTGCCTGTCGCGGGATCGAACGCTCGGGCCCCGCAAACGGACCGATTAGGGACGGTCGAGGCCCCAAGCGCGGCGGGTTGACGGCTGCGAGCGCGAGGGTCAACGCGCGGCGCGATCGCGACGTCGCCGGCGCTCAACCGCGGGTGATGAGCGCCAGGAGTAGACCCGCGGTAAAAGCGATGCCGACCGCAGCCCAGGGATTGCTGCGGATCGACTCCCGCAGATCGTCCTTCGCCTGAGTGAGTTCCGGGCTGTTGGCGAGCAGGTCCTGCCCGCTTCGATAGAGGGCGCCGGCGGCGTCGCCCGCTTTGGCGCGCAGTTGGTCGAGGTCTGCGCTGGCCACGAAGTCCTTCGCCGCGCTGACCGCGCTCTGAGCCCGCTTCGCGGCCGACGCCGACGAGTTCGACCGAGGAGTCCTCAGCCCTGCCTTTACTCTCGGTCATGATCCCCCCTCCGACGCCTGCTTGAGGGCGACGCCGCGCCACCCAGCGGCGCGCTGCGCGTCATACCTTCCCATCACGCTGTATGTCCAGGCCTGCTGCCCGGGATCACTGCAGCGGCGGCGGAAGCAGGGTCACTGTGGTCACGCCGGCGGCGATGTTGAGCCCGACCTGCCCTTCGACGGAAAGGGGCTGCAGCGAGAAGGCGCGTCCTGTCCCCCCAACGAGAACATTCGCGCCGAGCCCGGCGCCCGCCGTCGCTTCGGCTCCGACGCCGACGTAGGTGCCAGAGAGCGCGCCGCGGGGGATGCCGGCGGCGGGCGCGAGCACGCCCCAGATCAAATGACCCTGACCGACCGCCCCGAGCGCGATGCCGAACTCGTCGATGCGCCCGAGGTAGGGCTCGGGCGCCCCGCCGTTCAGGGGCGTAAAGAGACAGCGCAACGTCTGCTTTTGCTCCAAAATCATGCCGACTCCGGCCGACACGTCGCAGGAAAGCTGGCCGATTTGGGTCGCCGGCTGCGCAGGCGCCTGCGCCGCAAAGAGCACGATCGACGCCGCAGTCAACGAAATAAGCCCCTGAATTCTCATGTTCCGACCCTCGAAGTGTCGACGCGAGCCGCGCCTATGGCGGATACTCATAAACGACGCTCAACGGATCGCAATGATCCCCGTCAACTGAGCCGCCGTCAGGCCTCGCGACGCAGCGCCGGAATTTCCTGATTGAGCCACGTCTGGGCGGCGGCGCGCCCGCCCTGCCGAAGGCGCTGAAGGAAGTCCCAGCGAATGTTACGCGCGCTCTCGGCGCCGAATCCCTCGAGATGCTCGTCCGCAGAGATCCGGCCGATCCTGAGCTGACGAAGCTTGTCTGTGGCCCCGATCAGCTTGCCGAATTTCAGCGCCTCGAGTTCGGTGTTGAGCGTCGCGTTGAATTGGATCTGCTCGATCCGCGCCGCGATCTCGCCTGTCGTCGTCGGCAATCGGTTCGACACGTTGGGCGTCACCTGGACGATCAGGACGTGCGGAGCTGCCGAAGCGTGAACGAGCGGGATCAAGGGCGGGTTGGCGGCGTAGCCGCCGTCCCAGTATGGCTCGCCATCGATTTCGATCGCATGGTGCAGGAGCGGCAGGCATGCGGATGCGAGCACCGCGTCGACCGACAGCTCCTTGTTGGTCAGAATGCGGAGACTACCGTCGCGCACGCGGGTGGCTCCAAGCAGAAGCTTGATCGCCGAGTTCTGGAGAGCGGCGAAATCGACTTCAGCGGTCAGCGCCTCGCGCAGCGGGTTCACGTTGAAGGGGTTGAACTGATAGGGAGACATCATCCGCATGACGAGTTCCAGGCCCGCGGTCAGCGGCGAGTCCGGCGACGCCAGCGAAGCGGCCTGGCTGACCCGTCGCCAGAAATTCGCGAGCTTCGCCCGCGCGCCGTCGCGCCCGCCCTCGATCATTCCGGCCGCGAGCAGGACGGCGTTGACGGCCCCGGCGCTCGACCCGCTGACGGCGTCGAACGCGATCCCGGGCTCCTCCAGCAAACGGTCGAGGACGCCCCAGGTGAAGGCTCCGAACGACCCGCCGCCTTGGAGCGCCAGCGAGAGTTTTTCGGGAGGCCAGGGCGCGGGTCGCGGCGCCGGGGGCAGTCTTCGCGTGTTTATCGCGGCCGGCGTCAGGTCAACGGCTTGATATCGCTGGGATCCTGTTTGGCGACCGTCGACCGAAAAATGGGCGCTGTAGCGGCGGGGCCGCCGCTCGCTGTTTGAGGCTGCGGCGTTTCGGCGTCCGCGAGCGCCTGTCTCAGGAGGCTTCCGGCGCGCAAGGCGCCGGAAGCGTCCGCTGACGTCGCCGCTTTGGGAAGGTCCAGGATCGCCGTCGTCGTGTCGGGAGGCGCTTCGGCCGCCTTGGCTGTTTGAGGGACGGGTCCGAGCAAAGGAAGCGGTTTGAGCGGCGCCGAGAGCGCCGGATCAGCCGCCGCGCCGCCGCCGCCAAAGGCGCGGCGAAGGCGTTCGAGTACAGGTCTGATGACATTCATAGTCGCCGAGCATCCTTCATCGTCGGCGGGCGATCCTCCAGCGCCTGATCCTACAGGCGGACGATGACGGGTTTCGGACCGGCAGGAGCCCGTGGCGGGCATTGGAGCGCACGCGTCAAGCGTCGCCGTCAGCCGCTTCCCATCCCCCATAAGCGTTCCGTGTACTGTCCTATTGCGGCAGGATGAGGCCGGGCCCGGATCGCTTCGACGCGCTCGCCATCGTGGGCCGTCTTGGATAGACAAGGCCGTTCGGGAGGCCGTCCATGTTCGCCAATGTCCTAATCGCCAATCGCGGGGAAATCGCCTGCCGGATCATTCGCACTGCGCGGCGCTTGGGGATCAGGACTTTCGCGCTGCATACGCCGGCGGACCGGGGCGCGATGGCGACGCGCCTCGCCGACGAAACCTATGAGATCGGCGAGGGCTCGAACGGCTATCTCGACGGCCGGGCGATTGTCGATCTCGCGCGGCGGATCGGCGCCGAATGCCTGCATCCGGGCTACGGCTTCCTGTCGGAGAACGCCGATTTTGCGGAGGCGTGCGCGCTCGCGGGGGTCGTATTCGTCGGTCCGCCGCCCCACGCGATGCGCGCGATGGGGCTGAAGAATTCCGCCAAGGCGCTGATGCAGAAAGCCGGCGTTCCCGTCGTCCCGGGCTACCACGGCGACAACCAGAACCCGAAGTTCTTGCGCGAAAAGGCCTACGAGATCGGCTACCCCGTCCTCATCAAGGCGATCGCCGGCGGAGGCGGACGCGGCATGCGCCGGGTCGACGCCCATGTCGAGTTCGAGGCGGCGCTCGAAAGCGCCAGCCGCGAGGCTGAGAACGCTTTTGGGGATGGGCGGGTGCTGATCGAGAAATACGTCGCCTCGCCTCGCCACATCGAAATGCAAGTCTTCGCCGACAGCCGTGGAAATTGCGTCCATCTGTTCGAGCGAGACTGCTCGTTGCAGCGCCGCCACCAGAAGGTGATCGAGGAGAGCCCGTCGCCCGGACTTCCCGAGGAAACCCGGGCCGCGATGGCGAAGGCCGCGACCGATGCGGCGCTCGCGGTCGGCTACCAGGGCGCGGGCACGGTGGAGTTCATCGCCGACGCCTCGCGCGGGCTCGGTCCGGACGCCTATTATTTTCTCGAAATGAACACCCGGCTCCAGGTCGAGCATCCGGTGACCGAGGCCGTGACCGGTTTCGATCTGGTCGAATGGCAATTCCGCGTCGCGGCGGGCGAGCCGCTGCCCGTGAGACAGGAGGAGATCGTCTGTCGCGGGGCGGCGATCGAGGCCCGCATCTATGCGGAGGACCCGGAGCACAATTTTCTGCCTTCGCCCGGCCGGATCCTCGAACTCTCTCTTGTCGCCGAGTCCGCTGATCCGGACGTTCGAGTTGACGCCGGCGTTGCGGCCGGCGACAGCGTCACGCCGTTCTACGACGCGATGATCGCGAAGCTGATCGTCCATGGCGCCGACCGGGCGGGGGCGCTCGCCGCCCTCAAAGCCGAGCTCGACTGCGCCGTGGTGATCGGCCCGAAGACTAACATCGCCTTTCTCAGGACGCTTATGCGAAGCCCCGAAATCGCCGCCGGGACGTTCGATACCGGTTTCATCGACGCCCGCCTCGAAAAACTCGGCGCAACTCCCCATCCGCCGAACGCGCGCGCCGTGCTGGCCGCGGCGCGGCGACTTCTCGATCGCCGCGACGACGGGCGGGTTTCGCCGCTTTCCCCGTTCGATCCCTGGGCCACGGCCGACTCGTTCGAACTGATTGGGGCGAGACGGGTGGGTCTCGACGTGCTGGTCGACGGCAGGCCTGAGCGCCTGCACGTCGTTGAGGAGGGCGATCATTGGGTCGAGACCGCGAGCCGCCGGGACCCGGCGGCCCCGGAGACGCCGCCGACGCTGTTCGAAACGCCAGGGGGCATCTACGCCTTCGCCGGGGGCCGTCAGGCCTATGTCGAACTAATCGATCCGCTGGAGCGTTCGGCCGGCGGCCCGGAGGAGGGGGACGGAGGCGTGCGCGCGCCGATGCACGGCCGGGTCGCGGCGCTGTTCGTCCTAGAGGGGGACGCGGTCGAGGCGGGTCAGCGCCTCGCGGTGGTGGAAGCGATGAAGATGGAGCACGCCTTGACGGCGCCCTTCGCAGGCGTCGTTTGCGATCTCGTCGCCAATGTGGGCGAGCAGGTCGAAATGGGCGAGCGCATTTTGCGCGTGGAGCCGAGACCGGAGTGAGTCGGCGCCGGAGGGAACGGCTCCTTGGCGCTTCGCGTACTGAGATTCAGCTCGCAAGGAAATTGGCCGGTCTTGTCCGCCCTCGCCGCGTCCCGCTAGGTTGGATGCAAGTCAATGTGGAGAACGCGCCATGTACATCGCCATGAATCGCTTCAAGGTCATGAAGGGCGCCGAGAGCGCATTCGAACACGTCTGGCTCTCGCGCGACAGCCATCTCGATCGTGTCCCCGGCTTCCTCGAGTTCCACCTTCTGCGCGGACCCGATCGCGACGATCACGTGCTCTATTCCTCGCACACGGTATGGGCCAGCAAAGAGGCCTTCACCGCCTGGACGCAGTCCGAACATTTTCGCGCCGCCCACCGCGGCGCCGGCGAGAACAAGCCGCTCTATCTCGGCCATCCCGAATTCGAGGGTTTCGACGTTTTGCAGACGATCCGGAACCCGAACGCGCGCGATTAGCTCCCCGAGGAAGCCGGCGCGGGATAGTTCGAAGGATACAGGGCGCGACGGGTGTCTTCATCCTGCTCGGTCTTGAACGCGTACCCCTTGCCGAGATCGCGGGCGCGCGCAGCGGCCGGCCGAGCGTCGACCATCGCGAACAGGCGGCTGAGATTGGGGAAGGCGGCGAGCCCGGGAGCGTCGCCCGGCAGCACCCGGGCGGCTCGCGTCAGCCAACCCCAGGCGGACATGTCGGCGATGGTGTAGTCGCGTCCCACGATCGTGTCCCGGCCGGCCAGATGTTGGTCGAGGACGCGATAGTGGCGTTCGACCTCGCGCCGATAGCGATTGATGGCGTAGGGAAGCTTCTCTGGCGCGGCATGCTGGAAATGCACGGCCTGGCCCGAGAACGGGCCCAACCCAGACGCGATGAACAACAGCCAGGAGAGGACTTCGGGCTTGTCCGCGGGGGATCCCATGAACCGGCCCGTCTTCTCGCCGAGGTAGAGAAGGATCGCGCTCGAATCAAAAACCCGAGCCTCGCCTCCCCCGGGGCCCTCGGTATCGACGATCGCGGGGACCTTGCCGTTCGGATTGATGGCGCGAAAGGCGGCCGCGTGCTGTTCGCCTTTCGCCGTGTCGACGGGCACGACCTCATAGGCCAGGCCCGCCTCCTCCAGAAACAGCGCCACCTTGGCGGGGTTGGGCGTCGGGTGAAAGTAGAAGCGGATCATGCGAGCTCCGGTTGACAGGCCGGCCCCAGGCGTTCCTTCCCCGCGGCCCCACACAGCGAGAAGGCGTTTGGCCCGCTTACGCTGCGACGTTCGCCTTGAGGCGTCGAAGAACGGGCAACAATTCGCTCGGATCCGGGCGGCGCGTATAATCCGGGTTGACCTCGGCGTAGGCGATCGTCCCGTCGGCGGCGACGACGTAGCGAGCCGGCATCGGCAGCGTCCAACTGTCCTCCCCATTGCCGATCGCAAGATCATTGCCGAAGCCTTTGTAGACCGCGATCAGGTCGTCGGGAAGGCGGAAGCGCAGGCCGAATTGGTGGGCGAGAGCGTTGCCATGGTCGCTGAGAATGGGAAAGCTCAACCCGTTCTCGCGCTCCGACTTGCGCCGGCTCGGCGCCGTCTGCGGCGAGATCGCGACCAGCGAGGCGCCGAGCGCGCGAATGTCGTTCGCCGCCGCCTCGATCGCCTGCAGATCCATGTTGCAATAGGGGCACCAGACCCCGCGATAGAACGTCAGAACGAGCGGGCCCTTCTTGAGCAGGTCGGCCGATCGCACCGTTGCGCCGTGCGCGTCGGGCAATGCGAATTCGGGCGCCTTGGCGCCGGCTTTCAGCGCCCGCTCGGCCTGGCCTGAAGCGATGAGATCGGCGGTCGCCTTGTGCATGACCGCGACCACTTGAGGCGGCGCCCTATTGCCTTCGAAATCCGCCCTGAAGGCGTCGAGCTTGTCCTGAAGCGACATGAGAAGTCTCCCTTGCGGTCGGGCGGCCGACCGCCAGAGCCACGCTCATCCATTCGCGCAATCGCCGCTAGACGACCACCACGAATAAATTCTATTTGTCCTGCAAATGACTGATCGCCTGTTGGCTCTACGAACCTTTGTCCGGACTGCGCACTCCGGAAGCTTTTCGCGCGCGGCGCGTGACCTGCATCTGTCGCAGCCGTCGATTTCGCGCATTCTCGCGCAACTGGAGGCGGAAGTCGGCGCCAGGCTGCTGGTCAGAACGACCCGCGCGGTCTCCCTGACGGAGGCGGGTGCGGACTATCTGGCGCGGGTCGAGCCGTTGCTGGCGGCGCTCGAGGAAGCCGATCACGCGGTCCGCGGGACCGGGGAATTGCGCGGCGTGCTCAGGGTCGCCGTCTCGTCCAGCTTTGGGGTCCGCGAGGTGATCCCTCGTCTGCCGCGGTTTCTCGAGCGCCATCCGGCTTTGCGCATCGATCTCGGGATCAACGATCAGCGCCAGGATCTGGTCGTCGATGGGGTCGACGTGGCGTTGCGGCTCGGCTCGCTGCCGGATTCGAGCGTGGTGGCGCGGAAGCTCGCGGACGCGCCGCGCGTCCTTGCAGCTTCGCCCGCCTACCTCGAGCGCAGAGGACGGCCGCGGAACCCCGGCGACCTTGCCGCTCACGCCGTGATCATCGGGCCCGGAAGCGCTGGCCCAAGCGCCTGGACCTTCAGCCGGAATGGTCAGACCCAATCCGTTCGCGTCGAGGGTCAATTGATCACGGCGGTGAACGAGGGCGCGGTGGCCGGCGCGGTCGCGGGCCTCGGGATCACGCTGACCTCGCTTTGGGGCTGCCGGGCCGAGATCGAGCGGGGCGATCTCCTGAGGATCATGGAGGACTGGACGATGGAGCCAGTGGAAGCACACGCGCTCTTTCCCTCCGGACGGGCGGCTTCGCCCGCGGCGCGCGCGTTCATCGACTACCTGGCGCGGGAACTCGAGTAGCAGCGGCGCCGCGACGCGCGCCTTCACAGCCGAAGTTGCCATTGAAAATTCGTGGGATAATCTGAGCGCCGGCGCTGGCGCGCCGCGCATCGAGCGCCTGCGGGGATCGACCTCCCCAGGGCTCGATCTGTTGCGGCCGGCCGAAAGCAGCGCGGGGAGGGAACCGATGCTTGGACTGATGCAGCAGCGTCCGCTTCTGATTTCAAATCTCGTCGATTACGCCGCGGGCTGGCATGGGGACCGCGAGATCGTCTCACGCGACCCGGCCGGGGCGATCCATCGCTCCACCTACGCCGAGGTCGCCGCTCGGGCGAAGCGCTTGGCCAATGCGCTGGACGCCCTCGGCCTCCAGCCCGGCGACCGGGTCGCGACGCTCGCCTGGAACAGCTTTCGCCATCTCGAGCTCTATTATGGGGTCACGGCCTCGGGGCGTGTTCTGCACACCGTGAATCCGCGGCTCTTTCCCGAGCAGTTGCACTACATCATCCACCACGCCGAAGACGCGTACGTCTTCTTCGATCCCGTGTTCGCGCCGCTGGTCGAGGAGCTGGCGCCGCGCCTCCCGAACGTGCGCGGCTGGGTGGCGCTCAGCGACTGCGCGGGCGCGCCGCAGGTCAAGGTCGACAACCTGCTCGTCTACGAGGAGCTGATCGCCGCCGCATCGCCCGCATACGATTGGCCCGATCTCGACGAGAACGCCGCCTCGACGCTCTGCTACACCTCGGGCACGACCGGCAATCCGAAAGGCGTGCTCTACAGTCATCGCTCGACCGTGCTGCACGCCTTCGTCGCCTGTGCGGTCGACGGCCTCGGCCTCTCGGGCCGCGATTCCTTCTTGGTCGTGGTGCCGCTGTTCCACGCCAACGCCTGGAGCCTTCCTTTCTCCGCCGCGATGTGCGGGGCCAAGCTCGTGCTTCCCGGTCCGCGGCTCGATCCCGAGAGCCTGTTCACCCTCATGACGGAGGAGGGCTGCAACAAGTCCGGCGGCGTGCCGACGGTATGGCTCAACTTTCTCGCCTGGATCGAGGCGAACCGCGGCCGCCTCGATCTTTCGCGACTCAAGCTGAAGACCGTCTTCTGCGGCGGTTCGGCGCCGCCGCGCGCGATCATCGAGAAGTTCCATGACCTTCTCGGCGTCTTCCTCTTGCACGCATGGGGCATGACCGAGACGAGCCCGATCGTGACCACCGGCGCGCCGCTGCATAAGCACGACGACGTCAGCGGCGCCGCGCTCGTCGACATGCAGGTCCGGCAGGGGCGACAGGTGTTCGGCGTCGAGCTCAAGCTCGTCGGAAGCGACGGCCGGGAGCTGCCGCATGACGGCGTCTCGGTCGGCGAGCTGAAAGTGCGCGGCAACTGGGTCGTGTCGGGCTATTTCAAGGGCGAGGGCGGCAACGTGCTCGATCCCGACGGCTGGTTCGGCACCGGCGACGTCGCCACGATCGACGCCGACGGCTATGTTCAGCTCACCGACCGACTTAAGGACGTGATCAAGTCGGGGGGCGAGTGGATCTCCTCGATCGAGATCGAGAATCTCGCGATGTCGCACCCGGACGTGTTCGAGGCGGCGGTGATTGCCGTCTCCCATCCGGTCTGGCAGGAGCGGCCGCTCCTGATCGTGCAGCCGCGCGAGGGCTGCACTCCGACCAAGGCGGCGATCCTCGCTTTCCTGGGGGAGCGCCTGCCGAAATGGCAGATTCCCGAGGACGTGGTGTTCGTGGAAACCCTGCCCCATACCGCGACGGGCAAGCTTCTCAAGACGGAGCTGCGCCAGCGCTTCCACGGCCATCTCGCTGTCACAGGGTAGATCGGAGGGGCGGCGTCTCGCCGCCCCATAGCGGGGCCCGTCGCTCGACGCAGGCCCAAGGCGCGCGAGACGCGCGCCCTCCGGCTCAACTGACCTGCCGGTCGCGGCCTTCCCAGTAGGGCTTGCGCAACTCGCGGCGCAGGATCTTGCCGGTCGCGTTGCGCGGGATGGCCGGTACGAAGTCCACCGAACGCGGGGCTTTGTACGCCGCGATGCGCTCGCGCGTCCAGGCGACGATGGCGTTCGGATCGGCTTCCGCGCCGGGCTTGAGCACGACCACGGCCTTGACCGTCTCGCCCCACTTTGGGTCTGGCACGCCGATCACCGCGACGTCGGCGACGTCAGGGTGGCCGAAGATCGCGTTCTCGACTTCCGCGGGATAGACATTCTCGCCGCCGGTGACGATCAGATCCTTCACCCGATCGTAGATGAAGACGAACCCGTCGGCGTCGCGATAGGCGGCGTCGCCCGTGCGCATCCATCCCTCGCGGATGGCGGACGCCGTCTCTCTTGGCTTCATCCAATAGCCCTTCATCACGATCGGCGCGCGCATGACGATTTCGCCGACTTCGCCGACGCCGACCTCGCGGCCTAGGACATCGACGATCTTGAGATCGAGCTCCGGCCAGGCCTTTCCGCAGGAGCGGAGCTTGCCGAGCTCCGGCGCGTGCGCTTCGTCCGCGAGCAGCGTGCCGGCGCCCGTGGTTTCGGTCATTCCGTAGAACTGGGTGAACGCGCAGCGAAAGCGCGCCTTGGCTTTGACGAGCAGATCCTCCGCGATCGGCGAGGCGCCGTAGGCGAGCGTCTTCATGCTCGTGAGGTCGGCGGCCGCCATCTCCGGGGCGAGCATCAGCATCAGGATCATCGCGGGGGCGAGAAAGGCGTGATTGGCCTTCTCTCGCGCGATGAGCCCGAGCACGAGGCCGGGCGCGAAATCGCGCACAATCGCGGTCGAGGCCCCGCTCGCCATGGCGATGAGCGCAATGTTGACTTCCGCGACGTGGAAGAACGGCATGACCCCGAGCACGATGTCCCCTTCGTCATAGCTGAGGCCCGGCGCGCCGGCGGCGAGGCGGAAGACTTCGAGGTAATTGCCATGGGTGAGCCGCACCCCCTTGGGCAGACCGGTCGTGCCTGAGGTGTAGAGCTGGATGACATCGTCGTCGGTCGTGAGCGGCAGATCGGGGTCGTGCGTCGCAGCCCCTTCGAGCCAAATATCGTCGCGCACGAAGCCCGGCCGGTCGAAGCCGAGCGCGATGAGCTTAGGCTTCTGCTCGAGCGACGCGACCGCCTTTTCCGCCGCCTCGGCGAAGTCCGGCCCGACGATCATCCAACGCGCGAGGCTGTCGGCGACGATCTGGCCGATCTCGGGCGGCGCGAGGCGGAAGTTGATCGGGGCGAGGGCGGCCGCAGCCTTGGCGGCGCCGAAGGCGAAGGCGAAAAAGGCTTCGGAATTCTTCTCCAGATAGGCGACTTGCTCCTGTCGGGCGAGTCCCTCCGAGAGAAGACGCTGCGCGATCCTCGAAGCCTTCGCGTCGATCTCGGCGAAGCTGATCCGCCGCCCGTTATCGATCAGCGCCGTCTCGGCGCCGCGCTTGCCGGCCTGGGTCCGGGCGACGTCCGCGACGTTGCCGACCCGTTCGAGATCGATCATGGCTCCTCCCGCTATCGCCCGTGAAACCGTCAGTTCACAGCTGTCGTTAGTTTAGACGGTCGCGCGACGGCGCCAAGGGCGGGGCGCAGGCGCGATACGCCGCTCGGGTTTCCTCCCGCCGGAGAGGCTGTCTCGGGCTGGCGCGCGGTTGACTTGGCTCCTGCGCGCTGCCAAGAGGAGCCGCCTGACGCGACGCCGCCGGACGCTTCCAAATCAAAACAGAAACTTAACTCGGTCATCGTTCGCCGGCCGCAGGCGTTTGGTCACGTCCACTCCAGTGGCGGGGGAAAGAATGCCGAAGCGAGTTGAAAAAGTTGCGGAGATCCCGGCGAAACCGCAGGCCGGGAAGTCGCCGCGCAGCACGGCGCCGATCGACCTGGCCCTGCAGGGCGGGGGGTCGCATGGCGCGTTCACCTGGGGCGTGCTCGACCGCATCCTCGAAGAGCCCTGGCTGAAGATCGAGGCGATTTCCGGCGCGTCCGCCGGCGCGATGAACGGCGCGGTCCTGGTCAGCGGCTACATGCAGGGCGGCGCCGAGGGCGCCCGAAAGGCGCTCGACGCCTATTGGGGCGCCGTGGCGGAGGCTGCGCGATTCAGCCCGCTTCAGCGATCGCCGCTCGATCGGCTGATGAACCGTTGGAGCCTCGACACCTCTCCGGCCTATCTCGCGATGGATCTGATGTCGCGGATGATCTCGCCCTACAGCCTCAATCCGTTCGGCCGGAACCCGATCAGCGACATCCTCGAGAAGAGCATCGACTTCGCCCACCTCGGCGAGGCCTCGATCAAGCTCTTCATCACGGCGACCAATGTCCACACCGGGCGCGGCCGCGTCTTTCGCAACAAGGACATCACCCCCGAAGTGCTGCTCGCCTCGGCCTGCCTGCCGACATTGTTCCAGGCGATCGAGATCGACGGCGAGCCCTACTGGGACGGCGGCTACGTCGGCAACCCGACCATCACCCCGCTGGTGCGCGAAAGCGATGCGCTCGACGTGATCCTGGTTCAGATCAATCCGACCGTGCGCGCCGAGACGCCGCGGACCGCGACCCAGATCCTCAACCGTCTGAACGAGATCTCGTTCAACTCGCCCTTGATGAAGGAACTGCGCATGATCGCGCTCCTCCGGCAGGCCGCCGACCCGGGCACGGGCGAAGGCGCGCGCTGGGCGCGCATGCTCATGCACAAGATCGCCACCGACACGCTCGCCGAATACGGCGCCTCGTCCAAGCTCAACGCCGAAGGGGGAGTTTCTGGCGATGTTGAAGGAGGACGGGCGGCGCGCAGCCGATGCTTTCCTGGTCGCACATGCCGACGACCTCGGCAAACGGTCGACCGCCGACCTCGACGAGTTGCTGAAGGAGGTCTGAGCGATGGTGAGTTCCGATCTCATCGGCCTTCTCGGCATTCTCCTGGGCCTCGGCCTCCTCATCTGGTTCGCCTTCAAGGGCTGGAGCGTGCTCCTGCTCGCGCCGATCGCGGCGGTCGTGGCGACGCTGTTCGGCGGCGAACCGGTTGCGCACTGGACCGAGATTCTCGCGCACTGGACGCAGACTTTCATGCGCAGCGGGGCGGGATTTGTCGCCCAGTTCTTTCCGCTCTTTCTGCTCGGCGCCCTCTTCGGCAAGCTGATGGAGGATTCCGGCTCGGTTACGTCGATCGTCGAACTTCATGACGGAAAAGCTCGGCGCGCGCCGCGTGATCCTCGCGGTGGTGCTCGGAGGCGCGGTCGTCACCTACGGGGGCGTCAGCCTGTTCGTGGCCTTTTTCGTCATTGCGCCGATGGCGCAGAACCTGTTCCGCGTGCGCGGGGATCCCGCGACGGCTGATGCCGGCGGCGATCATGCTCGGCACCGCGACCTTCACCATGTCGGCGATGCCCGGAACGCCCTCGATCCAGAACACCATTCCGATGCCTTTCTTCGGCACGACGCCGTTCGCCGCTCCGGGACTGGGCGTCCTCGCTTCGATCATCATGTTCGGCTTCGGACTCTGGTGGCTGGCAACGCCAGGAAGCGGCGGCGAAGGCGAAAAGGCGAGGGCTTCGGCGACGGCGCGCCGAAGTCGGCCGAGGCGTTGGCGGACGATCAAGACTTGCGCGAGCAGGGCGTCGACCGCGCACGCGTTCGATCCTGCCGAGATCGCCCCATGGCGAGATCGCGCGAGAGACGCCTCCGTTCTGGATCGCCGCCGCGCCGATCGTGGTCGTCATCCTCGTGAATTTGGTTCTGTCGCTGATCGTGCTGCCGCGGGTTGATCTCGGCTTCCTCGCCAAGCCGGAATGGGGCGGCGTGTCGCCCGCCGCGGTCACCGGCGTATGGTCGGTCATCGTCGCGCTGACCTGCGCCGTTCTCGTTACGCTCGCGCTCAATATCCGGCGCATTCCCGAGCCTGCGCGCCACCATGGACGCCGGCGTCAACGCCTCCGCGCTACCCGTGCTCAACGTCGCGAGCCTCGTCGGCTTCGGCGCGGTCGTGGCTGCGCTTCCGGCCTTTGCGGTCGTGCGGGACGCGGTGCTCGGCATCGGCGGCGGGCCTGCGGTGTCGCTGGCGGTTGCGACCAATGTCCTGGCCGCCCTCACCGGCTCGGCCTCGGGCGGCTTGACGATCGCACTCGACGCGCTCGGCGCGACGTTCCTCGAGCGCGCCGGGCAGATCGGCATGGACCCCGCGTTGCTGCATCGCGTGGCGGTGATCAGCTCGGGGACGCTCGACAGCCTGCCGCACAACGGAGCCGTCGTGACCCTGCTTGCGGTCTGCGGCTCAAACCACGGCGAAGCCTACAAGGACGTCTTCATCGTCGCGATCGGGGGCGCCCTCATCGCGCTCGTTGTCGTGCTCGCGCTCGGGACGCTCGTCGGGTCGTTCTGAGAAATTCGGGGCGTCCTCCAGGCAGGAGGAGGACGCCCCTCCGGCGCGCCCTTTTGCGGTCAGGGCGCCAACACGCGAACGCTGCCCAATGTGCCCTGGGCCTGCTCCGCGACCGGCAAGGGTTCGCCCTTGTCGTTGAAAAGCCCGCGCGGGACGAGCACCACGGCGAGGCTCTTCGAATTCTCGGTCAGGGCCTCGCGGATCGCCGGCGAGATGTCGAAGTCGACGTGGATGTTCGCGGCGGGCATGTTGGCATGTCCGGGCATCGCCATCGCGTGCGGCTTCAGCCCGAACAGGGCGAGATTGCCGACATAGCCTGGCGTGTGGATGTCAAGCGGCCCGGCCGGAGGATTGAGGTAGACTTCGTAGTAGACGCCGCTCGACTTGTCGTAGCGAATGTCGTCGAGCCGCAGGACCAGCTCTCCCGTCGGCCCCCGGCTCGCGGCGAACGCCCGCATCCGGCTCGACGCATCCTCGTTCAGGGGCACCTCGATGCGCTCCGTCTTTCCGGCAAGCTCGATCGTGTTCGACCCCGTCGTCGGCGCATTCTGCGCCAGCAGGCGCAGCTCGATGGGCGCGGGCCTTGCAATCTCTTCAGGGACGGGACTTGGCAAAGGCTGCATCTCGGTTGCGAGGAAAAAGCGCGGGAAGCGCCATTTGAGCATGAGCGGATCGTCGTCGTAGCGGTAGTTGAGCTGGCCGACCGTGTCCTCGACCTCCGCGCCCGTGAGATACACCGCGTGCCCCGCCTCGTCGTAGAAGGTGAACTGGGTATTGCGCCACGCCGCGTCCGACGGGTCGGTTCTGCCGCCGCCCTGACCCAGCCATCGGTTCCACATGCGGTCGATATTGGCGTGGTGCAGCCAGAAGATCGGATCCTCGGCGGCAGTGTTGGGATCGTCCATGAACCCGCCGAGCGCGACATGCACCACATCATGCGGTTGGCTCTCGAACGCGCCGTGTGGGCCGTTGAACTGCATCGGGCCGGCGATCTGCCCGCCGAAGCTTGCGCCCGATCCGGTTGGCGAATCGAAGTTCGTGTCCGCGAACGCGGCGGAGTAGTCGACCGCGCCCGCGCCGAGGCTCCCGGTTCCGGCGTCGAAGCTCGCCTGCCGGCCCGGCGGCGGGACGTAAAGCGCGTTGCTTGCGCTCGCGGGCAGCCGGAACGCCGCCGGCAACGTGCGCTGCGCGGGATCCGTCCAGTTCCAGTAAGGCAATACGAGATTGGGATCGCCCGAGGCTGCGCGAAGGATGCGGTCGAAGAAGTAGAGATACATCCGGTGCCACGACAGGAAATGGTAGCTGCCATGCTCGCAGTTGTTCCAACTGCTCGTCTCTTCAGGCGTCGTGGGATCGGAGTAGGTTCCGTGGATATTGGCCTGAAAGGCGTAGCTGGTCGGGTCGGTCACGGACCGGCTCATCATCACCTGGATGCCGTGCTGGAGCGAGGCGACCTGCGCCGGCGTCAAGGCCGCGATGCTCTGACGCACAAACGGCGCAAGGCTCGGGACCGCCGAGAAGGGCGGCGAGACCGTTCCGACGTAGCGGGCCAGATGCATGCAATTTCCGACGATGGGGTCGCGCGCGACCCCGACTTCGACATAGGCTCCCGCGGGCACGCTCTGCATGGCGCCCGAGAAATCGCAGATGTTGTTTCCGCCTGACTGAATCTCGGGGCCTCCCGCGGCCCGGTCCGCCCAGACGCATTGGCCGGGACCCGGAGGGGCGGCGCCTGCGCCTGTAACGGCCCAGACGAACGGCGTGGTCGTCTCGCCGCCGGACGGCGCGCCCGTCGTCAGCGGACCCTGGCAGTAGAGCGGGTATGCCGGGATGAACTGCGGACTCTGGGCTTGCGCCCCCGACGTCGCGACGGGAAGGAAGAGCGCAACGCCTGCGAGCAACAACGATGACTTCATGAAAGCCTCCCTAGACCGGGCTGGCTCGCATCGCGGAATATATTTGGCCGGGGATGCGGTCAGGCCCCGAAAGAAAAAATCATAATGTCAACATGCGCACGTATCTCGCGCGTAAACGCTATCCAGTAACCAGACTATTCGGAAAAAGTCAAGTTGCAACGGGGGCGGGCGACGGTATTCGTCGAGAGCTATAGAGACACGACAGCCGCCGTTATTGATCCCCGCGGCTCCCGTTATCCCCTTGAGCCATTCACGAAGTCCACGACGACAACATAAGCTGGGTGCGACCGCGGACGGGGGCGCCGGCGCCCCCGCGCTGGCTACTGCATGAGCTTGGCGCGAAGGCGGGCGAACTCGTCGGCGCTGATCGAGCCCGACGCCTTCAGCGCGTCGAGCTTGGCGATCTCGTCGGCGACGCTGAAACCGACCACTTGACGGAGTTCGTCGCGCGCTTCCTTCCGCTGCTCGGCGTTGCGTTGGGCCATGCCTTTCCCCTGGCTGATCAGATAGATGAATATCGCGAGGTAGGAGAACAGGATCAGCGCGATCACCCACGCGGCTTTGCCCCAGCCGGAGATGTCGTGGCGGCGGAAGAGGTCGTTGGTGACCGTGATCAGGAGCCACAGCCAGACGACGAACAGGAAGATCGCCAGCGCGTCGGCCAGAAAATTCGAAAAGGTGAACCCGTCGGATACAGACAACATCAAAAGTCTCCGTTTTGAATTGAGCGCCGAAGCGCGGGTTAATCCCTTCTCCCCGCTTGCGGGGAGAAGGTTAGGTAGGGGCGGGGAGAGGGGGTTTAAGGCGTCGCCAATTCCGATTTGAGGGCGACGCCAGGCTCCTTCCCCTCCGTTCTGCGCAAGCTGAACCAGGTGACGTAAAGCGTCGGCAGGAAGATGAGGGTGAGGATCGTCCCGACCAGGAGGCCGCCCATGATGGCGAAGGCCATCGGCCCCCAGAATACGGTCGGCGCGATCGGGATTAGGCCAAGCACCGTCGAGACGGCGGTCAGCATGATCGGGGTGAAGCGCGCGCTGCTGGCGTCGATCGCCGCCTGCCGCACGTCCTTGCCCGCCGCGCGCTCCGATTCGATCTGACCGATCAGGATCACCGCATTCTTGGTGATCATGCCGATCAGCGCGAGCACGCCGAGAATGGCGACGAAGCCGAGCGGGCGGCCGGAAATGAGGAGCGCCGCCACGACGCCGATCAACCCGAGCGGCGCGACGGTGAGCACGAGGACCAACCGCTGGAAGCTTCTGAGCTCGAACATCAGCACGGTCAGCATGATGAGCAGCATGACCGGGACCATCGCCAGAACCGAGGCCTGCGACTTGGCGCTCTCCTCGACCGTTCCGCCGGTGTCGATCCGGTACCCGGGCGGCAGGGCCTCGGACAGCGCCTTGACCGGGGCCTGAAGCGCGTCCACCACCGTGTCCGGCAGCACGCCCGGCGCAACGTCGGCCTGCACCGTCAGGGTCGGCGTGCGGTCGCGCCGCCAGACCAGCGGGTATTCCTGCCCGTACTCGAACGTGGCGAACTGGCTCAAGGGGACCGTGCGTCCGCCAGGCAGGGAAATCTGCAAGGCGCGCAGGGAATTGAGCGAGGCGCGCTGCTCGTCCGTCGCCCGGACCACCACATCGACGAGATAGATGTCGTCGCGGACCTGGGTGATGGCCGAGCCGGCGAGCACGGTGTTCAGCGCGCTCGCGATCGCCTGCGAACTCAGCCCCAGGAGGCGCGCCTCGTTCTGGTCGATCACGATCCGGACCTGCCGGGTCGGCTCCATCCAGTCGAAATTGACGTTTTCGGCGTTCGGGTTGGCGGAGACCGTCGCGGCGACCTTCGAGGCGATTTCGCGCACTTGCGAAACGTCCGGACCGCTCACCCGGTACTGGACAGGCCAGCCGACCGGCGGCCCGAGCTCGAGCGGATAGACCCGCGCGATGAGCGCCGGAAAGTCGTTCGCCAGCGCCTTTTCCAGCTTGGCTTTCAGCCGCTCCCGCGCCGGCACGTCCTTGGCGACGATCACCGCCTGCGAGAAGAAGTTGTTGGGCAGCTGGACGTTGAGCGGCAGGTAGAAGCGGATCGCGCCGCGCCCGATGTAGGTGCTCCAGCGCTCGACGTCCGGGTCGCCCTTGAGCAGCGCATCGAACCTGTCGCCGACCGTCTCGCTCGCATAGATCGAGGCGTTTTGCGGCAGGGACAAGTCGACCAGCAGTTCGGGCCGGTCGGAAGACGGGAAGAACTGACGCGGGATCAGCGGCATCGCCAGGACGGAGGCGACAAACAGCCCAAGCGAGAGCGCGATCGTCAGCCAGCGCATGCGAATGGCGAGCGTCAGGAGGTTCCGGAACGTCCGGAAGACGAAGCCGGGCTCGGCGCTCTTCGGCGCCGCCGGCGGCTTCAGGATCGCTGCGCCGAGAAGCGGGGCGAACAGGACCGCAACGAACCATGAGGCGATCAGCGCCATCGCGACCACCGCAAACAGCGAGAAGGTGTATTCGCCCGCCGAACTCGCCGCGAAGCCCACCGGAATGAATCCGGCGATCGTGACCAGCGTGCCGGCCAGCATCGAGAAGGCGTAGGTGCGGAAGGCGTAAGAGGCCGCCTCGAGCTTGCTGTCGCCCGCGCGCAGCCGCGTAAGCGTCGCGTCGATCGTGGTCATGGCGTCGTCGACGAGGAGCGCCAGAGCGATGATCAGGGCGCCGAGAGAGATGCGCTGCATGTCGATGTGGGCGAGGTCCATCGCCGAGAACACGATCGCCAGCGTCAGCGGGATCGCCAGCGCCACGACCAGCCCGGGCCGCACGCCGAGCGCGATGAAGCTGACCACAAGGATGATCGCCACGGCCTGCCACAGCGATTCCATGAACTCGGAGATCGCGGTCTTCACCGTGACGGCCTGATCCGAGACGAGCAGCGGATGGATGCCGACGGGCAGATTGGCGGTCGCCGCGGCCATCGCCTTGTCGAGGTTCTTTCCGAGCGTCAGAATGTCGCCCCCGTCGCGCATGGCGATGGCGAGGCCGATCGCCGGTTCGCCGTTCACCCGGAACATTGGCTGCGGGGGGTCGGCGAAGCCGCGCCGGACGGTCGCGATGTCGCCGAGGCGAACCAGTCTTCCGCCGACGTTGAAATTGGTCGCGAGCAGGTCCTGTTCGGACGCGAACGAGCCGCTGACCCGCACCGACAGGGTCTCGTCGCCGGTCTGGATCGAGCCGGCGGGCTGGACGACATTCTGCGCCTGGAGCGCGGCGATCACGGCGTTGCGGTCGATTCCGAGGGTCGCGAGCTGCCGGCTCGAGAATTCCACGAAGATCCGCTCGTCCTGCGCGCCGAGGATTTCGATCTTCGAGACGTCGGGGACGCTGAGCAACTGCGAGCGCACGTCCTCGACATAGTCGCGGAGTTCCCGATGGGTGAAGCCGTCCGCGGTGAAGCCGTAGATGATGCCGAAGGTGTCGCCGAAATCGTCGTTGAAGCCGGGGCCGATCACGCCTGCGGGCAGGGTCGCCCGGATATCGCCGATGCTCTTGCGGACGTGATACCAGATGTCCGGCACTTCCTTCGCCGTCGCACTGCCCTTGAGATTGACGAAGATGGTCGTGAGCCCGGCGCGGGTGAAGCTGCGCATGAAGTCGAGCTGCGGCGTCTCCTGGAGCTTGCGCTCGAGCCGCTCGGTAACCTGCTTCAAGGTGTCGTCGATCGTCGCGCCCGGCCACGCCGCCTGGACCACCATCGTCTTGATGACGAAAGTCGGGTCCTCGCTCCGGCCGAGGTTGATGAAGGACAGCACGCCGGCGGCGACCGCCACGATCATCAGATAGACGGCGATCGAGCGATGTTTGAGCGCCCATTCCGAAAGGTTGAACTGGCCCATCTTACGATCCCAGCAGCCGGACCTTCTGGCCCGGATGCAGGGCCTGGACGCCCGCCGTCACCACGATCTCGCCGGTGTCGAGCCCGCTTGCGACCGAAACCGACGCCGGATCGAAGCGCAGCACTTCAATGTTGCGCGCGGACACGGTCTGGCTCACGGGGTCGACCACCCAGACCGCCGGCTGCTGGTTGATGCGGGTCAGCGCCGAGGCTGGAATATCGACGATCGGAGTCGATGGCGTCTCGAGAACCCCGTTCACGGTCGCCCCGAGCAGCATGGTCGGAGGCGTATCGGCCAAGCCGACCCGAACCTCGAACGTCCGCGTGACCGGATCGGCTTGGGGAGACACCTCGCGGACGCGGCCGTGCGCGACCACGTTCGGGTCGGCGGCCAGGCTGACGAGGATTTCGGAATCGGCGGGGGCGGCCCGCAGCATCTGGGCGGGGACGTCGAACACCGCGTCGCGGCCCTCCTTGCGCGCCAGCGTCGCGATCATTTGTCCCGCCTGCACGACAGAGCCGGCGCGAGGCCCGACTGCGGTGACGACGCCCGGCGCGTCCGCCTCCAGCTGAGTGAAGCCGACGAGATCGCGGGCGGCTTCGAGCTGCGCCTGCGCGGCGTCGACCTGAGCCTGCGCCGTGTCCCGCGCCTTCTGCGCCTGATCGTGGTTGGCGCGGGTTGTCCATCCCTGTCTCAGCAGCGTGTCCTGGCGATCGAAGTGGTTGCTGGCTTGGGTCAGGGCTGCCTGGGCCGCGGCCAACGCGGCCTCCGCGGAGCGGAGGCTATTCTGCTCGTTCTGCGGCTCGAGGCGGGCGACGACTTGTCCCGCCTCAACCCGGTCGCCCTGCCTCATGGAATTTTCAAGCAGGCGACCGGAAATGCGGAAGGCGAGATTGACCTCGTCCTTGGCCTCGACGCGGCCGGTCAATGTGATCGGCGTTCCCGACTCCCGCTTTTCGATAGTGACGGTGCGCACCGGACGCGGCTGGACGACGGCCGTCTCCTCCTGTCGCCCGCAGGCGCTGAGGGCGAACGCCGCCAGGAGAATTGTCGCGGCAAAGACGGTCGTCACTCTTGGTCTTTGACGACCCCAACATTCCACCACGATCAATCCTCTTAAGCCGGTCGCGGCGACTCATAGCGGAAAGGACTAGCTGCGCCAACCCGTCACGGGCGCGGGGTTCCTGAGCGATCTTTGGCGCGAGACAGCGCTTTGAACATCAATACCGCTCGGGCTACAGTCGATTCGTCGGGGGCCTCACGAAACCGGAATGCGTTGTCGTCACGAAGCAAGTCCAATCGTCCGCGCGGCTCGAAGGCGCGGGCGACAGTCGGTGCGGTCAAGCGCGGCCAGGACGCGACGCCCGAGAAGCGAAGGAGGAAGGCTATGGGAACGATGGACCGACGCAAATTCGTCACCGCTCTGATCTGCGGCGCCGGCGCAGGACTCGCGCTCGCGCCGGTCGCGGCCAGCGCGCTGACGCTCGGGGCCGAGGAGACCGGAAAACTCGCCGGCCCGCTCATGGACAACGTGCAGCCCGCGCAAGTCGTGGTCGTTCACGGGCGACCGCGCCGGCGCCGGTGGGTCTGCTGGTGGCATCGCGGTCGCCGCGTCTGCGGCTGGCGCTGAATCTGACGGCGCGAGGCGACCCCTTGATAACCGCGACGCTCGTCCGCGCCTTCGGGTTTTTTGTGCTTTGGCTTGCGGTCGCCGGCCTCAAGCCTTTGGATCTGCCCGTCGGCGTCGCGGCTGCAGTCGGTGCGGCGTGGGCGAGCGTCGTCCTCGCGCCGCCGTCCGGCGGGCGCCTGAACCCATCAGCGGCGCTCAGCTATCTCGCGCATTTTTTGCGCCTGTCGTTGGTGTCGGGTCTCGATGTCGCGCGGCGCGCGTTGAGCGCGACCCTCGATCTCGAGCCCGGCATGGTGAGGGCGCGCCTCAGTCAGCCGCCGGGTTTCGCTCGCAACGCGTTCTCCGTGATCGCAAGCCTTATGCCAGGCTCGCTCCTGACCGGCTTTGCCCCCGACGACCCGCAGCGCGCCTATGTCCACGCGCTCGACGTCCGCCAACCCATCGCGGCCGATCTTGCAGCCGAGGAGGCCGCGTTTTTGCGGACGCTCGCCGAGGGCGCCCGAGCATGACCGACGCGCTCATCGTCGCCGCGGCGCTGATTCTTATCACCGTCGCTGCGGGCCTCGCCCGGGTTTTGCGGGGCCCGCGCGGGGTGGACCGGATGATGGCGGTCCAGCTTCTCGGAACCGGCGGCGTCGCGGCGCTGTTGCTGGCGGCTTCGGCGACCGACGTCGCCGGCGTCGAGAACGTCGCGCTCGGGCTCGCGCTGCTGTCGAGCTTTGCGTCCGTCGCTTTCGTCAACGCTTCGCGCGGTTCGAGCGCAGGGCAAGGCGAGGGGATGCGCGAACGATGAGTTTGGCGCTCGATGCCTTCAGTGTGCTCATGATCGGCGCCGGCGTGTTCTTCTTTTTCGCCGGGACCGTAGGGCTCCTGCGCTTTCCGGATTTGCTCTCGCGCCTGCACGCGCTGACCAAGGCCGACAACCTCGGACTCGGTTTCGTCGTGCTGGGGCTCATTCCGCGCGCGGCCTCGCCCCTCGCCGCGCTCAAGCTGGTCGTGCTCTGGGCGATCGTACAGCTTTCGAGCGCGACGGTCGGGCAGATGATCGGCGGCGCCCTTCGTCGGCGGGACGCGGTCGAATGACGCTGTTCGAGGCGCTCGATCTCGGCCTCGCCGCCATCGTGCTCGGGGTGGCCGCCTGGACGGTGGTCGCGCGCGAGATGTTCAGCGCGGTTGTCGGCTACGTCGCGTACGGACTCCTGCTCGCGATCGTCTGGGTGCGCCTCTACGCTCCCGACGTCGCGCTTACCGAAGCGGCGATCGGCAGCGGCGTCACCGGCGTCCTGCTGGTCGCGGCCGCCGCGCGTCTCGGCCGCCTGCCGACGCCCGAGCGGCCCGCCAGCGCCGGGCTGAAGATCGCCGCCGGCCTGCTCTCGATCGCGGTCGCGGGCGCGCTCGCCACCGCGGTCTGGTATCTGCCCGAGCCCGCGCCCTCGCTCGCCCCTGACGCGGACAAGGCCCTCGCAGCAACCGGTCTCGGGAATGCGGTGACCGCGGTGCTCATCGCCTATCGGTCGTTCGACACCATGCTCGAGAAAGTCGTGCTCGTGCTCGCGGTGGTCGGCGTGTGGTCGGTCGCGCCGGATCGGTTCTGGGGCGGCGCGCCGGCGCCGCTCGGGCCGGCGGCGCCCGATGCGGCCCTCGTCTTCCTCGCCCGCGTGCTCGCGCCGATCGGCGTCGTGATCGGCGTTCAGATGTTCTGGGTCGGCGCCGACGAACCGGGCGGCGCCTTTCAGGGCGGCGCGATTCTCGCGGCCATGGCGATGCTGGTGATGATGGCGCGACTGAAGGATCCGCCGCGGATCGGCGCGCGTTGGCTTCGTCTCGCGCTGATCTCGGGGCCTGCGATCTTCCTGATCGTCGGCCTCCTCGGTCCTGTGATGGGTGGGAGCTTCTTCGCCTATCCGGCAGGCTTCGCCAAGCCGATCATTCTGTTCATCGAAACTTTCATGGTGCTGTCGATCGCGGTCACGCTGCCGCTTCTGGTCGCGGGACCCCCGAGCCGCGAGACGGATCGATGACGCCCTCCGCCATCGCCGGATTCGTCGGCGCGGGGCTGGTCGGGCTCGGGCTCTACGCGCTGATCGTCAATCCGGAGCCGTTGAAGAAACTGCTCGCCTTCAACCTGATCGGCAGCGGCGTCTTCCTCGTCTTCGGCATCGTCGCGCGGCGCGGCGCGGTCGGCCCCTTTCCGTTCGATCCGGTCCCCCAGGCGATGGTGATCACCGGCATCGTCGTCGCCTTCGCGGCAAGCGCGCTGGCTGTCGCGCTGATGCTCCGGCTCGCCGAGGAGAGCGGCCGCGTCACGCTCGATCCGGACGACGGAGACGAGGAGCCATGATTCCGGCCGAGGCGACCACGCCCGGCGGCGCTCTGCTGATGCTCGCCATCCTCTTGCCGGCTGCGGGCATCCTCGCGTCGTTCGCGCTCGGCGGACGCTACGCCGAGCGGATCGCGCTGGCGTCTGCGCCGATCGCGCTCATGATCGCGCTTGCGGTGCTCTCCGAGGTGCTGGGCGCCGGCAAGCCCATCGTCTACATCGTCGCGGGCGTTGCGCCGCCGCTCGGCATCGCCCTGAGGGCCGACGGACTCTCGGCGGTCATGCTGGTGACGAGCGCGCTGATCCTGCCCGCGGCGGGCCTCTTCGCGCGCGCCGGCTTCGCGACGCCGGACGGCGGGGAATCGCGCAAGGCGCTAACCTTCTGGATCATGCTCCAGGCGATCTCGGCGGCGCTTGCGATCATTTTCGTCAGCGGCGACCTGTTCAACCTCTACGTCGCGCTGGAGCTCCTGACCTTCGCGGCCGTGCCGCTCGCCTGCGTCGACGGACGGGCGGAGACCTATTCCGCGGCGCTCCGCTATCTCCTGTTCGCGCTGTTCGGCTCGATCTTCTACCTTCTCGGGGCGGCGCTGCTATACGGCGCGTTCGGGACGCTCGACATCCAGCTTCTCTCCGAACGCATCCGGCCGATGGCGGCGGTCACGACCGCGGCGGCGCTAATGACGGCGGGACTGCTCGCCAAAACCGCGCTCTTCCCCCTGCATCTCTGGCTGCCCCCGGCGCACGCCAATGCGCCGGCGCCGGCGAGCGCGGTGCTCTCAGGTCTCGTCGTCAAGGGCTCGTTCTTCCTGGTGGTGCGGCTCTGGTTCTTTGTTCTGCCCGCGCTGCCGGCGATCGGCTTCGACGCGATCCTCGGCGCGCTCGGCTCCGCGGCGGTGGTGTTCGGCAGCGTGATGGCGCTCCGCCAGTCGCGACTGAAATTGCTGATCGCCTATTCGACCATCGCCCAGATTGGGTATCTCTTCCTGATCTTCCCGCTGGGCGCCGGAGGGCACCTTTGGACAACGGACGGTTGGAACGGCGGCCTGATGCAGGTCCTCGCCCACGCCTTCGCCAAGGCGTCGATGTTTCTCGCCGCCGGCCTCCTCTACGAGTTGTTAGGCCACGACAGAATTGCGAATTTTTCGGGCGCCGCGCGCGTCATGCCGATGACGTTCTTCGCGCTCGGCCTCGGCGGCCTGTCGCTGATGGGTCTGCCGCCGAGCGGCGGCTTCGCGGCCAAGTGGCTCATGATGCGCGCCTCTATCGCCTCGGGGCAATGGATCTGGGCGGTTGTGCTGATCGGCGGCGGCCTGCTCGCGGCGGGCTATGTCTACAGGATCCTCGCTCCGGCGTTCGCCAACGCGCCGGTCACGTTGAAAGCCCCGCCGCGACGGGGGGGCGAGGCGATCGCTCTGACCCTGGCGCTGGTCGCGGTCGGGCTCGGCTTCGCGCCGGAATTGTTCTTTCAGCTTCTCGCCATCGGCCGCCCGGCGCTGGCCCTCGCAGGCGCGCCATGAGCGGCCTCGGCGCCTATGCGCTCGCGGCGGCCCTCGCCGTTCCGGCCGCGTTCTTGGCGGCTTGCCTGTCGACCCGTCTCAGGCCGACCGCACTTTCCTTGCAGGGCTACGCGCCGATCCCAGCGCTGATCGCGGCGGTCGCCGCGCTTCTTGCCGGCCCGTTCGATCTCGAGGCGCCGGCGCTGAAGCTCAGCCTGCGGTTGGATTTGCCGGCGGCTCTGCTGCTCGCCGCCTCGGCGATCCTGTGGATTGTCGTCGGTCTTGGCGCCTTTGGCGAAGGTGACGAGCGGCCCGACCCGCGCGTGGGCGTCGCCTGGCTGCTCACTCTGATCGGCAGCCTCGGCGTGTTCGTCGCCGACGACCTGCTGTCTTTCTACCTGGCTTACGCGCTGGTCAGCATCCCCGCTTGGGGCATGTTCGCGTTCGATCCATCGCCAGAAACGCAGCGGGCGGGGCGCGTGTACATGGCCTTCGCCATCCTCGGCGAGGCGTTTCTTCTGTTGGCCTTCGCCATGCTCGCGGCCGGCGAGCCGCATGGGAGTTTGAGAATTCCCGATGTCGTCGCCGCTTTGCCCTGGTCCCCCTGGCGAGACGCCGTCCTCGCGCTGCTGATTGCCGGCTTCGGCGCCAAGATGGGCCTCGCGCCGCTGAACGGATGGATGCCGCTGGCCTACGCCGCGACGCCGATCCCGGCCGCGGCCGTGCTCAGCGGCGCCGGCGTCAAGGCCGGCGTGATCGGCCTGATTCGCTTCCTGCCGCTCGGCGTCCCGCTCGCCGGGTGCGGGGATGCGCTCGCGGTCGTCGGCTTCGGAACAGCGTTTTACGGCGTCCTCGTTGGAATCACGCAGGAGAACCCCAAGGCCGTGCTCGCTTATTCGAGCGTGAGCCAGATGGGCGTGATCGCCGCGGCCCTCGGCCTGGGCCTCGCCGCGGGCGACGCCGACGCGTCGGCGCTCGTCGCCTTTTACGCCGCCAATCACGTGCTGGTGAAGGGCGCGCTGTTCCTGACCGTCGGCGTTTTCGCCGCGCGGGGCGTTCGCCCCGGCGTCTGGAGCCTGCTCGCGCTGGCGCTGGCGTTGAGCCTCGCCGGCCTGCCGCTCACTGGCGGAGCGCTCGCCAAGGCGGCGGCGAAGCCGCTGTTCGGCTACGGCTTCGCCGCCGCGCTCGCGGCGCTCTCCTCGGCCGGAAGCGCGTTGCTGATGCTGCATTTCGTCTCGCGCCTGCCGCTGTCATGGCGGTATCACGCGACCCAGAGCCCCGCCGCGCTCGTCCGATTCTGGCCGGCGGCGGCGCTCGGCGCGCTCGTCCTGCCCTATCTCCTCTTCCCGTTCGTCGGCGCCTTCGGCGATGCGCTGTCGCTGGCGAAGCTTTGGGACGGCCTCTGGCCGATCCTCGTGGGCGGTCTCCTCGCGCTCGGGCTGGCGCGCGTCGCCGATCGCCTGCAGCGTGTTCCGACCGGAGATGCGATCGTCGCCTTCGAAGCGGCGTTTGACCGGTCGCTCGGCGCCGGCGCCGCGTTCGACCGCATCGACGCGGCCTTCCGCCGTTGGCCGGCGGCGGGGCTGGCACTGCTCGCGATCGTGCTCGCGCTGGTCTACGCGACCGCGGGCGCCGGCTGAAGAGCCCCCTCCGGCGCGAGGTCGATCCGCTCCGGCTGATGAAGGCTCACCCGCCCGCCCGGGGCGACCGTCAGCGTCTGAACGTAAAAGTGCGTCCCGCGCGTCTCGGGGCCCATCACCGGCGAGGGCGCGGAGACGACGGTCAACTCGCCGCACGCCCCCGCCCAGTCGACATGGCGATGGCCGTGCATCACGACGATCCGTGTCGCGAAGGGTTTGAGTTGGCGCACGAACCAGCTGCTGTTGATCAGCGCAGTGCCGATCCGCTCGGAAAAGGCTCCGACGGGGCGCGGATATTCGGTCACGTGATGATGGAGCGCGACGATCCAGCCCGCCCCTGGGTAGGCCGTGAACGCCGCAGTCAACCGGCGCGCCTGATCGGTCGAAATCAGTCCCAGCGCATTGGTGAACGAGAAATGCGTGTCGGCGTTCGAATCGAGAATCGCAACCCCAAGTCCGTTCTCGCTCTCTGGCGGCAGAATCAAAAGGAAAGGTGTCGTTCCAAAGCGCTTGCAGGCGGAACGACAGGCCGAACCCGCTCTGGTCGGCGAAGGCTGCGATCTCCGGCCGCCGGGCTTCGAGCGCATCCGTCAGCCGTTGCGGCTTGCCGCCGCGCACGGTCTCGACCCGATCGCCGTGGAGCGCAGCGATGGCGGAGAGGGCGCGCATTCGTCTCAGCGCTTTCATCGGGCTGAACGGCAGGTCGAGCCGGGCGGGGTTGGCGCGATCGACGATATTGACGTCGTGGTTCCCAGGCAAAATCAGCGCGCGCGCCGCAAGCTCCGGGTAGGTTCCCAGAAGGTCGAGGAACTCGGCCCATTCGGCCGAGGTTCCGGCGTCCGTCATGTCTCCGCTGACGAGCACCAGGTCGAGCGGCCGTTCGGCGTGGATTTTTGACAGCCGCGCGAGCGCCCGCCGGAATCGCTCGTTGCCGCGCGCGCCGGCGCGCCCGCTCTCGATCCGCAGCCCGAAGCGCTCACCGACGACGTGAACGTCCGAGAGATGCGCGACCCGAAAGACGCGGCTGCCGGGGGGCGGCGCGCTCGGGGCCGGAAGGTCGAGCGGCTGGTCGGCGGTCGCATCGGCGATCCCCCAGACGAGCGCCGCCAGGGCGAGATAAGCGGACATGACGACGACGGTGTTGGCGATCGTCGGAACGATGAGGCGTTGCGGCGCCAAAAGATCGGAGGTTGTCGCGATCCATTGGGTGAACGGCCAGGCGAAGGACGCCACGAGCGCCGCGACGACGAACAGCAGGACGCCGGCGGCCGCGCAGCTTCCCGCGCGCATCCGAGCGAGCTCGGGTCCTGTCAGGCTTCCGAATGACCGCTCTGCGATATGGCGGATCGCCTCGCGCCAGAACGCATAGCCGGGCTGAACCGCTAGCGCGTTCAGGGACCAGAAGTTGGACTCGGCAAGCCGGAGCAGCGGGCGAAAGCCGAAAACCGCGGCCGCCGCGGCGGCGATCACGACGACGATCGCGCCGATTTCCGACGCCTCGTAGAGCCGGTTGGACGCCTCGCCGATCCACGCCGTGAGGATCAGCGGCGCAAGGCCGAGCAGAACCGCCGGGGCGAGGATCTGGATGACCCAGATGAGAGCGAGCTTCGGCAGGCTGATCTCGCCGACGAGGCTTCCGGCGATCGCGAGCAGCGAGCGCTGCTTCGGCGCGGAGTGATCGCTCTCGAAATCGCCGAGCCTGGGATCGATGAGCGGAGCGGCGCCGGTGGACGCCGGCGCCGCTCCCTGGGTTTTGGCGGTCAATTCGTTCACGGTCGAGCGCTCGACAAAGGGGAGGGACCCGGCATAGCAGTCGGCGCGGCGTCTCGATAGCGGCATAGCGCGACCCTCGCGCTTCGCGCTATGGAGGGCGCTGTCGGCTGGAGGGGCGCTGATGTCGTCGGACGCGGTTTCGAAAGTTTCGCTCGCCCTCGTCGCGGCGGCTGTCGTGGCGGCGTGCGCCTATTTCGCCGACACGGTGCTCGCGCCGCTGACGCTCGCGCTGTTCATCATCGCCTTGGTATGGCCGCTGCAGCGCTGGCTTCAGCAGCGTATTCCCGGCCTCCTTGCGCTCGCCATCACCATGACGCTGACGATCCTGACCATGCTGGTGTTCGCCTCGCTGGTCGCCTGGGGCTTCGGTCGAGTAGGGCGGTCGCTGATCGCCGACTTCGGCCCGTTATCAGGCGATCTTCGACGCCGTCGTCGCGTGGCTCGAAAGCCACGACGTGTCGGTGGCGGGACTCTGGGCCGAGCATTTCAACGTCGGCTGGATGCTGCGCTGGGTTCAGCAGATCACGGGCCGGGTGAACACGACCCTCAGCTTCTGGATCATCACACTCGTCTACATGATCCTGGGGCTCATGGAGGTCGAGGACCTGGAGCGGAAGCTTCGCGCCTTTCTCAACCCTCCGACGGCTGAGGCTTTTATCGCCGCTGCCGGCGACACGGCGCAAAAATTCCGCAAATACATGGAAGTGCGGACGCTGATGAGCGTCGTGACCGGCGCGCTGGTCTGGGCCTTCGCCGCCGCGACCGGGCTTCAATTCGCTCTCGAATGGGGCGTGATCGCTTTCGCGCTCAACTACATCCCCTTTATCGGGCCGTTCATCGCGACCGTCTTCCCGACCTTGCTGGCGATGGCGCAGTTCGCCACCTGGCAGGCGGCGATCGGCGTGTTCGTCTGCCTCAACGTCATCCAGTTCGTGATCGGCAGCTACGTCGAGCCGCGCCTGTCGGGGAACGTGCTGTCGATTTCGCCCTCGGTCGTCCTGTTCGCTGTGTTCTTCTGGACCTTCCTTTGGGGCCTTTACGGCGCCTTCATCGGCGTGCCGATCGCCATCGCCGCCCTGACCTTCTGCGAGCACGGCGCCTCAACTCGCTGGATCGCCGACCTGCTCGGCGGCCCGCTCCCGCCGCCCGCGCCGCACGCCGCGGGCGGCCGCGATCGGCAATAAGCGGCCGCCATCGCGTTCACGAGCCGGCTAAGCTACGGTGTTCCCTTGGTCTGTTCCTCGGACCCGTCTTGGCCCCAGTGGGTATGAAATACGCCGGGCTTGTCGAGCCTGCGGTAGGTGTGGGCGCCGAAATAGTCGCGCAGCCCCTGCACCAGGTTGGTCGGACCCCGCGCGCGGCGCAGTCCGTCGTAATAGGCGAGGGTCGACGAAAACGCGGGCGTGGGCACGCCGGCGGCGATCGCGAGCGAAACCGTCTCGCGCCACGCGCCTTCGGCCGCAGCGACGGCGTCGCGAAAGTGCGGGGCGAGCAGCAGGCTTTGCAGCTTGGGGTCGCGCTCGTAGGCGTCCATGATGCGGTCGAGCATCCGGGCGCGAATGATGCAGCCGGCGCGCCAGATCGCCGCGATCTCCCGGAGATCGAGCCGCCAGCCATACTGGGCCCCCGCGGCGGCCATCTGCTCGAAGCCCTGCTCGTAGGCGACGATCTTGGCCGCGTAGAGCGCGTCCCGAAGCGCGTCGATCGCCTCGGGCGTGGCCTTCCGCGGCGGCGCGTGCGGGTGCGGGAAGAACTTCTCCACGGTCGCGCGCAAGTCCCGCCGGCTCGACAGCGCGCGGGCGTAGACCGCCTCGGTGATCGCGGTGATCGGCACGCCGAGTTCGAGCGCCGACTGGGCGGTCCAGCGCCCGGTTCCCTTCTGCTCGGCCTCGTCGAGGATATTGTCGACCAAGGGCTTGCCGGTGGAGTCGGTCTTGCGGAGAACCTCGGCCGTGATGTCGATCAGGTAGGAGTCGAGCGGGCTCTCCTTCCAGCTCGCGAACACGTCGGCGATCGCCCCCGCCGAGAGCCGTAGACGGATTTCAGGATGTCGTAGGTCTCGGCGATGAGCTGCATGTCGGCGTATTCGATGCCGTTGTGCACCATCTTGACGTAGTGGCCGGCGCCGTCGGTCCCGATATAGGCGCAGCATGGCCGCCCGTAGGCCTGAGCCGCCATCTTGTCGAGGAAGGGCGCGAGCCGGTCGTAGGCGGCGCGGTCGCCGCCCGGCATCATGCTCGGGCCGTTCAGCGCGCCTTCTTCGCCGCCGGAGACGCCCATGCCGACGAAGCGGATGCTCTTCGCCTCGCAGGTCTTCACCCGCCGCTGGGTGTCGGTGAACAGCGAGTTGCCGGCGTCGACCAGGATGTCGCCCGGCTCGAGATGCGGCATGATCTCGTCGATCATCTCGTCGACCGGCTTGCCCGCCTTGACCATGATGATCGCAATTCGCGGAGTTTTCAGCGAGGCGACGAAGTCGGGGAGGGTCTTCGAGGGGACGAACCGGCCCTCGCGCCCATGCTCCTGCATCAGCGCGTCGGTCCGCTCGCCATGGCGGTTGAACAGGGCGACCCCGAAGCCCTTGCGCGCGGCGTTGCGGGCGAGGTTCGCGCCCATCACGGCGAGCCCCACGACGCCGAGATCAGCCTTCTCAGTTTCCGACATTGCGCTCCTCCGGTTGCAACTCGGTTATGAACGCGCGGCGGGGCCAATCGGCGCCAGCCGCGAGCGCGCCCGCTTCAAGCGGCCGGCGCAGAGTGAAAGCTAGTCCTCAGGCAAGGCCACACCGTGGCGGGCAAGGGCGCCTCGGGTCGGCCGTCCTCTACCGCCTCGCAGGCTCGCTCGTCGCCGGGCTGACGCCGCGCAGGTCCCGGGGCGCGTGCGCGCGTGCGGTGTAAAGGAAGTAGCCGACCAGCAAGAGGGCGAGAACGGCCGCCGCAAGGACGAGTCGGGAAACCGGAATTCGAGCCACGGGTCGCAGCGTCGCCGCCGCAGCCGTGTTCACGTTTCCGACCTGCGGCAACAGCGCAACGAGGCGGGCCGCGACGATCTCGAGAGACAGGCCGGTGGTCGTGCCGTTCGGCAAGGACGCAAAGAGGAACTTTAGTCGCTCCTTCGCCTTGGCTTTGGGCATGCGCGACAGGCTGTCGGCTTCTTTCCAGGGATCGACGTCCAGCCGCGCCAGCGCGGATACGACGCTGAGGACCGGATCAGGGCGCTCTTCGTCGACCGATGCGAACAGGAAGGGGTCGAACGCGCGGCCAAGGAGAGGGGTCATCGCAGCGTGGGTCATGTCATCTGCTTTCAGTGCAAGGCGCCGGTCCGTTGCGGCCAGCCTCCTGTCCGCGTCCTCGTCCGGCCGCGACGGAGACCCATCTTTCCATAGATAGTCCAATACAGCCGCAAGATGAGAGGCCGCGCGAACTTTAACTTCGTCTCAAAGGTGACGAGGAGAGGGCTACCCCTGAAAGGCCTCTCGCCGCAGTGGGATAGTCAGGCGGAGGCTAGTCCCATTTCCGGTGCGCCCACATCCACTGCTCCGGCGCCTCGCGAATGAAGCTTTCGAACTGGCTTTGCAGCGCTTTGGTCGCCACGAGGGCGTCGGCGTTCCGGTCGCTAGTGTGCGGGACGAAGATCGGCTCGATGCGAATGGTGAACCGCACGTTCGGACGTCGAAACGCGACGCCGGCGTAAAGCGGCACCCCGGTCGCACGCGCGAGAAGGGCGGGAAAGAGGTTCGAACGCGCGGGATGACCGAAGAACAGCACCGCTGGCCCTCGATCGTCGCGAAGATCGGCGAGGAACGAAGGACAGGCGCCGTCCTTGATCGCCCGCAGAAGCGAGCGCGCGGTTATCGCCGTCTTTGGTAGAAGTCCGCCCAGATAGAGCGGGGCTCGCATCGCGCGCATTCTGGCTTCCACGAGGGGGTTCGACATGCGCTGATAGACCCCGGCGATCGGCAGCCCCATGCGCTCGCCCCCGTGGGCAAGGATTTCCCAGTTTCCCAGATGAAGGCCGCAGACGATGAACGGCGCGTTGCGCGCGACGTCGTCGAATCGCTCGTCGGGCGAGAAGGCGATGCGGCCGCTCTCGACCAGCGTCTTGAGCCGGAAACTTTCGACGAAGGTGCGGCCGAGATTCTCCCACATGGCCGCCGCGAGCGTCGTCCGCTCGGCAAGAGGCATCTCCGGGAAGGCGCGGGCGAGATTTGCCAGCGCGCGTTTCTGTCGGCGCAGAAGAGGCGCGATCCAGCGCCACAGGGCGCCGGAGAGCCACGACGCAGCTTCCAAAGGAAGGGTGCGCGCGAGGGCCCCCACCAAGACAAAGCCCGCATACTCGAGGTGGAAACGCAGTTTCCGGGAAAGTCTCATTCACGCCTGATCGGTCGTGCCGGCCGAACCGGCCGAATGATTGACCTTCTCGTTGACACCTGTGCTGCTTCCAATGCGCCTATTTGTTAGGCTCTGTCCAATTTTTTCTTACGAAGACCCAATTTCACAGCCGCCGAGGGACGGCGCACTGATTGCGCCGAGCCTCTTCCATCTGACCGCACCGCCGCCAGATTGAACCCGAAGTCGGCGCCCCGGGCGTTGAGTTCACGGCGCGGCCGCATCCGTGGGGAGGAGAAAACGATGCGGCGTCTCCGGCATGGCGACGTCGGCTCGGAGCGGGCAGGGGTGCTCGACAAGAGCGGACGAAGCGCAACCTTCAACAAGGCGATCACCGGGGCGCGGGAAGCATGTCGGCAAGACCCGTGCGGTTGTCCAGGTCAAGCTTCGCGACAGCTCGATTGGGCGCTGCTATGACATCGCGATCGACGGCGTGAGGAGCAAGTCCGGGCTCCGTCCGAAGCCGGACGTCACCGTCGCGGGTTGCCCCGGATAGCCGAAACGAGCGCGCAAAAAAGGGAGGAGACGCATGACCGCCAATCAGGGATTCGTGGAGGCTACCCGCAGGCCGGGGGAACTCGGCGTGCATTCGCTGGACCATCTTCATTTCGTGGTCCCGGACTTGTCGGCCGCCAAGACCTTCTACGAGGAGTTCGGGCTCGCCGTCGGCGAGCGGGGCTCGTCGCTGTCTCTCGCGACCGTGGGCAGTCCGCACGTCTGGGGCACGGTCGGCGAAGGCCCGCGCAAGAAGCACCAGTACCTGTCCTTCGGGGCCTTCGAGGACGATCTCGACCGCTTCGCCGAGCGCCTGCAGGCGCAAGGCGTGAAGCGGGTCGATCCGCCGGCCGGCGTCGAATCGAACGGCCTGTGGTTCCATGACCATGACGGCAACCTGGTGGAGATCGCCGCGGCGCCGAAGACCTCGCCCAATGCGAAGAGCCAGTTCCTTCAGGCGTCCGCGGCGCCGGTGACGCGCGGCGCCCCCAATCGCAGCGCGGTCAAGCGCACCCATCCGCGCCGGCTTGCGCACGTCCTCATGTTCACCACGGATGTGACGAAAGCGATCGGCTTCTACGCGCGTGTGCTTGGCCTGCGGCTTTCCGACCACTCGGGCGACGGCATCGCCTTCATGCACGGCATCCATGGGAGCGACCACCACATGGTCGCGTTCGGCAAGTCGGGCGCGCCCGGCTTTCATCACCTGAGCTGGGACGTCGGCAGCATCGACGAGATCGGCCTCGGCGCGACGCACATGCTTGAAAAAGGCTACGACAAGGGCTGGGGCCTGGGCCGGCACGTGCTCGGCTCCAACTTTTTCCACTACGTCCGGGACCCCTGGGGATCGTTCGCCGAGTATTCCGCCGACATCGACTTTGTCCCGCACGACGCCGATTGGCAGGCCGCCGATCATCCGCCGGAGGAACTCGTTCTATGTGTGGGGACCGAATCCGCCGGCGGATTTCGTCCACAACTATGAAGCCTGAGGCGCAACGGACGGCCCGGCGCCTATCGCGCCGGCTCGACTCGTTCGCTGCGTCCCGATCTTCGTGCGCGGATTGCCTTCGGGGCGGCGCGCGCGGCGGGGACGAACTTGACCGCCTGATCGGCGCGTGGCGGAAATGGGTCGAGGGCGGCCCAAACTCTTGCGCCGCCGCCACGAACCTCGCCCCGATACACAAAGCCAGACCGGTCGAAGGACTCCACGCATGAGCAAGCCCAAGGTCATCATCACCTGCGCCGTCACCGGATCGATCCACACGCCGTCTATGTCGCCGCATCTTCCGATCACCGCCGAGGAGATCGCGCGAAGCCGCCATCGGCGCCGCGGAGGCCGGCGCGGCGATCGTCCATCTGCACGCCCGCGATCCGAAGGACGGACGGCCCGACCAATCGCCTGCGCGGTTCAAACCGTTCCTCGAGGTCATCAAGCAGCGGTCGAACTGCGTGGTGAACATCACCACCGGCGGCGCTTCGACCATGACGATCGACGAGCGGCTCGAGCCGGTGGCGAAGTTCAAGCCCGAGGTCGCCTCGCTCAACATGGGTTCGATGAACTTCGGCCTCTATCCCATGCTCGGCCGCTTCAAGGATTTCCAGCACGATTGGGAGCGGCCCTACCTCGAAGGCTCGCGCGACCGCATCTTCAAGAACACGTTCGCGGACATCGAAAAGATCCTCACGACCTGCGCCGACAACGGCACCCGGTTCGAGATCGAATGCTACGACATCGGCCATCTCTACACGCTCGCCCATTTCGTCGATCGAGGGCTCGTGAAGGCGCCGTTCTTCGTGCAGAGCGTGTTCGGCATTCTCGGCGGCATCGGCGGGCACCCGGAGGATGTGATGCACATGCGCCGCACGGCGGACCGCCTGTTCGGCAAGGACTACCACTGGTCGGTTCTCGGCGCGGGCCGCAACCAGATGACGATCGCGGCGCAGGCGCTCGCGCTTGGCGGCAATATCAGGGTCGGTCTGGAAGATTCGCTTTGGCTGGGGCCCGGTCAGCTCGCCCGGTCGAATGCGGAGCAGGTCGCCAAGGCGCGTCGCCTCATCGAGGAGTTTGGCTTCGAGGCGGCGACGCCGGACGAGGCCAGGGCCATCCTGCAACTCAAGGGCGGCGATCGCGTCAGCTTCTGATTCCACGCCGGCGCTTCGGCCGCGGCGACCTTGCCATTGGCAAAATCCGACCCATCGGTCACATCTGGCGTTAAGCGCGCAAGCCGTTGACCCGCCGGATGACGTTACGTCACGCTGGCGACCAGGAAATGCGCGCATTTCCTTTAACGAGCTGGCTAGGCGTGCGCGGCATCCTCCTTCGCGTGCAGCCGACGGGCCATCGCCCATGCGGTCGCGTGGAGGGATGACGGTGGTCGAGTCGATTCTCGTTTCCTATGGCGTCGTCAGCGGCGTCGGAACTTGCGCCTTTCTCGCGTGGGGCTGGGCGCGTGCGGGACGGAAGACGATCGCGCGCAAGCCCGATCCCAGCCTCTATGCGGGACAGCCTTATAAGATTTCCGCCTAGACGCTTAAGCGCGGCACGATTGGCATGCGCGGCGCAACCGCAATTCAAGGCCGGCGAGAGCGCCGGCGATCGCAGACATTTGTTGCGGCGTGAGACGTCCGCCGCCTCAAAGGCGTTCGTGTAACCGTAGTATTCGGGAAGGAATAACGGTTCGAAAGGCGTTCAATCGACGCCATCTTCAGAGATTACAAGGTTTCAGGCGTGAAACGGCTTTCAAAAGCCAAATTTTCCCTTATCGTATAGTTCACGCCGTTCGCCCGGTGCAGGCGGATGGGACGATCGGGAGTAGCCCATGGAGCTCAGCCGCAGAGGCTTCATCAAGATGACCGGCGCGGGCCTCGCCGCGTCGAGCCTGGGCGCGCTCGGCTTCGGCGGGGCAGGGGAGGCGCTGGCTGCGTCGGTTCGTCCGTTCAAGCTCGAAGCCGCGGCCGAGACCCGCAACACCTGCACCTATTGCTCGGTCGCCTGCGGCATCCTGATCTATAGCCTTGGCGACCGCGCCAAGAACGCCCACTCCGACATCATCCACATCGAGGGCGACCCGGATCATCCGGTCAACCGCGGCACCTTGTGTCCGAAGGGATCGGCGCTGCTCGACGTCGTGCACGCCCCCACGCGTCTGACCGCGCCCCGTTACCGCGCGCCCGGCAGCGATCAGTTCAAGCCCGTGTCCTGGGACTTCGCGCTCGACCGGATCGCGACGCTGATGAAGGAGGACCGGGACAAGAACTTTGTCGCCAAGAACAAGGACGGAGTCACGGTCAACCGCTGGGTCACGACCGGCATGTTGGCGGCCTCCGCCTCGTCCAACGAAACGGCGCTCCTCACCTGGAAAGTCGCCCGCTCGTTCGGCATGCTGGTCTTCGACAACCAAGCCCGTGTCTGACACGCGCCGACGGTAGCCAGTCTGGCTCCATCATTCGGTCGCGGGGCGATGACCAACACTTGGCAGGACATCAAGAACGCCGATGTCGTGCTGGTGATGGGCGGCAACGCGGCCGAGGCGCATCCTTGCGGCTTCAAATGGGTGATCGAGGCCAAGATCGAGAACGGCGCCAAGCTCATCGTGGTCGATCCGCGCTTCACCCGCACCGCCTCGGTCGCCGACGTCTACGCGCCGATCCGCCCCGGGACTGACATCGCTTTCCTCAGCGGCGTCATCCGCTATCTCCTGGAGAAGGATCGGATCCAGCACGAGTATGTCCGCGCCTACACCAACGCGAGCCTGATCGTGAAGGACGGGTACGGCTTCGAGGACGGCCTGTTCTCGGGCTTCAACGAGGAGACCCACCAGTATGATCGTGAGAGCTGGAACTACGATCTCGACGATCAGGGATTCGTGAAGGCCGACGACCAGTGGCAGAACCCGCGCTGCGTCATGAACCTCATGCGCAAGCACGTCGATCGCTACACGCCCGAAATGGTGTCGCGGATCTGCGGGACGCCGCAAGAAAAATTCCTCGAGGTTTGCGGGCTCATCGCGTCCACGTCCGCCCCGGACAAGGCGTTGACGAGCCTCTTCGCGCTCGGCTGGACGCAGCATTCCGTCGGCTCGCAGAACATCCGGACGATGGCGATGATCCAGCTTTTGCTCGGCAACATCGGCGTCGCCGGCGGCGGAATGAACGCGCTCCGCGGCCACTCCAACATTCAGGGACTGACCGATCTCGGCCTTTTGTGGAACTTGATGCCCGGCTACATGGTCCTGCCGAGCAATTCCGAGACCGACTACGACAAGTACATCTCCACGCGAAAATTCAAGCCGCTGCGTCCCGGGCAAATCAGCTACTGGCAGAATTATTCAAAATTCTTCGTGAGCTTCCAGAAGTCGACCTTTGGGGCGAACGCGACGGCGGACAATCAGTGGGCTTACGACCTCCTGCCCAAGTCCGAGCCGGGCAAGAGCTACGACATCATCCAGGCGTTCGAGTGGATGAACGCCGGACATCTCAACGGCTACATCTGCCAGGGCTTCAATCCCCTGCAGGCCTTCCCCGACAAGGGCAAGATCCGGCGAGGCTTGTCGAAGCTCAAGTATCTCATCGTCATGGACCCGCTCGACACCGAGACGGCCAACTTCTGGCGCAACGAAGGACCGCAGAATCCGACCGACCCCTCGGCGATCCAGACCGAGGTGTTTCAGCTTCCCACGACCTGCTTTGCGGAAGAAGACGGCTCGCTCGTCAACTCTGCGCGCTGGCTGCAATGGCACTGGAAGGCGGCGAACCCGCCCGGACTCGCCAAGTCCGACATCTGGATCATGACCCAGATCTTCCACCGCGTGAAAGCCAAGTACGCCGCTGAGCCTGGCGCCCCGGCCGACGCCATCAACGCGCTCACCTGGAATTACACCAATCCGGAGGAGCCTGACCCGGCCGATCTCGCCAAGGAAATGAACGGGCGCGCGCTGAGCGACCTCAAGGACGCGGGCGGCGCCGTGACGGTCAGGGCGGGGAAGCTTCTCGACGGTTTCGCGCAACTGCGCGACGACGGATCGACGGCGGCGGGCTGCTGGATCTTCACCGGCTGCTACACCGAGCAGGGCAACATCATGGCGCGGCGCGACGCCGCCGATCCGCGCGAGCAGGGCATTGCGCCGAACTGGGCCTTCGCCTGGCCGGCCAACCGGCGCATTCTCTACAATCGCGCCAGCGCCGACCTGAACGGCAAGGCGTTCAATCCGAGGAAGCCGCTGATCGAGTGGAACGGGACGCAATGGACCGGGATCGATGTGCCGGACTACCCGCCGGCGGCGAAACCGTCCGACGGCGTCAGCCCGTTCATCATGAATGACGAGGGCCTCGGGCGTCTGTTCGCGCGCGATCAGATGGTGGAGGGTCCGTTCCCCGAACACTACGAGCCGCTCGAGTCGCCGTCCGAGAACGTGCTCCATCCGAAAGTCCGTTCCAATCCTGTCGCGCGTGTGTTCGCCGACGACCGGGCGAGTTTCGGGACCTCGGCCGACTTCCCTTACGTCGGCACCACCTATCGGCTGACCGAACACTTCCACTATTGGACCAAGCACGCGCTGATCAACGCGATCCTCCAGCCAGAGGAATTCGTCGAGATCGGCGAGGCCCTGGCCAACGAGAAGGGGATCGCGCAGGGCGGCTGGGTCCGGGTCGCCTCGAAGCGGGGCGCGATGGTCTGCAAAGCCTATGTGACCAAGCGCATCAAGCCGATGATGGTCGACGGCAAGGCCACCCACGTGATCGGCGTCCCGCTCCACTGGGGGTTCACCGGCCAGGCGATCAAGGGCTATGGGGCCAACACGCTCACGCCCTCGGTCGGGGACGCCAACACGCAGACGCCTGAGTTCAAGGCGTTCCTGGTCAACGTCGAGAAAGTCAACGCGCCGTCGGCGTGAGGGAGCGAACCCGTGGCCGATCTCCAGTCTCAGGACTTCATCCGGATTTCCGCTTCCACCGCGACGCCGCCCTCGGCGCGCAATCACGAGGCGGAAGTCGCCAAGCTCATCGACGTCACCCGCTGCATCGGCTGCAAGGCCTGTCAGGCCGCCTGCATGGAGTGGAACAACCTGCGCGGCGACGTCGGCGCCTTCACCGGAAGCTACACCAACCCGCCCGACCTCGATCCGCATACCTGGACACTGATGCGGTTCACCGAATACGAGAATCCCAAGGGCGATCTCGAGTGGCTGATCCGCAAGGACGGCTGCATGCATTGCGAGGACCCGGGCTGTCTCAAGGCCTGCCCGGCGCCCGGCGCGATCGTCCAATACGCTAACGGCATCGTCGACTTCATCAGCGAGAATTGCATCGGATGCGGCTATTGCGTGAAGGGCTGCCCGTTCAACATCCCGCGCATCAGTCCGGTCGACCGCAAGTCGTACAAGTGCACGCTGTGCTCGGATCGCGTCGGCGTCGGTCTCGAGCCCGCCTGCGTCAAGGCCTGTCCGACCGGCGCGATTCTGTTCGGCTCGAAGACGGACATGACGACGTGGGCGGGCGAGCGGGTCGAGGAGCTGAAATCGCGCGGGTTCGAAAACGCCGGGCTCTACGATCCGCCGGGGGTCAGCGGCACCCATGTGATGTATGTCCTGCATCACGCCGACAAGCCCTCGCTCTATGCGGGCCTGCCGGACAACCCGCACATCAGCGTGCTGGTCGAGGCGTGGAAAGGCTGGGTGAAGCCGCTGGCGGTCGCCGGCATTGTCTTCACCGCGGTCGCGGGCTTCCTGCACTGGGTGGTCGCCGGCAGCAACGAGGTGGAAGACAAGGACGACGCGTCGGCGGAGACGTTCATCGAGCAGAACGCGAAGACGGTCAATCCGCTGACCGCCGCCCGCCCCGACACGCACGAGTCGAGGGTCGCCGAATGAAATACCCTGCAGGGACCATCATCCGGAACACCCGCGCCGCCAGGGTCAATCACTGGATCACGGCGACCTGCTTCGTGTTGCTGGCGGTATCCGGCCTCTCGATGTTCCATCCCATGCTGTTCTGGCTTTCGGCGCTGTTCGGCGGCGGGCAGTGGGCGAGGGCGGTCCATCCCTGGATCGGGATCGTGCTCTTCGTCAGCTACGCCGGACTGATCGTGCAGTTCTGGCGCGACAACTTCTGGAACCGCGACGACATCGCCTGGATGGGGTCGATCTTCCGGGTGATCGAGAACGACGAGGAGAACGTGCCGGAGGTCGGCCGCTTCAACGCCGGCCAGAAATTCGTGTTCTGGTCGATGGCGCTCCTGGTGCCGGCGCTGCTCCTCACCGGCCTGGTGATCTGGGAGGCCTATTTCGGCGCTGCGACCCCTATCGAGACCCAGCGCACGGCGGCGCTGATCCACAGCCTCTGCGCCGCGGCGGCGATCATGATCTGGATCATTCACGTCTACGCCGCGATCTGGGTGCGCGGCTCGGTCCGCGCGATGACCCGCGGCTACGTCACCCCCGGCTGGGCCTGGCGGCATCACCGCAAGTGGTTCCGCGCGCTCGTGACGACCGGCTCGCCGGGCCCGAGACCGCGGCGGTGAGGACCCCGTGAGACAGGGCGGAGCGGCGCCGACGGGCGTGTGGAGCGGCTCGGCCGTCGGCGGGGTCAAGGCGCCCGAGCCGATCCTGCTTCCCGATCCGGTCGCGCGCTTCGGCCGGACCGCCGCGCGGCTCGAACGTCTGGCCGAAGGCCACCCGATGGAGGGATGGCTCGGCTTCCTGGCGGACGTTTCCGCCGCGCAATGCGCGGTCGCGGAGGCGTTCACGCCGGTCGCCGGGCCCGACGCGGCGCAAGTGCAGGTCGCCGTCGAGGCGCGCATTCCGCCGATCGCTGCCGACGGCTGGCGACGCGACACGATCTGGCGCGAAGGCCTGCGCGCGCTCCTCGATCGCTTCGACCCGGCGGGGCTCCCGGCCGCCGCGGCGGCCGTGATCGCAGACTTGCGCGGCCGGGACGCCAAGGCGACCGAGGCGCTCGCCGACGGCTTCTTGCGAGGCCGTCTCGACCCGGTCGAAGCCGGCGCGGCCTTCTGGATCGCCGCGGCGTTGCAGGTCTACTTCACCCGGCTGGCGGCGGGTCTTCAGGCGAACTCGCTGCGCCTGCTCGAACAGCGGGGTTTATGTCCATGCTGCGGCTCGACGCCCTCGGCGGGCCTCGTCAGGGCCTCGGGTCCGACGCCGGGCGCGCGCTATCTCCACTGCTCGCTCTGCTCGACCGCGTGGAACCACACGCGCGCGGTTTGCATCACCTGCGGCAACTCGCGCACGCTCGCCCTGCGGGGCGTCGAGGGCGACCCCGGCGTGGTGAAAGCGGAGACCTGCGAGGCGTGCCGGACTTACGCCAAGGTGCTTTACGAAGCGAAGGATACGGCGGTCGATCCTTACGCCGACGACCTCGCCTCGCTTGCGCTCGACCTCATGGCGTCGGAAGCCGGCTGGTCGCGCCACGCGCCGAACCCGCTGCTTCTGGTGGGGTAGCTCGCCACGCGCGCGGAGGTTTTGATCCCGGGCCGAAATGCGACCGGCGCGGTAAAATTCGGCGGCCTCGCAAGAAAAAGTGTCCGGGCGGCGAGGAACCGCCCAGACGTCGCGCCTCAGCGGCGTCGAGCTAGGCCGCCTTCCCGCGTGCGAGCGCATGAACGTCGGCCGTGGTAAGCGGATTGCCCGCAATTCCCCAGTCGCCGCTCTCGACTTCTTCGACCACGCACCACGTGACCGGCCGCATGTTTTCGCCCTCGATCGAGACCATGGCGTCGGTCAACTTCGAAATGATCTGCTTCTTCTGTTCTTTTGTGAAAACGTCCTTGATGACGCGAACCTGGATGAGCGGCATGGCTGTCTCCTTTTGCTGGGATCAACGGAGTCCGGTCTGAAGCCGCGGCGGGAATGGCGATCGGCCTGCTGTACGCGGCTTGACAGGCGGGAGGACAGTGCCAGACAATTTCAAACGCAGGCATAAACAGTTGGCGCATCAGTTCTTGGCACTGTGCCGGTCTGAGCGCCGGCCCTATGCGCCGCGGGAGATTGCGATGCTCTCGTTCAATGTCGGCCCCAATGCGGGATTGCCGCTAACCGATCAGATCGTCGCGGCAGTCAAGCGACAGATTGGCGACCGGAGCTTGCGACCAGGCGCACGCTTGCCGTCGATCCGCAATTTTGCCGACACCCACCGGGTGAGCCGGTTCACGGTCATCGAGGCCTATGACCGGCTGGTCGCGATGGGCTGCGTGGAGTCGCGCAGGGGCGCCGGCTTTTTCGTCGCCGCGGCGACCGCGCGCCCAGAAGGCGCGCTCGCGGCCGCTCCCGAGGTCCACCAGCACAACGAACAGCTCGTTTGGCTTATCCGCCGTCTGCTGGAGGCGGGAGACCAGCCCACGCTCGCCGGCGGACCGTGGCTCCCCAATCCGTGGCAGGACGACGCGGGCATCCGTCAGGCTCTCGGCGCGCTTGCCCGCAAGAATGGCGCGCACCTCCTCGAATACGGCAATCCTTTTGGTTATCTGCCGTTGCGCGAGTATCTGGCGCTGAACATGGCGGATATCGGCGTCGCGGCGTCGGCCGGGCAAATCCTGCTGACCCAGGGGACGAGCCATGCGCTCGACCTGGTAATCCGGTACGCCCTGAAGCCGGGCGACTGCGCGCTGGTCGACGATCCCGGCTATTATAACATGTTCGGCAACCTCCGGATGCATGGCGTCGAAATGCTCGCGGTTCCGCGTCGCCCCAACGGCCCGGACGTCGCCGCGCTCGAAGAGCTTGCGGCGGCGCGGCGACCCAAGGTCTACTTCACGCAATCGGCCATGCAGAATCCGACCGGATCTGCGATCAGTCCGAATGTGGCGTTCCGGGTGCTTCAGGCCGCCGAGCGCAACGACTTCACCATCGTTGAGGACGACATCTTCTGCGATCTTCAGTCGACAAAGCCGCCGCGATTGGCGACGCTAGACCAGCTTAGCCGCGTGATATATCTACGCAGCTACTCGAAGACGCTGTCCGGAAGTCTGCGGGTCGGATTCGTCGCCTCCACACAGCGCGTGATCGACGCGCTTGCCGACGTGAAAATGCTGACCTGCATCACGACTTCGCAGTTCACCGAGCGGTTGCTTTATTCGATGCTGGTCGAGGGACATTACCGCAAGCACCTGGCGAGGATTCGGGAACGGCTCGGAGAAGTCCCGGCTCAATGTCGCGCGCGCCTTCGAGCGCATCGGCCTCGAATTGTTCGTCGAGCCGAATGACGGCATGTTCCTTTGGGCGCGGCTGCCCAATGTCGAGGAACTCTTTTACTCTGGTGGAGCCAGCGCGAACTGAGGGAATCGTGCTCGCGCCCGGTGCGGTTTTTCGGCCGCATCTCGAACCGTCGTCCTGGCTGCGATTCAACGTGGCGACCTCCGACGATCCTCGCATCATGCGTTGGCTCGAGCGTCAGGCGGCGAAAGCGCCGGCGCCCTTGAGGCCGTCAGCCTGAAAGGCCTAGGCGGAACCGCGCCCGGCCATTTTTGGGGGCGCGCCGCTTTGAACTGGCGTCGCCTCGGCCGGTTTGGCAGATTGGCCGCGCCGCCTCGTCGACATTCGGGCGGCCGGTCATCGCCGCCTGGAGGACCCCGCATGCCCGCTTCCGCCCTCCGGCTGACCTCGCTCGCCCATGGGGGAGGCTGCGGCTGCAAGCTCGCGCCCTCGGTGCTGCGCGAACTGCTGGCCGACCAGCCGGCCGCCGCGCCCTTCGCCAATCTGATCGTCGGCACGGAGACCGGCGACGACGCCGCGGTCTGGCGGCTCGACGACGAGACGAACATCGTCGCCACCACCGACTTCTTCATGCCGATGGTCGACGACCCCTACGACTTCGGCCGGATCGCCGCCGCCAACGCGCTCTCCGACGTCTACGCCATGGGCGGCCGGCCGATCTTCGCCCTCGCGGTCCTCGGCATGCCGATCGACAAGATGCCGACCACGATGATCCGCGAGATTCTCCGCGGCGGGGCGGCGATCGCGGCCGAGGCCGGCATTCCGGTCGCGGGCGGCCACTCGATCGATTCGCCCGAACCGATCTATGGACTGGCCGTCATCGGCCTCGTCTCCCGCGAGGCGCTGCGACGCAACGCGGACGCTCGCCCGGGCGACGCGCTCATTCTGACCAAGCCGCTCGGCGTCGGGATCTATTCCGCCGCGATCAAGAAGGGGGCGCTCTCCGACCAGGGCTATCGCGAGATGTTGGGCTTCATGACGCGGCTCAACCGCGTCGGCGCGGAGCTTTCGAAGGACGCGCGCGTCCACGCCATGACCGACGTGACCGGCTTCGGCTTGCTGGGCCATGGCCTCGAAATGGCGCGCGGGTCCGGCGCGACCGTGCGGCTGCGGCTCGGCGATTTGCCGCTGCTGGCGCAGGCGGAAAGCCTCGTCCGGGAAGGCTTTTCAACCGGCGCCTCGACCCGCAACTGGGCGAGCTACGGCGAGGCGGTCGTCCTGCCGGAGGGTCTTCCAGACTGGCGCCGGCGGCTGCTGACCGACCCCCAGACGTCTGGCGGCCTGCTCGTCGCCTGCGACGCCGAGGCCGCGACTGCGCTCGTGGCCCGCATCCAGCAGGGCGGCGACCCCGAGGCCCGCATCGTCGGCAGCGTCGAGGACGGGCCGGCCGTCGTCCGGGTCGAATCCTGATGGAGGGGCGGCGTCTCGCCGCCCGGGAAGCGCGAGACGCGCGGCGTGGGGCTGGCGGAGGAGAATGGGAGTCGAACCCACCCGGGACAGGCTCGCTGCCCCACACGGATTTGAAGTCCGCGCGCCCCACCGGGGACGATTCTCTTCCAGGAGGGGCGGCGTCTCGCCGCCCCTTTTACGTCTGCTCCAGGAGGGACGGCGTCTCGCCGCCCATCTTACGCGATGAGCGGACGACACGCCCGCCCTCCTAACGCCTTCACTCGCTTCCGAACAGATCCAACCGATGCCGGTTGACCCGCCTGAGGTCGCCTCGCCGCAGGGTGACGCCGTGGCGGTCGAAGAATTCCAGGATCTGGATGGCGACCTTGCGTCCGTTCTCGGCCCGGTCGCGGAACTGGGCGGCGGTGAAGACTCCGTCCGGACTCGTCTGTCCGAGGTTCGCGACAACACCGGTCATTTCCCGGACGGCGGCGCGCAGAAAGAAATGGTCGTGGGCCACTTCGTCCACCCAGCCCATGCGTGAAGCCCGCTTCATCAGGCCGCGGACCTCCGCCTCGGCGCGGCCGGTCTCTAGGGCGACGTCCCGCACCCGCGGCGGACGAAAACGCTCGGCGCCGCCGAGCAGGGGCGCGATCTCCGCCCACGCGGCCTCGTCGCCCGGCGCGAGCCGGACCGTATGCGAGGGCAGGCGCAGGAAGGCGCCGTCGAGGACGAGCGCGCCGGCGTTGGCGAGCCTCTCGATGGCGGAGTCGAAAGCGGGCTTCGGCAACCTCGGCTGAAGCGCCATCCTCAGCGCCTCGCGGCCGACGCCCTGCAGGTCGGGATGGTCGGCATGCCAAGCGGCGATCCGGTCGAGAGCGTCGGCGCCAAAGCGCCGCCAGGTCTCGGGCAGGAGCGCCATTCGGCACTCGTCCGCCGCCAGAATCACCAGATCGAGCGCGGTCGCGATCGCTTGCGCCCGCTCGGCCGTGAGGCCCCGATCGCGGGCGTAGAGGGCCATGTCGGCGGCGAACGGCGGCGCCGCGAGAAGCGCGGCGAAAGCGGCTTGCGGCTCGGCGATCATCAGCGCCGCGCGCTGCGCCCGCCGCTCCGGCGTTCGGCGTTTCCGCGCGGGCGGCCTCAGATCGAGGAAGCGGCCTCCGCCGAGCGTGCGCTGCGCCGATGCGTCGCGCACGACGAACCGATCCTGCGCGATCGCCGCGATCGGCCGGTCGAGCACGAGCTGCACGTCGGCTTCCGAGCCCGGCGCCATCGGGCCATCGCCCAGCAGAGCGATGCGCGCCCCGACTTCCGCCGAGCCGTGATGCAGACGGACCGGACGCCATTGGCCGATCGGCTTGGTTTCCGACGAGGCGACGCGAAGCCGCGCGTCGATCCGTTCGGTCGGCGCATGGAGCGCCGGATCGAGGACGACGTCGCCGCGTCGGATGGCATCTTTGGCGACGTCGGGTCCGGCGAGTCCCAACGCGCAGCGGTCGCCGGCTTGCGCTATTTCGCTCGCGCGATTCTGCGCATGCAGGGAGCGGACGCGGGCCGTGATCCCGGACGGGCTGACCTGCACCCGGTCGCCGACCCGCACCGACCCGGCGTACACGGTCCCGGTGACGACCACGCCGACGCCCGAAAGGGTGAACACGCGGTCCACGGCGAGGCGGAAGCGGGCCTCGTCGGAACGCCGTTGCGCGCCCGCGGCGGCCGCCTCGATATGCGCCCGCAACGCCTCGAACTCCGCGCCCTGTCGCCGCCGACACCGTGAAAACCTCGGCGCCGGCGAGCGTCGTGCCGGCGGTCACGGCGCGCGCCTGGCGCTCTGCCTCGGCAAGCCGTTCGGGCGAGGCGAGATCGGCCTTGGTGACGGCCACCACGCCCCGATCGACTCCGAGAAAGTCGAGAATAGCCAGGTGCTCGCGGGTCTGCGGCATGATTCCGTCGTCCGCCGCGATGGTGAGCAGGGCGTAGTCGATCCCGCTTGCGCCGGCGAGCATGGTGTGAACGAAACGTTCGTGACCGGGGACGTCGATGAAGCCGATTTCGGAGCCTGCCGCCCCGGCCATGAAGGCGAAGCCGAGATCGATGGTGACGCCTCGGGCCTTCTCCTCTTTGAGGCGGTCGCCGTCGACTCCGGTCAGCGCCTTCACCAGCGCCGTCTTGCCGTGGTCGATGTGGCCCGCCAGCCCGACGATCACGAGGGTTCGTCCGGCGACGGCGACGTCGGGGCCTCGGCGTCCCAGCGCGGCAGGTTGGCCAGGAACGCGGCTTCGTCGTCGAGGCGTCTGAGGTCGAACACGAGACGGTCGCTCACGATCCGCCCGATGATCGGGCGAGGGAGGTCGCGCAGTCGCTGCGCAAGCTCCTCCAGGGCCCGTCCGCCGCCTTCCGCCCGAATGGAGAGACCGGCGCTCGGGATCGTTTCGAGCGGCAGCGCGCCCGATCCGATCTGACTCTCGCAAGGCGCGACTTCGACGGCGTAGGCGGACCCCAGCGCCTGAGCGACGGGGCCGAGAAGCCGCGAAGCCTGGGCTTCGATGTCTCCCCGTTTGCGGGCGAGGAGGCGCAAGGTCGGCAGCCGTTCGGCGAGCCGGTCCGGGTCGCGGTAGAGCTTCAGGGTCGCCTCGATCGCCGCCAGCCGGACCTTGTCCACGCGCAGCGCCCGCTTCATCGGGTTGCGGTTGACGGCGGCGATCCATTCGCGGCCGCCGACGATGAAGCCCGCCTGCGGGCCGCCGAGCAGCTTGTCGCCCGAGAAGGTGACGAGATCGGCGCCCTCTTCCACCACTTCCCGCACGGTCGGCTCCCGTTGCAGGCCATAGGCCGCGAGGTCGACGAGGACGCCCGATCCGAGATCGTGCATCAGGGGGACCTTCGCCGTTCTGGCGACGGTCGCGAGCTCTGCGGTCCCGACCTCGGCGGTGAAGCCCTGAATGCGATAGTTCGAGGTATGGACCTTGAGGATGACGCCGGTCTCGGCGCTCAACGCCCCGCGGTAGTCTTTGAGATGGGTGCGATTGGTCGTACCGACCTCGACGAGTTCGCGCGCCTGCGCGCGCCATGATGTCAGGCATGCGAAAGGCGCCGCCGATCTCGATCAACTCGCCGCGCGACACGATCGCCCCGCGGCCGGCCGCCAGGGTGTTGAGGCAGAGCAGCACGGCGGCGGCGTTGTTGTTGACGATCGTGGCGTCTTCAGCGCCGGTCAGCGCGCACAGCAGGGCCCGCACATGGTCGTCGCGTTCGCCGCGATTCCCCGAGGCGAGGTCGAACTCGAGCGCCACGGCGTTCCGCATCGCCCCAACCGCCGCCTCGACGGCGGCTTCCGCAAACGTCGCCCGCCCAAGATTGGTGTGCAGCACGACGCCGGTCAGATTGAACAGCGGCCGCAGCGCGGAGCGGTCGCTTCTCTCGAGGCGGGCGTAGCTCTGAACGGCGAGATCATCGGCGGCGACCGCGACCGGCTCGCCGGCCTGGAGCGCCGCCCGGGCCCGTTGGAGCGCCGCGCGGACCGCTTGCGTGGCGGCGGGACGCCCGAATCGCTCGAGCAGGGGCGCCGCCGCAGCGGCGTTCAGGACCGCGTCGACCGAGGGCAGGTCTCGCAGGCGGCCGAATCCTCCGCCATCCATTCGGCCTCGATCTCCCTCGTTTGGCCGCCGTGCATGCAAAGTGCGGCGAGCGTCTGCAAATTGGGTGCGCTTAAGGCGGTTGCATAGCATGGACCAGAGGAAAATCGACCGGCGAAGGCGTTGGGGCGAGGGACTTTCGCCAGGATCGGGGCCGGCTTCGGCCTCTCGGCCGTCGCTCCGGCGCCGCAGGTCGGCCGCCTCTTAGCCGCCTCTTGGCCCGCTTGCTTCTTGCCCCGAGCGTCGCTAATCCTCATCGCCATGTGAGTGGCGCCCCTTGTCCGACTGTCGGCAAGGGACGCCGCGAACGTCGTTTTGACGCTGCGAGAACTGTTTGATTTCAGGGCGCTGCTCTTTGGTCTTGAGTTCTTTCGTTGACGTCAGGCGGTTGGCGAGGCCGCTTCCGAACGGGCTGCAAAGCCGAGATGAGGGGCAAAGCCTCCGGAGTATTCAACGAGACGTGCGGACGGCCGTCAGTCTGCGATGCGGGGCGAATTCGATGGCGACGACCTCTCCAGCCGGCGAGAATTTGGACCGGCGACTGCATATGGTGAACTGCCAGCTGCGCACCGGCGATGTTGTCGACCAGGAAGTGCTGGCCGCCTTTCTCGATACGCCTCGTGAGCGGTTCGTCGCGCCGGCGAGCGCCCCGATTGCGTTTCTCGATCGCGAAACGCCGGCGCTTGGAGCGAAGACGCGGCGGCTGCTGCGGCCGCTGACGCTGGCGCGCATGCTGCAGGCTGCGACGGTGAAAGCTGGCGATCGCGCGCTCGACGTCGGCGGGGGCTCGGGCTACGGCGCTGCGCTGCTGGACTTCATGGGCGCGAAGGTCGTGGCGCTCGAAGCCGACCCCGGCGCGGTGGCCGCTGCGCGGGAATTGCTGGCCGGCCGGCAAGGGGCGACTGTAAAACAGGGCCCGCTCGAGGCCGGCGCAGCCGACCACGCTCCCTTCGACGTGATCGTGATCGAAGGCGCCTTTCGCGTGCTGCCGGAAGTGCTTATCAGTCAACTTGCCGACGGCGGCCGATTGGTCGGGATCGACGCGATCGTCGGCTCGCCCCAGGCGGCGTTGTACGAGCGGAGGGGCGATGGCGTTAGCCGGCGAGCTTTGTTCGAGACGACGGCGGACACGCTCGATGGTTTTCAGACGGCGGCGAGTTTCGCGTTCTAGCGTTTCGCGTCGCCGGCCCGACTCGGGCGGCGATTGCCGGCGAGGTGTCTCATCTTTGCGACGCTTCGGCGAAAAATGAGCTTCTCGCGGTCGCGCGCGGAAGCTTGGGTGGCTTTGCGGCTGCTCGTGACTATGATGCGCGTCAACGTTAGTCCCAACGCGTAGCTGGGAAAACGTCGGCGTCGAAGTTTGCGTCGGGGCATGCGACGCTTGGGTCCGGACGGGGAGAGGCTTCTCCTCGCTCCGGGCGGTGAGCCGGAGGCTGGATCGAAGTATGTGCGCTAGCGAGACACGACGATCCGCCGGGCGCGGCGCTGCGCTGCGGGGCGTCCTCCGGTCCGCACTTCTCGCGACCGTCGCTCTTTTGGCGATCGATTTCGGCGCCGCCGACGCGGAAACCTTGAGCGGCGCCCTGTCGAAGGCCTATCTGACCAACCCCGACATCAACGCCCAACGCGCCGCAGTTCGCCAGACGGATGAAAGCGTGCCGGAAGCGAATGCGGGCTATCTCCCGAAGGTTTCCGCCTTTGGAAACGCCGGGGTCGCGCATCAGAACGGCAATATCATCAGCCCGTCGTCGAGCGGCGTATTCGAGGAGAATTACGCGCTTGGCACGTATCCGCGCGGATACGGCGTGCAGGCCAGTCAGACCATCTTCGACGGCTATCAGACGATGAACCGGATTCGCAGCGCCGAGTCGCAGGTTCTCGGCGCTCGCGAGCAACTGCGCAACACCGAGCAGAACACCCTGCTTTCCGGCGTCACGGCGTATATGGACGTCTTGCAGAACTCCGCGATCGTCGACCTCGACAAAAACAATGTCGACGTCTTGAAGGAGCAATTGCGCGAAACGAATGATCGCTTCACCGTCGGCGAAGTGACGCGCACCGACGTCGCGCAGGCGGAGGCGAGCCTCGCCAGCGCCAATGCGACTTTGTTGACGGACCAGGCCGTGCTTGAAGCCTCGGTCGCCACGTATCGACAGGTGATCGGCGACGAACCCAAGACGCTGGCGCCCGTCAAGCCGCTCACGAGGCCGCTCCCGAGGACCTTGCCGGAAGCGGTCAACATCTCGCAGGTCGAACATCCGGCGATCGTCGCCCAGGAGCACGGCGTCGACGCTGCGCTGCTCAGCATCAAGATCGCCGAGGGCGCTCTCTATCCTCAAGCGACGCTGTCCGGCCAGATTAGCCAGAATTTCGACGTCAACGGAACGCCGGGACAGCGGGCGTTCGTCGCCCAGGTCACGGGACAACTGACGATCCCGATCTATCAGGGGGGCGCCGAATACGCCAACATCCGTGCGTCCAAAGAAGGCCTGAGCGTCCAGGAGCTGAAAGCCAGTTCCACCAGGGACCAGATCCGTCAGAACGTCGTTGCGGCCTGGGGCCGCTTTGAGGCGGCGATCGGCGTGGTGAAGGCGGCGCGCGCCTCCGTCGCAGCCAACGAGGTGGCGCTGGCCGGCGTGCGGGAAGAGGCGAAAGTCGGCCAGCGCACGACGCTCGACGTCCTCAACGCGCAGCAGGCCCTGCTTTCAGCGCGTACTCAGCTCGTGCGAGCGGAGCACGACCAGGTGGTCTTCTCCTATTCGCTGCTGTCGACGATCGGCCGGCTCAATGTTCCCACGCTCGGACTCGCGGTCGCCGAGTACGATCCGGGCGTCCACTTCGACCAGGTCAAGGGCAAGTGGTTCGGGGTCCGGACGCCTGACGGCAAATAGCCGTGGACACGCGGCAGGCGGGGGGCGACGCGCTTGCCGGCGGCGAGGGTCGGCGCGTAGCCTCGCTTTGGCAGTTCATCTGATTCGGCCGGCCTCGGGGCCTGCCCAAGGGCCGGCGCGGTCATCGAATTTGCCAGCGTGTGCACGGACTGAGGCATCGGGATGAGCGCGGTCAACACAAGCCTGAACGATCGCGAGCACGAGGCGCTTCGTCGCGCGCAACGCGCTCACGAGCCATCGATGGAGGAAATTCTCGCCTCGATCCGGACGATCATCGCCGAGGAGCGCGAGCCCTCGAAGCTGTCCGAGCCCAAAGCCGCGCCGACGAAAGCGGCCGCTCCGCCTGCGCCGCCGCAGATTGTATTCTCGAAGAGGGAACCAGGGCCGCCGTCTGAATCGGTTGGATTGACGCAGCAGACCGGGTCGGCTGGCGAAGCGGGCGCCCCCAAGGTCGTCTGGCGTCAGGACGAGGGAATCGCCGAGCCGGCCGAGGCTCAGGCTGCCGGCGAGGCGCCTCTGCTGTCGCCCGAAACGGACGCCGCGGTCGCTTCGGCCTTTGACGCGCTGGCTGCCAATCTCGCGGCGCGCAGCGCCGAACTCGCCGAGGGACTGGCGCGCGAGATGCTGCGGCCGATGCTCAAGACCTGGCTTGACGAGAACCTGCCCGCGCTTGTCGAGCGGTTGGTTCGGGCGGAGATCGACCGGGTAGTTCGGGGGTCCCGCTAACCCTCTGGCCGGATTTCTATAATCCGGATTTGGCTACAATTATCTTGCGGAAAATCGAAAGCGGCTAGAATGATCCTTTCGCCGCTGGATCAAACTCGCAATGAGGCTTGCCGTCCTATCGAACTGTTTGTTCTCGTCAACGCGATCGTTTGCGCCGACCGCGAGCCCCGCGGACAGGGCTGCTAGCGGGGCGCCACAGGCCCACAAGATGGCAAAAATGCGGCGAAACGCCCCTTCGGAGACCTTCGCAGAGTCGAGTGTTGAGCTTAACGCCTTGGAATCGCGCTACCGCTTCAAAAATTGGGCGCACCTTCTCCATATGAGGCGCAACGCGGTCGTGGCTGCGCCCCGCCGGACTCGCCGGTATCGCGGGCGAGAGGCGCGGCCCCTCCCGCCCGCTGACCGGTCTCGATCCGTTGACTTGCGGGGCGGCGTGGGGCTTAAACCCGCCCGCGGCGCGCTGACGTCGCCGCCTCGCCGGCATTCCTCGATGCGCGGCGATCCAACCGTAAACAGCCGTCCCGTCCGGGCGCGGCGCGAACTGGTATCCTCGTGATGGACAAGACGTTTGACGCCTCTGCGGTCGAATCCCGCATTTCCGCCCTTTGGGAGGAAACGGGAGCCTTCAGGGCGGGACGTCCTGAGCGCGCGGACGCTAAACCGTTCTGCATGGTGATCCCGCCGCCGAACGTCACCGGCAACCTGCACATGGGCCACGCCCTCAACAACACGCTCCAGGACATTCTCTGCCGGTACCAGCGCATGAACGGGCGCGACGTCCTGTGGCAGCCCGGAACCGACCATGCCGGAATCGCGACCCAGATGGTCGTCGAACGGAAGCTCGCCGAGGCCCAGCAGCCCGACCGCCGGGCGATTGGCCGCGAGGCCTTTCTCGAGCGCGTCTGGGCGTGGAAAGCGGAATCGGGCGGCGCGATCGTCCAGCAACTGAAGAGGCTCGGCGCGTCCTGCGACTGGAGCCGCGAGCGCTTTACCCTCGACGAGGGGCTGTCCCGTGCGGTCGCCAAGGTGTTCGTTCAGCTTTATCGGGATGGGCTCGTCTACAAGGACAAGCGGCTCGTCAACTGGGACCCGAAATTTCAGACCGCGATCTCCGATCTCGAGGTCATTCAGGTCGAGTGCAAGGGTTCGTTCAAATGGTCGCGGGACGATGGCGAGCCGCTGAACGGCGCCGCGCTGGGCAAAGTCCTCAGCAAGAACCCGAACGGCCATCTCTACTATTTCGAGTACCCTGTCGTCGACGGCCACGGCGATGAAACCGGCGAGCGGGTCACGGTCGCCACAACGCGGCCGGAAACGATGCTTGGCGACACAGCGATCGCCGTGCATCCGGAGGACGAGCGCTACCGCGACCTTGTCGGGCGGCAGGTTCGGTTGCCCCTGGTCGGCCGGCTGATCACGATCGTCGCCGACGACTATTCCGATCCCGAGAAGGGGACCGGCGCGGTCAAGATCACGCCCGCCCACGACTTCAACGATTTCGAGGTCGGCAAGCGTCACGAGTCCGAAGGCGCCCGCAAGATTAACGTCCTTGACGCAGAGGCGCGGGTCACGCTCAAGGACAACCTCGGATTCTTCGAGGGCGTCGAGAGCGACCATGATCACGCCCGGCTGATCGCGGCGGTCGATGGTCAGGATCGGTTCACGGCGCGGCTTCGCATCGTCGAGATGATGGCGCTCGCGGGACTGCTGGCCCGGATCGAGCCGCACGCGCACATGGTCCCCCATGGCGATCGCTCCAACGTCGTGATCGAGCCGTGGCTGACCGACCAGTGGTATGTCGACGCCAAGACGATGGCGGAACCTGCGCTCGCCGCGGTGCGGGATGGGCGGACCCAGTTCGTGCCCAAGAACTGGGAAAAGACTTATTACGATTGGCTGGAGAACATTCAGCCGTGGTGCGTGTCGCGCCAGCTCTGGTGGGGACACCAGATTCCCGCCTGGTATTCGCCCTGGGGCGGCTGCTACGTGGAGGAGCGGGACGAGGCGGCCTTTGCAGCGGCGCTTGCGGACGGCGTCGAGCGCGGCGCCTTGACGGCGGCTGAGGCGGAGGCGCTGGCTCATGATCCCGCCAGACTCGCGGAGACCTTCAAGCGCGACGAGGACGTGCTCGACACCTGGTTCTCCTCCGCGCTGTGGCCGTTCTCGACCCTGGGCTGGCCGGACGAGACCCCCGAACTCAAGCGCTACTATCCGACCGACGTCCTGGTTACCGGCTTCGACATCATCTTCTTCTGGGTCGCCCGCATGATGATGATGGGCCTGCACTTCCAGAACGAGATTCCCTTCCGCGACGTCTACATTCACGCCCTCGTTCGCGACGAGAAGGGCGCCAAGATGTCGAAGTCGAAGGGAAACGTCATCGACCCCATCGCTCTGATCGATCGCTTCGGCGCGGACGCCTTGCGTTTCACCCTGGCCGCCATGGCGGCTCAAGGCCGGGACATCAAGCTTTCGGAAGCCCGCGTCGAGGGGTATCGCAACTTCGCCACCAAGATTTGGAACGCCTCTCGCTTCGCGGAGATGAACGGTTGCGTCCGCGTCGCGGGCTTCGACCCGTCGGCGGCGCGAGAGCCCCTGAATCGCTGGATACTCGGGGAAGCGGCGAAGGCGGCGGCCGAGACGGCGGGAGCGATCGAGTCCTATCGGTTCAACGACGCGGCCAGCGCGGTTTATCGGTTCGTCTGGAGCGTGTTCTGCGACTGGCATCTGGAGCTCGCCAAGCCCGTCCTTCAAGGCGAGGCGGACGGCGCCGCCAAGGCCGAGACCCAGGCGACGATCGCGCATGTGCTCGACACGATTTACGCGCTCCTGCACCCGTTCATGCCGTTCCTCACCGAGGAGCTTTGGGCGATCAAAGGCGAGGCCGGGCCTGCGCGCTTGGGTCCGCTGACGCTGGGGCCGTGGCCGAACGAGGGGATCGAGGTCGACGAGGCGATCGAAACCGAGATCGGCTGGATTGTCGATCTGATCGGCGAGATTCGGTCGGTGAAGTCGGAGATGGGCGTGCCGCCGTCGACCGCGATGTCGCTGGTCCTGGTGTCGCCGAGCGCGCAAGCGAAAAGGAGCGCCGAAGCCTGGGGCGAAAGCGTCAAGCGGCTCGCCCGGGTGGAGGCGATCGAAACGGCCGACGCCGCGCCGCCAGGGTCAGTGCTGCTGGTCGTCCGCGGCGAGGTCGTCGCCCTTCCGCTCGCCGGCGCGGTCGACCTCAACGCCGAGCGCGCCCGGCTCGACAAGGAGATCGGCAAGACCAAACTGGAGATAGCCAAGGTCGTGGCGAAGCTCGGCAACGACGACTTCCTCGCGCGCGCCCCGGAGGACGTGGTCGCCGAGCATGAGGAGCGGCGCGAAGCGTTCGAGGAGCGGCTGGGCAAAATGACGCTCGCGCGCGAGCGTCTCGAGGGGGTCTAAACGGCCGGAACACTGGACGAATGTGGCTTCCCGGCAACAGCCATGTCTCTTCTTCAGAGCGACCGGATTTCGACCGTCCCGCGCCGCTATTGCGCCATAAACAACTCGCAGTTTCTTGGCTCAGTTTTGATGTTGTCACGCGTTTACCACCTCTTCGTTCGAGGCTGCGGCGTGGCTGGATGGCGGATCGGGATCTATGCGCGTCGACGCGTGTGTCGTGGCTTGGAGCAGAGCCGATAGCAAAAGGCGCGACTGCGCTGTCCTCGCCGCTTTTCTTCTCTCGATGGCTGTTGCGCCGGCTTGCGCGTTCGACGGTTCGACCACCAATCCGCCGGCAAAGATTTCTCCGAGGAGTTATGCGAGCGCCGAGCAGGCGCTTCGCGCCGGGCTCGACGACCTCAACGCCGGCAACGCCGCCTCGTGCGTCGATGCGCTGACTTACGCGGCCGAGGGGGGCCAGACGGTCGCCCGATGGAAGCTCGGCGAAATGTACGCCGACGGGGTCGGCGTCGCGCGCGACGACGTGAAGGCCTACCAATACTTCAACCAGCTTATCCAGGACTACGACGAGGATACGCTGGACCCCCGAAACCGCGGCGCCGTGTCGAGCGCGTTCGTCGCTGTCGGGGTGTACAGCTTGACCGGCATTCCCAACAGCGAGGTTCGGCCGGATCCCGAACGGGCGCGTGAGCTGTTCCAGTACGCGGCGTCCACCTTCGGCGATCCCGACGCCGAGTATAATCTTGCGCACATGTACATGGTCGGATCCGGCGGTTTGGCGAAGGACAAACTGGTTGCGGTGCGTTGGCTGGCCCTGGCGTCGGGCAAGGGCCACCGGCCATCTGAGGCGCTCCTTGGCCACCTGCTATTCGCTGGCGACGGCGTCCTGCCGCAGCGGGCGAGGGGACTGATGTGGCTCACCATCGCGAACGAGGGCGCGGAAGGACCGAAGGACGACTGGATCCGAGATCTTTACCGGCACGATTTCGCGGTCGCGAACGAACAGGATCGGGAGACGGCGGCGGCGTTGCTTCAGCGCGCCAAGGCGTCGTCCGAGCCGTCCGTCTTCTCCCGCACCGTCGAGAAGACGCTTCAGTTGTTGAGGCCGCTCGGCGTCCCGATGCTGGCGGCCGCGCCCACGCCGCCTCCCGCGCCGGCGCCGACTTCGCCGCCGGAGTGAGGCCTTTAAGGTCGCGCCGACGGGTTTGCCCTGCAAGGCAGCGCCGGTATAAGGCGCGTCGCGCGGGCCCGTGGCCCGCATGAGGCCTTCCGCGCAGTGACTTTGCGAGCGTTCTTCAACCGGCAACTTGCGCGATCGTGGGCGGCGCCGGCGCTTATCTGTCTGGCGCTGCTTGTCGTCTTGTTCGCGCTCGCTGGCCAAACCGCGAACCCGCCGTTCATCTACGCGCCGCCGCAATGAAGCGTCGGGCGTCCCTGGACTTTCTCCGCGGAGCGGCGGCGTTCGCAGTCGCGATTCCGCACTACATGACGGCCAACGCGCCGTTCAGTCCCGCAATCAAGTCGGTCGCTGTCGGCGCCGTCGAAGTGTTCTTCGTCCTCAGCGGCTTTGTTCTCGCGCCGCAGATCGTCGATTGGGTGATCGGGCGCTCGTGGCGCAACCTCGGGGTTTTTCTGGCCAGGCGGTGGATGCGAACGATCCCGCCCTATGTCGTGGCGTTGATCGTTGTGGCCTTGGTGACCGGCCATCTCTTCAGCGCCGATACCCTGCGCTATCTCTTTTACGTCGAGAACCTTTTCCGATCGGCGAATGCTGTCGATTTTTATCCGGTCGCTTGGAGTCTCGCAGTCGAGGAATGGTTCTACCTGCTGTTTGCGCCGTTCTTGTTCCTGCTTGCACGTGCGGCCGGACGCAGCGACCGCAAGATCGAGGTCGCCTTCGCGGTCCTGTTTATTCTGGTCGTCATGGCTCTGCGGGCGCTCGCGGCGCCGTCCGACTGGGATCTGAATGTACGGCGGGTCACGCTCTTCCGCATTGACTCGATCGTGTGGGGGTTTCTGCTCTATCTGGCGCTCGAGCGGATGCCGCCGCTGAGGCTGAGAAGCATCGAAGGCGGCCGCCTCCTGGCCGCGCTCGGGGTGGGATTGGTCGCGGCCACCGCGCTCGAATTCGAGGTCGCCGAACTTGCGCTCGAAGGCGGTCCCGTCGCCCAGCAGATTTTTCCCTACGCTTCGGCCCTGTTCGGGATCGCGGCCGTCGGCTTTTTTCGCGAGGCCGATGGATTGTTTAAGGGGCCCGGGGCCGCGGCGGTCAGCTTCTGGCTTGGCCGAATTTCGTACTCGGCCTATCTCTTTCACATCGTCATCGTGATGGCGCTGAAGCCGCTGGTTGGAGGTTTGCCGCTTGCGGCGCAACTGGCGCTTTACGTCGGGGCGATCTGCGCTTTCTCGACCCTCTTCTGGCGCGGGTTCGAACGGCCGATCCTGGGGGCTCGGCCGGATTATCGCCGCTTGTCGCCCTCGCTTGCTTTGGAAACGCCGCAGTCAATCGACAGGCCGATCGGTGGGGGGAGGCTCCGGTCCGCCGCGCTCGTCGTGGCTTTCTTCGCTGTCGCCGCCCTCGCTCGCAACGCCTTCATGGCGAACGAACCTTACGTTTTCTATCCGGCGCTGATCGGGGCGGCTGTCCTGGCGGTCGCGCTTGCGGAGCGGGCGGGGCGATTTGCGGACGGCCTTGGGCTCGCTGCGCGAGCGCTTGTCCTGTTCGCGCTGGCTCTACCCGTCGCCGACGCCTTCTACCGGTCCTCGACCGGGGTGCCGATCGTCGGATCGGTCGCCAACCCGACTTATACCTATCGCGCCGCGCGCGAGAATCCCGCGGCCTTCGCGATGTGGTGGTTTTACTATCTGAATGAATGGATTCGGGACGACGGCATCCGCGGCGCGATCGAGAAGCCTGACCCCGAGAAGAAGCTCCCGTTCGTTATGATCCCGGGCAGTTCGGGCCGCATGTTCGACACCGTGATCCACATCAATTCGGCCGGCTTTCGTGGGCCCGAGATCGCAGCAGACAAGGCCGACCGCTTTCGCATCGTGGCGCTGGGAGAATCGCAGACCTTTGGACCGACCCTGCACGACGGCGAAAAGCCTTGGCCGGAGCGGCTGCAGGAGCTTTTCGCGACGCATGCATCGTGCAACCGTCCGGTCGAGGTGATCAATGCGGGAACCGAGGCCTACACGCTCGAGGACAATCTCGAGCGGATGCGCCGCGACATTCTTCCCTTGAAACCCGATCTCGTCCTCTCGACCCATGGCATGAACGGACTGCTCGCGCTCGGCCTGCGCCAGCAGGCGGAGCCCAGCGAGCCGGGCGTTCGTCCGCGCGCTTCCGCGCTTTTGGGCCGCGCCGTCCTGACCATTGAGCTCGCGATCCATGCCTGGCGCACCCGCGACGCCGTTCCGGCGCCGACACCGCCTCCGCTCACCGACGCCGCGCTGCTCAAAAGCCGATATGCCGAGGCGTACCGGAAGCTGATCGCGCTTGGCCGCGCCAATGGGGCGCCCGTGGCGCTCGCCACCTCCAGCCTGGCGGTCGACGCGGCCTCGCCACGGGAGGTCAAGGATTTCTACGGGGCGGTGTTCAAGCCGATCGACGACATCATCGCCGCCAACGCCGCCCACAATCGGATGGTGAGGCTCCTTGGCCGGGAGCAGGACACGCCGGTGGTCGAGGCGATTGCAAGTCTCGATGGCCACTGGGACGACGGCCTCTACCTCGACATCGTGCATTTTTCTGAACCCGGCAACGTCCGCGTCGCGCAGGCGATGTTCAAGGCGCTGACGCCGCTCCTGGCGAGCCGTGGCGTCCATTGTGAGGCGCGCTGACTCCGGAAGAAGAAAGACCCGCAGGCGACGACGAGATCAGTAAGGCGCTAGGGGGTACGCTCTCCGTCCATGCCTCAAGGGGGAAGCGGGTCACGGACAGTCCGATCTCGTCGTCAAGTTTTGGATAACATTGTTGCGGACTCGTCACAAACGCTATGTTGTCGCAGCGAAAAATGGCTGTGTGCAGCGCTGTCCCTCTTTTGAGCTTAAACGAAATGATTAGAAGGGTTTGAGCGCAAAGTCTGAATCTTCTACCGCAATTAACCATACTTTGGCGCCCTTTTGCCGGATTTGGATCGGGATTTGGATCGGTTCCCCATGCCAGCCACTCGCATTGCGCCGCGGCGGTCGCCTAAAAACCTAAAAGCTAAACTATAACAATATCTTACATGATTATAATGAACAGTCAGGCGAGCATGTCGCTCGTGAGCCTTGAATCACCTCCTGTGAGGGCCACCGTTTCCTCCAGCGGCCCAGTGGGGGCCGTGTTCTTGATTTGTTCGGTTAGCCAAGCTATCGTGCGTTATGCCTGAAGCCCCCGTCCCGCTGACACCCGCCGCGCCCGACGATCTTGTGGCCGCGCTCGCCTTCGCGCTGCGCTTTTCGGGCCGAAAGCGGGTCCACAATGCCGACGAGATCATGGCGGAGATCGTCGCCAAGCGCCTCGCGGACTATCTGAGTCGCGCCGGTTTCGTGGTGATGAAGCGCCCGCCGGAGACGGGCGGGGCGGCGTTGGGACGGGGGTTCGAGAATCCTTGACGGGGGGATGGCTGACGAGGCTCTCGGCCCCGCCGCGCAACTCGGCAAGGGCGACGGTACGGACCCCTTCGAGCGCTCCGCACCGTTCCCGCGGCGTTGGCCTGGACATATTCGGCGATGCGGCTGCTACGACGCCGCGCGCAAGCCCGCGCGACCGCTCCATCGCGTGAGGCGATCGAGCGCCGTTTCCAGCGTCTCCCGCTTCTTGGCAAAGCAGAAACGAATGTGGCTCTTGACGTCGCGCTCGCCGTAAAAGGCGGAGATCGGCACGGCGGTGACGCCGGCCTGGAGGGTGAGCAGACGGCAGAATTCCGCGTCGTCGCCCGCGCCGTCGAAACGCGACGCTCCCGCGACCGCGAAATAGGTCGCGCCGACATGGCCGACGTCGAAGCCGATTCCCCGCAGCCCTTCGACCAGAAAATCCCGCCGCTCCTGCAGCGCGGACTGAAGCCCGAGGAAATACGATTCGGGCAAGCTCAGGCCGAACGCGACCGCGTTCTGCAACGCGGGCGGCGTGGTGAAGGTCACGAACTGATGCGCTTTCGCGATCGGCGCGATCAGCTTCGCGTCGGCCGTGACGTAGCCGACCTTCCAGCCGGTGACCGAGAAGGTCTTCCCGGCCGAGCCGATGCGGACCACCCGGTCGCGAACCTCGGGCAGCGCGAACAGCGATTTGTGACCGCGCCCGTCGAACACCAGGTGCTCGTAGACCTCGTCGGCGATCGCCACGAGATCGTGCTTGAGCAGGAGATCGGCGATGAAACGGAGATCGTCGTCGCCAAAAAGCTTGCCGATCGGGTTCATCGGCGTGTTGATCACGATCGCCTTGGTGCGCGAAGTGATCGCGGCTTCCAACTCTTCGCGCGGCAGCTCCCAGTTCGGCGGCCTGAGCCGCACCGGAACCGGAATTGCGCCCGAGCGGCGGACGATCACCGGATAGCTGTCGTAGGCCGGCTCGATCAGGATGACTTCGTCGCCGGCGTTCAGGAGGCCGAAGAAGGCGTCCGCCAGCGCTTCCGTCGCGCCCGACGTGACCAGCACCTCCCGCTCCCAGTCGACATCGAGGCCGAGGAAGCGGCGCGCGTTCGCCGCGACCGCCTGACGCAAGGCAGGCAGGCCAAGCATCGGCGGATACTGGTGCGGACCGTCGCGCAGGGCGCGCATCGCCGCCTCGATGACTTCCTTCGGCTCGAGCCCTTCCGGAAAGCCCTGTCCGAGGTTGACCGCGTCGACCCGCACGGCAAGACGCGACATCTCCTCGAAAATCGAGGTGCCGCACAAATCAAAGACGACGTTGCCCACGAGTTCTCAGCCCCTCCATCCCTACGCCTGGCCGCGCGGCGCCAAGCCGACGGCGCGGGAGATTTCGTCGCGGCTCCAGCCCAGCTGGTCATAGACGCCGCGCCAGCGGACCAGCGCGCCCGATCCGCCGCCGATCAAGGCGCGCCGCACGCGAGCGACGACGATCGCCCGGCCATGGCGCTCGATCGTCTCCTCGGCCTCACATTCAAACACGACGGCGCAATCGGCAAGGCCCGAGAGGCCGTCAGCGAGGGTCAGCCAGCGAGCGGCTTCGAACGGCCCGTCGCTCGCGAGGCCGCCAACGCTGGCGAAGCGCTCGGCGATCTCCCGCTGATCGCCCCCCAGCACATTCACCGCGAACCGGCCCGACCCGACGAACGCCGCGCGAGCCGCACAGGGGCGGCCAAGGGTGACAAGCAGCGTCGCCGGCTCGGCGGACAGCAGCGAAACAGAGTCCGCCGTCAGTCCGGCGCGCGATTCGCCCGCGCCCCATGTGATGACGCAGACGCCGGTTGCGACGTGTCGCGCCGCGGCCCGAATAGCGGGCTCGTCCGCTTCGGCGCGCGAAGCGGGAAAGGATACGGGAGGAAGACGGTGAACGTTGAGCGAGCCCATGGCTACAACCGGGTTTGGGTTACGCTGATATCTTATAAAGTCTATTAGGTAAGTCAACTAAATTGGCGCCCTTCGAATTTTCGCCGATCGGGTGTCGGTCTAGAAATTGACGAAGCTTATAGACATTGTAAAGTGCGCCGCGTTAAGCCCCCTGGAAAGGCCACACTCCATGTCTGAAGCGACCCTGCCCGTCGAAGCCTCCGCGCCTGCGCGCGTGAGCGAAGACTGGCTCGCCGTCCTGATCGGGCTGGGGATCTTCGCCCTCGGCCTGCTCTCGACGGTTGGGCTGGACGCGCTCGGCTGGGTCGCCACCACATCCGTCTGGACCGACCCGACGATCGCGCTCGCGCCGGTCTCCAAGGCCTACGCTGGCCTCGGCGGCGGCGTCTCGCTGCTCCTCACCTATTTGGCGCTGCTGATCGTGTTGTCTGCGGGGGCGGCGGCGCTCGGCGAGGACGTGAAACGCTTCGCTCTCGCCTTCACGCTCGTCTTCGTGATCGCCTACGCGAGCTGGTTCGCCGGCGCCTGGGCGCGCTTCGCCGCCGTCACGCCGGCGGAGCAGGCGAAGTTCGGTCTCTCGTGGTCGCTGAAGCTCACCAGCGAGGGCGGCTTCATCGTCGCGCTGATCGCCGGCCTCGTCATCGCCAATCTCTTCCCAACATTCGCCGAATGGCTCAGGGCCGCAGTCCGACCCGAACTCTACATCAAGGTCGCCATCGTCATTCTCGGCGCCTTCATCGCTGTCACCGCGGCGGGAAAGCTCAATCTCGCCTCGTCGCTGCTGCTGCGCGGCGTCGCGGCGATCGTCGAGGCGTATCTCATCTATTGGCCGGTCGTGTATCTGATCGCCCGAAAGGGGTTCGGCTTCAGCCGCGAATGGTCGGCCCCGCTCGCCTCCGGCATTTCGATCTGCGGGGTCGCGGCGGCGATCGCGACCGGAGGCGCGATCCGGGCGCGGCCGCAGGTCCCCGTTCTCGTCTCGTCGCTGGTCGTGGTCTTCGCAGTGATCGAGGTGCTGGTCCTTCCGACGCTGGCGACCGCCTTTATGTCGCACGAGCCCCTGGTCGCTGCGGCCTGGATGGGGCTTGCGGTCAAGACCGACGGCGCAGCGGTCGCGGCGGGAGGCATTACACAGTCGTTGATCCAGGCCAAAGCCGCCGCGGAAGGGATCGCCTATCAACCAGGCTGGATGCTGTCGGTGACGGCGACGGTCAAGGTGTTCATCGACGTCTTCATCGGCGTCTGGGCCTTCATCCTCGCCTGGATCTGGACCAACCATATCAATCCCGGCCCGGAGAAGGCGCAGGCGATAGAAATCTGGCGGCGCTTCCCGAAATTCATTCTCGGGTTCGTCGCGACCTTCGCGATCGCGCTGATCCTGGCGCTGGCGACGCCGGCCGGCGCCTCGGGCAAGCTCGCCTCTGCGATCGGCGAAGCGAACGTGCTGAGGGTGATTTTCTTCACCCTGACCTTCTTCTCGATCGGCGTGATGTCGAACTTCCGCAAGCTCTGGGAGGATGGTCTCGGCAAGCTCGCCGCGGTCTACGTCGTCTCGCTGTTCGGCTTCGTCATCTGGGTCGGGTTCGTCATCTCCTGGCTCTTCTTCGCCGGCGTCAAGCCGCCGCTCGTTTCGTGAGGACAAGCGCCATGCCTGCTCCCGACCTTCGCGACGAATTGAAGGCGCCTGTCGAGCCGCTGCTGCCGATCGAGAAAAAGCTGATCGGCTGGAGCCTTGGTCTCGGGCTCGCGCTGCTCGTGCTGCTCGTCCTCGCCAATCGACTCTTGCCGTTCAACTAAGCGGGAACAACGTCTTAAGCCGCGACGACGAGTTCTCGGCAGTGAGCCGTTGGGTCGCGCTCCTCGCGAAAACCGCGGTCCGGACGCGCTCCCGCCAGATCAAGCTGTCACATCGCCGCCGTTCATGCGCCATTGAGACATGCCGCCCGCATAGTGTTTGACGTCGGCGCGTCCGGCGGCGTGCGCCTGGGCGAGGGCGTTGCGAGACCGCCCTCCGGCTTGGCAGATGAGAACGACCGGCTTGCCGTTCGGCAGGGCGCCAGGGTCGAATTGCGACAGGGGAAGGTTGACGGAACCGGGAATATGCCCTGCCGCGAACTCGTGCGGCTCGCGGACGTCCACAACATGAATCTCGGCGGCGCCGATCGCCTTGGCGAAGGTGTCCAGGTCGACGTCGGTCGCGTTCGGCGCTTGGGAAAACAGGTTTTTGAACATGTTCGATCGCTCCTGTCAGGCTGCGCCAACGGCGGTCTTTGTCGCCGCGAACTGCGAGTACGCGCCGAGCGCGTGGCTCGCGTACATCGCGGAGGGGCCTGCGCCCATATAAACCGCCATGCCGAGCGTCTCGAGCACCTCCTCGCGCGTCGCGCTGTGATCGACAGCGGCCTTGACGTGGAACGCGATGCAGTCGTCGCAGCGCACCGCCACCGCAATACCAAGCGCGATCAATTCCTTGGTCTTCGGATCGAGCGCGCCCTGCGCCAAAGCGGACTGGGCCATCGAGGAGAAGGCTTTCATCACGTCGGGAGCGCCGCCCCGGAGGGTCTTGAGTTCGGAACTCAGCGTTCGCGTCAGCTCCGGCCAATTCGTCGTTTCCATTCCTATACTCCTTTGTTGGGTCGCCTTCGGGCTTGGCCCGGCCTCAGTTGAAGGCTGTCCCCGTCTTGATCCCGAGACGCTTGAAAGCCAGCGCGGCCGGGCAGAAGCCCGTGAACGAAGCCTGGATCAGGTTGAGGCCGACGAACGCGGTGAGCACCAGCCAGACCGGACCGTAGATCCGTTCGAGCAAAAGACTGAGCAGCACCATCATGCCGGCGAACGCCATAACCGATCGATCGAGCGTCATTTGATCCTCCTATCAGCGCCTTCGCCTGTCGCTTCCTCAAGCTCGCACGCCGGCGCGCAGTAAAGTTCGTAGAGCAGGCCGATCAGCCGCGAGACTTTGCGGCTGGCGAGGGAATAGTAGATCGTCTGCGATTCCCGCCGCGTCGCCACGATCCCGTCCTCGCGCAGCCGGGCAAGATGTTGCGACAGCGCGGACTGGCTGAGGCCAATGGCGTGTTGCAGCGCCCCGACCGACTGCTCGCCCTTCAAGAGTTCGCACAGAACGATCAGCCGGTTCCGGTTGCCGACGGCCTTCAGCAGCGCCTCCGCCGCTCCGGCTTTCGATTGCAGCTCCAGTAAATTCATGATTGCTAAATTAGAAAAATCGAATATTAAAGTCAAGCGCTTTTCGAGGACTCCCTGATGCGTTTCTCCCTGTTCATAGCCGCCGCCTTGGCGACGCCGCTCCCGGCGGCCGCCGAAACCTTCGTCGTTCACGCCTTGAGCGCGTCCGACGAGAAGGCGATCGTCGCCACCGTCGAGCCGGCGCATGAACTGACGGCCAGGGCGCGCATCGGCGGCACCGTCGCCTCCCTTTCCGTCAAGGAGGGCGACCGCGTCGCCGCTGGCGCGGAGATCGCCGTCATCGCCGATGAGAAGCTCGTCCTGCAGCGACAGGCGCTCAATTCCCGCATCGAGTCGCAGCAATCCCAGCGCGACAAGGCGAAAGCCGACTACGATCGGGCGCTCGAGCTGCAGAAGCGGGGCGTCGGCACGCAGGTGCAGGCCGACGCGGCCAAGACTGCGCTCGAAGTAGCCGAACGCACGCTCGAGGCGATGCAGTCGGATCGCGATGTCCTTGTGCAGCAGATGAAGGAGGGGGCGGTGCTCGCGCCCGGACCGGGCCGGGTGCTGCGAGCGCCGGTCTCCGAGGGCTCGGTGGCGCTGCCGGGCGAGACGATCGCCACCATCGCCGAGGACCACTACATCCTCCGCCTGCAGCTTCCCGAACGCCACGCGCGCTTCCTGCGTGCGGGCGACGTGGTCAAGATCGGCGGACGCGGTCTCGCCGAGGACGGCGCGAAAGGCGAAGGCAGGGTCCGCCTCGTCTATCCGGAGATCCAGGGCGGCCGCGTCATCGCCGACGTCGAGGCGCCGGGGATCGGCGACTATTTCGTCGGCGAGCGGACAAGAGTCTATGTCGCGACCGGCGAACGGCGCGCAATCGTCGTTCCCCGCATCTACGTCTACCGCCGCGCCGGGGTCGACTTCGTCAAGGTCAAGGACGGCGCCGAAGTCGTCGTCCAGCTCGGCGCCGGCGCCGACCGGTCCGTCGAGATCCTGGCCGGTCTCAAGGACGGCGACGAGATCGTCACGCCATGAAGCTCGGTCTCTCGGGAATCTTGACCCGCACCTTCATCAATTCGCCGCTGACGCCGCTCCTGCTGCTTGCGGCGCTGGTCGCAGGCGCAATCGCCCTCGTTTCGTTGCCGCGCGAGGAAGAGCCGCAGATCAGCGTGCCGATGGTCGACATCCTGGTCCCCGCGAATGGCTACAAGGCCGACCAGGCGGTCGAGCTGGTGACGCGCCCGCTCGAAGACATCATCAAGGGCATCGACGGCGTCGAGCATGTCTATTCGACGACCAACGACGATGGCGTCCTGGTCACCGCGCGCTTTCTGGTCGGGACCGATCAGGACGTCGCGACGCTGCGCGTGCACGAGAAGATCCGGGCGAACATCGGCGATCTGCCGAAAGGCATCCCCGAGCCCCTGATCGTCGGACGCGGGATCAACGACGTCGCCATCGTCACGCTGACCCTTTCCGCCGCGCCGGGGCAGGCGGACAGATGGTCCGACAACGGGCTCTTCCAGGTCGCCGAAGAGCTGAGCCACGAACTCGCCAAGGTCGACAACGTAGGGACGGCCTATATCGTCGGCGGCAGCCCGAACCAGAATTCGCGTCGAGCCGGATCCGGAAAAGCTCTCGGTGTTCGGCGTCACCCTCAACCAGCTCGTCGACAAGCTCGCCAACGCCAACCGCTCCTTTCAGGTCGGGGCTTTCCGCGACGGCGGCAAGTCGGTTCCGGTGATCGCGGGCCAGACTCTCCAGGGCGTCCCGGACATCGGGCTCCTCCTGCTCACCGCGCGAGACGGACGCCCGGTCTACGTCAAGGACGTTGCGGAGGTGGTTGTCGGCGCCGCAGAGCCCGAACATCGCGCCTGGACGATCACGCGCGACGCGAACGGCGAATTGCAACGGCGCCCCGCCGTCACGGTCGCGATCGCCAAGCGCAAGGGCGCGAACGCGGTGACGGTCGCCGACGACGTCTTGAAGCGGCTCGAGATCGTCCGCGGGCGCGTCGTTCCGGCCGCTCTCGACATCGCGGTCACACGCAACTACGGCGAGACCGCGACCGAGAAGGCGAACGAGCTCCTGTTCCACCTGGGCCTCGCGACGCTCTCGATCGTCGTTCTGATCACGGTCGCCATCGGATGGCGGGAGGGGCTGGTGGTGGCGATCGTCATCCCGACGACGATTCTGCTGACGCTCTTCGCCTCATGGATGATGGGTTACACGATCAATCGGGTCAGCCTGTTCGCTCTGATCTTCTCGATCGGCATCCTCGTCGACGACGCGATTGTCGTAGTCGAGAACATCGCGCGTCATTGGGGCATGCTCGGAAAGCGCAATCCGGCCGACGCTGCGGTCGAAGCGGTCGCAGAGGTCGGCAATCCGACGATTGTCGCGACGTTGACGATCGTCGCGGCGCTGCTGCCGATGATGTTCGTCAGCGGCATGATGGGGCCATACATGAGCCCGATCCCGGCCAACGCCTCGATCGCGATGCTGTTCTCGTTCTTCGTCGCGGTCACGGTCACGCCTTGGCTCTTGTTGCGGTTCGCTGGACGCAAGGCCGCCGCGATCGGCGGCGGCCATCACGGGATCGGGGCGATGGGCCGCTTCTATGTCGCCGTCGCCATCCCGCTCCTGAAAGGGCGGTGGCGGTCGAAGGTTTTCCTGCTGGCGGTCGGCGCGGCGACGGTCGCCGCCTGCGCGCTCTTCGCCACCAAGGACGTGCGGGTGAAGCTGCTGCCGTTCGATAACAAGTCGGAGATCCAAGTTGTCCTTGACCTGCCGCATGGAAGCAGCCTCGAAGACACCGACCGGACCCTCATGGCGGCGGCCGAGCGGCTGAAGGCCCTTCCGGAGCTCGTGTCGATCCAGGCCTACGCGGGAACGGCGGCGCCGTTCAACTTCAACGGCCTCGTGCGCCACTATTACATGCGCGCCAATCCGGAGCAGGGCGATCTCTCGATCAACCTGCTTGACAAGGACAAGCGCGCCAGAGCGAGCCACGCCATCGCGCTCGATATCCGTCGCCGTCTCGCCGGCCTCGCCTTGCCGGCGGGCTCGGCGCTCAAGGTGGTTGAAGTTCCGCCGGGTCCGCCGGTGCTCTCGACCCTGCTCGCCGAAGTCTATGGGCCGGACCCGGACAGTCGCCGCGCCCTTGCCTCCAAGGTCCGCAAGGCGTTCGAGTCGGTCGACTTCGTCGTCGACGCCGACGACAGCTTTGGCAGGCCTTCGGACCGCCTGCGCCTCGCGGTCGATCAGGAAGCGGCCGAGTTCCACGGCGTGGAGCAACAGGCGATCTACGACACGATCGGCGCGCTGATCGGCGGCGTGAAGGTCGGCTACTCGCAGCGCGGCGAGGGCCTGAAGCCGATCGACATCAGCGTGATGCTGCCGAAAAGCGAGCGCACGCTGAGCGAACGGATCCTGTCGACGCCGCTGCCGGCCGGCGGCACGGTGCGGCAGGGCGCCAACGTCGAGCTCGGCGACGTGGTCAAGGTCGTGCGCGAGCCCGCGTCCTTCCCGATTTTCCGCCACAATGGCCGCTTCGCCGAAATGGTGACCGCCGATGTCGCGGGACGGTTCGAGGCGCCGATCTACGGCATGCTCTCCGTCGAGGACGCCATTGCGAAGATGGACTGGGGCCAGGGCGGGCCGCCGGAGATCAAGTATCACGGCCAGCCCGTCGATGACGCGCGGCCGACGCTGCTATGGGACGGCGAATGGGAGGTGACCTACGTCACGTTCCGCGACATGGGCGCGGCGTTCATCGTGGCGATCCTCGGCATCTACCTCCTTGTCGTCGCGCAGTTCGGCTCGTTCCTGCTGCCGCTCGTGATCCTTGTCCCGGTGCCCCTGACCCTGATCGGCATCGTGCTCGGGCACTGGCTCCTCAATGCGGCCTTCACTGCAACGTCGATGATCGGATTCATCGCGCTCGCCGGCATCATCGTGCGCAATTCGATCCTGCTGGTGGACTTCATCCGCCATCGGCGCGCCAGCGGCGACATCCCGCTGCGGCAGGCGCTGATCGAAGCGGGCGCGACGCGGTTCAAGCCGATCGTCCTGACCGCCGCGGCGGCGATGATCGGCGCAGCGTTCATCTTGACCGATCCGATCTTCCAGGGTCTGGCGATCTCGCTGGTCTTCGGCCTCGCCTCCTCGACCGCGCTGACCGTGCTGGTCATCCCGGCGATTTACGTCTGGCTGCGCGACGACGGGCGCGAGCCGGAGAAGGTTCGCTGATGGGGCGCGCATGACCGAACGGGAGGACGCTGTCAGCCTCGCGCTTCGCGCGCGTGGACAATCCGTCCGGTTCAAGGCCGGCGACCGGCTTTTCGCTCCCGGAGATTGGCCGGGAAGCTGGGTCGCGATCGAACGCGGCCGCGTCCGTGTCAGTCTTCTCGCCCCTTCCGGCCGCGAAGTGACGCTCTACCGCATCGGCGCTGGAGATTCTTGTCTCCTGACGACCTCGTCGCTGATCGGCGACGAGCCCCTGCCGGCCGAAGGCCAAGCGGAAACCGACGTCGAAGCGCGGATCGTTTCCAAGGCGACCTTCGATCGTCTGATCGCCGAAGATCCGGGCTTTCGTCGCGACGTGCTGCGCAACTATGCAAACCGCGTCGCAGAGCTTGTCGTGACCATGCAGGACGTGCTCTTCCGCACCATCCCGGAACGGCTCGCGCGGACGCTTCTCGTCCGCGCACGAGACGGCGTGGTGGAGGCCACCCAGCAGGCGATCGCGAGCGAACTCGGGAGCGCCCGCGAGGTGGTGACGCGCGTTCTTAAGAGGTTCGAGCGCGAGGGCGTCGTCGTGGTCGAAAGGGGACGGATCGTCATTCGCGACCCCGAGGGGTTGCGGCGAATGGCCGCGCCGCAACCGTGACCATGTCACCGATCGAACTGCGATCTTCAGCCAAAGTCTCCAACACTTCGAATTGAAGCCGGGAGAGAGAGATGTCGGCGAACGTCGGAATCGTAGATCGAATCGTGCGGATTATGCTTGGCCTGGCCCTGATCGCCTTCGCCCTCGGGTTCATCGCCCCAACGACGAGCTACCATTGGGTCGGCTGGATTGGCGTGATCCCGCTGGTCACCGCGATTGTCGGGACTTGTCCGCTCTACAGCTTGCTCCGCCTGTCGACGCGCACGGCCGGATGACGATGCTTTGAGGGCTGGGCGACCCGGCTTGGCGCGGCGCCGCCGCGCGAGCGGACGTTCGCAACGGGGTTACTTCCCGCCGCAGAACGTCGCGTACAGGACGCCGATCACGGATCGCACCTTCTCGTCGGCGATGCTGTAATAGATGGTCTTTCCGTCCCGGCGCGCCGCGACGAGGCGTTCGAGCCGAAGGCGCGCCAGTTGCTGCGATGCGGTCGACTGTCGAAGCGACAGATGCGTCTCCAGTTCTCCGACGGATTTCTCGCCATCGAGCAGGTTACAGAGAATCATGAGACGCGAACTCGTGGGCGAGCGCCTTGAGGAACTCGCTCGCCTCGCGAGCGCTGTCGGCCATCCGATCGACCTTCACCGCATCTCGATGTTTGACAGCTTTCGCCAACGCCATAACGTCCATCACATCATCATCATATCTAGGAATGTATTAGCACCCGATATGACGATTGTGAAATTCGATGGGGGAGGGCGACTCGAGCGCGGCCGCCCGTCCTCGCACGGGTCTGAAGTCGAGGCGCGCGCGCCTTTCCTCGGTTTGGATCAGGGGACCAGAGCCCCGTCGTCGGTACGCGCCGCCTTCAGCTTCTCGATGCCGAGCATGTTGAGCGCCATCGTCTCATAGAAGGGCTCGCTCTCTCCCTTGCGCATCTTTCGCAGGAAATACTTCTCGAAGCCGATCTTCGCCATATGGACCCATTTGCCCGACGAGGACCAGTTGACGTTGCGGGGCGGGATCTGCGGCTGGGCGACAAAAGCGATGCCGCTGTCGCCGAAGTCGGCGAGACAGACCGCATTCCACGAACCCTGAAAGCTCGGCTTCCCGCCCCTCAGAATTTGGCCCAGGTTGCGCGCCGTCGCCGTCACCATCGATTCGATCATGAAGCCGGTCTTCGGCACGCCGCAGGGCACGGGCGTCGGCCCGGTCGGCGGGATCGCCACGCAGACGCCGACCGAGAAGATGTTGGGGAAGGCGGAGTTTTGCTGGTGCTTGTCGGTTATGACGAAGCCGCGCGGATTGACCAGGCCTTCGATGCCCCTGAGCGGCGCGATGCCGCGGAAGGCCGGCAGGATCATCGAGAAGCCGAACGGCAGCTCCCGTGTCGCCTTCAGCGACCCGTCGTCGCCGATCTCTTCGACGGTCATCTTGCCGTCTTCGACCTTCTTGATCCGCGCGCTGGTGATCCACTTGATGTGATGCTCGCGCAGTTCGCCCTCGAGCAACCCTTTGGTGTCGCCCACGCCGTCGAGGCCGAGGTGGCCGATGTAGGGCTCCGGCGTCACGAAGGTGATCGGCACCCGGTCGCGGATCTTGCGGCGCCGAAGCTCGGTCTCGAGAATGAACATGAACTCGTAGGCCGGGCCGAAGCACGAAGCGCCCGGCGCCGCGCCGATCACGATCGGGCCGGGGTCCTTGCAGAAAGCCTCGAACTTGGCCGCCGCCTTCTCGGCGTGGTCGATGTGGCAGATCGAGGCCGTGAAGCCGTCGGGTCCGAGGCCCTCGACTTCATCGAAGGCAAGCTCCGGACCCGTGGCGATGACGAGGTAGTCATATCGGATCGCGGCGCCGTCGGCGGTTTCGATCGTATTGTCCTTCGGCGACACTTTCGTCACCGGGCTCGCCTTGAAACCGATGCCGCGCTTGGCGAAGGTCGGCGCGAGATCGACCTCCAAGGCTTCGCGCTTGCGCCAGCCGACGGGAACCCAGGGGTTCGACGGAACGAAGTGATACAGGGGATCCTTGGTGACGACCGTCAGCCTGTCCTCCGCACGCGTCTGGCTTTTCATCTCGTAGGCCATGATGGCGCCGCTCAAGCCCGCGCCCATGATGACGATATCGGCCATTCTTTCCTCCCGAACTGTCCGCCCGTCTCTCGCGGGCCCTGATGATCATCTATACGTATCATAATGCATGAATATGTTAAGATAGCAATGGGCTTTCGGGGCTGCGACCGAGCCGCGATGAAATCGCGTCCGTCCTTTGCCCTCAGTGTGCACGATCGCAGGAGCGCGGTCGGTCTATTCCCGACATAGCGTGTGATCGGCGCGCCCGTGGCCAAGTCGCGATCCCGTTTCCGCTCAGCCCGGAGCGTCGGGACAAGCGACCAACTATGATCGTTCGGGCCCTCGACGACGTCCCGGGCCGGCAGGCTGAGAGGGTCAGTCCGGCCGTGGCGCCGCCGTGCATCGGGGGCGCCTGTCTTGGCGGCGGCGCCACAAGGCTACGAACCCGGCATCGTGTTGCGCGCGCCCCCCGCGGGCCAGCAACGCTTAGTCCAGCCGTGGAGACATGGAAAGGAGAATTGAAAAATGATTTTACGATAATTCGATTTATAAAATATGTTTTTCCAAATATAGCTTCATGCTAAAAGCAATTTTCGTATATCGCCTCGCTGTTGCCGAAAATATGTATTCAGATAGAACAATGACGCTGCTTGTATAAATGCAAATTGGTGTCGCGTCGAGATAATTGACGCCAAATCGGTCCCGCGCTCAAGCCATATGAGGAGGTTCACCAATGGGATATACCTTACCGACTACGCTCATGGCCCTGACGATTGGCGCCTTCGTCGGCGTCACCGCTGCGGCTGCGGCGGGAAATTCCGGCGACGCCGCCGCGATGCGGGAACAAGCTGTGACCCATCCGAACGAGATGAACCAGGCCCCTGAAGACGCTCCCGGCCTTGTCGCACTGGGAGAAGTCTATCCCCAATGGGCCGTCTCGGGCGGCCACTTCAACAGATCGCGTTCTGAGTACACGGCGTTGGCGCCCTACGCGTCGAGCTGCCACATGTACAAGCTGACCTATGGCGGCTTCTGGGAGACGGAGTGCGGCCCCCAATGATCCCAGGCGTGCTTGCGGTCGGGGATTCCTATGGCCGCGGGAATGGGCGCCTTTGGAGCCGTGCCGTCGAGCGGCGCCCGGGCCCCCGGGGGACCCGTCGCCGAGGACGCTGAAGCGTTCCGCTTCGGATCTTGGCGGAAAGTGACGCCGATGCTCCAAGGAGGGCATCGGCGTTCGATTTGAGAAGAGGTCCTTTCCGGCCCGGTCAACCGTATTTCCGATCCCCCGCCACCCATGTCTCGCTGACCTTGATGTCGGCGATGGCGTCCGGATTTGTTGTGTACGGGTCGCTTTCCAAAATCGTGAAGTCCGCTTCCTTGCCCTTTTCCAGCGAGCCGAGCCGGTCGCCCTGTCCGAGTTGACGGGCCGCGTGGATCGTGACGGCGCGGATTGCGTCGTCGAGCGCAATCGCCTGGTCCGAGCCGACGATCGATTGGTCGATGATGCAGCGGCGCGTCACCGCCGTGCTGATCAGCGCGAGCGGTCCGGGAGGGGAGCATGGGCCGTCGGTGTGCAGGGTGAAAGGGAGATCGGCTTTCACGCAGGCGCCGGCGGGGTCCATGAAGGCGGCGCGTTCAGGCCCGAAGATCTGGTCGCGATAGGCCGCGCCGTAGAGGCGCACGTGGTTCATCAGAAAGCTCGGCTGCACGTTGATCGTCTTCATGCGCTCGATCTGATCGGCGCGGGCCATGGTCGAGTGCTCGACGCGGTTGACGCCAAATTCTGTCGAACCGGCGTAGGCCGCCTCGATCGCGTCGAGGGCGATGTCGATCGCGTAATCGCCGTTGCAGTGGATCTGCACCGGCAAGCCGAAGGCCACGACCTCGGCGACCATTTGCTTCAACTGGGCTGCGTCGAAATTCGGCGACCCCTTGGCGGTCGAGTTCAGGTAGGGTTTGGTCTGCGCTCCCGTCTCGGTCTGGTTCGAGCCGTCGCTGACGATCTTGACGCCATAAAGCGAGAACAGCGAGTCGGCGACCGGAGCGCCTCTTCCGAGGCCCTGGCTGCGGTAGGGCGTCAGACCCTTCATGTCGTCGAACATCACGCTCGCGCTGGTGCGGCAGGCGAGCGTGTTTGAGAGCTTTGTGAAGGGCTCGATCCATTCCGCACGGATCGTGCCCGGCTCGTGCAGCAGGGTGTTGCCCACGGACGCGACATGCCGGGCGTAATCCGTGACCGCCTTGGCCGCGACGTCAGGGGTGATCTTGCCGAGGAAGTGGACCGCGAACTTGAGCATCGCGCTTTCCTCGTAGACCAGGCCGTTGAGCTTGCCGTCCGGCCCACGGCCGAAATGACCGCCGCCCGGCAAGTCGCCGATATCCTCGGGAATCGCTGCGATTTTGAGCGCCTCGCTGTTGACGCAGGCGTCGTGCCCGTTGGTGTACCAGACGAAGATGGGATGATCGGTCGAAATCGCGTCCAGTTCTTGAATCGTGAAATCCCCGCCTTGAAGAAGATTGTCGAAATTGGAGCCGACGATCCATTGCCCCTTGGGCGTGCTCGCCGCCTCCTGCTTGAGATGCGCGACGAGCTGTTCTCGGGTCGGGTACTTGGCATAGCCGACGTCGTCGAGCAGTTCGAAGATCAAAGCAGCCAATATCGTGTGGTTGTGCGGGTCGATCAGGCCAGGCAGCAGGGTGCGGCCGGCGAGGTCGACTAGCTTGGTGTCGCCGGTCTTGAGACCCAGAAGCTCGCTTTCGTCGCCGACTGCGACGATCTTTCCGCCTGCGATCGCAATCGCCGAGGCGACCGGCGCGCCCGGCAGCGGACGGACCGTCCCGCCGCGAAAGATGAGATCGGCGCCTCTGTCCGCGGCAAACGCGGGAATGGCCCCGGCGGCGCCCAGCGCGGAGGCCGCGCCGACCGAATAGGCCATGAACGCGCGTCGGGTGGGCATCCCCGCCGCCTTGCCGAGCAGGCCGGCGATCCCGCCGGAATGGAATTCATCGCGGAGAAAAAGCTGATTGAAACACCCGCGGCACATTTTGGACACTCCCGAACTCGCAGCGCGCGTTAGCACGGCTTCGCGTTCATGCGCCCAGGCGGTTAGCAAAGGTATACGCGAAAAGCGCGTGGCAATCACGAAACCCGATCACAGACGCTCGCGGGGCAGACACAGCGGCGAGGTCCGCCGTCAGAGCAGCGCGTCCAGCGGCGCCCGGGCGGCTCCGCCCGGTCACGCAACCAACCGGCGGAATTGGCGACGTCTTTCTTGCTTGTAGAAGGTTAGAATAAATATCTTGCAAAAAAGAGAATTCTAGCCCAGACTGATCCTGTCGCGCCCCTCGAGTTAACACGTAAAGAGACTGTGGGTTATCATCCCGCTTCGATCCGTTCTGCCGCTCTACGTCCGGGCCGGCCGCCGCTCGCGCCCCGCTGTACGATCCGGATTCGGCGACCGTCGTCGCTGAAATTTTTTTTCCCGAAACATCCGCGCAATCCCTTGAAAACGCTCAAAACACGGTTGGATTCGACCCTGTTCACGGACGCCGAACGCATGTCGAACTCTCCTCGAACGCACGGAAGGGCGCCCGAGTCCGCGCCGAACCGACGGGTCGAGCGGACGAGCGCGCGTCAGGCCGAAGAGGCTCTTAGGGTTCACTCGGTTGCCGAGAACGTTTCCCGCCCGCATCCGGGCTGCGAGCGGGCAGAGCGCCTGCTCAGACCATGCAGGCCACCACCCGCTCCTGAGTCAGTTCGGGTCCCGCCTCCAGCTCCGCCGCCACGCCGCCTTCGCGCATGACGTAAACGCGATCGCTGATGCCGATCAGTTCAGGCAGCTCGCTGCTGATCATGAGGATGCCCACGCCGGTGGCCGCGATCTGGTCGATCAGCTTGTGAATCTGAGCCTTGGCGCCGACGTCGATGCCCCGGGTCGGCTCGTCCAGCATGAGCAGCCGCGGCGCGGTGCTCAGCCACTTGCCCAGGACGCACTTCTGCTGGTTGCCGCCGCTGAGGGTGGACACCAGCTGCTCGCTGGAACGCGCGACGATGTTCAGCTGCTGGATGAGCCCGGCGGCCTGACGTTGCTCCTTCGACGGGGACAGGAAGCCCAAGGTCGCCACGGACCGCAAGGAGGCGAGACTCAGGTTCTCGCGGATCGACATGGGCGGGATCAGGCCCTCGGTCTTGCGGTCCTCCGAAAGGTACGCCATGCCGGCCCGGATCAACCTCGTGGGACTCCAGCCATTGGTCTTCCGCCCGAGATAGCGCACCTCGCCCGAGTGGACCCGGCGGGCCCCGAATATCGATTTGGCCAATTCGGTACGGCCGCTGCCGACCAGGCCGCCGAGGCCGACCACCTCGCCCCGGCGCACCAGCAGATCGATCGGCGGCGTGTGCGGCGAGAGGCGAAGCCCCCGGACGTCCAGGACCGGCTCAGGCTGCACCGGGTGGGTGCGCGGATACATCTCGTCGATGGATCGCCCGGCCATCATCCAAATCACCGAATCCGGCTTGAACGCCTGGATGGGCAGGGTGCCCACGTGGCGTCCGTCCCGCAGGACCGTGAAGCGGTCGCCGATGGCCAGGATCTCCTCGAACCGGTGGGAAATATAGACGATGCCCATGCCCTCCGACCGCATCCGCCGGATCAGCTCGAACAGCACGTCGATTTCCCGCTTGGTGAGGCTGGCGGTGGGTTCGTCCATGATGACGACCCGGGACTTGAAGGACATGGCCTTGGCGATCTCCACCAGCTGCTGCTGGGCGGTGGAGAGCCGGGACACGGGCAGGCGCGGATCCAGGTCGGTAGACAGGGCCTTGAGGAGCTCGGCGCTGCGCCGGTACATCTCGCCGGCGTCCTTGAGCCCGCGCCGCCGTGGCTCGCGGCCCAAGAAGATGTTGTGCGCCACGTCGAGGTTGGCGCAGAGATTGAGCTCCTGATGAATGAAGGCCACGCCCTTCTCCCGGGCGTCTCGCGCATCGGTCAAAATGGCCTTCGCTCCAGCGATCGTCAGCTCGCCCCGGTCTGGCGGAATGATGCCGCCAAGGATCTTCATCAGGGTGCTCTTGCCGGCGCCGTTCTCGCCGACCAGAACATGCACCTCCCCAGGAAGCAGGTCGAAATCCACCGCCTCGAGGATTTTCACGTCGGTGTTGCGGAGCGGCCGGCCGTCGCCGCCGTAAATGAACTTGGTGACGCCGCGCATGGTAACCAGCGGTTCCAACATCGTCTCCTCAAGCCCGGCGGTTGGTCAGGTTGCCGGCGACGATCGCCACCAGGATGATCGCGCCCTGAACGGCAAGATACAGGTTGTAGGAGACTCCCAGCAGGTTGATGCAGTTCTCGATGATCTTAATCGACAGCACCCCGAGAATGCTGTTCGTCACCGATCCGACGCCGCCGAACAGGCTGGTGCCGCCCACGATGGCCGCCGTCACCACCTCAAACGTAAACGACCCCCCGCCCATGTTGGGCTGCGCGGCGTTCACCCGGATAGTGAACAGCAGGCCGGAGAGCGCGGCGAGGGTGGAGCACAAGGCGTAGACGGAGACGTTGATCCGCGCGCAGGGCACACCGCTCAGCGCTGCGGCCCGAGCGCCGAAGCCGAACGCCTTGAGCTGGCGCCCGAAGATCGTCCGGCTGATCAGCACGTGGAACACCACAGCGACCCCCAAGGCCAGGAACACCGCCGAGGGCAGGCCGAGCATGGGCGTCCTGCCGATGGCGAGGAAGCTCTTGGGCAACCGGTTGATGATCGAGCCCTGGCTGATGATCTGGGCCAAACCATAGATCACATAGCCGCTGCCAAGGGTGGCGATGAAGGCCGGGACCCGCATGAACTGGGTGATCAACCCGTTGCACAGGCCTACGGCGAGGCCGAGGACGAGGACCGCAGCCAGCACGGCGGGCGCCGGCCAGAGCCAGGTGTTGGCCATAATCCCTGAGACGATGGAGGCCAGTCCGACCACGTAGCCCAGGGACAGATCGATGCCGCCGGTCATGAGCACCATGGTCATGCCGATCACGGCGATCGCCGGGATGGCGGACTGCTTCAGGATCACGGCCGCATTGTCGAGGGCGGCGAAATTCTTCACGAAGACGCTGGCCAGAATGATCAAGGCCAGGAAGATGGACAGCGCAATATTCCGGCCGACCCATCTGAGGAGACCGCCGGACGCGATCCGGAGCGGTCCTTTCGGGGCCGCCGCCGGAACCCGGGCGCCGGGTTCAGAGCCGGCCTGGAGGCCCTCTGTGACGCGAGCGCTCATAGGGTTCCTCGGGTCGCCAGTTCGCTGCGCCTATGGATCGCTCCGCTCGCATAGACGATGACGATGATGATGGAGCCGATGAAGACATTTTGCATGAACGGATGGATCCCCAGCAGATCGAGGACATTGCGCAGGCAGCCGATGATCAGCGCGCCGGCCACGGCCATCGGGACCGAGCCCCGCCCGCCAGCGAGGTCCACGCCGCCGATGATACAGGCCGCAATTGCATCCAGTTGGTAGGCGTCGCCCTGGGTGGGGTGAACGGTGTCCAACTGGGCCGACAGAAGCAGGCCGGACACCGCAGCGCAGAAGCCCGAGAAGCCGAAGACGAAGAACTGCAGCCGGGCGGCGCTGAGGCCTTCCTGGCGAAGCACGGTTTCATTGCCGCCAAGGGCGTAGATGTGGTTGCCCAGCGCCGTGAAGCGCTGAATGAAGTAACCGAGCGCCAGGAACGCCAGCAGCAGCAGGTCGGATACGGGGACGCCCCCGATTGCGCCGTTGCCGATGAAGACGAAGTCGTCTGGGAAGGCGCCGATCGAACTGCCGCCATTGAGGGTCAAGGCCAAGCCCTGGCTGATCTGGCCCACGACCAAGGTCGTGATGAAGGCCGGCACGGCGAGCTTCGCGACCATCAGGCCGTTGAACAGGCCCATGACGATCCCTGCCGATAGGCCCGCAGCCATGCTCGCCGGGAGGTTGACCCCCGCGAGCATGAGGATGCCGCTGATCATGGGGCAGAACGCCAGGAGACCGGCCAGGGACAGGTCGATCCCCTTGATGACGATGACGAACGTCATCCCCACCGCGCAGATGCCGATGATCGACGACTGCCTGACGACGTTGAGCAGGTTCGACAGGTCCAGGAAGTGCGGGACCTGCGAACCCAGGGCGAGAAAGGCTGCGACGGGGATCAGAACCAACAGTCCCCGCCGCGCGGTCGGAGCGACTTTCACTATCTCAGAAGGCCCACTTACGCGCTTCGTCGAGATTGGTCTTGTCGTAGACCATGGTTCCGGAGTCGATCACCTTGGGAATGCTGTCGGCGGCCTTCTTGCCAGAGAGAACGGCCAGCAGATTGTCGACCGCGATCGAGCCCATCTTGGAGGGGAACTGCGCCATGGTGCCCACGATCGCCCCTTGCTCGACGAGGTCCACTGCCTTCTTGGAGCCGTCCACCGAGAGGATCTTGATGCCCGAGCGGTTGGCGTCGCCGATCGCCTGGAGAATGCCGTCCAGCATCACGTCGGATGCGCTGAACACGCCGCCCACAGTCTTGTTGGCTTGAAGCATGTTTTCGGTCACTTGCATGGCCACCGAATTGGTCCAGTTGCCGGGCTGCTCCCCCACAACTTTGAGGCCGCTGCCGGCAATGCCCGCCTTGAAGCCATCGACCCGCTGGTCGCCCGCCAGACTGCCGTTCGCGCCGCGCACGATCAGCACGTCGCCCTGGCCCCCCAGCTCCTTCACCATCCGCTGGCCAGCCACCTTCCCGGCGTTGAAGTTGTCCGTGCCGACGTAGGCGATGTAGAGGGGCTCGTTGCCCTTCTCCACCGAGGAGTCGACTATGATCACGGGGATCTTGGCGGCCTCCGCTTTCTTGAGCACGGGGACCACCGACTTCCCGTCCATGGGATTGAGGACGATGGCGTCGACCTTCTTGGCGATGAGGTCCTCGACCTGGTTCACCTGGGTGGAGACGCCGGTTTCGTCTCCGGCGGTGACGAGGAGAAACTTGTTGCCGGACTTCTCCACCGCCTGCTGGATGGAGGTCGCGATGGCCTTCTGGAAGTCGTCGTTGGTGACAGTCTTTAGACTGAAAGCGATGGTGTAGGGCGTGTCGGCGAGCGCCGCGGCCGTGGAAAGCGCGAGGCCGAGGGCGATTGCGAGAAGCCTTTTCATGGTATTCCTCCGGAAGTCATTATCGTCAGGATCAACGATAAGGTTTTTGACGAGTTTACTCGTGGTCTCTTTCAGGATGGTTGCGACCCAATTCCTCCCTTTTTGCTATTGCGAGCCGTCGCGGGTCCGGTATTTCCGGGTGTCAGGCGCCGTAGACGTGCCGGCCGATGATCTGGTTCTGGTAGCTCTCGTCCAGTTCGCAGAAATAGCCGCTCCAGCCCCAGACCCGGACCACGAGGTTGCGGTGCAACTCCGGATGCCGTTGAGCGTCCCGCAGGGTGTCCACATTCAGGGTGTTGAGCTGCATCTGTTGGCAGCCTGAGCGGACGAAGGCGCGGACGAACAGGGCGACCTTTTCGACCGCTTCGGCTCCCCGGAACAGGCTGTCCGCCAGCTCCATGGTCAGCGGGCCGCCGTTGCAAATGCGCCGGTAGTCGATCTTGCCGAAGCTCTGCAGCACGCTCAGGGGACCCCGCACCTGAATGTCCGGCGACGGCGCCAAGGACGAACTGAAGAACGACCCGTCATGGCGTCCGTCGGCGGTTGCGCCGACTGCGGGTTCGCGCATGCCTTCGTGGCCCTGGGCGAGCCACACGTAGTACATGGCCGAGCCGGTCCCTGGGCGATAGCGTCCGCCGCGGCCGTTATCGCCGGCAGCGGCGCAGGCGTCGGCGAAGCGGTCGAACAGATCGACGAGCAGATCGTCGGCCGCGTCGTCGTGATTGCCGACCTTGGGAGCCTCATCGCGCAGCTCGGCCCGGAGCGTCTCCTCACCCCGGAAATCCGCGTCCAGGGCTCGAATTAGCTTGTCCGGCGGGATCCGCCGCTGGTCATAGACGAGGGTTTTCACCGCCGAGAGGGCGTCGGCCGCGTTGGCGGAGCCGGCGCCGTGGATGCCGAAGTTGTTGTACTTGAGCCCGCGCGAGAGGTCGCGCCCGCGCTCGAGGCAGCCGTCCATGAGCACCGAGTACCAGGGCGCAGGCGGCAGCAGCAGCTTTCGGCTTTGCTCGGCCAGGGCGCGCGCCTGTTGGGCGAGATCGGCGCCAGCGCGCTCAAGGATCCGGCCGAAAGCCTCGCCGGCCGCGAGCCCGGAGCGGATCGCGTGGTCGGCCGCCGCAGGCATCGAGACGGCGCCGATGTTCACTACCTCCATGCCCTTGCCGGGGATGATGAACTCCCAGCACGCCGCCACGCTATAGTCCCGTGCGTCCTCGAGGTCGTAGCCCGCGGCGACCAAGCCAGGGATGATGACTTCGTCGTTGCACCACTGGGGAAAGCCGAGACCGAGGCGCGTCAGCTCGACGCCCTTGGTGATGAGCCTGAGATCGGTTTCGCGCGTCACGCGCAAATTGATCTTGGGATCGATCAGCGCCACCGTGCGCGCCGCATCCAGGGCGATCGAAGTCAGGGGATTGACGCCGTCGCCCCCATCGCGGCGCTGGCCGCCCAGCATCACGGACTGGCCGTTGTCGCCCTGCTGGATGCCGGGGTAGAGGTCGCTGTCCCGGTTCAGGCTGATAAAGAACTCTTCCAGGAGTTCCTGCGCTTCTGCACGCGTCAGGCGGCCGCCGGCTAGGTCCGCCTCGAGATAGGGCCATAGATACTGGTCGAGCCGGCCGAGACCGCAGTGATAATGCCCGCTCAGCCACAGGGCGGCGTGGCACAGGCGCAGAGCCTGGAGCGCTTCGTGGAAAGTGACGGCGGGAAGGGCGGGGACCCGGTTCAAAACCTCGACCAGATCGTCGCGGCCGAAGGCGCGCGCAGCCGCGGCGTAACGGGCGGCGAGCGCGAGCACGGCGTCGATGGTCTCCACCGCGGCGTCGAGGAAAGCAGCCGCTTCCGGGTCGCCCGTCGAGCGGGCCCTGGCCGCCAGGGCGGCAGCGCGCCGCGCCAAAAGCCCCTCGCCGAGGACCATGCCCCAGTCGGCGCAGATGTTGCTGATCGGCCCGAGCTCATGCGCGGTGCGGCCAGCCAGCATCTGCTCCATCTCCTGCGGACGATAGAGCGGGGGAACCCTTTTCACCGTGCGGGTGAACACGATGCGCTCGTCCGGCTCAATCACCACGGTCTGGGCCTCGCACATGCGCCGGGTCAGTCGGGCCGCCCGCTGCATCCAGTCGAGGCGCTCGCGCTCGCATTCGGCGAGTACGTCCACCGTGTCGGTGACGCGATAGCGGTGGTGCTCGCCAGCCCGAAGCCGGCGCTTCATCTCCGCAAGCCTCGGGGAGAGTTCGGGCAGGTCCGCCTGCCGCGTTTCTAGGATCGCGCTCAAAGGACCCTCGCATCGACGTGAAGCGTGTGAAACGGTGAGAGGTCCGTTCGGCACGGGACGGTCTCGTCGTAGTCCGGGCGCCATTCGAGGCCGCACGCCGCGTATTTGCCGCCGGCCGCCCGATTATAGGGAAGCAGCTCCACCCGCGGCCGCCCGGGCAGGCCGCGCGCATAGCGGGCGATGCCGCGCAGAATTCGGTTCGGTGTCGGTGACCCCCGGAACGAGCGGCGTGCGGATCACGTAGGGGACGCTCAGATCCGCCAGGCGTCTCAGGTTCTCGAGGATCACCCGATTGTCGGCGCCGGTCCAGCGCTTGTGCGCTTCCGGGTCCACGAGCTTGAGGTCGAACAGCACGAGGTCGCAGCGGCGGACCGTTTGTACGAACTTCTCCGCAGGAGCGAAACCGCAAGTCTCCATGGCGACGTGCAAGCCTTCCAGCCGCTCCAGCACCGCCTGCAGAAATTCGGCCTGCATCAGCGGTTCGCCGCCGGAGAAGGTCACCCCGCCGTCGACAAGCAGCGGCGCTTGGCGGTTGAGGAGCGTGGCGAGTTCCTCGGCGCGCCAGCTCCGGCCAGAGATCCGCTCGCCGTTCGGCCCATGCAGCGCCTGAGGCTCGCGCGACCTGCCCTCGGGATTGTGGCACCACGCGCAGCCGAGCGGACAGCCCTTGAGGAACACGGTGGTCCGCAGTCCGGGGCCATCGTGAATGGTCAGTTCGCGGATGTCGAAGACGACGCCGGTCGTGGACGCTGGCATCCTTGGCCCCATTTTCCTCCGTCCTATTACGGCTGACCTACAGGCCGCTCCTCCCTCGCCGACATGGCGGCATTGCATTTCTGCGATTTATCATATAAATCGTTTGAGTCAAGCGTGGGGCCCGGGTCTTCCTTGCGAAAACTTCGTTCTTCACGACCAGCGCGGCCTCGTACGCAGACGGGCTCTTTACGAGGGCGCGATTCTGGTCGACCAGCGGTTGAGCGAGGCGCGCTTGGGCGCCGCATTTTTGGGAGGACAGTCTGCAGCAGCAAGTTGACTTGACTTCGAGACGACAGATTGGAGCCACGACGCTGTCGCTGCCGCCTTTCGGGCTCGGCACAGGGCCGCTCGGGAATCTGTTCGAGACGCTGTCCGAGTCGGCAGCGCAGGACACCCTCGAGGCGGCCTGGGCCTCCGGGGTTCGCTATTACGACACTGCGCCCTGGTACGGACGCGGACTGGCTGAGCTGCGCCTCGGATCATTTTTGAGATCGAAGCCGCGCGAGGGCGTTCGGGTGACGACCAAGGTTGGCCGCACCCTGAAACGACCGCCGGACCCCGAGAGGTTCGACCGTTCTCCTTGGGTTGGCGGGCTCCCCTTCGAGGCCGTGTTCGATTATTCCTACGACGGCGTCCTGCGCTCCTACGAGCAGGCCTTGCAGCGGCTGGGCGTTCCGACCGTCGACGCCTTGATCATCCACGATCTCGACCGAGGGTTTCTCGGCGAAGGGTTCGCGGAGCATGCGCGCGCGCTCCGCGAGAGCGGAGTCAAAGCTCTCGAGGAGCTCAAGCGCGCTGGCGACATCCGCGCCGTGGGCATGGGCTTCAATCAGTCAGAGGCGATGGACGCCTTCATCGACAAGATCGACCTCGATTTTGCGCTGGTCGCCCATCCTTATACCCTTCTCGAACAGGCAAGCCTGAGGAGCGGCATGGCGCGATGCCTTGAACGTCACGTGTCGGTGATCGTGGGCGCGCCATTTGCGTCCGGGATCCTGGCGACGGGATCAGGTCCGCGCGCGACCTACGCCTATTCGATCGCTCCTCCCGACATCCAGAAGAAGGTCGCCGCCATCGAGGCCGTCTGCGCGGCTCATTGTGTCAGCCTTCCCGCTGCTGCGCTGCAGTTTCCGCTCGCTCACCCCGCAGTCGTCTCCGTGATCGCGGGCGCGGTGCGGGAGAGCGAAGCGGCGGCGAACGCCGCCCACGTTCAGAAGCCTATTCCCGGCGCTTTTTGGTCGGATCTCCGGTCGAGGCGCCTGATCGATCCAGAGGCTCCGACGCCGAATGATTAGCCGCAAAGTTCGGATGACGCCGTCTCAACATTCGGGTCGCGACCCATGAAAGCCATTGTTATCCACGCCCCTAAGGACCTGCGCTACGAGGAGGTCGCCGACCAGCCGCTCGGCCCAGGCGACGTACGGTTGAAGATCGAGTTCGGGGGCATCTGCGGATCCGACCTTCACTATTACCGCCAGGGCGGATTTGGCGCCGTGAGGATTAGCCATCCGATGGTGCTCGGTCATGAGATCGCCGGCGTCGTTGTCGAGGCGGGCCCCGAAGCGGCCTCTCTCCGGATCGGCGAACGCGTGGTCGTCAATCCGAGCCTGTCGTGCGGCGTCTGCGCCTATTGCCGGAAAGGCTTGCACAACCACTGTTTGGACATGCGCTTCTACGGCAGCGCGATGCGGACGCCTCATGTGGACGGCGGCTTTCGCCAGTCGCTCGTTTGCAAGGCGGAGCAGGCCATTCCCATTCCGGACGCCCTGACGCTCAGCGATGCGGCTTTTGCCGAGCCGGTCGCGGTCTGTCTGCACGCCGCCGCGCGGGCCGGGTCGCTGCTCGGCAAGAGCGTGTTGGTGTTCGGCGCCGGGCCGATCGGCACGATCATGTCGCTTGTCGCGCGAGGCGCCGGCGCGGGCCGGGTGACCGTCGCCGATCTGCTCGACGAGCCCTTGCGCCGCGCAGCCAGCCTCGGGGCCGACGAGACGATCAACGCCGCAACGGAGGCGGATCGGCTCTCGCAGGGCAGGGGAACCTTCGACGTCATCTTCGAGGCTTCCGGCAGCGCTCAGGCCACCGTCTCGGCTCTCGACATGGTCAAGCCGCGCGGAATCGTGGTTTGCATTGGACAGGGCGCGCGTCCGGAGATCAACATGTCGACGATCGTGACCAGGGAGATCCATGTGATCGGCGCCTTCCGGTTCGATGAGGAATTCCGGAGCGCCATCGACTATATCGCCCGCAACCGCGCGCAGGTTCGAGCGCTCCTGACCGCGACCGTCCCCGCATCCGATCCGGCGCCGGCCTTCGACCTGGCGGCGGACAAGACGCGTTCAGTCAAGGTCCATCTCCAGTTTTGACCGCCAACTCCAGGGATAGGAACCGTCATTGAGTTACCTCGACGCTCTCTTTGCATTGAACGGAAAAGTCGCCCTGGTGACGGGCTCAAACCGGGGCATCGGATTTGCGCTCGCGCGCGGCTTTGCGAGCGCGGGGGCGACCGTCGTTCTCAACGGCCGCGACCGCGAGCGAACGGAAGCGGCGGCGCGCGAACTGAAAGATCAAGGGCTCGTCGCCTCGGCATCGATCGCAGACGTGACCGACCGCGACGCCGTTATCCGCGAAGTGCGCAGGATCGAAGACCAATTTGGCGCTCTCGATGTCGTGGTGAACAATGCTGGGATCCAGTATCGCGCCCCCTTTGCCGAGTTCCCGGCCGAGAAATTCGACGCGATCATGCGCTCCAATGTCTATGGACCCTTCTTCGTCGCGCAAGCGGCGGCGAAAGGCATGATTTCGCGCGCCCGCGGCTCGATCATCAATATCGGCTCCGTGCAGAGCGAGCTTGGGCGTCCGTCCATCGTGCCTTACACGGCTTCGAAGGGTGCGATGAAGATGATGACAAAGGCGATGGCGGCGGAACTCGGTCCCTCCGGCGTAAGGGTCAACGGACTCGCGCCCGGCTATTTCCGCACAGACCTGAACGAGGCGCTTACGAAGGACTCCCGGTTCTCGGACTGGCTTGTCAGCAGAACGCCGCTGGGCCGATGGGGCGAGACAGACGAACTCATCGGCGCCGCGATCTTTCTCGCTTCGGACGCTGCAAGTTTCATCACCGGCCAGATGATTTACGTGGACGGCGGGATCACGAGCGCGGTCTGAGCGCACGGACGGACATGCAGGCTCAAGGATGACAGACGGGACGAGGCCCTACGCCAAGCGCGACATCGGCAACGCCGGCGGGGAGTTCGGCAGGTTTGGCTCTGGAAACATCACTGCAGACCTGGTAAATCGGCTCGGGCGCGATATCGTTGCTGGCCGCTTCGGCGTCAACGATATCTTTCCGAACGAAGGCGCGCTGTCGTCGGAGCTCGAGATCAGCCGGACGGCGGTCCGCGAGGCCATCAAGATGCTGACGGCCAAAGGCCTGGTCGGCTCCCGCCCTCGACGAGGCACCGAAGTGCGTCCGGTGTCGGATTGGAACCTTCTGGATTCGGACGTGCTGCGCTGGCTGCGGGAGAGTCCGCCCGACCGCGCCATTGTCATTGAACTTCTGGAGCTGCGGCTTGGTTTCGAGCCTGAGGCGGCCGCGCTTGCCGCGCGCCGGGCGGACCCAACTCAACTCGCTCGAATCGAGGCGGCTTACGGCTTCATGCGGGAATCGGCTTGGGGCCGATACGATCCTGTCGAGGCCGATTGCCGTTTCCATGAGGCCATTATCGCGGCGACCAGCAATCGTTTCTATCAGCCCCTCGGCGCCCTCGTTCGAACCGCCCTTTCCCTGACCGCCCCGATCACCAATGCGATCTTCGGCCACGCCGTCGGCGATCTTGAGGCGCACGGCGAAGTTCTCCTGGCGATTGAGAAAAAGGATGAGTCGAGCGCCTTCGAACTCATGCGCGGCATGCTTTCCGACGTCGCAAAGCATGTCGCCGACGCCAAGACCTTACCCCCCGTTTCCCGGCCATCGACCAGCCGCCTCTCGACAAAAGAGAGCGGCTGACGACGCCTTGCAAAGGGCGCTCGCTCAGCCGGCCGAACGCGGCGAGGATCGACGCGAACACACATCCCCGTTCGCGTCACCACGGGAAACGCTTCGATGAGCCGCGGCCGATCCGTCACGGCGCCGTCCGTCCTTTCGGGCCGGCTACCGGGCTCTCAGTCGCAGTCGACGGCAGAGATCGCTAATGCCGACTGGAGATAGACGGGGCATAAACCTCACAGCAGTCGGCTATCCTGTAATCCTAGAAGTGCGAACTTATGTTATTGAAATAACGGTATGAACCGCGACGGCGCACTGAGTGCAGTCCGTTGCCGCGCGCTGGAAGACGGCGGACCGGTTTGGCTCGGTGGGGATCGTCGGCGACAAAAGCTTGACGCATGTGTTCATCTTATGTTCTAATACAGATTGTTGGCGCATTTGGCCCCAGGTGTCGCATGAACGCTGTCTCGTCCCTCCGGATGTTCCGCCTCGCGCCCGGAAGGGTCGAATGCGACGAGGACGGGCCGCGGGTGGCGGGGACACCGCTGCTCAGACGTAGCTCGAACGGAAGGTGGGCGGCGCGCGACGACGGCGAAGTCAGCGGTGAGCTGTCGAAGCTCTACGGATTTCCCCTCGACGTCGGCTGCAAGCGCGAGGCGCTCGCCGTGATCGCGCGCGCTTGAGAACGGCGAGTTCGCCCGCGCCCAGATTGCGACCCTGCTCTTGAATCTGCCCGACCCGCCGGAGCTGGACGGGCCCGTTCCGGATGCGTTGCAGAAGCGGCTTCTCGCACGCGATCTTGCCGCCTCTGGGCTCCTGAAGGCCGACGACGACTGGGACTCGCAACATCCCCGAACGGGAACTCCGCCGAATCCCGGCTGGTTCGCGCCCAAGCCAGACGCGGCGCCCCCTCCGAAGGCTGATGCGACGCCTCTGGCGTCGTCCGCTGCGGAGGAAGCGACTGCTCTAGTCACTCGCGACCTCGCCCCGGCAGTTTTGGACGCGCTCGGGACGCTGGCCGCCCGCATCCTCGAGCCGGTGTTGCTGTTCGACACGATCTTCGTGCCGAGCGCCAACCCGCTCGTCGACACGGGTCCGGTCCCCGGCCGCCCCGCCATCAGCTATCGCTGGGCGCACGACGAGACCTCGGTCACCTTCAGCGCCCTCGTCGACGGTAAATGGCGCCCGCTGACCGGCGGGTCGCTGCGCGGGGACGCCTTTCTCGATGAGAATGGCGAGGCCGTCGCCGTCTCCGCGACGGGACCGGACGGTCGCCAGACGCTGGTGACTTCGGTCGACGTGCTCGACCGTGCGCTTGCAGAGCTGAAATCGAGGGCCGGCAGCCCGGACGCGGCGCAATCGAGCGACGATCACGCCCCGAAGCTCTGCCCGGATCCGACGCCCGAGCCGAAAACGACCCAATCGGAGAATTCGATCCGCCATCAGGAATATGTCAGCGGGCTGCCCTACGGATTGGCGATCAAGGTCGGAGGCGTCATTTTCGATGGCTGTGATCCAGTCACCGGCGACCTTCTCGAGGCCAAGGCGAAAATCGATCACCTATTCGATGACAAAGGTAACTTGAACGTATGGGTCGATCCCGCGAAGGACCCCAGATTTCAAATGACGGACCAAGCGGAGGCCGCCATCGCCAGCGGCCGTCGCGTCATCTGGCATGCGCAAACATCAAAAGGCTTTAGAGGACTGAACGTGATCGCGCAGAGGCTTAACGGCGGAAACCTAACCGTCGTCTACGATCCCAATTGAAAGGAGAACACCAATGATCAGGCCGGAGCTGAATCTTTGGTGGGAGCCGCGCGAGCCGGGGCAAGCGGACGACGCCCGACGACTCGCCCGGTTCGTCAGCGGCCTGCCCACCTTCGACCCGATCTACCAGAGTTGGCTCAAGTCGCCGAAATCGAAGAGGGAGCTCGTGCCTGTGCCGCTCAGCGAGGCTGTGGCGACAGAGCTCCTGAAGGACAGGATTTCCCGCTACGAAGTCGGCAACGCCCCATGGCCGGAGTTGGGAAGCAACGTCTGGGGTGGGCACGCAGGGCCGCCCCCTTACGACTTCCGCACGTCGAGCTACGCCGACACGTCCTGCCATGTCGGCCAGTACGGGCGGTCGGCCGCCGTCAATCCCAATCACGTCTTCATGCGTCTCTCTGCCCTGCGCCCGTCGACAGGGCGGGCATGGCGCGCCTCCGAAGTCAGACCTCTGATGACCTTCGCGCGCGAGGTCTGGGCGCCGGCGGAAATGTGCGCGACCTTCTCCTTCTTCGCCCATCCGAAAATTCCCGATCCGACCTGGGCGGCGGGGGAGCGGACGCTCAAACCGTGGATCGGCTGGATCACCTACCTGCCGCCCGATCTCGCGGCACGAGCCAACGTCCCCGCCGATACGCATGTCGAAACCCTGAACGACGGCGCGGCGCTGGTCACGCTGTGCGAGGAATGGTTCGACGAGACCGACGCGGAAGGCATGGCGCGCCTGCGCGTCCTCCAGGCGGCGCTGCGACCGATCCAGACGTGAACCTCGCCGCCGAAAGACGCTGTGCGAGCAGCCGTCCGACGAGACCGCTTCAGCACGCGCGCTGCGGACAATACAGACACAAGCAACAAATCGATATACGCTTGGACGGTCAAACCGCGGCGAGCTCAACCAAAGTTCGCACAGAGTGAACAGCGGTGGCGCGCCCAACGGGAATCGAACCCGTGTTTTCGCCGTGAAAGGGCGACGTCCTGGACCGCTAGACGATGGGCGCTAAGGCACAGGGCCGCAATCTCCGGGCGGCTCCGGAGCGCGGGGTTGCTATACGGGCGCGGCCGCGCCGGCGCAAGAGGCGGCCGCCTTATTTACCGGGATCGCCGCGGCAAGCCTTGCGCGGCGCGCGTCAAGACGGCAATCCTTGAAATACAGCATTCCCAAAAGGACAATCATGCGCGCGATTCGCATTCACCAGACGGGCGGCCCCGAGGTCCTGAACGTCGAGGAGGTCGAACTTCCGCCCCCGGCCAAGGGCGAGGTCCGCATTCGCCATCGCGCCATCGGCGTGAATTTCCTCGACACCTATCATCGCACCGGCTTCTACCCGATGCCGCTGCCGTTCACCCCGGGCGGGGAGGGCGCGGGCGAGGTTCTGGAGGTCGGCGCAGGCGTCAAGGACTTCAAGCCCGGCGATCGGGTCGCCTACGCCGGACCGCCGGGCGGCTACGCCGAAGAGCGCAACATCCCCGCGCAGTTTCTCGTCAAGCTGCCCCGCGGCGTCGATGACGACATCGCCGCGGCGATGATGCTGAAGGGGCTCACGGCGCAATATCTGTTGCGCCAGACCTACAAGGTGAAGGAGGGCGACTGGATCCTCGTCCATGCGGCGGCCGGCGGCGTCGGCCAGATTCTTTGCCACTGGGGGCGGGCGCTGGGCGCGAGAGTGATCGGCACGGTCGGATCGGCCGACAAGGCCAAGATCGCCAAGAAATGCGGCGCGCAGTATACGATCCTCTATCGCGAGGAGGATTTCGCCAAGCGGGTCGAAACGATCACCAAGGGCCAGAAGTGCGCGGTCGTCTACGACGGCGTGGGCAAGGCGACCTTCCCAGCTTCGCTCGACTGCCTGAAGCCCTTCGGCGTGTTCGCGAGTTACGGCTCGGCGTCCGGCGGGATCGACGCGTTCGACATCGGCCTGCTCGCCCGCAAAGGGTCGCTGTTCGCGACAAGGCCGACGCTCTTCACCTTCATGGCTGATCGCGAGCGGCTCGAAAAGATGGCCCGCGACCTCTTCCGCGCGGTCGGAAACGGCGACGTGAAGATCCAGATCGGCCGCAAGCTGCTGCTTGCGGAGGCGCCCGAAGCGCATCGGGCGCTGGAGGCGCGCGAAACCACGGGCTCGATTGTCCTCGCGCCGTGACGGCCATCGAAGCGACACGTTCCTTGGCCAAGGGAACCCCACAAAAGCGTCGCGCCGGACGCTTGGCCTGGCCATCGCCCGTCTATATAGCAGGCGGCGCCGGCCAATGAGGACAGGAAGGGCGATGTGACCCAGATGAGCGAGAAGAGCGTAAAGCCGGCCGAAACCGGCGCGGCGGCGGTCAAGAAAGAAGAGGGCTGGTGGGAGACGATCAAGGTCATCGTCGAGGCCCTGCTGATCGCGCTCGTCGTCCGCACGCTTCTGTTCCAGCCGTTCAACATTCCCTCGGGCTCGCTGGTGCCGACGCTCCTGGTCGGCGATTACCTGTTCGTGTCGAAGTACGCCTACGGCTATTCCCACTATTCGCTGCCGGGGTTCCTCGACCTCTTCCCGCAGGCGATGCCGGGCCGCATCTTCGCCTCCGAGCCGAAACGGGGCGACATCATCGTGTTCAAGCTGCCGAGCGACGGCCAGACCGACTACATCAAGCGCCTGATCGGCTTGCCCGGCGACAAGATCCAGGTTCAGCACGGACGGCTGATCATCAATGGCGAGATGGTTCCGCGCGAGGCGATCGCGCCTTTTTCCACCGTCAACCACTTTGGCAAGCCCGAGGAGGCGCCGCGCTATCTGGAGACGCTGCCTAACGGGGTGAAGCACGAGATCATCCAGATCGACGGCGACGAGGGCACCTTCGACAATACCCGCGTCTACGAAGTCCCCCCGAACCACTATTTCTTCATGGGCGACAATCGCGACAACTCGAGCGATTCGCGCCTCGCCGGCGATCAGGGCGGCGTGGGATACGTGCCGTTCGAGAACCTGATCGGCAGGGGGGAGATCATCTTCTTCTCGATCGCCGACGACACGCCGGCCTGGCAGGTCTGGAGGTGGCCGTGGACAGTGCGCTGGGACCGCATCTTCCAGCGGGTGCATTAATGGCGCGCGCCATTCGCGGCGCGCGCTCGATCAGCAGTCGGTTTGGGGCATGACGAGGCGGGGCAGGGCGGAACTCACGGACCTCGAAGGGCGGATCGGCTACCGCTTCAAGGACCCGGATCTGGCGACGCTGGCGCTCACCCACCTCTCCGCTCAGGTGGCCGGGGGGCGCTCCTATCAAAGGCTCGAGTTTCTCGGCGACCGCGTGCTCGGCGTGGTGATCGCGGATCGGCTCTATCGGGAGTTTCCCCACGCGACCGAGGGGGAACTCTCGATGCGGCTCGCCAAGCTCGTGCGCCGCGAAACCTGCGCGGAGATCGCGGCCGAGTGGGACGTCGGTCCGCACGTCGTGCTCGGCCCTGGCGAGGCGCGCGGCGGGGGGCGAAAGAAGGCGGCGATCCTGTCGGATGTGTGCGAGTTGGTCATCGGCGCGGTCTATGTCGACGGCGGCTTCGAAGCGGCGCACGATCTGATCGTGCGTGCGTGGAGCGGCCGGCTCACCGCCGACGCCGAGCCCGCCCGCGACGCCAAGACCGCGCTGCAGGAATGGGCGCAGGCGCGCGCGCTCGCCGCGCCGCACTACGAGGAGGCCGCTCGCAGCGGCCCCGCGCACGCGCCGCTGTTCGTGATGCGGGTCGAGCTTCGCGGCTACGCCCCGGAGACCGGCGAAGCGAGCTCGAAGCGCGCCGCCGAGCAGGCGGCGGCGCAAGCCTTTCTCGACCGGTGGAGCGGCGCATGAGCGGAACCCGTTGCGGCTTCGTCGCGCTGATGGGCGCGCCCAACGCCGGCAAGTCGACTCTCCTGAACGCGCTGGTCGGCGAGAAGGTGTCGATCGTCACCCGCAAGGCCCAGACGACGCGCTCGACCGTGCGCGGCGTGGCGATCAGCGGCGAGGCGCAGATCATTTTCGTCGATACGCCCGGTCTGTTCGCGCCCAAGCGCCGGCTCGACCGAGCGATGGTGGCCTCCGCCTGGGGCGCCGCGGCCGACGCCGACGCGGTCGCACTCCTGGTCGACGCCCGCAAGGAGGCCGCCTCGGCGAGCCTCACCGAGGAGACGGAGACGATCCTTGCGACGCTGAAGCAGACCGGCAAGCCTCAGGTCCTGATCCTCAACAAGATCGACCTCATGGACCGGTCGCGACTGCTCGATCTTTCGGCGCGCGTGAACGCCGCCCATCGTTTCTCCGAGACCTTCATGGTCAGCGCGACGACTCGAGACGGGCTCGACCGCCTGACCGAGCAGCTGGCGGCGCTGCTGCCCAAGGGACCGTGGCTCTATCCGGAAGATCAGATCGCCGAGGCGCCGATCCGCGCGCTCGCCGCCGAAATTACCCGCGAAAAGCTGTTCGAGCGGCTGCATGACGAACTGCCCTATCAGGCGACGGTCGAGACCGATTCCTGGACCGACAAGGCCGACGGCTCGGCGCGCGTCGAACAGACCGTGTTCGTGACCCGCGAGACCCACCGCATGATCGTGATCGGCGAGGGTGGCCGCACCATCAAGGCGATCGGCACGGCGGCGCGGAAGGACATCGCCGAGGCTTATGGGGCCCCGGTGCATCTCTTCCTGCATGTGAAGGTGCGCGAGCATTGGCAGGACGACCCGGAGCGCTACCGGGCGATGGGCCTCGACTTTCCCAAGGGGTGACGCGGGTTTCGGTCGGAAACCCTTTGTTTTCAAACATTTGACTGTGGCGTTGGGCGGAATTGCGGCGAGCAACTCAACGATATCAATGCGTTAGAAGAAGGCTGAGGAATCGACGCCGCTCCGGGGCTGCGTCACGGAACAAGCACCCCCGGGTTCATCACGCCCGCCGGATCGAGCGCCCGCTTGGCCGCTTCGAGCGTGGCGCCGAACAGGGCGGGGCGCTGCTCGCGATACCAGGGCATGTGGTCGCGGCCGACGGCGTGGTGGTGGGTGATCGTGCCGCCGGCGGCGATCAGCGCGTCGGAAGCGCGTCCCTTGATGTGACGCCACTGATCGATGAGGCGCGCCGGGTCGCCCCGGACGCTGAAGGTGTAATAGACCGCCGGGCCGTCGGGATAGACGTGGGTGAAGCGGGTCGAGACGACGCCTTCATTTCCCGTCGCCTCCTTCAACGCCGCGACGGTGGCGGCGCGCACGACGGCGTGAAACGCCTCGAACCTGTCCCAGGGAATCGCGCTCTCGAACGTGTCGTTGATCACGCCCATGGGAACGGTGAGTTCGCGGGCATAGGGCATGCGGATGAAGGCGGTGCGCCAGCGTTGCCCGGCGTCCTCGGCGGAATGGCGGCGGCCGCCATGGTCGGCCATCAGTTCGACCGCGCGGGCCATCCAGGCCTCGACCGGATGGTCGGAGGATTCGAACGCGAGAACGAGCACGCTCTCCTCGTAGGCGTTGACGCCATAGGTTCCAGCCTCGTCGTTGTCGATGACGCGCAGGTTCGAGGGATAGAGCCCGGCCTGGGCGACTGCGCGCACGGCCCGCGCGGCGGCAAGAAAATCCGGGAAGCCGAACACCGCGTCGGCGCGGAAGCGCGGCCGGCCCTGCAGCCGCATCCAGGCCTCGGTGATGACGCCGAGCGAGCCTTCCGAGCCGATCATCAGGCGATCGGGGCTTGGCCCTGCGCCCGATCCGGGCAGACGGCGCGACTCCATGACGCCCGCAGGCGTCACCGTGCGCAAGCTTTCGACGAAGTCGTCGATGTGGGTGTAGAGGGTGGCGAAGTGGCCGCCGGAGCGGGTCGCGATCCAGCCGCCGAGCGTCGAGTATTCGAAGCTCTGCGGGAAGTGGCGCAAGGTGAAGCCGTGCGGCTTCAGCGCCGCCTCGATCGCAGGGCCCCGGATACCCGCCTGGATTCGCGCCGCGCGGCTTACGGGATCGACTTCGAGCACGCGGTTCAGCCGTCTGAGGTCGAGGCTCACCGCGCCTGCGAACGCGTCGCCGACCACGGGCTCGACGCCGCCCACGACCGACGAGCCGGCGCCGAACGGGATCACGGCGACCTTGGCGCCGCTCGCCCAGTCGAGAATGGCGGCGACTTGGTTCTCATCCGCGGGTAGGGCGACGAGGTCCGGCGCGTTGGCGAAATCGCGCGCGAAGGCGCGGACCGTCTCCGGGAAGGACTTCCCGTAGGTGTGGAGGAGCCGCTCGTAAGGGTCTGCGGTCAAGATGTCGGCGAGGGCGGCGGGCGCTGCGATGCGCGGAGCGGCGAGGGCGATCTCGGACTCGTTTGGCGACGCGACGGGGCGCGGCTCGGCGCCGAGGCGGTTGGCGACGAAGCCGAAAAGATGCTCCCGCTCGGGCTCGCTCAAGCCCTCGCCTTCGGACCCCCAGCCATAGAACTTGAGCCGGCCCGTCATGACGGCGTACCCCCCTCCTATCTGTTCGCACGATGATGGAGCAGGCGCATGGCGATGTCACGCGCCGCCCCTCGCCCCTCCGGGCTGAACTTGCGCAAACGTTCGCATCTGATCCACGCGCTGACGGGCGACGGCGCGCCATCGTTACGCGCCCGCGCGCTCTTCCGCCGCCGCCCGCATCGCCTTCCATACCGCGTCGACATCCTCAGCCTCGGTCGGCAGCGCGCCGACAGAGACCCGCGCCGTCCAGCGACCGCCGATGATCGCGGGCGTCAGATAGGCGGCGCCGGAGCGGTTGACGGCCTCGACCCAGGCGTTGGTGTGAGCGTCGAGCGCCTCGCCGTCGAGCGCGGCGCCGTCGGGGCTCGACAGGCTCGTGGCGGACGCAGACCGTCTGCAGGGGAACAGGCGCGACGACGCGCCATCCCGGGGTCGCCGCGACCTCGGCGGCGAGACGTTTCGCGTTGGCGATGTCGCGCCTCAGCCGCTTCTGAAGTCCCGCCACGCCCTGTTCGCGGATCACGAACCACAGTTTGAGCGCCCGGAAGCGACGCCCGAGCGGAATGCCCCAATCGCGCAGATTCTTGACTTGCCCGTCCGCCGCCGAACGGAGGTAGCTCGGATTGGTCGACATGACGCGCATCAGATGGTCGGGATCGCGGACGTAGTAAAGCGAGCAGTCGAACGGGACGCCCAGCCACTTGTGGCTGTTGATCACCAGGCTGTCGGCGCCTTCGATTCCCTCCCACATCCATCGGCATTCCGGCAGGATCATCGCGCTGCCGGCCATCGCCGCGTCGACATGGAGCCAGAGGCCGTGCGCATGGGCGATGTCCGCGATGGCGGCGATCGGATCGAGCGCGGTCGTGGCGGTCGTGCCGACGGTGGCGACGACCGCGGTCGGCAGGTCGCCTCGCGCAACGTCCTCGGCGACCATCGCCGCAAGCGCGTCCGCGCGCATCGCGAAGGTTTCGTCGCAGGGAACGAGCCGGATGGCGTCGCGGCCGAATCCGGCGAGCAGCGCGCCCTTCTCGACCGAGCTGTGCGCGTGCGCCGACACATAGACGCGAAGCGTTCGGCTCTCGCTTTGCAAGCCCCCGCGCGCCAGCGCAAAATCGGTCGCCCGTTCGCGGGCGCAAATCAGCGCCACAAGCGTGCTGGTCGAGGCCGTGTCCTGAATGACCCCGCTGAAGGATGGCGGAAGTCCGAGCATCTGCCGCAGCCAGTCCGTGACCGCTTCCTCGACTTCGGTAATGGCCGGGCTCGATTGCCAGGACAGGCCGAGCACGCCGAGGCCGGTGCTGACCAGGTCTCCGAGCACGCCTGCCGGCAGCGCGTTGGCGGGGAAGTAGCCGAAGAAGCGGGGATGCTGCCAAAGCGACAGGCCCGGAACGACGAGCCTGTCGAGATCGGCGATCACGGCGTCGAAGGACTCGGGTTCGTCCGGCGGCGATCGCGGAATGGCGTCGCGGATCTCGCCCGGCCGGGTCTTGGCCATCACCGGCCGGTTCGCCAGGCCTTCCTGATAGTCGGCGAGCCAGTCGATCAGATCATGGCCATGACGGCGGAACTCTTCAGGCGTCACGACGCTCGTCCTCTGGAGGTGCGCATTGTGAAGCCTGCAATCGGCGCCGCCGTCGCGAATGTCAACCGGCCTCGCCGCCGGGCAGCGTTCCGGTTTGAACTTCGGCTCGCGACCCATGACGGCTGCTCAAGAAATTAGGCGCGATTTCTGAGACCGGACACTCGGTGCCGCCCGCCAGTGTGGCTTCAGGCCCATTTTGGTTCATCGCCGAACATTCAAGACTCTTCTTAACAGCGGATATTACGAGTAATATGCGAGACTACCGGACAACCGATTTGGGGCGGTCGGCGCGATCCGAATTGGACGATTAATTATAACCATACGATTAAACTAGCGATCAGATCGACAGTAAGAAGGATCGGCCATGCGTCTAAGTCGCGTAGTGATTAAGAATTTGCGGTCGGTTCAGTTCGCGGACGTTTACCTACACGAACCTACGACACTCGTGATCGGTGAAAACAATAGCGGAAAGTCCACCTTTGTTCACGGGATCCGGCTATGCCTCGATGTTGGACTATCGTCCGCACTTCGCATGTTGGTGAAGGACGATGTGCATAGCGCGATTGATCAGACACAGCCCTTTCAGGTGCTGGTCGGCGTCGAATTCACTGGCTTTGAAGGAAATGAAAACGAGGAAGCTTTGCTTCACGGTACGCAGATTGGCGACAACAGAGCCAGGCTGTTTTATCGATTCTGGCCTAAGCGTGCCGTTCGGGAGCTGCTGGCGCAGGGTGGACTAGGTCGCCCCATGAACTCTCGACGATTTTGGCTGGGAGTTGTTCGGCGGTGGGAATTCGGTGATCGACCTGACCGCGATCGATTGGAATACGGAGAACGCTGATATAGGCGCCTCGTCGGTCGGACTTCAGTATCTGCAATCCTATCTCGTCGCGTTCCTGCCAGCTTTGCGGGATGTCGAGGCAGATCTTCAGCAATCGCGACGATCGTCGCTGATGCGCCTAATCGAGGCGAGCAACATCGAGTTCGTCGAACAGCAAACACTGGTAGACGCGGTCAGAACCGCGAACGCTCAAATCGAAGGCTCTCCGACGATCCAGGCAATCGCTGCCTCGATCGATAGTTCCTTGAAAGAAATCACCGGCCCGGCCTTCAGCCTTGACGTCGAACTCGGGCTTTCTGCGCCGACGTTCCAGGCAATCGTGCGCAACCTGATCGTGCTGCTATCGAATTCTGAGGTTCGACAGTTCGAGCCCCGGCGCAATGGGCTTGGCCTCAACAACATTCTCTATATAGCGATCCTCATCGAACATTTTAGGAAGCGGGCATCCGGAGGCAAATCTGCCGGCGAGCTCATTCTGATCGAGGAGCCGGAGGCTCATCTTCACCCTCAACTGCAGGCGACTTTAGTGGCAGCACTGCGCGAGCTACCCTTTCAGGTCATCGCTACCACCCATAGCACTCAGGTGACATCGAAGGCACCGCTTTCGTCTTTCGTCATGCTTACCCAGAGACCAGCGGCTGCGGCCGCAGTCACAACGCCGCTGGGTTCGCCCGCTCTCACGGAAGCCGACCGTCACGATCTCGAACGCTATCTCGATGCCACGAAATCCAACCTCTTGTTCGCCCGGCGCGTGATGTTGGTCGAGGGTGCGGCTGAACTTCTGCTGCTGCCGCCGTTGGTGAAAAGGGTTTTGGGCATCGATCTCGAGCGGGAAGGAATTCCTCTCGTCGCGATACACGGGGTGCATTTCGGGCCGTTCTCCCGTCTGTTCTCGGACGCTTGCCTACCTAAGCGTTGCGCCATCGTGGCTGACGCGGACTTGGAAGCCGACGCCGTTCCTGACGGCGACGACCCGGTGGAGAACCCTAATCTGGCGTTGCTCGAAGGACCGTACGTGCGGGCATTTGTGGGCGCGACGACCTTCGAACGAGAAATCACATTGGATGCCAATCTTCCGATGCTCGCGGCTGCAGCCGGGGACTTGGGCGCGCCAAGGGTGAAATCGGATCTGGAGAAACAAAATCTCCTCGGTGGTCCAGTTCCTGACGCGCTTAAGGACAAGGTGCTGAGAACCGCGAAGCGGTTTGGCAAGGCTCGTTTCGCGCAAATCGCCACCCGTCACGTCGACCAAGCCGGCGCCCTTCCAACCTACGTTAGGGATGCAATCGCATGGCTGCGAGAGGTCTAATCAGGCTCACCGATGAGCAGCAGGCCGCGGTCGACAATCATGGCAATCTGCTGCTGACGGCTTGTCCGGGTAGCGGCAAGACGCGAACCTTAATCGCGAAGCTGGTCGCCGAAATCGAAGACGTTCGGGGTTCACCGCGAGCGATATGCTGCATCACCTATACTAACACAGCGGTTCAGGAAATCGAGCAGCGAACACGCGAACAGCTACAGCCGGGGGATGACGCGTACTTCGTTGTATCTACGATCCATGCCTTTTGCCTCAATGAAATCCTCCGGCCCTACGGTTGGCTGAAACCGGAGTTTGCTGGTCAGCGGAAGATCCTCACGCGAGAGAGCCCGGACTTCGAGCCCATCTGCGCGCACGCAGCTGCGCAAGTGAATTCATTCGAGCTGAGCCAAGTGGACTTTGATGCCTTCGAAGGGCTTGCGGTCGATGCACAAGGCAATCTGATCGGCCTCGCCGCTCGGAATGAGCCCGTAATGCGAGCTGCTCCCTATTTCTGGGCCCGCTGCGCCGAGCTCGGATACATCGACTTCGGAACAATCGTCTATGGCGCATACCGCCTTCTTCGCGACCATCCGCGGATCGCGATGTCACTATGCGCAAGGTTCCGCTGGTTCTTGATCGACGAGTTTCAGGACACGACCGAACTCCAGATCGAAATCCTGAAGCTTCTTCACGGGACTGGGCGATCCAGCTTCTTCGCCGTCGGTGACTTGGCGCAATCTATCTTCTCCTTTGCCGGAGCTCGCCCCGAACTTGTCGCGCCCTTCGGGGCGCACATCGGCGCCCGCCAAGATTTGTCACTTTCGGAGAATTTTCGATCGAGCCAGCACATCGTTGACCAGGCGGAGCGCTTGTTTCCACGGCAGCCTGCGATGGTGGCAGTCGGCAGGAATTGCGACTGTCCAATCGAACCGGTGTTGGTCAGCGGCGTCACGGTGTTTCAGGCTATCACAGAAGAGTTTCTGCCGCGGCTTGAGGCTGCGGGCATACAGCTCGGCGATGCGACGATCCTGGCGAAGGATTGGGCCTCACTAATCGGACTATCCCGCCAGCTTCGTGAGTTTGGAACGCCGATTGTCGGTCCCAGCGCCAGACCCTACAAAAGGTCGCGCTTGTTCGCTCAGTTAGCAGAGCAGTTTTGTGGGGCTTTGACCGACCCCAATCCGGAAACAAGCCGCCAATTGGAGCGAGCGCTATTCCACGCGATCCAAGACGTGACGGGGCAGCGTCACATAGACGTATTCTCTCATGATGGTCGCGTAGTTCTGATTGGCTCATGCGCGAGGCGAAGCATTTGGCGGACACAGCTGTAGGCGCGGTGGCTTGGCTCGACGCGATGTCCCAGGCCACCGGCGCTATCCTCTTTTCGGCGGGCTATCTGGATCGAGTGCAAAGCGGGCTATTCTACGCCTCAGTTCAAGAGATGAAAGCCGATATGCGGGGCCTGAAAGTGGACATCACGAATCTCGCGATTGAAGACCTTGGCTTTTTTGCGAGCCCTACGCGTGCGCTGCGCCTTTCAACCCTCCACCACGCAAAGGGAAGAGAATATGACGCTGTGGCAATCATCGGTTTGAGGAGAGGTGCCTTCCCGCATTATCGATCTGATGACGTCGACGCCGAGAAGCGTCTCTTCTACGTGGGTGTAACGCGAGCCCGTAAGCTACTGATGTACGTTGCCGAACACGACAAATGGGGCAACCCGCCCAGCATGTTCCTCGGACCTGACGGCGTGAACATGGTCTAACAGCTCTAGGTATCAGGCTTGAAGGGTTGCGACGGCGTCGTGATCTCTTGCTGGCAACACCCGCTCTCCGTTGTGCGTTTGCCAAGGGAACCGGTACTTTCACGGCCAGAACATGGCAAGGCGGACGTCCGCTCGTTGCACTCGGAACCGAGAAGCGGACCGTCGCCTCCTCACCCCGAGCCGAAGTTCAACCTGAGACACGACCCGCCGCCGCTGACGGCCCCTCGGATCTGGTCAAACGTCCCCCCTCGCGTTAGATCGCGTAAGGGACCGGAGGAGGAGTTGCAATGGGCAGGCGTCCCGCGCCGCATCGGCCGCTCGAACTCGATCCCGCCCGCGTCATGCGCGCCGAGCGGCCGCATTACGCCATCATCGACATCGGCTCGAACTCGGTGCGGCTCATGGTCTACGACCAGCTCGGCCGGGCGCCCTTGCCGCGCTTCAACGAGAAGTCGCTCGCCAGACTGGCGGAAGGGTTGGCGGAGACCGGCGCGATCGCCCCGGACGGCTTCCGCCGCACCGTCGAGGCCGCGCGCCGCTTCCGCGCCATCGCCGAGGCGATGGGCGTGGCGAAGCTCGACGTGACCGCGACCGAGGCGATCCGCCGCGCGACCAACGGCAAGGACCTCGTCGCCGCGATCGCGGCGGAGGCTGGGCTCACGGTGCGAATCCTGTCGGGCGCCGAGGAGGCGCGCTACGCCGCGCTCGGGGTGATTTCCGGCTTCTTCCGCCCCGTGGGCGCGGTCGGCGACATGGGCGGCGGCAGCCTCGAAGTGACCGAGGCGCTCGACGACCGGGTCGGCGACGCCTGGACGAGTTCCCGCTCGGGGCGCTGCCGGTCGAAGCCCTGCTCGCCGAGGGCTACGACGTCGCCAAGCGGCGCGTAGACGACATTTTGCGCGCGGGGCTCAAGGCGTCGTTTGCGCAGCCGGTTTTCTATCCGGTCGGCGGCGGCTGGCGCGCGCTCGCCAAGGCCCATATCGAGTTGGTCGGCGCGCCCGTGAAAGTGGTTCACGGCTACGGGGTGGAAACGCAGGCTTTGCGCGCATTCGCAAAATCGATCGCCCGGCTGCCGGCGACGAGGCTCCTCGAGATGCCCGGCGTCTCGGCGCGGCGGGCGCGAACCCTACCCGCCGCGGCGCTTACGCTCGACCGGGTGCTGAAGCGGCTTGCGCCCGACCGGGTGATCTTCTCCGCTCTGGGCTTGCGCGAGGGGCTGCTCTATTCGCAACTCGACGAGGCCGACCGGTATCTCGATCCGCTCGTCGAGGGCGCACAGCTCATCGGTCTGCCGCTGGCGCGCGTTCCGGAATTCGCTCCCGCGCTCGCCGCCTGGACGGCCGACCTCTTCCCGAACGAGACGCACGCGGAACGGCGCCTCCGCATCGCGGTCTGCGCGCTGTCCGATATCGCGTGGCGCGATGCGGCCGACCTCAAGGCCGAAGAGAGCTTTCGGCGGCTTCTGTCGTTTCCGTTCATCGGCGTCGACCATGCTGAGCGGGTTTTTGTCGCGGCCGGGGTCCACGCCCGCTATGGCGGCCGGGCGGACGCGCCGTGGCTCGCGCCCGCGATCGGCCTCATGTCCGCCGCGCTTCAACGCCGGGCGCAAATTCTCGGGCGAGCGATCCAACTCGCCTACCGCTTCTCCGGCGCCGTGCCGGCCGTGCTCGCGAGCGCCAAACTGCGGCTCGATCCGGACTGCGTGCGGCTCGAGGTGTCGCCGGCGGCGCGCGCGCCCGACAGCGAGGTCGTGGCGGACCGCCTGCGCTTTCTCGCCGCCGCGGTCGGCGCCAAGCGCACCGAGATCGTCGTGCGCGAGGACCGCTGAACTCCGCTACGCCAGGGCGGCGGCGACAAGCCGTCAGATTGGATGGGCGCGTCCTTGACGCAGCGGGAGTCCAGCCGCCTAATCTGCGCTCGCAACGAACAGGACGCGCGTTATGGCCGCCACACCCCCGATCGAAATCGGCATCCTGGCGTTTCCGAACGTCCAGCAGCTCGATCTGACCGGTCCCTACGAGGTGCTCGCGTCCTGGCCAGGGGCGCGGGTGCGGCTGATCGCCAAGACGCTCGACCCTCTCCTGTCCTCAACCAGGCTGACCCTGAAGCCCGACGCAACCTTCGCCGATTGCGGTCCGCTGGACGTCGTCTGCGCGCCGGGCGGGGCAGGGATCAACCCGTTGCTGCTCGACCAGGAGACGCTTGCCTTCCTGCGCACACAGGCCGAGACGGCGCGTTATCTCGCCTCTGTATGCACCGGCGCGCTTTTGCTCGGTGCGGCCGGGCTGCTGATCGGCAAGCGCGCCACGACCCATTGGGCGTCGCTCGAACTGCTTGCGCCTTTCGGCGCCGTCCCGATCCGCCAGCGTGTCGTGCGCGACGGCCGGCTGATAACCGGCGGAGGCGTCACCGCGGGGATCGACTTCGGTCTGGCGCTGCTCGCCGAGTTGGCGGGAGAGGCGACCGCCGAGGCGATCCAGCTCAATCTCGAATACGCGCCGGCTCCGCCCGTTCCACGCGGGCGATCCGGAAACGGCGGCCCCCGCGGTGGTCGAGGCGGTCAGGAAGCGGATGGCGACGATGCAGGCGGAGCGCGCCAAGCTCGTGGCGGAGGCGGCGAGGCGGCTCGGCCTCGGCGGCTGAAGGGCCCACGGGCCCCGCGTCGATCCGCGCTCTTGCGCAGGACGCCATCATCGCGCAAAGGGGATTTTGCCTTCGCCTTCTCTGGGATCCGCCATGCCGATCTACGCCTATCGCTGCCGCGACTGCGGCAAGGAGTTCTCCACCCTCGTCATGTCCGGAGAGACGCCGGAATGCGAGGCTTGCGCGAGCGACGACCTCGAGCGGCAGCTTTCGCTGATCGCCGCGCCGAACAGGGGCGGGAACTCCGAGCCTGCGATGGCGGGCGCCTGCGACATGATGGGCGGGTGCGGTTGCGCCGGCGCATGCCCGGCCTTCGCGGACACGTGAGACGGCCGCTTTAGCCGTTCGTGCGGAGCGAGGGGCACGCGAACGGCGCCCATGGCGCGCGAGCGCGGGCTACGACCAACTCCTGTCCCTGCGCTGGCGGAAGACGATCAACCCATGCTGCGCCTCGCGCCGGCGCCCGGACGGCGCTCGGCTCCTGGACTTTGCGGCGAGGCTTCGCTCGGCGCCCTGGCGTCATGGACGGCGAAAAAGATCAAGGGCCGCTTTTGGCGGCCCTTGACGTCATCGTTGATAGGCGAAGTCAGACCGCGAGCGAGCGCCCGCCACGGGCCCTGCGATAGCCCGCAAAGCCAAGGGCGGCGAAGCCCACGCCCAGCATCGCCCAGGTTGACGCCTCGGGAACGGCCGTCAGCGTGATCGGGTCGTTGTAAGTATAGTAGTTGTTGTCCCCGCCCGGCCCAAACAAAGCCGCTTGGTAGCCCCCGTTGCCGTCCGAATAGACACCGAGCACATAAGTCCCTTGGGTGCCCCAGGGACCGGATTCAAAGACCAAGCCGTTGGTGTCAATCGGATAGTTGGTGTTGGCGCCGTACCAGTCCGTGCCGTCTCCCGCGCGCCAGCCAGTAAAAGCGCTTGGCGGAGTGTCAGGATAGCCGCAGCAATTCGAAGTGACCAGACTGAACGATACCGGGCTGGGAGACAGCTGCCCGCCGCTGAGCTCCGCCGATCCGGAAGTCGCCTGCCCCGCCGTGACGTCCAATGTTATCGAGCCGGTCACGGCCCCATCTCCCTGGGGATCGTACCCCGAGAGGGTGAAAGCGTAGACCGCGGCGCTCGCCCCGCCGGACGCCACCAGCGCCGCGGCAAGGGCCGCGGACGCCAAAAAAACCTTCCTCGGCATGTCTGGACTCCCCGAACTTAAGAAACCTGCCGCATGTCCGGCAGGCGCTTCCCAGTTTCGGCTTATCGCTGCTTACATCGAGAGTCAATCAAATTTCGCGTGCGAGGTTGCATGCCGTCACGATGGCTATCGATCCTCCAGGCGCGTGAAACGAACGCCTTATGAACGGATTCAGGCGTCTATCGGTCAAAAACTAGGCGCTCCATGGCTTTTGCGGCGCAGTCAACAAGTCCGCGTCGCGCGTCACAGCCTCGATCTGTTCCAGACTGGGTTGTATCCGACAGGAGAGCGCGGGCGACCGGTCGCGCGCGGCTGCTTCAGGCTTCGGCGGCGCGCCGAGAGACGCCCTCGACCCAGCGCCCGCGCGTCTGTCGATCGGACTGGCGTAATGGCTGGCGGGCTTGAGCCGGGCTTGAATCCCTTGGCCGTGTCCCCGCGTGCAGGATCTGCGCCTTGCCCGTCGGGTTCAAACAGCGTCTGGCGGCGTAGCGGGGCGGAGGAAACCGGCTGCGGCGTCCGTCAGCGGGTCCCGACAGGCTTGTACTCGCGGAACGGCGAGCCCGTGTAGAGCTGCCGCGGACGGCCGATCTTCTGCTCCGGATCGTCGATCATTTCCTTCCACTGAGCGATCCAGCCGACGGTGCGGGCGACGGCGAACAGGACAGTGAACATCGCGACCGGAAAGCCCATCGCTTTCAGCGTGATGCCCGAATAGAAATCGATATTCGGATAGAGCTTCTTCTCGATGAAATAGTCGTCGGAAAGCGCGATGCGCTCGAGCTCGACCGCGACCGCGAGCAATGGATCGTCCTTGACCCCGAGCTCGTCCAGCACCTCGTGCGCCGTCTTCGCCATGATCTTGGCGCGCGGATCGTAGTTCTTGTAGACGCGGTGGCCAAAGCCCATCAGGCGGAACGGATCGTTCTTGTCCTTGGCGCGGGCGATGAACTTGGGGATGTTCTCGACCGTGCCGATCTCGCCGAGCATCTTGAGCGCCGCCTCGTTCGCGCCGCCATGCGCCGGCCCCCACAGGCAGGCGATGCCGGCCGCGATACAGCCGAACGGATTGGCCCCCGAAGAGCCGGCGAGGCGAACCGTCGAGGTCGAAGCGTTCTGCTCGTGGTCGGCGTGCAGGATGAAAATGCGGTCGAGCGCGCGCGCCAGAACCGGATTCACCTTGTACTCCTCAGCCGGCACGGAAAAGCACATGCGCAGGAAGTTCGAGCAATAATCGAGGTCGTTCTTGGGATAGACGAACGGCTGGCCGATCGAATACTTGAAGGCCATCGACGCCAGCGTCGGCATTTTGGCGATCATCCGGATCGAAGCGATCTGCCGCTGCAGCGGATCGTTGATGTCGACCGAGTCGTGATAGAAGGCGGCGAGCGCGCCGACGTTCGCCACCATGATCGACATCGGGTGCGCGTCGCGGCGGAATCCGTTGAAGAACCGGGTCATCTGCTCGTGCACCATGGTGTGGCGCGTGACGCGATAGTCGAACTCGGCCTTCTGCGAGGCGTTCGGCAACTCCCCATACAGCAGGAGATAGCAGGTCTCGAGGAAGTCGCCGTGCTCGGCGAGATCGTCGATCGGGTAGCCTCGGTACAGCAGGACGCCGGCGTCGCCGTCGATATAGGTGATTTTCAATTCCGTGCTCGCCGTCGAGGTGAATCCAGGATCGTAGGTGAACATGCCCGTCTGAGCGTAAAGCTTGCCGATGTCGATGACCGAAGGTCCGATCGTGCCGTCCTTGATCGGCATATCAACGGATTTTTCACCGACCTTGATGGTGGCTTTCGTGTCGGTCATCACGGAACTCCTGTCGGCTCAAGCGCCGGTGTGCGCTGCGATAGCGCTATCGCACCGCATCCGAGCGGACAAGTCAACCAAAGCAGCAGTGGGCTGCGCAGGCTATTCTGGGTTCTCGTAGCTGAAGGTCTGGCCGGCCTCGTCATAGGCGAAAAGTTCGCCGTAGCGGCCAAGATTGATGACGGTTTTCAAAGTGCGGTCGGCATAGTCCTCGGACATGTAATCTTCCAGCTCCTCGCGGAACCGGCTTGCCGGCGCGCGATGCGACGGACGCTCGTCGAGCACGCGCTTGATGTGCGAAGCGAGCGGAATGTTCGCAAGCGCCTGCTCGCCCAGAGCCTTCTTGCGCTGGTCGACGTCCATATCGACGAAACGCTGCCCGAGCGGGGTGAGTTTGATGTCGGCCTCTACGAAGTCCGCCAGCTTGAGGATCTGCAGCGTCTCGCCGAGGGGGAAGAGGTCGTCGATCTCGAAACCGAGCGAGTCGGCGAGATGCGGCAGATCGGCTTTGCCGTTGTAAGGCGGCGCGGCGATCTCTTCGAGCATGCCCGCCAGCGAGTTGGTCGAAATGTCGGGCAGGGAGAGGGCAAGGCCCGCGGCCGCGGGATGCGCCGCCTTGGTCGTATCCGGGCGTTGGGTCATCAGCGCGTAAATGCTGTCGACCATGGCCCGGAACGGCGGATCGAGCCGGTCGCGCGGATGGGGAATGGTGTTGGCGATGTCCGAGGCGATCCGGCCGGGATTGGACGACAGCACCAGGATGCGGTCGCTCATCAGCACCGCCTCCTCGATATTGTGGGTGACCATCAGGATCGACTTGATCGGAATTCGCCCGTCCTGCCACAGTTCGAGGAGGTCGGTGCGGAGCGTCTCGGCGGTCAGCACATCGAGGGCCGAGAAGGGTTCGTCCATCAGCAGGATCTGCGGCTGCATGACCAGGGCGCGGGCGAAGCCGACGCGCTGGCGCATGCCGCCGGAAAGCTCCTTGGGATAGGCGGAATTCGAAGCCGTCCAGGCCGATCGTGTCGATCGCCTTCAGAGCCCGCTGGCGAAGTCTCTTCGAGGGACACGCCATTGGCGCGTGGGCCGATTTCGACGTTGTCGAGCACGTTGAGCCAGGGGAAGAGCGCAAAGCTCTGGAACACCATCGACACTTCTTCGGCCGGCCCCGTGACCGGCTTGCCGGCGATCGTGACGCTTCCGCTGGAGGGCCGGTTGAGGCCTGCGATGATGCGAAGCAGCGTCGACTTGCCGGACCCGGATCGGCCGAGCAGGGCGACGATCTCGCCGCTCTTGAAACTCATCGACACATTGTCGAGGACGAGCTTTTGCAATTCCCCCGAGCCGGTGGCGTAAGTCTGGTTGACGTTCTGGACGGTCAGGAGCGTCGTCGTAGCGGTGTCGAGCATGGGAAACTCCTCGAAGGATCGCAATGGCCTTTTAGCGCGCGAACGCCGCTCACAAGCGCAGGCGGCGCTCGGCGTAGGCGTAAAGTTGACGCCAGAACAGGCGGTTGAAGATCGTCACAAACAGCGACATCATGGCGACCCCGAGCACGATCTTGGGAAAGTCGCCCTTGTCCGTCGCCTCGGCGATGTAGGCGCCGACGCCTTGCGCCTCGACCGTGTGGTCTTTCCACTTGACCCACTCGGCCACGATCGAAGCGTTCCAGGACCCCCCCGAAGCCGTGATCGCCCCCGTCAGGTAATAGGGCGCGACGCCCGGAAGCATGACCTTGATCCACCAGCGCCAGCCCTTGATGTGGAAGTTCTTGGCCGCCTCTGTGAGATCGTTCGGGAAAGCCGCCGCGCCGCCGATCACGTTGAACACGATGTACCATTGCGTGCCGAAGATGATCAGGAAGCTCAGCCAGATGTTAGGGTTGAGATTGTAGGCGAGGATCAGGCTGACGGTCGCGCCGAACAGGAGGTTGACCGGGAACGCGGCGAGGAACTGCGCGACCGGCTGAATTCTTTCGGCGAGGCGCGGCCTCAGGCCGACCCAAATGCTGATCGGCACCCAAACCAGCGACGCCAGAAGGATGAGGGCCAGGACGCGGATCAGGGTGTAGCACGTCAGGACGAACACGTGGGCGACCTCGTCCCAGCCGACCCCGGTTGCGATATACTTGACGGTTATCCAGCCGGCGTAGAGGGCGACCGCCAGGACGACGAGAATCCAGAGCGCGTCGAGGATTCGCGACGGCGCAGTTGCGGAGCGGGCCGCCTGGGGAATGAGGCGCGGCAGGCGGACCGGCAGCAAGCTAAAGCTGCGCAGCGCCGCGGACACCGGCTGGAACGCGAGCCGAATCCAATGCGTGCGCTGCAGGACATTCAAAACCCACGAGGACGACGTCTCCTGGCTGGCGGACAGCTCCACGCGGAACTTGTCGGCCCAAGCGACGATCGGCCGGAACAGGAGCTGGTCGTAGAGCAGGATGACGATCGCCATGGTCACGATCGCCGCGCCGATCGCCGACCAGTCGCCGGCGTTGTTGGCTTTGGCGATGTAGGAGCCGACCCCGGGCAGGGTGATTGTGGTGTCGCCGACCGTGATCGCCTCCGACGCGACGACGAAGAACCAGCCGCCCGACATGGACATCATCGTGTTCCAGATGAGGCCCGGCATCGCGAACGGGGCCTCGAGCTGCCAGAACTTTTGCCAGCCGGTCAGCCGAAATCCGCGCGACACCTCCTCGAGGTCGGGCGGCACGGTGCGCAGCGACTGGTAAAACGAGAAGGCCATATTCCATGCTTGGCTGGTGAAAATGGCGAAGATCGCCGCCAGCTCCGCGCCCAGCGTGTTGCCGGGAAAGAGGCCGAGGAAGAAGGTCACGGTGAACGACAGGAAGCCCAGGATCGGCACCGACTGGAGGATGTCCAGAATGGGGATCAGCACCATCTCCCATCGCCGGCTCTTGGCCGCGAGCGTCGCGTAAGTGAAAGTGAAGACAAGCGAGAAGAACAGCGCCGCAAACATCCTGAGCGCGGTGCGCAGCGCGTAATAGGGCAGCACGCTGTATTCGAGCGAGATGATGTCTTCCTTCGGCGCGGGCAGGGGCGCGGAGATGCCGTGGTAGCTCTGCGCGATCGCCGTCAGCACCGCCATGATCGCCGCGAACGCGATCAGGTCCCATTGATTCGGCAGGACCCGCCGCCCGGCGGAGGCGATGCTGTTCAACATGGGCAGAGGTCCCCTGATCCCAAAACGTCACACTTGAGGCCGACTCGGGGCATAACACATTGTTCCCATTGCGTAGCAATGGGCTAACCGCTGCCCGCCCAGTCCTGGCCCCGCGGACCGTTGGCCGAGGGACATGACAGTGTGACGACAGCGCGCCGCGCGTCTCTCGGGCCAGCCGCTGATCGGCCGGATCGAGGCGCGCCGCGCGGGTCGCCCCTGCCTGGAGCGGCCACGGGCGCCTTGGAGTCTGCGCTTGCGTTTCGGCGTGAGGTCGCCTATATGCGCGCCCATTCCACAGGCGGATTTCAGCGGCTCCTGTTCAAGGTTTCGCTCCGGTGGCGAGGAGTTCCTCGCCGTTCATGGTCCGCCGAGGCTCAACCGGACAAGGACGACCATTCCTATGGCATTGCCTGATTTCACCATGCGCCAGCTACTCGAAGCGGGCGCGCATTTCGGTCACCAGTCGCACCGCTGGAACCCGAAGATGGCGCCCTACATCTACGGCACGCGCAATTCGATCCACATCATCGATCTCGCCCAGACCGTGCCGCTCCTGCACCAGGCGCTCAAGACCGTATCCGATACGGTCGCCAAGGGCGGCCGCGTTCTCTTTGTGGGCACCAAGCGCCAGGCGTCAGACGATATCGCCGCCGCGGCGCGGCGTTCCGCGCAGTATTTCGTCAACGCTCGCTGGCTCGGCGGGATGCTGACCAACTGGAAGACGATTTCCGGCTCGATTTCGCGGCTGCGCAAGCTCGACGAACTCCTGGCCGAGGGCGCTAAGGGCCTTACCAAGAAGGAGCGCCTGATGATGTCGCGCGAGCGCGACAAGCTCGAGACGGCTCTCGGCGGCATCAAGGACATGGGCGGCGTGCCGGACCTCGTGTTCGTGATCGACACCAACAAGGAGGCGCTGGCGATCAAGGAGGCCAACCGCCTGAAGATCCCGGTCATCGCGATCCTAGACACCAATTGCGACCCGGACGGCATCAGCTTTCCGGTCCCCGCCAACGATGACGCCGGTCGCGCCATTCAGCTCTATTGCGACCTCGTGGCGCGCGCCGCGATCGACGGCATCGGCCGCAGTCAGGGCGCCGCGGGCGTCGATCTCGGCGAGGCGGAAGCGCCTCTCGCCGAGGTTTTGCCCGAGAAGGTCGAGTCCGAGCCGGTGATTTCGGTTCCAGACGACCGCTTCGAGCTTCTGACCGCGCCGCGCGGCGCGCCGGACGATCTCGGCAAGCTCACCGGAGTCGGTCCCCAGATCGTCAAGAAGCTGAACGAGCACGGCGTATTCCACTATTGGCAGCTGGCGGCGATGACCGATGACGAGGCGTCCACGCTGGATGCCGATCTGAAGTTCAATGGCCGCATCACCCGCGACAAGTGGGCCGAACAAGCGCGCGCCCTGATCGCCGCCGAGTAAGCCGGCAGCCGATCAAGAGCCTGGGTTGCGCCGGCCCGACCGCGGAAGCGGTGCGGGCCGGCATTGTGTTTCTGAATCGGCGCTGCAGTCTGCTATAGGACCGTCGGCGCGACGACTTTTAAGAGGGATTTCGATGGCTGCGATCACGGCTGGGCTCGTGAAAGACCTGCGGGAGAAGACCGGCGCGGGCATGATGGACTGCAAGAACGCGCTGACGGAGACCGAGGGCGACATCGAGGCCGCGGTCGATTGGCTGCGTAAGAAAGGCCTCGCCAAGGCCGCCAAGAAGAGCGGCCGCGTCGCCGCCGACGGCTTGGTCGGCGTAGCGGTCGAGGACCTCGTCGGCGTTGTCGTCGAGGTGAACTCGGAGACGGATTTCGTCGCGCGCAACGATGACTTCCAGGCGCTGGTGCGCGGCGTTGTCGCCGTCGCGCTCGACAAGGCGCCGAAGGTAGACGCCGAGGTCGTGCTCGGCGCGCATTATCCTGGCGGCGGGACCGTATCGGAAGCGATCGCCAACGCCATTGCGACGATCGGCGAGAACATGACGCTGCGCCGCGCCGAGGGCCTGCGCGTGGCCGAAGGCGCAATCGGGCACTACGTCCATGGCCAGATCGCCGACGGCCTTGGGCGCATCGGCGTGATCGTCGGCCTGGAATTGAAGGGCGACCGCGACGCGCTGGCTGCGCTTGGTCGCCACGTCGCCATGCACGTCGCCGCCGCGAGCCCGATTGCGCTCAACGCCGAGGGCGTCGATCCGGCCACGGTCGCGCGCGAGCGTTCGGTGCTGGCTGAGAAGAATGCGGGGAAACCGGCGCACGTGATCGAAAAGATCGTCGAGTCCGGGCTCAAGACTTTTTACAAGGAGGTCTGCCTGCTCGACCAGGCTTACGTGCACGATTCCGGCAAGAGCGTCGCGCAGGCGGTCAAGGAGGCGGAGAAGACGGTCGGCGCGCCGATCGCCGTCACGGGGTTTGTTCGTTTCGCGCTCGGAGACGGCGTCGAAAAGCCGGCCGAAGAGGCCTAGAACGGTCTGGATAGGGAAGCGGCCTCCGGGCCGCTTTTTTTTGGCTGCGTCTCGCCCGGCGCCATTGCGCGCCCAGCGCCAGCGCGGCTTCATGACACGTCCGGCGAATCGACGCCGAAGGAGAGCCCATGACGTTCAAGCCGATCTTCAATCGCGTCGTGGTCAAGCTGTCGGGCGAGTCGCTGATGGGGCCGGATAAGTTCGGGCTCAACGCCGAGACGATTCAACGCATGGCCGCCGACCTCAAGGCGACCTCGGAGCTTGGCGTGCAGGTGGCCGTCGTCGTCGGGGGCGGCAACTTTTTTCGGGGTCTGCAGGGCGCCGACAAGGGAATCGAGCGCGCGCGAGCCGATTCGATCGGGATGCTGGCGACGGTGATGAACGCGCTCGCCATGGAGGGCGCGCTCGAACAGATCGGTCAGCCGGCCCGCGTGCTGTCGGCGGTCGCGATGCCGTCGCTCTGCCAGCCCTATTCGCGCCAGGCGGCGCTCGCCCACTTGGTCAAGCGGCGCGTGATCATGCTGGCAGGCGGCACCGGCAACCCGTTTTTCACCACCGACACGGGCGCCGCGCTGCGCGCGTGCGAACTCTCCTGCGACGCGGTGATGAAGGCCACTCAGGTGGACGGGATTTACACCTCGGACCCCAAGAAAGATCCGGGCGCGGAACGCTACGAAAAGCTCACCCACGACGAGGCGATCGCCCGCAACCTCCAGGTCATGGACACCGCCGCTTTCGCGCTCTGCCGCGACAACGGCATCCCGATCGTGGTGTTTTCGGTGAACGAACCCGGCGCCATCCCGGCGGCGCTAACTGGGCAGGGGAGGGCGACCTTCGTGGTGCCTTGAGGGCGCGCGCGCTCCGCGGCGTCCTCGCGTTCAGCGCTTGGCGAACCCCAAGGCGGCTGCGATTCGTCTACGCTTGAAGAGGCCAAGCGCCGCAAATCCCGCGATCGTCATGGTCCACGTTGAGGCTTCGGGAATTGGAGACGCCGGGACGCTCGCGACATCCGGAACGGTGATCGCAAGGTTCTGAACCGGCGCCGACGAATAGACGTAGGAGTCCTGGCTCGGCGGCGTCTGCTCGTTGTCCCCGTGAATATGGGATTGGAAACTGGACAACAAGCTGGCCAGGGGCGAGTCGAATGGATTGCTGAACGCTGCGGGGGAGATCGACAGCGGAAGCATCCCCATCAACGAGGGCGTCTGGAGAACCTCGAACGTGACCATTTGGCTGTCGCCCTGGCCGGTCCAGTTGTTTTCGGAATCCCCCGTCTCAGAGGCGACGTCCGTCTCGGAAGACTTGTTGGCCTTCGGGTCGGCGTCGCTATCCGAATCGCTCGGCCCGCCCAAGTCCTGTCCGAGCTGGCCGTGCAAGCGGGCGCCCAGCGAACCGTGTCGCCGTCCGATGTGGACCACGATCCTCAGGTCGGCTGGCCAATCGTTGAGAAACAGCGTCGATAGTCTATTGGAGCTGCTGTCGCTGTCCTCGCTGTCGCCGCCCAGCCAGATCGGGGGCAGGCTGAGGGTGTAACCCAAAATCTTCAGGTGGACATCCGAAGCGTGTCCGACCACCACGCAGCGCTGGGAACTCTCCCCGCCCGGGCACACGGGCCCGTCCGCCTCGGAACTCGCTGAATCCTTGAAAGACGTGAAATAGCCTTCGTTCGTGTTCAGCACGACCGCGACTTTGGCCGTTGAGGAAACGGGCGCGACATCCGCCACTTCCATGACAGGCGCATTGTTTCCATTGTGAACAAATTTAGTATAGACGACGCCGACGCTGGCCGCCGATGCGGATGACACCGCGGCAGTCACAAAGCCTACTATGATTTTCCCGCTCAACGCGCTGCGCCCTCCTCTCCCGTATATACTCCGGTAACAAGACTGTGTCTCTCTGTAAACCGGAGTTCGCGCAACAAAAGTTTATAGCATGCCTATTCGGCTAGGGTACCGTCCATAATGGGGCAATCCCCATCATCCTGTCACGATCGTTGGTCCGCGGCTCGTCGCGATGGGGGTTGGCCTTCGGCCCTCTTTGCAACGGGTCATGTGGAGCCGACGATCAGTTGAGCAAGCGCCTGAGCGGTCGTAACCGGGAGGCTGCACGTCTGGCCGCGGCAGAGCATCGCCATCGGCGAGGGACTCCGTGGCAGATCGTCGCGCGGCGAGGCGCTCCGCCACAGGCGACGGTCGAGCCGCAAGACGCTCAGCGCGGGGTCGGAGACGCTGAGAGCAGCCGCGGCGAGCGCCTCGGCCGCAGGATCGCCGAGCGGACCGTCCACCACGATGCAACCGCCGCGCTCCAGCAGATCCGCGGCAAGGAGCAGGAGAGGGCTGCCGCCAATCCCTTCCGATGCGCCGGAGAACGCGCGAAGGAGTTGGTCGGCCGAAGCGCGCCATCGCGGCTCGCCGGACACATGCCACAGACGCGCGAGGACCTCGGCGAGAAGGCCAACCCCGGAGGGAGTCGCCCCATCGTGGGCGTGCCGCGGTCGCGCCCCGGGAATGTCGCCGGCGTCGCTCGCCGTCAGATAGACGCCGCCGTCGTCGTCGCCGAACAGGCGCAGCGCTTCGCTCGCAAGCCGCTTGGCCTCATCGAGGTCGTTCGGGTCGCCGCTCGCCTCGAACAGCGCAAGCGCCGCCCGCGCCAACGCGGCGTAATCGTCGAGCATGCCGCGCGCGCCGGCCCGTCCCGCACGCCAGGCGTGCAGAAGCCGCCCGTCGCCATCTCGAAGCGTCGTCCGGACGAAGTCGAACGCGGCGCGCGCGAGGTCGAGCCATTGCGGCTCGCCGAACACCGCGCTCGCGCGGACCAGCGCTGCGATCGTCAAGCCGTTCCAGTCCGCGAGAATCTTGTCATCCCGCCCGGGCTTGGCGCGTCCCTCGCGCACCGCAAACAGGCTTTCGCGCGCCGCCGCCAGCGCCGCCTCCTCCTCGGCCGAACCTCGGGGCGTGATTCGCCTCAAAACCGTGCGGCCTTCCCAATTGCCGCGCGCAGTGACGTCATAGGCCGCCTTGAAACGGGCGGAGGCTGACCCCAGCGCCGCGTCGACCTCCGGTTCCGTCCAGACATAGAAGAGGCCTTCCTCGCCATCCTGGTCGGCGTCCAGCGATGCGGCGAAGGCCCCCTCGACGGCCATATCGCGCGTGAGCCAGCCGACCGTTTCGCGGGCGCGCTCGGCGAAGACGGGATCGGGCGTTTCCGCGTGGACGAGGGCGAGGAGCTCGAGAATCTGGGCGTTGTCGTAGAGCATCTTCTCGAAATGCGGCACGAGCCATTCGGCGTCGGTCGAGTAGCGCGCATAGCCGCCGCCGAGGTGGTCGTAGAGGCCGCCCGCGCTCATCGCCAGGAGCAGCGCCCGCACGGCCTCCCCGAACTTCGGATCGCTGCGGCGAAACCTCTCGCTCCAGAAGAATCGGAAGATGGGGGCGTTGGGGAATTTCGGCGCGTGCCCGATTCCTCCGTGAACGGGATCGACTGCGCGCAGAAGCGCGTCGCCGACCCGGGTCAGATCGCTCGGCGTCAGATCGCCGCCGGGCGCCGGGGTCGAAAGGTCGGCCAGATGCTTCATGAGCGCGGACGCGTTCTTGGCCAGGCCGTCGCGGCGGTCGCGCCAGGCGTTGGCGACGCCCTCGAGGATCTGCCCGAACGAGGGACGCCCCCAGCGCGGGGTCGGCGGCCAGTAGGTGCCGCCGTACATCGGCCGTCCCTCGGGATCGAGAAACATGGTCAGGGGCCAGCCGCCTTGTTCGCCCATGGCGTGGAGCGCGGTCATGTAGATGTGATCGATGTCGGGGCGTTCTTCCCGATCAACTTTTACATTTACGAACAAGGCGTTCATACGATTGGCGATTTCGACGTTCTCGAACAACTCGTGCGCCATCACGTGACACCAGTGGCACGCAGCGTAGCCGATCGACAGCAGGATCGGGCAGTCGCGCCGTTTCGCCTCGGCGAAGGTTGCCGGCCCCCATTGCCGCCAGTGCACGGGATTGCCGGCGTGCTGGAGCAGATAGGGCGACGTCGCATCGCCGAGAAGGTTGCGGTCGTCATCCATGGCGTCCCTTTCTTCAGTCGATGAACCTGATGTCTGAGGCGCGTCGTCGCAAGCCGCTAGCGCAAAGGAATCGGGCAATCACGGGGTTCGTGTCGGCTCGTCTTGAGAAAATGCCCCAGAGACTTGATGGATATCAAGCGTGCTGAGGGTAAGCGGTCGTAGGATGTTTCCGTTCGAGAGGGCGTCAACGACCCGATCGGATGAAGCGGAGGCGACGATGAGACGGCAAGTTCTTATCGCGTTCGTCCTGTTGCTTGCCGGAATGCAAGCGTTTGCAAGCGACGGGTTGACTGCAAAATGGCTGCAAACCGCGCAGAACGACGCCGCAGCAAGCGATTGTCGAAGCGAATGCAAGGTCAAGTTCGAGAGCTGCAAAGCGGACTGCTACAGTCGCCCGGACTACACAGTTGATCATAAGGAACAATGCACGCGGGTTTGCGATCAGACTTTCAATTTCATATGCGTCCGGCGCTGCAACTGAGGGCGTGGCGTCTCACCTTGCTAGAGCGGCCGCCAGCATCGCCTTGAATTTCGCCGAATTCGAAGGTCCAGAGCACGTCGGCTCCGTCGCTCTCGCCCGCCGCCTCTCTCCAGACGTCGGCGTTGATCGGGTCCGAGTTGACCCCCAGCCGGTCGACCACGGTCATGCCGCGGGTAAGTTCGCTGTGCGTTTCGATCGCGACGCGACGGCGCGACCAGGTCAGGCCCACGGAGCGGTCGATCGCGACCGCCATCGCGGTCGGATCGGCGAGCGACAGGCCGGCCTCGCCGGTCTGGACCTGGTAGGCTTCGCGGGCGCGGCTGTTGGTCCTGACGGCGAAACGCGCTTTGTCCGTGCCCAGCGCCTCGAGCGCCGCGACTTCGGCGTCGCTCAGCACCGAGGCCCCGCGCGAGACGTGCCAGCCGATCATCTCGATCGGCAGCTTCGAGCGGAACACCGCCCGCGCCGCCTCGGGATCGACCCAGATGTTGTATTCGGCCGCCGGCGTGACGTTGCCCTCGCAGCACGGCGCGCCGCCCATGACGACGCAGCGGCCGACCCGCTGCGCAAGCGCGGGATCGATGGCGAGCGCGAGGGCGATGTTGGTCAGCGGCCCCAGGGTCACCAGCGTCAGCCCGGGATGATCCTGCGAGAGGCCCAGAATGGCGTCGACCGCATGTTCGCTCTCGGCCTTGCGCCGCGACGGCGCGATCCCATGATCGCCGAGCCCGTCGGCCCCATGAAACCAATGCGCGTCGCGAAGCGCCCGCGTGAGCGGCGCCGCGGCGCCCTCATAGACGGGAACGTCTGAGCCGCAGACTTCCGCGGTGACGAGCGCGTTGCGGGTCGCCTGCTCGATCGCGACATTGCCGGCGACGGTGGTCAGCCCGAGCACCCGCACGTCGGACGCGGCCAGCGCCATGATGATCGCGACGGCGTCGTCGGAGGCGGTGTCGGTGTCGATCAGGAAGTCGCGCATGACCCGGATGCTGTCCGAATCCCGCGCGCGCTTCAACCCTCCGCCGATCGGAGCCGCGCCGCCGCCTGTTCTACGGCCGCCCGCCGGCGTGGGCCTTGGGCGGCCAGGCGGGCGTTGACGATCTCGAGAACCTCCGGCGGCGCCGTCTCGGGCCGCCCGGCCGCGAACGGCGGCGCCGGCGCATATTCGAGCGTGAGCTGGATAATCTGGGCCAGCGTCACGCCGCCGATCTCGGCGGCCACGACGAGGGCGAAATCCATCCCCGCGGTCACGCCGCCGCCGGTGATGACGTCGCCGTCTCGCGCGACGCGCGAGGGATCGGGAATGGCGCCGAACAGCGGCAACAGATCTCGCCAGGCCCAGTGGCACGCCGCCCGCTTGCCCTTGAGGAGCCCGGCCGCGCCGAGGACCAGCGATCCGTTGCATACCGAAGTCAGGTAACGCGCGCCGCTCGCGAGCCGCCGGAACTCGCGCATGAACACCTCGTCGCCGAAGACGTCGGTGACCCCCAGGCCGCCCGGGACAAAGAGGAGATCGCAGCGCTCGATCTCGGCCAGCTGCTGCGTTCCGGCGAAGACGAGGCCCCCGTCGGATTCGACCTCTCCGCCCGCCGACGAGGCGACCGCTACGGTCGCGTTTGGGATTCTCGAAAATACAGTGTGAGGCGCGGTGAAATCCAGCTGGGTCATGCCGGGAAAGATCGCCTCGACGATCAGGAAGTCCTTGGCGGCCATGGAGTCGCTCCAAAGTTGACGGCCCGATCATCGGCGCATAGCGTCCTGTCCGAAATGACAATATTCCCTCGAAAGCTGCCATGACGTGATTCGCGAAATCGGCTTTCTCATCTTTGACGGCTTCCAGCTGCTCGACGCCGCCGGGCCGATCGCGGCGTTCGAGATTGCGGGGCGCTACGGCCGCGGCGCTTATCGCCTGCGGGTGCTGGCGATGCGGGGCGGGGCGGTCAGAAGCTCATCGCATGCGACGATGGAGGCCGAAGCCGCCGCCGCCGCGCCGCCGCTCGACACGCTGATCGTCGCCGGCGGCGACGGGTCCCGCCAGGCGGTCGGCGACGCCGCGCTTCTCGCCTACGTCCGGGCAAGCGCCGCCGTTTGCCGGCGCATGGCGAGCGTCTGCTCAGGCGCTTTCATCCTCGCGGAGGCCGGCGTCATGGACGGCAGGCGCGCGACCACGCACTGGAGCCGCACCGAGGACTTCGCGCGCCGCTATCCGCGCGTGCGTCTGACGCCGGACTGCATCTTTGTTCGAGACGGCGCGATTTGGAGCTCGGGCGGCATCACCGCCGGAATTGATCTCGCGCTGGCCTTGATCGCCGACGACCTCGGCAAGTCGATCGCCCGTCAGACGGCCCGGCAGCTCGTGGTCTATCGCCGCCGCCCCGGCGGGCAGTCGCAGTTTTCCGCCCTGCTCGACCTCGAGCGGCCCGAGGGCCGATTCGGTCCTCTCATGGGTTGGGCGCGGGAGCGTCTGGCGGAGGCTCTGACGGTCGAGCGGCTCGCCGATCAGGCCGGCATGAGCCCACGCAACTTCGCCCGGCGCTTCGCCGAGGAGACGGGCGTGACGCCGGCGCGCGCCATTGAAAGGCTGCGCGTCGAGGCTGCACGATCGAGGGTTGAAGACGGCGTCTCGGCCATCGACGACATTTCCGCGACGACCGGCTTCGGCGATCCCGAGCGCATGCGCCGCGCCTTTCTGCGCGCCTTCGGCCAGCCGCCGCAGGCGCTCAGGCGCGCTGCGCGTTCGACGGCCGCGTAGCGGCGCACGGCGCTCACGCGACCGCCTTCAAGCGGGCGAAAGCCCGGTCGAGGTCCGCCTTCAAATCCTCGGGGTCCTCGAGGCCGATTGAGAAACGCAGCGCCGGGCCGCCGGGCGCCCATCGGGTCGCGGTGCGATAGGACGCGCAGTCGAACGGGATCACCAGGCTCTCGTAGCCGCCCCAGGAGTAGCCGAGGCCGAAAAGCTCGAGGCCGTCGAGAAACGCCGCGACCGCCTCGTCCGAGGCGGGTTTCAGGATCACGCTGAAGAGGCCCGAGGAGCCCAGGAAGTCGCGCTTCCAGATGGCGTGCCCGGGGTCGTCGGGCAGGGCCGGGTGGAGGACGCGCAGGACCTCGCGCCGCTCGCTCAGCCATCGCGCCATCGCGAGCCCCTGCCGCTCCGCTTCGCGCAGGCGCAATTCCATGGTGCGCAGGCCGCGCAACCCCAGAAAGACGTCCTCCGGCCCCGGTTGGATCGCCATCTGGCCCGCCGTGTGCGTGACGCGCGCGATCCAGTCCGCATTTGCCGAGACGAGACCGATGAGCAGGTCCGAATGGCCCGAGAGGTACTTGGTGCCGGCCTCGATCGCGATGTCGACGCCGCGAGCGTGCGGCGGGAAGAACAGCGGCGTCGCCCAGGTGTTGTCCATCATCACGCAGGCGCCCCGCGCATGCGAGACCTCGGCGATCGCCGGGATGTCCTGGATCTCGAAACTCTGCGAGCCCGGCGACTCGGTCAGCACGGCTTTGGTGTTCCGCTGGAAAAGCGCCTCGATCCCGGCGCCCATGAGCGGATCGTAAAAGGTCGTCTCGACCCCCATGCGCTTCAGCGTGCCGGTCGCGAAGGCGCGACCCGGGCCGTAGGCCGAGTCGGTCATCAAGAGGTGGTCGCCGGCGGAGAGGGCCGCCATCAGCGCCACGACGATCGCCGCGAGGCCGGAGGGGACGAGCACGGTCCCCGCCGCGCCGGAAATGTCGGTCCAGGCCGATGAGAGCGCGTCCGTCGTCGGCGTGCCGTGCGTGCCGTAAGTGTAGCGCTGCTCGCGGCTCTTCAGCGTCGCCATGTCGGGATAAAGGACGGTCGAACCGCGAAACGGCGGGACATTGACAAAGCCCTGCGACTGCTGGCCGTCGCGCCCGAGATGAACGAGGCGCGTGCGGCTCTTCAGGGAAGCCCGGGTGTCGTCGCTGAGCTTGGTCATCGGAAGGGATACGGCCTCATGAGTTGCGTCGGGCCGTTGCTAGCACGCTTGTCGCCCCGCTGGCATCCCGGCTCGGCAGCCTTCGGCTGCGTCGCTCCGGGGCGCCGATACACGGCGACGAGGACGTCGCCGCTCCGGAGCGTCGGCGTCCCCGCCGATGTCCTTCCGCCGCAGACCGTGAGGCGGCCGCGAGCCCGGAGCGGGCGGGGAGGGCGGTCGGGTTGGCGGTCGTTGCGAGACGGAAATTTGTGCTAGGGCTCGTCAGCCAAACGAGGCGAGGGGAGGGGACGCTATGGGTGTTCTGCTAATCTGCGTCATCATTTTCATTTTGATCTTTGCTGCCGGCTACGCCGGGCTGCACATGCAAAAGCGACTAGAGGACGAGCACAAGACCGGGGAGTTGCGCGGGGTCGTCGGTCAGGTGGCCGGGCTGCTGACGCTTCTGCTGGCGCTCGTCCTGGGAACGCTGATCGGCGTCAGTTTCGCCTATTTCTCGACCCAGAGGACCGAACTCGAGGGCTTTTCCGCGCAGATCCTGAGGCTCGATCAGGCGCTGGCGCAATATGGGCCCGAGACGAAGCCGGCGCGCGACCGTCTCAAGGCGGGAATCGTCAAAGGCTATGATACGTTCTGGGGCGGCGGAGAGGCGGACCCGGCTCTGCTCACGGTCGCCGCGCCGCTCGCCAACGCGCAGGGCCTGAGCGACTTTCTCGCAACGCTTGATCCCAAGACGGAGGCGCAAAAACAGGCATTGGCCACAGCGAATCAGTACAACAGTATGGTCGAGCAATCGCGATTGCTGATGTCGCTGCAAGTCGCGAGCCCGCCGGTGTCCTGGGTCCTGGTCGCCATTCTGGTGTTTTGGACGCTGGCGCTGTTTTTCGGCATCGGCCTGTTCGCCGAATCCAACGGGCTGGTGCTTTCGGCGCTGGCGTTTGGCGCGGCTTCGATTGCCTTCGCGCTCTTCCTCATCCTGGAGCTTGGCCTGCCCTACACCGGCCTCATGCGCGTCTCGCCCGCCGCGCTCGAACAGGCGATCCAATTCGTCGACAAGTAGCGCACGGCGTCGCGACGCGACGGTCAGGCGACGGACGCCGCGCCGACACGGCGACGAGGACGTCCTTCCGGAGCGTCGGCGTCCTCGCCGACGTCTTTCCGCCGCAGACCGTGAGGCGGCCCCGACCCCGAGCGGACAGGAGGGCCGTCGGATACACGGCGACTAGGACGTCGCCGCTCCGGGGCGTCCTCGCCGACGTCCTTCCTGCCGCAACAGGCCAGCGCGCTTGCGCCGCCGGGCTCGGAAGCGTTCCCGTCGAGACAGGCGACAATTTCTTGCCAGGCGGATGATCGCGTCGTATAGTTTCGATTATCAGAAACAGAGACGCATCCCATGTCTGCAAGTCCCATGTTCGCAAATCCTGTCTCCACGCTCGCCGAAGCCGCCCCGGCGGCCGCGGCTCATGACGCGGCGGCCGACGAGTTCCTGTGCGCCTTCGGAGCGCGCCCGTTTTGCGGCCCAAAGCCCGTCGTCAGCCGGGGGTCCGGCCGAAGGCCCCGGCGCCCGCACCCACGCGGGCGTCCCTCCGGACGCCGACCTAGAGGGCGGCGAGACGCCGCCCCTCCTGTCGCCGCGAATGGATGCGCGCGCGGCGCGCCTCGAAGCTTTCAAGGGCGAGCAGGTGATCGTCGACTATCTCAACCGGGGCGTGTCGATCGGCGAGATCGCCGCGCGCCTCGGGTTCAGCGAGGCGCGCATGGACGCGGTCGTCCGGGACATTCTCGGCCGCCGCATGCCGGCGCCCGAAGTGTTCGCGGCGATCCAGGCGAGCCGGCTCAACGAGGCGCTGCTCGTCGCGGTCAGCGCCATGACCGACATGAACCTGCGCGCGGTCGACCGGGTGATCCGGATCGTGCGCGACCTCGACCGCTATCACGGCTTCGTCGCCGCCGGGCGTCGCCTGCCGGAGCCGTCGCGTCTCGCGGCGCCCACCGACGACGCTATGACGTGCGGGGACGCGCTCGTCGGCCGGCTCGGGCCGACGGCGCAAGAGCGTGAAGCCATCAGCTGCGCGCCGGTCCTTGCGTCGGACGCCGCACGGCCCCCGCATGCGCCGCGAGCCCGCGTCGCCCCTCAGCGGACTGGGCGAAGTTGGCTCGTCGAGCGCCGGCGCATGCCGGAGGACGCCCCCGGAGGACGCCGCCGCGTGTCATCCTCGCGAAAGCCAGGATTCAGAGCCGCGGCTCGGAGGGTTGCCGGAGACGCGGAACGGCGGACCTTCCCGTCCCGCGGCCTCGGAGGCCGGCGTTCGCGGGCACGACAAATGCGGCGGTTTCGAACGGTCCCAAAGCGCCCCGCAAGGCCTTGAAAAGATGGAATCCGGGAGCCTGAGCGGGGCGCTCGCGGGCGCATTTGGCGGAGCCGCCACGATGCGCGAAGCCGCGTTCGCGTCGGCGCGGCCCGAACCCGGCGAAGGCGGCCTGGCGCTCGGCGCCAAAGCGCCAAATCGCTTGGAAAACCGGCCCCAGCCCATTGAAAATTATGGATTCACGCCCGGATCCCACCAGCCCGCCGAAGACCTCGGCGGAGGTCTCCTGGGCGCGTCGCTTTATGCCGTTGCCTTGGGCGGATAAGACGCTATTGTCCCGCCGCCCCGGGCGCCCGCCCGAGCTGGATCGGGTGCGGTCGGACGAAAAATGGCGACGGATATCCGCATAGCGCTGGACGCAATGGGGGGCGACCACGGCCCGGCCGTCGTGCTGCGCGCAGCCGGCATCGCGCTCGAGCGACGCCCGGACGTCCGCTTTCTGTTGTACGGCGACCGGAACGCGATCGCGCCGCTTCTGGCCGCGGAGTCGAGGCTCGCCGGCCGCGCCGAGGTTTTTCATACCGACGTCGCGGTCAAGATGACCGACAAGCCGAGCCAGGCCCTGCGGACCGGCCGCCGGGTGTCGTCGATGTGGCAGGCGATCGAGGCGGTGAAGACCGGCGGCGCCGATTGCGTCATCTCGGCCGGCAACACCGGCGCCCTGATGGCGATGGCCAAGTTCTGCCTGCACACCATGGCCCCAATCGACCGCCCGGCGATCGCCGCGCTGTGGCCGACGATGCGCGGCGAATTGATCGTTCTCGATGTCGGGGCGACGATCGGGGGCGACGAGCAGCATCTGGTCGATCTGGCGGTCATGGGCGCGGCGATGGCGCGTATCGTGTTCGACATCGACTGCCCGACCGTCGGGCTGCTGAATGTCGGCACCGAGGAGATCAAGGGCGTCGAGGAGGTCAAGGCGGCGGGTCGGCTGTTGCGCGACGCCAATCTGCCCAACATGCGCTACCAAGGTTTCGTCGAAGGCGACGACCTCGGCAAGGGCGCGGTCGACGTGTTCGTGACCGAGGGCTTCACCGGCAACATCGCGCTGAAGACCGCGGAAGGCACCGCCCGCCAGCTCGGCCAGTACATGCGCGACGCCTTCAGCCACAGCCTCATGTCGCGCATCGGCTTCCTGTTTGCCCGCAAAGCCCTCGACGCGATGCGGGAGAGGATGGCGCCCAGAGCGCATGGCGGCGTGTTCCTTGGTCTTGACGGCGTCGTCATCAAGGCTCATGGCGGCGCCGACGCCGACAGCTACGCCGGCGCCATCGAACTCGGTTACGACATGGTTCGCCAGGAACTCCTGGTGAAAATTCGTGAAATGATCGCTCAGACCAGCGAGAGCCGGCCCGCAGCCGCCTCGCCGGCCGTCGAGACCTGACTCCCGGAATCCCTTGAATGGCTTTGCTTCTTCGTTCCTGCGTCCGCGGCGTCGGCGCTGCGCTTCCCGCCCGGGTCGTGACCAACGGCGAGCTCGCCGGGAAGATGGACACATCCGACGAATGGATCCGGCAGCGCACGGGCATCACGCAGCGCTATATTGCGGGGGAGGGCGAGACCACCTCGACGCTGGCCACCCGCGCGGCGGAGGCGGCGTTGAGCCGTTCGGGCCTGAAGGCTCAGGATATCGACCTGGTCGTTCTCGCGACTTCGACTCCCGACTATACCTTTCCGGCGACGGCTACCCAGGTCCAGGCCAATCTCGGGATCACCGAGGGCGCGGCTTTCGATCTGCAGGCGGTGTGCAGCGGTTTCGTCTTCGCCGTGACGACGGCAGACAAGTTCCTGCGCTCCGGCTCGCACAAGCGCGCGCTGGTGATTGGGGCCGAGACCTTTTCGCGCATCCTTGACTGGGACGACCGCGGAACCTGCGTGTTGTTCGGCGACGGGGCGGGCGCGATCGTGCTCGAGGCGCGGGAGAGCGAGGGAGCGCTCGCGTCGCCGGGCGTGATCGCCTCGCGGCTCAGGTCGGACGGGCGGCACCGCGCCAAGCTCTACGTCGATGGCGGACCTTCGACGACCCAGACCGTCGGCCATCTCCGCATGGAGGGCAAGGAAGTGTTCCGCCACGCGGTTGGCATGGTGTCGGACGTGATTCATGGTTGCCTCGCCGACGCCGGCTGCGACGCCAAGGCGATCGACTGGTTCGTGCCGCACCAGGCCAACCGGCGGATTATCGAGGCCTCGGCCGAGAGGCTGGGCATCCCGCGCGAGAAGGTCGTGGTGACCGTCGACCGCCATGGCAACACCTCCGCGGCGTCGATTCCGCTGGCCCTGTCCGTGGCGGTCGAGGACGGCCGGATCAAGACGGGCGACCTCGTGATGATCCAGGCGGTGGGCGGGGGCTTCTCCTGGGGCGCGGCGCTGATCCGCTGGTAGGCCCAGGCTGACCGGCGAAGTGGACATTGACAACACACAGCGTGACGCTGGATAAGAGTTGCCGCGTACCGTTCGGTGCTCGAGGTTGGCGCCGCCTGGGCGTTCAAGGGTTGAAGCGCGGGAGGCCATCGGCGGCCGCCGCAATGAGATTGGCATGGCGCGAGGCTCGTGTCCCAAATAGCATCGAGTTCCGAAGAGGCTGCAAGCCTCGTGAACGGCGGGGGGAGTTCGCAGCGCGATCGGGCCGCCTGGCGGCGCGCGGCGAAGAGCCTGACGGCTTCGGTCGTAGACATCGACGTCTCCCTGACGGATATGGTGTTTCAACGCCACGAGAGCGGTTTCGAGGGCCTTGGCGGGCGTCGGCCTTCGGCCCTGGTCGACTATGCGATCGAGGGCGTCGTGCGTTCCGGGACGCTCGCCGCCGGCCAGGCGGACGACGGCTACCTCGTCTACGTATCGGGCTACGAAGACGCCGATCGAATGGACCGGAGCGACGATTTCGATCAGCGTTCGGTGTGCTACATCGCAACCGATCGGCGTCCCGACTTTGCGTGGCGCACCGACATCTACATCGAACGCTTCATTTTTCGACGCCTGGTCGAACTCTACGCTTCGCGCCGAATCGATTTCGCCAGGATATCGATCTTGTTGAAAGTCCTGCTCGATCCTCGCGGCGGCGTCGAACTGCCGAGTCTCGCCCATCCGATGCTGCGCACCGCCGGGGATCGCCATCGCCAGCACAGTCGCGCACATCTCATGTCGGTCGAAACCTCGCTGGGCGCCGCTCCGCCCGCGGATTCGACCAGCCTGACCCCTTCGACGCCCTGGGGCTCGAGGCTCGGTCGACGCCAGGCGATCACAGTCCGTCGTTGACAGGTGGGCTGGCGCAGCCCGGCTCGCGCGACAGTTTCGTCTCGGGGGCGGAAGCTTTCGTCGCGTTGCTGCGTCGATTTGGCGCAAGGATCCGGGAAGCGCCGGCGTTTTCTTTTCACGCGTCCGTCGTTCTCCCGCGCTAAGACCCCGCCGCATTCGATGGCTGGGAGCTTCGCCATGACCGATCGCCCGATTGATACGCTGCCTAAAGTCTGGGATCCGGACGCCTCGATCGGGGAGATGTTGAAGGGCAAGAAGGGACTGGTCGTCGGCATCGCCAACGACCAGTCGATCGCCTACGGCTGCGCGATGAAGCTGCGCGCCTTCGGCGCCGACCTCGCCGTGACCTGGCTCAACGAGAAGGCGGAGCCTTATGTCAAACCGCTGGCCCAGCAGCTGCAGGCGTCGATCACGGCGCCGCTCGACGTGTCGAAACCTGGCGAACTCGAAGCCGTGTTCGACACGATCGCCAAGACATGGGGCCGGCTAGACTTTGTCATCCACGCCATCGCCTTCGCCCCTAAGGACGATCTGCACGGCAGGGTGGTCGACTGCTCCTGGGACGGTTTTTCCCAGGCCATGCAGGTTTCCTGCTGGTCCTTCATCCGCATGGTGAAGTTGGCCGAGCCGTTGATGAGCGACGGCGGGGTGCTGGTGACGATGAGCTACTATGGCGCCGACAAGGTCGTGAATCGATACAACATGATGGGTCCGGTGAAGGCGGCGCTCGAGGCGTCGGTTCGTTACATGGCCGCCGAACTCGGCCCCCGCGGCGTGCGTGTGTTCGCCGTCTCTCCGGGACCGCTCAAGACCCGAGCGGCGAGCGGCATTTCACATTTTGACGAGCTCGTCCAGATGGCGCAGGAGCGCGCGCCTGCGCAACGTTTGGTGGATATCGCCGAGGTTGGCCGCGTGGTAGCGTTTCTGGTCGGCGGCGCCTCCTCGGGCATGACCGGCGACACCATTTACGTTGACGGCGGCCTGCATAACATGGCTTGACGGGTCAGCCCGAAGTTAGGGAGAGACAGTATCATGACCGACATCGTCATTGTTTCCGCAGCCCGCACCCCCGTCGGCAGTTTCAGCGGCGCCTTGAGCACACTCCCCGCGCACGATCTCGCCGCCGTCGCGATCAAGAGCGCCATCGAACGCGCCGGGATTTCGATTGCCGACGTGGATGAGCTGATCCTCGGCCAGATCCTGGCCACCGGCGAGGGCCAGAACCCGTCCCGCCAGGCGGGTCGCGCCGCCGGCCTCCCCGACGACAAGACGGCCTTCGGCATCAACCAGCTTTGCGGCTCGGGCCTGCGCTCGGTCGCGCTCGCGGCGCAGCAGATCAAGACCGGCGAGAGCAACATCGTCGTGGCCGGCGGCATGGAGAGCATGAGCTTGGCTCCGCACGCGGCCTATCTGCGCAACGGCGTGAAGATGGGGCAGATGGAGTTCGCCGACACCATGTTGCGGGACGGCCTGTTTGACGCCTTCCACGGCTATCACATGGGCGTCACCGCCGAGAACGTGGCGACGAAGTTTCAGATCACTCGCGACCAGCAGGACGAGTTCGCCCTCGGCTCGCAGCAGAAGGCGAGCGCGGCCCAGAAGTCCGGCAAGTTCAAGGACGAGATCGCGCCGGTCACCGTCAAGTCCCGCAAGGGCGACGTGGTCGTCTCCGACGACGAGTTCATCCGCCACGACGCCACGCTCGACGGCCTGAAGAAGCTCCGTCCCGCCTTCAACAAGGAGGGCACGGTCACCGCCGGCAACGCCTCGGGCATCAACGACGGCGCGGCGGCCCTGGTCGTGATGAGCGCCGCCGAGGCGCAGAAGCGCGGCCTGAAGCCGCTTGCGAGGATCGTGTCGTTCGCGACCGCCGGCGTCGATCCCGCGATCATGGGCACAGGCCCGATCCCGGCTTCGCGCAAGGCGCTCGAGCGCGCTGGCTGGAAGATCGGCGACCTCGATCTCATCGAGGCCAACGAGGCATTCGCCGCCCAGGCGCTCGCCGTCAACAAGGACCTCGGCTGGGATACTTCCAAGGTCAACGTCAACGGCGGCGCGATCGCCCTCGGTCATCCGATCGGCGCGTCGGGCGCGCGTATCCTGACGACGCTGCTCTACGAAATGGAGAAGCGCAACGCCAAGAAGGGCCTCGCGACGCTTTGCGTGGGCGGCGGCATGGGCGTAGCGTTGACCGTCGAGCGCTGAGCGCTGACGAACGGCTCTGGTTGGCGGATCTCAATTCAAAAACGGAGTAAGACGATGGCTGACAACGAAAACCCGGCCTCCAAGGTGGGCGACGCTGTAGCGTCACAGTTCGCCAATGCCGCCAGCGCTTACGGCGGGGCGTTCGCGGGCTCTTTCAAGGCGCTGCAGGACTACCAGTCGAAGCTGATGCATCTCGTCCAGGAGAATGCGACAGCCAACATGCACTTCGCGCAAAAGTTGATGCAGCCGCGCTCGCCCTCCGATTTCGTCGAGTTCATGAGCACGCATTTGCGCGAACGCGCGAATGCGATCACCGAGCAGGCCAAGGAACTCGCCGCAATCGGACAAGAGGCGGCGAAAAAAGCCGCCGAGTTGCTGACGCCTCCCAAGGGCTGAGCGAACGCGCGAGAACGATAGGTCCGGCCGGTCGCCTTGCGACCGGCCGGTTGCTTTTCGCGAACGCCGTTACGCGGCTGCGCGCTGTTCGGCCTCCCGAATTTCGTAGATCTGAAACGCTTCGCTGACGCCACGGAGATTGAGCAGACGCGAGGTCGTGCGGTAGCCCGACTCGCCAAGCACGCGCGCGGCCTCGGCGCTCTCGACGACCGGCGCGGTGGCAAGCACCGCGGTCGGCTCCGCCAGCCCCTGAACGCGGGCCGCGATGTTGACCGTCTGGCCAAAATAATCCTGGCGGTCGTCGAGCATCACCGCCAGGCACGGCCCCTCGTGCAGTCCTATGTTGAGCGCCAGATCGTCGTTGCCCCGGCCGGCGTTGATTTCGCGCATCGCCTTGCGCATCCGCATAGCCGAGCGCAACGCTCGATCTGGGGTGGTGAACGTCGCCATCACGGCGTCGCCGATCGTCTTCACGACCGCTCCGCCTTCGGCCGCGACCGCGGCGATCAACTCGCCGAAATGGCTGCGCACCAGATCGAAGGCCGCGAGATCTCCGACCCGGTCGTAGAGGGCCGTCGAGCCTCTGAGATCGGTGAAAAGGATCGTCAGGCTGGTGATCTTGAAGCTCTGCTCGGGATCGAAAGTGCCGCTGCGGTAAAGGTCGCGGAAGGTCTGGTTGCTGAGGAGTTGCGTCGCGGTCAGGAACGGCCTGCGTTCTGAAAGCGCATGCATCTCCGTACCATTGACCCAGAGCCCGGGAAGCGTGCGGCGGTCGGCCTTGTTCTCGAACGTGAACCGTACCGGACCGGGGTTGAGGGTCATGGTGCCGCTGTGGGCGTGCGACTCGGCAAAAACCAGCGATAGCGTTCGCCTCTCCTGGGTTTCGTCCCCCGACACGTCCAGAAACATTGAAGCGTGCGTGACAGGATCGAAGGCGATAATGAAACCCTTCGACAGGACAAGCGACATGGACGCCCTTTCCCCGGGCCCCAGCTCCATGAGGTCGAGGGTGGCGCGGCCGACCGCGCTCTCGATGTCCTCCGGCAGATCGGCGCCCGAGCCCCAGAAGATTTGCCGCATGTATTCCGCATGGGAAAGGGAATCCGGATCGTGCGCGCCGATCCGACGGATGCGCGGGTGGACGGTGAAGGTGACCTCGATCAATTGATCGAGCGTCGGCTCGTGACCCTCGGCGCAGAATGAGCAGAAATACTCGTGGCGGTTGATCGTCTTCAGGGCGCCGGCGGTCTCCAAAACGCCCCCGCATCCCGGGCAGATGACATTCCATGACATATCGAGCAGGCCCAAACGGGCGGCATGGACAAGCGCCGCGATTGTCGCTTCCTCGTCGAGGCCATGACTGGCTGCGAAGGCCAAGGGATTGATGCGGTTGAGCGCTGGATCGGGCGCCGAAGCGACCGCAGACTTCAAGGCTTCGACTGCAGCGGGATCCGCCGTCTGACTAACAGATCCCAGATAGCGGATGCTTCACTCATCGGAAATCTCCCTCTCGGCGGATCCCCGTTATGTAGGGCGCGCACGGAGCGTCCGCCAGAGCGAGCGGGTCAGCTGGCCGGGTCCGCGGATATGGGACGCGTCGGCAAAATCTGTTCAGCGCTTCCACCGTGTATTTGATTCCGCGCAAAACACGCACCGCGAGAACGCGCTAGCACCTTTGCCGGATCAGCGGCGCGTAAAGGGGGATCGGAGCCAAAGCTGACTGGAGGACGATGATGAAAACCCCGATCGAAATCGCGTTCCGACATTATCAGCCGACCGAGGAAGTGCGGGCCGAGATTGCCGCGCAGGCGCGACGACTCGAACACCTGAACGGAAGGATCACCAGTTGCCGCGTGGTCGTTTCGGGGCCGCAGAATCGGCATCGCAATGGCGACGTGTTTGATGTCGTGCTCCGAATTGCGATGCCAAACCATAAGGACATCATCGTCGACCAGTGCTGCGACGAAGCGCCGGCATGCGAACACGCCCTCGTCGCGATCCGGGAGGCTTTTGGGGCGGCCCGGCGCCAAATCGAGAACGCCGAGCACAAGATGCACGATTCTCTGAAGATGTATGCGCCGGTCAATCGTGGGCCGCTCGCCAAGGTCATCGAAACCAAGCGGTCCCATCAGCATTGATCCGGCGGCTTCGAAGCCCTTCTGGACAGGTCCGCTTCGCAGCAAGTGGAGGTTACGGGACTGGGCGTCTCGCGCAAAAGCAAAACGCAGTATTGTTGACGGGCCGCGTCTTTCGCTCGCGCCCGAGAGCAATGGAGTTCTAGAGGCGGTCCGCCAGACGCAGTCGACCAGGAGGCGTTGATGACGGGCGAACCGCAGGGAAAGGGAGCGAGCGCTGAACGGGAGCTTAAGTTTATCGCCGATCGTGGGACGTTGAAGGCGGCCTTGGCCGCGCCGCTTCTGGGGGGACAGGCCGGACCGCCGCCGTGGAGAAAGTTGAGGACCGTCTATTTTGACTCCGAGGCGGGCGATCTCGCGCGAGCGCGCGTCGCCTTGCGGGTGCGGCGGGTAGGCGGAGGTTGGATCATGGGCCTTAAGCGGTCGGCGTCGGGCGATCGGGGCGCCTTCGACCGTGAGGAAACGGAAGTGACGGCGGCGTCCGCCGAGCCGGACCTCGCCCTGTTCGATAAAGCGACAGTTGGGGAGATCGCGGGCCTCGTCGGTGCAAAGCCGGTTATTCCTAAATTTGGTTCGGACATTCGACGCGCAGCCCGGACGATCAAGGCGAACGGCGCAGCAATCGAGGTCGCTTTCGACGCGGGTTTCCTGTTCGCCGGAGAAAAGCGCGCCCCGGTCGCGGAGCTCGAACTCGAGCTCAAGTCCGGGGAACTAGTTGCGCTGTTCGACCTCGGCCTCGCGCTGGTCGAAGCGTTTCCTGTCCGGCTCGGGATTTGAGAGCAAGGCCGAGCGCGCCCATGCTTTGATGACCGCGGAGCCGCCGGCGCCGATGCGGGCCGCTGATCCGGCGCTTGGTCCCGACACGACGCTCGACGAGGCGATCGCGGCGATCATGCGCAATTGTCTTGCCCATTTCGTTGGCAATCTGCCGGCGCTCAACGCCGGCGACAAGGTCGAGGCGGTGCATCAGATGCGGGTCGCCATGCGCCGGCTGCGATCGGCGCTTGGCCTCTTTGGCCGGGCGCTCCCTCACGCCGAATTCGAGGCGCTGCGCGCGGAATTGAAGCGGATCGCCAGCGTGCTTGGGCAGGCGCGCGACTGGGACGTCTTCGTCGAGCGACTCCGCAACGGCGCGCTTGCGCACTTTGCTGACGAGCCCGGCTTCGACCGTCTGCGCGCGGCGGCCGAAAGGAGGGCGGCCGCCGGCCACGCCGCCGTGGCGCGACTTGCCGCAGAGAAGACGGTCACTCGCTTCGCGCTGCGTCTCGAACGTCTCGCAGCCGTTCGGGGCTGGCGGGAAGGAGCGGCGGACGAGGCGCTTGCCGAACTCGATGAGCCGGCTCAGGCGTTCGCCGCGCGATGGCTCGAATCGCTCGATCGTAAGGTGAAGCGCCGCGGGCGGCATTTTCGGTCGCTGACCCCCGAGGCGCGTCACGCTTTGCGCATCGCCATGAAGCATATGCGCTACGCGACTGAATTCTTTCGCGCGCTGTTCCTTCAGGAGGTCGCCGCGGAGCGCTACGTACGCAAGGCCGCTGCGCTGCAGGACCTGCTCGGCGATCTCAACGACGCCGCCATTGCGGGAACTCTCGTCAAGACGCTCGGCCTCGCTCGCAATTCGCGCACCGCTTATGCCGCGGGGGTGACGACCGGATGGTGCGCGCGCCACAGCGCGGGCGACGTGGAGGGATTGCAAAAAGCGTGGCGCGACTTCGCCAGGGCGAAATCGTTTTGGCGCGACTAGAGTTAGAGCTTTATATTGGCCTGTCGCGATCATCCTTTGCTTCCCGTTGAAAGACGCCTCGTTGATTTGGCTCAAACGCCTGCGGCCCGACGGATTAGCGTTTTTTTCGAGGTCGCGGGTCTCGCCAACGGCCCGCCATTCGGCCAAGCGCGCGCCCTCGTTCTAGTCGAGGTCATAGACCTGCGGATCGCACTCGCCGGCGGTCTCCGTGGAGGGAGATTCTGCAGATCTATCTCGCCGCCGCGGACGGCTCATCGACCAGAGCAGTTCATGAGAGGAGCGGAGCTTTCGGACTTCTCGGCCGTCACGGGCGCTGCTGCTGCGCCCCGACTGTTGCGCACGCAAGTGAGGACAGCGGCGATCTCCTCGTTGTTGAGCTTACAGCCGAAGGGGTGCGCGCTGAAAGCGGCAGGATCGCGTTCGACAAGCGTACTTCCGAGACGACGATCCAGGAGCTGACGGACAGGGTTGTTTAAGAGTATCGGTCTGCGCGCTCTGCTACGCAGGCTCCGGAGCTGTAGCGAACCGCTCGGCGTCACAAATAAGGTCAGGGAACGTCGGGAGCGGGTAGGGACCGGCGGGACTTGAGTCCCAGCCATCCCAGTGGACGCGCGTGCGCCAGCCAGCCGTTGAGCCGATCGAGATAAATGTAGACCACCGGGGTCGTGTAAAGCGTCAACAACTGCGAGACCAGCAGACCCCCGACCATCGCGATCCCCATCGGCTTGCGCAATTCCGCCCCGGCGCCGCTTTCGAGGGCGAGCGGCAGGGCGACGATCAGAGCGCAGACGGTCGTCATCATGATCGGTCGGAAGCGCTGGAGGCAGGCGTGGTGGACTGCATCGACCGGGTTCATGTTCCCCTCCCGCTCGGCGACCAGGGCGAAATCGATCATCATGATTGCGTTCTTCTTGACGATGCCGATCAGCAGCAGGACGCCGATCAGGGCGATCAACGTCAGATCGTAGCGGGTCAGAATCAGGATCACGAGCGCGCCGACGCCGGCGGCCGGAAGCGCCGAGAGAATGGTGATCGGGTGGATGAAGCTCTCGTAGAGCATGCCCATCAGGATGTAGATCGTCACTATCGCCGCCATGACCAGGAGCGGCATGGTGACGAGCGAATCCTGAAAGGCCTGCGCCGTCCCCTCGAACTGCCCGACGAGCGTCGGCCGCGCGCCGAGGGTCGCCTTCGCCTGGGTGATGGCGTCGACCGCTTGGCTCAGCGACGCGCCCTTGGCAAGGTTGAACGACAGCGTCACGGACGGAAAGACGCCCTGGTGGTTGACGGTCAGCGGTTCGACCTTTCGCGTCTCTCTTGCGACCGCGGATAGGGGAACCTGGCCGCCGGTCGCATTCGCGACGTAGAGGCTCGACAGCGCGTCAGGACCGGATTGGAACTTCTTCTCGACCTCGAGGATCACATAGGCCTGCTGGGTCGCATCGTAAATCTTCGCGATTTGCGCCTGTCCGAAAGCGTCGTCGAGCGCTGCGTCGATGCTGGAGATCGGCACGTTAAGGCTCGAGGCCAGATTTCGATCGACCTCGATAACGACGTGAGGTGAGTTGATCTGCTGGTCCGAGGCGACGTCTCCGAGGATTTTCATGCTCTTCATCTTATCCAGCAGAATCGGGGCATAATGGTTGAGTTGGTCGGTATCCGTGTCAGTCAGCGTATACTGGTATTCCGCCTGCTCGAGCCGCGCGCCAATTCGAATGTCCGGCACGGCCTGCATGAAGAACTTTCCGCCGACCACCTTGGCGACCTCGGGCTTGAGCCGCGCCATCACCTCCTGCACGGAAGGGCGTTCCGCGAACGGCTTCAGCTGGACGAACATGCGCGCCGTGTTCTCGGTGGCGTTACCGCCCGTCGCCCCGGCGAATCCGACGATGCCAGAGACGGCGGGGTCCTTGAGGAGGATGGCGGCGTACTCGTTCTCGATCTTCGCCATGGCTTCGAAGGCAATGTCCTGGCGCGCCTGGGCGACGCCCATGAAGGTGCCGGTGTCCTGTTCGGGCAGGAACCCCTTCGGGATCACGAGATAGAGGTACACGGTCAGGCCAATCAGCCCGATCGTGACGAGCAGCATCCAAAACTCATGCTGCAGAGCCCAGACCAACCCGCGGTCGTAGGTATCGCGCATGCGGTCGAAACCCCGCTCCAGCCAGCGGCTGAACCGGTTTTGCGGGGCGCCGCTGTCGCCCTTCAGGAACTGCGCGCACATCATCGGCGTCAGCGTGAGCGACACGAAGCCGGAAATGAAGATTGCGAGGATCGTCGTCATCGCGAACTCGTGGAAAAGGAGTCCGACCACGCCCGCCATGAAGAGGACCGGTATAAACACCGCCGCTAACGACAGCGTGATGGAGAGGATGGTGAAGCCGATCTCGCCCGCGCCGTCGAGGGCGGCCTCGAGGGGCGGCTTCCCGTCCTCGATATGGCGAACGATGTTTTCGATCATCACGATCGCGTCGTCGACAAGAAACCCGATGGCGATCGTCAGCGCCATCAGCGAAAGGTTGTCGATGCTGTAACCGAGCAGATACATCGCCCCGAACGTCGCGACGATGACGACTGGCAGGACGATGCCCGGAATCACGGTCGCCCAGAACTTGCGCAGGAACAGGAAGATCACAAGCACGACCAGCGCCATCGCCAGCACCAGGGTGAATTCGACGTCCGAGACGGATGCGCGAATCGAGAGCGAGCGGTCCGAGACGAGGTCCACGTGCACTGAGCGCGGGATCGCCTTCTCGAGCTGAGGCATCATCGCCTTGATCCTGTCGACCACGTCGAGCGTGTTGGCGCCGGGCGCCTTGAAAACCAACAGAACCTCGGACGGCTTGGTCCCGAACCAGGCGCCGATGCGCGGGTTTTGCGAACCGTCGACTACGGTCGCGATGTCCCCGAGCTCCACCGGCGCGCCGTTGCTGTAGGATACGATCATCTTGCGGAACTGCGCGGCGTTTTCCAGCTGCTGGTTGACGTCGAGCGGAAACTCTTCGTGACGGCCCTCGAGATTGCCCGTCGGTTGGAGCGCGCTTTCGGAGGTGAGCGCCGCGCTGACCTGCGCAAAGCCCAGCCCCTTGGCGGCGAGCGCGTCTGGGTTGAGCCTCACCTGAACGGCTGGCTCAGCCTGCCCGGCGATCGCCACCTGCCCGACGCCGCTCACGCGCGACAGCGACTGGCCGAGAAGAATGTTCGAGTATTGATCCAGCTCCTGGATCGGATAGGCGTCGGAATGAACCGCGTAGATTAGGACCGGCAAGTCGGCCGGATTGGTCTCCCTGTAAGTCGGCGGCGTGGGAAGAGCCTTGGGTAGAAGCGCGCTTGCGGCCTGGATCGCCTGCTCCACATAGCCCGCGTCGCGCGTGATGCTGGTGCCGAGCTCGAATTGCAGCGTGATCGACGTCGTACCGAGCCCGCTGGTCGAGGTCATGGAGGCGAGCCCGGGAATAGCCGTGAATTGGTCCTCGAGCGGCGTAGCCACGGTCGAGGCCATCACATCCGGGCTCGCGCCGGGGAAACTCGCCGAAACCGAAATCGTCGGGAACTCAACGTTGGGCAGGGCGGCGACGGGCAGGAGCGTGAAGGAGACCGCACCGAAGGCGAACAGGCCGGCGGTCATCAGCGCGGTGGCGATCGGCCGGCGGATGAAGACCTCCGAGATGTTCATCGCTCGGCGCTCGTGGTCGCCGTCGCCGGCTTGACCGCGACCTTCACCCCCTCATCTAGATTGTACTGCCCGTTGACGACGACCTGCTCGCCCGGCGAGACGCCCTTGGCGAACACGGCCATCCCGTTCTGCCGGGCGTCGACGAGCACCGGGACTCGGTGGACCACATCCTCCGACGAGATCACATAGACGTAATCGCCGTCCGGGCCTGAGGCGACGGCCGCGACGGGCGCGGTGAGGGCGTTCTTGCGCACCCCAAGCGTAAGGTCGACGGTGACGAACGCTCCTGGCCAGAGCGTCTCGTTCTCGTTTGGGAATGTTGCGTAGAGCGCGACGGTGCCGGTCGTCGCCACGACCTGATTGTTGAGAAACGTGAGCTTGCCGTCGCCCCAAGGCTTTCCCTGCTGCGACAGGGCGCGCACATCGAGCGGCGTTGTGGCCTGGGCGGCGCGGACCTCGTCCAGTTCGCTCTGCGGGAGCGGGAAGGTCACGTAAATCGGCGCAATCTGAGTGACGGTTACCAGCGTCGTGCCCGCGCCGGCCTGTACGTAATTCCCCGGATCGACCGCCATCGCTCCGGCTATCCCCGCTACTGGGGCGTTGATGTGGGCGTACTCGACGTTGAGCTTTGCCGTCTCGACGTTGGCCTGATCGAGCTTGACCGTACCCTGGTCCTGCTGAACCACGAACGCTTGGTCCGTGGCCTGCTGCTGGGCAATCGAATTCTCGGTCACCAGACGCTGATATCGGGCGAGGTCTGTCTGGGCCTCGGCGAGAAGCGCCTGGTCATGCTGCAGTTGCGCCTCAGCCTGGTCGAGCGCAGCCAGGTATGGCCGGGGATCGATGAGAAACAGCGGATCGCCCGCTTTGACAGCCTGACCCTGCTTGAAAAAAGCCTGCATGATCTGGCCGTTCACCCGACTCTGCACATTGACGGCCTGGATCGACTGCACGGTTCCCAGCGCCCGAATGACAATCGGGACGTCCGTCCGGACAACAGATGCAGCGGTCACCGGCGTCGTCGGCTGAACAGGCGCCGGTCGGGGCGCCGCGGCTTCGGACCGGCGCCATAAATAGCCGGCGCCGCCGAGCACGCCCGCCGCTGCGATTACAACGAGAAGCGTCCATCCCGGTCGAAAACGCATGTCCAGACTCGGCTTCGAAACGGCGCGACGCTGGAAAGCGCCCACGCGCGTCCCATTCCAATGCGGTGAGCGGCGCTGCGGTTCCCCACCCAACGCCCTCGCCGGGTCAGCCGTATCGGCGGCGACGTCGCGAATCCGACCGATCGAGGGCTACTCTGGGGTCAGTCGTTGCTAGCCCCCTGAAAGCCAAGACAACAAAAGTTGACATAAGCTAGGAAGCAAGGAAGATAAGTCATTGAAAATATTGGCTGGGGGACCTGGATTCGAACCAAGATTGACGGAGTCAGAGTCCGCTGTTCTACCGTTGAACTATCCCCCAACGGAGCCGTCCGCATAGCGGCGACCGCATTGGCTCAAGGCGCGGGTCAATAGCGAAGGCCGGGCGCGGACGCAAGCCTCTCGCGGGCGCCGCGAGGCTTTCGCCGCTCTCACACATGTTCCACCGCGACCACGCCGGGAGCGGCCTTGAGGGCGCCCGCCACCGCGGGGTTCACGGTGTAGCGGCCGGGCAGGCGGATCTCGACCTCGCCCTCCTTCGGCCCCAGCATGACCACCAGCGACACCTCGCCGTCGCCCTGGGTGTTCAGGCGGCTCTCGATCGAGGGGAGCGGACTTTCGTCGCGCACGAAGATGCGCAGGCCCTTGTGGACCTTGGCGGCAGCGTCGTTCAGACGCTCGACGCTGACGATCCTGGCGCGCACGTCCTCGCCCTCGACGTTGGCCTGCAACGTCACCAGCAGGTCCGATCCTTTTTCCAGCAGGTCCCGGTACTGATTCAGCCCCTCCTGGAAGAGGATCGCTTCATACTGTCCGGACGGATCCGAAAGTTGCACGATCCCCATTTTGGAGCCGGTCTTCGTGCGCCGCTCCGTTCGGTCGAGGACGCTCGCTCCAAGCCGGGCGGTCGTCGCGCCGGCGCGCACCGATCGGACGAAGTCCGCCCAGCGTGTGGCGCGCAGCCGCTTCAGCGCCGATTCATAGGCCTCCAGGGGATGGCCGCTGAGAAAGAACCCGACCGCGTCGAACTCGCGCTTCAACTTCTCCGATTCGGTCCATGGGCTGGCGCGAATCCTTATCGGCTCGCTCTCCGCCTCGCCGAATAGCGCGTTCTGGCCGGACGCCTTCTCCGAGGCGCCGCGGTTGGCGATCGCCAGCACCGGCTCGATCGAGGCGAAAGCCACGGCGCGGTCAGGCTCGAGTTCATCAAATGTGCCCGCTGAGGCGAGGCTCTCCAGCGCCTTTTTGTTGACGAGGCGCGGATCGAGACGGGCCGCCAAGTCCGAAAGCGAGCGAAACGGGCGCGCGCCTCGCGCCGACACGAGCGCCGCAGCTTGCGCGTCGCCGACCCCTTTGACCGCGCTCAGCGCATAGACGATCGTCGCCTGGCCGTCGCCCGCAATTCGTACGTCGAAATCGACCTCCGAAGCGTTGGCGGAAGGGGGCGCGACCTTGATGCCGAGCCTCTGCGCTTCGCCCCGGAATTCGGCGAGCTTGTCGGTGTTGCCCTTGTCGAGAGTCATCGACGCCGCGAGGAATTCCGAAGGATGATTGGCCTTGAACCAGGCCGTCCAGTAAGCGATCAGCGCGTAGGCCGCCGCGTGGCTCTTGTTGAAGCCGTAATCGGCGAACTTTGCGAGCAGGTCGAAAATCTCGTCGGCCTTGGCCTTGGTCAGACCGCGCGCGACCGCGCCGTCGACGAACCGGGCGCGCTGGGCGTCCATCTCCTTCTTGATCTTCTTGCCCATCGCGCGGCGAAGCATATCGGCTTCGCCGAGCGAATAGCCCGACAAGGCCTGCGCGATCTGCATCACCTGCTCCTGATAGATGATGACGCCGAAGGTCTCGCGCAGACTCGGCTCCATCATGGGATGCAGGTACTCCGCCTGATCTTGGCCGAGCTTGCGGGCGCAATAGGTGGGGAATGTTGGCCATCGGGCCGGGGCGGTAGAGCGCCACGAGGGCGATGATGTCTTCGAACCGATCCGCGCGCATCTCCACGAGCGCCTTGCGCATGCCGGCGCTTTCCACCTGGAACACCCCGACCGTCTCGCCCCGTCCCATCATCGCGTAAGTCTTGGCGTCGTCGAGCGGGATCTTGCTGAGGTCGATCTTGACACCCCTTCGCGCGACAAGATCGACAGCTTTTTGAAGCGTGGTCAGGGTCTTCAAACCGAGAAAGTCGAACTTGACCAAGCCCGCCGGCTCGACCCATTTCATGTTGAACTCGGTCGCAGGCATGGACGCCTTCGGGTCCCGGTAGAGCGGCACGAGTTCGATCAGCGGCCGGTCGCCGATCACGACGCCGGCGGCGTGGGTCGAAGCGTTGGAATAGAGGCCTTCGAGTTGCTCGGCGATGGCGAGCATGTTCGCCACGCGCTCGTCCTCCGCCGCCGCCTGTTGAAGGCGGGCCTCGTCCGCAACCGCCTGCTTGAGGGTAACCGGATGGGCCGGGTTCTGCGGCACGAGCTTGGCGAGCCGGTCGACCTGCCCGAGCGGCATCTCGAGCACCCTTCCGACGTTGCGCAGCACGCCGCGAGCGAGGAACGAGCCGAATGTGATGATCTGAGCCACGCGGTCGGCGCCGTAGCGGTCGCGCACGTAGGCGATGACCTCGTCGCGTCGCTCCTGGCAGAAGTCGATGTCGAAGTCCGGCATCGACACGCGCTCCGGATTGAGGAAACGCTCGAACAGCAGCCCGAACCGCATCGGATCGAGGTCAGTGATGGTGAGAGACCAGGCTGCCACCGAGCCCGCGCCCGACCCGCGCCCCGGACCGACGGGAATGCCCTGCGCCTTCGCCCATTTGATGAAGTCGGCCACGATCAGGAAGTAGCCGGGGAACTTCATCTTGACGATGACGTCGAGCTCGAAGGCGAGGCGCTGCTCGTAATCCTCTTGCGAATGGCCCGGCGCCAGTCCGTGCTGAGCTAGGCGGGCTTCCAGCCCCTCGCGAGCCTGGCGGCGCAACTCCTGCTCCTCGTCCACAGCCTCGCCGCCCGGAAGCGCGAAATGCGGCAGGATCGGCTTACGGGTTTGCGGGCGGTAGGCGCAGCGCATGGCGATCTCGACGCTGGCCTCGACCGCCTCAGGCAGGTCGGCGAAGAGGTCGATCATTTCGGCGCGGGTCTTGAAGCGGTGCTCGGGGGTGAGCCGCCGCCGCTCGGTGGTCGAGAGCAAGGCGCCCTCGGCGATGCAGAGAAGCGCGTCGTGCGCCTCGTAGTCGGGGCGGGCCGCGAAATACGGTTCGTTGGTCGCGACCAGGGGCAGGCCGTGGCGGTCGGCAAGGTCGATCAACAGGGGCTCGGCCGCGTTCTCGGAGTCGAGTCCGTGGCGCTGCAACTCGATATAGAGTTGGTCGTCGAAGACTCGCGCCAGGCGCTCGAGGCGCGCTTCGGCAAGGTCGACCATGTGGGCGCCAAGCGGACGGTCGAGCGCGCCGCCTGGGCCGCCGGTCAGCGCGATCAGTCCGCCGGCGCCGACAAGGGAGTCGAACGGGATGTGCGCCTCATCGCCCTCTTTCGGATCGAGCCACAGGCAGGAGACCAGCCGCATCAGGTTTTTGTAGCCCGCTTCGGACTGGGCGAGCAGCACGATCGGCGCGCGAGCGACGCGGAGCTCGGCAAGGCGCGAGGAAGAGGACGGCGCGTCGCCGAAGTCGACCAGGACCTGCGCGCCGACAATCGGCTGCACGCCTGACTTCGCAAGCTTTTCGGAAAATTCCAGGGCGCCGAACAGGTTGTTGGTGTCGGTGATCGCCAGCGCGGGCATCGCGTCGGCCTTGGCGAGCTTGGCGAGCGCCTCGATGCCGAGGGCGCCCTCGCGCAGCGAGAAGGCGGTGTGGACGTGGAGGTGTACGAAACCGACCGCTTTGAGAATCGAGGAGTCCATGCCGCATTGTCGCAAGCGCCGGGCTGGGGGTCGAGGGGCGCTGCCTGTGAATGTCGGGGACGGCGCCGCCGACCCCTGGTCCAAACTGTTTGTCGGCCCGAGACTATGCGTGAGACCCTGCACCTGACGCCCCCGCCTGAACTGCGCACGACTTTACGCGAGCCCATGAGATCAGAGATTTGGGGCCTCCCTTGCGCGGCTCTGGCCCTTCCTGACCGCGCCCGCCGCGAGCGGGCCAGACCGGTCGTCGCGCCGCAATCCTACGCGGGCGGCGCCTTGTCGCTCAGCGCCGACGTCTGTCCCTGATTGCTGCGCCTGAGGAAGATCCCGCCATGGCCATCGTCTCTCGCCTTCCGCGACCCGGAGTAGCCGCGGTTCTCGACCTTGAGAACAAAAATAGAACAGCCGCCGGCCCTCGTCAAGGAAATGTCCATGATTGGAGCGCACATGGCTCTCCCGTCGGCTTGGCGTGGAGTCCGCGGATGCGACGTGATCGTGGAGGTCGCCGCCCTGCTGATCCTTACCGGCAGCGCGGATTCGACCCGATTTCCCGCGCGTCGACAGCCCGGCCGTTGGCGTTGGCGACCTGCACGCATTCTCGGGTCGCGGGATTGAAGTAGATCCCGAAGATCGCGCCGCCCACAACTGTTGTGCCGACGTTGCGGTATCCGTAGGACGCCATCGCGGCCAGGACCTGGGCGGGCTGCATGCCTCTCACGTTGGGAACGCCGACAGGCCGGGCGGGGCCGGGGACGGCCGGCGGTCCGCCGCCGTTGGAACCCCAGCCCGGTTCTCCGCCGCCCCCCGCCCAGGGCGGTTGCGGACGGCCGGGCGGCGGCTCCTCGTCGCCCTCTCGCTCTCGTTCCGCGGCGCGGCATCCCTCACGGTAGGGATGGCTCTGACGATCCTGATCGAATTGTCCGTCGAGGCAATCGTAGTATCCGCGATTGAATTCCCGCGAATACGGCGAGGCCGCCGCGGGCGTGACGAGCGACAGCGGCAAGGCGCATGCGGCGAGTGCGGTCGAGATCTTCATGAACGGCGCCCCCAAGCGTCGCAAAGAGCCACGAGGAGCCAACTCCGTCAAGCCGCGGTTTCGGGAATGGCCTCGGGAGCGTCCTTGCTTCATGTCGATTGTCCGGGGGCGCGATCCGGCCGCCGCGCCGCGCCGACGTTCCGGACGTGGCGACGCGGCCGGCGATCCCGCGCTAAGATTCTGAAGCGCCTCGGGCGCATCTCACGGAGGCCGGCCATGTCTGCTATCATCGACCGCCGCATGACAGCGAAACTCGACGGCGATTTCGTCGTCTTCCTCATCGGCGCGCGGTTCAACGCGCCGTGGAACGTCCACAAATGGCTGCCTGTCGCCTGTGCGATGACGATCATGCTGAAGGAACTCGACGCCGCGCCGGCAGAGGTCGGCTGCCTCGGCTATACGAATCTGGGCCTTGCCACTCTCGTCCAGTACTGGCGCAGTTTCGATCATCTCGAACGCTACGCCCGCGCCCCCGACAACGAGCACTGGCCGGCCTGGGTGGAATTCAATCGGCGGATGAAGGGTTCGCGCGGGGATGTCGGCATCTGGCACGAGACCTATCTGGTGCGGGCGGGCGAATATGAATCGGTCTAGAGCGGGATGCCGCGGTTCGGTCTCGCCAGGGCGGCCGAAAGCGCCGCAGTGGCTGCGGGAAGCGAGCGCGCGCGCGAGCGGCTCGGCGCGCGGGGACCAAAATGATTATCCACGAACTCGATGACGTGACCCGCGACGCGCTCGGAGCTATGGCGCGAACCGAAGACCCGCGCCTGCGCGAGATCCTGACCGCGCTGGTCAAGCACTTGCACGCCTTTGTTCGCGAGACGCGGCTGACGGAGGCCGAGTTCCGGGCGGCGACCGGGTTCGTCAACGAAATCGGCCGGCTCTCGACGGAGACGCACAACGAGGCGGTGTTGATGGCGGGCTCGCTTGGCGTGTCGTCGCTGGTCTGCCTGCTCAACAACGGCGCCGGGGGGAATGCGGAGACGTCGCACTCGCTGCTCGGTCCTTTCTGGCGCCTCCATTCGCCGCGGGTCGAAAACGGCGGCTCGCTCCTGCGTTCGTCGACGCCCGGCGAACCGCTCCTGGTGACCGGGCGCGTGGTCGATCTGTCCGGCGCGCCGATCGAGGGCGCGGAAGTCGACGTCTGGCACGCTTCGCCCGTCGGTCTCTACGAGAACCAGGATGCCGATCAGGCCGATATGAACCTGCGGGGAAAATTCACAACCGACGCGGACGGACGGTTCTGGTTCTCGACGGTCAAGATGATCGGATACCCGATCCCGACTGACGGAGTTGTCGGTCGGCTGCTGAAGGCGCAAAGCCGCCAGCCGAGGCGGCCGGCCCATCTGCATGCTCTGATCGTCAAGCGGGGATTCAAGGTGCTGATCTCGCAGGTCTACGATCCGACTGATCCCAATCTTGAGGATGACCCGCAATTCGGCGTGACCCGGGCGCTGATCGGAGCCTTCGTCCAGCACGACGGGCCGCACCCTACCGACCCGACGATCCGCCCGCCGTGGCATTCGCTGGACCACACCTACAGAATGCAACCCGGCGATACGGTCCTGCCGGTCCCACCGATCAAATGAGCGCCTCCTTGTTCTCGGAGAAGGGTCCGCGTCACTGTGTCGCTTGGCCTTTCGGCGCGCAGGGGCGCGAGCGAAGGCCGACCCGTCTTGCGTGCGTCGCGCGCGGCTCCTAAAGCCAAGGGCACGCGCCGGGCGCCGGCCTGCAGGCGTTCACTCGGAGGGAACCAGCATGTCGCACAAGATCCTTGTCGCTCAGGGCGGCGGCCCGACGGCGGTCATCAACCAGTCGCTCGTCGGCGTGGCGCTCGAAGCGCGTCGCTTTGCCGGCGTCTCCCACGTCTACGGCGCGCTGCACGGCGTGCGCGGGATCATCAACGACGACCTCGTCGATCTCGGCCAGGAGACCGTCGCCAATCTCGAGGCGGTGGCGGCGACCCCAGCCTCCGCGCTCGGCTCGACGCGCGACAAGCCCGACCTGAAATACTGCCAGGAGATCTTCAAGGTCCTCAAGGCGCACGCCATCGACACGTTCTTCTACATCGGCGGGAACGACTCGTCGGACACGGTGCGCATCGTCGCCGACGAGGCCAAGAAGGGCGGCCATGCGCTCCGCGCGATCCATATTCCCAAGACCATCGACAACGACCTCGTCGGCTTCGATCACGTGCCGGGCTTCCCGTCTGCGGCGCGGTTCGTGGCGCAGGCCTTCGCCGGCGCCAATCTCGACAATGCCGCGCTGCCCGGCGTCTATTGCGCCGTGGTGATGGGACGCCACGCGGGATTCCTCACCGCCGCCGCGGCGCTGGCGCGCAAATATCCCGGCGACGGTCCGCATCTCATTTACCTGCCGGAGCGCACCTTCGTCGTCGACAAGTTCCTCGCCGACGTCAAGGACGTGTACGAGCGGCACGGCCGCTGCATCATCGCCGCCTCGGAGGGCATCCACGACGAGACCGGCGAAGCGATCATCACCAAGCTCGTCGGCAAGGCCGAGAAGGACGCGCACGGGAACGTGCAGCTCTCCGGCACCGGCGCGCTGGCCGACCTCCTCTGCGAGGAGATCAAGAACAAGCTCGGCATCAAGCGGGTGCGCGGCGACACCTTCGGCTACCTGCAGCGCTCGTTCGTCGGCTGCGTCAGCAAAGTCGACCAGCGCGAGGCGCGCGAGGTCGGCGAGAAGGCGGTTCAATACGCCGTCGGCGGCGCCGAGACCGGTTCGGTCTCGATCCGGCGCGTCGGCGACTACGCCGTCGACTATCCGCTGATCCCGATCGAGACCGTGGCGGGCAAGACACGGGTGATGGAGGACGAACTGATCAACGCGGCCGCCAACGACGTGACCGACGCGTTCTTCAAGTACCTCCGCCCGCTGATCGGCGTCGACGTGCCGGAAGTTGCGAAGCTTCGCGCGGCGAAGGTCGCCAAGGCAGGCGTCCTGATCGGCGACGGGACCTGACCGAGGCCCCTAAAGACACTGGCTTTCGTAGGCGCCGCCGACATCCGTCAGGATGCCGCCGGCGTCGGCTCGCCAGTGGACGCGCGCGATTAGGGTGCACATGAGCCCGTTCCAGACAAACACGCTCGCGTTCGGATCGTCGCGCCGCCGCCAGTCGGGAACGAAATTCGCGGAGACGAGGTAGGCGAGGAGCTTGTCCTCGCTGCTTCCCACCGGAAAGCGCTGGCGAAACCGGGAGTTGAGTTCCCGGCTGAACTGCGAATTCGTCCTCCGGCAGAGTCGCAATGATCTCCGGCAAGGTCCGGAAGGCTAGCGTCATTCTGCCTGCGGCGAAGGAGAGGGCGATCAGAACGAGGGCCCCCCCGGCCCAAACGGCGCGGCGCATTGAGTTTCCTGCTTCAGCAACGCCAGCGAATGACACTGACGACATGCGAAAAGCAAGCCACCGGACAGTCGCCGATTTTTAAGTTCATTGGATAATTATATGTTGACAGCGGTATTGCCCTCATGGTTGTTGACCGCGCATCAAGGCGGACGATAGTTCACATTGGCGTCGCGGGCGGGGGACCTTCGACGGCGCGCCAGGGGCTCAATCACACGACATCGCCAAAAAGCGCCGCGGGAGACCGCGGGCGCCGGCGCTTGATGCGTGGGTTCATACCAAATCGGACAGGAGAGCAAGGGTGACAGCAATTAAGGTTTTGGCGATGGGGGCAGTCGCGACGACCGCGCTCTGGGCGGCGCAGGCGCAGGCGGCAGCGCTGACCGCGCAGGAGATTCTGCAGGATTACAATCTGGTGACAACGGGCGACGCGACGACGACTTCGGACATCGAGGGATCGGCGGCGATCGGCAGCAATCTGAACGGGGCGACCTTCTTCAACAACTCGAGCAGCGGCGTAGCGCAGCCCTCGCCGTCCATCTATCTGTTCGGCAACCTGACCAACTCAAATTTGAATATCGATGATCCCAACACGTCGTCCGCGCCAACGCTGTATTACAACGGCGCCACCAACCCGCCTACGGTCAATTTTAACGGGCGCTCCACTCAGGCGCCAATTCCGGTCGGGACGACGATTTCCGACTACACGGCGCCGTTGAATGCGCTCGAGACCCAACTGGGCGCCCTGACCGCAAACAACTCCTATACGTCTGTGCCGAACAGTCTGACATTCAACGTCGCGCCAGTCGACAATCTGTCGGTGTTCAACCTCTCCTTGACCGATCTTGAAAGTGGGAACCCAAACATCACCTTCACCGGGGATCTGTCCGGCCCTGACACCACGATCGTCATCAACGTGACCGGCGGCACGTCGTTCGACGCGAACGCAAGCAACGTGAACTTCAATCCGACGACCTATGTGGACGAGCACGTCATCTGGAACTTCGACGGCTTCACCTCGCTAAACTTCAGGCAATGGGGCGGCGCGGTCCTCGCCGGCGACGCCGACATCACCAACGGGAGCCCCATCAACGGCTTCCTGTACGCGGACAAGTTCGGAGGCAACGGCGAGTTGCACTACTATCCCTTCGAGGGAACGTTGCCCTCGACGTCGGCTCCCGAGCCCTCAACCTGGGCGATGCTCGCCGCCGGTTTCGTCGGTCTCGGCTTCGTTGGCCTCCGCCGCCGCCAGTCGACGATCGCCGCAGAGATCTGACAACGCTTCCCCAAAAACGTTCCCGAAGGCCGCCTCGCGCGGCCTTCGGTATTTTTGAGCCCTAGCCCTTGGCCGGCGTGAGCCCGAGCGCCTTCAGCGCGAAGGGCGCGGTCAGGCCCTGGACGATCACCGAGAAGGCCACGACGGCGAAGGCGACGATGAGGATGTCCTCCCGCTGGGGAATGTGCGGGGGCAGGGCGAGCGCCAGCGCCAGCGCCAGCGCGCCGCGCAGTCCGCCCCACCACAACAGGTGCTGCTGATTGAGCGGGATCGCCCATCGCGAGCGCGCGAACGCCAGGCAGACCGGGTAGACCGCGATTGCGCGCCCGGCGAGGGCGAGGAGCACGGCCAGCCCCAGAGCGAGCCAGCCCTCGCGGGCGAAATTGATCGTCGCCATCGCCGATCCCATCAGCAGAAACACCAGCGAATTGGCGAGAAAGGCCGCGAACTCCCAGAACTCGATCACGAACTGCCGCCCGTGCGCGGTGAGCGCGAGGGCGGACCCGTCTCTCGGCCCGAGGACGCCGAGATTGCCCATGACGATCCCGGCGGTCACCGTCGCCAGCACCCCGGAGGCGCCGACGTGCTCGGCGATAAGGAACGAGCCGAACGCGGCGACGGCGGTGACCGCCGTCTCGACCAGGTGATCTGCCGAGGTCCCCGCGACGAGCACCGAGCCAAGTCCGACCAGCAGTCCGACCAACACGCCGCCTCCCGCGATCGCGATCAGCGCCGCGACGACGCCGAAAGGACCCCCTGTGGCGTTCGGATCATGGGAAGCCCAGGCGAGGATCAAAGTGAACAGGACCGCCGCCGCCCCGTCGTTGACGAGGCTCTCCGCCTCGATCAAGAGACGCAGTCGTCCCGTGACGCCGTTCTCCCGCAGTAGCGCGATCACCGCGATCGGGTCCGTGGCCGCGATCAGCGCCCCGAACGCCAGCGCCGGCTCGACCCGCCAGCCCAGGCCGTAGACAAGGCCAGCCGCCACGACCGCGGCGCACAACAGGACGCCGACCGTCGACAGCGCGAGCACCGGCGCGAGATCCCGCCGAAGCTCCGGCCAGGCGATGTTCAGCGCCGCCTCGAAGAGGAGCGGCGGCAGGACGACGTCGAAGATGAGATCGTGCGTCAGCGCGAGGCCGGCGTCCACCCGGAAGAGCGCGAGCGCAGCGCCGGCGAGCACGAGCCCCACCGTATAGGGGAGCTTCAGCCGCCGCGCCGCGAGGGCGACGAGAATGGCGAGGCCGAGGAGCCCGAGGGCGCGGAAAAGCAAAACGTCCATGGCGGCCTGTGTAGACGCCCCAAAGGCCTGTGGGAACGGACGGGCGCCGAGGGGCCTCCGCTCCTGGCTCTCCCCCGCGCAGAAAGCCCGCCGGATCAAGGCCCTCTCCGTCGAGTCTCACTTCGTTGTGGAGGCGCGCTCCAGTCCCGCAGTCCCGAAGAGTTAGAGCGCCTTCACCGCGGCCAGCACCTCCTCGGCGTGCTTGGGTACTTTGACCTTGCGCCAGACCTTGGCGACCCGGCCGTCCCGACCGATCAGGAAAGTGGTGCGCTCGACCCCGAAATACTTGCGGCCGTACATGCTCTTTTCCTTCCAGACCCCATAGCCCTCGATCGCCGACCGTTCCGGGTCGGCGGCGAGCGCGACGGAGAGCCCATGCTTGGCCTTGAATTTGTCGTGGCTGGCCGCGCTGTCGGGCGACACGCCGAGCACGACGGCGCCGGCGCTGTCGAACGCCGGCTTCAACCCACTGAAGGCGATCGCTTCGGCCGTGCATCCGGACGTGTCGTCTTTGGGGTAGAAATAGAGGACGATCGGCTTGCCCTTCAGGTCGGCGAGGCTGGTCCTGCCGCCGCCGTCGGTCGGCAGCGTGAAGCTGGGGGCGGGATCGCCCGCTTCGAGTTCTTTTGCCATGTCGCCCTCGTTTTGTCTCAATGTCGATTCAATGCCGGATCATACGTCGCACGCGCCTCCCACGTTGGACCGTCGACGGAGGCGTTTCAAGCGCGTCGCAACTCGGCTGGGCGGGCGGCGCCATGCTAAAGGCTGTCGCATCGGCGGCGAACGCTCGTATGGCTCGCGCCGTCGGCAGGAGAGGAATAGCTTCGTTTGATCGGTCGGTTCCGGGTCGGACAACGCGCGCGCGCCCGCGCCACCATGCAAAGCATGGTGGACAGCGCCGACGGCGCGCGTCTCCCGGCCGCCAATCGCGGCGGCCGCGTGAGATGGCTCCGGCATGTCGCGATCCATGTCCTCGAAGCCATGCTGCTCCTCGCGCTTGTCGGCGTCGCGCTGCTGGCGTTCCGTCTGTCGAGCGGCCCGATCTATCTCGACTGGCTGCACGACAAGATCGTGTCGGGGATGCAGGAGCGCGCTGGCGCAGCCTATGTCGTCGAGCTTGGGCCGACCTCCATCACCCACGATTCCTGGGGCGTCGGACTGGGCTTCCGCAACCTGAAGCTAAGGGATCGCGAGGGGCGTACGGTCTTGTCGGCGCCGCACGGCAAGATCGGCGTCGATCCCTTTGTCGCCTTCCTCGGCGAAGTGCGGGTGCGGCGGCTCGAACTCGACGATCTCGGGCTGCGCCTTCGGGTCGCCGCCGACGGCGCGCTGTCGATCGCGGCCGGCGGGGACGAGACCGCAGCGCCGATCGCCTTGCCAAGCAAGTCGTCGGGCCTCGACAGTCTAAACTTCGCCGCCCTGATTCGCGCCGGGACCGACGCCATGGCCGGCGCCAGAGCTGCGCTCGACCGGCTGACGGTCGGCAACGCGCGCTTCGAGATCGACAACGAAGCGACGGGCCGAACCGTGACGTACCAGGACTTCAACCTCGTGTTCGATCGCGACGGCGACGAGGGGAAAGCCCGGATGACCGCGACCGGCCCGGCAGGCCGCTGGACGATCGAGGCGCGCGCCGCGACCGGCGACCAGCCGTCGCTGGCCCTCGACGCCCGAGACGTCAGCCTGGCCGACCTCGAAACCTTCGACAAGAAGCCGCCGCCGCTGTTCGTCGAGGGGCCGATCGCGTTCAAGCTCGACTCTCGCCTCGCCCGCGACGGGACGGTCGAAACCTTGGCCGGGCGATTCGCCATCGGCGCGGGCACGGTGCGGTTGAATAATCCCGACGCCCTGCCTTTCCTGCTCGACGAGGCCTCGGGCCAGCTCGCCTGGAACGCCGACGCGAAGCGACTCGATATCAAGGATCTCGCCGTGCTTGCGGGCGAGACGCATGTCAGCGCCTCGGGTTGGGTCGCGCCGCCAGCGGACGAAGCCGGCGCCTGGAGCGCTCGCCTCGAGGCCTCGGGCGCCCGCTTCGGGCCTGAGCGCCGAGGCGACAAGCCGGTGCCGCTCGACTCGATCGTGTTCGAAGCGCGGGTGCTCCCGCTCGATCGGCGCTTCGTCATCGACAATCTCTCTGCCAGGGGGCCGACGTTCGACGGCTCGCTCAAGGCCGAAGTTGCGCCGGACGGGCCGGGAGTGTCGCTCAAGATGCGCCTGGACCTGAAGCCAAGCGTCACGCAGGACGCCGTTCGGCTGTGGCCGCAATTCATCAACCCGGACGTGCGCGACTGGGCCTCGCAGAATATGCACGGCGGCAAGATCGAAGGCGTGATGGTGTCGAACTGGTCTGCGGCCGATCTCGACGCCATGGACCACAAGCGCGCGGTGGCGCCCGACAGCGTGCATGGGACCTTCGCCACCCACGACGTCGGCCTAGACCTTCTCCCGGGCCTGCCGCCAATGATCTCGGGCGAAGGCGCCGGGACCTTCACCGGCCACGAGTTCAAGGTCGCGGCGCGAAGCGCGACGATGGACCTGACGCCGACCCGGCGCATTTTCGCCGACAATCTGACGTTCGAGATCCCGGATACGACGCCGCGTCCCATCGTCGACGCTCAAGTGCGGGCGCATCTGAGCGGGAGCGCCGACGCGCTGGCCGACCTCCTGGGCCGGGAGCCTTTGCGCAAGCAGGCCGGCGTGCAGATCGATCCCGCGACGGTCAAGGGACAGGCCGAGGGAGAACTCGCGCTCGATCTGAAGCTCGGCAAGACCGCCAAGCCCGAGGACACCCAGTTCCATGCGACCGGGGCGCTCTCGAACCTGACGCTCGACAAGTTCGTCGGGCCGGAGAAGTTCGACCAGGGCAGCCTTACGTTCGCCGCCGATCGCACCACCCTGGCCATGAGCGGCGACGGCGAGCTGTTCGGCGCCCCCGCCCACATCGACGCCTCGCGTGCGCCCGGCGAGGAGGGCCTGGCGACGGTGACCGCGACGCTCGATCAGGCGGGGCGCGCGAAGCGCGGGCTCAACCTCGCCTGGCTTACGGGTCCGCTGCCCATCAAGCTCAAGGCTCCGCTTTCGCGCGCCAATGCCGAGGTCGAGGTCGACCTGACGCCGGCCGGGGTGGACAATCCGATTCCCGGCGTCGCGAAGCCGGCGGGCAAGCCGGGCAAGGCCTCGTTCCAGATCAAGCCGTCGGCCGAGGGAGCGGCGGTCAGCAACCTCGCTGTCGACTTTGGCACCGTCTCCCTCCGGGGATCCGCGGAGGTCGCCGTCGACGGCGCGATCCAGACGGCGAAGCTCTCCCAAGCGCGTGTTTCGCCGGGCGACAACCTGCAGGCCGACGTGACGAACGGGGCCAGCACGATCAAGGCGACGGTCCACGGGTCCACGCTCGACGCCTCGCCGTTCCTCAAGGCGCTGGCCCATCCTGCGCCGTCGTCGGGGGCGCAGGGCGGCGGCAAAGACTTCGACCTCGACCTGAAGGTCGCGACGGTGACCGGCGCGAACAAGCAAGCGATCGGGGGTCTCGAGCTCAACCTTTCGCGGCGCGACGGCGAGGACCGCCTGAACGTCCTCAGGGGTCGCCTGGGGGAGGGGACGGTCGCCGCGATTCGCGGCGAGGACGGCCGCCTTCGGCTGACGTCGAGCGACGCCGGGGCGCTGGCGCGGTTCGCGGATATCTATACCCGCATGGAAGGCGGCAATCTCGATCTCGAACTCCAGACCGGCGGCGCGACGAACTCGGGCGCGGCGACGGTGACGAACTTCGCCCTTCGGGATGAACCGGCGTTCCGGCAGCTCGTCGCCTCCACGCCGGCTCCCCAGCCGGGGCAGGCGGTCGATCCGCTCGATGCGCGCTTTCAGAAGCTGACCTTCGCCTTCGACCGCACGCCCGGCGGGCTCGAGATCCGGGACGCCATCATCTTCAATCCATATATGGGCCTCACCACCGAGGGAACGGTCGACTTCGCCCGCAACAGGCTCGACGTCACCGGCACGTTCATCCCGGCCTTTGCAGTCAACACGCTTCTCGGAAAGATCCCGCTGCTCGGCGTCCTGGTTGGCGGGAAGGACGAGGGGATGTTTGCGATTTCGTATCGCGCCAAAGGCGCGCTCGACGACCCCAAACTGACGATCAGTCCGCTGTCGGCGATCGCTCCGGGAATCCTGCGCAAGATTCTTGGCGCCGTTGACGGCACCGGCGCGCGGACGACTCCCCCCGGCCAATCCGCTGCTGCGCCGACGCCGGGGATAACGCGCATGCACTGAGAGGCGCAGTCCAGCGTCCACGCGGACGCGTGGATCGCTCCGCTGCCGCCCTGGTCCTGGCGGCGAAATCCGAAACCTGGGGCGTCTGAGCTCGGCTATACTGCGCCGGCGTGGCCGACGTCCGGGTTGGGGCGGGCGAGTCGCCCATCGCGGCAGGATGTCGCTCACACAACCGCTGCGCCTGGAAACGACGATCCCGGGGGACGGCCGCCCCGAACGGTTGGTCGCTGATCGGCGGCAGCCGACGAAATAGCCGAACAGATCTAAGCGGTCTGAGCCGAGACGTTGCTCGGCGGGAACTTAGGTAGCCTACACAACTGAATGGTTGCTGGCAATTAACTCCGACCGCCTTTTCTATGGGAATCCTGTCTTGTTGCCGGTCAAGTCCGCCCCCCTGCTTTGACGAGCAAAACGATCTGGCGGCGGTTGACTGGGCTGTGCTGTTTTGTCGCGCCGATAACTGTAGTGCCGTTGGGGAGCCTGGGTCTACGCTAACCGTCAAGAGGGTTCAGCCTAGCATATCTGGCCGCATTTACCTTACGCCGGCCGGATTGCGCCATGGGCTAGCGCGCAGGCGATGAGAGCGTCATGACCATCCCTATCCCCATCGGCAGCGCCGGGGCGCTGGCGATCGCGATTTTCCTCGAAGTCGCCGGCACGACTGCGCTCCAGATGTCGGAGCAACTCACGAAGCTCGTCCCGACTCTGGTGATGGTGGTCTGCTACATCGGCAGCCTCTATTTCATGTCGCTCGCCCTGAAGACGATTCCGATCGGCGTCACCTACGCGACCTGGAGCGGGCTCGGCATCGTCCTGATCACGGCGATCGGCTACGTCAAATTCCGGCAGGCGCTCGATACGCCGGCCCTGATCGGTGTCGGCCTGATCGTCGCAGGCGTGGTTGTCGCGAATCTCTTCTCGAAGACAATGATTCCCTGAGCCGACCGATGCGTCCGTTTTTGAAATCGCGCAGCCGAGCGCCTTGGGGGCAGGGCGAGGCGCCGGCGATAGAGGCGCGGCCGACGTTCGCCGTTCAAAGGCGGACCGGCGCGCGGCGGCCACGGGAAGCAGCGACATTCGGCTTCGACGCGTCCGAATACCGGGGCGTTCGACGCGCGGGCGGACGACTGCCTGCGAGAACTGGAGGGGCAAATGACATACCGATACTGGGCCGCTTGCGCGGCGACGATTGCGGGCTTAAGCGCCCTAGCGGGCGCAGATCCGGCTCTGGCCAAACCTCCGATCATCAACCCCGAAGTGAACGGAACGCTCGTCCTCGAATTGCACGCCGGCGGCGAGTTCGACTATGACCTCGCGGTGTCGGGCACGGCCGACTATCACTTTATTGTCCCGGCTGACGGTGCGCTTGAGATCTTCGGCATGGCGGACGTGACGGGCGCCGCCGTCGGCGGCGATCTGGCGGGAAGTTTCTCAGCGTCCTACACCGCGACGACAGCCACATTCGAAGCCAACTCTCTGCAGAGTTGGGTCGTGTCGAGCACGCCGTACGGCGATTTCGAGGTCTACTCGACGGCGCCGGACATCGGAACGGTCAGTTTTTTGATCGATCACTCGACCGGCACGCTGACGGCGACCACGGTCAATGGCCCTGCCGCTCCCGAGCCATCGACCTGGACGATGATGGCGCTGGGCTTCGCGGCGATGGCCGCCTTCTGCGGGCGCTCGCTGCGCGCGCGGGTCGCCTGAGCGCGGGCGCGGACCGCCATGATGAAGCGAGGTCGAATCGCCGGCGCGAGCGCGCAACTCCCCACGGTCCGTCGATGGCGCCGTAGGAGGAGCCTGCTCAGCCTCTTGCTGGCGCTTGCGGCCTCGCCCGCGTTAGCCGGCGACTGGGCGCAGCCGGTCGTCGACCTGCAGCAGTCGCTCGCGGCCTACGGGATCAGCCTCGGCGGAGGCGTGACCGGCTTCGGCCAGGGGCTGGCTGGCGGCGACGGCGAGTACGGGGTTCCGTTCGGCGGCAAGGCCGACGTCCTGCTCGGGATCGACGCCAGTAAGCTCGGACTTTGGCCAGGCCTCAGCGTCACCGCCCATCTCGAACAGGATTTCGGCCAGAGCGCCAATCTGCGCGGCGACGGCTCCATCCTGCCGGTCAACACGGCCCTCGCCTTTCCAACGCTCGGCGGGACGACGACCGACCTGTCGCTGATCGTCACCCAGAAATTCGGCGACGCCGTCTCGATCTCGCTCGGCAAGTTCAACATGCTCGACGTCATCGCGAAGACCCCGCTGATCGGAGGCGGCGGCGAAATGACCTTCTGGAATATCGGCCTCGCCGCGCCGGTCAGCGGCGTGACGCCGCCCTACATCGTCGGCGGGATCGCGACCGCGACCACCGGCGTGGGGAAATTCACCCTCATGGTCTACGATCCGCGCAATGCGCAGGATCCCGACGTCCTCTCGCATCCCTTCTCGGAAGGGACGACGACGAGCCTGTCGGCGACGGTCCCGTTCACGATCTTCGGCCTGACCGGCTACCACACGCTTCGCGGCGTTTACAGCACCGCGGAGGGCTTCAACTTCGACGACGCCCCGCAGCTTCTCCTGCCGCAGGGAAGCGCGGCGAAGCTGACGAAGCAGGGCTACACCTTCGGCTCCTACGCCGTGCAGCAGTTCCTCTGGGCCGACCCCGACAATCCGGGCAAGGGCTGGGGCTTCTTCGGCCAGATCTCCGCCTCGGACGCCAATCCCAACCCGATCGGCAACACGGTGATCGTCGGCGTCGGCGGCTCGACTCCACGCGGCCGGACGACCGCTGGGGAATTGGCGTGGACCGACTATCTCTGGAGCCGCGCGCTCGGCAACGGACTCGCCACGTTCAGCGGCGGGCTGAACGACGAGCGCGTGCTCGAAGCCTACTACGACGGCGCGGTCGCGCCTCACTTCCGGCTCGGGCCGGACGCGCAGGTCATCTGGCCGGGGACGCCCGGCAAGTCGACGGCGCTGTTCCTCGGGCTGAGGGGACGCGTGGTGTTCTGAAGCTGGTGACGTTGCATGCGCATTCTTTCCGTACGGCACGCCTCTTTTCGGACCCTACCGCTCTTACGGGCGTCCGTCGCCGGCGACGGCCACACCCTCGTCCGGCCCGGGATACTCGGCCAGACGCGTACCGGTATCGACACGTCGACGTTTACGCACAGATAGGGACTGTCATCATGTGTATCGGTTGCAACTGGGCGCAATTTGCAGATTACTTCCAAAACGGTTCGACCCCGAGCAGAACCGGCCTGACGAGGCGCGAAGCGCTGCGGCGCGGCGCGGCCTTCGCGGCAACCGCCGTCGCGATTCCAGCCGCGCCATCCTTCATCGCCGAGGCGATCGCCGACGACAATCCTTACGCCGACATCGTCTTCCGCAACGGCCCGGTCTACACCGTCGCAGACGTCAGACCCTGGGCGCACGCCGTGGCGGTCAAGGGCAAGAAAATCGTCTACGTCGGCGACGACGCCGACGTTCAAGCCTTCGTCGGCCCCCAGACTCGCGTCATCGACCTCTCGGGCAAGATGCTTCTGCCCGGCTTTGTCGAATCCCACACCCATCCCTTGCTTGGGGCCGCCCTCACGCGCGGCGTCGATCTTCAGTTCGACACTCGCGAGGAAACAGTCGCCGCGCTCAGGACCTATCGCGACAAGATCGGAAAAGTCGACATCGTCCGCGGCTTCGGTTGGCGCTACAACGCCTTTCCCGCGATCGGCCCGCGTAAGGAAGATCTGGACGCGATTTGGCCTGACACCCCGGTGTTCCTGTTTGCCATTGATGCGCACGGCGCATGGGTCAATTCGCAGGCGCTTGCGCTTGCGGGCGTGACGAAGGACACAAAGGACCCGGTCCCCGGCGTCAGCTACTTCCAGCGCGATACCGCGACTGGCGAGCCGACCGGCTTTCTCGCCGAACCTCCGGTGATGCTGCTGGTGAACAACGCCATCGAGCCGTTCGGCCTGGACTTTGTCGCCGAGTTGGTTGCGGCCTGGCTCCCCAAAGCCTCGGCAGCCGGCATCACCGCCGTGTTCGACGCGGGCATGGGAATTGTGCCCGCTCAGGAGGGTTTTGGTATTTACCAGACGCTGGAGCGCCAAGGGAAACTGCCGTTCCGCGTGGTCGGCTCCCTTTACCACAACAACGCGGCCCAAGATCCATTGCCGATGATCAAGGCGCTGCGGGCGGAGTTCAAATCCGAACTCGTGAAAGCGTCAGTTGTCAAACTGCTCATGGACGGCGGCGACAACGCGCACACCGGCGTGTTTCTCGCCCCCTACGCCGACAAGCCCGAAACGAGCGGCGAACCGATGCTGCCGCTGGACATCTTCAACGACATCGTGCGCCGCGCCGATGCGGTGGGTATCGACGTTCACGTCCATTGCATCGGCGACCGGGCGACCCGGCTGACGCTCGACGCGATCGAAGCCGCCATCAAGGCGAATCCGGCGCGCGACCGCCGCAACGCCATCGCCCACTGCACTCTGGTCGACCCGGCCGACGTACCGCGCTTCGCCAGGCTTGGCGTGGTCGCGCAATTTTCCGCTCAATGGTCGGTCCCCGATGAAGCATGGCAAAAGGTCACGCGGACGCGCCTTGGCGACCAACGGGCCGACAACGTGTATCGGCTTGGATCGATGCTGCGCGCCGGAAGCGTCCTGGCGTTCGGCACGGACTGGCCTGCCGCCAACACTTACAGCACCTACAAGCCGCTCGACGCTGTCGAGATCGCCATCACCCGACGTGAACTCGATCAGCCGAACAGCCCGCAACTGGGATCGGCCGACGAGGCGATCTCGCTCGACGCCGCCTTGAAGGCCTCGACCATGGGGTCGGCGTGGCAGCTCGGCCTCGAGCGCGACATCGGCTCGATCGAGGTCGGCAAGCTCGCCGACCTCGTCGTGCTGGAAAGGAACCTGTTCGAGATCCCCCCAGAGGACATCCACAAGACGAAGGTCGTGATGACCTTGATGAACTGCACGGTGACGCACGAGGAGCGCGACTGAGATCGCGCGTCGCGGCGACCTCGGCCTTTGCCGCGCTAGGAAGTATGCAAAGGACTATCAATATGTGCATCAACTGCGGTTTCGCGAACGCGCTTGGGGCGTTCATGACCGACCCTCTTTCCAAGAACATCGACCGGCGCCGCTTCATGCAGGCTTCGCTCGCATGCGCAGGCGTCGGGGCGTCGTCGCTTTCCTTGCCGGGCGCCGCGTTCGCCGCAGCCTCGACGACGGATCGCGCCTCCGTGATCTTCCGCAGCGGCAAGGTCTACACGCTCGACGCCACAAAACCCTGGGCGCAAGCGGTCGCGGTCGCTGGCGAAAAGATTGTCGCCGTGGGCTCGGACGCAGACGTCCTCGCGCACGCCGGGCCGGAGACCAAGGTGATCGACCTGGCAGGGCGAATGCTCATGCCGGGTTTTGTCGAGGCGCACATTCACCCGTTCCTTGGCGCGTTCCTCACTCCCGGGGTTGACCTGCAGCTTGCGACCGAAGCGGATGCGCTCGCCGCGATCGCGGCTTACGCGAAGGCGCATCCGACCGGCCCGGTCCGCGGCTTTGGTTGGCGCGTCGACATGTTCCCGCCGGACGGGCCGACGCGCGAAATGCTGGACGCGGTGATCTCGGACCGGCCGGCGTTCTTCATTGCCATTGACGCGCACAGCCTCTGGGTCAACAGCAAGGCGCTAGAGGTCGCAGGGATCGGCGCGCACACGCCCGATCCGGTCCCCGGCTTCAGCTATTACATCCGCGACAAGAGCGGAAGGCCGACCGGCTACGTCATGGAGACCTCGGCCATCCTCGAGGTCATCAACGCCGTCGAGCCGATCTCGGTCGACACAATGGCGAGGCTGCTGGTCGACTGGCTGCCCAAGGCTTCGGCCGCCGGCATCACATCCATCTACGACGCTGGGGTTCCGCCGGTCGGCGAGGATCAGGGAGCGATCCTGGAAATTTACACGGAAATGGAGAAGCAGGGTCGACTGCCCTTCCGCGTGGTCGGCTCGTACCTCCTCAGAGCGCCGCCGATCGAGGCCGCGACCGCGTCCGTGCAGGACCTGACGCGGCGCATCGACACGGATCTCGTCCAGGCGCCCATCCTGAAGATGCTCGGCGACGGAACGCAGGGAGGCTACACTGCATGGCTTCTCGAGCCCTATGCGGACAAGCCAGATTCGATCGGGGCTTCGCCCTTCAGCGAGGCGCAGTTCAAGAGCGTGATCCTCGAGGCGGACCGCGCCGGGATCGACGTGCACGTCCACGCCTGCGGCGAGCGCGCGGCCCGCGCCGCGCTCGACGCGTTCGAGGCGGCGATCGCCGCCAATGGCCCACGCGACCGGCGCCACGCGATCGCGCACAACGTGCTGACCGACGACGCCGACATCCCCCGCTTCGGCAAGCTCGGCGTCATCGCCCAGTTCTCCGCCAACTGGCTGTCGGCGGACCCGGACACCCTGGACAACCTCATCCGCCTCTACGGTCCGGCGCGACAGAGCAAGATCTATCGGCCAAAGTCGATTTTGGCGGCGGGGGGCTCTGTGACGTTCGGATCGGACTGGCCGGCGGCCGGTTACGTCTCGACCTACAAACCGCTCGAACTCGATCCAGGTCGCCGTGACGCGCCAACTGGTCGGCAAACCCGACGCGCCAGTGCTGGCGCCGGCGACCGAGTGTCTCGATCTGGCGGAAGCGATCCACGCCGCTACCCTGGCGGGGGCGCGCCAGATCCGGCTCGAGGGCAAGGTCGGCTCGATCGAGCCGGGCAAACACGCAGACCTGATCGTGCTCCAAAGAAACCTGTTCGACGTCTCGCCGCACGACATCGCTTCGGTCCCGGTGGACATGACCATGATGAACGGCCGCTTCACGCACGGCGCATGAGCGGTCAAATGGACCCATTTCCCGTCGTCGCAACACAAGAACCGAATCGGGAGCCCCGAACATGACCCGCTTGAAAGCCTGCCTGCTCCCGCTGACCATGGCGCTCGCGGTCGGTCCGGCGTTGGCCGAAACGCCCTCGTCCTGCCTCGTCGGAACCGACAAGGTCGCGCTCGCCGCGGGCGTCCGGGCCGATACCGTCAGGGACGCGCCGGAATGCCGCCTGACATGGGAGCAGGCGGGCGTAATGATCGGGTTCCCGCCGCCGCCCGACAAGCTGGTGACGGCGAAGAACTATAACACCTATCCGTTCAATCGCTGGATGCTTCAGAACGTGAGCCGCTTCACCCGCACCGCGCCGATGCTGACGGCGCGGCCGGCGCCGCGGCCGCTGCCCGAGACGCGCGACCCCGCGATTCTCGACACGAAGCTCAGCGTCAACGGCGTCGAGCGCACGATCGCGGACTATGCGGACCGAACGTTCGTCGACGCGCTCGTGGTGGTGAAGGACGGCGCGCTGGTCGCCGAATGGTACGGCGACGGCATGACCGCCAGCAAGCCGCATTACATCGCCTCGGTGACGAAGAGCGTGACCGGCTTTCTCGCGGAACTCCTGATCGCCGACGGCCGGCTCGACGAGACGCGGCTGGTCAAGTCCTACATTCCGGAGCTCGCCAACTCGCCGTTCGGCGAGGCCACGGTGCGCGACGTGCTCGACATGAAGGTCAACGTCGGCGCCGGCGAGACGAGCGGTGTCGTGGACCCGGCCGAGGCGGCCATGTGGACGACGATGGCGTTGAACGGCCGGCAGTCGGTCTACGACTCGCTCGCGAGCGTCAAGGCTGACGGCCCGAACGACGGCCGCTTCCACTATGCGTCCTTGACGACCGAGGTCGCCGGCTGGCTCATCACCCGCGCAGCGAACGAGCCTTACGAGAAGCTGGCCAGCGATCTGATCTGGTCGAAGCTCGGCCTCGAGGACGACGTCTATGGAGCGGTCGATCCGGAGGGCAAGGTCTACAGCAGCACCGCGCTGACGATCTCCGCTCGCGACCTCGCCAAGTTTGGATTGATGATCGCCAATCGCGGGCAGGTCGACGGAAAGCAGGTCTTTCCGACGACAGTCGTCGATCGGCTCTTCGCGACCGGCGACGAGGACGCCTGGAAGAACGGCGCCTTCAGGAACAACTCGCAAATCCGTGCCTATCGCTCCTACTGGTACCAGCTCGACGGCTCCGACCACGCCATCGTCGGGCTCGGCGTGTTCGGACAGGCCCTCTACATCAATCCCGCACGGCGTCTGGTCATGGTCCGCTATTCGTCGACGCCGGTTCATACGATCCTCGAATACGCGAAAGGCTGGGAGGACGTCAGGACCTGGCTGGAGAGCCAAGCCGCCGCTAAGCATTGAGCGACGTGTTTATGATGAACGGCAAGGCGAGGCCCGAGGAGCGCGTCTGACAGGGCGGATGATCATGAGCGGAGAAAACCCAGCCTCCAACGAACGAGCCTTGGCCCGACGGCGATCGTGGCTACGTCGCGCGCTTTGCGCAGCTTTGCTCGCTCTCACCCCACTGGAGCGCGCCTGCACAGACGACGCCGTCGCTTGTGACGGCGCCGGACGGCGCGTTCCAGGGGAAGACCGACGCGACGGGCGCGATGCTCGAATTCCTCGGGCTGCGTTACGCCCAGCCAGTGATCGGGAGTTTGCGCTGGAAGGCGCCGCAGCCGGTGACGCCGTCGGTCGTTACACAGGACGCCACACGGTTTGGCGACCATTGCCCGCAAACCGTCTCGCCCTTCGGGAATGCGACCGAGACCGAGGACTGCCTGTTCCTCAACGTCTTTGTCCCCAATGGGCGCGATCATCGCGACGGCGCCTATCCGGTGATGGTGTGGATTCACGGAGGCGGGCTCGCGGTCGGCAAATCCAACGAGTTCGATGCGATCAAGCTCGTGCGGCGCGGCGTGATCGTGGTCACCATCAACTATCGCCTCGGGGCGCTCGGCTTCCTGGCCCATCCGGCGCTCAGCGCGGAATCGGCTGATCGCGCCTCGGGCAACTTCGGGATCCAGGATCAGCAGGCCGCGCTGAATTGGGTCCGACGGAACGTCGCGGCGTTCGGGGGCGACCCGGAAAGGGTGACGATCTTCGGGGAATCGGCCGGGGGCTTGAGCACGCTCACAAATCTGGCGTCGCCTACGGCGCACGGGCTGTTCCATCGCGCGATCGTCCAGAGCGGGACATATGCGCTGGCGCAGCCGACGCTGGCCGACGCGGAGGCGGCCGGAACCAACTTCGCGAAAGCCGTGGGCTGCGATCAGCCGAGCCCAGCCGACGTGCTGGCGTGCCTGCGGAGCCTCAGAGCGCCGACAATTCTCGCCCATCAGACCCTTTCGTTCGTGGGCCCCCTGCCGCTCCCGAACGTGGACGGAAGGGTTCTGACGCAATCTATCGGACCGGCGCTGGCCTCGGGGCATTTCAACCGCGTCCCGCTGATGAACGGAACGACCCGCGACGAATACAACCTCTTCATCGCTCTCGACTACGACTTCGCCCGCGGCCCGATTACCGAGGCGACCTATGTTACGGCGATTGCGGCGGTGACCGGCGCCTCCACGCAGGCCCCGCTGGTCGCGAGCCGCTATCCGGTGCCCGCGCGATTTTCGAGCTTCGACCAAGGGGCCGGCGCCGCGGCGACGGACATGGAGGACGCCTGCACGGCGCGGGCCGTCGACGAACTGGCGTCGTCGTTCGTTCCAACCTTCGCCTACGAGTTCAACGACGAGAGGGCGCCGCAGAACTTCCTGCCACCCGCAACCTTTCCGTATGGCGCTTCGCACTCGTCGGAGATCCAGTACCTCTTCCCGATCGCCAACCCGTCGGGCTTTGGCCTGAATCTCGCCCAGACGCCGCTGGACGCCGATCAACGGGCGCTGTCGGACCGAATGGTCGGCTACTGGGCGGAGTTCGCACGGAGCGGCGATCCCGCTAGTCCGGGGCAGTCGCCTTGGCCGCCTTTTCACCGCGATCGCAAGGTGTGGCTATCGCAGGTCCCGCCGGCTCCAGCCATCGAAACGAGCTTTGGGACGGATCATCAATGCGACTTCTGGGACAATCTGGCGCGACGGCGCCTGCCGGCTGTCAACGATCACAACTCGACGCGCTGAGATCGGGCGCCCTCGCGATCGGCTGAACGGCCATGGTCATGTGTCTGATTTGCGTTGGTCGAAGGTCCTGAACAGCAAAAGCTCTCGGACCGCGTTTCATGAATCTGGATGCCCTGGCGATGAGTAGACTTCGGCTTTCGACTTTGGCGGGAGCGATAGCGAGCGTTCTGGCCGCGGCCCTCGCAACGGCTTCGAACTCCTCCTTGGCGCAGACCGCGGCGCCGCCAGCCCGGGAGCCGCTGGTCGGGGACGATGCGAAGGACGAGAGCGCCGAGGACCTCGCCAAGCAGCTTCAGAATCCGGTCGGCGATCTCATCAGCTTTCCGATCCAGGACAACGTCAATTTTGGCTACGGCCCCCACAATGGGGCGCAGAACGTCCTCCAAATGCAGCCGGTGGTCCCGTTCCACATCGCCGACGATTGGAACATCATCACCCGCACCATCCTGCCGGTGGTCTGGAACCCGGACCTGTCGCCGATCCCGAGCGCGCCGGTCGGGACCGGGCCCACATCCTTCACCGCGTTTCTCGCGCCTGCCCGTGACAATCACGGCTTTCTCTGGGGCGCGGGCCCGGTAATTCAGCTTCCGACGATCAGCAGCACGACGCTCGGCTCGAGCGTCTGGGGCGCGGGTCCGAGCGCAGTCGTCGTCTATTCCGCCGGCCCCTGGGTCGCGGGCGCGCTGTTCAACGACGTCTTCTCGCTCGGCGGGACGCGCGGCCTTTCCGGCAACAGCTACAACACGTTCCTCGCCAATCCCTTCGTCGCCTACAACTTCGACGAGGGCTGGTACGTCAATACCGGGCCGAACATCACGGCGAACTGGCAGCTTCCCGGACCCAAGTGGACCGTCCCGATCGGCGGCGGCGGCGGCCGAGTCTTCAAAATTGGAGCGCTTCCCGTCGATTTGTCGATCGGCGCCTACTACAACGTCGTGAAGCCTGGGGTCGCAGGCCGCTGGCAGCTCAACACGTCGTTGACGCTCGTGTTCTGAGCGCAACGGGAACCTTCGCCATGCTCACCCTTGGAGCCTCTCTCTCACCACCAGGAAATGGCTGAACGAAAACGCCGCGGTCCCAAGGGGCAGGGGAGTCGGTTGTCGCGTCGAGGCTCGATTCGACAACTTCTCCTGGACGTCCAAGGATCGGACGGCTGTCAGATGGGAGAGGGGACGCAAATGGACGATCGCCGCAAAGAGCATTCTCAACTTCCTGCCGGTTACCGCCAGGGGCTGATCTCCGCGATTACGGTCGTGATCGGGTTCTCGCTGCTCTTCATGCGCTATTGGGGTCTCGAAGCGGCCGGCGAGGTGACGGCCGCATCCGTGATCGCAGGTCTGCTGCTGGTGCTCGCCAGCCTGCTCGAATTCTATACCCTGTGGCGCGCGCTCCAACTCGAGGACGACGAGGCCTCCGAATACAGGAAGACCCTGCGCTGGTTCGTGGCCTCGGTCGCGGTCCTGTTGGTGAGCATCGTTGTGGCGTCGCTTGCCAAGGCGGGGATCCTCACGATGTGAGACGGCTCGCCGCCGATGCGGCTGCGGGTCCCTTGACTGGGTCTCAACTTTTCGAAATATTGCCTCAACAATATCGAATTTCGAGAAAACGGAGACCATCGATCATACGAGGCTTTTGGACACCGCTGGTCCTCGCCGCCGCGCTCGCGTCTTCGGCGCGCGCGGCGGACCTACCGACGACCAAGCCGGCTGAACCCGAGCCTACGAAGCCGTCGTGCTTCAGCAGCTTGTGGGATTATCTGAAGTCCTCGGTGCGCGACTGTCCTCTCCGGTATGGCCCGCTGACCCTCTATGGCACGCTCGACGGCGGGTATGGCTATGAGCAATGGGGCACGCGGGTCGGCACGTATGCGGACAAGCCGAATTACGCCATTCAGCGGAACAGCGGCGACACGCATTGGCTCTGGTCGGCCAATGCGCTCAGCACGTCGACCATCGGAATTCGCCTGTCGCAGAAGATCGGCGACGACTGGGAGATCGTCGGCGCGGTCGAGGCCGGCTTCAACCCCTTCACCCTTCGCCTGGTCAATGGACCGCAGTCTCAGGCGGACAACAATTTCTATACCCCCGCCAATCAGCGGACCGCCTTCAACTCCGCGCGGGCCGGCACATGGGACAACGGGCAGGCGTTCATCGGGCTAAGCAACGCAACCTATGGAACCCTGACCTTCGGACGCGTTCAGTTGCTGTCGCAGCAGGCGCTGAGCGCCTACGATCCCGTGGCGTCCGTCGCGTTTTCACAGCTCGGCTTCAGCGCGCTGTACGCGACCTTCGGAGCCAGCGCGACCTCGCGGATCAACACGGGCTTCACCTATCGCCTGACCTATCAGGGCGTGCGCGCGGCCGCCCAGGCGCAGGTCGGCGGTTACGATCAGGACAACGCGGCGAGCGAGCAATATCAGGCCCAGGTCGGCGCGGACTATAAGGGCTTCTCGTTCGACGCCATCGCCGGATATGCGAAGAACGCGCTGGCCTTCGCGAGTTTCGCGGGCGCAACGATGCCCGCAGGCTACAACCCCTATTCGATTGTGCGGGCGACCGCCTTCAATACCGGCGGCGTCGAACTGCTCGGCCGCTACGAATGGGACAAGTTCAAATTCTACCTCGGCTACATCCATTCGGTTTCGGTCAACCCCAGCAATCCTTATTATCCCTACGGCGTCTCGACGATCGCGGTAGGGATTAGCGTTCCGCCGGGCTTTGTGACGGTCAACACCTATACGGTCCCGCGCGTGCTGGACACGGTATGGACCGGCCTGCGTTACGCCTGGTGGTCCAATCTCGACCTCGCGGCCGGCATCTACTCGGAGTCCCAGAGCAACTTCCTTGCCGGCCCGGCGGTCTGCTCAGGTTCGGGCTCGGCGACCAGCAGCACGCGCTGCTCGGGCGGCCGCTGGTCGTGGTCGCTTCTGGCCGAATATCGGCCGATTCCGCGCGTCAGCCTTTACGCCGGCCTGCTCGTATCGTCAGTGTATGGCGGCGTTGCGAGCGGATTCGAACATACGCAGAATGTCGCCCCGACCGCCGGCTTGCGCATCCGGTTCTGAGGACCGTCGGAAGCAATCCTGGGGTCGAAGCGTCGGCGCTGGCCGCGGATTGGAAACTGGGAAACGGAACGCAGATGACCCGATATCTTTCCCTCGCGCTGGCCCTCGCCTTCACGTCGGCGGGGCTGTCTCTCGGCTTCGCGCAAGAGGCGGTCAGGCCGCCGGTCCATTGGCATCATCGCGCCCATCGTCCGACGCGTCATCCCGCCTCGCATCCCGTGACCCCGGAAGCTGTCGCACAACCGGCCCCAGCGCCGACGCCGCAATCCCCCGATTCGGCCTTCAAACCCTATGCGCAGCCGGGCGTCGGCGACGACGACGGGATCAGCCGCGACCCCGACGACTGCATGAAGGGCTGTATCGGGGGAAACCCGGGCTGAGCGGCAAGGAGACGCGCGGGAACCCTGCGGTTCACGAAACCACTTGGTTTCGCCCGCGATGTATTCAATGATACCTAGCGACAGTTGAGTTTGAGAGCAGGGACCGCCATGACGTTCAAGACGATTGCAGCCGCCTTCTTGCTGATGTTCGGCGCCGTGTCGGCGCCGGCGAAGGCGGATCAGACCCACGTCGCGGTGGCCGCAAATTTCGGCGAGCCGGCGCGGGAGATCGCCGCGCTGTTCAAGGAGAAGACCGGGCACGAGGCCATCCTGATCACGGGCGCCTCGGGCGCGTTCTACACGCAGATCACCCATGGCGCGCCGTTCGAGGTCTTCCTCTCGGCCGACGAGGAGCGCCCGCGGCTGGCCGTCGAGAATGGATTTGCGGTTCCGGACAGCCGGTTCACTTACGCGATCGGCAAGCTCGTGCTCTGGAGCCGTGTCGTCGACGTGACCAAGGGAGAGGATGCGCTGAAGGCGGGCGATTTCCGGCGTATCTCCATAGCCAATCCGACCTCCGCCCCCTACGGCGCCGCCGCTGTCGAGACCATGAAGGCCTTGGGCGTGTGGGACGCGCTTCAACCCAAGCTCGTTCAGGGCAACAGCATCGCCCAGGCGTTCCAGTTCGTCGACACGCGCAACGCCGAACTCGGCTTCGTCGCGCTGGCGCAGCTTTACGGAATGAACGACGGGACGCGCTGGGTGGTACCCGATACGCTTCACTCGCCGATCCGGCAGGACGCGGTGCTGTTGAAAACGGGCGCAGACAGCGAAGCCTCTAAGGCTTTCCTCGCTTTCCTCAAGGGGCCGGAGGCGCGCGCGGTCATCGAACGGTTTGGCTACGCGCTCCAGTGAGCGGACGCGGTGCCCTTCGCTAGTCTTTGGCCGCCGGTCGAACTGACGCTGCAACTGGCGACCGTGACGACGCTCGCGCTGCTGGTGATTGCGACCCCGTTGGCCTGGTGGCTGGCGCGCTCGAAGGCGAAGTGGCGGGAGATCGTGGCGACCATCGTCTCGTTGCCGCTGGTGTTGCCGCCGACGGTGCTCGGTTTCTACCTTCTGCTCGCCATCGGGCCGGACGGTCCGGGCGGCTGGATCGCCAGCCTCTGGGGCGCGCGGACGCTCGCCTTCACCTTCACCGGTCTCGTGATCGGATCGGTCGTGTCGGCGTTGCCGACCGTCGTGCAACCGATCCGCAACGCCTTCCAGAGCGTCGGCGATCGTCCTCTCGAGGCGGCCGCGACGCTGCGCGCCTCGCCGTGGCAGGCGTTCTGGCGCGTCGCGCTGCCGCTCGCGAGCCCTGGTTTTCTCTCGGCGACGGTGCTCGGGTTCTCCCATACCGTCGGCAATTTCGGCGTTGTGCTGATGATTGGCGGCAACATCCCCGGCCGCACCCGCGTCATGTCGACGGCGATCTTTGATTACGTGGAAACGATGCGATGGACCGAGGCGAACATCCTCGCGGGGAGCATGGTCGCCTTCGCCTTTGTCGTGATCCTCTCGATGATCATGATCCAGAAGCGCTTCGCGGGGACCGGAGGATGACCGATCCCAAGCGGATTCGGGCGGCGTTTCACAACACGCTTGGCAGTTTCACCCTCGATACGACCTTTGAAGTTCCGGCCCAGGGCGTCACCGCCCTGTTTGGTCCGTCGGGCTGCGGCAAGACCACGGTGCTCCGATGCATCGCTGGGCTGATCCGGGTGAAGGACGGCTTCTTCGACATCGACGGCGAGGTCTGGCAGGACCGGGACAAGACCTTCTTGCCGACCTACAAGCGGCCGCTCGGCTACGTCTTCCAGGAAGCGAGCCTCTTTCCGCACATCTCGGTGCGGCGCAACCTGCTGTTTGGCGCGCCGCGTCAGCCGCCGTCCGACCGGCCGGTGATCGACTTCGACGAGGTGGTGGATCTTCTCGGCATCCGTGCGCTGCTCGACCGGGCGCCGAGCAATCTTTCGGGCGGCGAGCGGCAGCGGGTCGGCATCGGCCGGGCGCTGATGACTCAGCCCAAGCTGCTTCTCATGGACGAGCCGCTCTCCGCGCTCGACCGCAGGACGAAGAGCGAAATCCTCCCGTTCATCGAGAAGCTGCGCGATCATTTCTCTCTGCCGATCTTCTACATCACGCACGACCTGACCGAGGTCGAGCGGCTGGCCGACACAATGATCCTCCTGGACACGGGCCATATCGTCGCGGCCGGGCCGCTCGCCGACCTGCAGAGCGACCCGTCGCTGCCGCTAGCGACGGCTCGCGACGCGGCGGTGACGCTCGAGGCGACCGTCGAAGCCTATGATGCAGCCTATGGCCTCGTGACGGTCGGCGTTCGCGGCGGCCGTTTCGTCGAGCCTGCGGCCTCCGCATCCGTCGGCGAGCGCCGGCGCGTGCGGGTCATCGCGACCGACGTCAGTCTTGCGCGCGAGCAGCCCCGCGAGAGCTCGATCCTCAACGTCGGGCCGGGCCGCATCCTCCAGGCCAAGCCCGTCGACACGAACGAGATCGTCGCCGTGGTGTCGCTTGGCGCGGACGGGACCGGCGCGCGCCTGCTGTCGCGACTGACGCGGAAGGCTTGGGACCAACTCGGACTCGCCGAAGGCGCGAACGTCCACATCCAGGTCAAGGCCGTCGCCCTCGGTCTGGGTCGGGGCGACTACGCTCTGAACAGTCGAGGTCGTTAGCCCTGCACTTGTGCGCGATCGAAGAACGCGGCATTCACGAAGTGGCGCGACGTGAGGGAGAGATTGATGGCCGATACGACGACGGAGCTCGAGGCGCTGCTGATGCAGCGTTCGTTGACCGACCCTAACCTTCAGGCGGCGGCCGAGGGCGCGGCGGACACCCGGATCCTGCCCGACGCGACGGTGCTGAAGATCGGCGGGCAGAGCGTGATCGACCGCGGCCGCGCCGCGGTCTTTCCGCTGGTCGAGGAGATCGTGGCCGCGCGCAAGGCGCACAAGATGCTGATCGGGACCGGCGCCGGCACCCGCGCCCGGCATCTCTATTCGATCGCGGCGCGGCTCGGCCTGCCGGCCGGCGTGCTGTCGCAGCTCGGCGCTTCGGTGGCCGACCAGAACGCCGCGATGCTCGGGCAACTCCTCGCCAAGCACGGCATCTCCGCCGTCAGCAGCGCAGGCCTCTCGTCGGTGCCGCTGTTTCTCGCCGATGTGCATGCGGTCGTCTTCAGCGGCATGCCGCCCTACGGCCTCTGGACGCGGGTCGCTCCCGAGGGCGTCATCCCGCCTTACCGCACCGACGCTGGATGCTTCCTCGTCGCCGAACAATTCGGCTGCAAGGCGATGATCTTCGTGAAGGACGAGAACGGCCTCTACGACGCCAATCCGAAGACCGCCAAGAAAGCCAAGTTCATCCCCAAAATCTCGGTCGACGAGATGAGGGCGCGGGGGCTGCACGACTCGATCCTCGAGTTCCCGATGCTCGACCTGTTGAAGGCGGCGCGCCATGTCCACGAGGTGCAGATCGTCAACGGCCTCGTCCCCGGCAATCTGACCCGCGCGCTCGCCGGCGAGCACGTCGGCACCATCATCACCGCGCGCTGAGGAGCCGGCCCCATGTCCCCCAAAGAGAAGTCTGACAAAGCCAACACCATCAAGCATGTCGCTTCGCCGCTCGCCCGCCAGACCCTGCTCGACAGCGACCTGACCCGCCCGGTCGCGGGGGGCCGTCCGATCCGGCTGCTGCCCTGGCTGCAGGTCGTCAAGATCGGCGGCCGCTCGATCATGGATCGCGGGCCCGAGGCGATCCTTCCGCTGGTGGATGAAATTCGCAAGGTGTTGCCGGAGCACCGGTTGCTGTTCCTGACGGGCGCCGGCATCCGCGCCCGCCACCTCTACAGCGTCGGCCTCGATCTCGGGCTGCCGGTCGGGTCGCTGGCGCCGCTGGCGGCGAGCGAAGCGGGCCAGAACGGCCATATCCTCGCCTCGCTCCTCGCGCCGGACGGCGTGGCCTATGTCGAGCACGACACCATCGCCACCCGGCTCTCGATCCACCTCTCCGCCGCCCGCGCGGTCGTGGGCAGCGCCTTTCCGCCCTACCACCACCACGAGTTCCCGACCTCGCGCATCCCTCCGCACCGGGCCGACGCCGGCGCCTTCCTGGTCGCCGACGCGCTGGGCGCCGCGGGCTTGACGATCGTCGAGGACGTGGACGGGCTCTACGACGGCGATCCGAACGGCCCCGAGGGCAAGAAGGCGAAGCTCATCCGCGAGACGACCAGCGCCGACCTCGCGTCCTTCAAGGGAACGCTGCCGTTCGATCGCGCCCTGGTCGAGATCATGGCGACCGCGCGCCACATCGAGAGGGTGCAGCTCATCAACGGCCTCGTCGCGGGCCGGCTGACTTCCGCTCTTCGCGGCGAGCACGTCGGGACGATCATTCGCACCGGAGCGCGGGCGGCCTAACGGAGGGCAGGGGACGGCGAGACGCCGCCGCGGCGCGAGCCCGAGGGCCGGGTTGCGGCGCGGCTCAACGACGGCCACGGCGCGCCCGCCCTGAGCCGGCGCTCGCGGAGATTGGGCGCGGCCCAGCTCGCCTCGCAGCGCGCGCCCTCTCTGGCTACTCCGCGCCGCCGTTTATCATGTCGTCGTCCGGCAACGCAGGAGGCAGGCTCATCCGGCCCTTCATCGCCTTGAACTCTGTCTGCAGCAGCAGCGGCGGGATCATCTCCTTGGCGAGGTCGTTCACGCGCCGCTGCAGCGTCGCGACCTTGTCAGGGTTGGCGGCGGCGACGTTGTCGCTTTCGGACGGGTCCGTGGCGATGTTGTAGAGCTCGACCGCCTGCGGCAGCGGCGTGCGCCAGACGAGCTTCCAGTCGCCCTGCCTGAGGCCCGCGCGGAAGGGTTGGAGGTCGTAGACGATCTCGGTCCGAGGGCTCGGCTTGCCCTCGCTGATCGTCCCCCACACATCGAGCCCGTCGATCGGCTTGCCTCCGGCGGTCTGCCCGCCGGCCAGGCCGAGGAGCGTCGGGAAAAGATCGACCTCGTGGATCATCTCGCTGACCACAGTCCCCGGCTTGATGTGGCCCGGCCAGTTGGCGACCGCGACGACGCGCGTGCCGCCCTCGTATACCGTGCCCTTGCCCTCGCGGTAGGGTCCATTGTCCGGCGGCAGGCTCTTCAGCGTCGAGGTGTCGACCTCGCCCGAGAACATCGGGTTGCGGGTGCCGCCGTTGTCGCTCTGGAAGAGGATCAGCGTGTTGTCGCGGATACCCTTGTGGTCGAGCGCTTCGACCACCCGGCCGATCTGCTCGTCCATGGCGCTGATCTGCGCCGCATAGGTGCGGCGCGCCGTGTCCGAGATCGACTTGTACCGATCGAGGTCGGCCTCGGGGGCCTGATAGGGCGCGTGCGGGGCGTTGAAGGCGAGGTCGAGGAAGAGGGGGACCTTCGGATCATGCCCCTCGATCAGCTTGACGGCCGCTTCGCCGAGGAGGGTCGTCGAATATCCCGGCTCGTGAACGGGCCCGCCGTCGCGGAACCAGTCGAGCACGCCATGCTGCTCGTGGCTGAAATAGTCGATCTCGCCGAGCAGCGGGCCGTAATGGTGGTCGAAGCCGCGCGCGAGCGGCCAGTATTTCCGGTCGGCGTGGCCGAGGTGCCATTTGCCGATCAGGTCGGTGTCGTAGCCCGCCGCCTTCAAGTCCTGCGGGCAGGAGCCGTTCGTCGGTCGCCAGGCCGTATTCGTGGGCGGAAGGTATGGCGATCTGCAATCCGTAGCGGAACGGATAGCGCCCCGTCATCAGCGCGGCGCGGGTCGGCGAGCACATCGGTTGGGCATAGAACTGCTCGAGCCGCGCGCCGCCGGCCGCCAGCGCGTCGATGTTCGGCGTCCTGATGTCCGAGCCGTGGAAGCCGACGTCCTTCCAGCCCTGGTCATCGGAAATGATGAGGACGATGTTGGGCTTCACACGAACGCCCGGCGCCGCGTCTGCAGCCTGCTGAGCGACCGCGGGCGACGCGAAGGCGAGCGCTCCCGTGATTAGGACGACAGGCCGCATCGCCGACGCCATCGAAGACCTTCTCTGATTCATGAACTGCCTTCCATCGTTTGGGCCCGGAGGGACCCTTCATAATTGGGGGCCAGGCTAGACGAAAGCCGGCGCGAGGACGGGCTGCCTGGCGACCGCTTCAGGAGCGTCGCCGACATAGGCGTTCAGAACCTGCGCGACCGCCTCCGCAGCCTTGCTCGCGGGCGTCAGCGCACAGACGAACTTGTCCGGGCGGACGACGGCCACATGGCCGGGCCGCCCTCCGGCCGCGCGGAACCACGCGACCGCTTCACCGCCAAGATCCTCCACTTCCACAAGGGCGCCCCTCGGAGCGCTGCGGCTGACGGCGCCGCCTTGCGGGCGTCCGCCGAAGGGATAGATCGCAATGAACCGGACGCCGAGCGCCAAGAGTTGCGCGAGACTGTTGGCGTTGAGACTCGCGCGCGGGTCGCAGGCATAGCCGACGAGCGCGAAATCCTCGCCGAGGACGTCGTCGAGCAGCGCCCGACGTCCGTCGTCGGCGCGCACCTGCGGCTGCGGAATGGGCGCCCTTCGGCGCTGTTCCGTCGCTTTCGCCTGAGCCCGAAATAAGCGCCGTTCGGATAGGTCGGCGGCGGCTTGAAGCGCGCCTCGCGAAAGTAGTCGCCCACTTTCGGCGTCGCCAGAAGAGTCCGGACGACGAGGTTGCGCACTCCGGCCAGGACCGGATTGGCGAGCGAGACGAAATCCTTCATCTTGACGGAGATGTCGATCATCTCCTTGGCGTGCGGCTTGCGCTCGCTCTCATAAGTGTCGATCAGCTTCGGGTCCGCGCCCTTGCGCAGCACGGCTTCGAACTTCCAGGCGAGGTTGTGGGCGTCCCGCACGCCCGAACTCATCCCCTGACCCATGAACTGCGGCGTCATGTGGGCCGCATCGCCTGCAAGCAGCACCCGCCCGTCTCGCCAACGCTCGGCGACCAGCGCGTTGAAGGTGTAGACGAGCTGTCGCAGCACCTCGACCTTGTCCACGTCGACATAAGGAGCGAGGAGCCGGCGAACCGTCGCCGCGTCCTCCATGTCCTCCTTGGTCTGCCCAGGCATCAGCAGGAATTCGAACCGGTGATGGCCGCCCGGCTGCGGGCAGGAGACGGTGGGCTGCTTCGGGTCGCAGTGGAAGTTGAAATACGGCATATGGCGAAAGCAGTCCTCGCCCTCTTTCGCCTTGACGTCGACGACGAGCCACGGCTCGGGGAAGCTCTTGCCGGCCATCTTGATCCCGAGGCGGGCGCGCACGCCGCTGCGTCCGCCGTCGCAGGCCACCAGCCATTGCGCTCGCGTGCGAGCGATCTGCGCGGGCGGCGTCGCGTTCGGATTGGCCTGACCGTACCGCGTTCCCGAACTCGCCGCGTGCTCGATCGTGACGCCCGTGGCGTCCTGCGAGAAGCCGACCACCTCGCGGCCACGCAACGCCGTTACGTTCGGATGGCGTTCCAGCAGCCTCTCCATCTTGGCCTCGAGATAAGGCTGGTAGAAGAAGTTGCTGACCGCCCAACCATAGGGCTTGTCCGTGCGCCGGAGCTGGCTGAGCACGGACCCGTCCTTGAGGACCCATTGGACCGTCGTGTCGACGAGCATGTCGGCTTCGAGCTCCGACGCAACTCCTGCCGCCTGAAAGACCCGCATGCACTCGTCGTCGGTGTAGACGGCGCGCGCGGCGCCGTAGAATTCCGGCTCGCGCTCGAGCGCCAGCACCCGCAAGCCGCGGAGCCCGAGCAGATGCGCGAGCGTCAAACCCGTCGGGCCGAGCCCGACGATCGCCACATCGTACTCGCCCGCAAAAGTCGCTGCGTTCATAGTCGTTCCTCCTTTTCCCATGTTGGTTTTGCGCGCGCCGTCGCGGTCAGAACGGCGCGTATTCCTGGCGGAACAGCGAGGTCACGGCGCTCCGCATCTGACCGAGCTTGTCGCCGAACCTCTGGTCTTGCGGCTTGTGCCCCCACAGGCTGACGCCCTGGTAGGTCGCCTGCGGCGCCTGCTCGATGTCCTCGTCGCCTTTGGAGCACCAGCCGAGCTCGAAATAGAAGCCGGACGGGCTCATGGCGTAGAAAGACACGTCCCGGTCATTAGGGTGCTGGCCGACCGCCATCATGATCCGGATCCCCAGCGCCCGGCAGCGGCGGTACGCCTCGCCGACATCATCCAGCGTCGCCGCCTGCATCTCCATGTGCTGGATCTTGGTCGCGAAAGGATCCATCGCCAGTCCGCGGGTCGCAGCGACCGCGATCGAGTGATGGCGCGGATTGACCCGCAGGAAGGTGAACTTGAGATTGACGCCGCCGATCCGGTCCTCGATGAAATCCGAAATGCGGGCGTCGAAGATCTCGCGCCAAAAGGCGATCATCGCGGCCGGCTTGCGGGTCGTGACGGCGACGTGGCCCATCCCGCGCGCGCCGGTCACGAATCCGCTGACCAGGGTTTGCGGCCGGTCCGCGGCGAGCTTGGGGTCGAGGAAGAGCTCAAACCCGGTGCGCTTCGGCCCGACGAAGCGCCAGATCCGCTCGACCCCGCGCAAGGCCGCCTCGTCCCCGCCGGTCTCTTCGACCTTGACGCCGCGCGCGGCGAGCCGGCCGAGAATTGTGTCGAGTTCATTCGGCCCCGCGACCTGCCAACCGAGCGCGAGGTCTTCGTCGGCGCTCTTGCGGACGACGAACCGCCTGGCGTGAGCGTCGGTCCGGAAGGCGAGCGTGTCGGGCTCGCTGTCGGCGAGCGCCATGCCAATTCCTTCGGCGCCGAACCGCCGCCATTCGGTCAGGCGGGGGAGTCGACGAGGGCGTATCCGAGCTGGACCGCGCCGTAGACAGAGGAGGTCATTGGCCGTACGTCGATGGCGTTCATGGCGGAGTCCTTGTGAGCCGGGGACGGGGTCAGGCGATCGTCGATGGCGACAGGTGGGCGATTGTCGCGGCGTTGAATTCGGCGGCGCGCTCCCACTGCACCCAGTGACCGGTGCGGCTGAACAGATAGAGATCGCAGTTCGGCATCCTCTCCTGCAGCGCGTGCGCGCCGCTGGCGGGGTTGACGCGATCCTCGACGCCCCAGAGAACCAGCGTCGGGGCCTCCAGCGCGCCCAGTCGCGGATCGAGCGTAAGATCGAGGACGCGGGGGTCCGGCAAGTTCGTCGGCCGGACCAGCGGCGGATTGGCGACGACCTCGGGATCGAGGCTGGCGGCGTAGCGGGCGTCGATCACGGAATCGGGAAGCGCCGCCCCGTCGAACACCAGATCCTGGCGCAGGAACTGCGCGCATTTCTCGCGTGTGGGACCTTCACCCGAGTAGTAGTCGAGCAACCGCAGCAGCCCGGCCGTCGGCGCCCTGCGGCTCGTGTCGATCCCGCCCGGTCCGAGCAGCACGAGGCGATCGACCCTTTCCGGCGCCTCGATCGCTAAGCGCAACGCGGCCGCCCCGCCGAGCGAATTGCCGAGCAGATGCGCCGTGCCGAGGTCCAGTGCGTCGAGCAGGCCCAGCATCGAGCGGGCGAGGTCGCCGAACGGGTCGCTCCGGTCGAGGCCCTTGGTGGATCGGCCGTAGCCCGGCATGTCCGGAACGATCAGGCGGAACGAGCGCGAGAGCGCGGAGACGTTCCGGGCGAAGTTGGGCATTCCGCTCGCGCCGGGCCCCCCGCCGTGCAGCATGAGAAGCGGCGGCCCCTCGCCCAGCTCGACGACAAAAATATCGCGCCCGCCCACCCGGATCGTTCGGCCGCCGGGCGGCTCGACGGACTTCACCGATTCCATAGCGTTCCTCCCTGGGTCGGAGCCCGTGATCACTCCGACGCATTAGAAATGACATATCTGTCATTATGACGCAAGTGTCATTTTAAAAAGAAATGCGTTCGTGATAATGGCCGGATCCGGAGGAGCGAGCGTGCTGGAATCATCCTTTCCCGACCATCGGACGCGGGTGGCCGCCGAGCGGCGGGCGCGGATGCGTCGCAAGCTGGTGGAAAGCGCGCTGCTCGTCTTCGCGGACAAGGGCGTCGACGCCTCGGTGATCGAGGACGTGATCGCGGCGGCGGACGTGTCGCGCGGCACGTTCTACAATTACTTTCGCACCAACGCCGAGTTGCTGACGGCGGCAATTCAGGAACTGGGAAACGAACTGGTCGAGCAGATCGAAGAGCAAGTGAAGCCAATTCCCTCGCCGGGCGCGCGGGTCTTCACCGGCCTGCGGCTCTACATGGGCGCGGCGCGGCAGTATCCGCTGTTCGCCCGCTTCGTCGCCCGCATCGGCCCGCTCGCGATCGGGCCCGAAAACCTGGTGCGCGCGTACATTCCCGTGCACATCGCGGAGGCGGTCGATTGCCGCGAATTCGTCGAGCAGCCAGCGAGAACCGCGCTCGATACGATCGTCGGCGTCGGCGTGATGGTGGTGGCGCGCATCGCCGATCGTGACGCCGACGACGCTTATGTGAAGGCGATGCTGCTCGCGCTTGCGCGCGCGCTCGGGTTCGACCCCGCGCGCGCCGAGGCGGTTCTGTCGAAGCCTCTGGCGCCGCTGCGCCTGGCTGCGGACTCGCTACTCGTTCAGAGCGACGCGCGCGCAAAGAAACGCGAGCGACCGAAGCGCCAGCGGGCCGAGCAGGGGCGTTCGTGAGGGCTACACCGCTCTGAGCAGCACGTGCCTCTTGCGCCCGAGCGACAGCTTGACCACGCCGCCCGTCTGCAACGCGTCGCGCGTAATGAGCGCCTTCTCATCGCCGAGCGCCTCGTCATTGATCTTCAATCCGCCGCCGCGGATCTGCCGGCGCGCTTCGCCGGTCGAGGCGACGAGGCCCGCGCGGACGAAAGCGGAGAGCGCGCCTAACCCGGCGTCGAACTCGGCGCCGGGCACGTCGACCGTCGGCAGGCTCTCGGCGAGCGCGCCCTCTTCGAAAGTCTTTCGCGCGGTCTCCGACGCTTCATCCGCGGCGGCGCTCCCATGCAACAGCGTGGTCGCCGCATTGGCGAGCGCCTTCTTGGCCTCGTTGATCTCGGCGCCCGAGAGCGCTTCGAGCCGGTGGATCTCGTCGAGCGGCAGGAGGGTGAAGAGTTTGAGGAACCGTCCGACGTCGGCGTCGTCGGTATTGCGCCAGAACTGCCAGTAGTCGTACGGGCTCAGCATCGAGGCGTCGAGCCACACCGCGCCCGCTGCGGTCTTGCCCATCTTCGCGACCGACGCCATGGTGATCAGCGGCGAGGTCAGCGCGTAGAACTGCGGCAGCCCCATGCGCCGACCGAGGTCGAGGCCGGTGACGATGTTGCCCCACTGGTCCGACCCGCCCATCTGCAAGGTCACGCCGTGGCGCTTGTAAAGCTCAGTGAAGTCGTAGGCCTGCAGGCACATGTAGTTGAATTCGAGGAAGGTGAGCTCGTGCTCGCGGTCGAGCCTGAGCCTCACGGAATCCATCGCCAGCATGCGGTTGACCGAGAAGTGGCGGCCGACGTCGCGCAAAAACTCGATGTAGTTGAGTTTCGCCAGCCACTCCGCGTTGTCCGGCATGATCGCGTCGGTCTTGCCGTCGCCGAAGCGGATGAAAGGGGCGAAAGCCTGTTTGATGCCCGCCTTGTTGGCCTCGATCTGCTCGACGGTGAGGAGCTTGCGGCTCTCGTCCTTGCCCGAGGGGTCGCCGACCCTGGTGGTTCCGCCGCCCATCAGCGCCACCGGCTTGCCGCCGGTCTGCTGCAGCCAGTGCAGCATCATGATCTGGACCAGCGAGCCGACATGAAGCGACGCCGCGGTGCAGTCGAAGCCGATATAGGCTGCGAGGTCGCCCGAGCGCGCCTTGTCGTCGAGGCCCGCGAGGTCCGAGCACTGATGGACATAGCCGCGCTCCTGCATCACGCGCAGAAAGTCGGATTTGGGCTGAGACGCGTCGGTCACGCTGGGTCCTTCGGGCTTGAAGCTGCGCGGATCGTTTAGGCACAGAGACGCGGTCGCGCAACCGACGGCCCTGGCGTTTGACCAATGCCTTCACCGAGAGCATTGGTAATTCCTGGGGCGGCGGAAAGGAGGCGGTCTCATGCGCGTTGGGCAAACAATCCCGGTAAGAGGGTTCGTCACGCAGTTGAAATACCTCGCCGGCCGTCCGTTGTGGGAGATCGAGTTCTTTCTGGGCTATCGATCGGGCCGCCTAACCAAAGGCGCCGCCTTCGCCACGCTCGACCGCCCGCCTCAGATCCACGAATTTGAAACTGCAGGCTATTCGCAAGTCGCCGCCCATCGCCATGTCACGCCGTCCGGGCTGGATCCCGTGGGCTTGCGGCGCCTGGCGATGAGCGCTTGGACGCCGGTGGGACCGGACCGGCTCATCAAGGTCCTCCCTGAGAACTCCGCACGACAACGCCATCCAGGACGACGAGCAATATCCGCCGGGGCAGGGCGTGCCTCAGTGGAAGATCGTCTCGCCGATCCCAGGCAGGATCGTCGCAGTCCTCCCGTCATCGCGCGACGTCTTCCGATACCCGTGAGTCGGCGCATTGGAGGGCCCGGCTCGGCGCGACGCCTCCTGACGCGTCTATTTCGACAGCGCCGCTGGGTTCGGCGTCGGCTCGGCGATCTTGACCAGCGTCGCGGTGTCGCGGTGCTCGAACGGCTCGGCCTGGCCCTTGATCTCCAGAATGGTCGTCTCGTCGTAGGACCACTTGCCGTCGTCGTGTACGGTCACTTTGATGCGGTAGTGTTTCGTCTTGAACGCATGTTCGAGAAACGGGCCCGAGGCGATGCCGTTGGTGGTCTCGCCGCGCTTGGCGACAAGCTCGAATTCCCTGGCGTCCGCCTTGGCCTCGCCGTAGGCGAGCGCGACCTGTGCGCGCGGGATCGCGAGCGACTGATAGAGCGCGCCGGTCGCCGGCTCCCACAGCCAGTAGCCGATCTGGTCATGGTAGGTTTCGACCTCGCCGGGCTTCACGATATGCTGGTGGTAGCGCAGGCCGTAAAGAAGCTGCGGCCCGTTGGTCTGAGGGTCGATCGGCTGCATCTCGAGGCGGTCGACATAGGCCTGGACTTCGGGACCGTGCGCTTTCGGATTGACGTCGACCCCCTTGTCCGAGGTCCAGACCCCGGCGAGCGCCCGCAGCGGGCCGAGATTGGCGAGCGTATCCGTGTCGACGTTCGCCGGCTCGGTGAAGATGTCGTCCGGGTATCTCAGCATGGCTTGCCCCTCCTCGTGCACCGGCGCCTTTACGGGCCTCCGGCGTCCAATGAGCACCGGCGCGCGCACCGGGAAAGCCCCGGGGCGCCCGGAACGGGCGCGGCCAATGATCGCAGGCGCGCTCGCGACAGCGGTTCGCGAATGCGCTAACAGAAAGCCGCGCCCCGCCCGTTCCGGCGCCGGCAGAGTTTCAGGTTCTCACGACCTATGTCCTCCCGTCCGAGCGAAGACGCGCTGATCGCGCGGTTTTTTGCGCCTTACGCCGGCCCGGCCGCCCTGGGCCTGCGCGACGACGCCGCGCTCCTGCGGCCGTCGCCGGGCGAAGACCTCGTGCTGACGACCGACGCGCTCGTCGCGGGGGTGCATTTCTTCGCCGACGATCCCCCTGCCTCGATCGCGCGCAAGGCGCTCCGGGTGAACCTCTCGGATCTCGCCGCCAAGGGCGCGCGCCCGCTCGGCTTTCTCCTCGCGCTCGCCCTCCCGCCAGACTGGACTGAGCCCTGGCTCGCCGCCTTCTCCGAAGCGCTCGGAGAGGACGGGATCGCCTACGGGTGCCCGCTCGCCGGCGGCGACACGGTGAAGACGCCGGGGCCGCTCACCCTCTCGATCACCGCCTTCGGCGCCGTCCCGGCCGGGCGCATGGCCATGCGGACCGGCGTCAAGCCCGGCGACAAGCTCTTTGTCACCGGCACGATCGGCGACGCCGCGATCGGCCTTCGCCTACGGCAGGGTCGGGGGCCCGAGATCTCGCACGCCGACCGCGACTTTCTGATCGGGCGCTACCTTGAGCCCCGTCCGCGCACCGCCCTCGCGCCTGTCATGGCGGCGCACGCGCAGGGCGGCATGGACGTCTCCGACGGCTTTGTCGGCGACCTGACCAAGATGCTGGCCGCATCGAACGTCAGCGCGCGGGCGCTCGTCTATCGGGTCCCGATGTCGTCGGCCGCACGCGCCGCGATCGCCGCCGATCCCGCCCTGTATGCCCTCGCGCTGACCGGCGGCGACGACTACGAGGTCCTGGCGTCGGTCCCGCCCGAGGCCTCAGCTGCCTTCGTCGCCGGCGCCTCCGCGGCCGGCGTCCCGGTCGTATGCATCGGCGAGGCGTGCGCGGGGGCCGATCCCCCTCGCTTCGTCGCGCCCGACGGCGGCGCGATGACGTTTCCGCAAGGCTCCTACAGCCACTTTTGACCCGCACCGCCGGGATGATGCGATGAATTAACGCGCTCGTCCGACGCTTTCGGCTTCAATAACGCCGCCGCCGGAGGCAATCTGGCTTGACCGGGCGATCCATCTGGAGGATCCCGGTCGCCGCCGTCCAATGGGCCGCGCAACAGCGGAGCGCACGATGCGATCGTCCAGTGAAACAGCGGCTCTTTTCAAAATGTTGCGCAATTCTGCATCCCCGCAGGCGGTCAGTGCGATCGAAGCGCTCGTCGCGGAAGGCAAGGACGCATCGCTTTGCCGCGTCAACGTGCTCGATTTCGCGACAAGACATGGCCTCGACGAGGAGGACGCGATCGCGGCCTTCCTGCACGCGACCGATCTGGGGCTTTTCGAACTCGCGTGGAACGTGTTGTGCCCCGGCTGCGGCGGCGTGCTCGAAACCGGCACGACCCTGAAGGCCTTCGACCGCGATAGCTACTCCTGCGCGTTATGCGCCGCGGGCTACGAGCCGACGCTCGATGAAATGGTCGAAGTCACGTTCACGGTGAGCCCGAACGTGCGCCGCATCGCCGCGCACGATCCGCATTCGCTGACGCCGGCCGAGTATCTTCGTCAGATCTTCTGGTGCTCGGGCGTCGATCTTCCCGACGAGGAAGGCTTGGAGCGCGCGCTTCAGGCGGTCACGCTCGACTCGCTCGAACTGCAGCCGGGCGAGAAGGCGACTGTGTCCTTGCAGGCGCCTGAAGCGTTCCTGATCATCTTCGATCCCGTCGTTCACATGGCCCAGTTCATCGAGGTCAAGGGGGAGCCGACGCGCGAGCGCCAGACAGTCACGACGGTGCTCAACAGGAAACATGGGCACACTGGCACGCAGACGATACGGCCCGGGCCGTTGCGCATCCTGTTTGAAAACCGCGCGGAAGTGCGCACGCTCCCAGCGATCTGGATCGCGGGCACCGCGCTGCACGATCTGCTCGGACGTCGACGCCCGTTTCTGACCGCGAAGCAACTCCTGAGCAATCAAACCTTCCGCGACCTCTATCGCACCGACACGATCGACATCGATCAGCGTTTGAAGATTACCAGCATGACGTTTCTCTTCACCGACCTGAAGGGTTCGACCGACCTTTATGATCGGATCGGCGATCTGGCGGCCTACGATCTCGTGCGCGCGCATTTTCGCGCACTGCATGAAATCGTCGCCGCCGAGGCGGGCGCTGTGGTGAAAACGATCGGCGACGCCGTGATGGCGACGTTTGCGACGCCGGACCGCGCGCTCGCGGCGGCGCTGAGAATGCGCGAGGCGATGCGGGACCTCGCCGGCGATCTGATCCTGAAGATCGGTATCCACGAAGGGCCGTGCCTTGCCGTGATGCTCAACGAGCGGCAGGACTATTTCGGCCAGACCGTCAACATCGCCTCGCGTGTGCAGGGCCTGGCGACGAGTTCATCGATCTTCGCTACGGGCCCCGTCGTCGCCAACGGCAATTCGAAAGTCCTGCTCGTGAGCAGGGGCATCGCCCCCTCGCCTTCGGAGCGAGAATTGCGCGGGGTTTCGGAGAAACTCGCGGTGTTTGAAATCACGTGAGGGCGTGGCGCCCACGCCGACGATCCATCTCGTCAAATTTTACCCTGGGGGTTGAGATGAAAGACGCCGATCCGATGCAACTGCGCCTCCTGGCCGCTGAGGCGGTCGCGCGCGAGGCCGGGGCGCTCGCGCGCAGACGGTTCTCTAACTCTTCCTTCAAGGTCGGTTTCAAGGGCCCGCAAGACTATCTTACCGAAGTCGACGGCGAGACCGAGGATCTGATCGCCGGCCGTCTGCACGACGCCTTTCCCCATGACGGCTTCATCGGCGAGGAGACCGCTGGGCGGCCGATCCACGAGGGCGGCGCCGTCTGGGTGGTCGACCCGATCGACGGCACCGCCAATTTCGCCCGCGGCATCTCGCATTTCTGCGTGTCGATCGCCTGCGTCCTCGAAGGATCGATCGAGGTCGGCGTGATCTACGACCCCGTCCGTGACGAGTTGTTTTCTGCGCGGCGGGCCGGGGGCGCGTTCCTCAACGGGACGCCGATCAAGCCGTCCGAGGCGACCTCGCTCGCCAACGCCACCGTCGAGGTCGGCTGGAACATGCGCGCCGGCGCCCACAAGTATCTCGATCTGATCCGGCGCGTGACGCTCTGGGGCGCGGCGCCGTTCCGCACCGGATCGGGCGCGCTCGGCCTCGCCTATGTCGCGGCCGGTCGGCGCGACGGCTATGTCGAGCACCACATGAACGCCTGGGACTGCCTCGCCGCCATCTGCATCACCCAGGAGGCGGGCGGCTACGTCAGCAACTTCCTGGCCGGCGAGGGGCTGACCAAGGGCAACCCGATCATCGCCTGCGCCCCCGGCGTCAAGGACGCGCTGATCTCCGCGGTGGAGCTCGAAGGGATCGTCCTGTGAGCGAGGTTCTGCTCGCCCATGGGAGCGCGCGGGCGACGATCGCGCTCGCCGGCGCCGAGGCGCGCCGCTGGACGGTCGGCGGTCGCGAGCTTTTGTGGCCTAGCGACCCCGAGATCTGGGGCGAGATCAGCCCGATCCTTTATCCGGTGGTCGGCTGGACGCGCGACGGCGCTCGTGTCGGAGGCCGGCAATACGCGCTCGGCCTGCACGGCTTCGCCCGCTTCGAGACCTTTGCAGTCGAGACCTGCGGGCCGGATTTTGTCCGACTCGCGCTTCGCGACAACGAACGGACCCGCGCCGTCTATCCGTTCGCCTTCGCGCTCGCGCTCGATTATCGCCTGACCGCCGACGCGCTCAGTGTGACGATCGAAGTCGTCAATCCCGGCGACGAGCCCGCGCCCTACGCCTGCGGGCTGCATCCGGGCTTCCGCTGGCCGCTAGGGGCTTCGGGCCGCGACGGCGCGTTTGTGCGGTTCGAGAAGCCCGAGAGCGCGGACGTTCCGGCGATCGCGCCGGGCGGCCTGATCGGCAAGGGCGTCAGGCGCGTGCCGCTGGCGGGCCGGGACTTGCCGCTCAACGACGCCTTGTTCGCCAACGACGCGGTCTGCTTCTTGACGTGCGCCAGCCGCTCGTTGGCCTTCCACGACGCCTCCGGCGCCTCGGTCACGATGGAGTTTCCCGGCTTCGACCACGCGGCGCTGTGGACGCGCCCCGGCGCGCGGTTCCTGTGCCTCGAGGCCTGGACCGGCTACAGCGACCCCGACGGGTTTACCGGCGACCTGTTTGCGAAGCCGGGGATGCGGGTGCTCGCTCCTGGCGGGCGCGGCAGGCACGAGGCGAGGTTTGTGGCCAGAGGCCTGAGCGCGCCCCTTCCGAGACCGGTTGACGCGTTGAAGGGCCGCTTTCCGGAATGATAGGAAACGGTGAGGCGAGGGCTTCCTAGGGAGCGCGGCGATGAAGGAACTGAGCGGCAAGATCGCCTTTGTGACCGGCGCCGCGTCCGGCATCGGGCTCGGGATCGCGACCGCTTTGGCGCAGGCCGGCGTCAAGGTCATGCTGTGTGACATCGAGCAGGCGGCGCTCGCCGAGGCGGTCGATGGGCTGAAGCAAGCCAACGCCGACGTCGAAGGCGTGAGCGCCGACGTATCGCTGAAAGACGAGCTCGCCGCCGCAGCCGAGGCCACCATCGCCCGCTACGGCAAAGTCCACATTCTGGTGAACAACGCCGGCGTTGGCGGCGTTGGACCCTATGGCCTGTGGACCGAGGCCGGTTGGGATTGGACGATCGCCGTCAACCTGCGGGCCGTCGTTTGGGGCGTCGCCATTTTCGGCCCCCTGATCGAGAAGCATGGCGAGGGCGGACACATCGTGTCCACGGCGTCGATCGCCGGGCTGATCTCGAGGAACAGCCTTCCATACAACGTGACGAAATACGGCGTCGTAGCCCTGTCCGAGGGCCTGCGTCTGGAGCTTGCTCCGCGCGGCGTCGGCGTCTCCGTCTTGTGCCCCGGCTTCGTCCGCAGCCGGATCATGGAGGCGATGCGCAATCTTCCGGAGCGATTCGTCGCCGCCAGGTCGCTGGGACTTTCGCCTGGCGAAGGTCCACTGGCCGAGCGCATGACATGGATGCGCGATCGCACCGATGCGGGACTGGATCCGCTCTACGTCGGGGAACTCGTTCGCGAAGGCATCGAGAATGACTGGCCCTACATCATGACCGACGCCGAATACGAGCCCGTGATCGAAGCGCGTTTCGCTTCGATCAAGGAAGCGTTCGATCGCATTCGCGACCGGACGCCGCCGCGTTGACGGAGCGCGCTCGCCTGCCGATCCACGCCGACGAATCCCGTTACGGCGTCTCTCCCCCGTCGTCGTCTCGACGGCGCCGAAGCGGGCGCCGTCGAGTTCGCGGCGGCGCCGCTCTCAGTCGTGCCGGCCGCCGCCTGAGCCGAGGTTCGAGCCGCCGGTTCCGGTGTTGGTGACGCCGAAGCTGCCGCCGGTCACCGCGCCAAGCTCCTTCTCGCTCAGCTCCTTCGTGGCCTCGGCCGCCTTCGCCGCGGCCTTGGCTTGGTCCACGGAGCGCGGATCGCGCCCCCTCTTCTCGTTGTCCGTCATGATTGTCTCCTGGTCCTTCCTGCCTGACGTTCGAATCACGCCGACGTGCAGCGCCGGCGACGCCGCTCTCAGTCGTGCCTGCCGCCGCCGGAGCCGAGGTTCGAACCGCCGGTTCCGGTGTTGGTGACGCCGCCGGTCACCGCGCCGAGTTCCTTGTCGCTCAGCTCTTTCGTGCTGTCGCCCGCCTTCGCCGCGGCCTTGGCCTGGTCCACGGAGCGCGGATCGCGCCCCTCCTTTTTGTTGTCCGTCATGATCTTCCCGTGGTTTGCCTGCTCGACGGCGCACGGCCGTCAACCGAAACCCTGGCGTGGAATGACCCGCGAGTCTGTGACGCCGCTCACATTGTAAATCAGAGCTTCCGATTTCCCGTACGCCCTCCCTCGCTCGACGCCGAGCATTTGCTATAAGCGGCTCGCGGCAGACGGGACTCGACATGACCAAGGCTTACATCCTCGACGGCAAGGCGATCGCGGACGAGGTCCTCGCCCGGGTCGCGGCCGAGACCGCGGCGCTCAAAGCGCGCGGCGTGACGCCCGGTCTCGCGACGGTGTTGGTCGGCGAGGACCCGGCGAGCCAGTCCTACGTCGCCTCGAAGGGTAGGGCGGCCAAGACCTGCGGCTTCCATTCCGAGCAGCTGACGCTTCCCGACACGACGGGCGAAGCAGAACTGCTGGCGCTTGTCGCAAGACTGAACGCCGACCGGGCGATCCACGGCATTCTGGTGCAGCTTCCGCTGCCCAAGGCGATCGACGCCCCTCGGGTGCTGGAGGCGATCGATCCGCGGAAGGACGTCGACGGCTTCCATCCGATCAATGTCGGCCTGCTCTCGATCGGCGAGATGGCGCGCGCGCTCGTCCCCTGCACGCCGGCGGGCGCAATGATCATGCTGGACCGCGCCGCGGCCGCGCTTGGGCTCACGCTTTCGGGCCAGGAAGCCGTGGTGATCGGCCGCTCCAACATCGTCGGCAAGCCGATGGCGCAACTCCTGCTCCAACGGCACTGCACGGTGACGATCGCCCATTCGCGCACCCGCGACCTCGCAGGCGTCGCTCGCCGCGCCGACGTTCTGGTCGCGGCGGTCGGCCAGCCGGAGATGGTGCGCGGCGACTGGGTGAAGCCCGGCGCGATCGTGATCGACGTCGGCATCAACCGCGTTCCCGGCGAGGGGCTGGACGCCGCGGGCAAGCCAAGAACCCGCCTCGTCGGAGACGTCGCCTACGCCGAAGCGGCCGAGGTCGCCGGCGCGATCACGCCGGTCCCCGGCGGCGTCGGCCGCATGACGGTCGCGATGCTGATGGCGAACACGCTCGAGGCGGCCAAGCGCGCCGGCGGATAAGCCGTCGGAGGGACAGCGTCCCGCCGTCCGACCTCGCGGGATCAAAGCCGCGCGACACGCGCGCCCTCTCACGGTTCACTGGCTCGGCAGTCCGAAGGCGTAAAGCTTGTCATTCGGCCCATTGAAGCGCCCGATCGTGTAGCCGGAGCCCCAGTAGACTTTTCCTTCGACGATCGCCGGGCCGCTGGCGACCGAACCGCCGCTGGCGAACGCCCATTTCACGGCGCCGGTCGCGGCGTCGAGCGCGTACATATTGGTCCCGCGCGGCGCGAGCGAGCCGGCATAGACCACGCCGTCGCCGACGCTCAGCGCGCCGATGTCGACCGCGCCTTGCGGATCGGGGGTCCGCCATAGGATAGCGCCCGTGGCGGCGTCGAGCGCGGCCCAGAAGCCCCCCTCGATGATTTGCCGATCCCCGTTTGGAGCCAGGGAAGGCACGGGCGTATGACTGGCGTTGCCGATCGAGACGTAGATGCGCCGCCCGTCGGTCGCCGATCCCCACATCATGCCGCCGAGCTGGCTTCCTGGGCCGACGTTCGTCTCCCACGCCACCTTGCCGGTCGCCGGGTCGAGCGCCCAAAAATCCCCGCTCTTTTGGCCGACGCCGAGGAGCTGGCTCGTCCGCCCGCCGCTCTCGACCGTGAACAGCATCGGTCCCTGAGCGAAATCGTAGTCGGGGCCGTCGACGGGATCGAAGTTCGTCGAGACCTCGCCGCCGGTGCGCGTGCCCCTCGCCCACGCGATCCGCCCGGTCTTGAGATCGAGCGCGACGATGCTGTCGACATGATTGTCCGGCGCCGACGGACTGCAACCGATCGCCCCGGGCGCACGGCAAACGCCGTCGGGCACGGAAGAATTGTTGCCGGTCGCGACGTAGAGGAGACCCCTGTCGCGATCGACGACCGGCATGCTTCCCGATACCGAGGCGCCGGTGTAGCCCTCCGTCGTCATGTAGGTCTGCCACAGGATCTTGCCGTCGCCGGCGCTGAGCGCCACGACGCTGCCGCGGAAGGTCGTCGGTTTGTTCAGCGCCTCCGCCTTGGAGGACGTGCCGACATAGACCACGCCGTCGTCCACAACCGCGGCGCTGGTGATGATCGCGACGGGGTCGCTTTCGACCTTGGTTCGCCAGATCGCCCGTCCCGTTTTGGCGTCGATCGCCAGAACGCTCGCGCCATCGAGGACGCTCACGGTCTGCGCGCCTTCGCCAAGGATCAGAGATCCGCCCCAATAGGCCGGCGTGGTGCGCGACAGATTGCCTTTGACGCCGGTGGCGTCGCCGATCGACGACTTCCAGACGACCGCGCCGGTCTTGGCGTCGATGGCCCAGAGGCTGCCGCCGAAGTCGGGAACGTAGACGATCCCCTCGACCACCGCCGGGGTCGCGCTCACGTTCCCGTCGGTGGTCACGGTCCAGATCGGCTGCAGGTTGGCGACGTCAGCCGAGTCGAGCGCGTGTTCGTCCGAAGCGTCGCGCGTGTTGTGAAGGTCGCGGCCGAAGCTCGGCCAGTCCGAGGTCGGCGCGGAATCCGCAGCCCGCGAGAGGGCAGTCAGGCCAAGAAGGCTGGCCGCCGCAAAGACGAGCCCGATGGCCGCGCCGATCTTGTCGTGGCCGACAGCGCCGCTTCGCAGGGTCATCGCTCACCTCCAGACGGCGTCGCGGGACCGCGCGGTAGACCGGCGATCCCGCCCTCAAAGGGAATTCGATAGCACCCCTTCGTGGCCGACCTCGGGCGATTGACAGGCTCCGACGCATCGCGAAAGATTCCCCCGGGCTGACGCACCGCAGACGCGCGTCGACCGGTCATGCAGTGATGCAAACTTTTCAGGGAGGAAGACATGAGAGGCGATAGGATTTCCGCATGGGTGTCCGCGGCGTCAAAGCGCGAGTGGCGCGCGGCCTGCGCCGCCGTTGTGCTCTCCGCCGTCCTCGGATTTTCTCCAGCATCGCAAGCCGCAGACGCCGGCAATTGGATCGGCTCGTGGACCGCGAGCCCGCAACCCGCCTGGGGACCCGACTTTCCGGTGCCGCTTGGCATGCCGGCCAACCTATGGAAACAGACCATCCGCCAGAACGCACGCCTCAGTATTGGCGGGAGCCGAGTGCGCATTGTGCTTTCGAACACATACGGCGCAACGCCGCTGACCATCGGAGCGGCGCATATCGGGCTAGCCGGGGAGGGCGGCAAGATCCAGGAGGGCTCCGATCATGCGGTGACCTTCGGAGGGGAGTCCGTCGATCGTCATTCCTCCGGGCGCGCCGGCGGTCAGCGACCCCGTCGATATGACCGTCGCGCCGCTCGCTCCGGTGTCGGTCAGCCTCTACCTGCCGGAAATCACGCCCACGAGCACCAATCATTGGGACGGCCACGAGACGGCTTATATCGCCGCCGGAAACAAGACGGCCGACGTGGACTTCAAGGCCAACTCCAAGCTGACGCAACGCCTGATTCTCAGCGAAATCCTGGTTGATGCGCCCTCGAACGCGCGCGCTGTCGTTGCTTTCGGCAACTCGATCACCGACGGCGACGGCTCTACAGTCGACGGCAACGACCGCTGGCCCGATCGCTTGGCTGAGCGGCTTGTCGCGGCGGGCGCGCCGGTCGCAGTCCTGAACGAGGGCATATCCGGCGCCAAGGTCCTGTCCGACCGGATGGGCGTCAACGCGCTCGCACGCTTCGACGCCGATGTTCTCAGTCAGCCGAAGGCCGACACGGTCATCCTGATGATGGGCATCAACGACGTCGGCTGGCCCGGCACCGGCCTCGCAATTCACGATCCCGAGCCCACCGCCGAGGCGATTATCGAAGGCTACAAGCAATTGATCGCCCGCGCCCACGACCACGGGATGAAGATCATCGGCGCGACCCTCACGCCCTTTGGCAACTCGTTCGCGGGAACGCCGTTCGAGGGGTACTACACGCCGGACAAAGAGAAGATTCGTCTCGCGCTGAACGACTTCATCCGCAGCGGAGCCTTCGACGGCGTTATCGACTTCGACAAGGTCATTGAGGATCCCGATAAGCCCGGCCACTCCCTGCCGAAATTCGACAAGGGCGATCATCTCCATCCGAATCCCGCCGGCTACCAGGCGATGGGCAACGCGATCGATCTCCAGACCATGACGACCAAGTAGGCGGCGCGGGGTAGGCGGGCGACTCGCCCAGCCGCGATCGACAAAAGCCTTCGGCGCGCGCCGTGCACGCGCCGAAGGCGGGTCCTTGCGAGCGTCGGGCGCCCCGCGACGAGCGCCGCCGCTCAGCCAACTTTACTTCGCCGGCGCCGCGCAGGCGTAGCTCGCCGCCTGGCTTCGGTCGCCCTGGCCGGAATAATGGGCCGCGGACGGATAGGCGCACCAGGGCCGCTGGGCTACGACGCCCTTCGACGGATCGTTGTCGCCGTACTTCGCTGCGACGATCTGTTCCGGCGCAACGCCGTCCTCGACCCAGTGCGCAAGCGCGGAGACGACGTCGTGCTCGGGATCGCGGCTTGTCGAGGGCAGGCCGAACACCCCGCCGATCGCATTCGGGCCCGGACCCCCGCCGCAATGATCCATGCCCGGCGCCATGAACAGCCGATAGAAGGATTGAGCGTCCTTGAGGCCGCCCATCTTGCCGGTGACCTCGTTGTAGTAATTGATCGAGCTTTGAGGCGGAATCCCGGAGTCGGTCCAGCCGTGGTACTGGATCAGCTTCCCGCCGGCCGCGCGAAAGGCGCTGAGATCGGGGCTCGCCGAAGTCGACCGCTTCCCCGGTTTTTGCCTCCGCCGTTGCGAGGTCGTCGTTGACGTTCTGGCCGTCGATTTGCCAGTCCGGTTTATCGAACACCATGTTGGCGAAATAGCCGGTGACGAAGAAGTTCGTCAGGCTTCCTGCGCTATGCTTTGCGTCGTCGCCGGTGATCCAGAGGACCCAGGCGGTCGGCCCCGCTTCGCCTCCCGGCGCAAACCCCGGAAAGATCGGCTGGCCGGCCGCATCCACGGCGCCGGAATAGATCTTCTTGAGCGCGGATACTTCCGGATCGGTCAGGCAGGCGTCGGTTTGACCGGCCTTGCAAAGGAGGCTCGAAGCATCAAACCGGCATTGAGCCGGATCCTCGACATAGCCGCTCTCGGCTGGGCATTGGGCGTGCACCGCCTTCGAGATGATGGCGAGTTTCGCGGGCGAAAGCCAGGAGCCGGGCTGCCTGAGCGCCTCCTCGGTCCAATTCCGTTGGTCAACAGTTTCGTCCACGAGTTCGCAGGCGCGCCGGCGACGATGCCGTCGTAGTCCTTCGGGAACCGCTCCGCCTCCATCAGCGCTTCGCGGCCGCCGTCCGAGCAGCCGCTGAAATAGGAGCGCGTCGGCGCTTTCTCGTAATAGTCGGCGACGATCGCCTTGGAGGCCTCCGCCGTCTCGTGAATCGCGCGCCAGCCGAAGTCGACGATGCTTTCGGGATGGCCGAGCGCCCAGGCCGCGTCGAGCGTGCCGCCGGTATGGCCGGTATTGGTCGCCGAGACGGCGTATCCGGCGGAAAGCGCCCAATCCATCGGCGACAGGATCAGCGATCCGGCGAAGCCGCCGTTGCCGACCCCCTGGTATTTGCCGTTCCAGGCCTCCTTCTGCGGCAGCCAGACCTCGAAATGCGCATGCGAGCTTGCGGAGGTCTGAAGCATGCCCTCGACCCGGCAGAACGGCGCGTGGATTGCGACCGGCATGGGAGGATCCAGCCCCATCAGGCTCGAGGGCGGCGAAACGGTGGTCGCCGCCATAATCGTCGCGTTGCCGTAGGTCTTGCCGGCGAGGTCGCCGCAATCCGCGGCACTCGCCGCGCCAGCCGCGACGGCGAGCGCGCCGACCGCCGCCGCGCCGGCGAGCGCGACGCGCGCGCGCCTTGAACTCTGTAATGATGTCGATGTCCGCATGGTCCGCTCCTCGGCTTCCTCGGTGGATGGCTCTTCGGCCGCGAACGACGAGCGCCTGTTGGCGTCGACGTCTCGCTTTTCGGATTGGGGTTTTGCGACGGACTCCCCGAACGGGCGAGCCCGTCCCGAGAGTGCGTTGTTTCCGCGCAATGCGCAACGTCATAGTGCCAATTCGGTTCGCCGCGTGGGTTCTGCCCTTGTCGCGCCGCGGTGATCTGCGACAGATCTCCGCGAGGCTGGCCGCGCCGGCGCCTGCGAAGCGCGACAATGAGGAGAACCGGATGCTCAGGCTGATGGCACTGGCGCTGCTCGGGTGGACCCTCTGCGTCATGCCCGTCGCCGCAGATGAAAGCGTGTACGACGGCCCGACAGCCATCAAGCCGCTGACTGTTGCGCCGCAGCCGCCCCGCGCCGCTCAGCCCAATGCTGTCTGCGACTTCGAGCATCAGTGCTACCCGGTAAAGGGCGGAGCCGCGGCGATCCCGGCGCCTGCAAATCCGCCGGTCGTTGCGGCCAGGCCGGTCGTTCCTCCCCCTGTCGAGGCGAGTTCGACCCCTGACGACCCCCTGGTCACGGCGTGGCGGAGTTGCATGGCAGAGGCCCTGCAAACCTATGAGCAGTCGCACAATCTCAAGGCCCTGCAAGCGGCGACCATGGACTGCGAGGCGCAGCTTTCCGCGCAGGGCGACGAGGCCAACGTGGCTGACACGGAGCCGCGCGCCGCGCTGGTGGTCCATCCGCGAGCCGATGGCAGACGGGACATCGGCTGCGGCTGGTGGCCGATCGGCAGCGACGCCGACCGCGACTGCGCGGCGGGAGGTCGCCGCTTCTGAAACGAGGGCGCTTTTCTCAGGGCGTCTTCGTCACGTGATACTCGATGCGGCGGTTGTGGAACCGCCCCACGTCCGTATCGTTGCTGTCGATCGGATTGGCGGCGCCGTAGCCCTTGGCCGTCAGCAGATCCTCGGGCGCGCCGTCCTTGATCAGTTCGTTGCGGACGGCGTCGGCGCGCTGTTGCGACAGAACCAGATTGGCGTCGGGGTCGCCGGTGTTGTCGGTGTAGCCGGCGATCTCGATCGCCGTGCCTGACGGGAGCGCCTTCATGGTGGCCGCCGCTTCGCGCAGCAACCCGGACACCAACTCCGGGACCTCCGCGCTGCTGGTGGCGAAATTGACGACCGACAGATTGAGCGCGTTGACGACCTGATCGCCATTGAAGCCGACCTTGAGCGCGTCGAGCGCCGCCGCCGCCTTGGCGTTGGCGGCAAATTCCAGCTCGCCGAGCGAAGGGACGATCGAGCCGATCGTCAGATCGCCGCCGAAAATCGAACCGAGCGCGGCCGCGATCTTCTCCCGATCGGCGTCGGAAATCGCGCCGCTCAGTCTGATCGCGCCGCCGTCGAAGGTCGCCTTGAGTTCCGGGGACCTTGAGCGCGTCGAGCGCGGCGCCGAGTTTGGCGAGCCAGGGCGCGGACGCCCGGTCGGCGTCCACTGCGACATCGCCTTTGACATTGTCCGCGCCGAACGCCGCCCTCAACGCCTCGAGGATCGAGCCGCGGCTTTGATCGTCGTGAACGGCGCCGGAGACGGTCGCGACGCCGTTCTCGTCGTCGATCGACAGCGTCGAGGGCTGGCCGACCGCCGAAGCCGCGCCCGCGGCGGCGGGCGCGGGAGCGGGAGTTGTGGAGGCCGGAGGGGGCGCGGCGGCCGGCGCAGGAGCGGCGGCTTCGGCGGTCACCGCGGGCGCTGGGGCGGGCGCGGGCGCCGGAGAGGGCGCCGGAGTCGGCGCGGCGGCCTCGGCCGTCGGCGTCGCGGCCGGGGATTTCAGAACGTGGAACTCGATGCGGCGGTTGCGAAGGCGTCCCTCTTCGGTGGCGTTGTCGGCGATCGGATGGGCGCCGCCGTAACCCTTGGCCACGAGGAGGTTTGCGGCGACCCCCGCCTTGATCAGCGCGTCGCGCACGGAGTCGGCGCGATGCTGTGAGAGCGCGAGATTGGCCTCGGGGTCGTTCATGTCGCTGGCGTAGCCGGCGACCTCAATTTCGGAACCGGCCGGGAGCGCCTTCAGGCTTGAAACGGCGGTCTCGAGAAAGCTCATGGAGAGAGACGGTACGTCGGCGCTGTCGGTCTCGAAATTGACGGTCGAGAGGTTGAACGCGGCGACCACGTCGGCGGCGCTGGCGCCGGGTTTGAGGGCGCCGAGGGCAGTCGCCGCCTTGGCGTAGGCCGTGGTCGCCCAGTCGCCCATCGTCGGGGCGAGCGAACTGACGGCCACCTTGCTGCCGAAAATCGCGTCGAGCGCGGCTGCGACCTTCTCGCGATCGGCGTTGGGGATCGCGCCGCCGAGCTGGATTGCGGCGCCGTCGAAGGTCGCCTTGAGGCCCGGAATTTGAAGGGCGGCGAGCGCCGCGCGGATCTTTTCGAGCCAGGGGGCGTCGGCGCGCGCGCCGTCGACGGCGATGTCGCCCTTGACATTGTCCGCGCCGAACGCGGCTTTCAGCGCATCGAGGATCGAGCCCCGGATGTGCTCGTCATGGACGGCGCCGGAGACGTTGGCGACGCCGTTGTCGTCGGCGACGGAGAGGGTCGAGGGGACGGTCGGCGCCGGCGCCGGCGGCGGAGCAGGCGCAGGCTTCGGGGCCTCGGCGCCCGCTTGAGCCGGAGCCGGAGCGGGCGCGCACGACCGGCGCCGGCGCCGCGGCAGGCGCCGGCTTGGGCGCTTCCGCGACCGCGGGCGCCGGCGTAGCGTTCATCGTGGCTTGCGTCGGGCTGCTCGGGAATAGGATCGGCCACACGCCCCAGCCCAAACCGACCACCGAGGCGATTGCGACGAGCGGCCACAGCCAGACGGGGGCGACCGCGCTCGCCCGGATGCGCTTGACCTCGTCTGCGGGACCGTGATCGTCGCCAGAGACCGCAGGACCGGCGTGCGGCGCCAGGAAAGCCGAGGCCTCGGCCGGAAGCGCGGCCGGAACGACGCCCTGCGGCGTCAGAAGGCCGACCAGTTTCGGCAGCGCGTAACCGAGCGCGGCGGTCGTTGCGGGCAGGGCGATGCCGACGCGATGGGCGATCGCGTCGATGGCCGGGGCGCCGAGCGCCGTCTCGAGCTCGGCGGCCGACAGCGAGGCCGGATTGGGCTGTCCCAGCCAGGAGGTCGCGATCGCCCCGAGACCGGCGCGCTTGAAGAGTCCGAGAAAGCCCGCGATTCCCCCATCCGCGCCGACGATCAGGGCGAGGGCCTCCCTCGTGAGCGGCGCAGCGGCGCCCCCCAGGCCCAACCGTTTCATCAGGTCGTCGATCAGAGCGTCGAACAACGCCATTGTGGTTCTTTCCTCTTAAAGCGCCCGCCGGGTTTACGGACGAAACTTGCTGCCGGTCCGAGCACAATTAAGCCCATTTTCATAAGAGCGCGAACCTCTCGTGACGCCAGTCCGTACGAGACTTTGTGAGGGGGGACCCGATCGACGCGCGCGCAACGCCCCCGATAACCAGGCCGAGCCGGAAAGCCGGCTTACAGTTTGTCGCCAAACCCGAGCGCCGCCCGGGTCAGCTCAGGAGTTCCGCCGCCTTGGCGAAGTAGAGGAGCGCGATCGTCTTGGCGTCGGCGATCTCGCCGCGTTCGATCATGGCGAGCGCCTCGCCGAAGGGGACCTCGAGAACCTCGATGTCCTCGTCCTCGTCGACTCCGCCGCCGTCGCCCTGCCGGCCCGACTCGTCGTAACGGGCGACGAAGCAGGCGATTTTTTCGGTCATGCCGCCGGGGCTCATGAAGGCGTCGAAGGCGTGACGCGGCTCGACGATGGCGAGGCCGGTCTCTTCGAGCGCCTCGCGCACGACGCAGGCTGCTGGCGTGTCTCCGTCAAGCATCCCGGCGCAGACTTCGACCGTCGCGAGCGATCCGTCGCAAAGGAAAGCGCCCGCGCGAAACTGTTTGACCAGGGTCACGACCGACCGATCCGGATCGTAGAGGAGCACCGCCGCGGCGAGGCCGTGACGGTAGACCTCATGCGAAAGCGTTCGGGTTCCGCCGTCCTCCTCCACGACCTCGATATCCGTTCGGGTCAGATCGAATCGGCCTCGCGAAAGCACCCGCTCGCCAATGACGCGCGCCGATCTGGCCATGGACGCCTCCGAGTAGCGGGATGCAAAAAAGCGGAAGCCGGCTTTTCGCGACGATCCCGCGGGATCAAGAAAGGGAACGGATTTGCGACGGCAAATCCTTCTAGTAGCGAAATTGCTCGCGCAGGATTCGCTCATCGAGCGAATGGCCGGGGTCGTGCAGGAGAACGAGCGACGTGGCGCGGTCCATCGACACTTCGACCCGCGTCACGCGACGGATTTCGTAATGGTCGGCTGCGGCGGCGACCGGTCGCTTGTCGGCTTCGAGGATTTCGATGACGACCTGGGCGACGTCCGGCAGCAGGGCGCCGCGCCAGCGCCGCGGGCGGAATGGCGACAGCGGCGTGAGCGCCATCAGCGGCGCCCCGAGCGGAAGGATCGGACCGTTGGCCGATAGATTGTAGGCGGTCGAGCCGGCGGGCGAGGCGACAAGAATGCCGTCGGCGATCAGCTCGCTGAGGCGGGTCGCCAGATCGACCTCGATGCGGAGCTTGGCCGCCTGATAGGTCTGCCGCAAGAGCGAAACCTCGTTGATCGCGCGCGCGGTCGTCTCGATGCCGCGAATGTCGTTGGCCTTCATGATCAGCGGATGAATGATCGAGGGAAGCGCCGCGGCAAGGCGCTCGGGCAGGTTGTGCTCGGAATATTCGTTCATCAGGAAGCCGACCGATCCGCGATTCATGCCATAGATCGGCTTCGGCGACTGAATCGTGCGGTGGAGGGTTTGCAGCATCAGCCCGTCGCCCCCAAGGGCGACGATGACGTCCGCCTCCTCGGGCGTCACGCCGCCATAGAGCGTGACGAGCGTGTCGCGGGCCTCTTCGGCCTCCTTCGAACCGGACGAAACGAAAGCGATGTCCCGCGTCCGGAGCGCTTGGCTGGCGATAGACATATCTCCGCTCTCCGCGCGACTCGCGACCGTTGCTCAGCACTGACGATTGCTCTCTTAGCCGAGCGTTGCGCCATGCGGAAGCCGAACGGAAGACGGGACCGGGACTCGCTCCGGGGTCGGAAGCCTGATGAGAAAGCGCGCGCCGCAATAGAAGTCATCCGTCGTCGCCCGCGCGAGGTCGATCGACCCCCCGTTCCGCGTCACGAGGTCGGCGGCGATCGACAGCCCGAGCCCGGTTCCGGCCACGCTGGTCGAGGTCTGAAACGGCTCGAAAATTCGCTCCTTGTGGTCCGGCGGGAACCCCGGGCCGGTGTCGCTGATCTCGATAAGCGCGGCGCCGTCGGTGCGGATCGCGGCGAAGCGGATCGCTTTTGGCCGCTCGCCTGCGGCGCCGTTGCTGGTCAGCGCCTGCAACGCGTTGCGGTTCAAGTTCTCGAGCACGCGAAGGATCTGGTCCGGATCGGCATAGACCTCGAAATTGGGCGGGATCTCGACATGGTAATCGACCGAAGCGCACCGCTCCACGCAGGCCGCGTCGACGACGTTTCGCACCATCTTGTTCAGATCGAACGGCCGTCGCTCCGGCGGCTGCTCCCTTCCGGCGCCATAAGTCAGAGTCGCCTGGCAGAACTGGATCGCGCGATCGAGCGTGGCCACAAGCTTCGGCGCGAGCAGTTGGGCCTGGGGGTCGGCGATGGTCGCGAGACGGTCTGAGATGAGCTGCGCCGCCGAAAGCATATTGCGCAAGTCGTGATTGATGTGGGCGACCGCCATGCCTAGCTCGGACAAGCGTTTCCTTTGAGCGAGTTCGTTCGCGAGCGAGGTCTGCATGGCGGCGAGCGCAGTTTCGGCGCGGCCGATTTCGTCGTCGCGCCCGCTCGGCGCGATGATGCGGGAGACGTCCTGGGGACGCTTGCCGAATGCGATGATGTTGGAGGTCAGCTTTCGTACCGGCTGAAGCACCATTCGCCAAAGCGTGGCCCAGACGACGACCGTGATCACGACGGCGAGGACCACCAAAATGGCGAACTGTGCGCCTGCGACGCGACGTAAGGACAGCGTGAGCGGTTGCTGGTCCATCGTCAGCTCAAGAGGCGGATCGACGCTTCGGACCCGAATGACGGAGGAGGCGTCGGGGAACAACGCGCGATAAAGCGCCAAAATCGTGAGCGTAAACGAAGCGTTGTCGTGCGTCACGTCAACGACCGAGGCGGGCGGCGGAGAGGTGGAGGCGATTTCCCGGCGCCCTTCTGGCCCTTCGGTTGCGATGGTCGTCAAACCGAGGGCTCGGAGGACCTTGTCGGCGAGGGCGGGCGGAAGTTGGCTGTGGTCGGGGTCAAAGACGTCGAGCGCCTCCTGCACGGTGACGGCCTTGTTGTGCAACCAGATCTCACGGGCCGCTTCGAGCCGCGTTGCGAACGTCAAGGCCATCGACATGACGACTGCGGTGACCGTGACGATCAGCATTCGACCCGCAAGTCCCCCGCCGGAACGATTGACGACCGGCGGAACGCCTTCCGGGGAGAGATCGACCAAAGCCGATTCGCGGTCCCTCAAACCGTTCGGTCCGGTCGGCAGATGCAGCATCCGGCTCCCTCTTCGCAGCGACCATCAATGGGGGACGATACGCTGACATATAGAGACAATTGTCGCCCAGGCAAAACACGGACCGTTGCGGATCGCCGACCGGCGTCTCGCAAGACCGGCGCTTCCCCGCCCAGGAAAAGCGGCTGCGCAAATCGCATTGACTGGTCGGTCAGATGTAACTGTCATAAAGATAATTGAAATTGTTCACGCCTTGCTTTCGCCACATCGGGCCGACAGATGGGCCACGATGTTGAAACGGAAATGAGGTCTAGTAGATGCGGAAGTACGTTTTGGTTGGTTCGTTTGTCTTTGGATTTGCGAACGCAGCTGCGGCTGCTGAAATCGGGTATAGCCTCTTATTATCAGGCTCCTCATAGCATTGGGTTGACAGCGGCGCACAAGTCTTTGCCCTTTGGGACCCACGTCCGGATCGTTAATTTGGATAACGGACGAAGTGCGATTGTAAGAATTAATGATCGAGGACCGTTCATACGCGGACGCATCATTGACGTTTGCATGGCGGCCGCGACTGCCCTGGGCTTTCGCCAGGCGGGCGTTGCCCACGTACGGGTCGAAGTCCTCTGATCCAGAGGGCGTCGGGGCGCCCTCAGGGTTCCCGGCTCGCAAAACGCGAGCCCATCCCGTCGCTGCGCAACGATGCCCTCAATTTCCCCCTTCGAGCAGCCGCCGCGCGATCACCTGCGCCTGGATCTCGGCCGCACCTTCGAAAATGTTGAGAATTCGGGCGTCACAAAGAACGCGAGAAATCGGGTATTCGAGGGCGAAGCCGTTGCCGCCGTGGATCTGAAGCGCGTTGTCGGCGGCGGCCCAGGCGACCCGAGCGCCAAGCAGCTTCGCCATGCCAGCCTCGAGGTCGCAGCGTCGGCCCGCGTCCTTTGCGCGTCCGGCAAAATACGTGATCTGGCGGGCGATGTGGATCTCGACCGCCATCATCGCCAGTTTGTCGGCGACGCGAGGGAAGTGGATCAGCGTCTTGCCGAACTGCACGCGCTCCCGGGCGTAGCGCAGGCCGAGTTCAAAGGCGCACTGCGCGACGCCCACGGCCCGCGCCGCCGTCTGAATGCGCGCCAACTCGAAGGTTTCCATCAGCTGCTTGAAGCCTTGGCCTTCGACGCCGCCGAGGAGCGCCTCGGCGGGAACGCGGAAGCCGTCGAAGGCGATCTCGTATTCCTTCATGCCGCGGTAGCCCAGCACCTCGATCTCGCCGCCCGACATGCCCTTTGCAGGAAACGGATCGGCGTCTGTGCCGCGCGGCTTTTCGGCGAGCAGCATGGAGAGGCCCTTGTAGCCCTTCTCCTCCGGGTTGGTGCGCACCAGCAGGGTCATGAGGTCAGCCCGGACCGGATGGGTGATCCAGGTCTTGGCGCCGTTGACGACGTAGTCATCGCCCTCCTTCGCCGCGCGCGTCCTGAGGCTCGCGAGATCGGAGCCCGTATTCGGCTCGGTGAAGACGGCGGTCGGGAGGATCTCGCCGCTGGCGATCTTCGGCAGATACTTCGTCCTTTGCGCTTCGGTGCCCCCGACCAGGATCAACTCGGCGGCGATCTCGGAACGGGTGCCGAGCGAGCCGACGCCGATATATCCTCGCGACAGCTCCTCCGAAACGACGCACATGGCGACCTTGCCGAGCCCCATGCCTCCATAGGTCTCCGGGATCGTCAGGCCGAAAACGCCCATCTCCGACAGCCCGGCGATGACTTCGAGCGGAATGTAGGTGTTGCCACGGTGCCAATCCTGGGCGTTGGGCACGACCTCGGCGTCCGCGAAACGCCGCATCTCGCCCCGGATCGCCTCGAGCGTCTCGTCGAGGCCGGGATCGCCGATGGCGCCGTCGGGCGCGTGCTTGATGATCTCGGCGAGCGCTGCTCGATTGTCGAGCGTGTTGCCGGACTTGATCAGCGTATCCACCACCGGCTCGTCGCGGAAGGGCTCGATGTCCGATTCGCTGAGGCCGAAGTCGGCCAGTCGGATGATTTCCCCCTGATTCATCGGGATTCCCCCGAAGATCTGGGCGAGATATTCGCCCAGTCCAATCCGGGTCATCAGCTCTTCCGTCGCGCCGAAGCGGCCCTCCTCATGCATCCGGCGCGCGTAAGCGGCGAGTTCCTTGATGGCTTCGACATAGGTGGCGAGCCAAGCGAGGCCATGGGCCGCGTGCTGCTCGGCCTCGATCTTGGCGGCGCTCAGTTTGCCATGCGCGGAGACCCGCTCGCGCACGGCGGTGACAGCGCAGTCGAGCAGGCCTTCGGCGGTGAATTGGGCCTGACGGGCAAGATCGTCGAGCGTCACGGGGCTCTCTCCTGGAAAAGCATTGCTGCTGCGGCGCAGCATGCGTTGCGGGGCGCCCTGTTGCAATGCGTCTTTTCGTCGTCATGTTGGGAAAGGAACAGCCCACGCAAGCCCGCGTTCGGAGCCCATGACCGGTGAGACTGGAATGGCGGACGCAGTTCGGGCTAAAAGCAGCCCAAGAGGGACGGTTGTGCGCAAGACGGCGTCGATCCTGTGGAGTGCGGCGGAGAAGTTCGCCGCCGACGACGGCTGGGCGATCGCCAGCTACATCGGCCTGACGCTGCTCATGTCCCTTTTTCCGTTCCTGATCTTCGTCGCGGCGGTCGCCGGTTTCCTCGGCTCGGCCGAACTGGCGAAGGAAGCCGCGAAGCTAATTTTCACGGAATGGCCCGACGTGGTCGCACGCCCGATCTCCCAAGAGGTGGAAAACGTCCTGACGGCGCCGCGCGGCGGGCTGCTCACCCTCGGCGCGGTTCTGTCGTTCTATTTCGCCTCGAGCGCGATCGAGGCGCTCAGGGTCGGGCTCAATCGCGCTTATGGCCTGATTGAAAAGAGGCCATGGTGGCTGCTCAGACTACAGTCGCTTGGGCTTGTTCTGGTCGGCTCTCTGTCGCTGCTCGCGCTCGCCTTTCTGGTGGTCCTCGGGCCGCTGATCCTCAACTCGCTTTCTGCATGGATCCCGGCCATTGCCGCGGCTCACAGCCTTCTCAATTATGCGCGCCTGGGCTTTGCCGGGTTCATGCTCGCCGTTTCCCTGTTTCTCGCCCATCGAATCCTGCCCGCTCATCGACCGCGGTTTGTCGACCTCGCGCCCGGCGTGGCTTTGACGTTTTTCGCGAGCATCATGTTCGGCGAAGCCTTCGGCGCGTATTTGAGCCAGTACGTTCGCAACTACATCTCGACCTACGCCGGTCTCGCGTCTGTCATGATCGCGCTCGTCTATCTCTATTGGGTCGCCCTCTTGTTCGTGTTCGGCGGCGAACTCAACGCGGCGATCATGCGGGCGCGAGTCGCCGCTCCACAATCTTGACCGGCGGCCGGTTCGGGCCTGCGGCCTCGGCCCCCGCAACTTTCTTTCAGCGACCAGGGAAAGGGTTGTCTAGGATCAAACCGGTCGTATCTGAGCAGCGATAGCAAGCTCTTGTTCCGTTTGGTGACGACGGTAAGAGTTGAAACTGGGGGGCTTATGCTGGATCTTCCTTCCGTGACGCCTGTCGCCGATCGGGATCGGAGGCGACACATTGAAACGCTGGCGCGCGCGTTTTTGGCGGCGCGCGCTCAAGGCGACGTCGAAGCCCTCGCCGCTCGTCTCGCTCCGGACTTCACCTATCGAGCCCGCGGATACTGGCCGAGGTGGCCCTATCACGCCGGCCCGATTGGACGAGCGGACTTCCTCGAGGCCGTCGCCAGGATCAACGCCGATTTCGAGGTTCTCAATTCGGACCTCCACGAATTTTTGATCGATGGCGAATGCGCCGCGCTCCATGTCACGTTCACGACGCGCAACCGTGGCGCGGGCCCGCCCGAAGACGTCGACGTTTGGATGCACCTTCGGTTTCGCAATGACCTTGTCGCCGAAGCCGCGGTTTACGTCGACGTCGCGAAGGCGGCGAAACTTCTGCAAGCCCACGTGGTTGAGGTTCACGCCTGCGATCCGGTTCGCGCAGGACACCCAACGGCGACAGGGGCGGATGTTTTGGCGAAGCCGGCGGCGGTCGACGGAGCGGAGGTCGCGGGATGCGACGGGCAGGTAGCGCGCGGCAGATATTGGACGGAGCAGGTCCTTCTGGGTCTGTTCGCCCTGCGAGGGAAAGGCGACTTCGCGGGGATGCTGGCGCGGTTCGCGCCAGACTTCGCTTACAATCCTCTGGGAACATGGACCCGGTTGCCGCTCATGGCGAACGCATGCGATCTGGCCGGCTTCGCCGAATCGCTTCGGCTGGTCAACGTTGAGTACGAGGACATGGGCGGGGGCGAGCTGCACGAGGTTCTCGTCGACGAGGACCGTGTGGCCGCCCACCGCACCATCCGACTTCGAAATCGCGGCGCGGGCAATCTGGTCCTGGCGGACGAATGGATTTGTGTGCGAGTTCGCCACGGCCTGATCGCCGAGATGGCGTCGTATGTCGACTGCGCCAAGGCCTCGAGCGTGGTGTCGCCCGACTAAGCGCCTGCTCGCGCGGCAAGGCGCGCCAATCAGGCGCTCGCGAGGGCGCTGTTCCTCAACGGGTCTTCGAGCCGTCGTCGGCTGTCCCCCCGTAGCCTGCGCCTATGGCGAGGTATCGGCGGCGTCGGCGCGAAGACCGCGACCGAGGCAGCCGACGCCCCGGCCGGGAGGGCGACAAAGTCTTGCCAGCCAATCGATAATGTTCTATTTTTGTTCTCATGGTGGGAATCTGAGCGCTAACATGCGAAGGTCTACGAACATGCCCAGGTCAACCAACACGTCGGTGTCAAATGGCCGGTCAGGTCGCCCTCGGCAACGGCTCCGTATGCGAGGTGATGCGACTGCAACGCCAGGGGTCTCCGCCCAAGCTTTACCGCGGGCGTTCTCCGAGGCGCGAGCCGACGGCGGAACCCATTGGCGCTGCAAGTCTCTGAAAACGCTCAATTCCGGAGCCGTGATGGCGCCGCTCCTGGCCCGCGCGCGGCAAGACGGGCTGTTGTCGCCCAGACCTACGGAGAGCGCGGTCTTGATGTCTCGGGGCGGAACCGAACGGCGGTGCAACAGCCTGAAAAGGCTCGTTTCCGGAGCCGCAAGGCTCAATAAGGCGGATCCCGCCCCCTCTGTTCGGAGCGGGGCAGGAAGTCGACGCGGTACGATAGAGATCCCGCCTGGAAAGCGATGGTCTGGCCGCCGCGGCCCCGGGGGGATGCGACCGAAGCCGCCCGGAGAATCCGCCGCAAGGTGTTGAAGAGATGGAATTCGCGCCCGGAAGACGCCGGTCGGCTGGCGAAGGCGTCCTACGCACTGCGGCCGACTTTCTCGCGCGCAAGCGTGTCGCTCAGGCCGGCGCGCTCGGCGGCGCGATCTGATCGAAGGTGCACGATTTCGGGGATTTGTCCGGGCGCCAGCGCAGGAACCGGGTCCCGTGGCGGAAGCGATCGCCGGTTACATGGTCGAAGCGCACTTCGGCCACCAGTTCCGGCCGGACCGGCTCCCACGCGGCGCTCCGCTCCGTGCTCCAGCGGCTGGGGCCTCCCGGCGCCTTTCCGGTGAAACCGGGCGCCTCGCGTAGCGCTTCGAGCTTGCGGGTCAGCACCTCTCGGTCGGAGGCCGGGATATTGGACGTGAAGCCCACGTGGTCGAGCCGACCCTCGGCGTCGTAAAGGCCGAGCAGAAGCGACCCGACCACGGGGCCCGCGCGCTCATAGCGAAAGCCGCCGACCACGCAGTCGGCGGTCCGCAGCCGCTTGACCTTGATCATGGCGCGTTCGCCGCTGAGGTAAGGCAGATCCAGGCGCTTGGCGACGACGCCGTCCGTGCCGGCGTAGCCCGAGAGCCACAGCTGCGCTTGGTCTGCGGCGCGCGTGCAAGGGGTCACGGTGACGAGATCGGAAGGTCCGACTTTCCGCGCGAACGCTTCGAGCGCCCCGCGGCGGCGGCCCAGCGGCGACACCATCAGATCCTCGCCGTCCGACCCCAGCAGGATGTCAAATAGGATCAGCCGGGCAGGGATCTCGACGGCCAGTTTCCGGATGCGGCTTTCCGCCGGGTGAAGACGCATTTGAAGCGCGTCGAATGAGAGAACGCCGTCGACCTCGATCACGAGTTCGCCGTCTAGGACAAAGCGCTCTGCGCGCAGATCCTTCAGCATTGCGAGCACTTCGGGGAAAAAGCGCCCAAGGGGCTTGCCGGATTTGCCGCGGAGATCGACCGAGGCGCCGTCCCGGCGCGCGAGCACCCGGAAGCCGTCCCATTTCGGCTCGTATTGCCACTTGCCGGGGTCGACCGGCATGGCTTCCGCCGACCGAGCCTCCATGGGCTCTGTCTCGGCCGGGATGCCGAACAGCATCTTGGTCGAGGGCGCGACGGCCCGCGCCGGGATCGCGAAAATCCGCGGCGCGGGCCGGGGCATCAGGCGGCCTTGCGGTTCACGCTCTGAGCGGCAAGCTGAGTGAGAAGCTTATCTGTCTTGATCTCTTCCTGGAGCGTTTGGTCGAGAAGCTTGGCGGCGTCCTTCAAGCCCAGTTCGTTCGCCCAGGACTTGAGGGTGCCGTAGCGGGCGATTTCGTAGTGCTCGACCGCCTGCCCCGAGGCGATCAGCGCCGGATCGAGTGCCTCGGTCCCGCGGAAGTCGTCCATATTCTCCTTGGACTCTTCGATAATGCCGAGGATCGCCTCGCAGGTCTTTCCGCGCGCCGGACGGCCCATCTGTTCGAAGATCTGCGTGAGCCGCTCGATTTGGCCTTCGGTTTCCTCGCGGTGGGTTTCGAAAGCGCTCTTCAGTTCTGGCGTCGCCGCTTCCTTGGCCATCTTGGGTAACGCGCGGAGGATTTGCTTCTCGGCGAAATAGATGTCTTTCAGGGTCTCAGAGAACAGGTCTTCGAGCGGACTCGTGGACTTGCTGCGATTGGGCATTGCGGGCTCCTTGAGCGTTGGCGGACGACAACCCCTCGCATGCGCGGTTGGTTCCGGGATCGCCTATGCTCTGGTCGGCGCGGCGCCCTTTTTGCCCCTCGGCGCCAAAATCGTCATCGCTTCTTCGCATGCGTTGGCGTATAAGCACCCTGCTTGGACCGAACGTCAGCCGCGGTCGCGGACATGCGAGGGCGGGCTTGGCGAATTCCAACGCGCCGCGCCGCAAGGATCCTCCAGACCATCCTTCCGCAAGCGCAGTCGAGCGGCCGTTCGGCGACGATTTCCTCAAGACGGCGGGTCGGGCGGAGTTTTCAAGATGGCGAGGACGGAACCGATCGAGCCCGTGCGGGCGGCGCGGGATTGGGCGCTTGCGCTCAAGCCTTACCGCGAGGCCGACACGGGTCGCGCGACATGGGAGCTGGCGGTCACTTTTCCGCCCTTCGCCGCGCTCTGGGCGGCGATGGTGGTCGCGTCGAGCCACGGCGTCTTCTGGCTGTCGTTCGCCTTGGCGCCGTTCGCCGCTGGGCTGCTCGTTCGGCTCTTCATGATCCAGCATGATTGCGGACATGGCGCGTTCTTTCCCAACAAGCAGGCCAACGAATGGGTCGGCCGCGCGATCGGGGTGCTGACCATGACGCCTTACGATCTTTGGCGGCGCTCGCACGCGATCCACCACGCAACGTCGGGCAATCTCGACCGGCGCGGCATTGGCGACATCGACACCCTGACGGTCCGCGAATATTTCGCGCGGCCGTGGCGCGCGCGGCTCGCCTACCGTCTTTACCGCCATCCCCTGGTGATGTTCGGGATTGGCCCCGCTTATGTCTTCCTGATCGAGAACCGCCTGCCGCTCGGCTTCATGCGCAAGGGCGCGATGCCCTGGCTCAGCACGATGTCGACCAACGCCGGCATTCTGCTGGCGGCCGGGCTCCTGATCTGGGCCGTGGGCCTTGCGCCGGTTCTGATCGTCCATCTGCCGATCGTCGTCATCGGGGCGACCGCGGGCGTCTGGCTTTTCTATGTTCAGCATCAGTTCGAGGGGACGACCTGGGAGCGGACGCCGGACTGGAGCCAGCCGGAGGCCGCGCTGCACGGCAGCTCGCTGTACGAATTGCCGCCGCCGCTGGACTGGTTCTCCGGCAACATCGGCGTGCACCATGTGCACCACTTGTCGAGCGGCATCCCTTTCTACAGACTAAGTACGGTTATTAAGGACCATCCAGAACTGGGCGCGGTTTCCCGCCTCAGTCTGAAGGACAGTCTGGGCTGCGTCCGGCTGGCGCTGTGGGATGAGCAGGCGCGAAGGCTGGTTTCGTTCCGCGAGGCGCGGGAGGCGCAACGGCGCGCCGCCAGCGGCTGAGCGGATCAGACCGAGGACACGGATTGGGTCTCCTCGGTCACGACGCTGAACGCCTTGAGGATATGTGGGCCGAACGAGTTGACCAGCGGGATGTCGGCGGCGTCGCGTCCGCGCGCGATCAGGACCCGGCCGATGCGCGGCATGTTGTGGCGCGCGTCGAAGGTCAGCCACCGTCCCCCGAGGAACACGTCGAACCAGGCGTTGAAATCCATCGGCGAAGGGTCCGGCGGCACGCCGATGTCGCCGAGGTAGCCGTTGCAGTAGCGCGCGGGGATGTTCATGCAGCGGCAGAACGCGACGGCGAGATGCGCGAAGTCGCGACACACCCCGACGCGCTCGTCGTAGGCTTCCTGAGCCGTGCGCGTGGCGCGCGCGCTCTGGTAGTCGAAAGCGATGTGGCGGTTGACGAAGTCGCAAATCGCCTGCACCCGCGCCCATCCCGGCGGCATCTGGCCGAAAAGGCTCCAGGCGATCGGGCTGAGCTTGTCGGTCTCGCAATAGCGGCTGCCGACGAGATAGAGGAGCGTTTCGTCGGGCAGGTCCGCCACGGAAATCTCCGCAGCGTCGGGCGCGACCGGATCGGGCAGGGCGCTCACTTCGACGACGCCGAAGTTCGAAATCGTGAGGTCCCCGGCCGGCGCATTGAACCGCCGGCAGCGATTGCCGAAGACATCCGAATAGAGCCACAATTCGACGTGCGGCGTCGAGGCGAACGGCGTTTCCGCCCTCACCGCCGGGACACGCGAGGGGTGCACGTCGAGCTGGCAGATCATCGGCGTCGGCGCGCTGCAGGTGAACGTCATCTCGTAGCCGTAGCGGATCAGCATGGCCGGTCTCCCTTTCGCCCCTCGCCGCGACCGGGTGAGGTTAACCTCAAACCCTGTTCGATGGCCATGTCGCGGAAGACCGGGGTGACGCGAGGCCGCCGCGGGCCGGTTCGGCGCCCCAAAGAACCCGGGCGCGAAATCAACGTTTTCAGGATCTTGCAGCGGAATTCCCGGGCGTTCGTCACGCCCGCCAAGCTCGGGGCGAAAGCGTGGCGCCTTTCCCCTGGGCGATGGCGTCCGATCCGCGCAACGGCGCGGAGGCGGGGGCGATCCCGGGGAACGGCGGAGACTCGCCGGGCGGCGGAATCAACGATTTGAAGCCATTGCGCGGGTTTCCCCGGCGATTCTCGCTTTGCGCCGCGCGGCCAAGAGGGATTGCGGGCGTCGCGGCTTGCCGCCGCCAGTCGGCTGGGGCCTCGGACGCAGCGGCTGGACCGCCGCCTTCGCGGGTGGGACAATGGCCCGGTCGCGCGGGCGCAGCCGTCGGGACTCGTTCAGCAGCGCAGCGTCCGCTGGGACCGGGCGACCACGAGGCGTCTTTGGCGGAATCGCGATCCCGGCATTCATCCCCGAGGCAAATCCGGCATTCACCGGTAATTCGACCAGGATATCGGGAGCAATTCCGCGAATTTCTAATTCACGCTTCAGTCTGGCCCGATCCGCGACGGACGAGCCATTATCCACGAGGATGACTTCCACGTCGCCACGATCCGCGCTCCTGTCGATCGAGGCAAGACAATCGACCACAAAATCCGCATAGCCGAAGTTGAGAACCACACAACTGACCGCTATCACAGGTATGTCATCGTCCGAAGAGTTGATAAGGAAGGGCAACCGTACCCGTGACCGCAATCGTTCCGATGAAAATAACGCGCCGCGAAACGGCTTTCGGTAACTTCGGGATGAGCAGTCCGGCGTGTGCCGCGATCATCGCAAGGTACAGCGTAAACGCGAAAGAAAGCGCGATGCACAGAGCAAGCTGAGTCGCCTCCGGCCCGGCGCGACGCGTCAGCATCAGGGCGGGAAACGACAGGGTCGAAATCGCCAGATAACATGTCATCGGGAGAACGGACTCGCGAACTTCCAGTAATTTCTGGACATAATTAGCGAGCGAAAGACTGACAATTCCGGGTATGGTCCAGAGTACGACCCGCGCACTCTCCGAGTACTTCGCGCCCAGAATTAATGGAGCGGCAAATGGATAGGCAAGCGCGCAAATGGCCGCGAACAGAATTGTGACACCCCCATACCACGGCAATATCGCGGTCCATTGCGAATAAAAATGACCGGCGCCGCGATCCCGATACCCACCCAGCAGCTTAGGGTGCAGGTAAAGAAGCAGAAAGCCCGTAACCAGCAGGCTGCTTTGCACAAATAGGCGGAAGCCCGCCAGAAAAGCGGTCGACTCCAGCGGAGGCAAAAGACGAACCGCGGCAAACTGCGGAAGATACTGAAGGACCTGCAGGATGGATGTCCAAAGCGAAATTGAAATACCGTAGCGAAGCCAGTGATTCTCCGCGTTCCGCTTCCTCGGGACGTCCGGGCAATACAAAGGACTGGCCTGAAGGATCGCAATGGCCGCACCGACTCTGCAGACGGCCATCGCCGACAGCACAAGAATGCCGCTGCGGGTGGCATAGGCGACGCCCGCGGTAAGTCCGATGTCAACGAATAGACGCCAGGCATTCAGACGAATCCAGAGCCTGTCTTGTCCGTCGATCTGAAGGGCAGCCAGGCCCGCGCGGTATATGAGGTCGGCAACGACAATGGCCGCAAGCAGGGCACGAATTCCAGGTGCGAGTGGGGCGTGCGGTCCGAATAACGACGGTAGAGCCAGCAGAATCAGGATGGCGGACAGGGATTCCAGCCAAAGGACACGCCGGATGGAGCGGCCAACGTCCGCGACGGCGTAACGGTAGATCACCAGTTCAAGCCATGTCGAGGCGGTGTTCGTGAGAAAGATGGCGGTGGCAAATCCTGAGAGCAGCGTATGTGCCGCATCGAGCGGCATCCAGCGAACGACCAGAAGCGTCAGGATGTTGGGCGCAAGATTCAACGCAAGACGGGAAGCGGAGTAAAGGGTGGCGCATAGGCACGCCGCAAGAACGGAATTTTGGATACAGGGGCAGCGACGGCGGGGGCAGGTTCAAGCAACGGCGTCATGATCCTGCCAATCCGGGGTAAAGCGGAATCCGAGCAACACAGCAAGAATGTAGCTTGCGCTTGGTGTGCTAATGGCATTGTAGAAATAGATGCACACGATGGCGGCCTGTAAGCATTCCTACGTACCAAGGAACCGATACCCACGCACCGATCGCGCACCGAAAGGAACAAAACAGCAAATGGGCGAACCAAAATAGCCCCATTGCGCCGAACGAATACGCGATAGTCACGAAGCTGTTGTCGAAGGTACGAGCGAACATCACATCCTTGGATGCTACACCTGTGATGGGTGTCGCGTCGTTGCCAAGAAAGAAACTGTTCTCGGCGCCAAGGCCGTAACCGACGACCAGCGTGAGCGGATTGTCGAGCATTGAATCCACCGCATCCGACATGGCACTGGTGCGATGGCTGTAGCTGAATGAATCCTGCAATTCCGTGACCCTGCTTACCGCGACAGCGTAGGATTCTTCAATGCGGCTCATAATTCGGTCCTGCCAGGGCGGGTAGAGGAGAACGGCCGCAACAATTCCGGTACCAGCCAGAACGTGCAGGATAATCGGCAGCCAGGAAGGGCCTCTCCTGAGCGAGTAGACGGTCACCGTGATCACAGTGCTGGCGATTAATGCCAGCCAGGAACTGCGGCTCAGACTCGCGAATGCAGCAACAGCGTTAATGGATAGGAGTAATGGCCAAACTATCCGGGCATCGCGGAGATAAAACCCCAACGCTCCCACGCCGGCGACGGCTCCCAGAGTACCGAGGGCAAGAGGATTACCCATGGTCCCGATTGCGCGAAACGAATCCGCGGAACGATGATAAGCGCTATCGTCAAAGCGCAGGCCCGTAAGCCATGAATAGGCCCTATCCAGCCCGACATAATCCTTGACAGCATATTCACCGATGGCGATCAGACTGACCACCGACGATGCCCACAACATTCCGTAAGCCCAGCGGACGGGTTCACCACAGCGGAGTTGCCAGAGGCCCGCAAGCATAGTCACGCTGAGGAAAGCGGACCACTCGAACGGGGGTCCCGCGAAGGTAGCTCCAGTCGTATGTCCGCATCGTCGCAGCCGTCCCCGTGGAGAGCACAATCAGCGCAACAATGAAAAACGGGAATAAGGAGCGGAATTCCTGGAACGAAGGCTTTACGCGGAGGATTCCGGTAATGCCAGAATAGTCACAAGCGTCGAAACGTAAGCCCCCAGGCTGCCGAAGACGGTGCTCATGGATGCGGGAAACATCAGAACAACCAAACCGGCTAACGCCAGTTCCAGGCCCGGCCGTGGCTTGGGTGGCCGTGAATGTTCAGAAATATCCAGGGTCGGTGAAAAGCCTTCTTCGGCAACGCTGTCTGCATTCGGGTGTTCTCGGGTCTCTGACGCCCCAGACTCAGCCGTTACCTTTTCTGGGCTTTCCGTAGTACTTGCTGTAGGTATCGTAATAGTAGCGGCTGTGTAGCATCTCTTTTCGAACCTCGTTGAGGATCATACCCACGGTATTAGCCCGCAGGTCCTGCAGAATGGCGAGCACCGGCCGCGACGGCGACACGATCCGTTTTGCCCGCCCGAGTCACTACAATCACGCCATCCGCCGCGGCTGCCATCTGCAGGGGTTCCGGGAAACCGAGCAGCGGCGGAGCGTCAATGATCGTCAGGCCGAACTCTTCGGTCGCCTCTTCCAGTAACTGCGGCAACTGTTGCCCGACCTGGTCGGCAGATCTTCTGCCCGTCGCACCTGCTGGCAGTACATAGAGTTCCAGGTCTGGACGTGGTTGAATCAGGGCGTCTCTCCATGTGAGTTCGCCATCGAGAACCTTGGTCAGTCCGCCCGAATTCGGAATCCGGAAAAGCCTGTGTACACTCGGGCGGCGCATATCCGCATCGATTAGCAACGTCCGCCGACCGCTGTTCCGCGTTTGAAATGGCAATGTGCGCCGCGACGGTAGACTTCCCTTCCGAAGGCGTGGCGCTCGTCATCAACACGGATCTCAACCTGCTGTCGAAATCCGTCAGGAGGACGGAATTCAGAATCGTGCGCACGGCTTCGTCGAATGCCGAGTGCCGGGTGCTTTCGCGGATCGGAGCCAACTGGGCCGGATAACCTGGCTCGGAATTGCCTTCCAACACAAGGCCTTTAATCAGGTCTTCTTTTCCGATCGAAGGCAATACGCCGAGCAACCGGGCCTGAAGACTTCTGGTGATTTGCTCCGGGTTGCGGATGGTTGTGTCCACCCGATCGGTCAAAATGACAGCAAACACCGCCATGACCGACGAACAAATAAAAGCGAGCGCGAGATTCAACGGAAAGTTCGGGTAGAACGGCCTGCTCGGAGGCCTGGCAACGTCGGAAATCCGGGCCATGTTGTTTTGAAAACCCGAGTTGATCTCGTCCTGACGAATGCGCTTGACCAGTTCTTCGTAGAGCATTCGGTCGGTATCGGCCTCCTGCTTGGCTCGCTGGTACTCGAAATAGCGCGCATTGAGATGATCGTATTCCTGTTTGGTATCCGCGAGATCCCGCTGGAGGAGCGCTTCCTGATTCTGCGCCCGGTGGAACTCCACAGCGCTTTGCTTCACATGAATAGCGACGGAAGCGTCTAACTGGTCTTCCAATTCCTTCACCGCCGCTTGCTGCCGGTCGTATTCCGGATGATTGACGCCAAACCGGGATCTCACGTCCGCAAATCGTCCCCGTGCTTCATTCAGCCTTTTGACAGTTTCGCGCAGATCCTCGTTTTGAGACGAACCGAGGGCCGCTTCAAGCGAACCCGCGGCAAGCGAGTTGTACATCGATTCAGCCTTGACCCGCTCCGATTGCACCTTAGTGTATTCAGTGTTCAGCTGCAGAAGGCGCGCGGCAAGAATATTGGTTTCTCTTCCGGATTTACTACATTCAGTTCCCGCTCCAGTGCGGCTAATTTTGCGCTCGACTCCTCGGCCTTCGCCCGCAGGCCCTGCAGTTCCCGGCTCATGAAACGCGAAAGGTCGGCTCAAGTGGCGAATCCTGATCTCGTAGGTGTGCTCAATGTAGGACTGCGCAACCCCGTTCGCGATAGCGGCGGAGAGGTCAGGATCGGTGGAGCGGTACCCTATCTGAAGCACATCGGTATTGGGGAACCGAGTGGACGAGACTTTTTGAGAACAATGGGGGCGGCTCTGATTTTCGCGATTCTCAAAGGGCGTCATAGCGGCGGCATTCACCTGACCCTCTCGCTGGAGCAAATCGTATTTCTCCGCGAGTGGGCGAACTACAGAATCGCTTTGGATCAAGCGGATCTGAAGCTATGAACGTTTCCGCCTCGCCGAGCTGACTGACGGTCGCAGACTGGGAATCCTTACCGTATTTTTTGGCCGCTCCGCTATCGATATAAAGAGTTGCTGAGGATTCTATACAGTGGCGTAAGACGAGCGCTCACCAGGGCGGTGGCGGTTACGGCCAGAAAGGAGAAAAACAGGCCATCTTGATGGTGCGTCCGCAGCAGCCAGGAAATAGTGAGCAAACGGGAGGTTGCCGTGAACCGATTCGGGTCGAGATCCATGTGGCGGGGCCAACGAGTTACTGCCGAATCGGTAATGGTAACTTCCGGGCTAACGCCATCGTCTGAATGAGATGAGCGAACTCCGGCATAAACAAAGGCGCTGACGGCTCCGCTGCCAACTGTAAGGATGGTCCGGGCGTGACTTTGATAGGTGTAATTCGCATATTCGTATTATCGGGGAATATACAACAGGTCGCCGGGAAACAGCGGCATATCCGGGGATTTACGCGCGAGGATGCTCTTCAGCGGGTACAGGATCTTTTTCCAGAATACCTGGTGGATCTTTGCGGTAGATCCAGGCGCGATTTGAGGCGTAGGGCTGAGAACCCGCGCGATCGAGAGAATCCTCATCACCGTCGGTGGCGAAAGGTCGCGAAGAGGGATGGGACCGGGTTTGTGGACGTTCCCCATCACATATATCCTGAGCGCCTCCGGAATGCGAAACTCGCTTTCTGCCTTCGAGGAGATAATTCAGGCCTGGATTGCTTCCGCTCATCAGTTCGTTGAGATTAATGGTGACATAGGGATTCTCGCCATCGCGCACTCCTCTGACGGTGTCAGCAACAAAACGAGCCCCGCGTCTTCCGTGAGGCCCTCCGCCCGGGCCAACGCGTCGAGCAGGCGCGTCTCACCTATCGCCTGGAACGTGACTGGTTTTCGTACGGCCCCGTTCACGCTGACATACCGACTGTTGTATTCCATGATGGTGACACTCATGACAATCTTGGCTTGAGGATAATCTGCTCGGACAATTTCAGTGCTTTCCCGATTGAGCTCTCCAGTTCAAACGGAAGCAGTCCTGGGCTGTTTCGCACTGGGAGTTCCAGTAGCGGAAGATGAATGAAACCATCCGGCCTCTACCCGCACCGTACGGGTGAGTTCGGGGAATCGATACAGATGGGAAACGGCAATCAAATCGTTTGGAGCAACTTTGTGTGCGGCAGATTTGCCACCGCCAACTGCTGCTCGACAACGTTGGGCCGGGTCTGCCCTACAAGACCAACCGAAGCAAGTGCTGAAAACTGCCAATTTGAGCATTTTGACGTTCCGATGGGTCGTAAATCCTGGGCAGCACACTCATGCCGGGCAGGGCGACGGATAGCCACGTTTCCCGCGCGCGCAACAGATTAAGAGGAGCACCGAAAGTATCGGAAATCGGGCGATGGCGATCAGACCTGTTGCCGCCCCGGTTCCCGACCTTTGAACGCGAGAGCCGAGAGTAAGGCAAAGAAGACGATGGCGACCGCCGCGTTCTGAACAGGGTAGTCGATCAGGCAGTGAAGAAGACTATGGGGACTCCGATTCCCCAGACTGAGCGCAGGCCGCGAGGAATGGCCCATATGGCAATCGAGATCATCATCGCCAAAAACGGGACGCCGCCTTCAGCCGCCCACTGTACCCAATCGTTGTGCGCCTGATTGGCGTACAGTCCATCATCGAAGCGGGAATACGCGGGATAGACAGTAGCCCAATTACCCAGCCCATACCCAATAACAGATGGTCTTTGAACATCGCCAGCCGACGAGTTTGCCAATTGGCTGAATGTTATCCGGCACCGCGAATCTGGCGAAGAGGCGGCCCGGACTGTCGTCAGGACCAGAATCACGGCCATCGCGAGGATGGGATTTTCCGCCAATCCTGCCCGACGGGGAGAGATAAGCCCCCGGCGCAGCATGAGCAGTGGCGCGGCAAGTAACTGATCGTCGCCAGAATGAATCCGGCGCGCGAGGCGGCGACGACGACGCACGCGTACAGGGTAGCCGCAGCCAGTGAATCCAAAAGACCCACATCGCCACCGAGGAAAGCGCCGTAAAGAGCAAGTGGGAGAGTCAGTTCGGCGAATGCTGCGAAGTGACTGTGATAGACAAACGGTCCGAAGACAAAGGCAGGATCGTAATTCGTTTCAAACAGACCAAAGATTTTTTGATTTCCCGTGAAGTACTGAGACAGGGAAATCACGCACACGGCAAGGGACAACCACATGAAGGCGCCGCGCGCCAAGCGGATCCGCCATGCTAAGTCGGAGAAGACCTGCAGGCAGGTAAAGACCACCGCGAGTGCGCATAGCCAATACAACAGCGCAAGTTCCGTGCGCCATAAATCGACGGTTGCGCGAATAAGAATCTGAATGCCCATCCATGCAACGGCAGCCGCCAGCGGGATCAGGACCACACTTCCTTTTGGAATCCGCCGCCGGACCAGCAAATGGAACACCCATGCCAAAGAAAGAATAAAGACTGGAATCTCGGTCAGACTCACAGGCCAGCGGGCATCCA
>CAVVJO010000015.1:0-248009 GCA_963748545.1 uncultured Alphaproteobacteria bacterium
CGATCGCGCTGACCGGCTGGATCAATGCGATCCCTTACGTCGTCGGTTTCCTCGGCATGATTTGGTGGGGCCTGCGCTCCGATCGAACGGGCGAGAGGACGATGCATTTGGCGACGGCGCTGGCGCTCGCCGCGATCGGCATTGGCGGCTCGGCCTTTCTGGGCGATCCCGTCTTCAAAATGATCGCGCTGACCGTCGGGGCTTTCGGCGTGTTCGCTTCGCTCCCGATCTTCTGGACCCTCCCGACCGCTTTCCTCGCCGGCACGGCGGTCGCGCCGGGCATCGCGGCGATCAATGCGATCGGCAATCTTTCGGGTTACTTCGGCCCGTTTGCGATCGGCTGGATCAAGGACGCGACCGGCAGTTTCGCCTGGGGTCTCGTCACCATCGCGGGCTGCGCGGTCGTCGCGCTCGGCATCACGCTTGCGCTTGGCCACGACCCTCATCTCGAACGGGCGCCAGAGGCGGCGGAATGACGTTTTGAAGGAGCGGCTTGAAACGGAGGAGAACGGCATGCTGACGCGACGCGCTTTCGCAGCCTGCGCTCTCTGCGCGGCGGGCGGACTTTGGGCCACCGGCGTCGATGCGCAGGGCGCCGCGACCGGCGGTCTGAAGCGGACAATTCTCAGCCAGATCGACGGCCCGATCGAGGGCTACGTGACCGTCGAAGTGCATGTCGACATCGAGCCGGGCGCCGCAATCGCCCGCCATACTCACCCGGGCATCGAAACCGGTTACCTCGTCGAGGGGGGAACCGAGCTTGCCATCGATGGGCTCGGCAACCTTAATCTCAAGCCGGGCGACGGTTTCCAGGTCCCGACCGGGACGCCGCACGGCGGCAAGAACGGGCCGACCAAAACTGTCATCATCTCCACTTACGTGGTCGAAAAGGGCAAGCCACTGGCTTCGCCCGCGTAAAATAACAATTATAGAGCCTTGGGAGGGCCAAACATGTCTATGCAATCCATTCACGCCTCCAACGCCGCCCAGGTCGACTACTGGAATGGAAAAGGCGCGCAGCGCTGGGCATCAAATCATCATCGACACGACGAACTGCTGCGGCCGATCTCGGAACGTCTGCTGGCTCTCGCCGACGCCAGGCCCGGCGAGTTCGTGCTCGACATCGGCTGCGGTTGCGGGGCGACCACGATCGAATTCGCCGCCCGCGTCGCTCCGGAGGGCGAGGCGCTCGGGCTCGACGTCTCCGAATTGATGCTCCGGCTCGCGCGCGAGCGCGCGCCGGAGGACGTTCCCGCGCGCTTCGTTCACGCCGACGCCATGGTCTACGAAGCGCCGCCGGGCGAGATCGACCTCGTCGCTTCGCAGTTCGGCGTCATGTTCTTCTCCGATCCGGCGCAATCTTTCGCCAACCTTCGGACCGCCATGAAGCCCGGCGGGCGGCTGGCCTTCGCGTGCTGGCGGGCGGCCCGGGACAATCCTTGGCTGATCGTTCCGCTGCGGGCGGCGGCGGGGCACGCCCCTCCCCTGCCCGAGACCGGCCCGGAAGATCCTGGACCGTTCGCCTTCGCCGACGAGGGGCGGATCCGACGGTTGCTGCGCGATGCAGGCTTTGTCGAGATCGAGGTCGCGCCGGAGAATTTCCGCCTCGACATCGCGCTTGGCGATGGTCTCGACTCGGCGGTCGAGATCGCGCTGGAGCTGGGTCCGACGAGCCGCATGCTGGAGGATCAGCCGGAAACGGCGCGAGCCGCCGCGGCCGCGGCCATCCGGAAAGCGCTTGAAGCGCATGCGGTCGGCGACCGGGTGCCGCTCAGCGCCGCCGTGTGGTTCGTCACCGCGCGCAATCCGGGCTAAAACCGCTCACGAGATCAATCTTCGCCGCGTCGAGCCTCGCCCGCCGCGAACCGTCCACCGGAGCCTGACGATGGAGCAGTCCAGCAGTGAGCGCGCAAAGTTTCACGCGATGACAGAAGGCACGCGCGAGGACTGGCAGCTGATCGGCAGTGACTTTGGGCGGTTTGCAAGCGGGCTCCCGAACCGGGTGATCGCGCACCTCAATCTGCTCCGGGGCGACTTTGGCGGCTTCCCGATCGATCGGCTGGAGCACTGCCTGCAGACTGCGACTCGCGCGCACACGGCCGGCCGGGACGAGGAGTACGTCGTCTGCGCCCTTCTGCACGACATCGGCGACACCTTGGGCCCTTACAATCATGCGGACGTCGCGGCCACAATTCTCCGGCCGTTCGTGTCTGAGGAGAACCACTGGATCGTTGAGCATCACGGGGTTTTCCAGGGCTATTACTTCTTCCACTTCCTTGGTCTCGACCGTGACATGCGCGAGCAGTTCCGGGGGCATCCGCATTTCGAGAAGACGGAAGAGTTCTGCCGCGTGTTCGACCAGGCGGCGTTCGATCCCCGATTCCGTTCGATGCCTCTGGAGGCCTTCGAGCCGATGGTTCAACGCGTGCTGCAGCAGCCGCGCCGGTCGATTTATCTCGCTGAGGCCGCGGAATAACGCTCAGGGCCATTGCGAGCCGCGCGCATCTGGGGTCCGGCGGGAAGAACGGACTCGATCGCCGCGACGCCTTCAGACATGGTCGTTCAAATCTAAACGATCACGGCCCGACTGTCCGATGCGAGCCGCACTCCCGGAGCACGCCCCTTGGAAGCAGCCTATGTCGCAACCGCCGACGGCGCCTTCCTGGCGAGCCCGCTCACTCGCGGACCGTGGCATCCGGATCACCAGCATGCCGGGCCGCCGTCGGCGCTGATCTGCCGCGCCGTCGAGCGCGAAGCCGCTGCTGGCGGGCTTACGCATCTCGGCCGGCTGACCGTCAACCTTTTGCGGCCGGCGCCGATCGGCGAGTGCCGGGTCGAGGTGGCGCAGGACTACCTCGGCCGCAACGCCGGGCACTATTCGGGGCGCCTGATCATCGGCGCCAAGGAGGTCGCGCGCTTCACCGCCCTGATGCAGCGCGAGGACGCCGTGGCGATACCCGACGGGACGCCGGGCCACCCGCCGCCTCTGGCGCCGAAGCCCTGGCGAGAGAGCGCGGCCACCTCAATGGGACGGGTGAGCAGCCATCATTTCGGTTATGCGGAGCTGGTCGAGAACCGCGTCGCCGAGGGCGCGCCGTTCAAAGGGCCCTCGGCTGTGTGGTTCCGCCTAAGCCGCCCGCTGGTGAAGGGCGAAGAGCCTAGCCCGTATCAGCGCGTCGCGGTCGCGGCCGATTCGGGCAACGGGATCAGCGCGTCGCTCGACTTCGCCGCCTATGTGTTCGTCAATTGCGACCTGACCATCAACCTCTTCCGCCGCCCGGTCGGCGAGTGGATCTGCCTCGAGGCGCGGAGTCTCTTCGGCGGCAACGGCTGCGGCCTCGCCGAGTCGGCGCTCTATGATGAGGAGGGCGTCATTGGACAGGCGACGCAATCGCTCGCGGTGCGGGCGCGATAGCCGGCGGCCGAAGTCGCCAAAGGGTCGCTCTCTAAAACAAGGCTCCTGTCACCACGCCGGCCGAAGGTCCGGACCAGTCAGAAACCGCTCCAAGACCTCGATTTCCGCCCTCGGGCCGCGCTCGTCGGCGGCCAGCCGCTGGTAGAGATCGGCGAACGCCTTGTAGACTTCGGCTGCGGCGGGGTCGTCACCGACGAAGGCCGCGATCTCGCGCATCTCGGCGACCCATCGATAGGCTTTCGGAAACATGTCAGGCAGCGTCTTGGCGAAACGTTGAAGGAGCTGGGGCTAGCTCGCCGCCAGTTCTTCGCGCAGCGCCTCGGCGGCGCCAGCCCCGGGTCGCCGCCAGGATCATGGCGGCGGCGAGCCCGGTCAGCCCTTTGGTGACGCCGGCATAGGACATCTTGAGCGCCGAGGCCGCGCCGACGGGACCGGCGATCGTCCGAACCGTCAGGCCATAGCCGCGCAACGCCTCGAGATCCGCCGCCGGCTCGCCGGAAAAGTAGAAGGTCGGCCGCCTGCGCCCGGCGTTGGCGGAGCGCCAATGATCGCCCCGTCCGCGAAAGGGGCGCCGCTCGGCGCGATGATGTCGGCGGCCCGCTTCACGGTTTGAACGTCGATGGCGTTGCAATCGACGTAGATCGGTTTGCGCGGGCTCAGCGTCAGCGCGGGCGCGAGACGCTCGGCAAGAGCGAGCGCTTGCGCCGGCGGGACGATCGAGAGGATGATTTCCGCCCGCACGACCTGGTCGTCGTCGGCGCCGATCATGCCAGCGTCCCCGGCCCGGCGCAGGCTCGCGGCGCTGCGCCCGTCGAGCAGGGTCAACACCCGGGCGCCGTTCTCGGTCAGGCGCCGAGCCACGGCGGCGCCCATGGCGCCCGCCGCGACAATAGCAAATTCACCCTCCACGGCGGTTCTCCTTAGGAAGCGCCGCCGAGAGGAGGCCGGCGTCAGGCGAACTTCGGATCGAGCTCGCCGCTGGCGTAGCGCTTGGCCATCTCGGACAGCGGATAGATCTTCTTGATCTTCGGCGCCTGCCCAGCGGTGTTGAACTCCTGGAAGCGCAACTTGCAGATCTTGATCATCGCGTCTTGCGCCGGCTTCAGGTACTTGCGCGGGTCGAACTCTTCCGGGTGCTCCTGGAACACCTTGCGAATCTGGCCGGTGATCGCCATGCGATTGTCGGTGTCGATGTTGATCTTGCGAACGCCGTTCTTGATGCCCTTCTGGATCTCCTCGATCGGCACGCCATAGGTCTGCGGCATCTTGCCGCCGAACTTGTTGATGATGTCCTGAAGGTCCTGCGGGACCGACGACGAGCCGTGCATCACAAGATGCGTGTTCGGCAGCTTCTTGTGGATCTCCTCGATCACGCTCATCGCGAGGATGTCGCCGGTCGGCTTGCGCGAGAACTTGTAGGCGCCGTGCGAGGTGCCCATGGCGATGGCGAGCGCGTCGACCTTTGTCTCGCGCACGAATTTGACCGCCTCGTCCGGATTGGTGAGGAGCTGGTCGTGGCTGAGCTTGCCCTCCGCCCCGTGGCCGTCTTCCTTGTCGCCGGTCCCCGTCTCGAGCGAACCGAGCACGCCGAGTTCGCCCTCGACCGACACGCCGCCGAGGTGGGCCATGTCGGCCACCTGTTTGGTGACGCCGACATTGTAGGCCCAGTCGGCCGGAGTCTTGCCGTCGGACTTGAGCGACCCGTCCATCATCACCGAGGTGAAGCCGGACTGCATCGCGGTGACGCAGGTGGCCGGGCCGTTGCCGTGGTCGAGATGGACGCAGATCGGAACCTGCGGATACATTTCCGTCAGCGCCGCCATCATATGGTTGAGCATGATGTCGTTGGCGTAGGAGCGGGCGCCGCGCGACGCCTGGATGATGACCGGCGCCTCGAGCTCGCTCGCAGCCGCGCCGATCGCCAGCGCCTGTTCCATGTTGTTGATGTTGAACGCGGGAACGCCGTAGTCGTGCTCGGCGGCGTGATCCAGCAATTGACGAAGAGTTACGCGAGCCATGATCTCTTTTCCCAGCCTTGTTGTTTGATTATTTTGCGCGCAGGGCCTCGACCCCCGGAAGCGCCTTGCCTTCCATCCATTCGAGAAAGGCGCCGCCGGCCGCGGATACGTAGGTGAACTGACCGGCGACGCCGGCGTCGTTCAATGCTGCGACCGTATCGCCGCCGCCGGCAATCGCCTTGAGTTTGCCTTCACGCGTGAGGAACCCGACCGTCTTGGCGATGGCGAAGGTCGCGGCCTCGAACGGCGGCGTCTCGAACGCGCCGAACGGGCCATTCCACACCAGAGTCTTTACCTTGCCGAGCGCTTCCTCGATCATCACGACCGACTTCGGCCCGATGTCGAGGATCATCTCGTCCTCGGCGACGTGATCGACGTCGACCACCCGTGCGTGGGTGTGCGCCTTGAACTCCTTGGCCACGGTCGCGTCGATCGGCAGCAGGATGCGGCACTTCGAGGCTCCGGCTTCCGCCAGGATGTTGCGCGCGGTGTCGGCCATGTCCTTCTCCGCGAGAGACTTGCCGATGGCCTTTCCTTCCGCGAACAGAAAAGTGTTCGCCATACCGCCCCCGATGATCAGCAGGTCGACTTTCTTGATCAGGTTGCCGAGCAGCTCGAGCTTGGTGGAGACCTTGGCGCCGCCGACGATGGCCGCGACCGGGCGCTCCGGATCGCCGAGGGCGATCGTCAGCGCTTCAAGCTCAGCCTGCATGGCCCGACCGCAAAAGGCCGGCAGCTTATGCGCGACCCCCTCGGTTGAAGCGTGGGCGCGGTGCGCGGCGGAAAAGGCGTCGTTGACGTAGAGATCGCCAAGCTTGGCGATCCCTTCGACGATCGCCGGGTCGTTCTTTTCCTCACCCTTGTAGAAGCGGGTGTTCTCCAGCAGCAGGATGTCGCCGTTCTTGAGTTTGGCGATCGCCGACCTCCGCGACTTCGCCAAGGCAATCGCTCGCAAAGGCGACCGGGCGACCAATGACCTCCGCGACGGCCGCAGCGACGGGACGAAGCGAATTGGCCTCGTCCGGACCGCCCTTGGGGCGGCCGAAATGCGCGAGCAAAATCACCTTGCCGCCCTTGTCGGCGATCTCCGTGATGGTCGCAGCGACCCGTTCTATGCGTGTCTTGTCGGTGACTTTGCCGTTCTCTGTGGGAACGTTCAGGTCTACGCGCAGGAGCACACGCTTGCCGGAAACGTCGGCGTCGTCGAGCGTGCGGAATGGTTTGGGCATGGTTGTTCCCCCTCGAATTCGAGTTCGTTGGGATCTCTTCGGCCTTCAGCGGCCGCCGAAGCGGAACTCCGGCGGCGCGTCACGATTTCAAAACTGCGGCGCCAAATCGTCAGAAAGACTTGGCCGTCAAATGTGCTTGGCCAGCACGGCCGCGGTATCGGCCATCCGGTTCGAGAAGCCCCATTCGTTGTCATACCAGCTCAGGATGCGCACAAAGGTGCCGTCGATGACCTTGGTCTGGTCGGAGTGGAAGATCGACGATCGCGGATCGTGGTTGAAGTCGACCGAGACGTTGGGCTTGTCGGTATAGCCGAGGATGCCTTTGAGCGGGCCCTGGTCCGCGGCCTTCTTGATCGCCTCGTTGATCTCTTCCTTCGAGGTCGCGCGCTTGGCGACGAACTTGAGGTCAACGACCGAGACGTTCGGTGTGGTGACGCGGATCGCCGACCCGTCGAGCTTGCCCTTGAGCTCCGGCAGCACGAGGCCGACGGCCTTCGCCGCTCCCGTCGTGGTCGGGATCATCGAAAGCGCCGCGGCGCGGGACCGATAGAGGTCCTTGTGCAGGGTGTCGAGCGTCGGCTGGTCGCCGGTGTAGGAATGGATGGTCGTCATGAAGCCGTGCTCGATGCCAATGGCGTCGTTCAGGACCTTGGCGACCGGGGCGAGGCAGTTCGTCGTGCACGAGGCGTTTGACAGGACGAGATGCTCTTTGGTGATCTTGTCGTGATTGACGCCATAGACGACCGTAAGGTCGGCGCCGTCGGAGGGGGCCGAGACGAGCACGCGCTTGGCGCCGGCGGCGAGATGGATCGCAGCCTTCTCCCGCGACGTGAAGATGCCGGTGCACTCGAACGCGATGTCGACCCCGAGGTCCTTGTGCGGCAACTCAGCCGGATTCTTGATCGCCGTCACTTTGATCTTGTGGCCGCCGACGATGATAATGTCGCCGTCGACCGAGACTTCGTGCGGGAAACGCCCGTGCACGCTGTCGAAACGCAGCAGATGCGCGTTGGTCTCCACCGGGCCAAGGTCGTTAATGGAGACGACCTCGATGTCCTTGCGGCCGGACTCGACAAGCGCGCGCAGCACAAGGCGCCCGATGCGTCCAAAGCCGTTGATTGCTACCTTCGTGACCATCGATAATTCTCCTTGGCTCCGCGCGTTATTTGCGGCCAGCAGCGGATCCAGCGTTCATACGACCGCTTGATTTAATGGTTAGGTACATGCGCCTTCATTCATCTAAAGTCTACCGATTAGCGCCCAATGCGACAATTCGCCTTACTGCTTAGGCCGCCCTAAAGCCGCGCCACGGCGGCGTTCGCAACCGCCTCGGGGGTGATCCCGAAAAACTTGTAGACCTCCTTGTATGGCCCGCTTTCGCCAAAGCCGGTCATGCCGATGAACGGACCATCGCCGATGATCGCATCCCAGCCAAAGCGCACTGCGGCCTCTACGCCGACTTTGACCTTGGCGTCGCCGATCACGGACTTCCGGTAGTCCTCGGGCTGGTCGAAGAATGCATCCATGCACGGGACCGACACCACTCGGGCGGCAATCCCCTTCCCCTTGAGAATCCGCTGGGCGGCGACCGCCAGCGAAACCTCGGAGCCCGATGCGAAGATCGACACCGTCGCGACGCCCTCGGCCGGAGCGATTTCGTACGCGCCGCGCGCCGAGAGATTCTCGGTGACATGAGTGCGCCGCAGCGCCGGCAGATTCTGTCGACTTAACGCCAAAATCGAAGGCGAATGCTCGTGCTCGAGCGCCGCCTGCCAGCATTCGACCGTCTCGACGCTGTCGGCCGGTCGCCACAGGTACATATTGGGCATCGCGCGAAACGAAGCGAAATGCTCAACCGGCTGGTGCGTAGGCCCGTCCTCGCCGAGGCCGATCAAGTCGTGCGTGAACACGTGCACGACCCGGATCTTCATGAGAGCCGCGAGCCGAAGCGCCGGTCGGGCGTAATCGGTGAAGCACAAGAAGGACGCGCCGGAGGGGATCAGACCGCCGTGGACGGCCATGCCGTTGCAGGCGGCCGCCATGCCGTGTTCGCGGATGCCCCAGTGAATGTAGCGCCCGGAGAAGTCCTCGGGCGAGATCTCCTTGGTCGCGGCGACCTTGGTGTTGTTGGATGGGGTGAGATCGGCCGAGCCGGTGACGAGCTCCGGCACGACGGGAGCGATCACGTTGAGGGCGGCTTCGCCCGCCTTGCGGGTGGCGATTTCAGGCGCCTGCTCGGCCAGCTGGCGCTTATAGGCGTCGATCACACTATCGAGGTTTTGCGGCAGTTTGCCGCCGACCCTCCGCTCGAATTCCGACCGCCGCGCCGGATCGAGCTCGGCGAGCTTCTTCAACCAGGCCTCCCGATCGGGCGCGCCGCGCTCGCCCGCGTCCCGCCATGCCGACAGAATGTCGTCCGGGACCTCGAACGGCGGATAGGGCCAGTTGAGGTTCTTCCGCGTCGCGGCGACCTCGTCCGCGCCAAAGGCGTCGCTGTGCGCCTTCTGCGTGCCCTGCCGCCCCGGCGAGCCAAAACCGATCGTCGTCTTGCAGGCGATCATGGTCGGGCGGTCGGCGGCCTGCGCCTCGCGAATGGCTTTGTGGATCGCGTCGAGGTCGCGTCCATCGACGTGGCTCGCGTTCCATCCTGCGGAGCGGAACCGCTCCACCTGGTCGACGGAATCGGCGAGCGAGGTGTGTCCGTCGATCGAAATGCCGTTGTCGTCGTAGAAGACAATGAGCTTGCTGAGGCGATAGTGGCCGGCGATGGCGATCGCCTCCTGGCTCACGCCCTCCATCAGGTCGCCGTCCGAGGCGATCACATAGGTGCGATGGTCGACGACGGAGGGAAACTGCGCGGCCATCATGCGCTCCGCGAGCGCCATGCCGACGGCGGTGGCGATCCCCTGCCCCAGCGGACCGGTCGTCGTTTCGACGCCGACCGTGTGCCCATACTCCGGGTGCCCCGGCGTCTTCGATCCAACCTGGCGGAAGGCTTTGAGATCGTCGATGGTGAGGCCCTTGTCGCCGCCCATTCCGGTCAGATAGGCGAGCGAATAGAGCAGCATCGACCCGTGGCCGCCCGACAGCACGAACCGGTCCCGATCCGGCCAGTGCGGGTCGGCGGCGTCGAACTTCAGGACATCGCGAAAAAGCACAGTCGCGACGTCGGCCATGCCCATCGGCAAGCCCGGGTGGCCGCTCTTGGCTTTTTCCACCGCATCCACAGTGAGGAAGCGAATCGTGTTGGCCATGGAATCGTGTGTCGGGCTCGTCGCCATCGGGGCTCTCCTCATTCCTGCGGGATTCCGCGCCCACAGGGGGCGCATGCCGTTCCGGCCACGACCCCTACTATTTCAGCGCGCCCGCCGCAATTCCGTTCGCGTTGCAACTCGTTCACGTATCGCGTAAGCAAAGTGTCGCAATGGATGGAAGCGAAACCGCCTTGGACGCTTTGGAGCGATCCTTGACTCAACTCGCCGCGGCTGTCGGCCTGCTCGAAAGAGCCGCCGAGCGCCGGATGCGCCACGACGAGGCGCGCGCCAACGCCGAGGAGGAGTTCGCGCTGATGCAGGACGACCGCTCGCGGCTCGCCGTCGAACTCGACGCTGCGCTCGATCGTTCGCGGACGCTCGAAGCCGCCAACACAGAGGCTGGCGAGCGGCTCGCCCGCGCAGCCGAAACGATTGCAAGAGTCATCGAACGCATCGAGCCGCCAACGACGTAAAGCGCGGGCTCGGCGCAGGAAGGATCGCGCCATGGCGCAGGTTTCGGTGACGATCGACGGGAAAAAGTACCGCCTCGCCTGCAACGAGGGCGAGGAGGGGCGGCTCGAACAGCTCGCCGGCATGGTCGACGAGAAAATCAACGAACTGCGCCAGGCGTTCGGCGAGATCGGAGACCAGCGGCTCGTCGTCATGGCGGCGCTGACGTTCGCCGACCAATTCACCGAGGCGCGCGACCGGTCGGAAGTCGCGCGGGAGCGGGTCCGCTCCGACGCGAGCCGGTCGGAGGCCGTCGCCGCCACCCTCGATGGGCTTGGAGCGAACTCGAGGATTTGGCCTCGCGCCTCTCCGGCGGCGCGGACGCCTGAGGCTGCTCGGATAGAACGCCATCATCCGCGGTTCGGGTCCTTGGAGAACTCGGTGAAGGCGGCCGCGAAGTCGGGGTGCCACCGCGACAGCGGCGGCCGGTTCTCAACGATGTCGCCCGCCCCCCACAGGATGCGTTTAGCGTCCATATCGCGCGTGACCTCGTTGTCGGGACAGAGGATATAGAAGTCGCCGGCTGATATCCGTTCGATCAGAAGTTCGACCACCTGATCGGCCGTCCACGCCCCGGGCGGCTTTTCGCCCCCGCCCGGCCGCGTGATGCCGGTGAAGGTGAAGCCGGGGATCAGGAGATGCGCGGTGACCGCGCAGCCGTCGATGTTGCGCAGCTCATGGGCGAGCGCCTCGGTCACGACCTTCACGCCCGCCTTTGAGACATTATAGGCGGTGTCGCCGGGCGGACAGGTAATCCCTTGCTTGGAGCCGGTGTTGACGATCGCGGCAGGCTGGCCCTGCTTGATCATCGCCGGCGCGAACGCGTTCACGCCGTGGATGACGCCCCAAAGGTTGACCTCGATGAGGCGTCGCCATTTGCCGAGGTCGCCGAGCACCCCTCCCCCGCCGCCGACGCCGGCGTTGTTCATAAGCAAGGCGACCCCGCCGAACGCCTCGAAGGCCAGATCCCGCAGGCCTTCGACAGCCTTGCGATCCGCGACGTCGACGACGGTGGCGCGCACGCTGTCGTTTCGCCCGGAGGCGGCGGTCACGCGCGCTTGCGCCGCTTCGAGCGCCGCCGCGTTGGCGTCGGCCAGAACGACCTTCATGCCGAGCCGAACAAACCGCTCGGCGGCGGCGAGGCCGATGCCGCTCGCTGCGCCGGTGATCACCGCGACGCGGCCGGGCTGAAGGGCGGGATGAAGAGGCATGGGCGATGTCCTTTCGAAGCTGGCGTTGAGACAGGGTCGCGCGGATGGGATTGGGGCCCCGCGAACGATAGGGAGATTCCGATCTCGTCAAGACGCGGCGATCGTTCTACGCTCACTGCCGATTTTCGGCGACGGCGAACAGAACGGAAGCTCGACATGTCTCGGACGCGTGTGTTCCTGATGACCTCCCTGACCGGCGTCGTTCTGGCCCAGGCGCCGAGCGCAGCCGTCGCCCAGAACCTATGGCCTTTTTTCCAGCCTCCGCCCAGCACCCGCCCCGCGGCTCTGCCAACGGACGGCCACCCGGCGACCTTGCCGTCGGACGGCCGCCCGGTGACCCTTCCTCCCGACGCCGACCCCGCCTATTCGACGCCTGTCGATCTTGACGGGGCGATTGATACGGCCCGGACCACGCGCCGCATGGTCGCCGATCCGACCGGCGAGCCGGCGGGAACGCTGACCATCAACACCAAGCTGCGAAAGCTCTATCTGTCGCTTGGCGACGGGCGCGCGATGGAATACGGCATCGGCGTCGGCCGGCAGGGCTTCGCCTGGAAGGGGGTCGCCGAAATTGGTCGGAAATCCTACTGGCCCGGATGGACGCCTCCGCCGGAAATGCTGGCGCGCAGCCCCGAATTGCCGCCGCATCTGGATGGAAGCTTGAGCAATCCGCTGGGCGCCCGCGCCCTCTATCTGTTCCAGGACAACAAGGACACGCTGTTCCGCATCCACGGCACCAACGATCCGAGTTCGATCGGCCATGCCGTGTCGTCGGGCTGTATCCGCATGCTCAACGCCGACGTCATCGACCTTTACGGGCGGGTGGCGAAGGGCACGCGGGTGGTCGTGCTGTAAGGTCAAAGGCTCGGCGATTTGCTCGGCGCGCCCGCCTTCAGGGGCGCCGGCGCGGCGCGCGCCACCACGTTGGGGTCTGTGCCGGCGACCGTTACCGGATCGCCGGTCTGGATCGTCTCGAGCGGGCTGTCGACCAGCCGATCAGAGGGCGCGAGGCCCAACTCAATCTGCACCCGATTGCCGAGATTGCGGCCGACCACGACCGGCTTCAGAACGACCTTGTCGTCGTCGTCGAGCGCGGCGACCCTCATGCCTTGAGCGCCGAAGACAAGCGCGGTCAGCGGAATCGAGAGCCGATCCGGATCGGCGAGAATGTGGAAGTGCACCTCGGCGAAGGCGCCCGGCCATAGCTTTCCGTCCGGGTTGTCCGCCTGCAACTCGATCAAAGCGGTGCGCGAGCTCTCCGCCAGCGAATTCGAAGTGGAGACCAGCACGGCTTCGAAGGTCTGCTTCTGGCCCGGCAGGTGCAGCGTCGCCTTGATGCCGGGGGCTAGGTCGCCGAGGAAGGCTTGGGGAACATTGACGTAGATACGCATGCGGTGGATGTCCGCCACCTGAAACAAGGCGCGGCCTGTGGTTCCGCCGGCGGTGACGAGATCCCCGATATCGGCGTTTCGCGCCGTCACGACGCCGTCGAATGGCGCCTTGATCTGTTCGAAGCCGGTCAGCTCCTCGAGCCGGCTGACCGCGGCCTTTTGCGCCGCCACATTGGCTTTGGCGACCGAGACCGCCGCGGCCCGCGCCGCCGAGTTCAGGCGGTCGGTGTCGCCCTGCTGTTTGCTCGACCAGCCCTCCGTCACCAGTTGCGCGGTGCGCTGGTCGGTGACCTTGCCGAGGTCGGCGTTCGCTTGCGCCTGCTCGACGGCGGCTTGCAACTGAACCAGCTGTCCTTTCGCCTCTTCGAGCTGCTGATCGAGATCGGGCGCAGAGATCGTCGCCAAAATCTCGCCCTTGGCGACGTGGGCGCCGATGTCCTTGTTCCACGCCGTGATGTAGCCGCTCGCGCGCGCAAAGAGAGAGCCGGTGACGAACGCGGCGACGTTGCCCGGCAGGATCAGCTCCTGCTCTCCCGATCCGCGCTCGGGACGCACCACGCGCACGGTCGGGACGGTCTGGGCATTGGTCCAGGCGGTCACCTCCTGCTTGCTCTTTGCACAATTCATGATGCCGGACGCCGCAAGGCCGGCCGCGCCGAGCGCGAGAACGGTGACGACAATCAAAACCCGATGCCTTCTCGGCGGTGCGGGTGGCGTTTCAGAAGACATGAGCGCTCCGGATCAGGCGTGAGAAGGCAGGCCGGCGAGCGGCGCGGCCGCATCGGCTTTGGCCTTGCTGGGGTTTCGGTGCACGATCGAGAATACGGTCGGCACGAACAGCAGCGTTGCGAAGGTTGCAAACATCAGACCCCCGATGACGGCGCGGCCGAGCGGCATGTTCTGCCCCGGCTCGATCGCCATCGGCAGCATGCCGATGATCATGGCGAGCGCCGTCATCAACACGGGGCGGAAGCGCGTGGCGCCGGCCTCGAGGGCAGCGTCGATCGCGCTCTTGCCTTCCGCGAGCTGCTCGCGCGCGAAGCTGACGACAAGGATGGAGTTGGCGGTCGCCACGCCCATGCACATGATCGCTCCGGTCAGGGCGGGAACAGACAGGGTGGTGTTCGTCACGAACAGCATCCACACGATGCCCGCCAGCGCCGCGGGGAGCGCCGTGATGATCACGAACGGGTCGAGCCAGGATTGGAAGTTGACGACGATCAGGAGATAGATCAGCACGATCGAGAAGGCCAGGCCGATCGTGAGCTGCTGATAGGCGCTCGCCATGGTGGCGACTTGCCCGCGGATTGTGACCGTCGCCCCCTTGGGAAGGCCGCCCATCGAGTCGTCGACAATCTTCTGGACGTCCGCCGCGACGCTGCCGAGATCCCGGTCCTGAGTGGTCGCGTAGATATTCACAACGTTGCGGATGTCATATTGAGAAACGATTGCGTCGAGCGGCTCTGGCGACAGGGTCGCCAAACCGCCGAGCAGCTGCTGCGAGTTCGCGGCCTCCAGCGGAAGGTTCTTAAGGTCTCCGAGCGTATCAATGCCGTATTGGGGGGTTTGCACGGAAATCGCGTAGGACACGCCGTTCGTAGGGTTCAGCCAATAGGTCGAGGCCGTCTGCGTCGTGCCGGATAGACTGGTCTGGAGGCTCGTCGAGGCGTCGTTCTCGGTGAGGCCCACCACGCCCGCCAATTCGCGATTGAACTCGACCCTGAGGGCGGGGTCCTGGAAGGCCTCCTGGATTCGCGGATCAGCGATCCCGGGGACGTGGCGGATCTTCGTCAGGAGCTGGGTTGCAAAGGCGCGGCTGGCCTTGAGATCGTTGCCGGAGATTTGGACGTCGATGGGCGCGGGCGAGCCGAAGTTGAGGATCTGGCTGACCATGTCCGCGGGGAGGAACGAGAAGGTGGTTCCCGGGAAGGCCCTCGGGAGCTGCTCGCGCAACATCTTCACATAGGCTTCGGTCGAGGTCTCCCCTTCGCGCAGGGTCACGAGTATGTCTGCGTCGAAGACGCCGACCGTTCCTGTGTTGCTGTAGGAGAGGTTGATGCCGCTGACAGGCAGGCCGATGTTGTCGACCACGCTCGCCAGTCGATCGGGCGGGACGATCGAGCGGATCTTCTGCCCGACCTGATCGACCAGCACATTGGTTTCCTCGATCCGGGTTCCGGTCGGGGCCCTCAGGTGGATTTTGATCGCGCCCGCGTCGACCGAGGGGAAAAAGTCCTGTCCGAGGAACGGGACGAGGCAGAGTGACAAAAGGGCGACGCCGACGAAGCCGCCGGCAAAGACGAGCCGGCGCCGGAGGGCAAGCTGCAAGAGCCCGAGATAGCCCTGCCGAAACCGCTCGAAATAGGCTTCGAAGCCCCGCTGAAGACGACCAAAAAACCCAATCGGACGCGGCTCGCCCGAACCTTCGATCGCCGCACGATGATGCTGATTGGCGAGCAGAAAATGCGCCATGGTCGGCACGAGGGTGTAGGTCAGAATGTAGGAGGCGATCATCGCGAACACGACCGCCATGGCGAGCGGGCGGAAGAGGTAGCCCGCCACCCCGCCGAGCGCGAGCAGCGGCACGAAGGCGATGCAGATGCAAAACAGCGAGACCGTGGCAGGCGGCATGATTTCCTGCGCGCCCTTGGTTATGGCGGTCAAAATATCCTCGCCGTGCTCCTCGGTGTGGCGGTTGATGTTCTCGATCGTGACGGTCGCGTCGTCGACCAGAATGCCGACCGCAAGCGCAAGGCCGCCGAGCGTCATGACATTGATGGTCTGGCCGAGCACCGACAGCGCGGTCAGGGAACTCAACACCGCAAGCGGGATCGAGACCGTAATGATCAGGGTCGAGCGCCAGCTGCCGAGAAAGACGAGGATCATCAAACCGGTGAGCGCGGCGGCGATCAACCCTTCCCGGACGACCGCATCGACGGAGGATTTGACGAACTCGGACTGGTCCCCGACGAAGGTCAGTTTGACCCCGGGAGGAAGCGTCGCTTCGATGCCCGGGATGCGGGCCTTGATGCCTTGAATGATATCGAGCGTGGACGCCGATCCGATCTTGAGGACGGACATCAGCACGCCCTTGCGCCCGTCGAGCTGGACGACGTTGGTCTGCGGCGGCGAACCGTCGTGGACGTAGGCGACGTCACGCATGAACACGACCGCGCCGTTCACCACCTTGACCGGCAGATTGTTGAAGTCCGCGACCGCCTTGGGCAAATCATTGAGGTCGATTGTCAATTCGTAAGGGCCGATCTTCTGTGTGCCGACCGGATTGATCTGGTTCTGCAACGCGAGCGCGGCGCCGACGTCGGTGGCCGAAAGGTTGTGGGCGCGCAACGCGCTTTGATCGAGATCGATCTGCACCTGGCGCGTGGAGCCGCCATAGGGAAACGGAATTTGCGCGCCGGCCACCGTCGTGAGCTGCGGCCGGATGAAGTTCTGGCCGAGATCGAAAAGTTGGGTTTGGGAAAGCGAGTCGCTGGACAAGGCGAGCTGGATGATCGGAACGCTCGAGGCGTTGTAGACCAGAATGATCGGCGGCGTGGAGCCCGTTGGAAGCTGTTTCAGGATGGTTTGCGAAATCGACGTGACCTGCGCCTGCGCGGCGTTGATGTCGACGTTCGGCTGAAAGAAGATTTTGACGATCCCCATACCTGGAAACGACTGCGACTCGATATGCTGAATGTCGTTGACGGTGGTCGAAACCGCTCGTTCATAGGGCGAGACGATGCGGCCGGTCATGTCGTCCGGAGACAACCCGGTGTAGCCCCAGACGACCGAAATCACGGGAATTCCGATATTAGGAAAGATGTCGGTTGGAGTGCGAAATATGGAAAGTGCGCCGAAAATCATCACCAGGATCGCCATCACGACGAAGGTGTAGGGACGCGCGAGCGCTAACCGGACTACGGCTGTCATCGACCTGCTCTGTTCTTAAATTGCCGCGCCCGATTTTGTTCCTCTGGCCGCGCGCGAGTCGTCGGCGAGGTTGGGCTATCAACGCTGAACAGGATATACGCACGAATTGTGGCGCTGCGGGATTAAGTTACATTGCGCTCGCGAAGATGTGATCGTCCTCCATTCGTCCGTGCTTATTGTGTTGGACGCCGCCCTAGCCGCGTTGTGTTTGTTTGCCTGTCTGTCTGTCACTGGAAATGTCGCCCGTGCGAAGAAACTTCATCGGCTCTACGCCACGCCTGCTCGCTCTTCTCATGGGTCTTATGCTCTGCGGCGCCGGCGTCTGGGGCCTCGAAGCCGCGCGATCAGGCCTCCTGATCACGCCGCTCGGGGTCGGCTCGACGCCGGCGACAATCTACCGGCGCGCAAACGTCGCCAAAGCGCCGGCGGTCATCATCGCCCACGGCTTCGCCGGCTCGCGGCAATTGATGGAAGCCTACGCGCTGACGCTCGCGCAAGCCGGCTACGTCGCCGTCTCCTTCGATTTCGAGGGCCACGGGAGAAACCCGACGCCGATGTCGGGCGACGTCACGCGGGTCGAGGGAACCACCCAATTGCTGGAACGCGAGCTCGGCCGGGTGACGGACGCCGTTTTGACGCTTCCCTACGTCGACGGGCGTGTGGCGCTCCTGGGGCATTCGATGGCCTCCGACATCATCGTCCGGCGCGCCCTCGAAGACCCCCGCATCGCGGCCACCGTCGCCATCTCGATGTTTTCGAAAGCGCCGACCGCGACGGAGCCCCGGAATCTCCTGATGATCACGGGAGAATGGGAATCCTTTCTGCGCGCGGACGCGCTCAAGAACGTCCGGCTCGCCAACTCCACCGCGAACGAGGGCGAGACGATCGGCGACCCCGCCCACAATAGCGGCCGGCGCGCGGTCGCGGCGCCGGACGTCGAACACGTCAGCGTTCTCTATTCGCCGACGGCGCTTCGCGAGGCGCGCGCGTGGCTCGACGCCGTATTCGGGCGGACCAGCAGCGGACCGGTCGAGGCCACCGGCGGCTGGATCGTGCTGCTCCTGGCGGGGATTGTGACTCTGGCCTGGCCGCTGGCCGGACTGCTGCCGACCGGCGAACGGCGTGCTCCCACGCTGCCGCTGAAGACCTTTCTCGTTGCCGTGCTCATCCCGGCGGTCGTGACGCCGCTCGCGTTGAGCCGCGTCGATACGCATTTCCTACCGGTTCTCGTTGCGGACTATCTGGCCGTCCATCTCTTCGTCTACGGGATGCTTTCGCTCGGGATTCTGTTCTGGAGCGGGGTGCGGATCGGCCGCGTGGCGTGGCTCAGCGGCGTTGCGCTCGCCGCCTACGGCATTTTCGTCTTCGGCGGCGCGCTCGACCGCTACGTCGCCTCCTTCATGCCCATTTCCGAAAGGCTGCCGATCATCGCGGCGATTGCGATCGGGGCGGTTCCCTACATGCTCTCGGACAGCCTCTCGACAGATAACGGCCGAGCGTCGATCATGCGCGTCTTCCTCGCCCGCGGCGCCTTCCTGGCGTCCCTGGGCGCCGCCGTCGCGCTGGATTTCGAACGGCTGTTCTTCCTGGTCATCATCATCCCCGTCATTCTGCTGTTCTTCATCATTTTTGGCCTCATGGGGGGATGGGTCGGCCGCCGCACGATGTCTCCGGCCGCCGTCGGCGTCGGGTTGGGTCTGATCCTCGCGTGGTCTCTCGGCGTCACCTTCCCGATGTACGCGCCGGGCTGACGGCGGCGGCGTCAAAAGACAGCGTGGTCGCCCCGTTCGATCGAAACCTCGCCCTTGATCAGACGGGCGTAGAAATCAAACAGCGTCTCCGTTCCCGTCGAGGGCGTCCCGGCGGGGTCGTAACGCCCGGCCTCAGGATCCCAGACCAGCATCGACTCGGACGCGTAATAGCGGCCGATGCGCGCCAGCTCCGCCTTCTCCGCCAAAGGCGGAATGACGCGCCCAAGCGTGCTGAGCCCGAACACGATCGAATCGAGAAGCGCGAGCGGCACGTGCTGAAACCGCGGCTTCAGCCCCAGCAGGGCGAACAGGCGCTCCCCCTGCTGTTTCGGCGTGATCGCGTCCCCCGGACCGCCGATCGGCAGAACGCGATTGCAGCGGTTCTCATCGGCCAGGCATTCGGCGAGGAAGCGGCCGAGATCGTCGTCGCTGATCGGCTTGCAGGCGGTCAGTTCGCCGTCGCCAAAGACCAGAAAGGGTTTGCCACGCTTCAGCCGATCGACCTGCCCCGACAACGACTTGAAGAAGGCGGTGGGCCTGACGATGGAGTAGGTCAGCCCGGAACTCGATCAGCACTGTCTCGAACGCGAGCTTCGCTTTCTGGAAGGCGAGAAGCGGCTTTTGGACGCAGATCGCCGACAGGAGGACCATGTGCGTCACGCCGGCTTCCTGAGCAACGGCAAGCGCACCCACGTGGGCCTGGTAATCGATCGCCCAGGCGTCCTTCGGCGCGCCGGTGCGCGAAGCCAGGCACGAGACCAGCGCATCGAAGCGCTCGCCGCAGACGCCGTCGCGGGCAAGGGACGCCCGGTCGGCAGCGTCGCCGAAGCGGACGGTCGCGCCCCGGAGCAGCTTCGCGCTGTCCTCGGGCTTAAGCGCGGCCCCGACCCCTGCGCGAGGCCGCACGAGGCACACGACGTCGTGACCGCGCTCGATGAGCGCGGACGCCGTCGCGCGGCCGATCGCGCCGGTCGCGCCCAAAAGAAGCACCCGTTTTGCTCGCTCGGACCTCAAAGCCGCGGGCGGCGATGCGACATCCATCATCGCACGGATTGTATCGACAGGAGCGCGGCCCTGGAAAGGGCGGCGCCGGAGGGACAGGATGTCGCCGCCGTCCGCCCGGCTACGGCTAATCCCAAGATTCGCTTGCCCGCGCGGTGGAAACCCGGTCTAATACGAAGGGAGCGACCCCCGCTGATCGTTCGCTCCATAACAATTCCGAAACCGGAAATCGCGGGATCGGATCAGTGCAGGAGGGATGCCGATGTTGGCGGAGCAAATTGGCAATTTCCACGGGCGATCGACTGCTGACCGACTTCTGCCATCCGAGGGGCCTTACGCAAAATTCGAGACGACGCTTGAGGCGAAAGGCGCGATTCTCGGCATTTCCGCGCGCATCCTGGCGACATACTGGTCAACCGTGTCGGCTGACGGCCATTTCTACGGCAAATCCGCGCAGCAAACCGCCTTGATTACTGAGGACGGCGAGATCGCCGTCCTCAGCGGGTCGGGCGCGGGCCGGCTCTCCGGAACAGGCGTTCCAGTCCACGTCAGAGGCGCGATGTACAGCCAGGGCGCCCGCGGAAAACTCGCTGCGCTCAACGGACGCGCGCTGATTTACGAATGGGACGAGGATCACCACGGCTCTTTACAGATCAAGATCTGGGAATGGAAATAGCCGGGCGATCCGTCCCGCTGCACCGCCGACGTTGGCGCGGAACAGCGAGCAAGGACCAGTCAGGCAGAGGGAGGCGGACATGAGCGCAATGACTCGCGTGAAGGCGATCCGATCGGCATTAACCGAAATGCCGATCGAGGATTTCAAGCAATTTGCAAAGCTAATTGCAGACTTCGATCTCTGGGATGAGATGGAGGATCTTCTGAAATCGCAGGGTCTGACCACGCTCCTGATCGAGGTCGAACCCCTGCGGGCCATCGGCCTGAGGCTGCAGGAGAAGATCGCGACGGGCGATCTGCCCGCCAACCTGCCGGTTATCCAGCTTTGCGGCTGCAATGGTCCAGTCGGGCCCCGGCCCGGCCCGACCACGCCCAGCAATCCGCCCAGCAGCCCGCCCGGAGGCCCGGACGGAGGCGGTGGCGGCGACGGAGGCGAACGCGTGGAATAATCGCCCGGCGTCCGCACAATCCTGCTCAACCCGAGACACGGCGCCCGAAACCTTGGCGCGCGCAGCACGTCGTGACCACGCTGGGGCGCGAGCGATCCCGCACAAAACCGTGACGCGTTTCGCCTGGGGTGGACCCAGCCGCTCTCGGCGTCCCTATCAACGCAGCAGCGGTGCTCGAAAGGGGGTCCCGAAGGACGCCCCCGCAGACAGATCGTATCTGGATTCCGCCGAATGGGGCAACGCGGCGCCAGCGCGCCGTCTTGCGCCTAAACCTTCCCCTGGCGCTGCATCAGCCTGAGCACCGCGCTGAGCGTCGCTTTCAGCGAGGCCATGACGATGTTCGGGTCCATGCCTACGCCATGGAGCGTGCGGTCCTCGGCGTCGTGGATCTCGACGTAGCTCGCGGCGGTGGCGTTGGCCCCCCGCCCCACCGCGTGCTCGGAATAGTCGATGAACGAGAACTCGACCCCGAACGCCTTCTTCAGCGCGTCGACGAAGGCGTCGATCGGGCCGTTGCCCTCGCCCTCGATAGTCAGCGTCGTTCCGTCCGCCTTCCGTAGGGTGGCGACGAGTTCCCGATTGTCGGGGCTGGTTGGCGCGGTCTGCTGCTTGACGAGCGTCATCGGCGCGTCCTCGAGCAGGAACGACTTTCGGAACAGCGACCACAGCTCCGGCGAGGTCAGCTCCTTGCCTTCGGAATCCATCAACTCCTGCGCGATCTTGGAAAACTCGACCTGAAGCGTGCGCGGCAAATCGAGGCCGTAGTCCGCCTTCAGGATATAGGCCATGCCGCCCTTCCCGGACTGGCTGTTGATGCGGATCACTGCCTCGTAATCCCGGCCGACGTCCTTGGGATCGATCGGCAGATAGGGCACCTGGAACAGCGGATCATTGCGCTTGGCCTGAGCCTCGAAGCCCTTCTTGATCGCGTCCTGGTGGGAGCCGGAAAAGGCGGTGTAGACGAGCTCGCCCACGTAAGGATGGCGCTGATGAACGGGGAGCTGGTTGCAGTACTCCACGATCTCCTTGACACGGTTCACGTCATGCAGGTCGAGCCGAGGATCGACCCCTTGCGTGAAGAGGTTCAGCGCCATCGTCACGATGTCGACGTTGCCGGTCCGCTCCCCGTTGCCGAACAGGGTCCCCTCGACGCGGTCGGCGCCAGCCATCAGCGCAAGCTCAGCCGCCGCCACCGCCGTGCCGCGGTCATTGTGCGGGTGGACGGAGAGGAGCACCGTATCGCGATCCGAGACGTGGCGGCCGAACCACTCGAACTGGTCGGCGTAGGTGTTTGGCGTCGCCATCTCGACGGTCGCCGGCAGATTGAGGATAAGCTTGTTGTCGCGGGTCGGCTGGATGACGTCCTTGACCGCCTCGCAGATTTCCAGCGAAAATTCGAGTTCGGTGCCGGTAAAGCTTTCGGGCGAATACTCGAACTGGAAGTCGGTGCCCGGATTGGCCGCAGCCAGCGCTTTGACCTGCCTCGCAGCGGCGACCGCGATCTCGGTCACCCCCCGCCTGTCAGTGCGGAACACCACCTCGCGCTGCAGGGTCGAGGTCGAGTTGTAGAAGTGGACGATCGCCTTTTTCGCGCCCTTCACAGCCTCGAAGGTGCGCTCGATCAACTCCGGCCGGCACTGGGTCAGCACCTGGATAGCGACGCCGTCGGGAATCGCGCCCCCTTCGATGATCGAGCGGACGAAATCGAAATCGGTCTGGGAGGCCGAAGGAAAAGCGACCTCGATTTCCTTGAAGCCCATGTCCGCGAGCAGACGGAACATGCGGTTCTTGCGCTCGACGCCCATCGGCTCGATCAGCGCCTGGTTGCCGTCGCGCAAGTCCACCGAGCACCAGATGGGCGCTTTGTCGACGACGCGGGACGGCCATTGGCGATCGGGCAAAAAGATCGGTTGGTAGGCGCGGTATTTGGAAATGTTCATGGCGGTCATGACGAACCCTGGAAGCTTTGCTGCGGCTCGGCCGAAGGGCGCGGCCGCAATTGACCCGTTGATTTTGAAATTCCCGGCGAGGGAGCGCGTCCCGGCGCTGTCAGAGCGCCGGGCGAATAAGTTGCAGGGTCGTCAGCTGCGTTCGCATGCGGGGCTTCAATCAGAGACGGGCGATAAAATCAACCGGTTTTGCGCTGGCGCGGGAAGCCCCGTGCGGCTGACGAACGCCATCGAGAGCCTGAACCGTCCTGGCGATCCTGATTGAAGCGCGATCCGGGCCGGTCGCCCTTTATTTGAGGCGCGTCAATTCGCCCCGCCGGAAACCGGCATAGGCGTCGGGAAAGACGCTTCGCCGCGTCGCGAGCGTTCATGCAATCGCGCAGCTGACATGCTAGTCTGTCACAGGCAGCAATGACATGGGAGGAAGTACAATGGCGCCGCGCAAAAAGGTCCTCATGGCGGCAAGCGGCGATTTGCGGCAAAGCGCTAACGAGACGTGCTGGCCCGCGCAGGCCGCGATGGAGCGCCAGGTGACGGAGGCGCTGGCGGGATTCGACGTCGAGGTCGAGCGCGCCCACCCGTATGACCCCGCACGAAAGCATGGCTTTATCGCCAGCCAGAAGGAAGGCCTGGAGATCTTCTCGAAGATCGACCCGGAGACGCCGATCATCGTCGCCGAAGCGGTCTGGCAGTACTCGAACCATGTCCTGCCCGGCCTCATCGGCCATCGCGCCCCGATCCTGACCGTCGCCAACTGGTCCGGGCAATGGCCGGGCCTCGTCGGCATGCTGAACCTCAACGGATCGCTGACCAAAGCCGGCGTTCCCTACAGCACCCTGTGGAGCGAGACCTTTACCGACGATATTTTCAAGAAGAAACTGCACCAGTGGCTGCAGATCGGACACGTCGCCCAGGACCTCTCGCACGTCCATGCGTTCGTTCCGAACTCGGCGCCGGACAAGGCTCGCGCGGTTGGCCGGGACGTCGCCCATACCTTCCGCCGCGCCCGAGCCATCATGGGCATTTTCGACGAGGGCTGCATGGGGATGTTCAACGCGATCATCCCCGACGAGCTTCTGTTCCCGCTCGGCGTTTTCAAGGAGCGCCTGTCGCAGTCGGCGCTCTACGCCGCCTCGCGAGAGGTTTCCGACGGTGAGGCGCGGGGAGTGTACGACTGGCTGGTCAAGAAGGGGATGACCTTCCATTTTGGAAAAAGCTCCGAGACCGATCTGACCCTCGATCAGGTCCTCGACCAGTGCCGCATGTATATCGCCGCAGCGCGGATCGCGGAGACTTTCGGCTGCGCCGCGATCGGAATCCAGTACCAGCAGGGCATGAAGGACCTGATGCCGGCTTCCGACCTCGCCGAGGGCATGCTCAACAACGACGACCGGCCGCCTGTCAAAACCGTCGACGGACGGACGATCCGCGAGGGCCAGGCGATCGTCCACTTCAACGAGGTCGACGAATGCGCCGGCCTCGACGCCCTATTCACCAACCGGGTGCATCGAGCGCTCGGCCAGCCGGTCGAGACGACCTTGCACGACATCCGTTGGGGCGACGCCGACCGCAGCGGGACGACCAGCGACTACGTCTGGGTGTTCGAGATCTCGGGGGCCGCGCCGCCCGCCCATCACGTCGACGGATGGGCCGGCAGCGAGAGCCTGCGCCAGCCGCCGATGTACTTCCGCCTCGGCGGCGGCACCGTGCGAGGGATCGCCAAGCCCGGCCCGATCGTATGGTCGCGGATTTTCGTCGAGGGCGGACGCCTCAAGATGGATCTTGGCCGCGCCCATGTGGTCGAACTGCCGCGCGCGGAGACCGAGCGGCGCTGGAACGCCACCACGCCGCAATGGCCGATCATGCACGCTGTGCTGCACGGCGTGTCCCGCGACCAGCTGATGGCCCGCCACAAGGCGAATCACATCCAGGTCGCCTACGCCAACTCCGATGCGGAGGCCGACCTCGCGCTCGCCGCCAAGGCGTCGCTCGCGGCGGAGCTCGGCCTCGAAGTCTCGCTCTGCGGCGCGAGGCCCGACGGAACGCCGCTGCTCCACTGAGGCTTAAGGCGCGTGTCCCGACCGCGGGCCTTGAACCTCAATTACGGAAAGCTGCCGCGCGCCGCGTCGGGCGCGCGCTCGGCGCCTTGCAACGACGACATTAGCGTCAGGCGCGCGGTCGCCAGATGGGCTCGGCAGGCTTCGGCGACCGCGGCTGGATCCCGGCTTTGCAGCGCGTCGATGTAGCGGAGATGTTCCCGAATCGCCGCGATGTTGCGCTCCCGCTCGTCGCGCTTGTTCCATTGATAGTGATAATGGAAAATCATGGAGATGATCTCGTAGAAGTCGACGATAAACCGGTTGCGCGAGACGTCGTTGACACAGCGGTGAAAGCGCTCGTCCAGCGCCGAAAAATCCGCGAATCGCGTCTCTGCTTCCTTGAGCAGTTCCAGGTGCGCGTCCTTGATGCGCGCGAGCGCCTCCCAGGCCGGCGCCTCGCAGGGAAGCGCGACGAAGCGCAGCGCGGATCGCGTCTCGAACATCGCCCGCACTTCGCAAAGCTCCTCTGCGAAGTCCGCCGTGAAGCCGTTCAGCACCCAGGCGCCGCTCGGCCGGCGCTCCAAGAGCCCGAATTGCCGCAGGCGGTTGAGGTACTCTCGGACCCCTGAAGCCGAAACGCCGAACTGGCGCGATAGCTCGAGGACGTTGATCGTCCCGCCGGGCTGACGGTCCCCCTGCAAAAGCCATTGCATGAACCGCTTTTCGACTACGGCTCCGACCGGTTCGGTTTCCCCTTCCGGATAGAAGTCGGCGGGAACCGGATGGCGCAGGAGCGTCTTGCGGCGCCCGTCGTTGGCGATCAGGCCGACCTCCGAGAACCGAACCAGCATGGCGCGAACCGTCGTCCGGCTGACCGCAAGCGCCCTCGACCAGGTCGGCTCCGATCCGAGGTCGGACGCCAGCGCGAGCGTCTGGAGGTGGGAAAGGCCGCGATTGTAGGTCCGCTTGAACAGGGTGTTCGGCTTCATCTCGCTCCCGCGCCTCGCTCCTGCGCCCCCTGTTTTCTTGTCGCCCCGGCCGCCACGGAAAAAACAACTTGACCGGCCTCGGCGGTAGTTTTTTATTGATAAGAGACAATGTTGTGGGAGGAGTCAAAGTGCGCGCCTTGCTCTGCATCGAGCCAGGACGACTGGATGTCGTCGAGCGCGCCCAACCTGCGCCCGGACCTGGCGAAGCGCTGGTCAGAGTCCGACGCGCCGGCGTCTGCGGCACCGACTTTCACATCTACGAAGGCTCGCACCCCTATCTCGATTATCCGCGCGTCATCGGACACGAGCTATCAGGCGAGGTCGCTGAAATAGGGCCAGGCTCCCGGTTGAAAGTCGGCCAAGCGGTGTATGTCATTCCCTATCTGTCGTGCGGAACGTGCGTCGCGTGCCGACGCGGCAAGACGAACTGCTGCCAGCGCATCGCTGTGCTTGGCGTGCACATCGACGGCGGAATGGCGGACTACGTCTGCGTGCCGGAAGCCAATCTCGCCCCGGCCGACGGCGTCACGCTCGATCAGGCCGCTATGGTCGAATTCCTGTCGATCGGCGCGCATGCCGCGCGCCGCGCAAATCCCAGCAGGGGGGACCGCGCGCTGGTAGTGGGCGCAGGGCCGATCGGCCTCGGCTGCATGATCTTCGCGGCTCTGCGCGGCGCCAAGGTGACCGCGCTCGACATGCGCGAGGATCGCCTAGCCTTCTGTCGCGACGTCCTCGGGATCGAAGACACAGTGGTCGGCGGCGCGGACATCGTCGACCGCCTCTCGGCGCTGACCGGCGGGGACATGTTTGACGTCGTGTTCGACGCCACCGGCAAAGCCGCGTCTATGAACGCCGGCTTCGACTATGTCGCTCACGGCGGGACCTACGTGCTGGTCAGCGTCGTGCGCGACACGATCTCGTTCGCCGACCCGAAATTTCACGCGCGCGAGATCGCGCTGCTCGGCAGCCGCAATGCGACGCGAGAGGACTTCCACGAAGTCTTTCGGGCGATCCGGGAGGGGCACGTTCCGACCGACGCCCTCGCCACCCATCGGGCCCCTCTTGCGCAGTCCCCGGAGCGATTCGCCGAATGGATCAAGCCGGAGGCCGGCGTGATCAAAGCGCTCATTGAGGTTTAGCGCCGATGCCTTCTCCATTCCGCAATCGGGCGCCGGCGGCTTCTATTCCCGGGCGGCTGCGACCCTTTCGCCCTCGGTGGCCCCGGAGCCCGGACGGTGCGACATTTTGGCGCTCCTGTCAGTCGACCCACGGGATAATCTCTCGCTGGATCCGGTCGCGCCCCACGGCTGCACTGGCTTCAGCCGCGGGAGCCCCTTATTAGAGATATTGGATGACGCGTCGTCCCACGAAGTCCGTTCCGGGTCGCCGGAATTGCAAGACCGAGGCCATGCAAGGCGCTCGATAATGGAGGAAAGACATGAAGAAGGTTCTCATTGCCGCTGCCGCCGCGATCTCGGCGGCCGCGTTGGGGTCGCCGGGTTACGCGGCCGACCAGCCGGTGATCCCGGTGATCGTCAAGGACACAACCTCGCCCTATTGGCAGATCGTGTTCGCCGGCGCCCGCCAAGCCGCCAAGGACTTGAACGTCAAAGTTCCTGAGCTTGGCGCCCAGTCCGAATCCGACATCAACGGCGAGATCACGATTCTCGAGAACGCAGCCGCCGAGAAGCCTGCAGCGATCGTCATCGCCCCAACTCAGTTCAAGGCGCTCGGCAAGCCGATCGACGAAGCCGCCAAGAAAGTGCCGATTATCGGCATCGATTCTGCAGCGGACTCGAAGGCCTTCACCTCGTTCTTGACCACCGACAACGAGAAAGGCGGACGCATCGCAGCCGACGGCATGGCTGACGCGATCAAAGCGAAATACGGCAAGGCCGAAGGCGATGTCGCGCTCATCACCCATCTGCCTGGCGTCGGCTCGCTCGAAGCGCGCAATAAGGGCTACAAGGAGGAGCTGGCCGAGAAATATCCCGGCCTGAAGCTGGTCGCGGACAAGATCTCGGACGGCAACGCCACGACCGGCCTCAACATTATGACCGACCTCATCACCGCTAATCCGAACCTGCGCGGCGTGTTCGCCGACAATCTCATCCAATGCGAGGGCGCGAGCCAGGCGATCGCGGAAAACAAGAAGGGGGACACGATTAAACTTGTCTGCTTCGACGCGGACGACAAGCTGATCGGATATCTCAAGGACGGCACGATCGCGGCGCTGCTTCTGCAGGATCCCTATCGGATGGGTTATGACGGCGTGAAGACCGCGCTTGCGGCGTCGAAGGGCGAGAAGGTCCCCGCCTTCGTCGACACCGGCGCGAACCTCGTCACCAAGGCCAACATGGACAACGACAAGGAGCACAAGCTGCTCTATCCGCCGAAGTGACCTGACGATGTGACACTGGGGGCGCGCCGGCCCGAGCGCCGGCGCGCCTTCGCGCCGTCTCATCGAAGCGCGGCGCTCTTCCTCTTCGCCTTAACCGAGCCTGGCGACGTCCGAAAGCGCGACAATGACAGCTGCAGATTCCAGCGTCGGAACTCCAGGCGCGCCGATACTCGTACTGCGAAAAACTCGACAAACGCTTCGGCGCGACACACGCGCTGAAGAGCGTCGATCTGACTTTCGAGGAGGGCGAAATTCACGCCATTGTGGGCGAGAACGGCGCGGGCAAATCCACACTGATCAAGGTGCTGACCGCCGTTCATCCCCGCTCGTCAGGCGAAGTTTACTGGCGAGGCCAATCGGTTCCCCTCGCCACCCCTCCCGAATCGATCGGCCTGGGCATCAACGCCGTGCACCAGGAGGTCGTGCTCTGCCCCCACCTCACCGTCGCCGCCAATATCTTTCTCGGCGACGAAGAGATGCGCGGCGGCCTCCTCGACAAGAAGCGCATGGAGCGCGACGCTCAAAGCCTGCTCGACGATCTCGGCTTCACCTTGCCTGCGGGCGCGATCCTCTCCTCACTGACGATCGGCCAGCAGCAGCTTGTGGCGACCGCGCGCGCAGAGCGGCGGAAGGTGCAATTCCTCATATTCGACGAGCCGACCGCCTATCTTACCCGGCAGGAAGCGGCGGCGCTGTTCAAGCTGATCCGCCGCCTCAAGGCGAAGGGCGTTACGATCGTCTACATAAGCCACCGCCTTGAGGAAGTGTTCGAGCTGTGCGACCGCGTTTCGGTGCTCCGCGACGGCGCGCTCGTCGGCACGCGGAAGGTCAGCGAGACGAACGAATCCGACCTCATCGCGCTGATGATCAATCGCCAGATCGACCAAATTTATATCAAGGATGCAGTCCCGATCGGCGCGACGATTTTGGAGACCGACAAGCTTAGCGGGCCTGGCTTTCAGGACGTCTCTATCCAGGTGCGGGAAGGCCAGATCGTCGGACTTTACGGCCTGATCGGCGCCGGCCGCAGCGAATTCGTGCAGAGCGTCTTCGGCCGCCATCCAGCGACCGGCGGCCGAATCGTCTGGAGGGGAAATGACGTCCGGATCCGCTCCGAACGGCAGGCGATGAACCTCGGCATCGCGCTGTCCCCGGAAAGCCGCAGAGACCAGGGGCTCTGCCTGTCGCTCGGCGTCGGACTGAACATCAACCTCCCGGTCTTCAAGCACTTGAGCATCGGCCCGTTGATCAATCTGGCAAGCGAGGCCTCGGCAGCCGACAAGCAGATCCGCGACGTCCAGATCAAGACCGCCTCGCGCGCGGCGCCGGTGACAAGCCTATCCGGCGGAAACCAGCAGAAGGTGGTGATCGGCAAATGGCTCAATCACGGCGCGAAGCTCTTCATCTTCGACGAGCCGACCGTCGGCGTCGACGTCGGCACCAAGGCGGAAATCTATCGGCTGCTCGGCTCTCTGCTGAAGCAAGGCGCGGGAATCATCATGGTTTCGTCGTACTTGCCGGAGGTTTACGAGCTCGCCGATACGCTGCACGTTTTCCGGGCGGGCCGGCTGGTCGCGACCCACGGACACAAAGACGCCTCCCACGAAACGATCCTTACAGAGGCGATCGGCGTTTAGGGCACGGGGATTCCAGCACATGACTGATCAAACCATCGCTCCGGACCGTCAGAAAAGCCGGCGGCTCGACCTTCTGCTTGGGCTGACCCTCCTCGGCCTGCTGCTCTTCATGTGGCTCGCGCTTTCGGTCGAGACGACGACCTTCTGGACCGCGAACAACATGGCGAACCTCCTGCGCCAGGGCGCGATGATCGCGATCCTGGCCATCGGCGAAACATTCGCCATCATCACCGGCGGCATCGACCTTTCGGTTGGCGCAGTCGCGGGCTTCACATCGATGACAGTGGCATGGCTTCTTGCCCATAACCTCGGCTTCGCCTCTACGATCGCGGGCGCCGTAGGGATCTCGCTCGCGATCGGCGTCTTCATTGGCCTCTTCCACGGCTTCGGCGTCGTGCAGATGGGCTTGCCGCCGTTCATCATGACCCTCGCGACAATGTACGCGCTGCGCGGCATCGGGCTTCTCATCACCAATGGCGCGACGATCTCGATCGACAACGACGCTTTCACCGGCTTCTCGCGCGCGAGCTTTCTCGGCTTTCCGTGGACGGATGGCTCATGGTTCCAGATCCCCATGCTGTTCTGGATGGTGATCGTCGTTGCGATCCCCGCGTACATCCTGCTCGAGCAGAGCCGCTGGGGCCGCTATCTGTTTGCGATCGGCTCCAATAAGGAGGCGGCCCGCCTTTCCGGGGTCAACGTCAAGGCGATTACCTATCTTGCCTATGTCGTGTCGTCCTTCTGCGCCGCGTTCTGCGGCATTCTCCTCGCCATGCGGATCGGCATCGGCAACCCGACGCAGGCGGAGGGCTGGGAACTGCAAGCGATCGCCTCGTCCGTCATCGGGGGCACCAGCCTGTTCGGGGCCGTTGGGTCCGTACACGGGCCGGTGATCGGCTCCTTCATTCTGACGACGATCAACAACGGCGCGAACCTCTTGAACCTCAACCCGTTCTGGCAGCGGATCATCACCGGTTTCCTGATCATCATCGTGGTCTATTTCGACACCCTGCGCAGCCGGAAGCGCTGAACGCCAAGGAGATGCGCGCCGTCATGCATCGCAACCGGATCGGCAGAACCGGCGTCAGCGTGACTGCGCTCTCGCTGGGCTGTTCGGCGATCGGCAATCTCTTCCGCGAGGTCGACGAAGAGACGGCGCGCGCTGTGCTTACGCTCGCCTGGGACCGCGGCGTCCGCAGCTTCGATACCGCCCCCCACTACGGCCGAGGCCTGTCGGAGACCCGGCTCGGCGCCTTTCTTTCTGGCCACGATCGTTCGCGATACACGCTCTCCACCAAGGTCGGCCGGCTGCTGTCCCCGGGGCCGCCGCTCGCCGAGGCTGACGGCTTCATCAATCCGCTGCCGATGCGCGTTCGCTTCGACTACACCGGCGACGGGATCGAGGCCGCGTTCGAGCAAAGCTGCGAGCGGCTGCGAACCCGGTTCATCGACATTCTCTATGTCCACGATATCGGCCGGGCGACGCACGGGATCGCTAACGCGGAGCACTTCGCCGACCTGACAACGTCGGGCCTCGATCGGCTCCGACGCCTTAAGGCTTCGGGCCGGATCGGCGCTTACGGCCTCGGCGTCAACGAGAACGAAATTTGCCTTGAGGTGATGGAGGAAGCCGACATCGACGTCATTCTGCTCGCTGGACGACTGACGCTGCTCGACCGTTCGGCCGAGCAGCGTCTCGTCGGCGTCTGCCAGGCGCGCGGAGTGAGCCTCGTGCTCGGGGGAATCTTCAATTCCGGAATCCTCGCAACCGGCCCGGTTCCGGGGGCCCATTACGATTACGGTCCCGCCCCCGCCAAAATCCTGGCGGAAGTCGCCTCGCTCCAGGCCCGCGCGGAGACGGCCGGCGTTTCGCTTGCCGCCGCGGCGCTGCGCTTTGCGATGACCCACCCAGCCGCGGCCTCGGTTCTCGTTGGCACGGCGAGCCCGCGATCGCTCGCCCGTAACCTCGACGTGGCCGAGGCGCCCTGGCCCGCGGGGGCGGATGCGGCGCTCGCGCCCGTTTCGGCATGAACCGCGATTTCGTAGAAATGTAATGTTCCTCGGTCCATATGAACGGCGTGCGTTCTCCGGTATCCGATGGGCAAAGAAGCCTGTCGCCGAGACGCGAGCGCGCAGACGAATGCGGCAAGGCTGGCATCGGACGGTCAGCTCCGGCATGTCGCCTAAACCAGACGCAGAGGCTGAGAGACTTGCTACAGGTATTGCAGCACAACGACGCGGCGATTCCGCTCGCCCGGGTCTCGGACCTTGCGGCGTTCGAGCGACAGTGGCGCGATCTGACGCGCCGCTCTGCGCCGCACACGATGGCGCAAACCTATGAATTCGCCTTGGCGACGCTGGAGCAAGCGCTGGAGGCCAAGAGGAAGGCCTTTCTGGTTGCGGCCGGCGACGGCGACCGGCTCACCGGAATTCTCGGCCTCACCCTCGAGGGCGGGTTCCACCGGACCCTGCGACCCTTCTCCTGCGGCTCCCATGAAGAATACGGCGGCCCGCTTCTCGAGGCGGGCCGCGAATACGACTCCACTCTGCGCCTGTTGCGCGCCGCGCGATCGATCGCGGCGGACAGGCTGACAATTTGCAATCTCGAGCATGGCGGTCCGGTCGATGCGGCCCTGGAAGCGTCGCCAGTGCGCCAGACCGTGGAGGCCAACGAGGCCTGTGTCGTGAGCAGCGGCCTTTACCACAGCTGGAGCGATGCAGAGCGCACGATGTCGCGGAGCGACCGGCAGATCTTGCGGCGCAACGATCGGCGTCTGCGCGAAGCGCACCCGCAGACGCCGATTGTGTGCGGCTGGTGCGAGACCGCCGAGAACTCCTCCCGCGCGCTCGCATTTCTGATGGCGAGCAAGCGGCAGTGGCTTGCGAGCACGCGAAGGCGATCGAAATGGCTGAATAAGCCTAACGTTCCCGCCTTCCTGGAACGGCTGATCCGAAAGACGGATCTTCAAAGGTTTCCGATCATGTCCGAAATCCGGGTCGGCGACCGCACGATCGCCGCCTCGGTCTGTCTGCACAATGAGTTCAAGATCGACTATCTGATCAACGCCGTCGATCCCGAGTACCTGCGCTATTCGCCGACCAAGATGCTGATCCGCTTCATGAGCGAATATGCACTGGACCGGGGCCGCGATTTCGACTTCTGCGTCAGCATCAGCGCCTATAAGCAGGAGTGGCCGGTGGAGATCCGCAACTTGAGGACTCGTACCCTGCTTCTCAGCCCGCTCGGACAGTGCCCAAGCCCGTCTGAGCTTCGCAGAAATGCTGCGATGGTCCTTGGCCCCTACAAGCGGCGGGCGGCCTCGGCCCTCGGATTGGCGAAGGATCGAGCGGTCGCGTAGCGCTCAGATTGCGCGCGCGACCTCGTAGGCATCCCAGATCGCGTACATGATGTTCTGCACGCGCCGGGCGTCACCGAAGATATAGGCCTCGGGGACCTTATTTCGGACCTTGTCGTAGAGCCGCCGCTCCGAATCGTAGCCGATCGCCAGGATCGCCGAATCCGCCTTGATCCAGGTTTCCTTGTCGCGGGTCTTGACCAGGTAGCCGCCATCGACCCGATGCTCGACGGTGCTCGACGTCATGACCCGGACGTCCTTGTACTCCATCAGCTCCTTCAGCATCGCGGAATTGGCGTGGCAGAGCGGCCCGGTCTCGGCCAGGATTTTCGGCGCGATCTCGACCACGGTCGTCTTCTTGCCCTGGTCCGCAAGCCACAGCGCGAGCTCGCAGCCGACCAGGCCGCCGCCGAGGATCACCGTATCGTCGTCGGCCGGCTTGTCGCCGTTCAGCACCTCCTCGGCAGTATAGACGTGGGGCTCATTGGCGAGCGGCAGCATCTTCGGCTTCGAACCGGTCGCGAGGATCAGGACGTCGGGCATGGCTTGGGTGATCAGGTCCTCGGTCGCTTCGGTGTTGAAGGTCAGCGGCACCTTGAGCGCGCGCAGTTCCCGCTCGTACCAGCGGATCAGGGCATGCTCGTCTTCCTTGAAATCGGGAACGCCGCCGGGGATCACAACGCCTCCGAGTTCATCTGATTTTTCGTAGAGGACGACGACATGTCCCCGGAGCGCTGCGACGCGGGCGGCCTCCATGCCGGCCACGCCCCCGCCGACCACCATGACATGCTTCCGCTCGAGCGCCGGCGAGAGCTTGTAGTCGGCCTCCCGTCCGCAGGCCGGGTTCACCGCGCACGACACTTGCCCGTAGGCGGCGAGCCGTCCCATGCAGCCTTCCTGGCAGGAGAGGCACGGCCGGATGCGGTTCACGCGTCCCGCCCTGACCTTTTGCGGCAGATAGGGATCCGCGAGCAGCGGCCGCGCGAGGCCGATCAGGTCCGTCTTGCCGCTCTTGATCGCTTCCACCGCGAGGTCCGGGTTGTCCATGCGGCCGGCCGTGATCACCGGAACGCTGACCGCCTTCTTCAGGATCGCGTTGAACGGGAGGTACAGGCCCTTGGCCTGGTACATCGGCGGATGGCTCCAGTACCAGCTGTCATAAGAGCCGACATCGCCATTGAAGGCGTCGTAGCCGGCTCCTTCGAGGATTTTCGCCGCCTCGATTCCCTCGGGAATGTCGCGGCCCATTTCCTTGAACTCTTCGCCAGGAAGGCCGCCCTTCAGCCAGTCCTTGATGAAGCTCTTGATCGAATAGCGCAGCGACACGGGATAGTCCGCGCCGCAGCGCGCCTTGATCGCCTGGACGATCTCAGTGGCGAAGCGCAGCCGGTTCTCGAGTGGGCCGCCATATTCGTCCGTTCGCTGGTTGAACATGGCGATCGCAAACTGATCGAGCAGATAGCCCTCGTGAACAGCATGAATCTCGATACCGTCGAACCCGGCTTTCTGAGCGATTTCAGCCGATTCGGCGAACTTTCGGATGTAGGTTTTCACCTCGACATGGGTGAGCTCGCGGCAGACCACCCCCGGTAGCCAGCGGTGCGGGATCGGGGATGGGCCGACGGCCGTGTGGCCGACCACCGATGGCACGCTGACCCGACCGAACCCGGCCGAGAGCTGCAGGAACATGCGCGCGTCATAAGCGTGCACGCGCTCGGTCAACACCTTGCCGGTCTTGACGAAGTTGAGAGGATTGAGGGTCGGACACGGCATCGACGGCAGCGCGCAGCGCTCGATCTCGTTCTCGACCATGGTGACGCCGGTCATGATCAGGCCGGCTCCGCCGCGCGCCCGCTCCACGTAAAATTCGACGCCCCGCGCGTTAAACGTCCCGTCGGCGTCGCACAGGCCCCCTGGACCGATCGGCTCCATCACGTAACGGTTCTTGATCTCCAGTTTACCGATCTTGATCGGAGAAAAGAGGAGTTCGTGATTCTTGTCCATTATGAGCGTCCACGCCGGCGGGATTGCCAAGATCCGCGAGGCAGCGACGTCTCCAAGCTTCAACGACCAAAGTCGCTTCCGGCTATTCTCGGCTCGGCTGCGAGATGGAGGCGCTGTCTTCTGCTTTTCGGCTAACACCAACAAGGGTCGCCGGCCATGTGGCATTTCGTCCAGCCAATATTCTGTCTTCCAGAATTCATATGCCGCCAAACCTGGCGGTCCGCTTTCTCAGGGGCAACTATGCCAAGGCAATCTACGGGGCCCTTTCGGCGTCGAAAACAACTCTCGGCTCACGCCACTCGCCTTTCGAAGGGTTCGTGAGCACGGCGAGGAATCCGGGCGGCTCGAAGCGGGCGCCATAGAATGGGTTCGCATAGCTTCCATCGGCGAGCGCGAAGCCAAAGCCTCCCGGGCTCAGCTGAGGCGCCTTGGATCGCACGAGATTATCGACCGGCCAGCCTTCGTTTCCGCGGATCGCGGTTTTCGCGGGCTGAAGCGCGGTAATGGCGACGCCGTTCGCTTCTCCGCTGACGTCGATGATCGGGTAGTAGCCGTCCGCGTCAGGCGCGTCGCCCGTGGTCAGGAAGCCCTTGGCCTCAAAGGCCGGCCCGGTGCAGGTCCAACGCCAACGGATCGACGCCTCCGCGCTTGTGGCCGCCAACGCTGCGCCGAGAGCAAATGCAATCGCAAGCTTCACCGAAAGCCCCCCATTGTCGTGGACGAAGGATAGGCGCGGGCCGCGCGCCCCACAAGGTTCGCCCTGCAAGCGGCCGCACTGTGCGCCCAACGCCGGCCTGAACGGCCAGCATCCGCCACGAGCATGCCGGGGCGACAGCGCGCAAGGCCGCGTCATTGCTCATCGCTCGCCCATCGGCCATCGTCGTCGCGCCCCGTCGCAAAGGTCCCTGATGGCCGCCTCGAACGACCCCCTCGCAGCCGGCGACCTGATCGCCCAACGCCGCTACGCGTACGCTCAGGCAGCGGCCGCGGACGGCGACCACGAAGCGGCGGCCGACATGTTCGAACAAGCGCTGGAGCGGGCGCCCGACTGGCCCGCGGCGCTGTTCGCCCTCGGGGAAGCGAGCGAGCAGCTCGGGCGGCTGGAAGCTGCCGAAAAGGCCTTCGGCCGGGCGCTCGCCGCCGATCCGTCCGATCCGTTCGGGGCGGCGGCGCGGCTTGCCCTCCTGATCGGCGCTGAGGCGCCCAAGAGTTTGCCGCGCGCCTATGTCACCCGGCTGTTCGACGACTATGCCGGACGCTTTGAGGCGCATCTCATGGGCGCCCTCGCCTATCGCGGCCCGGCCCTCGTGATCGAGGCGCTCGACGCCATCGCGCCCGGTCGGCGCTTCGCTTCGGCGCTCGACCTCGGCTGCGGCACCGGGCTCATGGGCGGGCGCGTCCGCGGTCGCGTCGCGCGCCTGGAGGGCGTGGAAATCGCGCCCGCGATGGTCGCCAAGGCTGTCGCGAGCGGCCTTTACGATGCGGTGGCGGCGGACGACGCGGCCGCGTTCCTCGCGAGAGCCGCGCAGGGCGCCTACGCCTTGATCGTCGCGGCGGACACCCTGCCCTATATCGGCGACCTGGGACCGGTCTTCGCCGGCTGCCGATGGGCTCTCGCGGATGGGGGCCTAATTGTCTTCACCGCCGAGACCTTCCAGGGGGACGGCTTCCGCCTGCTTGAAGGTCTGCGCTTCGCGCACGCGCCGTCCTATATCGAGGCCGCCGCCAGCGCCGCCGGACTCCGCCGCCTTCTTCTCCGCCGCGCTTGGGCGAGGCTGGAGTCGGACGTCCAGGCGCCGGGTCTCGTCGGCGCTTTCTCGACGCGCTGAAACGCCCGCAGGCGGCGACAGAAATCTGTCCCAGGCGCGGCGACGTTGCGACTTAGAAAGCTCAGCCCTCACCCTTCGCGCCCGGCCCGCTCGCGCAGCGCCAGCCACGCGCCGCAGGCGACGATCATCGCCGCGCCGATCAGGGTCGCAGCCGGGGGGACGTCGCCGAAAATCAGGAAGCCCGAGACGATCATCCAAATGAGCTGGGTATAGGAGAAGGGCGTCAGCACCGCAGCCGGGGCGGATTTATGGGCGGCGATCACCAGGGCGTGTCCGGCGGCGCCGAAGACGCCCAGGCCCACGAGCACCGCCCAGACATGGAGGGACTGGGGCGCAACCCAGACCCACGGAAGCAAGGGGGTCGTGAGCGCCACGCCGGCGACCTGAGTCCAGATCAGCGTGGTGCGTGAGGAATTGACGCCGGCGAGCTTCCGGGTCGCGAGCATGTAGCCGGCGTTGCAGGCGACGCCGAGGACCGCGATCACGACGACCGGCTGGAAGGCGCTGGTTCCCGGCCGGGTGGCGATCAGCACGCCGACAAAGCCGACGACGATCGCAATCATCCGCTCGAAACCGACCCGCTCGCCGAGCAACGGGCCCGCCGCGAGCGCGACGAAAATAGGGGTCAAAAAGGAAATCGTCGCCGTTTCCGCAAGTTGCAGGCTGCGGAGCGCAATCACGCCGAAAGCCGTCGAACCGAGCAGAAGCAACGAGCGCAGCGCTTGCAGCCCCGGCCGCCGCGACACGAGCACCGCGGGCCGCGCCCACGGCCGGGCGTTGGCGAGCGCAATCACCGTCGCGCCAAGGTAGCGCGCCCAGACGATTTCGAGGATCGGCAGCCTCAGACTCAGCCACTTTGACGACGTGTCGAGCCCGGTGAAAAGCAGCATGGCGCCGCACATCAGCGCAATCGCGACGATGCGCAGCCGGTGGTCTTCGGCCGCGGCGCTGATGCGGCTCTTCTCTGTCGCCGAAAGCGGTCTCACACGACGTCGCGCTCGATGCGGATGACTTGCGGCTTTTCGCGCACCACGCCCTCTTCGAGGGTGCCGGCGAGCGCATCGCGGATCGAGGCTTCCGTCGTCCCGTGAGTCATCAACACGACCGGCACGACGCCGGCGGCGGCGGCCTCCTTCGTCGCCCGCTTCTGCATGATCGCCTCGAGCGAGATCATGCGTTCGCCGAATTGCGCCGCGATCGCGCCCATCGCGCCGGGGCGATTTTCGACGGCGAGCCGAATGTAATAGCCGCCCTCGTGGCGCTGCAGCGGCACGCGGTCGGCCTCGACCAGCGCCGCCGTCGGACGCCCGAACACCGGCAGGCGCGTCCCGCGGGCGACGTCGACGAGGTCGGCCGCAACCGCCGAGGCGGTCGCGTCTCCGCCCGCGCCGGGGCCAACCAGGGTCAGCTCCCCGATCGCGTCGCCGTCGATCGATACGGCGTTCAGGACGCCCATCGTCTGGGCGAGCGGCGAGGTCTTCTCGACCATGGTCGGGTGGACGCGTTGTTCGACGCCATGAGGCGTGCGCTCAGCGACGCCGAGCAGCTTGACGCGGAAGCCCAGTTCGTCCGCCGCGGCGAGATCGGCGAGCGTGATCGACTCGATCCCCTCCACCGCAACGGCCGCCGCGTCGATTTTAGAGCCGAATGCGAGCGAGGCGAGGATCGCGAGTTTATGAGCGGTGTCAAAGCCGCCGACGTCGAAGGTCGGGTCGGCCTCGGCGTAGCCGAGCCGCTGAGCCTCGGCAAGGCACACGTCGAACGGCAAGTCGTCCGTCTCCATCCGCGACAGAATGTAGTTGCAGGTGCCATTGAGAATGCCCGAGACGCGCTCGATCGCATTGCCGGCGAGGCTTTCGCGCAGGGTCTTGATGACCGGGATGCCGCCGCCGACCGCCGCCTCGTAGAAGAGCGGCGCGTCGTGGGCCTCCGACAGCGCCGCCAGCTCCAGGCCATGCCGGGCCAACATCGCCTTGTTGGCGGTGACCACCGGCAGACCGCGCTTGAGCGCGGCCTTGACCGCCTCGAACGCAACCCCGTCGGCGCCGCCGATCAGCTCGACGAAGGCGTCGATGTCGCCGCTCGTCGCCAGCTCGACCGCGTTGTCGATGAAGCGCGCGCCGCCGAGCTCCGGGCGCCCCTCTCGGCTGTGGCGCGCGCTGTAGGCGGCAAGCGCAAGCGGGCGGCCGCCGCGAACGGCGAGCGCGTTGCCTTGCCGCTGCAACAGTTGCGTGAGGCCGGTTCCGACCACGCCGAGACCGGCGACGCCCAATCGCAGCGGTTTTGTCATGACGCCCGTGCTCCGCTATCCGGAAAGTTCAGACCCGGGCGTCGTCATGCCCGAGTTGCGGTCCCGGATCAACGAAGCTGAAGCGCCGGTCAGCCCCAGCGTTCGCCGACCGATTTCTTCTTCTTCTTGCGCTCTTTGCGCGCCGCGTAGCGCGCGTCGCGCTCGAGCTTCTGCTCGTACTCGAGCCGCTCCCGCTCCTCGCGGGCGCGCAGCTCTTCGGCCTCGCGGGCGAGCGCTTCGAGCCGCAGCTGCTCCTGCCGGGCGGCCTCTTCGGCAGCCTTGCGGGCCGCCTCGGCGGCGGCCTCTTCGGCCCGGCGCTTGGCGCGCTCGGCGTCGCGCACCACGCGCGCCTCGAGAATCGCCTTCCGCTTAGCCTCGCGCTCGATCACCGCCGGGTCATTCGGATCGTATTTGGCGGTCGCGCGGAATTTCTCAGCTAACGCCTGACGCGCCTTGGCGGCGGCCGCCTGGCGATCGGCAAAGCTGTTCCCATTGATCAAAGACATCCGGTTCCTGATGAGAGAGTTTATCGGGGATGCCGGCTCATGCCACAGCGCGGGCAAAACAGCAATGTCTTTCGCCGCATCGCAGCAATGCAATCGCGCCTGATCGGCGCTGGACAAGACCAAAGTCGAAGAGGCATTGCCCGGACGCGGCGAACGTGGTCAAATCGCTCGAGGCCCGAAAAGAGGCGGAAAATGAGGGAGAGGACGAATGGCGATGGCGGCCCAGGCTGAATTGGCGCCCACGACGGAGCAGTCGACGGGCGGGGCGCGTCGGCTGGAGATCCGGCTGATCAGCATCGCCGATTTGATCGAATGCATCGAGAAGGGGGTGAAGGATTTCACCCGATCGTCCCAGTATGGAATGTTTTTCGGCGCGTTCTACGCGGTCGGCGGGTCGTTGATTCTCTGGCTCGCCGTCTACACCGGCTATTGGTACCTCGCGTATCCCCTGATCATGGGTTTCGCGCTTCTGGCCCCTTTCGGGGCCGTCGGCACTTATGAGATCTCGCGTCGCCTCGAGACCGGCCAGCCCCTGTCCTGGGAGGCCGTCCTCGGCGCCGTCTGGAGCCGCACCGGGCAGGACCTCGGCTGGCTTGCGCTCGTTAGCCTGTTCACCTTCATGATCTGGATGGACATCGCGGTCTTCATCTATTTGATGTTCTACGGCGGGGGCTTGTCGTCGTTCGCCGAGATTTTCACCAGCGTGTTCACCACGCCCTACGGACTGCTGTTTCTGTTGGTCGGCAACGGCGCCGGCGCTGTGATCGCGCTCTTCGTCTTCTCCTTCACCGCCGTCTCGCCGCCTCTGGTGGTCGACCGCGATGTCGATGTCGTGACGGCTCTCACGACCAGCGTCCGCGCCGTCATCGCCAATCCTCGCACCATGCTCGCCTGGATGGTGGTGATCGGCATGGACCTCGCTGTGTCGTTCGTGACCTTTCACGTGGCGCTGATCGTTCTTTTCCCGATTCTCGGCCACACGACCTGGCACCTTTACCGAAAGCTGATCGTATAACTTACCGTTTGGTCGATTGATTTCCATTTTTGAGGGGGGAAACCGCCTCCTCCGGCCCGTCAACGCCGGTCTTGGCGACGCGTGTTGACACACGTTTGCCGTCGAAAGTCATCGTGAGGCCTGGCTGAGGTCTTGCGCGAGGCTGGTCGCCGCGCGAGATGTGCGTCCCGAACCTAACTTTGGATCGTATGGCCTCGACCGACGCCCTCCCCGCCCCCCAAGCCCGCCCGATCGCCTTCGGCGACCGGACGGCCGTCCGCGTCTGGCTTCTCGTCGTGGCCGCGCTCGTCTTCGTGATGGTGCTGGTCGGAGGCGCGACCCGGGTGACCGAGTCAGGCCTCTCGATCACGCAGTGGAAGCCGGTGACCGGCGTGCTTCCGCCGCTCTCTGCGACGGACTGGCAGGCGGAATTCGATCGCTACAGGCAAATCCCGCAATACGCCGAGCTCAACCCGGACATGACCCTCGACGGCTTCAAGTCCATCTTTTGGTGGGAATGGAGCCATCGGCTGCTCGCCCGGATCGTGGGCCTCGTCTACATCCTGCCCGCCTTATGGTTCTGGGCGCGCGGGGCGTTTCGGGGCGGGCTCGGGCGGCAGGTCGCCTTCGCGACGGCGCTGCTTGCGCTCGAGCCGATCGTCGGCTGGTGGATGGTGTCGTCGGGCCTGAGCGAACGCACCGAAGTCGCGCAGGAGCGGCTGGCGTTGCATCTCCTGATTGCGGCCGGCGTGTTCGGGACATCGATCTACGCCGCGGTGGGCTTGAGCGCGCGACGGCGCGAGCCGGCTTCCCGTGGATTTGCGGTCGCGGCGGCCGCGTTCGCGCTGCTCGTTTATGTCCAGCTCGGCCTTGGCGCGCTTGTGGCGGGGCTGCGCGCCGGCCTGATCTACAACACCTGGCCGCTGATGGGAGAAACCTTCGTGCCGGGCGAGGCGTTCAGGAGCCCCGGGGCGCCGCTGAACGATGCGGCGACGGCGCAGTTCGATCACCGTCTCGTCGCCTATGGCGTGATCGCCTTTGCGGTCCTGCAGTTCTGGGCCGCTGTGCGGGCGGCCCCTGAAGCGCTCGCCCTTCGCGCGGGTTGGCTGGTCGTCGCGGCGTCCCTCCAGGTGGTGCTCGGGATCACAACGCTCCTTTGGTCCGTCCCCATCGCCATAGCGCTCGCCCATCAGGCGGTCGCGCTGATCTTATTCGGCCTCGCCTGCGCCCATTGGAGCGCGACGCAATCGATGACGACGAAAGCGCCGGCGTAACCCTCCTCAGCGATTGGTTTCCAAAGTCAGAAATATGTGCTAATAACCTTCTTCCTAGACGAAGGATAAAACACTATCGAAATATGGATATTTGCACGACGCAACCGGTTCTGCGGCGGGACGCGGACGCGGTTGGCGGGCATGATTTTTTTCCCGCGAACTCCGGCAGAAGGTCTTGATTTTGTTCAAAACATGGTTGGATATGACCCCCGTTTTTCGCGCCTGAACGCGTGTTGAACGAAGTCCGAACGCCATCCGGAAGCCGCCCGAGACGAACACGAACCAACCCCAAGGGTTCGGTCGTCAGCCTTTCTTCTTTCGCTCCCGGAACGCCTTCGCCCAGCCGGTCCGCGCCTCCTGCCGCCCACGCGCCACGGCGAGCGCGTCGGCCTCCACGTCCTTGGTGATGACGGAGCCCGAACCGATATAGGCGCCGTCGCCAATTTTGACCGGCGCGACCAGCGCCGAATTCGATCCGATGAACGCGCCGGCGCCGATGTCGGTCCTGGACTTGGTGAACCCGTCGTAGTTGCAGGTGATCGTCCCGGCGCCGACGTTGGCCCCCGCGCCGACCCGGGCGTCGCCGATGTAGGTCAGGTGATTGACCTTGGCGCCGGTCTCGATGCTCGCGTTCTTGATCTCGACGAAATTGCCGACCCTCGCCTTCGCCGCGATGTCGGCGCCCGGCCTCAGCCGTGCATAGGGGCCGACCGACGCGCCGGCCGCCACCCGCGCCCCTTCAAGATGCGAGAAGGCGTGAACGATCGCCCCGTCCTCGAGCGTCACGCCGGGTCCGATCACGACATGCGGCTCAATCAGCACGTCGCGGCCGACCTGAGTGTCCCACGACAGGAAGACCGTCTCCGGCGCGATCAGGGTCGCGCCTTCGAGCATCGCTCGCCGGCGTAGCCGCGCCTGCATCGCAGCCTCCGCGGCCGCGAGCTGGACCCGATCGTTGACTCCCATCGCTTCTTCCGCGTCGATCTCCACCGCCCGCGCCGCGAGACCGCGCCCGGCCGCGATCTCCACGAGATCGGTGAGGTAATATTCCTGTTGGGCGTTCTGCGGCGTGACCGCATCGAGCATCGCTAAGGCCTGCGCGCCGGAGAAGGCCATCGGGCCGGCGTTGCACAGCCGCGCCGCCCGTTCCGCTTCGCTCGCGTCCTTGTGCTCCCGGATGGCGAGGAGGCGCCCGTCGCGCTCGATCAGCCGCCCGTAGCCGGTCGGGTCCGCGGGCGCGAAGCCCGACGCGACCAGCGCCGCGCCGTCCGCCAACCCCTCTCGCAGCGCTTTCAGCGTCGCGGCGCGGATGAGGGGAATATCCGCATAGGTGACGAGGATTGCATCATAGCCGCGTGCGATCGCGTCCCGCGCCGCCAGGACTGCATGCGCCGTCCCCCGCCGCTCGCGCTGGACGAACACGTCCGCTCCCGGCGCAGCCTGGCGCGCCGCGTCCGCCACGTCTTCCCGCTCGGGACCGACGACCACCGCGAGGTCGCCGGCGTTCGCCTCGCGAGCGGCCGCGAGCGCATGCGCGATCATCGGACGCCCGGCGACGGCGTGCAAAACCTTCGGGCGGTTCGAGCGCATTCTCACGCCCTCGCCCGCGGCGAGAACGATCGTGAGGCAGCGGGAGGCGTCGAGACTCATGGGCGGCTCCGGATCGGCGCGACATCAGGGGTCAAGCCATATTCCGTTTTCGAACTGAGACAAAATGCGTCTCGCGGCGCCGCAAAATAGCATATACAACTGCGGGGCCGGAGGCGCTGTGCGGCGCGAGGACGGGCCTTGTCCTCGGCGATCGATTAGCCTTCATTTGTCTGAAGAAAGAACGCCCATCGGCCGGATTCTTGACGGGCCTTTCGGGCGGCGAGCAACGAAACGAAGTGCATGGCGCCGCATCGTCGCGAATTTCTCAGTTGGACGCTCGGCGGCGCATTGGCGGCGGCGGGATCGCGCGCGGCCCTTGACGCGGCCTTTGCGGAGCCGTTGGCCCAGCCGGCGCCTTTCGCCGCCGACACGGTCCTGAAGGCCGCCATGATGCTGGCGGCTTCGCCTTACAAGGCGCCCGACGCGCCGCTCCCGTCCCAGTTCTCCGGTTTGACCTTCGAGCAGTACGCCGCGATTCGGCGCGCGCCGGGCAGCGCCATTTGGGCCAACGAGAAGCTCGATTTTTCGCTCGAACCCTTGCACCGCGGGTTCGTTTACACGACCCCGATCGCGATCAACATCGTCGAGAACGGGCAATCGCAGAGGCTGATCTACGACCCGGCCGACTACGATTTCGGCAAGCTGCAACCGCCGGCCGCGTCGGGCGACCTCGGATTCTCCGGGCTTCGGATCCTCGCGGCGTCCGACCAGGGCTTTCAGGACGCCGCGATCTTCCAGGGCGCGAGCTTCTATCGCTCGCGCGCTCGCGGGCAGAATTTCGGCGTGACCGCCCGCGGGCTCGCGATCCGGACGGGCGACGACCCGGGCGAGGAATTTCCGCTGTTTCGCGAGTTCTGGGTGGAGAAGCCCGCCCCGGCGGCAAACACGCTCACGGTTCACGCCCTGCTCGATTCGCAAAGCGTCACCGGCGCGTTCCGCTTCACCATCCGTCCGCAAGAGACGACGATCATCGACACCGAGATGACGCTGATCGCGCGCGTCGCGACCGATAAACTCGGCGTTGGGGCGATGGCCGCTGGCTATTTGTTCAGTCCTCTTGATCATCGCCACCCCGACGACTGGCGAGCGGCGGTCTACGAGGTCACGGGTCTTCAGATGCTGTCGGGCGCCGGCGAGTGGTTGTGGCGGCCGGTGGCGAACCGCGAGACCTTGCAGATCTCGGCCTTTGCCGACGTCAACCCGCGCGGGTTTGGTCTCACGCAGCGCTCGCGAACATTCGACGCCTTCTACGACGACGACGGCCGCTGGGAACTCAGACCGACGCTATGGATTGAGCCGATTGGGGACTGGAGCGCGGGGGACATGCGTCTGCTCGAGATTCCGGTGACGACTGAGAACAACGCCAACATCCTGGCGCAATGGCGCCCGAAGGCGGGGATCGCCGCGGGCGGCGTTTTGTCTCTCGCCTACAGACAGTTCTGGTGCTGGACTCCTCCCTCGAAACCGCAACTGGCTGTGTGCACGTCGAGTTGCGCAGGAAAGGTCGGCGGAAAGCCGCGCTTCGCCGTGGAAATGACGGGGGACCTGTTCGCGGATCCGCAGAAGGCCGCAGCGGCCGTGGCCGACATTCACGCGAGCCCCGGCAAGATCGTTTCGGTCCGGCTCTTCCCGTACAAGGAGCGTCATTCGGTGCGGGTCCTATTCGATCTCGATCCCGGCTCGGACGCCTTTTCGGAGCTGCGGCTGACACTCAATATCGACAATCAAGCAGTCAGCGAGACATGGCTCTATCGATGGACAGCGTGACGCTGAGGCCAGTTGAGCCCTCCCAGAGCGTCGGCGTTGCGCCGAGCGGATCGCTCGGCGGCTCGATGCCTGGTTACGCGCCCCTCGCCATGCCGGTCCAATCGTTCCGAAAATTCTCGAAAAACGAACGGCGCGCCTGGATCAATCCGAAGCTCGCGGCCTCGCCGCTCCTCGCCCGCCTCGTCGTCTTTGGAGGCGCCTTGGCGCTGACGACTTATGGCGCGTACGAGATGTACAAGGTGGTCGGCGTCGGCACCACGACCGCCCTCGAATGGGTCATGGTGTTTCTGTTCGTCGCCACGTTCTCCTGGATATCGCTCTCGTTCACCGCGAGCATCGTCGGATTCGTCTGGCTGATCGTGAACGGCCGAAGGCGTGATCCGCTGCCAGTCTTGCTGCGCGAACGAACCGCGGTCGTGATGCCGATCTACAACGAAGCGCCCTCGCGAGTGTTCGGCGCGATGCAGGCGATCCTCGAGGACGTCGAGCGCACCGGCCTCGGCGACGCCTTCGACTATTTTTTCCTGTCCGACACCACCGACGCCAATGTCTGGATCGCCGAGGAGCGGGCGTTCCTGGCCATGCGCGAACGGCTCGCCGACGCGCGCATCTATTATCGGCGGCGGCGCAAGAACACGAGCCGCAAGGCCGGCAATGTCGCTGACTTCGTCACCCGCTGGGGGGGACGCTACGCCCAAATGCTCGTGCTCGACGCCGACAGCGTGATGTCGGGCGACGCGGTGGTCCGGCTCGCTGCGGCGATGGAGGCCGATCCCGACAGCGGGATCATCCAGAGCCTGCCGCTGATCGTCAATCGCAACACGATGTTCGCGAGACTTCAGCAGTTCGCAGCCCGGATCGCCGGACCCGTTCTCGCCGCAGGGCTTACCGCCTGGATGGGACGCGACGGAAACTACTGGGGCCACAACGCGATCATCCGCACTCGCGCCTTCGCGGATCATTGCGGCATGCCCGACCTGCCGGGCCGTCCGCCGTTTGGCGGCCATATCCTTAGTCACGACTTCGTCGAGGCGGCGCTGATCCGGCGCGCCGGCTATTCCGTCTACATGCTGCCGACGCTCGGCGGATCTTACGAGGAGAGCCCGCCGTCGCTGATCGATCTCGCCGCGCGCGACCGGCGCTGGTGCCAGGGCAACCTCCAGCACTCGCGAATCATCGGTGCGCGCGGCTTCGTCTGGCCCACCCGCCAGCACTTTGCGACCGGCATCATGGGCTATCTGGCCTCGCCGCTGTGGATGGCCCAACTCCTGGTCGGCATCGTGCTGGTGCTGCAGACCCACTACATTCGACCGGAATATTTCACCACGGACTTCTCGCTGTTCCCGGCGTGGCCTCGGTTCGACTACCAACGCGCGCTTTGGCTGTTCGAGCTGACGATTGGCATCCTGCTGGCGCCGAAGTTTCTCGGTCTCTTCCTGGCGCTCTTCGACGGCCCGACGCGGCGGGGGTCGGGCGGCGCCCTGGGGCTGATCGCCTCGACCCTTCTGGAGATCCTAATTTCGGCTGCGCTGGCGCCAATCATGATGCTGATCCAGTCGGGATCGGTGCTCCAAATCTTGTCCGGGCGCGACACCGGGTGGAACCCCCAGCGACGCGACGACGGATCGATCCCGCTCTCCAGCATTGCCCGGCGCCATCGCTCGCACGCGCTTCTCGGGCTGGTCACCCTATTCGCCGCGGCGCTTATATCCCCGTCGCTGGTGCTGTGGATGTCGCCGACGATCGCGGGCCTTATTCTTTCTATCCCGCTGTCGTGGGCGAGCGGTCAGTTGTGGATCGGCTTGGGGCTGAAGCGGATCGGCCTGCTTCGAACGCCCGAAGAGACGACGCCGCCCGAAGTCGTCAAGCGCGCGAACGTCCTCGCCGACGAGCTCGCCCGCGTCGGACGCGACCACGAAGACGGTCTTGTCGCCGTCCATGCCGACCCCGCTTTTCGCGCCGTGCACGAGACTTTTCTTCCCGAGAGACCCCGCCACCGGCTCGGCGACGTCGACGTCGACATGGCCGTCGCCAGCGTAAAGCTGAACGACGCCGAGACGCTCGAGGACGCCTGCGCCTGGCTAAAGCCCAAGGAGAGGGTCGCCGTGCTCGCGGACCGCGGCCTCATCGCCATGCTGGCCCGGCTTCCGGTTGCAGCCGAGGCTGGCCTCCAGCGGGACGGCTAGCGCGCCGCCGCGTTCGCGGTCCCCGTTTCGTGTCAGCGGCGCGCTCAAAAGGCCGAACCATGCTAGGCTCCCTTCGAAAAGCGCTTCCCCTCCCGTTTCAAAGCCCGGAAAGGCATTGTGTATGAGCAGCTCCGTCGCCGAAGACCGCGCCTTGAATCAAGCTGAACTCGAAATGGTGAACGCAACCCGGGCGCCGGCGATCGAGGAGAAGACCAAGGAGGAGTTGAAGGCCCTGGTTCACCGACTGAGGCAGGCGCACAGCCGGGCGCACGACATCAGCGCCCGCCAGCAACGGGAGATGCGCGGCAAGGCCGAGCCGCACGGCGCCACGCCTGTTCGAGAGAACGCCGGCACCGTTCAGAAGGCGCAGGCGCTGCTTGACGCCATTCAGCGTGTCGACAATGAGCTTTCCAAACGCGACGAAGCCGAAACGGGGCGACCAAGCTCGTCGGAGTTCGCGCGCAAAGCGCTCGAGATGAAGATGAGCGCCAAATCCAACTCCCACCCGGACGGAGGAAAGACGGCGTCCAGCGGCATCCGCGAGAAGAAGAGGACCGAAGAGTTCACGGGCGGGACGTCGAAGCGCGAAATGGGTCGCGTCTCCCAGGCGGGCAAGGTGTCTCAGGCGCGAAAGGATTCCGGAAAGGGCTGAGCGAGGCTTTCACCAAACGACGCCCGGGTCATCCGCTCGGCTCGCGCAGAACTTCGCGGATCTTCTCGGCGAGATCGTCCGCGGTATAGGGCTTCTTCAGCCACGCGCCCTTCTTCTGTCCGAGCCGGGCGATGGCCGGCTCGGCATAGCCGGAGGTGAAGAGAATCTTGACGTTTGGCTTCATCGCCAGCGCCGCCTCCGCCAGCTCGAGGCCAGTCATCCCGCCCGGCATCACCATGTCGGTGAAGATCAGCGCCAGATCCGACAGAGCCGGGAGCTGGGCCAGCGCCGCGGCGCCGTTGTCGGCCTCGAAGATCTGATAGCCCAGGCTTCTCAGCCGCCGGCTGAGCACCCGCCTCAGGCGGGGGTCGTCCTCGACCAGCAAGATCGCTTCCGAGCCTTTCGCCAGTTCCGGCGGCTGCGCTTCCAACGCCCGCCCCGCCGCTCCGGCCGCGCCCTCCGCGACCGGCAGAAAAATCCGCACGCTCGTTCCGCGCCCGGGCTCGCTGTAGATCTGAATGTGGCCTCCGGACTGCTTGACGAATCCGTAGACCATGCTGAGGCCGAGGCCCGTGCCGGCGCCGGTTGGCTTGGTGGTGAAGAACGGTTCGAAGGCGCGCCTGCGCACCTCCTCCGACATGCCCGATCCGGAATCGGAAACCGAGATCAGGACGTAGCGCCCCGTGCGCACCTCCGGGAACATCTGTGCGTAGTCCGCGTCGAGCCGCACCGCCGAGACTTGGATGGTCAAACGGCCGCCGCGCGGCATGGCGTCCCGAGCATTGATGGCGAGGTTGAGAAGCGCGTTCTGAAGCTGAGCGGAGTCGACGACCGTCAGATGCGACAATTGAGGCGCGTCGATCGTGAGCTCGATGGTCTCGCCGAGCGTCCGGCGCAGCAAGCCTGAGAAATTGGCGATCAGCGACCCGACGTCGGTTGGCTGGGGGTTGAGCGCCTGGCGCCGGCCGTAGGCGAGCAGTTGCGCCGCGAGCTTGGCGCCGTCCTGCGCCGCGCCGTGAGCCTCGTTCGCGAGTTCCCGATGGTCGGGGTCCCGGAGTTGCGGAGCGAGAAGCTCAAGATTGGCGATGATCGCGGTCAGAATGTTGTTAAAATCGTGGGCGACCCCGCCGGTGAGCTGGCCGATCGCCTCCATCTTCTGCGACTGACGAAGCTCGTGCTCCATTCGCTGCCGGCTGGTGAGGTCGCGCAGGAAGCCGGTGAATATGCGTCGCCCGCTCGCGCTTGCTTCGCCGACTGAGAGCTCGACTGGAAACACGGTTCCATCTTTGGTGACCGCCTGGACCAGGCGGCCGTAACCGATGATGCGCGCCTCGCCGGTCTTCAGATAGTTGCCGACATAATCGTCGTGTTCGGCCCTGTAGGGCTCGGGCATCAGCATCTTGACGTTTTGGCCGACGACCTCTTCGGGGCTGTAGCCAAATAGCGCCGCCGCGTTGGCGCTGAACGACGTGACAATTCCCTGCTCATCGATGATGATCATCGCCTCGGGAACCGTCGCCAAAATGGAGCGCAAATGGGCTTCACGCCCCGCGAGCGCGACCTCCGCCGCCTTCATCTCGGTGACGTCCTGGGTGAAGAGGACGATGCCGCCGATGTTTCCGTTGGGAAGTCGCCACGGCCGGATCCCCCACCTCAGCCACTGAATCGACCCGTCGGCGCGGTGGAAGGCCTCGCAGTCTTCGGACAACGCTTCACCCGCGAGCGCGCGTTGATGGATTGTCTTCCAGTGATCTGGGATTTCGGGAAAGACTTCGTAATGGCTGCGGCCGACAATAGGGCCCTCGATCTTGTAATCTTTGAGCCAGGCTGGACTTGTGGCGAGGTAGCGCATGCCAAGGTCGAACATGGCGACGGCTGTCGGCGCGTTCTCGATGAATGAATCGAGGCGCCCAGCAAGACTAAGATCAATTTCCTTGTGCATATTCGGGGTGTTCTCCTATCCCCGAAACACCAATACCACAAAGACTTCACGAGACCATCAATGTCGTAGCTGTTGCCGAAATGACAGCTCCCTGCGGCAGCAAGAACCGAAGCTGCATCAATCCACTCGACTCAAATCATCACCGGGGTCCCAGTTCTCCGGTCGAACAGTGGAAAGACTAGCAAGCCCGCGACAAAGCCTCCGACATGGGCGATCCACGCAACCGGCATTTCGGAGAGGCCGAGCGTCTGGGCGAAAGCGCCGAAAATGAAATTTGTCCCGAACCAGATGACCAGAAAGATCCGCGAACGAGGGTCGGTGAACACCGCCTTGAGCGGGGCGGCCGGAACGGCGTCGTTTTCGAGCCGCCCATACCCCTGCGGGCCGAGAGGCGCCCCAGGTTGAAACATGAACCGAACCGCCGCTCCCATCAGTCCCGAATCGGCGCCGGAGGCGCCGATCAGGGGCATGAAGTCCATCGGAGACACCGCCCAATGGGCAAGAGCCGCAGCGATCGCCGTAACCCCCATGAAGATGAGAAACCCCGTCGCCCCGAAACGGCGTGCGACCGGAGGGCCGAAGGCGAGCAGCCAGACAGTGTTGAGCAAGACATGCGACCAGGCCCCATGCAGGAAGGCATAGGTCAGAAGCGTCCAGACCTTCGAGCCGCCGCCGAGCGCGTGCAGGTCGCGCATCGCGCGAACATGAACGAATGCTGAGGCGTCGGTGTTGGCGCGGATCAAAAGGTCAATTGCGCGGGCGGGCCACAGCGAAACGGTCAGGCGTCCGGGGACGAAAGCGAAATCGCGAAGGATCAGGTCCTGGATCCCAGGCCCGGCGAAGCTGAAAACTGCGTAGATCGCCACCAGCAGGGCCGACAGTCCGAGCACGACCGGCGGTACGTTGAAGATCGGCTCGCGGCGCGGCGCGCGGTCGCTCGGCGTTTTATCCATGCGTATCGAAGCCTTCGTTGGTCCCCTGCGGCTTGGAGGAAATCGCGCCAAACTGCAACTTTGTTCGGAACACGGCGGTCTGGGCGTCGCTCGGAACCAAGGCGTTATTGTTAATATGCAACCGTGTGGTGGAAGGCGGTTGTTTCGCTTGTCTCGCATCGAATCGGCATGTTCTCTGCAACAAAGCGCGCGGGCCAGGGGCAATTCAGCCCTTGTCGTGTCTTTTTGGGACGCGCGCCGACCCTCCATGTGGGAGAGGATGATGAGACATGCAGTCTCGACTGAACTCTATACGTATTGGCGCGCGCTGCGACGAGGCGGGGCGGCCCCCGAGCGCAACGCCGTTGAACCTGGCGCTATTCGCGGCGCGCTGGCCGACACGTTCGTGCTCGATTTCGACATCGCGGGCGGCTTTCCGTTCCGGATCGCGGGGTCGCGGGTCAACGCAATCTTCCTGAGAGAATTGCGCGGCGCGCCGTTCCTGCAAATCTGGCGGGAGAGCGATCGCGCCGCGATCGCTTCGGTGCTGCAGGCCGCCGCGGATCAGGAAGCCCCGTACCTCCTCATTGCGCAAGCGTGGCCAGCGGGCCTCCAGCCTGTCGAGATCGAGATCACGCTGCTGCCGCTGCGCCATCACAGCGCGACGCACGCGCGCATGCTCGGCTCGCTCGCGGCAGGCGTCGGCTCCGAGTGGCTCGGACTGATCGCCTCGGGCCCGGCGGTGCTGATGGGGTGGCGGGAGATCGAGCCCGTCGTCGCCGACCAACGCCGCACGGCGCAAGCCCTCTCGGCGGTGGCTCGTTTCGTGCGCGCGCGCGACGGCCGGACAGCCTAAGGCCCGCCGCCGAAGCGCGTGCGGCGGTCAGGCGCCGCCGTCAATCCGTTGCAGACCGGCGGCGAAGCGTCGCCAGTTTGCGACATAATGGGCGGCCGAGCGGCGCAGCTCCGCGACAGCGGCTGCGTCGAGCATTCGAACCGCTTTGGCCGGCGAGCCGACAATCAGCGAATGGTCGGGAAATTCTTTGCCTTCCGTCACCAGCGCCCGAGCGCCGACAAGGCAGCCGCTTCCGATCTTCGCGCCGTTGAGCACCACGGCGCCCATGCCGATCAGCGTCCCGTCGGCGATCGTGCAGCCGTGCAGCGTAACATTGTGGCCGACGGTGCAGTCCTCGCCGATTGTCAGGGGCGACCCGGCGTCGGTATGCAGCACGCAAAGATCCTGGATGTTGGAGCGCGCGCCAATGACGATGGGGTCATTATCGCCCCGCAGGACCGCGCCAAACCAAACCCCCACGTCCTCAGCGAGCCGCACGTCGCCGATCAGGTCCGCGTCTGGCGCGATCCAATACCGGCCTTCTGCCGGGAGCGCGGGCCTTACGCCGTGAAGCGAATAGATCGGCATCGGGAACTCTCCGCGCTACAAAGAAGAAAGAACGCCGTCACTCGTCATCGAGATCGATATCGAGGATCGCCATCTGCAGCGTCCAGCTCGAGCCCTTGGGATCGTCCGCCGAGACGACGCCGAGGAACTCCGCGGCATTGTTGAGTTCGACCGAATCCGTCTTTTTGTGTCGCGAGAGGATTTTCAGTTTGTCGTTTTCGAACAGCTTGCGAAGGTATTCCTGAAGCACTTCGCGACCCACCGGCAGCTTCATTTCGAAGGAAAAGGAGCGGTCGCCGTCCTCGTCGTCGACCGTGATCGCGCCGATTTTGCGCTCGCCGACCGACACATCGGCCGCCTCCGCCGAGCGCGAATTGGGGGCGACCTGCAGCGTCGCCGCGCCGAACGATTTGCGCAGGAACTCACGCAGCTTGACGATCTCGGCTTTGTCCACGACCGGGCCCCTTCTGTTCATCTTGGGCCGCAGCCTTTGCCAGATGCGCAGGCCGCCCGCAAGCGGACCTCAGCGGAACACCCCGAGGGCGGCGTGTATAGGGCGCACGCCTCCGGCGAGACGAGCGGAGGGCAGCGCGACGCCGCCCTCCGGCCCTAAAACTCCCCGCCCTTCTCGGCGAGGATCTGGTTCATGTCTCGGGCGGGCTCGGCGCAGCCCGCTTCCCCAACGATCCGAGCCGGCACGCCGGCCACCGTCTTGTTGTGGGGCACGGGTTGCAGCACGACCGAACCGGCGGCGACGCGGGCGCAATGGCCGATCTCGATGTTGCCGAGGATCTTCGCCCCCGCCCCGATCAAAACGCCATGACGGATCTTGGGATGGCGGTCACCGGTTTCCTTGCCGGTGCCCCCGAGCGTCACGCCCTGGAGGATCGACACGTTGTCTTCGATCACCGTCGTCTCGCCGACGACGAGGCCGGTCGCATGGTCGAGGAAGATCCCCTTTCCGATCCGAGCGCCGGGATTGATGTCGACGCCGAACGCGGCCGAGGCCAGGCTCTGCAGGTTCAGCGCGAAGTCGCGCCGCCCGCTTTTCAGGAGCCAGTGCGACAGCCGGTAGGTCTGCAGCGCCTGGAAGCCTTTGAAGTAGAGCAAGGGCTCCATCATCCTGAGGCAAGCGGGATCGCGATCGGCGACCGCCATGATGTCGGCGCGGAAAGCCTCGGCGATCGACTGATCTCGGCCGATCGCCTCCGCAAAGGTCTGTCGAATGAGCGACGCGGACACATCGGCGTTGTCGAGACGCGCCGCGATCCGATGCGAGACCGCGCTCTCCAGGGACTCATGATTGAGGATCGTCGTCATCAGAAACGTCGCCAACTCGGGCTCGCGCCGCATCGCCTCCTCCGCCTCTTGGCGGATGCGCGCGAAAAGCGGGTCTTTTCCAGCGAGCCCGACGATGCGGGCTGTCAAACCTTGCGCCATGGCGAACTCCTGGCCGGCGTATATCGGCCACGACTATAGCACGCCGGCCGGCGCCAGGCGAAATCCGTCCGTGGTTATCGGGGGGTAGTGCGCCCCGATCGAAGGCCGCTCAGGGCGTCTAAGCGGATGGCCGGAAGCGCGGCCACATCCGGGTGAGCACTTCATCGCGCTTGAACCAGGCATGCCAGACAACCGCGGCGAGATGCGCGACCAAAATGATCCCGATTGCCCAAGCGAGAAGGTAATGGGCCTGACTCGCGGCCTCGGAGAGACCCTTGTCCTCGCCGACGAGGTTCGGCAGAGCGACGAGGCCGAAAAACGACACGTCATGTCCGCCAGCGCTCGACGTCACATAGCCGCTGACCGGTAGGCCGATCATCAACACATAGAGCGCCAGCTGTTCGGCAGCCGACGCGACATGGGTCAGCCGGTCGAGCGCCACCGTGTAGGGCGGCGCCCCGAGAGCGAGCCGCGCGACGACGCGGACGACGATCAAGGCCAGGGCCAAGACGCCGAGGGATTTGTGAACGAACAGCACGTCCGAGCGAAGGTCGCCTCGCGGCAGCTGCGTCGCCCAGACGCCCAGCGCGAGGGCCGCGAAGATGACCAGCGCCATCAGCCAATGCAGCGTCCGCAGGAACGGGTGATAAACGGCGATGAACTGCGACGGCGCGTAACTCTTCATGACTTCCGTCCATTGGACGAGTGACGCCAGTTGATGAGCCGGAAACGCGACGATCTCAAGTCCGCATTTCGCCGCATGCCTTCACAAGCCGATGATCGGAGGCCCATCCCGCCAGCCGAGCGACGCGATCGGTCGCGCCCGGAGGCAGGCCGCGGGGACCCCCGTCGAGGAGACGTTTCGGACGACCCGGTAAGGAGCGCTCGTCAGTGGGTCTGCCAGAACAGGCCGACGGTCAGCGCGAGGCCGATGGCGACGACGGCGAGCTTCAGGAGCCTCTCATTAACGGTTTTCAGCATCTGCGCGCCGGCCCACCCTCCGATCGCGCCGCCGACGGCGGTGACTCCGGCCTGCAGCCAGTGCACATCCGGAAAGAAGACGAAAATGGCCACGGCCGAGGCGTTCATCACGCCTGAGAGGATGTTTTTGGTCGCGCCCGCGTTGCGCACGGCAAGACCGGCCATAGTCAACGACGCCATCATCAAAAGGCCGATGCCGCCGCCGAAATAGCCGCCGTAAATGGCGATGAAAAACTGGACCGTCGCCGCGCCCCAGGCCGGAAGATGGACCTCGCCGGGCTTCGGCGGCTTGCGAAGGAAGCTGCCCCAGGCGAACAGGACCGTGGCGAACAGCACGAGCCAGGGGACGAGTTTCGCGAACACGGCTGGCGGAGTGGACAGCAGGATCGCCGCGCCGATCGCGCCCCCGATCAGGCTGATCGCGAAAAGCGCCTTGAACGAAAGACCCGAGGGGCTTTGGGCGTCCGCGCGCCCGGTCGCCCCCATGACGATCTGCGAAGGGAAAAGCGCCACGCACGAGGTGATGTTGGCGGCGCGCGCGTCCATGCCGGTCAGCATCAACGACGGCAAGGTGATGAATGATCCTCCGCCGGCCAGCGCGTTCTGAGCTCCAGCCCAGATTGAGGCGAGGAAAAGAATGATGAGCGACAAGGTCATCGGTTGACGAAGCGGAACAACGGCTTTGCTCACTGTGTTCAACGGGCGGGAAGGCCCTCCTAGCACGGCCGATAAACGCTTGGCGAACGTTCGCGACTTCCTGTACTGTCGGCGCCGAGGCGGGGACGTCTGTTTTGGAGGGTTCTATGGTCCGCACGCCGCTCGTCGTCATTGTGGTTTGCGGCGCCCTTTCGGCAGCGCACGCGCAGCAAGACGCCGATGCGCCTCAGGGCGCGAACGGGCCTCAAAATGCAGGCGCGCCTCAAAATGACAGTTCGCCTCAGAGAGCAGACGCCCCTGAGAACGGCGGCGCGCCTCGGAACATCGAACTCGCCTCGGAACGCCAGTGGGCCAAAAAACGCCGGCGCGCGGCAGAACCCGATGTCCTCTCCGAACGCGGGCGCGCCGAAGAGCGCGGGCCCGCCCAAAAGTGCAAGCGCGCCTCCGAATGCTGGCGCCCCCCCGAGCGCCCTCGGTTCGCCGGAATCGACCCCGGGCGGTCTCCTTGGCGTTTATAGTCCCTCGGAATCCGCTCCTGGCCATCTGAGCGGAGTCTATGGCCCCGGACAACAGTCCTCCACGCCATCCCTCCCCACGACGATCACCGGTTCAAGTTCCTCCAATTCCGGCAGCGTCCCGCAGATCTCCGTACCGGGGGTAGCGAGGGCGGGCCAGTTGCTCCCCCAAGGCGCCAAGGCGGCCCCGATGCCCGATCGTCCGGGCTATGGACGCGCGGTCGTCAACGACCGCTCTGCAATTGTCGACCTGAACGACAATCGCGTCGTTTGGATAGCGGACCCCGCCGGCCGTCCGAGTTCGTCCGGCCTGTCGAACTTCTCCGACCAGTTAGGCTCCTCCGGCCTGTCGGACGCCTCCGGCCCGCTGGGCTCAAGCCCGTTGAACGCCGCCGGCCAGCTGACGGGGGTTTACGGTCCAAATACTCCGGCGCCCGCCTCGTCCCCTTCCCTTGGCGCGAGCGCCCTTCCGTCTACGATCGGAGGGTCGATCAATTCGAGCATCAACAGCCTGAACGGCGGCGCATTGACGCCGGGCTCGTTCCTGCCGGCGGGCACGCAGACCAGTCCGACGCCTTACGGCGCCACCGGCTACGGCACAGCGTCGGTCAACGGTCGAACGGTTTTGATCGACTTGAGCAACAACCGCATCATCAGCGTCTTGCACTAGCCTCTCAGCCGAAATCCAGCGCCGCGGCCTTGTGCTCGGCAATCAGCGCGCCGAGATCGATCCCGACCGGCGCGCCGTCGATGACCCGCCATTGGCCGGCGACCATCACCCGATCCGCCCGGTGCGCGCCACAGAGAATGAGGGCGGCGAGCGGATCGTGCGCTCCGGAGAAGCGGGGCTCGTCGAGCGTGTAGAGCGCGAGGTCGCCCTGATGCCCTTCTGCGATCCGGCCGACGTCGGAGCGCCCCAGGCAGCGCGCCGAGCCCTCTGTGGCCCAGCGCAGCACGTCGAGATGGGTAATCGCGTCCGCGCCATAGCGCAGACGCCCGATCATCAGCGCATGGCGGGCGGCCTCCATCATGTTCGAGGCGTCGTTAGAGGACGAGCCGTCGACGCCGAGTCCGAGCGGCGACCCGGCCGCCTCGAGTTCGCAGGTTCGGCAGACGCCGGACGCCAGCACCATATTGGAGGCGGCGCAATGGCAGACGCCGACGCCCGCCCGTCCGAGGCGCGCGATTTCGTCTGGGTTGAAATGGATGCCGTGCGCGAGCCAGACCCGGCTCGACATCCAGCCGGTTTCCTCGAGAAGGTCGACGGGTCTGAGGCCGTACATGGCGAGACAGAACTGCTCTTCGTCGTCGGTCTCGCAGAGATGGGTGTGAAGCTGGCAATCATAGCGCTCCGCAAGCCGGGCGCTCTCGATCATGAGGCGCTTCGAGATCGAGAACGGCGAACAGGGCGCGAGCGCGATGCGGATCAGGGCCCCCGGCTTCGGATCGTGAAACAACTTCAGGACCCGCTCGCTATCGGCGAGAATCGTATCCTCGTCCTGAACCACGCTGTCGGGCGGCAGGCCGCCGTCCTTTTGCGACAGGTTCATCGAACCGCGCGACACCGTCATCCGTACGCCGAGGCGGAGCGCTTCCTCGACCGCGATGTCGACCGCGTCCTCCAGCCCGGCGGGATAGAGGTAATGGTGGTCCGCCGCCGTGGTGCAGCCCGAAAGCAGGAGCTCCGTCAGCGCCATCCGCACCGCCAGACGCAGATGCGTCGGCTTGAGCCGCGCCCAGATCGGATAGAGCGAGGTTAGCCAGGGGAACAGTTTCTTGTTGATCGCGACGGGATGGGCGCGCGTCAGGGTTTGATAGAAATGATGGTGCGCGTTGACGAGGCCGGGGAGTACGACGTGGCGGGAGGCGTCGAACGTCGCATCGAGGCGCTGCGGCGTCCGGCCCCGGCCGACACGCTCCGCGATGCGCGCGTCCTCGACCACGACCCCCCGCTCCGCACCCTCGGCGAAGATCGCCAACGGATCCTTGATCCAGATACGCATGCCGCCCCCAAGGTCGCGAATAACCCTATTGGGAAGCGCGGGGCCGGCGTGCAACAGACGGGAGAAGCGTCAGCGGAGCGCAGCATCGGATCGGTGGGGCCGAGCGCGGTCAGCACCTTGACCTCCGCGCTGCGAAAGACGCCCATCTTCACCAAGCCGGTTCGTCCCGAGCCGGCGTCGAGATTGAGGCGGAAGGCGCGAATTTGATCGGCGTGCGAGGGGTTCGGCCGGGCGTCGTTAGGCGTGTGCCCGTGCACGACGAAATAGTCGCTGAAGCCGCCCGGCCCCGGAGACGCCTCCAGAAATGGCCATCGCACCCAGGCCCAGTGCCTGTCAGAGTCGACCTCGGCGAGCGGGGTGTTCCACGGCACAGCGAGAAACCGTTCGAGATCCACGTCAGGGTTTACGCCGGCGTGGACGAACAGGGTCCGCCCCGAACGCCAATGGGTGCGCAGACTTTCGAGCCAGTTGCGAATCCGGTCCGGCAGCGCGACGCGGATGACGGTCAGCAGTTCTTCGGGACCCCCGGCTCGAACTCGAAGCGGGCAAACTGCCGCACCACGGCGCCGCCGCCGTTGCGCAGCCAGCCCTCCAGCGCCTCGACCGCGTCGTCCCAGGGCGTCCGAAGATCAAGCGCGAGCCGCATCATCGTCTCATGGTTGCCCATGAGACCGATCGACGCGTCCGCGCCGATCTGGGCGCCCGCGCCGACCGCGAGGTCGATGGCGCCGATACTGTTCGGACCCCGGTCGACGAGGTCGCCGAGAAAGAGGAGAACGCGCTTTTCGCGTCGCCGGGGCTCGAGCGCCGCCTCGTCGAGCAGGGCTTGGAGCAGGTCGGGCCGGCCGTGAAGGTCGCCGATGGCGAAGATTTCCGTGTCCGGCGCGACGGCGCGCGGCAACACAAAGGTCTGTCGATCGACGACGGCCGCCATGGATCCTTCCACCGCCCCCGGCCGAACCATTGCACGGCTGTCGCGGGGCGCGCTAGATTGTTTGACATGTTCTTGACCTTCTTCGCCAACCTTCGTCAGGCGCACGTTCCGGTTACGCCGCGCGAGTATCTCGACCTGATGCGCGCGCTCGAGGGCGACCTCGCGGAGCGGTCGGTCGAAGAGTTTTACCGGCTGTCGCGCGCGCTCCTCGTCAAGGACGAACGCAACCTCGACAAGTTCGACGTGGTGTTCGCCTCGACCTTCAAGGGCGTTTTGTCGGTGGGCGCGGCGGTCGAGGCCAAGGAGCTGCCGGAGGAATGGCTGCGGCGCATGGCCGAACGCTTTCTCAGTCCGCAAGAGCGGGCCGAGATCGAGAAACTCGGTTTCGACAAGCTGATGGAAACGCTGCGCCAGCGGCTGGCCGAACAGAAGGGGCGGCATCAGGGCGGCTCGAAATGGATCGGCACGGGCGGCACGTCGCCGTTCGGCGCCTACGGCGATCATCCCGAAGGCGTACGGATTGGACAGGACAAGGGTCGCCGCGGCAGCGCGATCAAGGTGTGGGATAAGCGGGAATTCAAGGATTTCGACGGCGACGCGGAGATTGGGCCGCGCAACATCAAGCTGGCGCTGCGCAGGTTGAGGCGCTTCGCCCGCGAGGGCGCGGCCGAAGAACTCGACCTCGACAACACGATCCGCTCGACCGCCGACAAGGGCTACATCGACGTCCAGCTCCGGCCGGAGCGGCGCAACGCCGTCAAAGTGCTGCTGTTTCTCGACGTCGGCGGCTCGATGGACTGGCATGTCGAGGAAGCTGAGCAACTGTTCTCCGCAGCCCAGAGCCAATTCAAGCGGCTCGAGCATTTCTACTTCCACAACTGCCTGTACGAGAGCGTGTGGAAGAACAACCGCCGCCGCTATGAAGAGCGGACCCCGACCCGGGAGCTTCTGAATTCTTACGGCCGCGATTATCGGGTCGTCTTCGTCGGCGACGCCTCGATGAGCCCTTACGAAATCGTCTCGCCTGGGGGCTCGGTGGAGCATCTCAATCCCGAACCCGGGAGGGTTTGGCTCGAGCGCGCGATCGCGACGTGGCCGCGCACGGTCTGGATCAATCCGACCCCCGAACCGCACTGGGCGTATTCGCAGTCGACGCAGATCATCGCCGACATTTTCCAGCGGCGGATGTTCGCGCTGACGCCGGACGGGGTCGAGTCGGCAATGAAGGCGCTCGCCGCCTGACGATAGCCTCGGGCGCCGGGACTGTCGCCCGGGCCCTCAGCGGCTTCACTTCGCCAAGCGAAGCGCGCGGCGCCCCCGAAATGTCGCGCGCCGGCGATCGTCACCGCACGACGAGCACGGAGCACTGCGCGTGACGTACGATCGTCTTGGCGTTGGACCCCAAGAGGTAATCGCTCATCACCGGGCGATGGGAGGCGACGACGATCAGATCGGCGCCCCACTCCGACGCCTCCTCGAGCAACTCATGATAGATGCCGCCGGCGCGCGCAGCGCTGCTCTTCCGGTCGGCGGGAAGGTCGATTTTGGCGACCAGGTCGTTGAGCGCCTCCGTCGCCCGCTTGGTCTGCTCCGCGTCGAAGTCAGCCGGCACGTACTCCATGAACGTCGCGGGCACCACCGGCTGGACGTTGACCAGCCGTAAGGAGCCGCCCCACGCCTTGGCCAGCTCCAGCGCCTCGGCGAGCCCTTTGGGCGTCTCGGTCGCTTCGGCGAGGTCGACCGCGAGAATAATGCGCTTGTACATGAACAGTCTCCATTCGGGTCCGCGCGCTTGTAGACCGAATTCTAAGGGAAAGGTGAAGCGCGGAGGGCCGTCTGGCAAGCGGCCTGCGTCAATATGCTACGCCCCCCGAGGCGTCGCGGCTCAGGCGTCCGACCGGTCGAGGCCCGCCCTGGTGACGAGCGGACGATAGTCATTGTTCCGTGAACGCGCTGCCGCTATAAGGCCGGCAAAATCCACTGGAGACAGGGATCACGCATGAACGATTTCGGCTCTGAGACCTACAAGCCGTCGGACGCAGAACCGTTCATGAACGAGCGACAGCGCGAGTATTTCCGGCGGAAGCTGATTGCGTGGCGCGAATCGATCCTCGCCGAGAGCCGCGACACCCTGAACGCCCTCCAGCACGAGAGCGAGAATCACCCCGACATCGCCGACCGAGCCTCGTCGGAAACCGACCGGGCTATCGAGCTCCGGGCCCGCGACCGTCAGCGCAAGCTGATCTCCAAGATCGAATCCGCCCTCTCGCGGATCGAGGACGGCTCCTACGGCTACTGCGTGGAGACTGGCGAGCCGATCTCGCTGCGCCGCCTCGACGCGCGCCCGATCGCCACGCTCTCGGTTGAGGCGCAGGAGCGCCACGAGCGGCGCGAGAAAATCTACCGCGACGATTGACCGGGGCCGCCTCGCGGCCCTGCGCCAAAGGCTCAATTCAGTTTTTCGCGCCCGAGCAGCTTCGCCATTTCCGCTTCGAGCGAGTTCGAGTCCGGCGAACGGATCGTCGGCTTTCGGCGGTTGCCGCTCCGCGGCGGCCGGCGCGGGAGGCTGCGGAGACGCGACGGGGGCCGGAGGGCGCGCGGCCGGAGCGACCGGGGAAGGATGAGCGGGGGCGGTCGGCGGAAGCGGCGCGCGGACGTCGACCTTAGGCACCGCTCTCTGCTCCACGTGAGGCGCCGCCCTCTGCTCCGCATGCGCCGCTGGTCCTGGTTCGCTGCGCATCGGCTCCGGATTCGCGGCTGAGGGCGACGCCGGCGAAGGCACCGCCTGCGCGAACATCCCACGCCCATCGGTTCTCGGCGCCATCTTCGGCTCCACGCGGAGCGCCGCTCCCTGCGGTCCGTGGCGCGGCTGCGGAAAAGGATCGGGCGCGCGCTCCGACGCGACCGGGGGGATACGCACGGTCGCCTCGCGCGGGCTCGGCTTCGGCCCGGCGGGAGCCTCGGGCCTGACTGTCGGAACGGACGACCCGTTCGTCTCCATCAAGTCGATTTTTGCAATTTTCTCGGACTTTTCCGGCCTGGGCGGCTGGGACGGCGGCGCGTGAGCCGGATGCGGCTCGGGCGCGTGCGGCGGCACGGCGGAATGGGTGGACGGGGGGGCGGGCGCGGGGGCCGGCGAGACCGCTGACGCGGGAGGCGGCGAGACCGCGGGCGCGGGAGTGGGTGCGGCCGGTTGCACCGGTTTTTCGGGCAGGCGCGCAACATTTGATCGGCTGAGCGGGGCGATCGGGGGCGGCATCGTTCGGCGCGCAGGCGCCGGAGCAGGCGTCGGACGGCCGCCGGCCACCGCGGCCACCGCGGGTTCGGGGGCCTTGGCCGCCGCGGGCTGGGGCGGCTGAACGGCGGCGGCTGCAGGCGCATGCGGCGCGACAGGCGCCGGCTGCGGCGCCGGCTTCACGACGGCGCGAATCGGAATCGGAGCCGATTCGGCTGCGACCGCCGGCGCTGGCGCATGCGGCTCCGCAGGGGTTGACGACGCGACCGCCGCCACATCGGTGCGACGCCGCGTGGGCGAGGCCGGCCCGGAAGCGGCCAGTCCATTTTCACGCGGCGCAAGGGCTCGATTGATCTGCGATTCGAGCAGAACGTCATTCGGGCCGCCGATCATCACCAGGTGCTCGACGTTGTCGCGTCGGACAAGAACAAGCTGCCGCTGTCCGTCGAGGCTGAAGGCGTCCACCAAGCCCAGTCGAGGTTGGCGGGTCCGTCCGCCGGGAACCCGCAACCGGTGGGCGAACACCAGCCGATAAACGATCGCCAGCGCCACCAGGGCGGCGATCCCGCAAGCCGCCAGAAATCCGATCTGCACGACGCGATTGTCGCCAAACGGAAGGTCATTCAACCACTGCATGCTGATTCCCGCGCCTGCGCCGTCGACTGCGCAAGTCTACCTACCCGCTCTCTCGCGCCATCGGTTCCCCGCCGAATTCGCGCCAGAACGCGTTTTCTCGCAACTCCATGGACACCGCGGGCGCATAAGGCCCGAGGGTTCGACGCAACGCCCAGCTCGGCTCAGGATGAACCGGATCGAAACCATAACAAAACGCGCGGCCAATGAAAACTGTGGCTTTCGCTGCAGTTTCGGCCGGATGGTCATGCGCCCCGCCAAGACATCGCACGGGACGCGTGGTAGCAAAAGTCTGTGGAAATCAACTCGGCGCGCGCGTCCCGCGATAAAATTGGAATCCATCTTGGCCATGACTGCGACGCCGCCCCCGCTTGGTTTTGACCGGACCGAGCGCCCCGCGGAAAAATTGGGATCCATCCTGGCCATGACTGCGACGCCGCCCCCTCCTGGTTTTGACCGGACCGAGCGAACCGCCAGCCCGATCCTGATGGTCGTCCTCGTCTTGGCGCTGGCCGGCGTCGCCGCAGCGGTCTGGTTCGCGCCGAACGGTCTTGGTCCGACCATCGCGACCTACGCGATCGTCGCGCTCGCGTTCCTGGGCGCGCTGGCGCTCCTGCTCTTGGCCTTCGGTGTCTTGCAAGTCCCGGCGCGCCCGCGACGTTCCGACACCGCCAAGGCGATCGCCGATTCGAGTTCCCGACGGGCTCGTGGTCACCGACCCGCAGTCGAGAATCCTCTACGCCAACGCCGCCTACCGCACCCTCTCGGGCGGCGACGACCTCAAGCCGGTCGAGCGGCTGTTCGCCGGCTCCCCGGACGTGTCCAAATCGATCTACCGTCTGTCGCAGGCGGCAAAGTCTTGCAAAGCGGCCAGCGAAGACTTGCGCCTGGCGCCGCCCCTCGCCGGCGACGGCTCGGTGGCGTGGTATCGCATCCGCGTCCGGCCGCTCGAGGAAGCCCAGCGGTCGGGCGCCGCGGTCTGGACGGTTTCGGACGAGACGCGCGAGCACGACCGGCACGAGACCTTCTTCCAGGATCTTCAGCACGCGATCGACTACCTCGATCACGCGCCGGCCGGGTTCTTCTCGGCGGAGCCGGACGGGGCGATCGTCCATATGAACGCGACGCTTGCGGAATGGCTCGACTACGACCTCGCCCAGTTCGGGCTCGGCCAGCTCAAAGTCGGCGACATCATCGCAGGCGACGGCGGCGCGATGCTCACGACCATGTCCGGCCGCCCGGGCGAGGTGAAGACCCAACCGTTCGACGTCGACCTCAAGCCGCGCCAGGGCCGGGTCCTGCCGGCGCGCATCCTGCACAAGGTCGCCTTCTCCAGCGACGGCCTGCCGGGACCGTCGCGCTCGCTGGTCATCAGTCGCGCGCCCGGCGAGGTCCGCGGCGGGGAGGATCTGCGTGCGGCGGAGGTGCGGCTTGCGCGCATCTTCAATTCGACCCCGGTCGCCATCGCCGAGGTCGGAGCGGCCGGGGCGCTGCTGCGTCCCAACGCCGCCTTCGCGCGTCTCGCGCCCGCCGCGCTAAAGGCCGCCGGCGGCGACGGACGGCCCTCGATCTTCAGCCTGGTGGCCGAGCGCGACCACGGGGCGCTCGGCGCCGCTCTTGCGGCGGCGGCCGAGGGCGAGGGCCGGATCGAGCCGCTCGATGTGACGCTCGAAGGCGCGGAGCCCGCGCGCTCGGCGCGGCTGTTTGTCTCCGCCGCCGATCCGGCGAGCGACGAAGGCGCAAGCGCGATCGTGTTCGCGCTCGAGACGACCGAGCAGCGGGCGCTTCAGGAGAACCTCGCCCAGAGCCAGAAAATGCAGGCGATCGGCCAGCTCGCCGGCGGCGTGGCGCACGACTTCAACAACGTGCTGACGGCGATCCTCGGCTATTCCGACCTCCTGCTCGCCAACCACCGGCCAACCGACCCGTCCTTCCAGGACATCATGCAGATCAAGCAGAACGCCAACCGGGCGGCGGGCCTGGTGCGGCAACTGCTCGCCTTCTCGCGCCGGCAGACGCTGAGGCCGCAGACGCTGCAGCTCAATGACGTCCTGTCGGAATTGCAGATGCTGCTGCGACGCCTGGTCGGCGAGCCGATCGCGCTCGATGTCGTTCACAGCCGCGACCTGTGGCTGATCAAGGCCGACCTCAACCAGTTCGAGCAGGTGGTCGTCAATCTCGTGGTCAACGCCCGCGACGCGATGCCGAGCGGCGGCAAGATCACGTTGCGCACCCGCAACGTGACCGCGGCCGAATGCGGGAACTTCAAGGATGCGAGCGTCGCTCCGGCCGATTACGTGCTGGTCGAGGTCGAGGACAACGGTCACGGCATCCCGGCCGAGGTCAAGGACAAGATCTTCGAGCCGTTCTTCACCACCAAGGAGGTCGGCAAGGGCACCGGCCTCGGCCTGTCCATGGTCTACGGAATCGTCAAGCAGACCGGCGGCTATGTGCTGTGCGACAGCGAGCCGGGCAAAGGCGCGATCTTCCGCATCCTGCTGCCGCGCCTGATCGAGGCCGAGGCGGAGGCGCCGGCCAAGCCCGAGGCCGCGAAACCGCCGGCCGACCTCACCGGCCGCGGCGCCATCCTGCTGGTCGAGGACGAGGAGGCGGTGCGCGCCTTCGCCGCCCGGGCGCTGGCCTCGCGCGGCTATACGGTGCTCGAGGCCGAGACCGGCGTCGAAGCGCTGACGGTGGTCGAGGAGGCCGGCGGCCGGATCGACCTGATCGTCTCCGACGTGATCATGCCCGAGATGGACGGGCCGACCATGCTGACCGAATTGCGCCGGCGCGGGGTCGAGGCCAAGGTCGTGTTCGTCTCCGGCTACGCCGACGACGCCTTCGCCCGCAACCTGCCCGGCAAGGAAGAGTTCGTCTTCCTGCCGAAACCGTTCACGCTCAAGCAGCTGATCGAGACGGTGAAGGCGACGATGGGTTAGCCGCCAAACTAACGCTTAGCGCTCGCGCCTGACGACGACGCTTTCGATTAGATCACATTTTCGGCGCCGTTCGGTTCGGGCGGGCTTCCAGCGCCGAGAGCATTGAAGGCCGGCCCAGGACTTTTCGGTTGCGATTCTCGATGACGGAATGCGTCGTCGCGCCGGCGCCGGGGCCGGGCGCGAACCGGACCTGCCGGAATGACAGGGGTTCGCCGCCCTCTGCGTGAACCGTCAGGCGCTCGATAGGTTTTCCCGTCGCGTCTTCGACAAGCGCCGTCGGCGGCTTGCCATTGCGGGCGCACCAACGGTCGCCCCACTGCATCAGCGCGACCACAACCGGATAAAGGTCCTCGCCCTTTCTTGTCAGCCGGTAGCCGTCGGTATTGGCGCGGTCTTCGAGCGGAAAGCGCTCTAAAATTCCGAGTTCCGTCAGGCGCTGCAAGCGAGCGGCGAGAATGTTGCGAGCGATGCCGAGTTCCCGCTGGAATTCCTCGAACCGGATCGCGCCCTGCGTGCACTCGCGCACGATCAGCAGCGACCACCATTCGCCGACCTCTTCCAACGCCCGGGCGATCGAGCAGTTCATTCCGTCGAATCTTTTTCTCTGCATGAGGCGATCCTAGCAGAAAATAGTTGCATGACGCAACTGATCATGTCAGTTTCATAATGAAACGGATATCAAGCCCCTGTCCGTTGTCGCTTGAGGGAGAGTTGAAATGGACAGACGGTTGCTGGTGTTGGCTCTGGGGATGTTTGCCCTTGGCACCGACAGTTTTGTCATGGCGGGCGTGCTGCCCCAGATCGCGCACAGCTTCGACGTGACGGTCGGCTCGGCCGGTCAAATGACCACCGTCTACGCCATCACTTATGCCCTGATGGCGCCGACGGTCGCTGCGGTTGGCGCGCATATCCCGCGCAAGACGTTGCTCTTGACGAGCCTCGCCACTTTCGTCGTCGCCAATCTCGCAACGGCGTTGGCCCCGAGCTTCGGCATTGCGCTCGCGACTCGCGTTCTCGCAGGTCTCGGCGCGGCCATGTTCGCGCCGACCGCCACGGGGGCGGCCGCGACGATGGTCCCACCGGAGAAGCGCGGCTTTGCGCTGGCGGTGGTGATCACGGGCCTCAGCGCTTCGACCGCGCTCGGGACCCCGATAGGCGCACTCATCGGGGGCCTTGGCGATTGGCGATGGACGATGGGCTTCGTCTCGGCTCTGGCCGCCGCGTCGGGGCTCGGCGTCGCGGCGCTTCTCTCACATCTGCCGCTGCCGCCGAAGATCAGCCTCGCGCAGCGCTTGCAGCCCGTCCGTGACCCCCGCGTGGCGCTGACGCTGCTGACCACGCTTGTCTACCAGACCGGGCACTTCATCGCCTACACCTACTTCACGGTCGTGTTCGACCGCGTGCTCAACCACAACACCCTTTTGGTCGGCGCACTGCTAGTGCTGTGGGGATCGAGCGGCGTCGTCGGCAACCTCATTACCGGACGCCTCGCGGACAGCATCGGCAACCGGCGCGTGATCTTCGCTTTGCTGGTTGTCCTCATCGGAACCATGGCGTGGTTGCCGTTGGCGAGCGCGAATATCTGGACGAGCGTCGCCGCCGTGGCGATTTGGGGCGCGGTCGCCTGGGGTCTGCTCGCGCCGCAACAGCATCGCCTCGTGACTGTGGCAGCGCATTCGGCGCCGGTCGTGCTCGGCCTGAACACGTCGGGGACCTATCTTGGCGTCACCGCCGCCGGCGTCATAGGCGCGCTGGCCATCCCCGCCATCGGAGCGCACGCGCTCGGGTACGTCGGCGCAGCCATCGTGGTCTTGGCATTGGGACTCGCTGAACTCGCGACGCTCGCGATCAACGGCGCGAACCGGGTCACGCGCGACGAGAAGCTCGCGACCGTCTGATTGCACCCTGCACAGATCAGCGTGGCCGGAAACGCCGCGCCCTTGTGCGCCAGCCAAACTATCCACCAGTCGATAACTAACATTGGAGCGAACCATGACACTGCAAGGAAAGTGCGCCCTGGTCACGGGCGCGAGCCGCGGCATCGGAGCGGCGATCGCGAGGAAGCTCGCGGGCGACGGAGCGGACGTTGCGATCACCTATGAAAAATCCGCCGACCGCGCGGGCGAGGTGGTGCGCGCCATTCAATCGCTTGGCCGCAGGAGCGTCGCCATCCGCGCTGACGCCGGCGACGTCGCCGCCGCGCAGGCCGCCGTCGAAGCGACCGTCGCCGAGATCGGCGGTCTCGATATTCTGGTCAATAACGCCGGCATCATCCGCATCGGCAATCTCGAGGACATTTCCATCGACGACATCAACGCCATCCTGAATGTCAACGTGCGAGGGCCGATTGTGACCAGCAAGTCCGCGCTGCCGCATCTGCCGGCCGGCGGGCGCATCATCACCATCGGCAGCTACTTCGCCGATCACGTGCCGGCCTCCGTCGTCAGCGTTTATGCCGGCTCGAAGTCAGCCCTCGTCGCTTTCAGCAAGGGCCTGGCGCGCGAGATGGCGCCGAAGGAGATCACGGTCAATCTCGTGCAGCCGGGTTCGATCGACACCGATATGAACCCCGCGAAGGGACCGATCTACGAGTCGCTCGTAACGGAGATCGCCATGCGACGCTACGGTAAGGCCGAGGAAATCGCCAACGCCGTCGCATTTCTCGCAAGCCCTGGCGCGCAATATGTCACGGGTATCGCGCTTGACCGTAGACGGCGGGGCAAACGCCTGAAGTCTCGGCCGGCGCACGATGCAACCCTCTGTGGGAAAGGGTAAAGTGATGAGTTCACGGGTCGTCGTTTCGGCTGGCGCAAACGGTCTGCCGGATCACCTCGGCATTAGCCTGGATGAGGTCGGTCATGGTTTTGCAAGGGGGCGCTTCGAGGTGCGGCCCCATCATCTGGCCCCGCATGGGTATTTGCACGCGGCGAGCGTGATCGCCTTGGTCGACTCGGCCTGTGGCTTCGGTTGCCAGGCCTCCCTTCCAGAAGGCGCCAACACCTTCACGACCGTAGAGTTGAAGGCCAACTATCTGGGGACGGCGCGTTCCGGCGTCGTCGTATGCGAGGCGCTGATGGCGCATGGCGGGCGCAACACCCAGGTTTGGGACGCCAAGGCGATCCACGTCGAGACCGGCAAGACGATCGCGCTTTTCCGCTGCACCCAGATGATCCTGTATCCCAGGAGTTGAAGAGAAAGGGTTACGTTATGCTCGCGTTCAAATGGATAGCCGCGCCATTCGGCCGGCTGAAGCTCGTCGGCAGCGACGCGGGGCTGGCGGCGATCCTCTGGGATAACGACAAGCCGCGCCGTGTGCCGCTGGGACCGGCGACGGAAAACCCGAGCCACCCCGTGTTAAGGAAAACGGAGGGGCAACTGGCCGAATATTTTGCAGGAGAACGCAAGACCTTCGACATTCCGCTCGCCGCCTCGGGAACGCTGTTTCAGAAGCAAGTCTGGCAGGCGCTGCTGAGCATCCCTTACGGCGAAACCCGCAGCTATGGCGAAATCGCGCGCCAAATCGGGAAGCCGGCCGCAGTGCGCGCGGTCGGCGCCGCCAATGGCCGTAATCCGCTCTCGATCGTCGCGCCGTGCCATCGCGTGATCGGAGCTTCCGGGGCCTTGACCGGCTTTGCCGGCGGCCTCGCGGTCAAGCGCTACCTCCTCGACTTAGAGCGCGACCAAGTCTCAGACGCGCGCGCCTGCTCGCCGCATCGTCAAGCGAACCTTCTGTTGGCGCCCTGAAGGCGCAGCGCCCGTCAGGCCGCATCTCGTTTTGGCGGTCGATGCTTTGTCGCCCGGGCGCTGGCCTCGCGCGGCTATACGGTGCTCGAAGCCGAGACCAGCGTCGAAGCGCTGACGATGGTCGAGGAGGCCGGCGGCCGGATCGACCTGATCGTCTCCGACGTGATCATGCCCGAGATGGACGGGCCGACCATGCTGACCGAATTGCGCCGGCGCCGGGGCGAGGCCAAGGTGTGGGGTGAAGACAGCCGTCGCAACCGATAGCCCTGCCGACACCTTCCGACCTTGCACCGACGTTCGCTCCCGCGGCTTGGCGCAGCGTCCAGGGGAGTCGCTTCCGTTACTCTCTCCGGCACTCCGGCCATACGCATGCCTTCATACAAGTACTCCGCCGGGGCGAAGTCGGTTTCGTCACCTGTCGCGGATCGCCACTGTTCGCGCAAGCCGGCGATGGTGAAGGATGGATGGAGCGTGAGCCCCGCCTTGACTGCGGAGTGCGCCTCATCCGATCGACCGAGCCGCGCCAGCGCGGCGCCCAAATGGAAATCAGGGAAGCGAGTAGCTTCGATTGGCCTCGATAGCCCGCTGAAACCAACGGACCGCGTCGTCGTGAAGGCCGAGGTAGTTCTTAGCCATACCCGCCCAGGTCAGCCAGACGTAGGCGGACGAATCGCGCGGCTGAGGCGTAGAGCCTCCCTGACATGATTCTCCATTTCCTCCGCGCGACCGGTAAAGCTCTTTCCGAGCCCTATAGAGGCATGAGCCTGGGCGAGGTTCCGGTCCAGCCGTAACGCGTGTTCCATTTCGGCAATTCCCAGGGCGGCGCGTTGGGTCTGCAGGTACACCATTCCCAGTGTCAAATGACCGCGCGCATGGTCGGGAACCAGCGACAGGGCGTTGGCGGCCTTCGCCTCCGCTGACGCGAACGCGGCCTTGTGATCAGCGGCGAACAGCATCGCGCCCACGGCAAAGTCGACTCGCGCCGCTCCAAGCAGCGCGTCGACGTTGTTGGGGTCGAGAGATAATGCGCGATCAAAGAACCTTCGCGCCTGGGCCATCCGTTCTGGCGTCACTCCTTTTGTTGAACGAAGCCAAGCCCTGAAAATAGAGGTCCATTGAATCGGGGGTCGGAGCCCGTTCGGCGCGCCGCGCTTCCGCTTCGACCAGTTGCGCGTCAAGCGCGCCCGCGAGCCGCGCGACGATTTCGTCCTGCATGTCAAAGAGATCGGAGAGCGGCTGGTCGAACCTCTCGCCCCATAAGTGGGCGCCCGTATCGGCGTCGATCAACTGAACGTTGACGCGCATGCGGTCGCCGGCGCGCTGGAAGCTTCCCTCCAGGACATAGCGGACGTTCAACTCGCGTCCGATCGTTTTCACGTCGAGCGACTTTGCTTTGTACGTGAACGCCGTGTTGCGGGCGATGACCACCACGCCCCGAATGCGCGAGAGATCGGTCGTCAAACTCTCGGTGACGCCGTCCGCGAAATACTCCTGCTCCGAATTGCCGCCGATATTGGCGAACGGCAGCACGACCATCGACAGTCGGGCGGCTCCTGTCGCGTCGAGTTGGTCACGCTCGTCGGATAGGCCGCGCCAACGGCGAGAGGCGGCCCCGCGATTGGAGATACATGAAATGTGGGCTCGGCGGTGGCCTGCGTTTGCCCGGTCGACGAAGGCTGCGCCAGACCGTCAAATCGATAGCCCTCGCCGGCGACAGTGACGACCAGCCGCGGCTGCTTCGGATCGGGCTCGATCTTGCGCCGCAGCTTCCCGACCATCACGTCGATGCTCCGGTCGAACGGTTCGAAGCGCCGGTTGGCGAGGACGTCCAACAAAGCGTTCCGACTGAGGACCCGGCCCGGGCGGCGGACGAAGGCGCGCAGGAGCGCGAACTCGCCCCTGGTCAGAGTTATCGTCTGTCCGGAAGTCGCGCACAAGGGTGTGCGCGTCGAGATCAACGACCAACCCCGCAAAGCGGATGATGGACCGCGCCTCGTTGTTCGTTTCCAGCCAGCGATATTCGGGAGCGTCGCGCAATTGCGTTTCCCCCAAAGTCGGTTGTCCATTTTAGACCCGGAAGGGCCCCGATTACAACACAGTTACCTCCGGAACATCTCCCGCTTACTTCGGTGGCTTAGGCGTTTTGCGATCAGGCCTCGCGCGGCGCGAGGTCCGCTCCTTGGCCACGGAAGGAGTCAAATGACACAGAGCCGGTTCGATTGTGCAATCGCGCTCGCTCTCGGCGCGACGATTCTTCCGTCGCTCGCTCTGAGCGAGACAGCTCCGCCGATCGGCGGCGGCTACAAGGACGCCATCTCGATCCCCGTCGACGACCCGGCGACCACAGCCATCGCCGGGGCATTATTCAAACCGGCTCGGGACGGGGCCCTTTCCAGTCGTGGTTTACATGAGCGGATGCTACGGGCTCGGGCTCAACAATCCCCCTGAGCTGGTCTTGGAAAGGACGGCGATCGACCATCTCCTGGCTAAGGGCGTGGCCACGTTCGTCGTCGATCCATTCACGCCGCGCAATGAACCCGAGGGCGTTTGCGCCGACCTCAACGCCCAGACCTTTGTTAAGTACTTTACCCGCGGCGGCAACGACGCTGTGGCGGCCCTGAAAGTCGTCAAATCCCTACCCGACATCGACCCCAACCGGGTCTTCCTACAAGGCTACTCGTTTGGGGCAATTTCGTCGCTCTTTGCTGTGGACCCAAACACTCCGGGGGCGCACGACGACAAAATTGCTGGGCTCATCGCTTACTTTCCCTACTGCTATGATCACGTGGCGTCGTCGGTTCCGACGCTCGTCCTCATCGGCGAGAAGGATGATTGGACGCCGGCGGCGCAGTGCCAGAAAGTCAGCGACAAACCGAATTTCGAGGTGGCCGTCTTCCCGGACTGCCTACCACGGGTTCGTCTCACCCATGGGCAAGCCGACGGACTACCTTGGTCATCACATCGAGTACAATGAAAAGGCAGCGCTTGACGCGCAAAAGCGGGCGGACGTCTTTTTGGACGCGCACCTTAAGTAGCAAAACGCATAATCGCGGAGTCCTGGCACAGACCCGCGCTTTTCAATCCTGACGACGCGCGCCTGACAAGCCGCAGCGTCGTCCGTCCTGTCGGAACCGGTGATGGAGGATAAGCACATGAGGCGCATCAAAGTTGCTCTGCTGTGTCTTGGCGGTCTCTCTGCGACGGCGATCGCGCTTTGCGCGCTCAACGCAGCGCAGGCTCAAGACCTTCATGGGCATCAGGTTTGCCGCAACATTGGCGGTTTCACGCCGGAGCAGCTTGGCGATCGCGAGGGCCACGCGCTGTTGAACAGCGAAGCCAGCTGCCAGGCGACCGAAGGTCCCTTCACGGGCGCGATTGTCGCCGAAACAAGCCAGACAGAATGGGATGGGCCGAAGGCGAAAGAGCTTTCAGGTTCTGGCGTCGCGCGTAGGCCGGGAGCCACGGTCGCATTTCGTCATACGGATGGAGCGATCGAGCTGACAATGACCGATGGCAAACCGACCGGCTGGACGGGATCCGGACACGGCGTTGTGACCTTGGCGACCGGCGCCTTGGCGTCCTTCAACGGCAGGAAATATGAATGGACCGGCAAGAGCACAGGCCCGAACCTGTTTGAGGCCGACTATACGATCAAATGACGCCACCCTCGCTTTTCAATCCTGACGAAGGCGCGCCTGACAAAGCCGCGGCGGCCGTCGTCCCATCAAGTTGGAACATGGGATGGAGGATATGCACATGAGGCGCATCAAAGTTGCTCTGTGGCGTTTTGGCGGTCTCTCGGCGATGGCGTTCGCGCTTTCCGCGCCGAATGTAGCGCAGGCTGAAGACCCTCACGGACATAATGTCTGTCGCCAGGTCGGCGCTTTCCTACCAGAGCAACTCGGCGATCGCGAGGGCCACGCGCTGTCGATCAGCCAGGAAAGCTGTCTGAATACCGAAGGCGACGGCGCTGGCGCGGTCGAGACCGGCGCGAGCATGTGGGAATGGGATGGACCGAAGGCGAAGTTGCTCTCGGGTTACGGCGTCGCGCGTAAGCCGGGAGCCACATTCGTCTTTCAACCGACGGACGGAACGCTCGAGGTCACGATGACCGACGGCAAACCGAGCGGTTGGACCGCCTCCGGGCACGCCATTGTTACTTTGGCTACTGGACCGTGGGCGTCCTATATCGGAAGGACAGGCGAATGGACGTCCAAATCGACGGGGCCGCAGGTCTTCGAGTTTGACTTCATCTACAAGTGACGTCGCTGTGAATTGGAAATAACCGCTTCAAAAATACTCGGAGGATTTTATGGTCCACGTTGCGGTTTTCGCTATTCCGAATTAGTCTCGTTAGTGCGCGATGGCTCCATCAAAGAGAGCCGCGAGGGAAGCATCCGGGAAGGAGACGGCCATGAGCGGTACGGGCGCGACGGAAACCCAAAACATCGCCACGGTTCGGCGCGGCTTCGACGCCTTCGCAAAGGGCGATGTCGAGACGCTGAAGACGCTTATCGCGCCGAGCGCGAACTGGAATGCGCCGGAAACCGGGGTGTTGAAGGGAAATTACAAGGGCGTCCAGGCTATACTCCAGTACTTCAGTCAACTGGGCAGCGAGACTGGGGGGACCATGCGCGCGGAGCCCCTCTCCATAGCGGCGTCAGGCGATCGCGTCTTCGCTCTGGAGCGGGCGACGGGGAAGCGGAGAGGCAAAACGCTGGACACAAAATCGGTGCTTGTCTTCGAGCTGAAGAACGGCGTCGTCACCGAAGTGACGGAGTGTCAGGCCGATCACCCTGCGATGGTTCAATTCTGGTCCTAGATCCGCACCGATGACGCCGCATAGCGGTCGTCCGAGCGCTCGACGGCCGTTGCCGGCGGTCGCCATTCGACGGCCGACCGGCGCGGTCCCTCCGACCGAGAGCCCTTGATCGCGGGAGGGAAAGGCGCGACAACGCCGAGGGGCGGATCGTCCCGAAATTCCCGGCAAGAGGGCAGACATGCGTTTCCAGGGCACCGCGACCTACGTCGCGGGCGACGAACTGAAGACCGCGGTCAACGCGTCCATCGCGCTCGAGCGCCCGCTCTTGGTCAAGGGCGAGCCCGGGACCGGCAAGACCCTGCTCGCCCAGGAGATCGCGACCGCGATCGGCGCGCCGTTCATCGCCTGGCATGTCAAGTCGACCACCCGCGCGCAGCAGGGCCTCTACGAATACGACGCGGTCTCGCGGCTTCGGGATTCCCAGCTCGGCGATCCGCGCGTCTCGGACATCTCGCAACTACATCCGGCGGGGAAAACTGTGGGAGGCGTTCGTCTCGCCCGAGCGCCCGGTGCTGTTGATCGACGAGATCGACAAGGCCGACATCGAGTTCCCCAACGACCTCCTGCTCGAGCTCGACCAGATGGAGTTCCACGTCTACGAGACCGGCGAGACGGTCAAGGCGAAGGTCCGGCCGATCGTCATCATCACTTCGAACAACGAGAAGGAGCTGCCGGACGCCTTCCTGCGCCGCTGCTTCTTCCACTACATCCGCTTCCCCGATGCGGAGACGATGGAGCGAATCGTCGAATTGCATTATCCCGGCGATCAAGCCGCGGCTGGTCGAGGAGGCGATGCGTTCGTTCTTTTCGCTGCGCGAGACGCCCGGCCTGAAGAAGAAGCCGACCACGTCCGAACTGCTCGACTGGCTCAAGCTTCTCCTGAACGAGGACGTCTCGCCCGAGACCTTGCGCGAGCGCGAGGCCAAGAAGCTGATCCCGCCCCTGCACGGCGCGTTGCTCAAGAACGAACAGGACGTGCACCTGTTCGAGAAGCTCGCTTTCCTCAGCCGCCGCGAAAGGTAGGCGCCGTCGCTGCACCGCGCGTTGCTCAAGAACGCTGCGCCGAATCCCGGCGACGAGGACGTCGCCGCTCCGGAGCGTCGGCGTCCCCGCCGACGTCTTTTTCGTTTGACCCCCGCGCCTCGCTTTCCTCAGCCGCCGCGAGCGCTGACGCCCTGCGACTTTTGCGCGCGGGCCGCTTGCGCGGGGGCGCGCCGTCGCGCAATCTTCGCCCATGCGCCGCCTGTTCCTGATCCGTCACGCGAAGGCCGAGCCCGGCGTCGGGCAGGACGATTACGAGCGCGCTCTGACCGACCGCGGCCGCAGCGACGCGCGGCGTATCGCCCTCATGCTGGCGGACCGCGATCGGCTGCCCGAGGTGCTCATCCACTCCGGCGCCCTGCGCACCAAGCAGACGGCCGAGATCTTCGCCGCGCATTGGCCGCGCCGGGTCGAATTGCAGGAGGAGCTCGGGCTTTACGACGCGACCCAGGAAATGCTGTTCGCCCGCGCCTGCGCGCTCTCGGACGCCATCGATTGCGTCGGCTTCGTCGGCCATAATCCCGGAATCAGCGAGCTCGCGACGAGCCTCGCCGGCCATGGCTCCCATCTCGAGCTGCGCCGGATGGCGATCAAATATCCGACCTGCGCGGTCGCGGTGATCGACTTCGAGATCTCGGTCTGGGACGACATCAGCCGCAGGGCCGGACTGCTCGCCCTGTTCCTGACGCCCGCCGAGCTCGGGGCCGAGGCGGACTGACCCCTCACAATCCCGCCGCCCGCTCCCTAGATAGGCCGCGGCCGGATTTCACCCGCGGACCCTGCTTTGTCTTTTTTCTCCGATCTTCTCTTCGAGGCGGGGCTCGTAGCCCGTTCGCTCGGCGACTTCTTTGCCGGCGGCGGAATGCGTCTTGGCGTCACCGGGCTTTCGCGGTCAGGCAAGACGGTTTTCCTCACCGCCCTCGTCAGCAACCTCATCGCCAATGCCCGGCTGCCGGTGCTCGCGGCCTCGGCGGAGGGGCGGATCGTCAGGGCCAGGCTCGAACCCCAGCCCGACGACGCGGTGCCGCGCTTCGCCTACGAGGACCATCTGGCGAGCCTTTCCGGCGTCGATCGCTCGTGGCCGCAATCGACCCGGCGAATTTCCCAGTTGCGCTTGACGATCGAGTTCGAAAGCGCCTCCCGCTGGAGCGGCGGAAGCTCGAGCCTCGCGCTCGATCTCGTCGACTACCCCGGCGAATGGCTGCTCGACCTGCCGCTGCTCGACAAATCCTATGCAAACTGGGCGCGCGAGACCCTGGCCGCGAGCGAAACCCCTGCCCGCTCGCCGCTCTCGGCCGACTGGCGCGCCGTGCTCGCCGGGCTCGACCCGCACGCGGAGGCGAACGAGGATCAGGCCCGCGACGTGGCCGAGCGCTTCACCGCCTACCTGCGCAAGGCGCGCGAGAACGTTTACGCGCTCTCGACCCTGCCCCCGGGCCGCTTCCTGATGCCCGGCGACCTCGAGGGCTCGCCGGCCCTGACCTTCGCCCCGATTCCGATCGGCGAGGGCATGGAGATCGCCTCGGGGACGATGGCGGGGATGATGGAGCGGCGCTACGAGGCTTACAAAACTTACGTGGTGAGGCCGTTCTTTCGTGATCACTTCGCCAGGCTCGATCGCCAGATCGTGCTGGTCGACGCCCTGACCGCGCTGAATTCGGGCCCTGCGGCGCTGCGGGACCTGGAGAATGCGCTGACCGAGGTGCTGTCCGCCTTCCGCGCCGGCCGCGCCTCGAGCTTCGCCTCGATCTTTCGCCCGCGGATCGATCGCATCCTGTTCGCCGCCACCAAGGCCGACCATCTGCACCATACGAGCCACGACCGGCTCGAAGCGATTCTCCGAGCCTTGACCGCCAAGGCGATCGCCCGCGCCGAAGGCGTCGGAGCGGAGATCGACGTCATCGCGCTGGCCGCGATCCGCGCCACCCGCGAGGCCGAGATCCGCCAGCACGGGGACATCCTCAAGGCGATCATCGGAACGCCAGAGCGGGGCGAAACGATCGGCGGCGACGTGTTCGACGGCGCGGCCGAGGCGGCGGTGTTTCCCGGCGAGCTGCCGGCCGACCCGATGGCGATCTTCAAGGGCGACGCGATCGCCCTGCCGGAGGCCGACAACGACTGGCGCTTCGTGCGGTTTCGCCCGCCCGTCCTCCATCCGGGCGAGCCCGCTCCGCAGATCCGGCTCGACCGCGTCCTGCAATTCCTGATCGGTGACCGCCTGGCATGAACGAGCGCCCTCCCCGCCCCCGCGCCTTCCGGCTGGACGACTCGCGCGTCGCCTTCGACGACGGGCCAGCCCCGCTCGCTCCGTCCGCGGTCATTCAATCGCAGCATGATCCGATCCCGTCCGCGACCGGGACGCCCGCGATCGACGAGGCCGAGCGCGAAGTCGAAGCCGCGCAGAAGTCGGGTCTGCTGAGCCGCTGGCGGTTCAGCCTCTCCGGCGTCCTGTGGTCGGGGCTCGGGGGGCTCGTTTCGCTCGCCCTCGGTCTGTGGACCACCAATCTGATCGAGGGCCTGTTCGCCAAGGCCGAATCCCTCGGCTTCGTCGGCCTCGCCTTCGCCGTCCTGTTCGCAATCGGGCTGATCGGCCTGATCGCGCGGGAAGTCTTCGCCGTCTCGCGTCAGACCAAAATCGCCGAGATGCATATCGCCTTCGCCGAGGCGCGCGCGGCCGACGACCGCGACGCCGCGCGGCGGCTGATCGGCGAGGCTCGTCGCGCTCTATCGCGACCGGCCGGAGACCGCGCGCGCCCGCGCGGAAGTCGAGGAAGCGGCCAAGGCGATCATCGACGGGCGCGATCTCATCGATATCGCCGAGCGCGCGCTGCTCAGGCCGCTCGACGAGCGGGCGCAGGCAGAGATCGCCAAGGCCGCCAAGGCGGTCTCGATCGTCACCGCGATCAGCCCGCGCGCCATACTCGACGTCATCTTCGTGATCGCCCAGATCATCCGCCTGGTGCGGCGGATCGCCGAGATCTACGGCGGCCGGCCCGGCCTGCTTGGCCTCATCAAGCTCGCCCGTTCGATCGGCGCCCATATCGCGATCACCGGCGGCATGGCGGTCGGCGACAGCCTCCTCCAGCAGCTCGTCGGCCATGGCATCGCCTCACGCATTTCGGCCAAGATGGGCGAAGGCGTGCTGAACGGGCTGCTCACCGCCCGCGTGGGCCTCTCGGCGCTGGCCGTCTGTCGCCCCGCCCCGTTCGCCGTGACCAAACCGCCCGGCGTCTCCGAGGTCGCGCCGTTCCTGTTCAGCGGCAAGAAGGACTAACCGAGAGCCGCGTTGCGCGGATCGCAGACTTGTGGCCAGCCGCCTTTCGACATGCTTAAGTCCGCCATTAGGCTCGGGCGACGGGGCAAAGGCATGGCGGGGGAAAAGATTAAGGTCGCGGTTTTGGGCGGCGGCATCGGCGCCATGAGCGCCGCGCTCGCGCTGACCGAAATCGACCCGACCGGGGAAACCTACGAGATCACCGTCCATCAGCTAGGCTGGCGTCTCGGAGGCAAAACCGCGAGCGGGCGCAATCCGAAGTACGGACAGCGGATCGAGGAGCACGGCCTGCACATCTGGTCGGGCGCATACGCGAACGCGTTCACCCTGATGCGGATCGCGTTCAAGGCGCTGAACCGGCCGCCTGGACCCCTCGCCACCATCGGCGACGCCTTCAGGCGGCAGAACGACTTCTCGCTCTCCTCCGACGAGGCCGGCGGCTGGTCGCCGTGGCCGTTCTGGTTTCCGCCCGATGAGGACGCCAACCTCTTTCCGGGCGCCGACAACCTCTGGGACGCCGATCCGGTCATGCCGTCGATCGTCACCCTGATCAGACGCTTGATCGAGTGGATCGAGGCCGCGGCCAAGGGCCATCCGAGCTTGGCCTTGCCGATCGTGCCGCGATCGAGCCCGACGGCCCAGCCGCCGGCGCATCTGCGGGCCTTCGTCGCCGGAGCGGCGGGCCACGCCCAGCCTGCGAGCGCGGCCGAAGCGCTTCCCGCGGCAAGACGCGCCGCGGAACTTCTCGAAAACGGCGAGGCTTCCGCAGCGAACCTGAATTGGCCCGACGTCGCGGACCTGCTCCGGGTTGCGCTCGGGCTCGAGCTTGTCGCCTACCAGTTGGCGAAAGGCCAGCCTGGCAAGAGCGGCGAAATCCAGGGAATCGAGGCCGTCATCGTCGGGACGCTGATCGCGATCGGAGCGATCGACAACGCTTGCATCGACCAGGGCTTCCATACGATCGACGGCCTGGAGCTGCGCGATTTCCTGCTGCAGGCGTCGCCCCTGTTCTTGAAACCGCAAATCCAGGCGCTCCTGGCCGAAACGGTCCTGTTGCGGGCGTTCTACGACTATTGCTTCGCCTACGAGGCCGGCGACCGGGCGAAGCCGAGCCTCTCGGCCTGCACCGCGGTGCAGGCGCTGCTGCGCCTCGGCCTCACCTACAAGGGCGCGTTCTTCTTCAAGGCGACCGCCGGCTTCGGCGACACCATCTTCACGCCGATCTACCAGGTGCTGAAGAGCCGAGGCGTGAATTTCCAGTTCTTCCACAAGGTCACGGATCTCCTGCCCAGCGCCGACGGCGCCTCGATCGAGACGATCGTGGTGGAGCAGCAGGCCGCCCTGATGTCCGACCTGAACGGGTATCAGCCGCTCGTTCCCGTCAACGGAATCGAGTGCTGGCCGAGCGCGCCCCGTTGGAGCCAGTTGGTGAATGGCCGCCAGTACGAGGCCGACGGCGTCGATTTCGAGGCGTACTACAGCCCGCAGCCGCCGCCGGTCGGCGAGCCGCTTCGAACTTCAGCGGGGACAGCACTTCGACAAGATCGTTCTCGGGATCTCCGTCGGCGCGCTCGGAACGATCTGCAAGGCGCTCGTCGCTCAGCGCAAGGACTGGGCGGACATGGTCGCCAATCTCGCCACCGTGCGCACCCAGGCGTTGCAGTTCTGGGTGGACAGCAAGGTCGAGGACCTCGGCGGTCCGTTCGTCGCGCCGCCGAATGAGCCGCCCCCGGCCGAAACGCTCGGGCCGATCACCACCGGCTACGTGCCCCCGCTCGACACCTATTCGGACATGTCGCAACTCCTGCCGGCGGAGGATTGGCCGGCCCCGGGACCGCTTTCGGTCGCCTATTTCTGCGGCGCGATGGCGGACGCCGCCGCGCCCAACGACGCCAAGATCGCGACCGAAGCGGCGAAGACGGAGGGTCTGGCCTGGACGACGCAACAGTTGCAGGCGCTCTGGACCAAGGCCGGAAAGGGCGCGGCTTTCAACTGGACTCTGCTTCACGTCAAGGACCCCGCGACCGGCGAGGCGCGGTACGACCAGCAATACTGGCGCGCCAACATCAGCCCGAGCGAGCGCTACGTGCTGAGCCTGCCGAATACACTTCAGCATCGGCTCGAACCCGGGAAATCAGGCTACGCCAATCTCTTTCTGGCCGGCGACTGGCCCAAGGCGCCCGAAGCGAACGTCGGCGCGGTCGAGGTCGCGGTGATGTGCGGTTTGTCGGCCGCCTCGGCGCTGTCAGGCGTAAAGATCCCGATCGTCTGCTCGAACACCCTTTATGGTCCGCTCACGCCGGCGCAGCCGAGCCCGCAGGTTGAGCTGGAAGGCTCAATTCGAAATGGAGGGGAGCGCACAATGAGCAGCACGTACCTGAATTACAGCGGCTGGGTGACGTTGCCGCGCCCGCCGTTCAATTGCCTCGGAGCGGAATTTTACGCGTTCGGGTTCCCCGGCAACTTGTCAGCTCTGCAAAGCTACCTGGACAAAACCTACAACGCGATCGCTGGGCGAAAGCGGTTTCAACCCCTCATCGATCTGGTCTTTTTTGCCTGCGTGAAGAATACCGCCATTGTCGCCACGACTCCGCCGTTCTCCGAGCAGGGCGGCACCCCCGAGATCGACGTTGGCTTCTGGATCCTGGCGGGGAGCTTCAAGGACGGCGAGACCTGGCCTCAGGCGTGGCCCACGGAGATCGCCTGGATTCCGGCCTATCTGTTTGTCGACAACGGCCTCGCCGTCTCGGTCGGCCGGGAGATCATGGGCTATCCCAAATACTTCGCGAACATCGCCATGGCGGCGGGTTCGCCGTCGCATGGGCCCTTCGTCGCCTCGGCGCTTCTCACCCGGACCTTCGCGCCCAGCGCCATCGCCAGCCAGCAACAATTCCTGTCTCTGCACGGGACGAATGTCGTCGCCACCGGGGGGAATGGTCCAACCGCCCCGTCGTCGGCGGACGCCTTCGCCCGTCTGTCGACTCACGGCCGGCCCGATCTCTTGCAGGCCCTCGCCAAAGGGCCGCACGGATCGATATTCCTGCCCGCTCTGAATGTCCCGGTCCCCGTCTGGTATCTCAAGCAGTCCCGCTCGGCGGACGGCTCGGACGTCGCGATCTATCAGCAGATCCTCGAGGGGCCGCTGACCCTGACGACGCTGAGGGGCGTGCAATTCCTGAGCGGTCGTTGGACGCTCGACCTTGGAGCCTTCGACAGCCTGCCGTTCATCTCCGACTTGGGCCTCGGCGCGACAAGCGGGGGCAAGCTGACCCTGACGACCGACTTTGGAGTCTGGGCGAGTTGCGATTACACCTCCGGAACGGCGTCCGCGATCGTCTGAACCGTCCCTGAAGCGGGACCCGACGAACCTTTTTCAGGGACGATTGCCGCCCGGTCGCTTAAACGCCTTCAATGCGGCTCGTGGACGTCCAAGGTCGCCGAAGCGGTCGCCTGGGACGCCTCCCCCCTGGTCGGATCGCCTGGCCGGCCGCCGCCGGTCAGCTCGGATCGCAGTCTTTGCAGGGCCGGAAGCGCAAAGATTTCGCCGGACGTGACGGCCTGCTCGATGCCCGCATTGACCACCGCGAGGGCGCCGGGAGCATCCCCCATCGCGAGGCGCATCAAAGCCAGATAGCGCCTGGCCTGCGGTTGGGTCAGCTTGCATCCGATCCGATCCAGATCGCTGAAACCGGAGGACGCCATGAGGAACCCGGCGTCGGGGTCCTCGAGGTGACCGATCGCCACGCCTCTGTAGAACGTGCCGAAAGCGCCATAGAGCGGATACTTGCGCTCGTTGCAGACCGCAATCAGGTCCTCGGCGATCGCTTTCACGCGCCCAAAATTGCGACGCTCGCAGGCCTGTGACGCGCGAAAACAGAGGCTGTAGGCATAATCGTAGGCGCGCCCGAGAGTTTGCACGTGACTTTCGATCTCGTGCTCGACCCGATCGGCGCCGCGTTTGTCGCCGAGCTCCTCGAGGACGAGCATCAGCGCGCAGAGGCTTCCGACCAGCGGGTCCTGAGGGCTCGGAAACACCAGCTGCGCCCCGTTGCGCTCGCGGTACAGCGATCCGGCCAACTCCAGGTACCTTTGCGCGTTCAAAAGGTCGCCGCGCATGTAGCACACGTAGCCATACGCGTACTGGCTTTCGATCATGTGCACGGGATCGCCGGTCTTGCTCGCCATTTCGAGGCACAGCCTGGCGGCCTCCTCGGCGGCGGCCATCTGGACAGCCACGATGTGGAAACTGCAGGCGTTGCGAAGCACGGCGAACAATTCCGGGACGTTGCCCAAGGCGTCACAGATCGCGCGCGCCTCTCCCAGCGCGCGGCCGACCTCGGGCACGGAGTAGCCTCGCGAAGCCGAGAGGCTCACCGCAAGGCCAAGCAACAGCTGCAGTTCGACGCCTACGCGTTCGGGACCCTGCGGCTGGCGCCGCAGCAACGTAAGCGCGGTCTCCAGATGCCCGACGGCCTCGATGTGGGCGGCTCGCGAGGCCGCACGTTGCCCCGCCGCCGCCCAGAGGGGAATCGCTTCGGGCACCGCGCCGCTCTGGGTGAAGTGATACGCCAGCAACTCTGGCTGGCTGTCGCGCATTTCGGGAAAGCGCTCGCGCAGCGCGTTCGCGATCTTGCCGTGCAGCGTTTCGCGCTCGCGCTTGAGCACCGATTCGTAGGCGGCGTCGCGAATGAGGGCGTGCTTGAACATGTACTCGCTGTTCGGCGCCTCGCCTTGTTTTTCAACCAGACCCGACGCCGCCAGCGCCGCCAGGTTCCGGCTGAGCTCGGCCCCCAACTCGTTCAGGACCTCGGCGAGAAGTTCGTAACTGAAGCGTCGGCCGATGGTCGCGCCTACATTGGCGACGCGGCGCGCGGGTCCGAGACGGTCGAGCCGCGCAACGAGCAAATCGTGCAGCGTCGCCGGGATCACGATCCGTGACGAACCGGCGCGGGCCGTGGTCGCCATGCCCTCCAGCACCGACTTCGTCATTTCCTCGACAAACAGCGGAATGCCGTCGCAGCGGGCCACGATCTGCCGCAGGGCCTCCGGCGGCAGCGCGTCCGCCTCGTCGAGATAGGCGCAAATCCGTTCGGCCGCGCCAAAATCCAGGCGAGAGAGCTCCATGAGATTGGCGGCTTCGGGCCATCGGTTCGCAAACTCGGGCCTGGCCGTGATCAGAACCATCCAGCGTCGCGAACTGGCTTTCGCAACCAGGCGATCCACGAATTCCAGAGTCGTCGAATCGCTCCAGTGCAGATCCTCGAAGACCAGCAGCGCCGGGGTTTCGCCTGTCCAGGATTCCAGAAGGGCGATCAGCGTATCGAGCGTGACCGCCTTGAGCTTTTCCGGCGTCAAATCCCCGATCGGGTGCGACGGGCTTGGCGGAAGGCCGAGGAGATCGCCGATCACGGCTTGGCTGCGCGGATCGCTCACGCCGTAACGCGCCATGAGCCGCCCGAGTTTGGCGTGCCGCGACTCCCCGCTTTCGCCCCGTTCGAAACCGGCCGCCCGCGCAACCTGCTCGACGACCGGGTATAAGGCGGAATCGGCGTTGTTGGGCGCGCAGCTCCAGGTCGAATGCTCGTGGGGATAGTCGGCGACGTGGCGCCGCATGGCTTCGACCAGTCGCGACTTGCCGATGCCTGCTTCTCCCCGAATCAGGGCGACCTGGCCCTGGCCCGAGCGAACCCTCGACCAAAGGTCGACCAGAAACTGCAGTTCGGCGTCCCGGCCGAAGAGCGGCGACCCGGCGCTCTCGGCCCGGGCGCGGGAGCGGCTGTCGGTCGCGGTCGCTTCGAGGGGCTCGAACGCCGGCACCGGCGCGTCGAATCCCTTGAGCGTCAGCGGCTCGATCGCCCGATAGGTGAACTGGCCCGCGGTGATTCGCCGCGTGGTCTCCGCCACCAGGATTCCCCCCACGGGCGCCGCCGACTGGAGCCGCGCCGCGAGGTTCGGCGCTTCGCCCACGACGCCGATCTCGTGCACTTTCCCGCGCGTAATCAGGTCGTTGATCACCACGAAGCCCGTGGCGACGCCGATTCGCGCTTGGCAGGTAATCCCGTCAGGAAGCGGGAGACTTTCCATCGCGCTGCGCAGCGCCAGGGCGGCGCGGACGGCGTGCGCCGCGTCCTCTTCGTCCGCATTGGGATAGCCGAAATATGCCAGCACGCCGTCGCCCAGGAATTTGGCGACAAAGCCCCGGTGACGGGTGATGAGGTCGTCGCATGCCGTCCGAAACGCATCCAGAACCTGCAGCATGTCCTCGGGATCGAGCGCGTTGGCGAGCGCGACCGAACCGACCATGTCACAGAAGAGCACGGTGAGCGGGCGTCGCTCCATGCGTCGCGGCGCGTCCTCGCGACGCCCCGCGGGCTCAGGAGCCAATGGCGTATGGCAAACGGGGCAGGCGTCGGCCTTCGAGTCCGTTTCGGTAGCGCAGATCAGGCATTTCACACGCGCCAAGGGGCCTCCAATTCGTCGCCTTACGGCTATAGCGCGGGACTCGTCTGTTCGCCAATGCAGTCATGCATATGTAACCCGACCCTGACGGCTGCGTCGAGCGTGACGGGGACGTCGATCGGGGGCGCCGCGGCCTCGCTCTGGGCGGTCCGTCCCGCCCTCCTTGGGCGCCGTCCCGGAAGGCCCTGAGCCCTGGTCAATGCGGCTGCGGCGCCGGGCCGATCCAGGACTTCTCAACCCGCTGTCCCTCAACGTACCAAGTCATATTATATCATTACATCAAATGTTTACATACAATTTTCTCATCTTTTAGATTAAAACGCCTACGGCGGCGGGTCGAAAAAAGTGACAGGTTTGTGCGCCGAAGCCGCTGAAATCGTTGCATCCTTGCCAAGGCTGCAGTCGCAGCGCCGAAGCCCTTCAGGCGCGCGCGACACGCGCCTGTCATCCAGCGGTTTTGCGGAGACTCTAAGCAGGACGGCATTGACGGCGGGCAGCGTCTTGGGAACGTAGTCGCCGGGACGTTGGCGCCTGACTCGGAGTTCGGATGCAGTCTCCCCAGCATATCAGGGGTTGGAGGCCCAGCATGCGCCGTTCGGCGCCGCCAGCCATCGGTGCGGCGCTCGCGGTCGCGGCTGGATTGGCCGCCGCTGCCGCAAACGCAGACCCCGCCGCCGGGACGGGCTCGCCGGCGGAGCCAGCTTCCCTCGTCGCCCTGCCCGCCCTGTCGACGACCCCGCAAGGGTTGTCGTTCCGCGCCCAGGCGCCGGTGCAGGCGCCCCCGACGGCCGCGTCCGCCCCCGCTCCCGCAAGCCCGGGCCCGTGGGGCGTGCTGAGCGGCGACTGGCAGAACGCCAACCTGCTCGGCGACATCGGCGGCTTGAGGCCGGCGCTCGCCCAATACGGCCTCTCCGTGCAGCTCTACGAGGAGGCGGAGACCTTCGGCAACCTGACCGGCGGCGTCCGCCAGGGCTTCGAGGTCAACGGCGTCACGACCGCTCAGGTGCAACTCGACACAAAGCCCCTCTTCGGCCTCCAGGGCGGAATCGTCAGCGTCAGCGGCTTCCATATTTGGGGCGGCGACCTCAGCGAATCGAACCTCCTGAACCTCCAGACGGTGAGCGGCCTGGAGGCGCCCGCGTCCCTTCGCCTCTGGGAGCTCTGGTATCAGCAGAATTTCGGCGAGCGCTTCGACGTCAAAATCGGCGAGCAGAGCCTCGATAACGAGTTCATGATGAGCCAGAACGCCGGCTACTTCCTCAACTCGGTGATGGGCTGGCCGATGCTGCCTGCGGCGAACCTGCCGGGCGGCGGCCCCGCCTACCCGCTCGCGGGCCTCGGCGTGCGCGCACGCGCGCGTCCCTCCGACGCCATCACGATCATGGCCGGCGTCTTCAATGGCAGCCCGATTCCGCTGAATTCCCCAAACACCCCGCAAAGCAATCCCAACGGCGTCAGCTTCCCGCTGAACACCGGCGTTCTCGCGATTGCTGAGCTGCAATACACTTTTCCGGCGGCTTCCCCCTCCGGCAAGCCCGCCGCCGACGGCCCGCTGCCAGGGACGTACAAGATCGGCGGCTGGTACGACAGCGAAGACTTCGACAGCCAACGGGTCGACAATCTCGGCCTTCCGCTCGCCAGCCCCGAGAGCGACGGGACGCCCGCAAAGAAGCAGGGCGACTATTCGCTCTACGCCGTGGCGGACCAGATGGTCTGGCGCGGCAGCGATCCCGTCCGCAACATCAGCGCCTTCCTGCGCGGCGAATTCACGACGCTTCAGGATCGCAACCTGATCAGCTTCAGCATGAACGGCGGCCTGAGCCTGCATGATCCGCTGCCGGGGCGAGACAACGACGTCTTCGGGCTCGGCTTCGGAATCGCGCGCGTGACCAGCGGCGCATCCAACGCCGACCGGGACCTGCAAGTCTTCGAGGCCGCCGTCTATACCCCGGTGCGCAACACCGAGACCTTTGTGGAGGCGACCTATCAGGCGCAGGTCCTGCCATCGTGGCAGATCCAGCCCGATTTCCAGTACATCATCAACCCGGGCGCAGGGCTCGCCAACCCCGACCAGCCGACTCAGACGCTCAAGAACGAACTGGTGATCGGCCTGCGCACGACGCTTACGTTCTGAGGCGCCGACCCGGTCAGCGCCGCGCGGACGCCGCCGAAGGCGCGGCGCGAGCGACGGCCGCGGGCGCGCGTCTCGGCGAGGGGTTTCTGCGCAGAGCCGCGACGACGACCAGCAGCGCGCCGCCGGCCAGGACATAAGCCGACGGTCGGAACGCCATGTCCGGATCGATGTTCGCTCCGAGCACCTCCCAGAAGGGGATATGGCGCACCAGGGCATACCAGCCGGCCTCGATCAGCGCGGTCAGCGGCGTCGCCAGCGCGACACTCGCCAGCGCGGCGACCCAAGGGGCAATCTGGCGCTTCACCGCCGCGCGGAACAGCATCAGGACGAGGAAGAAGCCGATCATGATCGTGGGCTCGGTGACGTCGGCCTTCGCCTGGATCATGAAATGCAGGAGCGCGAGGACCCCGATCCCGTAGACCAGCGCATGAAGGGTCCGCCATTTCGGCCCCAGCCGCCGGATCATCGCGTCGGTCGAGGTCACGGCGAGCGCTGCGAGGCCGAGCCAGGCGATGAAGCCGATCGTCAGATAGAAACGCAGCGCGATCTCGCTCGCGACGTGGACCAGGTTATAATGCTGATCGACGACGTACAGCGAAAGGTGGGCGAACGCGTAGGCAAAGGCGGCGACCCCGACCATCCGCCGGATCGCGATCAGCTTGGGATACCGCGCCGAGCGAATCAGCGGCGTCACGAGGAGCGAGAGCAGCAGGAAACGGATCGCCCAGAGACCCGTCCTGTGGATCATTTCCGTCACCACCTTCGGCTCGAGCGCGCCGGTGGCGGCGAGATAGACGATCCAGGCCGCCGGGAGGAACAGGCCGGCGAACACCACCGCCTTCAGCGGGGAGAAATGGCCGCTGCGTTCGTTCCAGGGCGCTTTGAGGACGATCATCAGGGAAGACCTTATCGGGTGGGGGCCTCGTTTCAAGCCTCGCTGGCTATACGAACCGTCGGGTCGTTTGTTTCATCCGCCTCTTCATCGGCGCGCCGGCGCTGGCGCGACCCGGCGCCCGGGCCTATAGTCCGGCGGGGCGGCCACCGGGGCGTCGGGACCTTCGACGGCCGCAAACGGGGGCGGTCGATGGACGTTTACGAGCGCGCAAAGGCGATGGTGCTGTCGCCGTCCTCCGAATGGCTGAGCATCGAGCCCGAGTCCGGCGACGCCGGCTATCTGTTCACAAATTACGCAGCCTTCGTGGCGGCGATCCCGCCGATCTGTGAGTTTCTGCGCCATGGCGTGTTCGGCGCGGCGGGACGCCATTTCCGCCATCTCCACCCTCACGGGTTCTTCTCCAGCCTTTTTGGCGGAATCGTCCACTATCTCGTGACGTTCATCGTCCTCTACGTCATGGCGGTCGTCATCGACGGCCTGGCGCCGACCTTTTCCGCCCCGAAGAATCCTCAGAACGCGATGAAGCTCGCGGTCTATTCGATGACCCCGGTCTGGCTCGCCGGCGTCTTCGCCCTCATCCCCGGCCTGGGATTTCTGCGCCTCCTCGCCGTGATCTATGCCGTCTATCTTCTTTGGCTCGGCCTGCCGATCCTGATGAGGTGCCCGTCCGACAAGACTGGCCCCTACGCGCTGGCGATCCTCGTCTGCGCCATCATCCTGTCGATCGTCGTCTCCGCGCTCGTCGGGCCGGTGATTTAATCCGGGCGACGCCCACGCAATCTTAACGACGCCTCGCCAAGTTGACCTTGATTCTGGATCAAGAGACGATTCCGCTTGGAAACCGACCTTTACATCCCCATCAAGCGCCATTTGGAGAAGCTCGGCCTCGAGGTCAAAGGCGAGGTGCGCGGCTGCGATCTCGTCGCTCTTTCCGACGGCCCGCCCGAACGGGTCGTGATCGGCGAGCTCAAGCAAAGCTTCACCCTCGAACTGGTGCTTCAGGCCGTCGACCGGACATCCGCCTGCGACGAAGTCTGGCTCGCCGTCGGCGCGTCCAAGCGCGGGCGTGGCCGCGAGAACGACGCGCGGGTCAAGAAGCTCTGTCGGTTCCTGGGCTTCGGCTTGCTCGCCGTCGCCGCGAATGGCCGGGTCGACGTGGTGGTCGAGCCGGCGCCCTGGAAACCGAGGCGCGACGGCAAGCGGCGCTCGCGCATCGTCGAGGAGCATCGTCGCCGCAAGGGCGATCCCGTCTTGGGCGGTTCGACCCGGACCCCCAAATGACCGCCTATCGTCAGCAGGCGCTCGCCGTGGCCGGAGCGCTCGCCCGGCGCGCCGACCCGTCCGCGCGACCTTCGCGGACTTGCCCCGGACGCCGCCAAAATTCTTCAGAGCAATGTCTATGGCTGGTTCGAGCGGATCGAGCGCGGGCTCTATGGGTTGACCGCGTCGGGTCGCGTCGCCTTCGCTTCCTGGGCGAGCGGCCCGCCGTCGTAAGACTTCGATCGGAGGGGCGGTCTCTGGCCGCCCCAGGCGCGCGCCTTCCGAGCCTAGCTCACCCCGAGCTTGCGCTGCAGGTTCGTCGACGAGGTCGTGTACTGGAACACCAGCTTCTTGTCCGGATAGACGTAATGATGGGCCTTTTGCGCGGCGAGCGCCGCCTCGTGGAAGCCGCACAGGATCAGCTTGAGCTTACCCGGGTAAGTGTTGATGTCGCCGACGGCGAAGATGCCCGGCGTGCTCGTCTCGAACCGCTCAGTGTCGACGGGCACGAGGTTCTCGTGCAGGTTCAGCCCCCAGTCGGCGACCGGACCGAGCTTCATCGTCAGGCCGAAGAACGGCATCAGGTCGTCGCAGGGCAGATCGACCGTCTCGCCGTTCTCCTTTTTCACAACCAGCGCCGAGAGCTGTCCGGCTTCGCCTTTGACCGCCGTCACCTGCCCGAGCAGGAAATCCATCTCGCCACGGTCCACCAGCGCCTGCATCGCGTTGACCGAATGGGGCGCGGCGCGGAAGACGGCGCGGCGATGGATGAGGGTCACGCGGCTCGCGAGCGGGTGCAGGTTGATCGCCCAGTCGAGCGCCGAATCGCCGCCCCCGACAATGACCAGGCGACGGTCGCGAAAATGCTCCATCTTACGGACGGAATAGAAGACGCTGCTGTTCTCGAACGCTTCGAGTCCAGGGATCGGCGGCTTTTTCGGCTGGAACGACCCGCCGCCGGCGGCGATGATCACGACCTTGGCTTCGATCGTCGTCCCGGCGTCCGTCCCGACCCGGAACAGCGGGCGCTCGGGGGTTCCGAGCGAATTCCAGCCGATCGACCATCTCGCCGAGATGAAAAGTTGGTCCGAACGGGTTGATCTGCTTCATCAAATTGTCGACCAACTCCTGGCCGTTGATGATCGGGTAGCCGGGAATGTCGTAGATCGGCTTCTCCGGATAGAGTTCGGCGCACTGGCCGCCTGGCCGCGACAGGATGTCGATCAGATGGCACTTCATGTCGAGGAGCCCGAGCTCGAACACGGAAAAGAGCCCGACCGGCCCCGCTCCGATAATCGCAACGTCGGTGGCAATCACGTCGCTCATCGTCTCAGCCTTGCTTCGCCGGCGTCGTAACGACGAGCCCATCGAGTTCGTCGGTCACCTTGATCTGGCAGGACAGCCGCGAATTCGGCTGCACCTCGAAGGCGAAATCCAGCATGTCCTCTTCCATTTGCGAGGGCGCTCCGACCTTTTCGGTCCAGGCCTCTTCGACATAGACATGGCAGGTCGCACAGGCGCAGGCCCCCCCGCATTCCGCCTCGATCCCCGGAATGGAATTGTGCAGCGCCGTCTCCATCACGGTCGCCCCGACCTGGGCCTCGACCGTGCGCGCTTGGCCTTTTGAGTCCACAAAGGTTATCTTCGCCATAAAGCAGAACCTATCCCCGCTCTCCTGTCGCGCTCGGGGCGCGCCTGCGCCTCCAAGCCGAGCGGGGGCCTTCATAAAGCAAGCGCGCAGCGGCCGAAAGGGCGCTCTCGCGATCCCCCCGGCACTCCGAAAGTTCACAAGAGGCGATCGACGGCTTACGCCGCGCGGCGCGAAAAGCCTTCATTTATCGGGGTCTGGAGGAAGGCGATCCATTTCAGCGACCGCCCGCGAGACCGCCTCGCTCAAACGTGCGATCGCCTGCGACAATTCGGCGCCCTGCTTGGAGCCTTCGTCCCCCAGCGGCGCGCTCTCCCTGCCCCGGGTTTCCACGGCGGCCGCCGCCTCGGCGACCGGGAATGCGCCGACCGCCAAAGCCGACCCTCGCAGCCGATGGGCGATATCCGCCTTTTCTCGAGAAGACATCGAACCCTCGCGAGCGAAGGTTTCGATGAGCGCCGCGGCCTGAACGCGAAACTGCTGGAGCACCTCGGCCGCCAGAGCTTTGTCCCCCATGCACTGGCGGTCCAGATGCCCAAGATCCAGCGCGAGACCCTGCGCGCCGTCCTTCAACCCATCCAGCGGTGGAGCGATCCCCTTTCGGCCACGCGCCCGGATCCGAGCCATGCGTTCCCATTCTGTTGCGAAACGGCCGTACGCCGAAAGTCCGCCTCCCCGCGGCGGCGACGCCTCCATCCGCAGAAGAGATTGGAAAAGCATGGTAAAAGAACCGTTAACGACGTTTGAAGGATGACTTGCCGCCACGGTTTTCATAATAGGAGCATGGCGTTAGACTGCGACGTGGTTAATGCGTGTGTTTCCGTCGGCTCTTAAGAACCGAGACCGGAGGAAAGTGTTGGCGCGTCGATCGACCGCTTGCGGTCGACGCCAATGGAACGAGGCGGTCACTATGGCAAAACAGAACCCGGCGACGGATCCGGTTTCGGCGGCGATGTCGGCAATCGAGAGCGCCCTGAACCTGACGGACGACGAGACGTCATCCACGACCTTGGAGGACTCAGCGCCCCCGCCGGCCGACGTCGTCAGGGCGAAAGCGCCGACCCCGATCCTCAAGCCGAATGCGCAACCGGCCGAAGCGGCTCCGCTCTTGAGGCCAGGCCCGCAGGCGGCCCCGCCGACGGACTCCAGGCCGACGATCGCCGCTGCGCTTCCGGCCAATGACGACCGCGAAACGGTGGGCGCGATCCTGCAGGCCTTGAATGCGCCGCGTCCAAGCCGGACGCCTTTCATCCTTGCGATCCTCGGATCGCTCGTCTGGGTGGGCCTCTGCGGGCTCTACGCCTATCTGCGCCTCTGGCCCACGGTCGCCGGCGCCTCGTGGTCCCAGATCCTCCTTCGGCCGGAAACGCCGTTGTTCCTGCTTGCGACGCTTGGGCCGGTCCTGTTCCTGTTCGCCTTCGCGACGCTCGCGCGCCGCATGCGGGAATTGCGGCAATCGGCCCGGGCGATTTCGGAAGTCGCAGTGCGCCTGGTGGAGCCGGAGACGATCGCCGGAGAACAGGTGGCGACCCTGTCGCAGGCCATCCGCCGCGAGCTCAGCTCGATGGGCGATGGCGTCGAACGGGCGCTCGCCCGCGCCGCCGAACTCGAGACCCGCGTCAAGGCCGAGGTTTCGACGCTCGAGCGCTCCTATTCCGACAACGAGCGCAAGATCCGCTCCCTGATCGCCGAGATGGCCGATCAGCGGGAAGCCATCACGACGAGCGGCTCGCGGGTTCGGGACGCGATCGCCAACGTCCACGGCGGGATCGCCGGAGATCTCGACGCCGCCGGCGCTCGCCTGAACGACAAGCTGAACGAAGCCGGCCAGCGGCTCTTCGCCGCGCTCGGAGCGACTTCGGAGGAGATCGCGATCTCGATCGACCGCTCGGGATCGAGCGCCGTCGAGCGAATCGTTGCGGAAGGCGCGCAGATCGCCGTCTCGATCGCGGGCGTCGGCGACAGTCTCGCCGCCCGTCTTACGGAAACGAGCCGTCGAACGGCCGACGACATCGTGGCCCGCGTCGGCGATCTCGACGGGCGGGTGAAGGCGGCCGGCGAAACCCTGCTCGCCGGCATGGATGAGCGCGGCGGCGATCTGGTCCAGCGCATCAATGACTCGCAGACCGCGATCGTCGACGCGATTGGCGCGCACGGGGATCGCGTGACCGCGCGGATCGCGGACACGTCCGCCGACGCGCGCAACACCGTCGGCGCATTCGCCGACGACATCGTCAACCGGATTGTGGAGCTCAGCACGCGCACCACCGAGGCCATCCAGACCCAGGGGGACTCGACAGCGGTCCGTCTGGCCGACGTCTCGGCGACGGTTTCGTCGACGCTTGGCGCGCAATCCGACGAGTTGGTCGATCGGTTACGGTCGAGCGGGACGGACATCGTCGAGGCCATTCGAACCCACGGCGGCGGCGTGGCCGCGCGCTTGGCGGACGCTGCGGACGACGCCCGTGCGGCGATCGGCGGCCATGCCGACGACGTCGTCGAACGCATCGCCGCCGCGAGCGCGGATGCGGTCCAGTCAATTCGCGGACATGGCGATTCCGTGGCTGCGCAGATCGCCGACGCAACGGCGACGATGTCGGCCGCAGTCGGCGCGCAAGCCGACGAGATCGTGGAAAGGGTCGGCTCCAGCGCCTCGAGAGCGATCGAGGCGGTCAAGGATCGCCAGAACGATCTCGCCGCGCAGATGATCGAAGTCTTCGCTCGCCATGTCGGGCGCTTTCGGCGCTCACGCCGACGATATCGTCGGCCGCATCAACGAAAGCCATGGTCAAGTCCTCGACGCCATTCGCTCGCACGGCGACGCCGTCGCGGCGCGGCTCGCGTCCGCAGCCGACCGTGCGAGCGAGGCCGTCAGCACGCACGCCGATACGATCGTCGGGCGGGTTCTCGCGGCCAATGACCAAGTGGCGGACTCGCTCCGCACCCACGGCGAGGCCGTCGCCTCGCGGCTCGTAAATCGGCGGATCTGGCCAGCAACGCGGTCAACGCCCACGCGGACACGGTCGTGAGCCGGATCGGCTCGAGCAGCGCCATCGCCGTTGAGACCTTGCAGGGGCATGGCGAGCGCCTCGTCTCGCAGCTCACGGAAGCGGCCGAAGTGATCCGGGGGCACGGAGACGTCGTCGCGAGCCAACTCTCCGACGCGTCCTATCTCATGCGCGACGCCATCGACAGCCACGCCGACGAAATCGTGGGCCGGCTTAGCGCCAAGAGCGCGGAAACGGTTGACGCGTTCCGCATCCAAAGCAAGTCGGTCGCTGGGCGCCTTATCGACGCGAGCGACGTGCTGGCGCGCGATTTCGGCGAACGCGCGCAGGCGTTGATCGACCGCGTCGACGATTCTCAGGCGCGGCTCAACGACACCGTGGCCTTGCGCGGCGACGAGCTGGTGGTAAGGCTGAACAGCGTCTCCGATCGGCTGTACGAGACCCTGGTCGAGCGCGGCGAGGCGCTTGGCGACAGGCTCGACGGTTCGAGCCAGCGGTTCGCCGCGGTCCTCAGGGATCGCGCCGAAGACGCCTCTGCGACCCTCGAGTCTGCCGCGCAACGCTGGACGGAGCGGTTCGAGGCGCGGGAAAATCAGCTTCGCGGCGTGATCGAAGGGCAGACCGCCGCGGTCGAGGCCTTGATCGACAACACGACGCAGCGGCTCGTGGGCGCGCTCTCGGTGCAAGGCGCCGCGACCCAATCGCAGTTCGAGCAAACGGCGTCCGCGTCGCTCAACCGGTTCGATACCGAGGCCTCCCAGATCGCCCAGCGTTTCAACGCGATGGCGAGCGAAGCCGCCGCGACGGTAGCGATCGGCGCGGGCAGCGTTCACGACGCGCTGACAGAGCAGGTGACGGCGTTCGACGCGATCATCGGCGAGCGCGGCGGACGCCTCGTCGAAGTCCTTGTCCGATCAGACCGGCCGCATGCGGGAATATCTGGAGACGCTTGACAATATCGTCGGCGAAAACGGTCACAGCGTGGTGGACCGCATCGCCGCTCATGCAGGCGAGTTGAACACCCATATCGCCGGCCACATCGCGTCGATCGACACGGTGATGCGAGGCCACCGCGAGGACTTCGGAGACAGGTTCACCGCGCATCTCGAAGACCTTTCGGCCAAATCCGCCCAGCGGCTCGGACAGTTCGAAACCGTCTCGACGGCGCATTTCAATTCGGTCGACGCGGCGCTTACGTCGCACGCGCGTCGCGTGGAAATCTCGCTCGGCGACGGCCTGGCGCGCTTCGAAGGCGCGATCGATGGACGCGGACGCGAACTCGTCTCGCAGGTCGGCGATCGGTCGGACGCGCTGGCGAGCGATCTCGGCGCAAAGCTCGGCGCGATCGAGGACATGTTGATCAAGCGCGGCGGCGCGCTCGACGAGCAGCTTGGCCGCCGCAGCGACGAGGCCGCAGCCGCGTTCGAGACTCGCCTTCAGACCCTTGACGAACGGACCTCGGGCAAGCTCAGGGAGGTCTCGGGCTCGCTCGAAACTCTGATCGGGCGGATCGACGAGGGACTGACCCAACGCGGCCGCGCCGTTTCGGAAACGCTTGCCCGCAACACGCTCGAGACCGCGAGGACCCTTGGCGAGGGCGGGCGCGAATTGGTGAACAGTCTGGACGCGAAGTCGGCCGAGATCGGCGAGACATTGCAGAAGCGGGTCGAAACGCTGACCGAGACCCTGTCCGGGCTTTCGGCCACCATCAACGCGACGCTGACCGGCCGGGTCGACGACGTTTCCCGTTCGCTCCGGTCGAGCGTCGAGCAGTTCAAGGATCAGGTGGTCGCCCCGCTACAGGACGTCGGCCAGAGTTTCGACGCCAACCGGACGGACCTCGAGCGCCGCGTCGGCGAACATGCCGAGAAGGTGACCGAGCTTTTCGAGACTCACCGCTCCGGCCTCGGCGCGGCCCTCGATGGGCATCGCGCATCGCTTGACGGCGCGTTCGATAGGCATCGGGCGGCTCTCGCCGAGTTCGGCGCGACGGAGCGCGGAAGACTTGGACACGCGCCTTTCGGCGCTCGCCGCCGCGGCCGATCAAGGCTCCCGGATCATCGACACCCGCCTCGCCGACCTCGCCGAGGCGGCCGACCGGAGTGCGGGCGCGATCGACAACCGACTTGCGGCGCGCATCGACTTCTATGACCAGTTCGCTCGCCAGAACCGCGGCCGACGCGGACGCCAGCATTGCAGCGCGAAGCGGCGAACTCACGGCCGCGATCGGATCGCGGGTGGACGAGCTTCATCGAGTTCATCGACGTCAAGGGCGCGGAGCTCGTGGGGGCGCTCAGCGAGAGGGGCGAGGATTTGTCCGGCCAGATCGCCGGCGCCGGCTCCCGGGCGGCTCAGACCCTCGAGCGCGTAGCCCTGGCGCTCGCGGAAGCGACCGATCAAAGCGCGCATGTCATCGACGCGCGGCTCGCCGACGTCGCCGAGGCGGCCGACCGCAGCGCCAGCGCGATCGACGGCCGGCTTGCCGCCCGCACGGAGGCGATGGCCAGTTCGCTCGCCCGAATGGCGGCGGACGCGGACGCCACTCTTGCCGCTCGGGGCAATGAACTTGCGGCCGCGATCGGATCGCGGGTGGACGAGCTTCATCGCCTCATCGACGTCAAGGGCGCGGAGCTCGTAGCGGCGCTCGGCGAGAGGGGCGAGGATTTGTCCGGCCAGATCGCCGGCGCCGGCTCCCGGGCGGCTCAGACCTTCGAGCGCGTGGCCCTGGCGCTCGCGGAAGCGACCGATCAAAGCGCGCATGTCATCGACGCGCGGCTCGCCGACGTCGCCGAGGCGGCCGACCGCAGCGCCAGCGCGATCGACGGCCGGCTTGCCGCCCGCACGGAGGCGATGGCCAGTTCGCTCGCCCGAATGGCGGCGGACGCGGACGCCACTCTTGCCGCTCGGGGCGATGAACTTGCGGCCGCGATCGGATCGCGGGTGGACGAGCTTCATCGCCTCATCGACGTCAAGGGCGCCGAGCTGGTGACGGCGCTCGGCGAGCGAGGCGACGACGTCTCCGGCCAGATCGCCGGCGCGGGCTCCCGCGCGCTTCAGACGCTCGAGCGGGTGGCGCTTGCGCTCGACGACAAGGGCCGCAATGTCTCGGACCAGGTCGCCGAGGCCAGCGAACGCCTGTCGCAGACGTTCGAGCGCCTTTCCGGCTCAGTCTCCGAGCAGGGACTGGCCGTGTCCGGTCAAATCGCCGATGCGGGAGAACGGGCCATGCGGTCCCTCGATCGGCTCTCGGCGGAATTCGGCGACCGCGGTCAGGCTGTTTCCGGCCAGATCGCACTCGTTGGCGAGCGTGCGACCCAATCTCTGGACCATGTGGTCGCGGCGCTCGGCGATCAGGGCCAGAACGTCTCGGATCAGGTCGCCATCGTTGGCGAACGCCTGTCTCAGACTTTTGAGCGGCTCTCCGGCGTGGTTTCCGATCAGGGATTGGTTGTGTCCAATCTCATTACGGATACGGCGGAGCGCGCCCTGCGGTCGCTCGACCAACTCTCGGTGGAGTTCGGCGACCGTGGCCAGTCGGTTTCCACCCAGCTTGCCGAGATTGGGGACCGCGCCGCGCAATCGCTCGACCGCGCTGCGGCTGCGCTCGGCGATCGGGGGCAGGACGTTTCGAGCCAGATCGCGGGCGCGGGCGAACAGGCGGCTGAGGCCCTGAATCAAGCGTTGGCCACCGTCGGCGACCGCGGGCAACATGTGTCCGGCCAGATCGCCGAGGCGGGAGAGCGCGCGATCCAAGCGCTCGACCACCAGATGGCGGGCCTTGCGACGCTGCTCACGCGCCGCGCCGACGATCTGATCGCGGCGGTGAACGGCGCCGGCGCCGATCCGATCCGGGCGCTGAGCGCGCTCGCGGGTCAGGTGCGCGCCGAGGTCGTCAATTCGAGCGAGGCGTTGCGGAGCGCGGCCGACGAGACGGCGCAGCGGTCGAGCGAAACGATCGAGGGCCTCTTGAAACGAATGACCGATCAGGTCGAGGCCTCCGGCGCCTCGCTGCGCAACTCGGTCGCCGTCAGCGCGGATCGCTCGGTCGGCGCCCTTGCCGGCGCCGGCGACCGGCTGCGCAATGAGCTGACGCTCGTCCTGGACAATCTCGGCCAGACGAGCGCCGCCATCGACCAGTCGGTCGCGGTGGCGGGCGAGCGGCTCTCCGATGTTCAAGGGGGCCTCGCCGCGCGGGTCGAGGAGTTCCAGCGCGCGCTCGGGGGCATCGCCTCCCAGGTCGCGACGCTCGGCCGCCTCAGCACGACAACGCAAGCCGACGCCAGCGCGCTGGCCCGACAGCTCGGCGAGCAGGCGGAGGCCCTCGCGCACGCATCGGAAGAGCTTGTGACGCAACAGCATACGATCAACTCCGCCCTTGCGCATCGTCAGAGCGGCCTCAAGGGGCTGATCGACGAACTGAGCCAGCGCAGCGCCGCGTTCAACTCCGTGCTCGAGCGCTTCGCCTCGAACGTCGAAGACAGCTTCGGCCGGGCGCAGGCGCGCGCTCAGGAGATCGCCACGACGCTGGCCTCGGCCGCCCGCGGCGCCTCGGTCGCCGTCGCCGGACAGTTCGAGTCGATCCGCGACACCGCCGCCAAGGAGCGCGAGAAGACCGCGCAAAGCCTGCAGGCGGCGATCGACCAGACCAACGCCCATCTTTCCGGCGCGCTCAATTCGGCGGCGGAGCGGTTCCGCCAGTCGGTGGCGGAGGTGAAGGCGATGGCGAACGACGTCCAGCGCGAGCTCGAGACGACCCGGCAGGAGCTCAAGCGCGGCGTGCTGGAATTGCCGCAGGAGACGAGCGAGACCGCCGAGGCGATGCGCCGGGTCGTGTCCGACCAGATCCGGGCGCTGAAGGAGCTCACCGCGCTGGTCACCGATTCGGGCGTCGAGTTCGACGTCGCCGAGCCGGCGCAGCAGGTCATCGCGGCGGGCGCCGCCGCGCGCTATCCGCAACCCGCAGCGCGGACCGTCGAGGCGCCGCGACGCATCGAGAGCCCGCCTCAGCAGGACGCCCCGGCGCCGGAAGCGATCGAGCCGATCGCCACGGCGGTGTTCGAGACGATCGTCGCGCCGCCGCCGCCCGCGGAGGAGCCGCTGTCGTCGTCGGGCGGACGGTCCGGGGGCCAGGGGTGGCGCGCGCCTCCTCCGATCCAGCCGGCGGCGCAAGGGTCCGACCGGTCGCAGTCCGGCTGGCTCTCGAACCTGCTCGCCGCCGCGTCGCGCGAGGAGGCGGCCGCGCCGGCCCCTCGCCCGCCGGAGTCGCTTGAGGATCTGACCCAAAGCATCGCGGGCCTCGTCGACAGCGCCGCCGCCGCCGAAACGTGGGACCGCTGGCGTCGCGGCGACACGGCCGTCGTCTCGCGCCGCCTCTACACCGATGCGGGACAGCAGGCGTTCGAGGAAATCCGCCGGCGCTACCAGACCGATCCGCAATTCCGCGAAACGGCGACGCGCTATGTTCAGGAGTTCGAGCGCCTGCTCGCCAAGGTCGGACAGAACGACCGCGACGGAACGCAATGGCGGGCGTATCTGATGTCGAACACCGGCAAGGTCTATACGATCCTCGCCCACGCCTCGGGCCGACTGGGATAGATTAGAAGGGGCGGCGTCTCGCCGCCCCTCCCGCCTTCCGTTCACCCGAACGTGGTCTTGTACGTCTCCCGCAGCAGCGCCTTCTGCACCTTGCCCATGCTGTTGCGCGGCAGCGTCTCGACGAAGAACACCCGCTTCGGCGCCTTGAATTTCGCGAGCCGCGCTTCGAGGGTCTTGAGCACCCCCTCTTCGGTGACCGTCGCGCCGGGCCGAAGCACGACCACCGCCGTCACCCCTTCGCCGAAGTCGGGATGCGGCAGGCCGATCACCGCGCTCTCCAAGACCCCGTCGATGGCGTCGATCTCGGTCTCGACCTCCTTCGGGTAGACGTTGAAGCCGCCCGAGATGACCAGGTCCTTGGCGCGCCCGACGATGTGAATGTAGCCCTCCGGGTCGACCATCCCGAGATCGCCGGTGATGAAGTAGCCGTCGGCGCGGAACTCCTGTTCGGTCTTCTCCGGCATCCGCCAGTAGCCGCGGAACACGTTCGGTCCCTTGACCTCGATCACCCCGATCTCGCCATCCGGAACACGCGCGCCGGTCTCCGCGTCGGAAATCCGCACACTGACGCCCGGCAGCGCAAACCCGACCGTCCCCGCCCGGCGCTCGCCGTCGTAGGGGTTCGAGGTGATCATGTTGGTCTCGGTCATCCCGTAGCGCTCGAGGATGGCGTGCCCGGTCCGCTCGCGCCAGGCGACATGCGTCTCCGCGAGCAGCGGCGCCGAGCCCGACACGAAGAGCCGCATGCCGGCGGCGGCTTGGCGCGTGAGCCCCGGATGATCGAGGAGGCGGGTGTAGAAGGTCGGCACGCCCATGAGCGACGTCGCGTCCGGCATGGCGGCGATGACGTCGTCGGCGTCGAACCGGTTCTGGTAGATCATCGTCGCGCCGGAGAGCAGCGCCACGTTGACCGCGACGAAGAGCCCATGGGTGTGGAACACCGGCAGCGCATGAATGAGCCGGTCCGCGGGCCCAAAGCGCCAGACGTCGATCAGCGTCAGCGCGTTCGAGGCGAGGTTCTCGTGGGTCAGCATGGCGCCCTTGGAGCGCCCGGTCGTCCCCGAAGTATAGAGGATCGCCGCGAGGTCGTCGGCCGCGCGCGGAACCGTCTCGAATTCGGAGGGCGCCGCCGCGATCCGCTTGGCGAACGTCCCATCGCGCGCCACGCCCAGGCTCTCGGCGGCGTTGAGACCGAGCCGGTGCGTCAACTTCGCCACCGCCGCCAGGAAGCCGGGCCGGCAGACCGTCAGCGCCGGCTCCGCGTCCCCCAGAAAATATTCGAGTTCGGCCAGCGTATAGGCGGTGTTGAGCGGCAGCAGAACCGCGCCGGCGCGGAAGCACGCGAGCGCCAGGACAATCACGTCGGTCGACTTGTCGACCTGCGCGGCGACGCGGTCGCCGGGGGCCACGCCGAGGGCCGCGAGCGCATTCGCCGCCCGTCCCGATCGCTCGATCAGCTCGGCATAGGTCAGAGCCGTCGCGTCCGCCGTTTCGAGCGCCATCTGCTCGGGCTTGCCGGCGCGCGCGGCGATGAGGTCGAACAGGTTTGCGGAAGGCATGCGGCGGGATGTCCTCGGTGTTGGGCCTCCCGTAATTTACCGCACCGCGCGCCATCGCGCGATGGATTGTCGGAGGGCGCGCCCCACCCGCCCGCCTCGTCCACGCGGCGCCGGACGGCGGCGCCACTGAACCATCCTTCGAGACGCCCGCTTCGCGGGCTCCTCAGGATGAGGTCGGTGGGAATCGTCGCGCTTTTCCTTGTCAAACCCACTTCCGCACGCGTAAGTCGGCGATCCGGCGAGCAAGGCGAGGGGCATGGCGATATCGGAGAAGACGCTGCGCGAATCGATCGTCATGGCGGCCGCGCGCGTAGCCGACGCCGGCTTCGGCGGCGCGTCGAGCGGCGACATGTCCGTCCGCTTTGCCGATACGATCCTGATCACGCCGAGCGGGACGCCCTACCGCGCCCTTCGCCCGCAGATGCTGGCGTTGATGCCGCTCGCTGGCGAATACGGCGCCTGGAAGGGCCAAACCAAGCCTGCGAGCGAGTGGCGGATCCATCTCGACATCGCGCGCGCCCGGCCGGACGTTCACGCGGTGGTGCGGTTCCAGTCGCCCTACGCGACCGCGCTTGCGATGGCGCACAAGGCGATCCCGGCCGCCCATCCGATGATCGCCCTGTTCGGCGTCGCCGAAATCAAATGCACGAAATACGCGCCGATGGGCTCGAAGGACCTGGCCGAGGCCGCGCTCGACGCGCTGGGCGCAGGCCACGCGGCGCTGCTCGGCAATTACGGCGCGCTGACCACCGGCGGCACGCTCGAGGCCGCGCTCGCCCGGGCGATCGAACTGGAGATCCTGGCCAAGCTTTATGCGATTGCGCTGTCGCTCGGACGGCCGCGGGTGCTGTCCGACGAGGAAGCCTTTCGCATCGGCGAAAGGCTGAAGACCTCTGGAGCCGACATCGAGGCGCGGGTCGAGGCCCTCGCCGCCGAATCAGCCTCACCAGCGAAGGCGAAGCTGAAGGTCAAGCGCGCGGCGCGCGTTCCCCTGAAAGGGAAGCGCGTCACGAGGAAGCGAAAGGCGTGAGCGCCACGCAAACTCCGGCACGGTTTTGCTGCCTTGTCACGAGGTAGTGCGCTGACCTCGAAACTCCGGTACACGCACCGTCAATCCGGGGTAACTGTCGCACGCGGTCAACGTCAAATCCGATGACGACTGTGAAATTGGCCGAGTTGGTCGAAGGTGTTCGTGTATATTGTAATGATTTTCGACCACTCGTGATGCTTGTCTTGGAACTCGACGGATGCGGCGGAAATCTGATTGCCGTTATCCGGTACGACGAAGATTTCAACCTGGACAAAGTTTTTTTGTTGGTTCGTTAGCGCATCTGAAATTGCCTTGCCAATGGTCGTCGAAACCACCTCGTTCGGGATCGCCGATCTGGCGTTTGGCTGGGTGTCGAGAAAATGCAACCACTGTGTCCAGGCCGCCTGGCTGAGCGCGAGGGGACGGACCGGATAAGGCAGCGCATTCAAGAGGTTTTCGCTTCCTCCGTTTGGGTTCTTCGGGTTGTTGGCGGCAGGCAACGCCGCAAACGCGTTCGCCCAGTCGACATCCCGTTTCAGCACAGCTAGATTGGCTGAATTAAACGCTATATTTCCTTCATCTCGAATATGCGTAGTTCCTTTAGTATTAAATAATAGACCCATTGTTTCCTCCTCCTTAAACTATTTCGTGATTGGCGTCGCAAACATTTCGGTATTTGTTCCAGACCGCACCCAATTGCGATAGGCCGCGACGAATGTAGCGCCGAGAGACAATGTCGCCGAACAGCAGCGGCAGGCCAGTCTCTTCGGCCCATTCGTTGGCGCGCTCTTCACTGCTGATCGTTGTATAGGAACTCGTGTAACGGCGGCCCACCCAGATGATGCCCGGTCTCGTGCGCGAGCGCGAACGCGATGCCCTCGACGCCGACCTCGCGGTGGCGGCCAAGGCCGCCGTAAAGTCGAACCGATCGACCGTTCTCGCCGATATACGCCTGGGCGTTCATCAGGCGCGTTTCCCAGAACATGTCGTAGTGGATCATCGGGAAGCAGGTGCGGAAACGCTCAATAAGCCGCTTCGCACGCATAAGAGGCCGCGGCGCATCGGCCGGCCAGACGGCTTTCGGGGAAATGATATCGTCGAAGATCGGCACTTGCGTCGACCCCACGAAAAACTTTGGCTTGAAAACTACGTTGCAATAGCGAAACGCTAACAGCGCTCAATAGTCTCCGCAACGGGATTTCTCATCCCCGGCGCGACTTTCTTTCCCGTTCCGCCTCCGCCTCATGCGAGCCCCGCCAGAGCCTCCTCGGTACGCCGCCTGAGCGCATCCATTCCTTGCGCTTCAGCGGCGCGTCGGGAACGCTCGAACAACTCCCGCGCCTTCGCCGGACGCCGGCGCAAGCGCCAGAGTTGGGCGCGATTGAAGTCGATCCGCGCGTGCGCCGCGCCGTCGGCCTCGAATTGCGGATTGGAAGCGGCGGTCTCGAGCAGCGCGCTCGCCCTCTCAGCGCCGCGAAGCCGAGCCGCCGCCAGGGTCGGAAGGTTGCGCAGGATCGTGCCGATGGGGGCCCGCCTGCCCCCGATAAGAATCTGGATGTAGACCTCGGCGAGCAGCACCCGGACGAAGGCCGCGAACGTCCGGTCGCCGGCCTCCTCCCGCTCCGTGATGGCGCGCTGGATCACGCGGATGCCTTCGGTGACGCGTCCCGCCTCGATGAGCGCCACGCCGCGGGGGCCGTCGAGAATGTTGTAGAGCGTGCCGAGCCGGTGCAACTCCGCATTGAGCGCTTCGATCCGCGGCAGCGAATCGCGCCCCCCGCCCCCAAGGATCGCCGCCACCGTCTTGATGTTTTCGGCCTGCAGCCGGTCGAGCGGGGCGACGGCGAGGCGCAGACATTCGTCGGCGTAAGCGAGCGCCTCATTGGGCGAGTTGGCGATAATGTTGATCCAGCCGAGCACCCAGTTGGCGAAGCCGATGGCGCGCGGATCGCCAGAGGCCTCGCCCGAGGCGAACTGCTTGATCGCCAGGGCCCGCGCTTCCTTGAGAAGGCCGCGATACAGACAGTCCCACACGACAAAGAAATAGGCCGAGTTGCGCAAATAATTGTCGCCGACGCTGAGACAGCTTTCCATCACCTCGCTTCGTCGCCGTTCGGCCTCCTCCCGCGTATCGAGCCCGAGCCGCGTCCGGCAATGCAGCAGGCCCGCTCGCGCGAAGGCGAGCGCCCGCGGATCGCCGATCCTTTCCGCAACCGCGATGGCGTCGTTCATGAGCTGGAGGCCGGCGCGAAGCTCGTAGCGCTGGACGAGCGCGAGCGTCTGATAATGGTAGGCGACCACCAGCTCGGGCGTCTCCCCCGCCCCCTTCACGATCGGCATGTAGGCGTCTGCGATCCGTCCGGCTTCCCGATAGTCGCTCTTCAGCATCATCGTCTCGAGCAGGCCGACGACCGTGGACGCGGCTTCGCGTGGCGTGCAGCACGCTGTGTTTCTCTCAAAGATCGTGAGCGCCTTGCGGAAACCGCTCTCCGCTTCGGGGATCGCATACACATTCAGGCTCTTGCGCGCGGCCATGACGAGATAGCGGAACGCTTTCGGCTGATCCTGCGCGGCGGCGAAGTGTTGCGCCAGCGTCTCGGCTCGCTCCAGAAGCGCATTGCTGCTTCGTCGTTCGAGCTCCTCCGCCACTTTTCGATGCAGCGCCACGCGCTGCTCGCTGAGCAACCCGTCGTAGATCGCATCGCGCAAAAGGATGTGTTTGAACACGTAGGCGCCCGTCGCCTCGTCGCGATGGATGAAATCCTGCCCCTCGATGTCGGCGAAGAAGGCGTCCAAGCCCTCGCCGCCCTCGGTCAAGGCGAGCACGACCAGAGGATCGAACCTGCGTCCGATCACCGCTGCGGTCTGGAGCAGACGGCGGGCCTCTTGCGGCAGCTGATCGACCCGCGCGGCGAGAATCGACTGAACGCTTTGAGGCAGCGCCGCGCCGACAGCCGCGGCGTCGAATTCGACGGCCTTGTCGCGAATCGACACGATGCCCTTGTCCAGCAGAAACGCCACGATTTCCTCGGCGAACAGGGCGTTCCCTTCGGCCTTTTCGGCAATCAGGGCGTCGAGAGCGTCGGGAAGGCGCTCGACGCCGAGCCTCGCCTCGGCGATCCGCGAGGTCTCGCGATCCGATAGCGGATCGAGCGCGATCTCGACCACCTGCCCCATGCCGAGCCAAGGGGGCGAATAGGTCGGCCGTCGCGTCAGCAGCAGCATAAGCGGCGCCGAAATCCCCGGCGCGATGACGCTCCCCAGCAGGTCTTCCGAGGCGCTGTCGATCCAATGAGTGTCCTCGATCACAAGGACAAGCGGCGCGAGGCGCGCCCGGGTATGAATGAGCCTGCGCAAGAGCTCGCGGGTTCTCAGGCCGATCAGGACGCCGTCGAGCCCCGGCAGGGCGCCGCTCGCCGGTTCGTGCCCGAACAGGTTGAGGAGAAGTCCGCAAGCCTCGTCCGTCCTGAGGCCGAGCGCTCGCAGGCCCTCGTCGATCCGGATCTCGATCGTCCTGCGATCGTCGCCGCGCGCGATGCGCAGCAGGCCGCGCGCGACATCGATGAAGGCGCGGAACGCCGTCTCGCGGCTATCGGCCGTGCACGCCCCGGTTAGGACAATCGCTCGATGCCTGCCGGCGCGTTCGCGGAACTCGTGCAAGAGACGCGACTTCCCAATGCCCGGTTCGCCGGCGATGTCGAACGCCCGAACGCCGCCGCTGATGGTTTGAATGCCTTTTTCGAGCAGATCGAGCTCCCGCTCACGCCCGACGAATGCGGTCAGGCCGCGAGCGCGAGACGCGTCGAAGCGAGACGCGTCGCCCCGGATGGCTTCGAGCCGATAGACCTTTTCATTTGCGCTGCGGCCCTTGATCGGGTGCTGCCCGGCGAACTCCACATCCGCCAGGCCCTCGACCAGACGGGCCGCCTGCTCGCTGAGCAAAGCCGTGCCGGGCTTGGCGAGCCCCTGCACGCGCGACGCGAGGTTGACCGTGTCGCCGAGGACCGCGAGCCCCGCGGTTCCACCCGACTGCAAATGCCCGAACACGGCGGGCCCCGCGCTGATCCCGATTCGAACGTCGCATCGAAAGCCGAATTTTTGATCGATCTCTGCCCATTCGGCCTCGAGGCTCTTCAGGATCGCGAGAGCCGCCCGGCACGCGCGGACCGGCGCGTCCTCCTGCGCGACCGGCACGCCGAACACGACCATGACGCCGTCGCCAGCGATGTCCTTGATCTGTGCGCCTTCGGCCTCGACCTCCTTCTCGACGACGCGCGACAGTCTCTGGATCAGGCTGAACGCCGCCTCCTCGCCAAAACGCTCGGAAAACGTCGTGAAGCCGACCATGTCCGTGAAGAGAACGACAACCTGACGGCGCTCCGCTTCCAAAGCCGGCTCTCCAAATGCGACGGTCAAAAAATTTCTACGAACGACGAGAATATCAAAGCCGTCCAAGGTCCCGCGGCAGGACAGCCTTGCAATGTTTAAGCGCGAAATCCTCCACGGCCTAGCGCGGGATGGAAAAAACCGGATGCCGGCTGGCAGGGCGGAACGCACTTGCCGGGCAAGCGCGGCTGGTCACAAGCTCGCGCGGAAAATCGCGCGGAAGGAGGCCCGCCGCACGACGTGTCGCCTTGGATCCCGGCGGCTTGGAGAGGAGGGCGGCGCCCGCGTCGGGCCGCTGCTCGCTGAGCGTTTCGCCGTGCGCCTCGCGGCGTCCGTCGGGAGGGAGTCGCCTGTCCTCATCGGGGCATTGCCCTGAGGTCGGTCTTTAGCGCAGGATAAGTCGTGAGCATGCGGGCGTGGCGCGGGGGTGCTTGCGCTGGTTCCCGAGTCAAAGCAGGAGACGAGATGGCCCAGACAGTCGCAGGCACCTTGGTCGCGGCGCTCGAGACGATCGGCGTCAAGCAGATCTTCGGCCTTATCGCCGATTCTCTCAATCCGATCGGCGACGCCGTGCGCCAAAGCAGCATCGAATGGGTCGGCGTGCGCCACGAGGAGGGCGCGGCGCTCGCCGCCGCTGGCCAGGCCAAGCTCACCGGGCAACTCGGCGTCTGCTGCGGATCGACCGGACCCGGGAGCAACCATCTGGTCGCGGGTCTCTACGAAGCCAGCCGCGACCACGCGCCGGTTCTTGCGATTTCTGGGGATATGCCGCGCAAGCTCGCCGGCACCGAGTATTTCCAGGCGACCAACGCCGACATGCTGTTCCGGGACGTCTCGCTCTATACCGAGACCCTTTCCTCGCCCGCACAGGCGCCGGCCGTCATTCATCAAGCCATCGCGTCCGCCTATGCGGGCCGCGGCGTCGCTCATCTGACGGCGCCCATGGACGTCCTCAGCGCAGCGGCCGCCGCCGCCGTGCCGAGTCTCGCGACCCTCAAAGGGCGACCCGAATTCGCCGCCAGTGACGACGACATCGCCGAAATGATCCGCCGCATCGACGACGCCGGACGCATCGTGATCATGTGCGGCGCGGGATGCCATGGATCAGCCGACGAATTGCGCGCGCTTTCCGACCGGCTCAAGGCTCCGTTGATTCACTCCGTCAAGGGCAAGGACATCATGCCTTACGACGAGCCGCGCTGGATGGGCGGCATCGGCATGATCGGAACGAAGCCGGACTATGACGCCGTCATGCAATGCGACCTGTTTCTGATGCTCGGCGCCGACTATCCCTATTCGGAATTCCTGCCCAGCAAAGCCGTCGTCATGCAGGTCGACGAGCGGGCGCGGGTGCTCGGCCGCCGCGCGCCGACCGAGCTCGGAGTCGTGGGCTCGGTGCGGCCGACGGTCAAATCGTTGCTCGATCGGCTGAAACCGAAGAGCGACAGCAGGTTCTTCGACCGCATGACCGCCGAGCGGAAGGCCTGGGATGAGAAGCTGGACAAGCAGTGCGATCCTGCCCGCAGCAGGGACAAGATTCATCCCCAGGCCGTGGCGCGCGCGGTGAGCGACCTGGCCGCTCGCGACGCGGTGTTCGTCGTCGACACCGGGCTCAATACGCTCTGGTCTGGCAACTGGATTCGCCAGACCGGCGAGCAGCGGATCCTCGGCTCTTTCAACAACGGCGCTGTCGGCACCGCGCTTGGCCAGGCCAACGGCGTCCAGGCGCTGGACCGCGCGCGCCAGGTCATAGCGCTTTGCGGCGACGGCGGTTTTAACATGCTGATGTGCGAGTTCCTGACGGCGGTCCAGCACAAGCTGCCGGTGAAGGTCATCGTCTATAACAATTCGTCGCTTGGACTAATCCGGCTGGAGGCCGAGTCCATGGGGCTGCCGGCCTGGAAAGCCATGGACTACCCCAATCCGGATTACGTCGCGTTGGCCAGCGCCTGCGGCGCGGTGGGATTCAAAGCCGACAAACCCGGCGATTTGCGCGACGCCATCGACCGGGCGCTGAAGGCGGATGGCCCTGCGATCGTCGACTGCGTGGTTCCCGCCGACGAACTGCCCAACGTTCCCCATGTCGATCTGGAGAAGGTCGGGAATTTCGCCAAGGCGAAGATCAAGGAAGAGATCCTCGCCATTACCGGCGCGTGACGGACGCTCCGCGCCATAGGGGCCACGAGACGACACCGGCAGGGATGGGGCGTTAACTCCCTTCCCAGATCGTCGGTTTAAAAGGTTTACGTTAAACAGAAATTGTGCCATTATTGATTCTGAAGGATGAGATTTGGCAGGAGAGCGCATCCGCCGGCTTTCCTCGTTGCAAAGGGTGCGGGTCGAGGCGCAACCCATTGAAAGGATTGGAAACGGCAATGGGGCGCTCTTGCCGGGAGTTGGCGCGGAATTCGCGGTCGGCGTTCGGTCTGCTTTGGAGCCCGAGCGCAAGCATTTCGGGTCTGGCAGCGGCGGACGCGGCCGCATCCGCGATGAACCCCATCCGGCGAGCGATCTTTGAAGCTGACTATATGCACATATTGTATATGTTATAATAAGCCGCCCAAGCCGAAATTCTGTGACATGTTTGTGCGCTTATCTCCTTGATCGCACGTCTCCCTTGCCAGCCGTGCAAGACCTTCGGCCGGTCAGGCGCCGCCCCCAGCTAGGGGGTTAGACCTCCGCGGCTCTCCCTGCCCCCTCATCGCCCCCCGGGAACCGCCGCTTGACCCGGTCCACCTGGTCCGGCGCGACGCGTACGGTCAGGCGCAGGCCGTCGTCGGCGTCGGCGCGGCTCATCACCTCGGCATGCTCGTAGAGCCAGTGCAGGCCCCGGCCGTCGGAGGGATCGAGGGTCAATTCGATCAGCGATCGGCCGCGAGCGAGCCGATCCTCGATCGCCGCGATCAGCCGGTCGATCCCCTCCCCGGTCAGCGCCGAGACAGCGAGGGGGGGCGCAGGACGCATATCCTCTTCGAGGTCGAGCGCGGCGCGAGCGTCGGCGTCGAGCCGGTCGAGCTTGTTCCACACCTCGATCACCCGGTCGGCGCGGTCGGCGACGCCCAGCTCGTTCAGGATCGTCTCGACGTCCTGGCTCTGCGCCTCGCTGTCGGCATGCGAGATGTCGCGCACATGCACGATCACGTCGGCAGCCCGCACCTCTTCGAGCGTGGCGCGAAAGGCCGAGATCAGCATGGTCGGCAGGTCGGAGATAAACCCGACCGTGTCCGACAGGATGGCCGAGCCGCCGTGTGGGAGTTTGATCAGCCGCATGGTCGGATCGAGGGTGGCGAACAGCATGTCGGCCGCCATCACATCCGATCGGGTCAGGCGGTTGAACAGCGTCGACTTGCCCGCGTTGGTGTAGCCGACCAGCGCGACGAGCGGATAAGGCACGTCGGCGCGACTCGCCCGGTGCAAGGCTCGGGTGCGCTTGACGCTTTCGAGATCGCGCTCGATCTTGACCATCCGCTCGGAGATGAGCCGCCGGTCGGTCTCGATCTGGGTTTCACCGGGGCCGCCGAGGAAGCCGAAGCCGCCGCGCTGTCGCTCCAGGTGGGTCCACGAGCGCACGAGCCGCGACTTCTGGTAGGCAAGATGAGCGAGCTCGACCTGCAGCGCGCCCTCGGCCGTGCGGGCGCGCCGGCCGAAGATTTCCAGGATCAGCCCCGTGCGGTCGATCACCTTGCAGGCAAACGCCTTTTCGAGGTTGCGCTGCTGCACCGGCGACAGCGCGCAGTCCATCACGACGAGGTCGATCTCCTCCGCCTTCGCTTCAGCCGCGATCGCCTCGACCTTCCCCTTGCCGAGATAGGTCGCAGGACGGATCGCCGCAAGCGACACAGTCTCGGCGCCGATGACGTTGAGGTCGATGGCGCGCGCCAAGCCGACCGCCTCCTCGCAGCGGGCCTCGGGCGTCCTGAGTGGGCTCGCCTCGCCGAACGGGGCGCGCGATAAATGTGGACAGACCACGCGTGAACGCGTTCCCGCGGCGACGGCGCGTTCCTGCTGGTCGGCGCCGCCTGATTCCGCGGTCATCAGCTCAGTGCGCGTCGGAACCCTCCTCCACGGCCTCGAACATGGTGATCGGGCTGGCGGGCATGATTGTCGAGATCGCGTGTTTGTACACGAGCTGGGAGTGGCCGTCGCGCCGCAGCAACACGCAAAAATTATCGAACCAGGTGACGAACCCCTGCAGCTTCACCCCATTTACGAGAAAAATCGTCACCGACGTCTTAGATTTGCGCACGTGATTGAGAAACGTGTCCTGGAGGTTTTGCGCCTTCTCTGTTGGCATGAGTTCTTTTCCATTTACCCGGGCCCCTGCCCGGCGTTGTTATTGATTCCCCATACGCGCCTTTTTATGACGCGGATCGCAGCCGTCCATAACATATCTCGTCGTTCAACGACAGATAGGCCGCCGAGCGATTGCATAATGGCCTTCCCGCTCTCGGTCGCTGCGGCCCAGCCGGGCCTGAACATCCTCAAGGAGAAGCCTCGAACGCTGGGCATCCATACTTGGCGAAAAACTAAAGGCGCGACATAATTCGCCTAAGCCTTTCTACGTATAAACACGCATTTGAGCTCGACCTGAAACGGCGCTACCAATTGAGAACAACGTTGTTGCCGTCATTCTGTGCGTGAAATTGTTTACACGCGCGATGATGTTGGAAAGCGGCACATGCCCGACTTGTTCTCTGCTATCCTGCCAAGTCTTCGCCAGAGACGGATCGCGTTCAACGCAGACGTCGACGATCTTATCCGAAGCCACGGCGTTAACGCCTACCAAGTCGCGATCAGCTGCTGCATCGAGGCCAACGACCTTTCGGGCGCGCGATATTGGGGCCGTGTCAAGTCAGAGATCGGCCGTCGGATTGTCGAGCGATCCTCAGCCTTCGATGAGGCCGCGCGCAAGATGCCGGACCCGTCGGCGGACTACCGGGCGGAAGCGCGCAGGTTGGCAATCGGGATCGGCGACGCCCGGTACGGCGACGCTGCGAATCGATCGGAAGAGAAACGCCTGAAGGCGGAAGGTTCCGCTGTGCCGCCGAGCATGCGGATGATGGTGGGTGGCTTCGAGGAATGGCGGCTTGTGAAGCCCTTGGCGTTTTTCGAGCGCAGGCCGCCAAAGCCCATCGCAGGCCAGAGGCTGCACCTGCGCGTCATTGAGACTTCGCACTCTCATCGTCTTCCGCCGTCTGGGACGCTCGTCGCTCTCACTCCACCCCGAGAGACTTCAGCTTCCGGTGCAGCGCCGAGCGCTCCATGCCGATAAATTCGGCCGTGCGCGAAATGTTGCCGCCGAAACGATTGAGCTGGGCGATCAGATAGTCACGCTCAAATGCTTCACGCGCGTCGCGCAGCGGCAGGCTCAGGAGCTTCTCGCCGCCAATGCCGCTAGGCACAGCCGGGACCAGCGCGCCAACTTCCGCCGGCAGCATGTGCGCCGAAATCTCGGCGTTCGGATCCCCGAGCGCCAGGATCATCAGTCGCTCGACGTTGTTGCGAAGCTGGCGGATGTTGCCCGGCCAATCGTGCGACTGCAATACCGCCATGGCGTCGGCGCCGACCTTCCGCGGTGTGACACCCATGCTGTGGGCGGTCATTTCCAGGAAGTACTGGACCAACTCCGGAATGTCCTCGCGGCGCTCGGCAAGCGTTGGCACGCGGATCGGCACAACCGACAGCCGATGGAAGAGGTCCTCGCGGAAGCGCCCTTCGGTGATCGCCTCGGCGAGGTCCTGGCTTGTCGAGGAGATGATTCTCACGTCGACATGGACGCGCGATATCCCGCCGACGCGCTGGAAGTTCTGGTCGACCAGCACGCGTAGAATCTTGGCCTGCGTCTCGCGCGGCATGTCGGCCACCTCGTCGACGTAGAGCGTACCGCCGTGGGCTTCTTCGAGTGCGCCAATCCGCCGGGGATGGTCCGCACGCTCCTCAACGCCGAATAGTTCCTCCTCCATCGTTTCGGGCGACATCGCCGGGGCGTTCACCACCACGAACGGGCCATCCGCGCGGTTCGAACGCTCGTGAATGAGGCGGGCAGCGAGTTCCTTGCCGGAGCCGGCGCCGCCAGAAATCAAGACGCGCGAATTCGCCGGGCCGAGCTTGTCGATAATCCGCTTGAGGTTCCCGATCGCGGCGGAGGACCCGACCATGCGGTTCACCGCGCCTCCGCGGGTCTTAAGCTCGTTGACCTCACGCTTTAGGCGAGAGGTCTCGAGCGCTCGCTCGGCGATCAGGATCAGGCGGTCGGCCTTGAACGGTTTCTCGATGAAGTCGTAGGCGCCGAGCTTGATCGCCGTGACCGCCGTCTCGATGTTTCCGTGGCCGGAGATCATCACTACGGGGACGCTCGGGTTCTGCTTCTTGATCGATTCCAGGAGTTGCAGGCCGTCGAGCTTGGAGCCTTGCAGCCAAATGTCGAGCAGGATCAGCTGCGGCCGGCGCGACTCGATTGCAGCTAACGCCTCGTCGGAATTGCGCGCGGCTCGCGGGTGGTGCCCCTCATCCTCAAGGATGCCGCCGACGAGTTCACGGATATCGTCCTCGTCGTCGACAATGAGAATGTCTGCAGCCATCAGCGTGATCCGGCTTTTTCGCTCTGCGGCTCGGCGTTCTCGCCGCCATGGCCCGCGTGCGGCAATTTCATCAGCACCATCGCCCCTCGCCCGCCGTCGGGTCGGACGAGACCGTCGAGCAAATCGACCCCACCGCCATGGTCCTCAAAAATCTTGACCACAATCGGCAGACCGAGCCCGGTGCCCTCTGCGCGCGTCGTCACATACGGCTCCGTCAGGCGACTGCGTTCCTCTTTGGGGAAACCTTTGCCGTTGTCGCTGACCGCAATCTCGATCAAGCCGCCGACGTCTTGCTCCAGCGCGACAACGACGCGACCGCGATCGAGGGCCTCGCCGAGCGCGTCGATTCCTTCCGAAGCGTTCTTGAGGACATTGGTCAATGCCTGAGAAATGAGGCGCCGGTCGAAGTCGCCCATCACCGGCCTCTCCGGCAACCGCTCCTCGAAATCAATGTCGGCGCGCCCCACTCGCATGAGGAACACCGCCTGACGCACACAATCGGTGAGATCGTCATGCGCCAGCCGCGCCTTCGGCATGCGGGCGAATGAGGAGAATTCGTCGACCATGCGCTTGATGTCGTCAACCTGGCGGATGATCGTGTCGGTGCACTGATCGAAAATCTCCTTGCCGTCGACGATATGGCGACCGTAGCGGCGTTTAAGTCGCTCCGCGGAAAGTTGAATTGGCGTCAGCGGATTTTTGATTTCGTGGGCGATGCGCCGGGCGACATCGGCCCATGCGGCCGTGCGCTGCGCAGAGACGAGATCAGAAATGTCGTCGAGCGTAATAACGCCTCCGCTGTCGCCGAGCCCCGAACTACCGGTGACGCGGACATTCAGGATGCGCTCCCGGCCGTCACGCAACACGGTAGCCTGACCCTGATGGAGGCGCATCGGGAGTGACCGCGCCTGTTCCCAGATTAGGCCGATGCTATGTTGGACGGAAACCAGCGGCTGGCCAACCAGTTGGTGGCCGCTTCCAAGCAGCCTCTCCGCCGCGGCGTTGCAAACCGTGATGGCGCCATCCTTGTCGACGCCGACGACGCCTGCCGGCACACCCGACAGCACTGCCTCGATGAAGGCGCGGCGCTCCTCGTTTAGGGCATTGGCGTCGATCAGGCCGGTCTGTTGACGGAGGAGTTCAGCGGTCATCTTGTTGAAGGTGTCCCCGAGATGTCCGAGGTCGCCGTCGGAGGCGCGCGCCGGCACCTGAACGTGGAGATTGCCGGAACCGACCTCGTCGGCTGCGCGGATGAGCCGGCGGATTGGTCCGACCAAACGGTTTGCCCAGGTCAACCCAAGCCAAATCGCCGAAAAAAGCATGGTTAGCGCGAGCATCACGAACACGGTGGCGAAGCCAAGTTCCAAACTGCGTCGGTGAGCCTCGAACCGTCCCCAGAGATTGGCGACGCTCGCGGCGTCTTCCGCAACCTTGGCGGCCAACGGATCGATGCCGCGCGCGGCATACAGAAACTGGCCTTCGGCGCCAGGGATCGGTCGAATCGCGACAAAGATGTTTCCGGCGCCCAGAAACCCGCACAAATCTTCACCGTTGAGCGCATCGCGGAAGTCCGAGGGATCGGGTCTGGCGATGAGCTTAACGTCCGAACCCTCAGCGGTCTCGAGCGGATTGCCGTCGTCCCTCATCAGCGCGGCGGCGCCGAATCCGAGCGTCTTCGCGCGTGAGCCGAAATATTCCTTAAATTGATCGGGATCAGAACGCAGCAGCAGGGCGCTCCTCGCGATGTCGCTTGCCGTCAGTTGCACGTCGCGCAGCAGGGCCCGGCACTGGGATTCTCGATAGAGCTGGGTCGCTTGGTTCGAACTCGTTGATGAAAGCCGCGACATCGCTCATAAACCGCGGATTGATCGCCCATTCGACGGATACTGTCGCGACCACCGCGGTGACGATCGCTGGAATCGCAGCCACGAGCGAAAATAGGGCGACGAACCGGCTGTGCAGACGAGCGCCAGCACGCGCAGCCCGGCGAGCCGCCCATAGCCGTCTCAGCTCGATCGTGATCAACACAATGAGAACAATGACGACCAGGCCATCCCCGATCAGCAACGTCAATACGATCGTTTCTGTCGGAAGAATTGGTGTGAAGCCCGCGAAGACGAGGAATGTCGCGAGCGCCAGGACGAACGCCGCCGCTACCGCAATCGGTCCAAATCTGGCCGTCGGTCCACTGTCGTCGAAAGGCGTCGCCCGCTTTTCGCCCGAACTCTTAGTCTCGCCCGCCAATCCCTGATCCGATTACCCATCCGGGCGCTATCGTGACGTCCCGAGAGATTCGTTGCAACGGTGCAACAATGTTGCTCAATTGCGACGTTTTGGCGGCGGCTTTGTTATCGAAAGGTCGGCATGTCGCGGAGATTGAGGTCGCGGATTTTTTTGCGCAGCGTATTTCGATTAAGGCCCAGAATCTCGGCCGCCCTGATCTGATTGCCCCGGGTCAGCGCGAGGGTTGCAGCGATAAGAGGGGCTTCGAGGTCGTGCAACACGCGATGATAGAGCCCGACCTGAGGACTGGCGTTGCCGAAAGAGCGGAAGAGATCGCTGACCGCCCGCTCCATCGAGGCGTTGAAGCCCTCCCCGCTGGCGGCCGCCATTGGCGCGACCATACGCAGACGCAGGTCTTCAGCTTGGACCTGTAACGGCGCGATCGGGGGCGCGCCTCCGGCGCTGAGTTCGGCCTCGATCAGACCTTCGCCGATAACGTCCTGAGGATAAAGGGCCGCGAGTCGGCGGGTCAGGTTCTCCAATTCACGCACGTTTCCCGGCCACGGGTAGCGTTTCATGCGCTCCATCGCCGCTGGTTCGATCGACTTCAGCGCCAACCCTTCGCTCGTGCCGCGCTGGAAAAAAGCGCGAACGAGGTCTGGGATGTCCTCTGGTCGCTCCCGTAAAGGAGGCAGCCGCATCGGGACAACATTGAGGCGGAAGAAAAGGTCCTCTCGGAACGCGCCTTGCTGGATGGCGAATCGAAGGTCCTTGTTAGTCGCAGCTACAATGCGGACGTTGGTTCTGATCGGCGTGCGGCCGCCAACGGTGGTGTACTCGCCCTGCTGCAGCACGCGCAAGAGACGCGTCTGCGCCTCCATCGGCATGTCGCCAATCTCATCAAGAAATAGCGTTCCGCCTTCCGCCTGTTCGAAGCGGCCTACCGAGCGTGCGGCGGCGCCGGTGAAGGCGCCCTTTTCGTGACCGAAGAGCTCGCTCTCAATCAGATCCCGCGGAATCGCCGCCATGTTTATGGCGACGAACGGGCCGCCTTTGCGTTTGCCGTAGTCGTGCAACGCCCGAGCGACAAGCTCCTTGCCAGTCCCCGACTCGCCCGAGATCATAACGGTGAGGTCAGTCTGCATCAGCCTCGCCAACACGCGGAAGATGTCCTGCATCGCCGGGGAACGGCCGACGATCGGCATGGCCTCAGTAGGAACGTGGTCATCCGCTTCTTCGCGGTGGCGTTTCGGCTCGGAAAGGGCCCGGCCAACTATCGAAACCAGCTCGCGCAAGTCAAACGGCTTTGGCAGATATTCATAAGCGCCGCGCTCTGACGCCTTAATCGCAGTCATAAACGTGTTCTGTGCGCTCATCACGATAATTGGCAAGTCGGGCCGGATGCGCTTGATCCTCGGCAAGAGATCGAAGGCATTGTCGTCGGGCATTACGACGTCCGTGATGACAAGGTCCCCTTCGCCGGCGGCGACCCAGCGCCATAGACCGGCGACTGTTCCTGTAGATCGGACATCGTACCCAGCACGCGACAGCGCCTGGTTCAGGACGGTGCGTATTCCTGCATCGTCATCCGCAACCAGAATCTGCCCTGACGGCATCCCCACAGCTCCTTCGCCATCCATGATCCGGTCCTCGCTCAGGTTCGGACTCGGGCGCGCGTTGACGACAACGGCATCAGAACACGGAAAGTCGTTCTGCGGGGATGCGACTCGCATTCGACTATGCCGCCATGATCGCCGACGAGTTTCGCTACCAGTGCAAGTCCCAGACCAGAGCCCTGCGCCTTGGTGGTAACGAATGGATCGAACAGGTTCGCGGCGATTTCCGACGGGATGCCCGGCCCATTGTCCCGCACGCATATTTCGAGTGGCAGAGAAACGGGCTCGACATTCTCGCCACTGCGCAAACGCACTCCGGGTCGATAAGCGGTAGTCAGAGTAATCTCCCCGTCGATTCCATCCTCACCAATAGCTTCTGCGGCGTTCTTGATTAAATTCAGGAAGATCTGGATAAGCTGGTCGCGCGAACCGGAGACATTCGGCAGTGACGGATCGTAGACCTCCACAAATCGGACGTGACGGGCGAATCCCGCCTGGGCGAGTCGCTTTACATGATCGAGCACCGCGTGGATGTTTAGACTCTCCCATTGTGACGGCGTTGAATCCGCGAAGGACTGCATACGATCGACCAGCTTCACAATCCGGTCCGTCTCGTCGCAAATAAGGCGCGTCAGCGCACGGTCCTCGTCCCCCGCGCTCGCCTCGAGCAGTTGGGCTGCGCCGCGGATGCCTGAGAGCGGGTTTTTGATTTCATGCGCGAGCATGGCTCCGAGCGCGGTAACTGAGCGCGCCGCGCTCCGGTGCGTCATCTGTCTGTCTATTTTTTCAGCAATTGCCCTCTCTTGAAGCATGATTGAGACTGAGCCGCTTGGCTGAGGCAGCGGAGCGACGAATACGTCGACACGACCTCGGCTACCCGTTCTAGGGGTGGAAATGTCGAGCTTGTAACCGGCGACGGTCGCATGGTTGCGCCTCGCATCAGATACGAGCCCGAACACCGGCGAGCCAATCGGCAGAAGGTCGGCAAGGCGGGAGCGCAAGAGAACGATGCGCCCCATGTCGAAAAAAGTCTCGGCGGCGACATTGGCTTCGATAACCGCGTCCTCGGCTTCTACAGTGATGAGTGGTTGCGCGAGCGCGTTCAAGACCTTTCCCGGGTCGGCGCGTACTCTATTGAACGGCGCTGTCACGCGGCTCGCTCCATCGACGAGCAGTAAGCCCGCTCGAGCAGAATGCGCGCCCGATTGGGATCGTCGGTCGTCACAATTTCTCGCCTGAGCAGCGCGCTCGCCCCCGCGGCTTCGGCGTACGCTGCGAGGTGCTTGCGGGCGTGACGTAGCCCCCCCAAGTCCCGAGCTTGCTGAGCAACCAGTCAAGATGTTCGATCGCCGCCGCCCGCTGCTGATCTACTGGGGGCGCACATATCGGGCCGCCGTCGGCTAGCGCCCGCGAAACTGCTCCCACGAGCCATGGCGCGCCGACGGCGGCCCGGCCGATCATGACGCCATCCGCGCCTGATTGGGCAAGCATTGCGCGTGCGTCCTCGATTCCGGCGCAGTCGCCATTAATGATGACGGGTACGGAAACAACGTCGACCACGGCCCGAACCGCTCCCCAATCAGCCCGCCCTTGATAAAATTGCGTTCGCGTCCGACCATGCACAATCACCATACGCACGCCGGAGCGCTCCGCGCGAACGGCAAGTTGCGCAGCGTTGATCGTGGCTGCGTCCCATCCGAGGCGCATCTTGAGCGTTACTGGGACAGAAACAGCTCTGACGACGGCGGAGACCACGCGCTCGGCATGATCTAGGTCCCGCATCAGCGCAGCGCCGGCAAGGGAGCCTGACACCCGTCTTGCCGGGCAGCCCATATTGATGTCGATAATGGCGGCCCCCGCCGCCTCGACCCGACGCGCGGTCTCAGACATACAGCAGGGCTCGCGGCCAACGAGTTGGACGGCGTGTGGCGAGACGCCCTCGCCTTCGGCTCGCATCGAAGCCGCGGCGTCTCCCTTCAGATATGTTTCGGCTGCAACCATTTCGGAGAACGCGAGCGCAGCGCCGAAGCGCAGCGCCACGCGCCGCATTCCGAAGTCAGAAACGCCGGACATCGGCGCGAGCATCGCCAGACCGTCAAGACGGATTGGACCCACCGCGACTGGGTTGCCTATTTTTTGCGCAGATTTCATGTTGCCTATGTTGTAACCATGCAGACGCCGAAAGCAAGCAGCGACCCGAGAGCTTGGACGATCGCTTCGTCACTTCGAGCGTCAATGGCCTGTGGGCGGTCCAGCGCACGGGACGCCAAAGCTGGACCCAACGTAGAACGAGCGGAGGTGCTCTAGCGTGAGTACGGCCAATATCCAAACCATTAGGACGCTCGTTTTCGCGGTTGCGATGTTGGCGGCGGGTTCGCGACAGTCGTTAGCCGTTGCGACTGTTGCTCTGCCGAACAACTGTTCTGATCGGAACGCGTTGCAAAACATCGCGATCGACGCCCGACTGAACGCGATCAAGTTCTACTATCAGGGCTTTATCCAAAATACCGGCGATCGAGACAGAAAACGCTGCCTCGAAGCGCACGTGCTTTTGGACGACCACTTGGCCGTAATCAATCACACCAGCCAGTTGATCCAGAGCAAATGCCTGCCGATCGATGTCGCTGCCCGGATAGCGACTGAGGGTCTATGCCCGTGAGCCCGCCTTGACCTCGCGGCGATGCTCGTTGAGATGAAGCGCCATGACCGAGCCGCTCCCCACTCTCGACGCCCTGATCATAGGCCTTTGCGCCCACATGCCGCCGGGCAGAACCATTTGTCCCACCGAAGCGGCCAAGGCCTTCGCCGAAAGCCGCGGCGAGAACGAACTGGGCTGGCGGTCGCATCTGTCCGAAGTCCGCCGCGTCGCCGTCAGGCTTGCGCTGGAGGGGAGACTCGTGATCACGCGTAAAGGAAAGATCGTCGATCCGAACGACTTCCGCGGCGTGTACCGCCTCGGGACGCCTTCGAGCGAATGACGCGAAGGCTCTCAGCGCGGGATGGGGCCGCGAGAAAGCGGGTCGGCGTCCTCAGGTCCGGGGAAAAACTTATCAATCCGGCCCGAGGCCCGGTAGACGAGCAAGCCGACCCATTCTTTCGCGGCGGTTGCGAACGTGCGCAGGTTTTGCGTCGCGTCGAGGGACCATAGGACGGGGCGACCGCGGCCAAGCGTTCGGAAGGCGACCGGGAAGGCCACGACATCAAAACCAGCCTTCTCGAAGAGACCCATCGATCGGGGCATGTGGAACCCCGAGGTAACCAGCAGCCATCGCTGACCGGGCTTCGGGTGGAGCAAGGCCGCGCTGAAATCGAGCATTCTCGTCGGTGTTGCGCGATCGGTCTTCCACGGTCACGCGCGCCGGGTCGACGCCCAGCGTCACCAAGAATTTCTTGGCCTCCTGCGCCTCCTGGCCGGGTCCATCGTCCATCAACGCGCCGTTTCCGCCAGAGAAGACGATGCGGGCTTCGGGATATCGCCGCGCCAAAATCGCGGCCTGCACGATCCGCTCCCCCTCGTCGAAAACAGTCTGGTCCCGCGCCTCGCTCTCGGCGCTCTGAAGAGCGCCGCCCAGAATAATAACACCGTAGGGCGCCGGCGCGTCGGCGAGCGGGACAGGGAATCGATCCTCCAAGGGAGCGATGAGTAAGCGCCCGACCGGCGTCAATGCGATAACGAGCAGAGCCAGGCTAGAGGCGATCGCTAGCACGCGGCCAAGTCGGGCGGTCCGACCCGCGGACAGAATTGCGCCCACGAACGCTACCCAAAGCAGAAGCGGGATCGGCGAGAAAAAAGCCTCGTATATCTTCGAGACGACAAAAAACATCGGACCCCCCGCAACGGACGCCCTTCTCGCAGGGCTCGGCTCTTGTCGCAACCGGTCCGGCCAGCCTACTGTCCGCCTCGATCAAGGGGCCCACACATGACCTTTCATCGCGACGTCGTCGGCGCCATCGGGGGGACGCCGCTCATTCGCCTCCGGGCCGCTTCGGAGGCGACCGGCTGCACAATTCTGGGGAAGGCGGAATTCATGAACCCCGGCGGCTCGGTCAAAGACCGCGCCGCATTGGCGATCATCCGGGACGCGGAGGCGCGGGGGGCGTTGCGTGCGCGCGGCGCCATCGTTGAGGGAACGGCCGGCAATACCGGGATCGGCATCGCCATGGTGGCGGGCGCGCTCGGCTACCGCTCTGTCATCGTCATTCCCGACACCCAGTCGCAGGAGAAGAAGGACCTGTTGCGGCTCGCCGGAGCAGAATTGATCGAAATCCCCGCGGTTCCCTACGCCAATCCCAACAATTACGTCCGCTATTCCGGTCGCCTGGCCGAGGCGCTCGCCAAGACCGAGCCGGGCGGCGCCGTCTGGGCCAACCAGTTCGACAACATCGCCAATCGACGGGGCCACTACGAAACGACAGGCCCCGAGATTTTCAACGACCTCGACGGCAAGCTCGACGGCTTTGTCAGCGCCGTCGGATCCGGAGGTACGCTCGCAGGGGTCGGCATGGCGCTCAAGGAGCGCAATCCCGCCATCAAGATCGCGCTCGCGGACCCGATGGGATCGGCGCTCTATTCCTACTATACGACGGGCGAACTCAAGGCTTCCGGCTCGTCGATCACCGAGGGCATCGGTCAGGGTCGGGTGGTCGCCAACCTCGAAGGCGCGCCGGTCGACGTCGCCTATCAAATTCCGGACGAGGAGGCGCTGCCGATCGTCTTCGATCTCACAATCCAGGAAGGCCTGCTGGTCGGCGGCTCCTCCGGCGTCAATATCGCCGGCGCGATCCGCCTCGCGCGCGAACTCGGACCGGGCCACACGATCGTCACGTTGTTATGCGATTCCGGCGCCCGCTACGCTTCCAAGCTGTTCAATCCGGCCTTCCTGCGCGAGAAGAACCTCGCAGTTCCCGCGTGGCTCGAGGCCAAAGGTCGCGCCCCGGACGTGTTCGTCTCATGACCGACACCCTGTTCCGCGACGACGCCTATCGGCGGGAGACCCCGGCGAGGATCGTCTCCGCCGAGACCCGCGGCGTCGCTCTCGACCGCACCGTCTTCTACCCCCAGGGCGGCGGACAATCGGGCGATCAGGGCGAACTGATCGTCGAGAGCGGCGCAACGGTTCCAATCGTCAACACCATCTACGACGCCGACCGCAGGACCATTCTGCACGTTCCCGCGGAGGGCGCCGCCCTCCCGGCTCCCGGCTCGACCGTCGTCGCCCGGATCGACTGGGACCGCCGCTACAAGCGCATGCGCGCCCATACCGCGTTGCATCTGCTCTCGGTCGCCCTGCCCTATCCGGTCACCGGAGGTTCGGTTGGCGACGGCGAAGGCAGGCTGGACTTCGACTGCGAAGCGCTGCTCGACAAGGCCGAGGTCGAGCGCAAGCTCAATGAGCTCATCGCGCTTGACGCGCCAGTCGGTTGTCGGTGGATCACCGACGAGGAGCTCGACGCCAATCCTGCGCTGATCAAGACCATGGCGGTGAAACCTCCGCGCGGCGCCGGCAAGGTTCGCCTTGTGGCGATCGAAGGCCTGGACCTTCAGCCCTGCGGCGGCACGCATGTCGCCCGCACCGGGGAAATCGGCGCGGCCTCGGTCACGCAGATCGAAAAGAAGGGCAAGCTCAATCGCCGCGTCCGCATCGTCCTCTCCCCTTAAGCGAGTGCCAGAGCCATGCCCTCCTCCAACTTCTGCACGACCGAGCAACTTGCCGCCGAACTCGGCAAGCCCGATCTCGGCGTGATCGATGGGTCCTGGCATCTGCCCAACACGGGACAACTCGGCGCGGTCGAATTTCCGCTCGGGCATATCCCCGGCGCGGTCTATTTCGACATCGACGTCATCGCCGACCGCGACAGCGGCCTGCCGCACATGCTGCCCAAGCCCGACCACCTCGCCGCGGAGATGACCAGGCTCGGCCTCGGCGACGGGATGCGCTTCGTGGTGTACGATGTGCTCGGCCTGTTCGCGGCCGCGAGGGTCTGGTGGACGCTTCGGGCCTACGGGGCGCACGACGTGCGAATCCTCGACGGAGGCTTGACCAAATGGATCGTCGAGGGTCGGAAGCTCGAGACCGGGCCCGCCCATCCGACCCCGCGACCCTTCACGCCGCGGCTCGACGAGGCCTTCCTGGCCTCGCTGGACCAGGTCCGCGCGGCGCTGGCGAACGGCTCGGCGCAAGTCGTGGACGCCCGCCCCGGCGAGCGCTTTCGCGGCGAGGCGCCCGAACCCCGCGCGGGCCTCAAGAGCGGACACATGCCCGGCAGTCTCAACCTGCCGTTCAGCGAGGTGGTCCAGCATGGCCGGCTGAAACCGACCGACACGCTGAAGGCGATCTTCGCCACGCACAAGGTCGACCTCGGCAAGCCCATCATCACGACCTGCGGTTCCGGCGTCAGCGCCGCCATCCTGGCGCTGGCGGTGGAGGAAGCCGGCGGCAAGATCGCGGGTCTGTACGATGGCTCGTGGGCGGAATGGGGCGGGCGCGACGACTGCCCAGTGGCGACTGGCGCGGGCTGACGCCTTGGGCGTCCGAATTTTCTCGGGCGCGGAATCCATGTTTTCAAGGTGTTGCTAATCGTTTCCCGGGCGACCGGACGGCCCCGCCAAACTGGAGAAGGGTCCGCGCGAGCGAGAGCTGGGGCGTTCCGTCCCCGGCGCAAGGAGCAGCCCTGATCCTCTCCGGGGCGGGCTCTCCGGCCGACGACAGTCCCGGTCTGCGTCGGCAGGCAGCCAAGAGCCCGCCGGTAGGCTCCGGAAATGAGTTTTTCCAAGGGCTTGCGGCCCGCTTTGGTTCCGTGTGCGCGGCCCCCCGCACGCCATGATGGCGCTCGCGCTCGGTCGCGCTCACCCGTCTGACCGCTGCAAGGCTTTTGCCCGTCAGACTGTCGAGGGGGGCGGGATAGAGATCGAGAGGGATCGGCGAGGGAGCGCATGGAGTCATTTCTGCTTTAGGGAATAGTGATCGATATTTTTCCGATGTCAAGAAATTGTCGATTGCGTCCGAGTTCGAACGGTTTGCCCGCGTCGCCAGCGTCGCCACGATCGCATCGACGGGATGCCGATCGCCGGCCGCCCCGGACCGGCGCCCGGGCTGGCCGACGGCTTTCGCTCGCCACCCCTTAGCCTCCCGCCGATCCTGCAGACGTCCCGCGTCGGGTCGACCGCCGACTCGCCTTTCGTCATCGTCCTGCACCCTCTGACGGCCGCCCCCAGAGAGAGGGACGTATAAAGGGGCCAATGTTATTGGTGTTAAATTTTTCTTTCCAACCCGACGCAGGTGTGCGATGTTAACTACCGTAACTGTCTCATTTACGGTTGCGCTTAGTTGTTTTTGGGCGGTTCGTGGCGATACCGTTCCGCACTGGTAGGATCAAGAGGAACTCTATGAGTTCAGAGGTCATCATGATCGGAGCCATGCTTGTCGCCGGCGCGTCCGCTCCCGCGCTGGCCGGAAATTTGGTGCAGAACGGCGACGGCGGAAAGCCGGTTCCAGCCCTGCGCGGACGTCCGCGAAACGCCGCAGCGCCGCCTCAGACCCGCCGTGATCGCCTGACAATGCGAGCGAAGTCGGCGGCCGGACATCGTCCGGCCGACCGCGATCTTGGCGCGCGGGAACGAAATCTCGCGTTTAATGTTAACAGACGAGCCGCCCTGGGGAGGGCCGGCTTTCCACACCGTTTGGGGGCATCGTGATCTTCAAATCTGTTGCGATCGGAGCGATCGCGCTTGTCGCCGCCTCGGCGCCTGCCCTTGCGAGCACCGAACTCATCATCGACGGGAACTTCGAGCAGCTCACGAACGGCTACGGGCAGCTCAACGAAGGCTATACCTCGGCGATCGGATGGAGCACCACGGGTTACAATTTCGTGATGCATTCGGGAACCGACGGGGCATACAGCAACCAATTCCAGAAAACGGCTTACCTTTGGGACGCCGCGAACATGGGGACCGCAAACAACCCCCAGCCCAACACTTGGAACGGCCTGACTGAAAGCGGCGTGGGCAATTTCGCCGCATTGGACGGAGACCTCGATGGTCCCACCATTACTGAACCGCTCACACAGACCGTCAATGGGCTCGTCGTTGGCCGCGCGTACACGCTCAGCTTCAACTACGCCTTCGCCCAGCAGTACGGCTCCAACCAAAGTGTGGCAGAGGATCTCACGGTTGGATTCGGCGGCGTCAGCATCACCACCTTGCCGAGCGCCTTCACGGACTGTGACAGAAACGGAAACAACTGCACAGGCGGATACTTGAACCCGGAGCACGGTTTCTCCGGCTGGGCCACCTATACGGCGACATTCATAGCGAACAGTTCCTCTGAGGTTTTGTCCTTTCTCGCCAGCGGCAGCAAGGAGGTTCCGCCGTTCGTGCTGATCAGCGACGTGTCGCTGATCGATCCACCCCCCGTCCCCGAGCCGGCGACCTGGGTGTTGATGGGCCTCGGTTTCGCCGGCCTCGGCTTCCTCGGCCTCCGCGCAAAGCGCCGAAGGGCCGCCGCCACGATCGGCTGACCGCCGCGCCTGAAGCCCAGCTGTCGCGGGGCCGCCAAAGCGAGCGACGGGCAAGAAGAAAGCGTCAGCCGAGGCCACGCGAGGCGCGAACAGACGTTTAGGCAACCGAGGTTGTGTTCGTCCAGACCTTGAAGCTCGCCTTTCGGTCGCCCCCCGATTTCCCGCGTAAGTATCACGCCGCCGCCAGAGCGAAAAAGACGAGTAAGAATAAGATGTTAGTGGCGCGATCCTTCCCGTCCGACGCCGCCGGCGAATTTGCAGACAGACGCCCCCTAAGAGCCGATCGCAACCGAGATGGTACTCATCTCGCATTACCTATTGCGAATGGCGTTAACTTATGTCAAGTTAACACATCGCCAGTCGCCCGGGGGAGGGCGATAATCTTGTCAGGGGGTGCGGGCGGATTGGCGTTCCGCGCGACCATAATTAAGGGGTAACAACGTGAACTTAAGGGCAATTGTGGTCGGTGTGCTGGCGCTCGCTGGAGCGTCGGCGTCTTCACAGGCTGGGCAGCTGGTTGTCGACGGCGACTTTACGCAACTTTCGAACGGCCTCGGCCAGTTTGACAACAACACCACGGTAACCGGATGGTCCGGCAATGGTGGATACAATTTCGTCTTCACGCAGGCGGACGTGTCTGTACCGGGCGAAGACGGCGACCTGTCCTTGTGGGATCTGGCCAACGGCGGCAACAACACCTGGAATGGCTTGGCGCCCAACGGCGGCAACTTCGCCGCGATGGACGGCGACTACATCACCGCTCCCATCTCTCAGATCCTCACCGGCCTGACGATCGGTAAAACCTATAACCTGACCTTCAACTACGCCTTCGGTCAGCAAGACGGCTTTGATGGCGCCACTATCCAAAGCCTGGCGGCGGATATCGGCAGCACCTCATGGGACTCCGGCGACTTCGATGTCGCCAGCCACGGCTTCAGCGGCTGGCAATCCGCCAAAGTCGCCTTCACGGCAACCTCCAGCAGCGAGGCTCTGTCGTTCTTGGCGACGGGCAATCTCCCCGTCCCGCCTTTCGCCCTCGTCAGCAACGTGTCAGTCGCCGCCCCGGAGCCGGCGACCTGGGCGTTGATGGGCCTTGGTTTCGCAGGTCTCGGCTTCGCCGGCTTGCGCTCGAACCGCCGCAAGGCCGCCGCGATCGCTTAACCCTCACCCGCACGTGAACACCGTCAGGCCGCCCAGGGGCGGCCTGATTGTTGGACGGCCGTCCGGGGTCCTGCCGGCGGCGGTCGCAGTCTTGGTACGGGGCCACGCACCCGTTCCCGTTAGGGGCATTTCCCATGAGCCCGCAACTCCTAGCCTTCGCCGCCGATATCCTGCGCACGGCCGTATGGCTCGTGATCCTGTCGGCGGTGTTCGTGCCGATGGAGCGCCTGTTTGCGCTGCGCAAGCAGAAGATCTTGCGAAAGCAGATCGCGGTCGACACGGGCTACTATTTCCTCAACGGGCTTGTCCCGGCCCTGATCCTCGGGATCCCGATGGCCCTCGTCGTGCGCGGGTCGCATCACGTGATCCCGGGCGTCGTGACGGACACAATCGCGAGTTGGCCGATGGGGGCGCGCGCGGCGGCGGCCATGGTGGTTGGGGAGACGGCCTACTATTGGGCGCACAGGCTCAGCCACGAAATCCCATTCCTGTGGCGGTTCCACGCCATCCATCACAGCGCCGAAGCGATCGACTATATGGTTAGCACCCGCGCCCACCCGATCGATTTCATCTGGTCGCGTCTGGTGATGCTGACGCCGCTTTTCGCGCTCGGGCTTGTCAACCCGATGCGCCTGAGCGACGGCTGGATTCCGGGACTGGTTCTGATCGTCGGGAGCTTCTGGGGTTTCTTCGTTCACGCCAACGTTCGCTGGCGACTGGGGCCGTTCGAGTGGCTGCTCGCGACCCCCGGCTTCCACCACTGGCATCACAGCATGGGGCTACAGCGCAATTGCAACTACGCTTCGGTCTTCCCATGGCTCGACCAAATCTTCGGCTCGCATTACCTGCCGAACTTCTGGCCTCCGCAATACGGGATTCCTGAACCGACGGCTCCCACGCTCGTCGGTCAGTTGGTCCAGCCGTTCGAACCGATCCCTCAAGCCCCAGCCGCGGCCCCGCGTCGGTCCTGAGACGCGTCAGCCGCCAAACTTGTACACCACGCCGACACGAACATTGGACAGCGTCTCGACCGTGCTATGGGTCCCCAGCCCGGGGATATCGGCAAAATACTTGGCCGGATCACGGTAGTAGCGGTACTCGGCGAAAGCCGACCAGTTGTTGGTGAACGCGTACTGGACGCCGCCGCCGACATTGAATCCGGTCTGAAATGAATTGTAGCTGCCGTAAGCGAACGGGATGAGCGGCGCATTGATGGTGTGGTTGACGTCGATCAGGCCGAGCCCGCCCAGCCCATAGACAAGAAAACGGTCGAAGGCGTAGCCGAGCTTGACATCGACCGACCCAAAGCCGTTGACCTTGTTGGTGGTGATGTAGGTCCGGTCCACCGCCGCCGCGCCCGAGATGTCCGCGAGATTGTAGTCGGCCTCGACCCCGACGACCACGGCGCCGAGCTGGTAGTCGTATCCGCCGACGATACCCCCAAAGCCGCCGTGACGGTCGACGGAATACTCGACCCCGGATACCGAGGGTACATAAACCTCCTCGCCGTCCCAAGCGTAGCCGCCCTGGAGACCCAGGAACGGACCCGTCCAACTGAACGGCAGGACGGGGGCGATCGGGATCGGGGGGGTCTTATGCGTCGGCAGATCGGCGGCCTGCGCTGAGCCAAGCGCCATCACAATGGGAACCGCCAGCGCCCAGACTCTTCGATGTCCGCCCATCTCGCCCCCCGTTCGCCAGTCCCCTCGTCTCTTTCGGGGTGACAGCGGCGACCGCGGAAGTCAAGTCGAAGGCGCCCACCCCGCGCCCACCCCTCGGGATTCCGCACCATTCGCCCGCCAAGCGGGATCGCCAACCCATGTGCTCCTTCAAACGTTGTTTGCATGAAGGAATGGAGCTCCCCGCAGAGGTGCGGATAAACTTCGCGCGCCGCCTCCCGGCTTCCCTCGCGGGCATGATTCGGGGCTTTGTGGCCCGCGAGCGAAGCCGCGCGTCATCCGGTGGTTCGCATCGTTTGGGCTCTGCCCGCTTAGTCCGCGCGCCCGAGCGTAACCGCCGCTTCGCCCTGCGCGTCCAAAAGCATGAGCTTCGTTCCCTCGACCCTCCAGGTCCGCGCCGCGGTCAGCGCCGCGAGGTACGTCGCCTCCAGGCGATCGAGTGGCGGCGGGCACGCCATGCGAGTCGACGCCATTGCGCCGAACGTGATGCGATCGCCCTCGAGGTTCGGCGCGCCGGCGATCCGGTTGCAGCCGACCGTCGTGGCGAGCCGACCGTCGGGACCGAGCTCGAACACAGTCGCGGACGGGTCGAAAGCGTCCGCGCCGCGCACGGCCTCAATCCGCCACTTGCCGACCAGCGCCAATTCGCTGCCCGCATGCGCCCCCGCCAAGCCAAAAACCCCGATAGCCAAAGCTCCAGCGATCGCCGGATTTCGTGCGGCTCGCGCCATCCCCGGCCACACGGCGGCGCCGCCTTCCACGGCCGCCGTGACAAGGCGCCGGGCGCGGGCTATCGCTTGGATCGCCCGCGGCTCATCAGAAGGCGCCATGCCCGATATCTTCGCCACCGTGCTCCTCCTCATCCTACTCTGCGCCGCTGCGGCCGGGGGCTACTTCGCCAAGATGCGGCTTCCGGAGCGTCACCGGTCGAAAGATTCGTTCGAGCTCGTGCAGCTGACGATCAACCTGCTCGTCACCTTCACCGCCATCGTCCTCGGCCTGCTGACGACCTCGGTCAAAAGCGGCTTCGACGCCGCCTATTCCGCACGAGGCCAATACGCCGCCGCGCTGGCGCAGATGGACAAGTGCCTCAGCGACTACGGCCCGGAGACGGAGGCGATGCGCCAGGACCTGCGCGCCTATGTCGCCGCAGTCATCGCCAGCACTTGGCCCGGCGAAAAGCCGCCGGAAGGAATCCGATATCCCGACACGAAGGGCATGCCGCTCACCGGCGAGAGCCGCAGGCTCGGCGCGATCGTCGACGAGATCGGCGACAACCTGCGTCGCCTCGCGCCTGCCAACTCGCTGCACAAGGAGATTCAATCCATTTGCGAGCAGCAATATTCTGACCTCGTCAAGAGTCGCTGGACAGTCATCGAGCAAGCGCGCGCTTCCATTTCGGCGCCGTTCTACTGGGTGCTGGTGTTCTGGCTCGTCATCCTTTTCGCCAGCCTCGGCCTGACTGCGCCAGCCAATCCCGTGGCGGTGATTGTCATCGCGCTCTCCGCGATCTCGATCACATCCGCCGTTTTCGTCATCCAGGATCTGGACATGCCCTACGGCGGCCTGTTCGGCATTCCCAGCACCTCAATGCGCAACGCCCTCGCTGACATGACGGCGCAATGATCGTTCAGAACGGCCGGCGGCCGGCGACGACCTCGGCGAACATCACCCAGTCGCCCATCAGGCTCCATAGCGGATAGGTGAAGGTCGCCGGCCTGTTCTTCTCGAAGGCGAAGTGACCGATCCAGGCGAAGCCATAGCCGATCGCCGGCATGAGCAGGAGGAACCAGGGATCGCGGGTCGCGATCGCCGTCGCCAGCGCGACCAGTACGAGCGCGCTGCCGATTACGTGCAGCCGCCGGCAGGCGGCGTTGCTATGCTCCCCGAGATAGAACGGATAGAAGTCCGCGAAGGACTCGAACCGTTCGGTCTTGGCGGGCGCGGGCTGGGTCACGAACAAGGCTCCTTTTAGGCGGGTCCGTCGTCAAAGGATCCGGCTCTTGCGCCCCTGCCAGTAGCGGTCGCGCAAGGGACCCTTGTACAGTTTGCCGGTCGGCAGGCGCGGCAGCTCGGCCTCGAAATCGATCGAGCGCGGGCATTTGTGATGGGCGAGATGCTCGCGGCAGAAGCCGATCAGCGCCGCCTCCGTTTCAGGTCCCGCCTGGACTCCCGGCATGAGTTGGACCACCGCCTTGACCTCCTCGCCCATTTCGTCGTTCGGGACCCCGAACACGGCGGCGTCGGCGACTTGGGGATGGGTAACGAGCAGGTTCTCGCATTCCTGCGGGTAGATGTTGACGCCGCCGGAGATGATCATGAAGGACGCGCGGTCGGTGAGGTAAACGTATCCGTGCTCGTCGATATGGCCGATGTCGCCCACGGTGCTCATTGTGCGGTCGGGCGAGTTCGCCTCGGCGGTCTTGACCGGATCGTTGAAATATTCGAACGGCGAGGTCGTCTTGAACCAGAGCGTGCCGGTTGACCCGATCGGAACCTCGCGCATGGCCTCGTCAAGCACACGGATGTCTCCGAACACGGCGCGACCGACGGTTCCCGGATGGGCGAGCCAGTCGGCGCTGTCGCACATCACGAGCCCCATGCCTTCGGTCGCGCTGTAGTACTCCAAAATGACGGGACCCCACCAGTCGATCATGGCCTGTTTGACCGGAACCGGACAGGGCGCCGCGCCGTGGACGACCGCCTCGAGCGACGACAGGTCGTAGCGACGCCGCACGGCCTCCGGCAGCTTCAACAAGCGCGAGAACATGGTCGGGACGAGCTGGCTATGGGTGACGCGATGGGTCTCGACCAGGCGAAGGTATTCCTCGGGGTCGAAATGCTCCATCACGATCAGCGTCCCGCCGAGAAGCACGCTGCCCGCCGCGCCGACGTGGGGCGCGGAGTGATAGAGCGGCGCCGGCATCAGGTAGGTCATGCCCTCGCGAAAACGCCAGAAGTGGACGAAGGCGAGGCTGAGCGGGCCAAGCTCCCCCACCGGCTCATTGGGCAGAGGGCGCAGAACGCCCTTCGGGCGGCCGGTCGAGCCGGAGGAATAAAGCATCGGCCCGCCCTGCAACTCGTCGGCGATCGGAGTCGCCGGGAAAGGCGCGGTCGCCTCGTCGAGATTGCGGATCCGCGCGCCGTGGCTGGGCCCATCAACCACGAGGCAGAGCTCGACTTTCGGGCACTCGGCCATCGCCGCAAGCGCGACCTCGCGTTTCGCATCGGACGTGATCAGCACTCTGGAAAGGCTGCTTCTGACGATGTAGGCGAGCTCGCCCGGCGTCAGGTAAGAATTGATGTTGGTATAGTAGAGACCTGCGCGGGCCCCCGCAGCGTCGCACTCGATATAGCGGGGATGGTTCTCCATGAAGACTGCATAATGGTCGCCGCGGAGGAGGCCGAGCGAACGCAGGAGATGGGCAAGGCGGTTACTGCGGTCTTCGAGCTGCCGATAGGTGACCGTCTCGCCCGACCGCGCCATGACGACCGCGGGCTGACCGGGGCGCGTCTGCGCATGTTTCCCCGGATACATGGGCTCCTCCCGATTGCGGCGCGGGTATTCCCGCGCTCCGCCCGGTTGCCCGAGCCAAGGCGCAGACTGAGTGAGGAAAGGCCTCTTGTCGAGGGGCTGGCGCAGGGAGTGCGTCTCGCCGCCGGCGAGGCGCCTGGTATGCCGTATTCGACCGGTTCCCGGCGCGCGAGGCCTGTCCCCTCCTAGGCCATCGCCACCGGCGTCAGGCCCGCCTGGAAGCATAGGCTCATGTGCTCGACTTTGAGGATCGCGAGACGCGCCGCCTCGGGGGGCAGCGTGGCTCCCGCAGCGACGCGAAACAGCGCAAGCCAGCGCTCGAAATGCTCGGGCCGGAGCTTGAGCGGAACGTGCGCGGTGAACGGAAAGCCGTTGTATCGGGTCGTGCCGATCAGCGCGCGCGACCAGAAATTGCGGACGACCTCATAGTGATGATCCCAGTCGGCGATCGCCCCCGCGACGACCGGTCCGAGAAGAGGGTCCTCGCGCGCGGCCGCGTAGAAAGCCCGCACCAGACGGTCGAGCGCCTCCTCGGTGACCATCGCGCCTTCGACGCTCGCCCCAGGCGGAAAGGTCTCGGCGGCGCGGTCGGGCGCAAGCGCCGCGATCTCGGCCGGGGCCCGCGCCGAGCGTCCCTCGATGTTGAGCGGCGGGTTGAGCTTGCGCACGAGGTCCTCAACGATATGGGCGCGCTGCCGCGCCTGTCCTCGCTCCATCCAGAGCCGCCCAACGGCGCCCGGCAGCGCAGGCGCCGCCGCTGCGGCGGTTTCGAGCGCGACCGCGAGGTCTCCGCCTTCCCCGATCACGACCGGGTAGGCGCGCCCGTCGACCGTGAGGGTCAGCGCGAAGACGCCGGGCGCATGGGGGGCCGCCGTGCTGCTGAACACGAAGCCGCCCAGCGACGGCGAGGCGTCGTCGGCGGCCGGATAGTCGAGCGCATCCGCGGCTTTGAGCCGATGAGACGCGGATGGCGCTCCGTCTGTCAGGTTCACGACATATCTCCAGCGATACAGCGCTTTGGGCGCATCGTCGGATTTATACAAGCAAGGGCTGGGCCGGAGCCACGCGCCTCTGCCGCGGCCCGTGGTCGCAGCCGCGCCGCGGGGCGACGCTTGCGGGCCGGGAGGGGCGGAGCGCGCCTCGCTTTCCTCGAAGGCGGTGCGTCTTGGCGGGCGGCGAGACGCCGCCCCTCGGCGAGGTTACAGCCGCGCGAGCGTCGCGATGTAGAAGCCGTCCGTTGCGGTTGTTCGGGGGCTGAGGCGAAAGCCTGCGCCGAAGGGCGAGGCGCGCTCGGCTAGCCCCGGCAGACCGGACGAGCGCGCCTGGGTCGCGGCGTCGACCGGCAGGAAATCGTCGTGGGCCGCGAGAAAAGCGTCAATCCGATCCTCGTTTTCGTCCCTCAGGACCGAGCAGGTCACGTAGACGATCCGGCCGCCCACTTTCAAGAAACGAACAGCATTCTCAAGAGCTTCATCTTGGTCCTTGATACGTTGCTCGAGCGCACCGGGCCGCATTCGCCACTTGGCGTCGGGGTTGCGTCGCCACGCGCCCGAGCCGGTGCACGGCGCGTCGATGATCACCAGATCCAAGCGGCCTTCGAGATCGGCAAGCACGTCCGCCTGGCCCCTGGGCGCGCGCACCTGCACGTTGCGGGCGCCGGAGCGCGCCAGCCGATCGAAGATCGGGGTCAAGCGCCGTCCGTCTTCGTCGGTCGCGTAGATCTGGCCGTGATTGTCCATCATGGCCGCCAACGCGAGCGTCTTGCCGCCTGCCCCGGCGCAAAGATCGAGGACCTGCATGCCAGGCTTCGCCTCGCTCAGGAGCGCGGCCAGTTGCGAACCTTCGTCCTGAACCTCCACGAGACCCTTGACGTAGGCCGGCTCGGCGGCCAGCGCCGGCCCCCGCCCGTCCGCGCGGATGGCGATGCGCAGGCCCACCGGCGAAAGCGGCGTCGGCTGCGGCTCCAGATGCGCAAGCGCCGCGAGCGCTTTCTCGCGGGTGGTCTTCAAGCGGTTGGCGCGCAGGTCGACGGGAGCGCGGTCGGCGAGCGCCCGCCCCTCCGCGGCCGCGTCTGCGCCAAAGGCAGCCTCGAACTGGGACGTGAGCCATTCGGGAAAGTCGCCCGCGACATGAGCCGGCGCGAACGCGAGCGTCGCGGTCGCCAGCCGTTCGCGCTCGGCGTCGGTGAGGGGCGACGGCGCGTGGCCATCGCCGGTGAAGAGCGCTTCGATCGCCGCGATATCGAGCCCGCGTGTCTGCTTCAGGGCCCCGATCGCTTCGGCGCGCGGCGTCGCCTCGCCCATGAGCCACGCCGAAGAGCTCTTGCGCCGAAGGGCGTCGTAAACGAGAGCGGAGATCGCGGCGCGGTCGCCCGAGCCGGCGAAGCGGTGGGTCAGGCCCCAGTCCTTCATCGCATCGGCCGCGGGCCGCCGACGGCCCTCGATGTCGGCCAGAATTTCGATGGCGGCGGAAACGCGGGCGGCGGGGATCATGCCCGCTCTCTTGGCGCAAATGGGCGGCGAAGGCAAAGACGCAGTGGAGGCAGCTTCAAGGGCTATAGTTGCGGCCCGTGCTGGCGCAACTCGTGCTCCGCGCGAAACACGTTGGCGTATAGGCCGTTGATCCACTGCCGTCCGCTCGACGTCAGGCTCAGATAGCGAATGGCGTCCTGAATATACGGAGACACCTTGCGCCAGTAGAAGTTAGGATATTTGTCGATCAGGTCGGCCGGCAAATCGTAGCCGAGCTGTCTGTTCAAACCAACTTCGTCAAATTCGTAGTAAAGCGCATTGGCTTTCTTCAGGTAATGAGGGTCGCCCAGCTGGCCAATCAGATCGGCGGCGCGCAACAGGCCCGCCTCCTCGCTGACGTTGGGATCCTCGGGCTTGGACGAGTAGGGAAAGCGCGTGTGCTCGATCACGGCGGCGACCCGCGAACCGTCAAGTTCGTCGATCGTCGACAGCCGCTCCCGCACGAACAGTTTTGACCGCTCGACATGATAAGGCGCGAGCGCCGCGTCGGACGAACCCCGCGGCAACGCGATTTTGGCCCCCGCCGCATCGATCACAAAACCGTCTTCGCCATCCCCTTTCACGATGCCCCGGACGTAGCCGATGTCGTGGGTCAGGCAGGCGACGATGAAGTGGGCGTAGTCCGACGGCGTCGAGTCCTTGAGAAGCGCGCGCCCTCTGAAGATGTCATGACCGGCGAGCGTCACGAGCATCGTATGCTCGACGTTGTGGTAGAGGGCGTCGCTGTTCCCCAGGCATTCGAGCGACAGTTGCGCGGCGAACGGGATGATCTCGGCGAGATTGCCGAACGACACCCCGAAACGGTCCTTCATGTCTTCGGCGAGGAAACTGCTGAGCGCATTGGCGGCGAGTTTGGGCAGAGTGATCATGGCGTGCGCCATCCGATCACGGACAAGATGAGGTCCATAGCCGCGCCTCCGGGCGTGCGGCGCCCGCCGCACGAATCCGGAGGCTATCGCAATTCCGAACGCAGCGCACGCGGTTCCCGGAGCGGGTCCGGGTTTTTACGATCAGGCCCGAGGGCCCGAGCGGCGATCACGCGTCACGAGGGGGCGTAGGCGTACGGGCCGCCCCGGGCCAGCGCCTTGCGGTAGGCCGGGCGGGCGTGAATACGCTCGACGAAGGCCTCGACCCTGCGCCGCCCTGAAAAGGCGCCGGCCCGCGCGCCGCCGGTTTCGAGCGGAAAGCTCATCATCACGTCGGCCGAGGAGAATTCCTCGCCCGCGAACCAGGGCCGCGTCGCCAGCTCCTGCTCGATGAAGTCGAACATGGCCCTCAGGTTCGGCGCCGCGTAGGCCTGCCGCGCGGCTTCCGCAGCCGACTTCGCCGCCTCCTGCAGCGGTCCCGGCGCCCGGCCCGGCAGGGTCGACAGCACGAGATCGAGCAGGAGTTGCGGCATCAGCGACCCCTCGGCGAAATGCATCCAGTAGGTCCATCGCAGCCGGTCCGGCGTTCCGGCTTCCGGACGCAGTTTGCCGCCGCTCTTGTCGACCAGATAGTCCACGATCGCGCCGGTCTCGGCGACCGTGACGCCGTCGTCGACCAGAACCGGAGATTTACCGAGGGGGTGAACGCTCCGGAGCGCGGGGGGCGCGAGACGGGTCAGCGGGTCGCGTTCGTAATACTGGATCTCGTAGGGCAGCTCCAATTCCTCGAGCAGCCACAGCACGCGCTGCGAGCGCGAATTGTTGAGGTGATGGACAGTGATCATGCGTTGGTCCCTTCGCCTGACGCCAGCTCCAGAGGACCTAGGCTACGCGCGCCCGGCGCGCTGCGCCAGCAAGCCCTTTTTCGAGCGCTCAGCCCTCAGCGCCCGAGCATCAACATCAGGTTCTGAACCGCCGCGCCCGACGCGCCCTTGCCGAGGTTGTCGAATTTGGCGACCAACACGGCATGCCGGCGGTCCTGGTTGGCGAAAACATGGATCTCGATGTCGTTGGTTCCGTTCAGCGCCTCGGGCTCGATCCGCGCCTTTTCGGTCGAGGCGAACACCTTGAAGTGGTTTTGGCCCTCATAACGTTTGTCGAACGCCGACTTGAGATCGGCGAGCGCCGGCTGACCCGGCAGCGCCTCGAGATGCAGCGGCAAGCTGACCAGCATCCCCTGCCGGAAATGGCCGACCGAGGGCACGAAAATCGGACGCTCCGCGAGGCCGGAATAGAGCTCGATTTCCGGCACGTGCTTGTGCTCAAGGCCAAGCGAATAGAGTTCGAACGCCGGCGCCCTGCCCGTCTCATAGGCCTCGATCATCGCCTTGCCGCCGCCGGAATAGCCGCTGACCGAGGTGATCGACACCTTTGCGCTTTTCGGCAGCAGCCCCACATCGACCAGCGGCCGCAAAAGCGCAATCGCGCCGGTTGCGTGGCAGCCGGGATTGGTGACCTTCCTCGCCCCGGCGATCCGCTCATCCTGCCCCGCGACAAGCTCCGGAAAGCCGTAGGTCCAGCCTGGCGCGACGCGATGCGCCGACGAGGCGTCGATCACGCGCGGCGCCTTCGCGCCCATTTCGTCGACGAGCTTCGCCGCCTCCTTGGCCGCCGCGTCCGGCAGGCACAGGATGACGACGTCCGCCTCTTCGTAAATCTTGCGCTTGGCTTCCGGGTCCTTGCGCGCGTCGGGCGCGAGGCTCGCGAGTTCGATCCCGCTCAAGCCGTCGAGCTTTTCGCGAATTTGCAGGCCGGTCGTCCCTGCCTCGCCGTCGATGAAGATGGTCGCCATGATCGCCTCGTGGCAGGCTCTTTCGTATGAAAGCGCCTTCACGGTCAAGGCTTCCGCCGCCGTCGTCGAACGCCTACGGCGCGCGACAGGGGCGCCCTCCGACGGAGCGTTATCGCTTCTCCTCACGGCGACCATCGGGTAACGCAGTCCGATGACTGCGCAAACCCTGATCCTTCTGGCCGTGAAGGCCAGCATTGTCCTCTCCGTGTTCGCGATCGGCCTCGCGTCGCGGGTCGAGGACACGCTCTTTCTGCTGCGCCAGCCGAGGCTCCTCATGCGCTCGGCGTTGGCGATCAACATCGCCATGCCGCTGGTCGCGGCGGCGATGGCGTGGGCGTTCGATCTGCCGAAGTCGGTGGAGGTGGCGCTGGTGGCGCTCGCGGTCTCACCGGTTCCCCCGCTCCTGCCCAAGAAGCAGATGAAGGCGCACGGCGAGCCTTCCTACGCGATCGGCCTTCTGGTCGCCGCCGCGCTGGTCGCCGTCCTGTTTGTGCCGATCGCCGTCGAACTCGTGGGGCTCGCGTTCCAGCTTCCGCTTTCGATGGATCCCTGGACGGTGGCTAAACTCGTATTCGCGACCGTCCTCGCGCCGCTTCTTGCAGGCATCTTCGTCAGGCGGCTTTGGCCGGCGATCGCAGCGAGCTACGCGAGGCCGATAGGGCTGACTGCAAACATCGTGCTTATTCTGTGCGCTCTGGCGATTCTGGCGACCGCCTGGCCGGCGATCGTGGATCTCACTGGAACCGGCGCGGTCTGGGCCGTCGCCGCGTTCGTGGCGATCGGCCTCGCCATCGGCCATTGGCTCGGCGGCCCCGACCCCAATCACCGCACTGTGCTCGCGCTCGCTACGGCCTCGCGGCACCCTGGCGTCGCGCTGGCGATCGCCTCGGCGAACTTTCCCGGCGACAAGGCGGTCTTGCCCGCCCTGCTCCTCTATCTCCTCGCCGCGACGGTGCTGGCGGTCCCCTATGTGATGTGGCGCAAGCGCGCGACCTGAGAGGCGCCGCCCCAAAAAGAAGGCGGCCGAAGCCGCCCTTTCCGAAACCATTTGGAGGACGCCTGCTCAGCGCTTCGAGAACTGGAAGCTGCGGCGGGCCTTGGCGTGACCGTACTTCTTGCGCTCGACCACGCGCGAGTCGCGGGTGAGGAAGCCTTCCTTCTTGAGCGCGGGCCTGAGATCGGGCTCGTAGTAGGTCAGCGCCTTGGCGATGCCGTGGCGGACCGCGCCGGCCTGGCCGGAGAGGCCGCCGCCAACCACAGTCACCGTCACGTCGTACGAGGTGATCCGGTTGGCGACCACCAGCGGCTGGCTCAGGATCATGCGCAGCACCGGCCTTGCGAAATAGACGTCGAGCGGCTTGCCGTTGACGGTCGCGAGGCCCTTGCCCGGCTTGATCCAGACGCGCGCGACGGCGTTCTTGCGCTTTCCGGTGGCGTAGGCGCGGCCGTACTTGTCGAGCTTCTGGACGTGAACGGGAGCCGCCTCGGGGAGCGCCGGGGCGAGGTCCGAGTTCTGGAGGTCGGCGAGGGAGGAGAGGGTTTCAGCCATGGTCAGACAATCCGAGTGTTCTTGGGATTCATCTTGGCGACGTCGAGCACGACCGGCTGCTGCGCAGCGTGCGGATGCTCGGTCCCCTTGTAGACGCGCAAGTTGCCGAGCTGCTTGCGGCCAAGCGGCCCGCGCGGAAGCATGCGCTCGACCGCCTTCTCGACGATACGCTCGGGGTGCTTGCCCTCGAGGATGGACTTCGCCGATCGCTCCTTGATGCCGCCGATATAGCCCGTGTAGTGATAGTAGTTCTTGTCCTCGCGCTTCTTCCCGGTCAGCACAATCTTTTCCGCATTGATGACGATCACGTTGTCGCCGTCGTCCATATGGGGCGTGAAGCTGGGCTTATGCTTGCCGCGAAGGCGCATCGCGATGATGGTCGCGAGCCGCCCGACGACGAGGCCCTTGGCGTCGATGAGAAGCCATTTCTTCTCGACGTCGGCCGTCTTGGTCGAATGGGTTTTGCCGAACATGATGGTTCCGTGAGGTTTCAAGTGGGCGGCTTTTGCGGCGCTCTCATGCGAATGTCAAGCACGAGCAGCGAGAATTATCAACAAAACTGGTCCTTTGACCAATGCGGTATCATATTACCTTAAGCAGAATTCGTGGCCCGCCGATTGCCCTGATCGCCAGAACGCCTGATCTGCACGCCCCGGTCTGGCGTAGGTTGGACGGGAGCAGGGATCAGCGGAGGCCTACGCGGCGCAAGGTCCTCGAAATCGGGGCGGTTCATGACGGAATCCAGTGCGCATCGGATCGTGATCGTCGGCGGGGGCGCCGGCGGGCTCGAACTCGCGACCAGACTTGGCGACACGCTCGGCAGATCGGGGCGCGCCGAGATTACCCTTATCGACCGAAGCCGAACCCATGTCTGGAAGCCGCTCCTGCACGCCATCGCCGCCGGCAGCCTCAGGCGTTCGCAGCATGAGCTCAACTATCTGGCCCAAGCTCATTGGCATCATTTCCGCTACCGGCACGGCGAGATGATCGGACTGAACCGCGCGGAGCGGACCATTGCGCTCGCCGCGCTCGAAGACGAGGACGGGCGCGAGATCTTTCCGCCCTCGCGTCTCCCCTATGACACCCTGATCGTCGCGGTCGGCAGCATCACCAACGATTTCGGCACGCCGGGCGCGGCCGAATTCGCCATCCCGCTCGAGACCCCGGAGCAGGCGAGCCGGTTCAACCGACGCCTGGTCAACGCCTGCCTAAGGGCGCAGAACCAGACGACCCCGATCGCGCCCGGGCAACTGCATGTGGCCATTATCGGCGCAGGCGCGACCGGCGCGGAGCTTGCGGGGGAGCTGCATCAGACAGCGCGTGACGTCATCGCCTATGGCATGGACAGGATCGATCCCGAGCGCGACCTCAAGATCGTGCTGATCGAGGCTGCGGATCGGATCCTGCCGGCGCTGCCCGTGCGCATATCCGAAGCGACCAAGGCGCTGCTCGAAACCATCGGCGTCGAGGTGCGGGTCCGCGCGCGGGTAGCCGAGGTGCGCAAGGACGGCGTCGTGTTCGCGAGCGGCGAATTCCTGCCCAGCGACCTCGTGGTTTGGGCGGCGGGCGTGAAGGCGCCCGCCTTCCTTGCCGACCTCGACGGCCTCGAGGCCAACCGGATCAACCAGCTCGCGGTGCGCCCGACCTTGCAGGCGACACGCGACGATCATGTGTTCGCGATCGGCGACTGCGCCTCTTGCCCGCGGCCGGGCTACCCTCAGCCGATCCCGCCGCGCGCCCAGGCCGCTCACCAGATGGCCGAGTTCATGGTCGGGCAGATGGATAATCTCCTCACAGGGCGCCCCTTGAAGGAGTTCGTCTATCACGACTTCGGCTCGCTCGTGTCGCTCGGCGCCTACTCGACAGTGGGCAGCCTCATGGGCTCGCTGGTCGGCCGCGGCCTTTTCATCGAGGGCTATTTCGCCCGCCTCATGTACCGCAGCCTGTACAAGATGCACGAGGCCGCGCTGCATGGCCGAATGCGCACCCTGCTCGGCCTCGTGGCGCCCGGCGCGCGACCAAAGCCGACGGTGAAGCTGCACTGACGAGGGCCCGGCCGGTTGGACGCTGGCCGGCAGTTTCGCCAGTCAATCCCCCTGGGCCGGGATCGAATACGTCCCGGTCGCGTGCGCCACCATCTCGTCACCGCCCTCCGAGTAGAGCGCCACCTCCCCGACTGCGAGGCGCTTGCCGAGCTTCATCAGCTTCGCTCGCCCGATCAGGTCCTTGGGCTCAGGCTTGCGCAAGAAATTGATCGAGACGCTGGTGGTGACCGCGAGCTTCACCCGCCCGACCTCGTGCAGGATCGCGACATAGAGCGCGAGATCGGAGAGGGTGAACATCGCCGGTCCGGAGATCGTCCCGCCCGGCCGCAGGTGGTCGGGATGGTAGGCGAGGCGCACCGTCGCGCTCATCGGACCCACCTCCTCGATCGCATACTCCCCGCGCGCCCAGACCTGTGGAAAGACTTCCTCGAGATAGGCGCGAAGGTCGCGGAGGGTGAACGGGCGATGCTTGGCGTGATAAGTCATGCGAACCCTCCGACGGCGTCGGGCCGAAGTTGCGTCATCGCAAGCGGCTTCGTCTACCCTTTCGTTGGGTCGGAGGCCGGCGCTTTTCTCCTGGATAGATAGAAAAGCCTACTCACGATTGCCGTTTTTGAGCCATTTTCGACACGCTAGTGGTGCCCTTGGGCGTCGGGCGCCCGGTTCAAGGCAGCTTCGCGACATGCGCGCAAAACGACCGGCCGATCAGTCCGTTCCGCTCTCAGAAACGCTCGCGACGCTGCCGGGCGTTGCGGTCGAAAGCCGGGCCGTGGTGGACGAGCTTCTCGACGGCCTTGCGGAAGGTTTTTTCGCCCTCGATTCCAACTGGCGGTTTACGGCCTTCAATCGTGCGGCGGAGGACATTTTCCAGATGTCGCGCGAAGAGGTGATCGGGAGGCTGATTTGGGAGGTCTCGCCGACCATCGTCGGCAGCGAGTTCGAGCGCCGCTATCGCAAGGTCATGGTTGAGCGCGAAAAGCAGGTATTCGAGACCTCTCCAACCCGCATTCCCGACCGCTGGCACGAGGTGCGCGCGTTTCCGCTCGGCGATGGGATCGGCGTCGCCTTCCGCGACGCGACCGAGCGGCGGTCGATGTTCGAACGACTGAGCCAGCGCGAGCTCGAATTGACGCGGGTTCAGGAAATCGGCGCCATCGGCGGCATGCGCGTTGAGCTCAAGGCCGGTTTCCCAAGCCATCGTTCGCCCGAATATCTGCGCATCCATGGATTGCCCGCCGAGGCCGTCCTCGAAAGTCACGAGGATTGGGTAAAGCGCGTCCACCCGGAGGATCGCGAACGGGCCGTCAGCCATCTGTTTGCGGCGCTCGATGGCCCGTCAACCGCCTACGCCTCGGAATACCGCATCGTACGTCCGAGCGACGGCGCCGTGCGATGGATACGCGCGGTCGCGGAAATCGAGCGCGACGAGGCGGGCGCGGCGGCCGCCCTGGTCGGCGCCCATACCGACATTACCGAAAGGAAGCAGGCGGAGGAGGAGGCTCGGGAGAGCGAAGAGCGGTTGCGCGCGATCGCCGACGCCCTGCCCGTGCTCATTTCTTACATCGACCGCGACCAGGTCTTCCGCTTTGTCAATCGCACCTACGAGATCTGGTTCCAGCGGCCGCGAACAGAGATCGTCGGGCGGCGCGTCGAGGAGGTCATGACGCCGGAGATGTATGCGGCGCGGCGGCCGAATCTGGAGCGCGCGCTCCAAGGCGAGGAGGTGTCCTACGAGGTCGAGTTTCCGCGATCGGGCGGCGTGCTTTTCACCGAGGTGGTCCATGTCCCGCATCGCGACGGGCGCGGAGAGGTGGTCGGAATTTACGTGATCGTGACCGACGTCACGCAGCACAAGCTGGCCGAACGGGCGATCGCCGAGAGCGAGGCCAGGTTCCGCGCCATCGCCAACAGCGCGCCGGTCCTGATTTGGGTGACTGGAGCCGACGATCGCCGGGAGTTCATCAATCAGGCCTACCTCAACTTTTTCGGCGGCGATTATCAACAGGCGCTCGCATTCGATTGGCGCGAGGCCCTCCATCCCGACGACCTTCCGCGCATCCTTGACGAGGCGCCGACCATCGAACCCTCGACTAAGCTCGTCACAGTCGAGGCCCGTTTCCGTCGCGCCGATGGGGAGTGGCGCTGGATCCGCGCGGAATCGCAGCCACGGTGGACCGTTTCCGGCGAGCACGCCGGGTTCATCGGCGTCGCCTACGACATCACCACCGCGAAGCAGGCGCGGCAAGCGCTCGCTGAGATCAACGAAACCCTCGAACGGAGCGTCAAGGAGCGCACCGCCGCGCTCGCCGCGAGCGAGGCGCTGGTGACCACCTTCTTCCAGCACTCGCCTGAATGTCACGCCGTACTGGTCGAGGACGGCGACGGCTTCCGTTACCAGGAGATCAATCCTGCGACGCTCGCGCTTTACGGCAAGACGCGCGCCGAAGTGATCGGGCGCCGGACAGACGAGATTCTCGGACCGCAATCGGGGGCGGAGGTCGACCGCAACATTCGGAGGGCGTTACGCAGGGAAGGCGACTATCGCTACGAGCGCCTGCACGAAGGGCGCGTGGTCGAAGCCGTCGCGACGGCGGTTCCGTCCCGCGCGGGCGAGCCGCGCCGAGTGGTGGTGAGCGCCCACGACGTCAGCGAGCGGCGGCGGCTCGAGGACCAGTTGCGCCAGAGCCAGAAGATGGAGGCGCTCGGCCAACTCACGGGCGGCGTCGCCCACGACTTCAACAATCTGCTCACCCTGATCCTCGGCGGTCTCGACACCATCGACCGACAGCTCGTCCTCCTGCCGGAGAGCGCGCAACGCCGGCGGATCGAACGCGCGAAGGACATGGCGTTGCAAGGCGTCCAGCGGGCCCGCGCGCTGACCCAGCGGCTGCTTGCGTTCGCCCGCAGGCAGGCGCTCGCGCCGCAGCCGGTCGACCCCAACGCCCTCGTCACAGGGGTCACCGATCTCCTGCAACGGACCCTCGGTGAGCCGATCGCGCTCCGGACAATCCTCGCCGATCGGGTCTGGAACGCCTTTGTCGATCCCAATCAGCTCGAAAACGCGCTCATCAACCTCGCGCTCAACGCAAGGGACGCGATGCCGCGCGGCGGAAGCCTGGTCATCGAGACCAGCAACCGCACCCTCACAGAGGCCGACGTGGCGGCGTTCGCGGAGCGGGTCGAGCCCGGCGAGTACCTCTCGATCGCCGTGATGGACACCGGCGCCGGCATGGACGCGGACACCCGGGCCCGAGCGTTCGACCCGTTCTTCACCACCAAAGAGGTCGGCAAGGGCACCGGCCTCGGCCTCAGCCAAGTCTATGGCTTCTGTCGGCAGTCAGGCGGCTACGCGCTGATCGAAAGCGCTCCCGGACGTGGAGCGACGGTGCGGATGTTCCTGCCGCGCCAGTCCGCGCCTTCCGCCGGGCGCGCTGAGCCCTCCGAAGAATCCTTCATGGGCGCGGGCGGACGGGAAAGCGTTCTCCTGGTCGAGGACGACGACGGGGTGCGCGCCTTCGCAACCGAAGCGCTGCGCGATCTCGGCTACCGGGTCGCGGAAGCCTCGAGCGGCAAGGCGGCGCTTTCGATCCTCGACAACGCGCTAGACCTCGATCTCCTGCTGACCGATGTGATCATGCCCGGAGAATACAACGGCCGCGAACTCGCCGACGAAGCCTTGAGGAGGCGACCGAGGCTGAAGGTGCTTTACATGACCGGCTACAGCCGCGACGCGATCACCTGGCGCGGCCGGCTCGAACCCGGCATTCATCTACTGGCGAAGCCCTTCTCGCAGGAAGAGCTAGCCGCGAAAGTGCGCAAGCGTCTCGACGCGCCGAAGTGACGGCATTCGGGATCGATTCCGTTTGCCCGGACCTCTGGCGTTACGCCTTGACGGCGCCGGCGGTGAGGCCGGAAACGATGTAGCGCTGAGCCATCAAGAACATCAGGATCGCCGGCAGGATGGTCAGCGTAATGAAAGCGAGCACGAGTTGCCAGGAGGTGGAATACTGACCCTGATAGGCCATCAGGCCGAGCGTCCAAGGATAGCGGGACTCGCTGTTGAAGACCACGAGCGGCAGAAGATAGCCGTTCCAGCTGCCGACGAACGAGATGATGGCGACGGTGGACATGATCGGGCCTGAGAGCGGCAGCGTGATATAGAAAAAGTAGCGGAAATAGCCGCAGCCATCCATCATCGCCGCGTCGAGGAGTTCGATCGGCAGAGCCCGGAAGGCGTTGCGCAAGAGCAGAATTCCCATGGCCAGCGCAAAAGCGACCTGCGGCAGCACGACGCCCCAGTAGGAATTGAGGAGCCCGAGGTCGCGGATCTTGATGAACAGCGGCAGAATCGCGGTCGCCACCGGAAAGAGCAGCCCCAGCTGAAGGTAATTCAAGAGGAACCGGTCGCCGAAAAATCGGAGATGCGCGAACGTGAAGGCGGCCATCGAGGAGACCGCCAAAGTCAGCGCCACCGTGAGGCAGGCAATGAGCAGCGAATTCCCGAGCACCTGCCAATAGCGGGTGCTCGCGAGGATGTCCCAGTAGTTTCGCCACACCCAGTTCTGCGGGAGAGCGAACGGATGGGTCTGCAGATCGCCCAGATCCTTGAACCCGTTCAGGACGGTCGCCAGGATCGGTACGAGCACCGCGCAGGCCACGACCACGAGCATTGCGAAGAGCGCTAAGCTCGCAAGCCCGCTGGGGGCGCGGCCCGCCTCTTCGTGGGCGAGGGCGACGGGCTCGTCGATGGAATTCGCTGCTTCAGTCATCGCGCATAAAGAGCCGCCGGTAGCCGAACGCAAAAGTCACACAGATGATGAACAGCACCACGCCGACGGCGGAGCCGAAGCCGACACGCATACGGGTGATGCCGAAGTAATAGAGGAACGAGACCATCGTATTCGTCGTCTCGAACGGTCCCCCGCCTGTCAGCGGCACGATCACGTCGAAGAGCTGGAGCGCGCCGACCACCGAGAAGAAGATCGACAGGCAAATCATCGGTCCGAGCAGCGGCAGGGTGATGTGCCAGAACCTCTGGAACGCGGTTGCGCCGTCCATCTCGGCCGCCTCGAGCAGCGATTTGTCGATCCCCTGGAGCCCGGCGACGTACAACATCATGTGGAACCCGAAATACTTCCACAAGATGACGATCAAGACGGCGCTGAAGGCCCAGGTCTTATCCGCGAGTAAATAGTACGGGGCGAGGCCGAGCGCGCCCGTGATGATCGACGGCAGGCCGTAACCGCCGTCGAACATGAAGTGCCAGATGAGCCCCGCCGCTACGTCGGCGAGGACATAGGGCAAGAAAAAGATCATCCGGAACCACGCGGCGCCGATGACTCGCCCAGCCACCATCAGCGCCACCCCGAGCGCCAGGGGCAGTTGCACCAGCAGGGAGACTGCGATGATCAGAGCGTTATTGACGAGCGACCGCAAGAAGGTCGGGTTGGCGATCAGACGCTCGTAGTTTTTAAGCCCGATGAACTTTTCCGGCCGCCCGTAGCCGTTCCAGTTGTAGAAACCGTACCAGGCCGCCTCGGCCATCGGCAGCGCGACGAACACGGTGAAGAGAAGTAGCGCCGGGGGCAGGAACACCAGGAGGGTCGCCCAGCCGTTCGCGGACATGCGGCGGCCTGGTTCGACATACGAAGCCTCAACGGGGGACGTCTCAAAAGCCGTCGACAATCGCGCTCCTCGTTTTTGGCGGTCTCCTCCGCCGCGACGCGAGCGGCGGAGTTCTCAGTGGAAGGAACGCGTGTCTCCCTCCAAGAGGCCAGGGTCGTCGAAGGTCGCCGACCCCCGCCCTTTCCGACTGCTTCTACTGATTCTCGGCCGCGTCCTGGATCGCCGCCGCGGCCGCTTCAGGCGTCGTCTCGCCTGCGGCGACCGCAACCGAGACGTCGTTGATCACGCGCCCGACCGAAGGCCCGAGGTCCTGGTCGAAGTAGTTCTGGTGGTAGGTCGTCTTCGCCAGATCGCTCGCCAGACGCTTGAACTCCGGATCGGTGAACGAGGCCTCCGCGCCCTTGACCACGGGGATGTAGGCGGCGGACGAGGCGGCCTCTTTGGCGTATTTCTCCTGGCTGAAGAATTTGAGGAAGTCGACGGCCTCAGGCGGCGCGGTCTTGCTGACCAGCCAGCCGTTGATTCCGCCAAGCGTGTCGGTCGCCTGGCCTTTGCCGCCGGTCACAACGGGGAAGGACAAGATGCCGATATCCTCCTCGGGCAGCCCTTTGCCGCTCGCGGAGTTGGGTCCCTGCATGCCGAGCAGCCATTGGCCCATGAGGTCCATCGCCGCCTTGCCGTCGCCGAATATCCCCGACGACTGCGCGTGAGACGTCTGCAGGTAGCCAGGCTGGAAGGGCTCGAGCGCCGCGAGTTCTCGCAGGCGCTTGCCGGCCTCGACAAACGTCGCGTTCTTGAACCCTCCGTCCTTGCCGGCCTTGGCGTCGGCGAGCGCATGCTCGCCGCCGAGGCGCATGACGAGGTAGGAATAGTAGAAGTGCATCGGCCACTTTTCGCCCGCGCCGACCGAGATCGGCGTGATGCCGGCGGCCTTCAGTTTTTTCACTGCGCCCAGGAAATCGTCCCAGGTCTTGATATCCTCGGCCTTGACGCCGGCTTTTTCAAACAGCTTCTTGTTGTAATAGAAAACGACCTCTCCGACTTCGAAGGGCACGCCCACAGTCTTGCCGTTGACCTTGAAGGCGTCGACCGCAGTTGGCGACAGCGTCTGATCAAGAGCCGCGACGTCGGACGTGATATCCTTGAGGAAGCCCGCCTTGTCCTGCTCCTGCATAACGCCACCGGCCCAGGAGTAGAACAGATCGGGACGGGAGTCTGACTGAAGCATCGTCGGCAGTTTCGCTTTATAGGCTTCATTTTCCAGATACTTGAACTGGACGTTCACGCCCTTGTGCGAGGCGTTGTAGTCTTGGGCGATCTTGTCCCACAGCGCCTTTTGCGCGCCGTTTTCACTGACGTGAAGGACAGTGATGTTCGTGTCGGCCAAAGCCGGAAGGGACAAGGCGGCAAGGCATACAGCCGCAACAACGGATCGGCAAAAATACATAAACTCCTCCCGGGTAACTTGAGTTGGGCTTTTTATCCGTGACACGAACTAAACCTGACTTGCCTCGCTCGACCTGTCAAGGATGTCGGCGGGTTCCCAGACAATGCGGCCGCCGCGACGCTGGCGCCGGCGGCTTTGTCGGCGCGATGAAAATCGGCAGACATTTAATCCTGCCGGCGGAATAATGCCCTGTCGCCCGACACCGGCTCCCCATCTTCACCGATGGGCAGTGACCCGTTTCCTCCTCAATGCTCAAAACCAGCGGGGTCGCGGCAGAAACCCTCCGGCGCCGGCGGAAGCGTGCAGCATAGCGCGCGCGAGGGCGTTGTTACGAAGAGCCCAAAGCCCACATATTCGGGGAGAAAACAGAGGTTGGTCGTCATCTCGCCAACCAAGATCCGGCACACTTCCTCGCCTTTAGCGGAATAACAATGCACACCGTCCCCCAGCTGTCGCCCAGACGTTCCCTAGCGCGTCGATCCGCAGGCCGTCGCACGCGCCGGGAAGAATCTCCTTGAAGACGATCATGTTGCGAGGCCGCTGGTCAATCAGTTCAAACCTGAAAATGTGGTGGCTTCCCAGCGGAACTCTCTGAGTATCCGGTATCTGACACGTATAAAAAGCGTCCGTCTGGGGAAAGCGCGATCCCGTTTGGCTTGTCGAGCACATCGATCATCTGTTCGATTTCGCCGGCGTGCTGCTGGTATCGATAGACCGCTGAGGGAAGCATTGCCCCTCCGCCCTCCGCGTCCCCATTAAGGACGCCATAAGGAGGGTCGGTGAACCACAACGCGTCGTCGGGCCCGGCAAAGACGTCGTTTGGCGAATTTAGCGGCAAGCCAGCATACCGGTCTGCGATAACTGTCACCGACCCGTCGGGGTTGGTGCGGACCACTCGACGCGTCTTGTGCTCACAGGTGATCAACCGACCGGCGCGATCGACAGCGTTGCCGTTGGCCCGGTTGGAGGGCCTTCGGAAATCGCCGATCCCGCCTTTCCGATAGACATACAGGACGTCGTTCGGAATATCGCTGAAGACAATCCCTCCGGCGGCAGGGAAGAGCGCTGGCCCTTCCCCCCACCCCAGCCGATCGGCCACTTGGGCAACCTGCGCGCCGGCTTCTGTCACTGCTGGTCCGCCGCGTCCTGGATCGCCGCGGCCGCGGCTTCCGGGGTTATCTGGCCCTCGGCCACCGACACTGAGACGTCGTTGATGACCCGACCTACCGACGGGCCGAGGTCCTGGTCGAGAAAGTTCTGATGGTAAGTGGTCTGGGCCAGGATGTCGGCGATTTGCCGGAATAGCGGATCGGTGATCGCTGAAGCGGTCTCCTTGTACACCGGGATGTAGACGCCGGCCGCGGCGGCTTCCTTCGCGAATTTCTCCTGGCTGAAGTATTTCAGAAAATCAACCGCCTCCGGCGGTGCGGTCTTTGTCACCAGAAATCCGTGGACCCCTCCGAGCGTGTCGGTCGATTTGCCCTTGCCGCCTGAAACAACCGGGAAGGTCAGTATGCCGATGTTATCCTCCGACAGCCCCTTGCCGTTCGTCGAACTCTGGCCCTGCATCGCCGGCAACCACTCCCCCATGAGTTGCATCGCGCCCTTGCCGTCGCCGAACATTCCGGCAGCCTCTCCGTATTTCGTTGTCAGATAGCCGGATTGAAAAGGTTCGAGCATGGCGAGTTCTCGCAGTCGCTTACCCGCCTCAATGAACGCCGGGTTCTTAAAACCACCATCCTTGCCCGCTTTGGCGTCGGCGAGCGCGTGATCCCCGCCGATCCGCATGATCAGGTAAGAGTAATAGAAATGCATCGGCCATTTGTCGCCTCCGCCATTTATGATGGGAACAATTCCCGCCGCCTTCAGCGTTTTCACGGCGCCAAGGAAATCGTCCCAGGTCTTTATGGCCTCGGCGTTCACTCCAGCTTGAGCAAACAGCTTCTTATTGTAGAAGAAAGCCACGAGACCCGTGTCAAACGGTACGCCGACCGTCTTCCCGTCGACCTTAAAAGCGTCAGTGGCGGTCGCAGCCAGGTTCCCCTCGACTGAAGAGACTTCAGAGGTAATGTCCTTCAAGAAGCCTGAATTGTATTGGGCGTTCATCACGCCGCCACCCCAACTGTAGACAAGACTTGGTCGTGAGTCCTCGGACTGAAGCATCGTTGGCAATTTCTCTTTATAAGACTCACCCTCGATGTATTTAAAATCGACTTTTACCGATTTGTGTTCGGCCTCATACTCCTTTGCTATACGATCCCATATGGCTCTTGCATTCGCATTTTCTTGAACGTCCACAATCGCCACCGTTGTATCGGCGAACGCCGGCATCAATTGCACGGTCAACGCCGCGGCAAAGACAAGCAAAGGAAAGCGCATCAGTCTCCTCCCGGGGCCGTGGCCCCCTGCTATGGTTCGGTATTTTATCCGCTAACCGAAATAAATATCGTCGCCGTACGGTCCTCTGTCAAGCTGACGATAACCGCTTAAGAGATTTTTCGGAGCCGGCACGATTGACAGGGATCAGGCTGGGTGGAATTAATTTCGCACCCGAATAAAATGCCCGTACAGAAGGTCAAAGTGGCCCCCCTATGAAGACCGCCGATCCCGAACTGATGCGCGCGATTAATCGGTTCCACGTGATGGACGCGATCCGGCGTTTTGGCCCAGTGTCTCGGGTCGAAATCTCCGAACTCACCGATCTCAGCACCACCACCGTCTCGGCGATCACTGCGGCGCTGCTCGATGATCGCCTTATCGTTCCGCTCCACGTCGGCGCCTTGCGGGACGCCGCTCGGGGCCGCCCTCGGGTGATGCTTAAGCTCAACCCCGACGCCGCACATGTCGTCGGCGTCAAGCTCGCCTCGGACCAGATCACGGTCGCGGTCACCGACTTTTGCGGGGACGTCACCTCTTCGCTTGAACTCCCTGTCCGCATCGACCGCCAGACCGCGTCCGTCATCGCCGACTTGGTGGAAGACGGGGTGCGCCGCTGCGTAGCCGACGCTGGCCTCGAAATGTCTGCGATCTCCGGGGTCTGCGTCGGACTGCCCGGCGTGGTTGAACGCGCGGCCGGAGTCTGCCGCCAAAGCCCGGTCCTGCAAGAGCGCGACGTGCCGTTCGGCGCCGATCTTGGTCGGCGGCTCGGCGTCCCCGCCTCGATCGACAGCGACGTGAATCTGGTCGCGCTCGCGGAGCACTGGTTCGGACAGGCGCGCGGTCTCAACGACTTCCTCGTCGTCAATGTCGAGCGCAATCTCGGGCTGGGCATTCTCCATAATGGCGAGCTCTTCCGCGGCGCGAACGGCCTTAGTCCCGACCTCGGCGACTTCATGCTGCGCGCGCCGAGCGAGGGCGGCGGACGGCTCGCTGACGCGGCTTCGGAGACCTCCGTCATCGGAGAGGCCGAGGCTCTGCTCGGCGCAGGCAATCGGGACCCCGACCCAGCCGGACCGGATTCTAGCCACGCTGATTCAGCGCGCGGCGGACGGCGACGCGTCCTGCGCACGCGTGCTCGCCAAGGCCGGCGAAGCGCTCGGCTTCGCCATCGCCAATCTCATCACCCTGTTCGCGCCGCCGAAAGTCATCATCTCGGGGCGCGCGATGACGGCGAGCGCGCACTTTATCGCTCCGCTACGAGCGACCGTCGCGGCTATTCTTCCGCCGAGCCTCGCGGATGTCGCCGACATCGTCGTGCGCGAATGGAGCGAGCGGGCGTGGGTCCAGGGCGCCGCGGCCATGACGCTGAGGGATCTCTACGGCGCCCCTTGGGGCACGACCGGTCCGGCTGCGATCCGTGAGCTTACGCCGGCGCACACGGGAGTTTCGTTATGACAAGAGTTTGCGTCGGCGTGATCGGCTGCGGCAACATCAGCGCCGCCTATCTCAAGGCCGCCAAGCACTTTCCGATCCTCGACATCGTCGCGCTCGCCGACATGAACCCGGAGGCCGCGCACGCCCGATCGGTCGAGTTCGGCATTCCGGCGCGCACGGTCGACGACGTCCTTGCCGATCCGGCGATCGAGATCATCCTCAACCTCACGGTGCCGAAGGCCCATGTCGAAGTCGGCCTTCGGGCGGTCGCCGCCGGCAAGCACGTCCACTCGGAGAAGCCGCTCGGGGTCACGGTCGCCGAGGCGCGGACGCTGATCAACGCGGCCAAGGCGAAGGGCGTGCGGATCGGTTCGGCGCCGGATACGTTTCTCGGCGGCGCGCACCAGACGGCGAGGGCGTGTCTCGACCACGGGATGATCGGACGGCCGGTCGGCGGGACGGCGTTTTTCATGTGTCCCGGCCACGAGCGCTGGCACCCGAGCCCGGCCTTCTACTATCTCGCCGGCGGCGGCCCGATGCTCGACATGGGCCCCTACTACGTCACCGATCTCGTCAACCTCCTCGGCCCCGTGGCGAGCGTCTCCGGCGTCGCCACGCGCACCCGCGCCGAGCGCGCCATCACCAGCGCGCCGCTCGCCGGAACGCGCATCCCTGTCGAGGTCGCAACCCACGTCACGGGCGTGCTGACCTTTGTCAGCGGGGCGGCGGTGTCGATGACGATGAGCTTCGACGTCGCGCGCCACAGGCATGTCCCAATCGAGATCTACGGAGAGGCGGGTTCGCTGATCGTGCCCGACCCGAATTTCTTCGGCGGAAAGATCGAAGTCGCGACGGCGGCCGAGGATTGGCGCGAGGTTCCCACCCGGCACGCTTATGCCGACGGCAACTATCGCATTCTCGGCCTCGCCGACATGGCGCAGGCGCTCCGGGCGGGCCGGCCGCACCGGGCCAGCGGAGACCTAGCCTTCCACGTGCTCGAAGTGCTGGAAGCGTTTCAGACGTCCTCGGACGCGGGCGCCGCGGTCGAGATCGGCAGCCGCCCGGAAAGGCCAGCCCCGATGCCCGAAACGTTGAAGACGGGAGAATTGGATTAGGCGCGCACGGCAGGGCGGCCTCGCTGAGGCTGCCGGCGCGCTCCAAAGGGCGTCCACTCGGGCGCCGGTCTTTCGACGGGCTATGGAGCGCGCCATACAGGGCGTCTGCGACCGCCCATTGGCAGGGAAAGGGAACGAACCATGCGGGAAGCGCTGATCGTCTGGGGAGGCTGGAGCGGCCACGAGCCCGAAAAAGGCTCCAAAATCGTGGCGGGGATGCTCGAGGAGCAGGGCTTCAAGGTCTATGTCGAGAACACGACCGAGGCCTTCGCCGATCCGGGCATCGCCGACATGAGCCTGATTGTCCCGATCGTCACCATGTCGAAGATCGAGAAGGAGGAGGTCGAGAACCTGACCGCGGCGGTGCGCGGGGGAGTCGGCCTCGCGGGTTTCCACGGCGGCATGGGCGACGCCTTCCGCGAGAGCGTCGACTACCAGTTCATGTGCGGCGGTCAGTGGGTCGCTCATCCCGGCAACGTCATCGACTATCGCGTGGACGTCGCCAAGCCCGACGACCCGATCATGCAGGGAATCTCCAGCTTCCCGTACCGCTCCGAGCAATATTACATGCACGTCGACCCCTCCAATGAGGTGCTCGCCACCACGACTTTCTCGGGCGAGCACGCGCCCTGGACGAAGGGCGTGGTGATGCCGGTCGTCTGGAAGCGCAAGCACGGAGAGGGCCGCGTGTTCTACAGTTCGCTCGGCCATGTCGCGGCCGAGTTCGAGGTGCCCGAGATGCGCGAGATTTTCCGCCGGGGCATGCTGTGGGCGGCGCGTTGAGCCCGCGCCGATGATCCGCAATCCGATCCTGCCCGGCTTCAACCCGGACCCGTCGATAGTCCGCGTGGGCGAGGACTATTACATCGCGACGTCGACGTTCGAATGGTATCCGGGCGTGCAGATCCATCACTCGCGCGATCTCGTGAACTGGCGGCTCGTCACGCGTCCGCTCGACCGCGCCTCGCTGCTCGACCTGCGCGGCGAGCCGGATTCCGGCGGCGTCTGGGCCCCCTGTCTCTCCTACGCCGACGGGAAATTCTGGCTCGTCTACACCGACGTCAAACGGCTCGACGGAAACTTCAAGGACGCGCACAACTACATCGTCACCGCGCCTTCGATCGAAGGCCCGTGGTCCGAGCGCGCTTACGTCAATTCGAGCGGATTCGACCCTTCGTTGTTTCACGACGACGACGGCCGCAAGTGGTTCGTCAATATGGTTTGGAACCATCGTGACGCGGCGGGCGCGCATCTCAGGCATCCGGCGTTTTTCGGCATTGCGCTGCAGGAATGGGACGCAGGCCTCGGCCGGCTGATCGGCAGCCCGAAGACAATTTTCGCCGGCAGCCCGCATGGGCTGGTCGAGGGGCCCCATCTCTACAAGCGCAACGGCTGGTACTATCTCACCACCGCGGAGGGCGGGACCGGATACGACCACGCCGTCACGATGGCGCGTTCGCGCCGCCTCGACGGTCCGTACGAGCTCCACCCCAACGTCCATCTGATCACGTCGAAGGACGCGCCGGACGCCCCGCTTCAGCGCGCGGGCCACGGGCAGATCGTCGAGACTCCGGACGGACAGGTCTACCACACCCATCTCTGCTCGCGTCCGCTTCCGGGCGTCAGGCGTTCGCCGCTCGGGCGCGAAACGGCGATCCAGAAATGCGTGTGGGGCGACGACGACTGGCTCTATCTCGAGGGCGGCGGACAAGTCCCGGCGGTCGACGTCCTCTCCCCCTTGCCCTCCGCACGCGCGCCGACGGCGGCGCGCCGCGCATATGCTTTCTCGCCGGAAGCGGGCTTGCCGCTCGACTTCCAGTGGCTGCGCACGCCGCACCCCGAGCGAATTTGGTCGCTCTCGCCGCGGCCGGGCTGGCTGCGCCTCACCGGGCGGGAATTGATCGGCTCTTGGTTCGAGCAGGCGCTGGTTGCGCGCCGGCAGGAGCACTTCGCCTATCGCGCCGAGACGGAGCTCGACTTCGCCCCCTCCAACTTTCAGCAGGCGGCCGGGCTGACCGCCTATTACAACCGAACCAAGTTTCACGCTCTCGCGGTCGGCTGGGACGAAGCGGTCGGGCGATCGCTGACGATCCTGAGTTGCTTGGGGGACTGGGCGGAGGGCCGGCTGAGCTTTCCGCTTGCGGCGCCGATCCGCCTCGGCGAGGGACCGGTCAGGCTTGCGGTCCGCGTCGACGGGGCCGATCTGCAATTTTTCTACGCCCAAGGGGCTGGGGCGTGGCGCGAAGTCGGCCCGACCCTCGACGCCTCGATCCTCTCGGACGAAGCGGGCCGCAACGAGCACGGCTCGTTCACCGGCGCCTTTGTCGGCATGTTCGCCTTCGACACGTCGGGCGCCGGCGCGCCCGCCGATTTTGAAACGTTCGCCTACGAGGTCGTCGAAGCGGAGTAACTTGCGACGCGGCCTTTGATCCGGCTCGCCGCGCCCGATACACTGTCCATGGATTGCCGCTTCCAGGTCCCGCCATGTTCCCCAGCGACCTCACCGCCCGGGCCGCCGCTCTCATCGATCGCTTTCGCGCGGCCGGCCTCAAGGTCGCCACGGCGGAATCCTGCACCGGCGGCCTAATTGCGGGTCTCCTCACCGAAATCCCCGGCTCGTCGGCTGTGGTCGAGCGCGGGTTCGTCGTCTACTCCAACGACGCCAAGGTCGAACTGCTCGGCGTGCCGCCCGAGACGCTCGCCGCGCACGGCGCGGTCAGCGAGGCGACCGCGCGGGCGATGGCCGAGGGGGCGCTGAAGGCCTCGCGCGCCGACGTCGCCGTCAGCGTCACCGGCGTGGCTGGACCGGACGGCGGGTCGGCGGAGAAGCCGGTCGGCCTCGTCTGGTTCGGCTGCGCCCGCCGGGGAGGCGCTGCCGTCACCCGCGAAGAGCGCTTCGGCCCCATCGGCCGCGGCGCGGTGCGCCTCGCCTCGGTCCGCGTCGCCCTCGACCTTTTGGAGGCCGCGGTCTGAGCGGCTTTGGGCGAAGAGCGGGCTCTCCGGTCGGTTCGGCTCCGGAATCGGGACTTTTCAAAGGGTTGCGGGCCGCCTCGGTTCCGCTTTGCGTTGTGAACGAAACGGGCGATTGGGCGCGATCGGGCATGGAATTGATTTCTGGTTTAAAGAAATATTGACACCTGTATTTCCTATTGTCAAGAGATTGTCGAACGGCGTCGAGGCGAGCCGAAGCGCTGGCTGTGGCGGGCCGCCAAACCGTTGCCAGACCGGCGCAGTCTTCGACGGCGATTTCCGGGCAATCAGCCCGGCACGCCGCGCGCCCTCAGGTCCGCAATCACATGCTCGACGAATTCCCGGATGATCGGAGTGATCAGGCGATTGGTCGGATAGACTGCGTAGATACCGCTCGTGGTCGTCTCGAAATGGCTGAGGACGCGGGCCAGCTGGCCGGCGGCGATCGCATCCGCCGCCAGCCAGTCGGGCATGGGAGCGAGGCCAAGGCCCGCGACCGCCGCGGCGCGCAGGCTGTCCCCTGAGCTGACGACAAGACTGGGGCGGACCCTGACGCCTTCGCCTCCGACCCGCCACTCGGTATGCCACGGCAAGGGCGGCGCGGCGCCGACACAGGCATGGCGCACGAGATCGCTCGGCTCGACAGGCGCGCCGCGGGCGGCCAGGTAGGTTGGCGCCGCGACGATGATGATCTTCGAGACGCCGATCCGCCGGACGACAAGGGCCGGCTCGGGCGTCTCGGCGATCCGGATCGCAAGATCGAACTCTTCTTCGACCAGGCGGGTATGGCGCGCGCCCGAGACGAGTTCCACGCGAATGGCGGGAAAGCGCGCGAGAAACCCCGCAATCCCCGGCAGAATGTAGCGTTCGCCGAAACTCTCGGGAAGCGCGATCCGGATCAGTCCCGAGGGCGTCACGCGCAACGCGCGCGCCTCTGCCCGCGCGACGGCCGCCTCGTCCAGAAGCCGCTGGCATCGCGCGTAAAGCAGACGCCCGGCCTCCGTCGGTCGTACGCTCCGCGTCGTGCGCTCGAGCAGCCTGACGCCCAGACGCTCCTCGAGCGAGCGAACGGCGTCGCTGACGGAGGACTTCGCGGTTTGCAGTCGCGCCGCAGCCCCGGTGAAGCTGCCGCTCTCGACGACGCGGGCGAAGGTCTCGAGTCCGGCGAAGCTGTCCATGGGCAATTGTACGATCAGCCGTACAATCTGTCCAGAAATGATGTCTCCCGGACGAGCGCGGTGGCGCTCATAAATCCGTTCGGCGCGCTTCCGCGCCGTTCGGGAGGAACATATGCTGGATCAGATTAGGCAGGCTTCGGCGCCCGCTCGCGACACTTTGGAAGTCCTCGACGTCTTTGGGTCGCCATTGTTCGTTCTGGCGGACGGATCCTCCCTGCCGTTTGTCGCCGGCGAGGAGCATGTGCCTCCGGGCTATGGCGTTCCCAGCCACGTTCACGGCGCGGACGACGAATTTTTTTACATTCTTGAAGGCGAATTGACCGTCGTCGGTCCGGAAGGGGAGCAGACAGCGGGCGCGGGCGCCTGTGTAAAGCTGCCGCGAGGCATTCCGCACGGCTTTCGCAACGCCGCCGACTCTCCGGCGCGGATGCTGGTCATACTGTCCCCGGGAGTTCAGGCGCTCGAAATGTTTCGCCATTTCGACCGGGCCGGACGCCACGCGCGGCTCGCGCCCGACGCCATCGTGGCGATCGCCGGCCAATACGGCGTGCAGTTTGTGTGATCGAGAATCGCACGGCCCCGCCCTGCACTTTCATGGGCGGCAGCCCCCATGTAGAATGCCAGTTCGCCCCGCCCTGTTAGGGTCGGCCGGAAGGAGGACACTCGTGGCCCTAAGCCGAACGACAATATGCCAGGGCTGTTGGCAACAGATGCGCCTGCCGGTGCCGTTGCGCGGCATCGCTTCGGCGCCGTTTCGCGCCTTCGGGATTCGGCCCAGTCGCATGAACCCCAACACCTGCACGATCTGCGAACTGATGTTCACCCGAGTGATGAAGGCGCGTCAGATCTCCATCGACGCGACGGTCCTGTTTGCCGATTTGAGAGGCTATACGGCCCTGTCGCAGTCGCATTCCGCCGGGAACGTGTCGGCGCTCCTCGACACGTTCTATGACGAATGTGCGGAGGCGATCTGGGAGCACGACGGACTTTTGAACAAGACCATGGGCGACGCCGTCATGGCGGTGTTCAATTTCCCGATACGGCGCGACGACCACGCCAGCCAAGCCGTTCGTGCGGCGCGGGCTATTCAGCAGCGATGCAGCGAAAGGCGAGACTCGCTCGTCGAGGCGTTCGGCGCCGAGGGGGGCACGATCTCCGTCGGGGTCGGGATCGATTCCGGCAAAGTCAGCTTCGGGGAATTCGGCCGCACGCATTCCGATCTGACCGCGATCGGAACCGTCGTGAACACCGCGGCGCGCGCCCAATCCGCGGCCGCCGCCGGCGAGATCTTGGTGACGCATGCCGTCTACGAGAGCGCGCGGGGCGAACTCTCCGAAAGCCCGGCCCAGGACTTCCAGCTCAAGGGGTTCGACACGCCGATCCCACTTTGGGCGGCGTAAAATCCGTTGAACGGCGAGCGCCGGCAGCCGAAGGTGTGACGGTCAACGGAGAGAGGGCTCGGGATCGGCCCCCCGGCGCCCGCCGTTCATTCTCGGCCGATCTGGTCCGCTTAAGGAATGGTCATCGCACAGGCGAAGGGGAAGCTGCGCGGCAAGTCGCCGCTGTCGGATAACAGCAAAAGGAACTCCATCGCATGCACGACAGCGGCGACTATTCCATCAGCGACGTCGCCGAAGTTTTCTCGGTCTCGCGACCGACCGTTTACCGAACCCATTGGGCGACAGCGTCCAGCCGCTTAGTGCGGTAAGCGGAAATAAGAATGGGGAATTTGATCGAGCGTCCCGTAAGCTGGGACCCTTCCCTATCAGCCCATGCTGCTTCCGCCATCGACCGCGTAAATCGAGCCCGTGATAAATTCGCATTTCGTAAGAAGTGCGATCACTTCCGCGACCTCGTCGGCTCGCCCGATCCTGCCGACGGGCAGCTTCGCAGCGTTGCTCGCGTAAAAAGCTTCTCTAGCCTCCGTCGGCATGAAATCCCACAGAGGTGTGTCGATGAGCCCAGGGCTCACGGCATTTACGCGGATCGGAGCGAGCTCAAGCGCCAAGGTGGGGATGGCGGCCTCAATCGCGCCGTTGACAACGGCAGGGCCAACAGCGCTGCGGATGGCGGAGCGAGCGGAGCCAGCGGACACAAAGGTGATCGATCCGGCGGGGCGCATGTGGCGAGCAGCGACTTGGGCGACCAGGAGTTGCGCGATGGTTTTCTGCTCGAACGCGGCCCTAACCTCGTCAAGGTTGAGATCTTGGAACAGACCTATTCCCGTGCTTCCGGCTACGCAGATCACAACGGTGTCGACCGCGTTCATCGTCTCGAACACGCGCGACACGGCGCCAACGTCCCGGGCGTCGGCCACCGCAGTCTTGACCTCGCCAATGCGCGCGGCTGCCGCAGCAAGTCTCTTCTCGTCCCGCCCGACAATGGTTACGCGGCTTCCCGTCTCCAGCAGCAGCCGTGCGGTTGCCTCGCCGATCCCTAAGCTCCCGCCAAACACCACAGCGATTTTCGGCTCGTCCATCTCAGCGTCCCTTCAGCATTCACCGTCGCTACGCCAAAGAGATAACCCGTCGATGAGGTTGACGAGAATGCGAAACTTGGCCAACATATATCGAGAGTTCGCCATTCTGCGGAAGCGCGACCCTTTGCCGATCCTGCGTCAATGGAATGATCTGGCTGAGCTCATGCCCACGGTCGAATCCGCGCGCCGGAACGTCGTCACCGTCGGCGTCAAGATGGTTACTGAGGGCCTGGAGTTAGAGGATCATTCCCACCACAAGGCGGAACTCCTACTGGGACTCTCCGGCGTCTTTCGTTGTGAAGTCGAGGGCGGAATCTGGATCGTGCCCCCGCATAGCGCACTTTGGGTTCCCGGTGGAATGGTTCATCGGATCGCGGTCTTCGGGAACATCGATAGCTACGCGGCCTTCTTTCAACCCGGCATACACGCGAAGCTGCCCACGACGTGCTGCACCCTTGCCGTCAGTCCGCTGTTGCGCGAGCTGATCGTCCGAAGCGCTCAGTTCCCGGCGGACCATAAGGTAGCCGCAATAGAATCGGGTGTGGCGACGTTGCTGCTTCATGAGGTCTCGACCGCGCCGCTCGATAACGTTCATCTGCCAATGCCAACCGACCCCCGGCTTCGCTCGATCTTCCAGGATATGATGACGAATCCAGCAGACCGTGGAACTCTTGAAACGTGGGCGAAACGTGCTGGTTTCAGTGTTCGCTCGCTGGAGCGCGTCATTGCCGCCGAGACTGGCATGAGCTTCGGGCGTTGGCGACAACAGTTGAGCATCACCCTCTCGGTGCAGTGGTTGGCGGGCGGCGCGTCAGTGAAGCAGGTTGCGGCCGACCTCGGGTACGAAAACGTCAGCAGCTTTATCACAATGTTCCGAAAGGCAGTCGGAGTATCCCCGGCCCGTTTTATGGCAGAACGGAGCGCCCGACATTGAGAAACGCTCACTTGCCTTGGAAGCGCGCTGAGCTGGGTCATAGCGATCAGCGCTTCAGGCAATCGCTTCACAAGGGTCCTCCGCGGTACCGCGCACGTCCGGCCGTCGACCGGTACACGGCCGAGCTCCGTCCCTACGGCGCCTACGGGTAAAGCGCGTCCGCCCGTTTCTCGAACGCCCCTGCGAATTTGCGGAACGCCTGGTCGAACATCCCGCCCATCAGGGCGCCGAGCGCGCGGTTGCGGAATTCGTAGTCGATGAAGAAGCCGACAACCGATCCGGGGGGCTCCGGCTCCTCCCGAAACGTCCAGATGTTCTCGAGATAGCGGAACGGCCCGTCGATATACTCGACCACCACCCGAAGGCGCGGCTTGTCGAGCAGGACGCGGCTCGTGAAGGTCTCATGGATCATCTTGTAGCCGACCGCCATCTCGGCGATGAGCGTCTCGCGAGCCTGAGCGTCGCAGCGTCGGCTGCGCACGCGCAACCCTGTGCACAGCGGCACGAATTCCGGATAGCGCTCGACGTCGGCGACGAGGTCGAACATCTGGTCGGACCTGTGCCGGACACGGCGCTGGTTGCGGAAGGACGGCACGCCTCAGTCCTCCGAAGCCGCCAGGCCGGCGGGCTCTAGGGCTTCGGGGTCGGCGCGGGCGCGGCCGGGGCGGCGGGCGCCGCGGGCGCGCTCGTCTGGCCTTGAAGCTGCTTCAACTGGTCGAGGATGTTGGACGGACTGACCGGCTGGGGCGCCTGCTGGCTTGCCGGCGCCGCCGGCCCGCGGGTCAGGATCGAATGGGGCGTCCGGCTCCAGCCGGCCAGGATCGACATCAGGATCGAGGTGGCGAAGAACAGGGCGGCGAGAATGGCGGTCGCGCGCGACAGCGCGTTGGCCTGGCCCCGGCCGGTCATGAAATTGCCGGAGCCTCCGCCCGATCCGAGCACGCCGCCTTCGGAGCGCTGCAGCAGGACGACCGCGACCAGCGCGATCACGATCAGAATGTGAATGACGATCAGGACCGATTGCATGTGTGGGCTCTAACGACGAAAGCGCCGGCCCCGAAGGCCGGCGCTCATGAAAGGTTGGCGCGCTCCTATCACGGCGCAAGGGGCGCGTCCATTGCGTCGATCCGCGCCTCGCTCAGCGATAGGCGGCGGCGATCGCCAGGAAATCGGCGGCCTTGAGGCTCGCGCCGCCGACCAACGCGCCGTCGACGTTGTCGATCCCAAGAAGCTCCTTAGCGTTGCCGGGCTTGACCGAGCCGCCGTAGAGGATGCGCACCTTGGCGCCCGCGGCGCCGTAAAGCTCGCCGAGCAGCGTCCGGATCGCCTTGTGGACTTCGGCGACGTCGGCCGGCGTCGGCGTCAGCCCCGTCCCGATCGCCCAGACCGGCTCGTAGGCGACGACGACCGTGCCCGGTCCGCCCTCGGGCGGGAGCGAGCCCCGGACCTGACGCGAGACGACGACGATCGCGTCGCCCGCTTCGCGCTCGGCGCGCGTCTCGCCGACGCAGACGATCGCCACGAGGCCGGCCTTCAGCGCAGCCTCGGCCTTGGCGCGCACTTCGGCGTCGGTCTCGTGATGGTAGGTGCGGCGTTCCGAATGGCCGACGATGACGTAGGTCGCGCCGAGGTCCTTGAGCATCGCCGCGGAGGTCTCGCCGGTGTAGGCGCCGCTTGCGTGCGGGCTGCAGTCCTGCCCGCCGAAGGTCACCGGGCCGCCCTTGAGCCTGGCGGCGGCGGCGCCGATCAGCGTGAACGGCGGGCAGACCGCAAGCTCCGCGGCGCCCGCCTCTCCGGCCTCGACCGCCTTGCGCATCGCCTCGATCTCAGGAAGCGACGCCGTCAGGCCGTTCAATTTCCAATTGCCCGCGACGAGCGGGCGGACGTCGGGGGTCATGGGCTTCGTCTCCTAAGGATTGACTTCGCTTGGCTATCATTCGCCGAAGGCCTATGCCATTCGCCGAAAGCCTATGCAAAGCGCCCGGCTGCGGCTAATAGGCGCGGTCCAAGCGGAACGAGGTCAAGGCGTCCCTATGCTCGAATCGATGCGCAACGCGGCCCAGCACACGGTCGGCAAGGCGATCATGGCCGTGGTGATGGGGCTGATCATCGTGAGCTTCGTCATCTGGGGCGTGGGCGACATGTTGCGCGGCTTCACCGCCTCGAACGTCGCCACCGTCGGAGGCGCCAAGATCTCCTCGCAGGATTTCCGCTACGAGTTCCAGCGCACGCTGCAGCAGTACCAGAGGCGGCTGCGCCAGCCGTTCACCACGGAACAGGCGCGCGCCATGGGCCTCGACCGCCAGGTGCTGCAGCGGATGATCAGCGAAGCGGCGATCGACGAGGAGGCGCGCAGGCTCGGGCTCGACATCTCCGACGACGCGCTCCGCGCGATGATCACGGCGAACCCGGACTTTCAGACAGTCCGGCGCCTTCGACCCGCAGAAATTCGCTTCTCTTCTGCGCGACAACGATCTCAACGAGCGCCTTTATGTCACCGAGCTGAAGAAGAATGCGCTACGCCAGTTCATCATCGCCGGGCTTTCGACCGGAATCGCCGCGCCGAAGGCGATGGCCGCGGCGGAGGCCGCCTACGACGGGCAGACGCGCGGCGGTCGATCTCTTCGTGCTGCCCGCTTCGGCCGCGGGCGACATTCCCGCGCCTTCGGACGCCGAGTTGAAGGCCTATTACGAGGACCGCAAGTCGAGCTATCGCGCGCCGGAGGTCCGCGGCTTCGACGTCGTGGCGCTCGAACCGGAAACGCTCGCCAATCCCGCCGAGGTCAGCGACGCCGACGCGCAGGCGGCCTACGCCAGGATCGCCGGCGAAGATCCGAAGTTCGGCGCGCCGGAGAAGCGCGATCTCGAGCAGATCCTGTTCCCCAATCAGGCCGAGGCCGATGCTGCCGAGGCCAAGATCAAGGGCGGCGCGAGCTTCGACGACATCGTCAAGGCGCGCGGCCTCAAGCCCGAAGACGTCGAGCTCGGTCCGACGGCCAAGAGCGCCCTCATCGACCCCAGCGAAGCGGAGGCCGTGTTCGCCCTGCCCGCGGGCGGCGTCAGCGGCGTCCTGACGAGCCAGTTCGGTCCGGTCATCGTCCGGGTGAAGGGCATCATCCCGTCGACGGTGAAGCCGTTCTCCGAGGTCGCCGACGACATCAAGCGTCGGATCTCGGCGGCCAAAGCCGGCGACAAGATCCAGGCCCTGCACGACAAGATCGAGGACCTTCGGGTGTCCGGCAAGCCGCTCGCCGAGGCGGCGAAGGCGGTTGGCCTGACGACGCTGTCGGTTCCGGCGGTCGACGCGCAAGGCAAGGATCCGAGCGGCAAGGCGGTCACGCTTCCTGACGCCGCCGAGCTTTTGCGCTCGGTGTTCGCGTCCGACGTCGGGCTGGACGAGGCGCCGATCGCCACCAAGGATGGCGGCTTCGTGTGGTTCTCGGTCAACAAGGTCGTACCCTCGCACGAACGGTCGTTCGAGGAGGCGCGGCCGCAGGTCGAGGCGCAGTGGCGCGCCGAGCAGGTGGACAAGGCGCTCTCCGCCAAGGCCTCCGATCTCGTCAAGCAGTTGCGCGACGGCGCGAGCCCGGCGGATGTCGCTAAAAGCGTCAGCGCGACTGTGCGGGCCGTGGCGGACATTCATCGCGACGACAAGAACTTGCCCGAGACGGTGGTCGCCGCGATCTTCCGCGAGCCGGCCGACGGCGTCGGCTCCGCTGCGACGCCCGACGGGCGGACGGTGTTCAAGATCACCGCGGACACGACGCCGGCGGTCACGGCGCTCGACCCGCATGTCGCGCAGATCGGCCAGCAGCTTGACGCGGCGACCCGCGAAAGCCTGATCGATCAGTATGTCGCCGCGCTCCGACGCTCGCTCGGCGTCACGTTCAGCCCGGCCGTCATGCAATCCGCCGAGGGCGGCTGACCCCCATGACGATGATCCCCGACTACGAAGCTTTCGAACGCGCTTATCGGGCGGGCGCGGCGACGGTCGCGGTCACCACTCTGGTCGCCGACCTCGAAACCCCTGTTTCGGCTTACCTCAAGCTCGCGCGCGGCCGCGCCGGCAATATGTTCCTGCTCGAGTCGGTCGAAGGCGGGGCCCAGCGCGGGCGCTATTCGATGATCGGCCTCGATCCGGACCTCGTCTTCCGCTCGACCGGCGAGCGCGCCGAAATCAATCGCAACGCGCGCCACGAGCCCGACGCCTTCGTCGCCGTTTCCGGCGATCCGCTGAAGGCGCTGCGCGGCGTGCTCGGGGAGTCGCGCATCACGCTGCCGCCCGGCCTTCCGCCGATGTCGGCCGGCGTGTTCGGTTATCTCGGCTACGACATGGTGCGCCGGATGGAGAGGCTCCAGCCGGCCAAGCCCGACCCGATCGGCGTGCCCGACATGCTCTTGATCCGGCCGACGGTGATGGTGGTGTTCAACTCGGCGCGCGACGAGATGGCGATCGTGACCCCGGTCCGCCCCGCGCCGGGCGTGTCGGCCAAAGCCGCGCACGAGGGGGCGCAGGCGCGGCTCGACGCGGTCGTGTCCGCGCTCGAAGCGCCGCTCGATCACGGCGCGGGCGACGGAGGCGACCCGCTGATCGTGGCGGGCGAAGCGGTCTCCAACACCACCGAAGCCGAATACAAGGCGATGGTCGTCAAGGCCAAGGATTACATCGCCGCCGGCGACGCCTTCCAGATCGTGCTGTCGCAGCGCTTCGAGAGCCGCTTCGACCTGCCGGCCTTCTCGCTCTATCGGGCGCTGAGGCGGGTGAACCCCTCGCCCTACCTCTGTTATCTCGACTTCGGCGGCTTTCAGATCGTGGTGTCGAGCCCGGAGATCCTGGTCCGCGTGCGCGACGGCAAGGTGGTGATCCGGCCGATCGCCGGCACGCGCCCGCGGGGAACGAGCCCGAGCGAGGACGCGGCGCTGGAGGCGGAGCTGCTGGCCGATCCGAAGGAGCGCGCCGAGCATCTGATGCTGCTCGACCTCGGCCGCAACGACGTCGGGCGTGTGGCGAAGATCGGCTCGGTCAAGGTGACCGACAGCTTCTTCATCGAGCGCTACAGCCATGTGATGCACATCGTCTCGAACGTCGAGGGCGCGCTGCGGGACGATGTCGACGTGGTCGGCGCGCTCGCGGCGGGCTTCCCCGCGGGCACCGTGTCGGGCGCGCCAAAAGTGCGGGCGATGCAGATCATCGACGAACTCGAGAAGGACAAGCGGGGCATCTACGCCGGCTGCATCGGCTACTTCGGCGCGGGCGGCGAGATGGACACCTGCATCGTGCTGCGCGCCTCGGTGGTGAAGGACGGGCGGATGCACGTCCAGGCGGGCGCCGGGATCGTCTACGAATTCGTCGCCCGAAGCCGAGCAGGCCGAGTGCGCCAATAAGGCGCGCGCCCTGTTCCGGGCGGCGGAAGAGGCGGTTCGGTTCGCCGCACGCGGCAAGCGCGGGCAGTAGGCCGCCCTGCCCGGTTCACCGGTCCGCGGTGTCGAGCGTGATGGAGCCGCCGGCGACGCGGGACACGCAAGTGCAGAGCTTGGCGTTGGCCGCCTTCTCCTCCTCGCTGAGGAAGATGTCGCGGTGGTCGACCACGCCGTCGACGGCGAGGATGGGCAGGGCGCAGAGGCCGCATTCGCCCTTGCGGCAATCCGAGATCATCTCGACTCCGGCGTCTTCCAGCGCTTCGAGCAGGCTGCGCGTCGCCGGCACCTCGATCGTTTTGCCGAGGCGCGGGATGGTCGCGCGAAACGGGGTCGTCGGCAGTCCGCCGCCGGCGCCGAACGTCTCGAACCGGAGTCGCTCCGGCGGACGGCCGGCCTCGCGCCAGGCGCGTTTGGCCGCGTCCAGCATGCGGACGGGTCCGCAGACATAGGCCTCGCCGTCGCGGGCCAGCCGCGCGAACTCCGCCGCGAGGTCGATGCGCTCTCCGTCTGCGCCGACGAAGGTCTGCAGGCGCTCGCCGATCAAGGCCCGAAGCTCGGCTGCGAGCGCCAGGTCTTCGCGGCTGCGGACGGCGTAGGCGAGCCGGAAGTCCGCCCCGGCGCGCGCAAGCGCCTGGGCGTGCGCATAGACCGGCGTCACGCCAATTCCCCCGGCGATCAGCAGATAGGCGGCGCAGCCGGGCGCCAGCGGAAAGAGATTGTTCGGCCCCGAGATTTTCACCCGCGCGCCGGGCGCGAGCGACCACATATGGGCGGACCCGCCGCGCGAGGTCGGGCTGCGCTTGACCGCGATCCGCCAGCCGCCTTCCGCCGTCGCCTCGACGATCGAGTAGGATCGCGTCTCTGTTCGGCCTGCGATGGGAAGGGCGATCGTCAGATGGGCGCCCGACGGCGGCCGAGCGAGGCCGCCGGGCGCGACGAGGTCGATCCTGCGGATGTCTGGAGTGAGATCGGCGATCGCGGCGACCTCCGCCTCCCGCCATTCCGTTTCGGCTGCGGCGGTCACTGCGCAGCCCTGACCGCCGCGCGCTCTTGCGCGATCATCTGCTCGATCTTGCGACGCGCCCAGAGCGCGCCGGCGTCGATGTTGAGATTGTAGAAGGGCTGACGCGGGTTGGCGGAGATCGCGCGCTGCTGCGCCTCGAGCACCCGGTGATCCTGATCGTAGACGCCCCTGCCCTCGTTGACGTGAGCGAGCGTCAGGCTGCGAGTGAGCGCGTGATCGTCGGGCGCGAAGGTGCGCACGAAGTTCCAGAAATAGTGGCAGCTCGTCGCCGTCTCGGGGGCCAGCGCCGCGAGGAACGCGCCGTTGACCCCTTGCGACCGGTCGCCCTCCGGCGCCCCGGTCCCAGTCGGCGCGACGCCGACGTCGCCGACGACCACGTTGGGCGCCTGGAAGGTCACGATCTGCCACCGGTCGGCGAGGCCTGACTTGCCGAGCTGCTTCGCCCAGAACGGCGGCGCCTCGATGCCGATCATCCAGCGGGTCAGGGTCGCGGTGCGCTCGCCGTGGGTCGCCTCGAACGGGCTGTCGAGGATCGCGTCGTGGCCGATGCTTTCCGAGTGAACGTAGGTCTCGTGCGTCAGGTCCATCAGGTTGTCGACCACGAGCCGGTAATCGCATTGCAGGCTCGCAAAGGTCCCGCCCTCGCCCTTCCAGGTCGTCCCGTCGTTCCAATGGAAATCCGGCATCGCCAAGGGATCGGCGAGCGCGGGGTCGCCCGGCCAGACCCAGACGAGCCGGTGCCGCTCGACGACCGGATAGGCGCGGACGCATGCCGACGGGTTGATCGTCTTCTGGGCCGGCATGAAGGTGCAGCGGCCGGCCGCATTAAACACGAGCCCGTGATAGCCGCAGACCACCTCGTCGCCGACCAGGCGGCCGAGCGACAGCGGCAGGAGCCGATGCCAGCAGGCGTCCTCCAGCGCGGCCACCGCGCCGTCGGAGCGGCGGTAGACGACGATGTCGCGGTCACAGATTTTGCGGGGAAACAGCGCCTGCCCGATCTCGTGGCTCCAGGCGATCGGGTACCAGGCGTTGAGCGGATAAGACGGCTCCGGCATCGTTCCCTCCTCGTCGCGGCGTTGCGCAGGGCATGGGATAGAGCATGATTTTGTTGATCTGTCAACCTAATCCTCTCACCGCGGCGCGCGTTTTGCATCAAAAGGACCCGCGAGGGCGTGAATTCCCGTATAAGGAGTCTGGTCTTTGTTACGAATCGCAAGCATGAAGCCGCAACCCGCACCGACAGCCGCATTGTCCGAGCCCGTTCCAGACCGACGGTCGCCCCTCGCGATCGACATGGACGCGTTCATTCCGTCCGCCCTGACCAACCTCGCCCAGAAGGTCACCTCGACCGCTTCGGCGACCTACCGGCCGCGTTTTGGCGTCGGCATCACCGATTGGCGCATCATCGCGCTGCTCGGCGCCGAGCCCTGGATTGCGCCCGTGCGGATTTGCGAGGCGACCGGGCTCGACAAGGCCGCCGTCAGCCGCAGTCTCCGCGATCTCGTGAAGGGGGGGCTCGTCGAAGTGCGCGCCGGGGAGCCGAACCGTCGCAGGCTTCCGGTCGCGCTGACGGCCGAGGGCCTCGCGGTGCACGACCGGATCGTCGTCGTCGCCCTCAGGCGTCAGGAGCAGCTTCTCGCCGGCTTCTCGCCGGAAGAACGCGCCAAACTGCAAGACTTCATCGCCCGCATGCGGCGGGTGGTCGAGACGATCAAGACCGAGATTTAAGCCGTCCGCGTCGGGTCCAATTGTTTGCGAATGCGCGTCCCGGTATAACGGCGACGAGGACGTCGCCGCTCCGGAGCGTCGGCGTCCCCGCCGACGTCCTTATCGGATGGAAAGCAGGCGAGAATGAATTCGCAAGTCGCGTTGATCTGGGCGGGAGCGACGGGCGCGACGGTGGCGGCGGCCGGCGCGGCCGCGCTCTACTGGGCGAGCCCGAATGTTCTCGAGCCAACCCGGACCGCTGCGGCCGTCTCTGAGCCCGCGCGACCAACTCCCGCTCCAGCCCAGGCGACGCCCGTCCCCAGCGCGACCGTCGCCGCCACGCAAGCGCCGCCTCCTCCCGCCACGTCCGCGGTGAAGCCCGCCTTCGACGTCGTCAGCGTCGAACCGACCGGGGATACGGTGGTGGCGGGACGCGCCGCGCCCAACGTCAAGGTGGCCCTGGTCGACGGCGAGCGGACGCTTGCCGAAACGACCAGCGATGCGCAGGGGCAGTTCGTCATCGTCCCCTCGGCGCCGCTGCCGCCGGGCGACCATCGTCTCATGCTCTCGACCGGCGCCGGCGGCGAGAGCGAGCGGTCGAAGGCCGTGCCGGTTTCGGTTGCGCCGCCCCCGGCGCCTGCGGGCCAGGCCGTCGCCGCCACGCCGGTCGCGGCGCCTGTGCAGGCCCCCTCGCCTGCCGCGATTCCGCTGTCGCCGGCTGGCGCTGGACAGGCGGCGATCGGTTCGGTCGAAGCCAGCGCCGACGGCGGCATGGTGGCCAAGGGCCAGGCCCAGCCGAATGCGACCGTCCGCCTCTATGTCAGCGGCGCCTATGTGGGCGACGCGAAGACGAAGGACGACGGACGCTGGTCCCTGACCATCGCGCACGGGCTAACGCCGGGCGCCTACGCGGTGCGCGCCGACTCGATCGACCCGGCGAGCGCCAAAGTCGTCGCCCGCGCGGAGGCGCCCTTCAATTTCCCCGCCTCGCTCGCCGCTCCGGAAACTTCGCAAACCGCCGGGGCGGCGGCGTCGCCCGCGCCTTCGTCTCCGGCCGACGTGGTGGTCGAGGCCGTGCAGACCCATCACGTCGAGCGCGGCAACACGCTCTGGGGAATCAGCCAGCGCTTCTATGGCGACGGATCGCGCTACGCGATGATCTTCACAGCGAACGCCAACCAGATTCGCGATCCGAACCTAATCTTCCCGGGCCAGACGTTCGTCGTGCCGAAGGGCGAGCGCATGGGCGCGACAACCCCGTGATCGCCATCGCCCAGGGCCTTGCGGACTGAGGCCGGCGGCGCGAGGCTCCCTCATGTCCCCTTCGCCCGATCCCGAGCCGCCTTTCGCCATCGCCGACCTCGACAGCGCGTTGGCTCAGAGGATCGTCGACATCCACATCTGGGCGGTGCAGGAAGGCTTGCGGGGCGCCGCCGCGCCGGAGTTGTTCGACGGCTACTGCCAGCGCCTCGTCGTCAATGGAACGCCGCTCTGGCGGGCGCATTCGGCGATGGAGACGCTGCATCCGCAATGGCAGGGCTACGGCGTCACCTGGCGGCGCGACCTCAATGCGATCGCGCCGGAAAGCTACGCGCACGGCGAGTTCGAGGATGCGATGTGGGTTCAGAGCCCGTTCTTCGCCTTGATCGAGCGGGCGCAAGCGGGCGAGCCGAATCCGTCGATGCGCCGGCGTCTCTCCGCCGGGCCGCAGGAGCGGGACTTCCCTGTGCTCCAGGACTTTTTCGCCGACGGCGCGACCGACTACGCCGCCTGGCTCTTCGTCTACGGCGAGCCGATCGGCGCCGGACAGGGATTGGGCGACCGCTCGCAGGGGAGCGGCAGCGTCTACTCCTTCGCGACCGACCGCGACACCGGTTTTTCGGACGACGACATGACGCTGTTGGAGGCGACCCTTCCCGCGCTCTCGCTGGCGATGAAGACGCACGCGGGCCATGTCATCGCCTCCGGGCTGCTGAAAACCTATCTCGGCTCCGACGCGGGGGGCCGAGTCCACGCCGGCGCGGTGACGCGCGGGTCGATGGAGCGGATGCGCGCGGCGATCTGGTACGCCGACCTCCGCGGCTTCACGACGCTGAGCGATTCCGTTTCCGGAGCCGCCGTCATCGCGCTCCTCAACGACGCCTTCGAGGCGCTGACCGCAGCATTGCGCGAGCGCGGCGGTCAGGTGCTGAAGTTTATCGGCGACGCAATGCTGGCGACCTTCTCGTTCGAAGAAGCGGACCGCGCCGCGACCTGCGGCCGGGCGATCGACGCCGTGATTGAGGCGACCCGCAATATCGCAGCGCTGAACCGCGAGCGCGCCGAGACCGGCGCGCCGCTGATCGCGGTCGACTTCGCCCTCCATGTCGGAGACGTGCTCTACGGCAATGTCGGCGCCGCCGACCGGCTCGACTTCACCGCCATCGGCCCGGCGATCAACGAGGTCGTCCGGATCGAAGCGCTGTGCCAGCCGCTGGGACGGCCGGTGCTGGTCTCGGACGAGTTCGCCGCGATCGCGCGCGAGATCGGCCGCCCGCTCGAGCCGCTCGGCCTCCACGCGCTGCGCGGCGTCAAGGCGCCGAAGGAATTGTTCGCGCTGGATGTTTCCACGCAAGAATAAGAGTTGAAGGCGCGGCTCACGCCGTCCGCGCCGACCGTAGCGCCGTCTCCATCAGCCAAAGAGCACGGCATCCGCTTGCGCCAGGTTCTCGGCGCCGTGACGATGCGTGTCTTCATCTGCGCTCGTCGCGCATTTGGCCCCCCATGCCGATAGCGGGCGCCAACCCTATCCGGAAGGCGTGATCCGAAAGGACGGTTGCGACGGCGCCCGGAAGCCTCGATCCTGCGGCGGGCGCTGTGAATTGAAGCGCCCGGATGCCCGACGACGGCAAATCCAGAAGAGGGCCGCAACAGGCTCCGTCGCGGCGCGGGAGGAAAACATGGCTGCCAAGGGTGGCTTTCGCTGGATCGTCATCGCCCTTCTGTTCTACATCACGGTCGCGAACTACATCGACCGATCGGCGATCGCCTTCGCGATCAGCGGCATCAAAGCAGAACTTGGCCTTGGACCAGGCGAGATCGGGCTGATCCTCGGGGCCTTCGGGCTGGGCTACGCCGTCACGACGTTCCTTGGCGGGATCGCGGTTGATCGGTGGGGCGCCCGCGCTGTGCTCCTCACCGCCGCCGTGCTGTGGACCGCATCGATCGGCGCGACTGGATTTGCCGGCGGCTTCCTCACGCTTTACATCGCGCGCACCGTGCTCGGGGTGGCGGAGGGGCCGAACTTCCCGGCGCTGACCGGCGCCGTCAGCCGCTGGCTGCCGCCCCACGAGCGCGCCATCGCGCTTGGCAATACCCTGGTCGCCGTGCCGCTCGCGCTGGCTATCGGCGCCCCGATCGTCACGCAATTGATCCATGCGTTCGGCTGGCGTGGCATGTTCTTCACGCTGACGGCGCTGAGCGGCATCTGGGTCCCGGTGTGGCTTATTTTCTTCCGCAACGATCCGGAGCAGTCGTCATTCGTCGGCGACGCGGAGTTGAAGCATATTCGCGGCGGCGTCGAGGCCGCGCGCAATCGCACCCGCCGCCACGTGCGCCACGGCTTCACCGATTGGCGCCTGCTGCTCACCAACCGAACGCTGCTTGCAAACTACTGGGCGTTCTTCGTGTTCGGCTATTTCCTGTTCTTCTTCATGGGCTGGCTGCCCAACTACCTGCAAGTCACTTACAAGCTGAACGTTCGGGAAGTCGGCCTGTTCGCAATCCTGCCGTGGGCCTGCGCCTCGGTCATGCTGGTGGCGCTCGGCTACGTTTCCGATTATCTGCTCAAGCGCACAGGCAGTTTCCGGATCTCGCGGAGCCTGTTGATCGGCGTCACCCAGCTTCTCGCAGCGATCGCGGTGATCCCGGTCGCCTTCATCCACAGCCTTCCGGTGGCGATCGCCGGCATCACCGTGGCTGTGGCCTTCAGCATGGGCGCCAACGCCTCGTATTACGCCGTCAATGTCGACATCGTGCCGGGTCGGGCGGCGACTGCGCTCGGCATCATGGACACGGGCTTCGCGGTCTCCGGCTTCCTGGCGCCGGTGATCACCGGCTGGGTGGTCGATACCTCCGGATCGTTCCAGTACGCCTTCCTGCTCATGGCGGCGTTGGCTCTGTCGTCCGTGCTCGTCGTCCTCCTCTTCCATCGTCCGGACGAGGATCGCGCCGGTCAGCCGGAAGCGGTCGCCCCGGCGACGCTCGCCCCGGCGGCGTAGGCGGCGGGAACTCGGCGTCCCCCTAATAATACCGCGGGATCGGGCCGTTGTGCGGGGTCATGCGGTCGGAAAGGTCGAACTCGACCTTGTCGACGAAGCACCAGCCCCATCCTTCCGGCGGATCGTAGCCTTCGATGATCGGATGAGCGGTGGCGTGAAAATGCTTGGTGGCGTGGCGTCCAGGGGACTCGTCGCAGCATCCGACATGCCCGCATTCGCGACAGAGCCGGAGGTGGACCCACGCCTGACCGATCTTCAGGCATTCCTCGCAGCCGAGCGCGCTCGGGGTCACGTCGCGGATCGTCGACAAATGCGTGCAGGTCTTCGGCATCGGGCGCTCCTTTTGGCCTTAAAGATGCGGTCCCTCGGCGTGCGTCAGAAAGCCGTGGATCGCCGCGACCACCGCCGCGCCCTCCCCGATCGCTCCGCCGACCCGCTTGACGGAGCCGGAGCGGACGTCGCCGACCGCAAACACGCCGGGAACGGACGATTGCAGCGGCGACAGCGGATCGGCAGCGCGGCAACGCGAGCCGGTGACCACGAAGCCGGAATTGTCGAGCTCGACGCCGCAGTCGCTCAACCATTCGGTCGCCGGATCGGCCCCGATGAACAGAAAGACGTTTCGGATCGGCGCCTCGGGCTCCGCGCCGCTCTTGCGGTCACGCCAGCGCACGCGCTCGACGCCCGCCTCAGAGCCCTCCAGGGCGACGATTTCGGTCATGGTCATGAGCTCGATATTGGGGGTCGCCTCGATCCGGTCGATCAGATAGCGCGACATGCTCTCGGCGAGCCCAGGCCCGCGCACCATCATGCGCACTTTCGCCGCGTGGCCGGACAGGAACACCGCGCCCTGCCCGGCCGAATTGCCGCCGCCGACCAGGATCACCTCTTCGCCGGCGCATAAGCGGGCCTCGATCGGCGACGCCCAATACCAGAGGCCCCGGCCCTCGAAGCGGCCGATCTCGGCGATGGCCGGCCGGCGATAGCGCGCGCCGCTCGCGATCACCACGGTGCGGGCGCGCACCCGCCCGCCGTCGTCCATGTCGACCGCGAGCGCCCCATCGACGCGGCCGCAGTCGAGCGTCTTCACCGCCGCGGGAATGATCACGTCGGCCCCGAATTTTTGCGCCTGGAGAAATGCGCGCGCCGCCAAAGCCTGTCCGGAAATGCCGGTCGGGAAGCCGAGGTAGTTCTCGATGCGAGCGCTCGCGCCCGCCTGCCCGCCATAGGAGCGCGCGTCGAGCACCGCGACCCTGAGGCCCTCGGACGCGGCGTAGACGGCGGTCGCCAGCCCGGCCGGCCCTGCGCCGACCACGGCGACGTCGTAGACCTGTTCGGCCCGCCAGGGGACGGACATGCCGATCTGGCGCGCGATCGCCGCTTCGGAGGGATTGCCGAGCACCACGCCGTCGGGACAGACGGCCAGCGGCATCCCGCCGGAGACGGCGGCGAAGCCCGCGATCGCTTCCCTCGCCTCGGGGTCGGTCGCGGGATCGAGGAGATGGTTCGGGAAGCCGTTGCGGCCGAGGAAGGTCTGCAACCGGACGACGTCCGCCGAGGACGGCGATCCGATCAGCGTGACGCCGCCGGCGCCCTGCAGGAGCGCAACCCGGCGCAGGATCAAGGCGCGCATGATCCGTTCGCCGAGCGCGGCGTCGGCGACCAGCAGCGAGCGCAATCCGTCCGGCGGCAGGACGAGCGCTTCGACCTCGCCTTCGGCGACCGCGTCGACCAGAGAGGCGCGGCCGGAGAGCTGGACGACCTCGCCGACGAACTGCCCGGGTCCTTGATCGACGATCGGTCTCACGTGGCCGAGGCCGTCATGCTCGGAAACCGCGATATGCCCGCGCAACACGACATAGGCCCCGCGCGCGACCTTGCCCGCCACGATCAGCTTCTCACCGTCGGGAAACGTGCGCCGCTCGCCGTGCCGCAGCATGCGCTGGACCTCCTCCGCGGCGAAGGTCGGAAACATCTCCTGAAAGCGAGGGTGCGAGGCCGGGTCGACCTGAATCGTCATGGACGCTCCTTGTTCAGGCTGCGAGCGGACGGCGGGACGCCGCCGCTCCGCTCCGACTTACGGCTTCTTCAACTCCCCCCGCAGCACCGCGAACGGCGTGACCTCCGGTTCCGGCTCCGCGGGCGGCTCGAAGGTGACGCCGGGCTTGCGCGGATACGGATCGAGGCCGAGGGCGAGAAACTCCCGCGCCAGCGCGCCGAGGTCGATCTTGCCGTCGATGATCGGGTCGGGCTCGTCATCGTCGGTCATCGAGACGATCTCAGGCTCCTCGGGCCCCCGCCGCCGCGCCGCGCGCTCGTCGTCGCGGGGCGCGAAGCGGACGTCGATCTCCTCCTCGACCGTCGCCGGAAACGGCTCGAGCGAGACGACGCAGGTCTGGATCACCTCGCCATGGACGGCGCCGATCGCGCGGGCGCCGCCCTTGGCCGCGCGGGTCAGCGTGACCGTCGCGCTGAGCGCCTCGATCGCCGGCAGCTTCAGGAGCGCGGCCACATCGGCGCGCTCCTCGGCGTTGGCCTCGATCGTCACCGTCTCCCCATCCGGGGGCAGCTTGTCGACCCGAAAAATCCGGCTGAACGGCTCGTGCATGGCTCAACCTCCTGTCAGCGCGCCCCCCGGGAAGCGGAATCGGCCGGTCGCAAAATCCTCGAGCGGCGTCTCATGAAGCTCGGCATCGACAGCGAGCACGTAGTCCGCCAGGGCCTCGGCCTTCGGCGCGCCGCCCGGGGCGCCGTAGACGTTGCGCGCGAGCGCTGCGGCAAGATCGGCGCGCGAGCGCGAATCGAGCGCCGCCGCATAGGCGACGTTGCGGCCGTAGAAGGCCTCCTTCATCGTCTTCAGCCGCTTCGACACCGGAAGATCGCTCAGCGCCTGCTCACGCAGCGTGTCGTCGAGATGCATGAAGACCGCGTTGACCAGATCCTGGGCAATCGATTCGCCCAAGGTCCCCAGCGCCATCAAGCGCCGCAGCACGAGGCCGACGTGCAGGGACATCAGCTCGAACCGTCCGTCGACCCGATCGGGCGCCTGCAGAGCCAAATAGAGCGCGGGACGGCGCGACGCGGCCACGATCTCGCCGCGAAGTTGCTCAATGAGGTCGAGGCTGGCGCGTCGGGCGCGCCATCGGGCGAGAATCATCGCAAACGCGCCTTGATGCGACGCCGTGACATTGGCGTCGCGCTTGCATGGGTTCGACCGCTTGGGTTAGGCATCCGCGGTCGCGCTGGCAAGCCGAAAAAGGGCGCGTGAACGGACCGGAGTATAGCGATGGCGGAAAAGCCGAAAGCCTCTGACCAAGCCGCGAGCGCCTTGGCCGGGCCGACCATGGCCAGGCGGGGCTTCCTGCTGGCGGGCGCGCTGACCGTGGGATCTCTGCTCAGCGGCTGCATCGGCTACGAGGGCGACTTCGATCGCGGCTATCAGATCGACGAGGAGACGGTGTCGCAGGTCAAGGTCGGATCGACGACCAAGCCGCAGGCGCTCGCCCTGCTCGGCACGCCCTCGACCACCTCGACCGTCGGCGGCGACGCTTGGTACTACATCGGGCAGAAGATGCACCGCGCGCTCGCCTTCATGCCGACGCAGATGACCGACCAGCACGTGCTCGCCGTCTATTTCGACAAGAGCGGCAAGGTCGAGCGCGTCGCCAATTACGGCATGCAGGACGGCAAGGTGTTCGACTTCGTGTCGAAGACGACCCCGACCGGCGGCTCGGAGCCCGACTTCCTGCGCAACATGATGGGCGGCCTGTTCCGGTTCACGTAAGCGCCTCCGGCAGACCGAACTCCAATATCAGCGGCGCGTGGTCCGAGACCTCGTCGGGCAGCGCGCGGAAGGCGCGCACGGCGATGCCCGCGCTGGCGAAGGCGTAGTCGGCGAAGCGCTCGCGGCCGGGGTAGAGACTCGTGCGAAGTCGAGGTCACGCCGAACTCCGCGACGAGATTCCTGAGGCCGGCCTCCTCGATCATCATCAGGCTTTGGGTGTGCGGGGCGAGATTGAAATCGCCGCAGAGCACGAAGGGTTCGCCCCGGCCGGCGAGGAAGTCGATCAGGCGCCGCGACTGGGCGAGGCGGTCGGCGCTGTCGCCCTTTCCAAACCCGTTCCAGAGCCCGTGGAAGTTCATCACGCTCACGCGCCCCGCAGGCGTCGCCACCGTGACGAACTGCACGTTGCGCGCGTGATGGCCGATGTCCCCCTCGGGAATGTAGCCGCGCTCGCGATGAACGAACACGTCGCCGGACTCGATGACTTCGTGGCGCTTGGCGACCAGCGTCATCAGGCCGTAGTCGTCGAGATGATGCGGATGGAAGAAGACCTCGTGCCCGTCGAGCAGAGCCGCGATCTCCTGCTTGCCGGTGACCATGATGTCGTCGTGGGAGAGCGGCCATCCACCTGCGGCCGCGCCCTCGAGCCCTTCGTAGGGCGCGGACCAGACCTCCTGCAGACAGACGAAATCGGCGTCGCGATGGGCGTTCAGGAAGGCGAGCAGCCGGTCGCTGCCCGCGCGGCCGCCCCAGGTGTTGAGACAGATGAGTTTCATACGACGCGCGAGAAGCACGAAAAAAGGGCGGAGCCAAGGCCCCGCCCTTCTCTCAACCGTATGCGTCCGCCTCAGTGCGCGAGGATCGCCAGCAGCAGCAGCGCGACAATGTTGGTGATCTTGATCGCCGGGTTCACGGCCGGGCCGGCGGTGTCCTTGTAGGGGTCGCCGACGGTGTCGCCGGTCACCGACGCCTTGTGCGCATCGGAACCCTTGAAGTGCTTGACGCCGTCCTTGTCGACAAAGCCGTCCTCGAAACTCTTCTTGGCGTTGTCCCAGGCGCCGCCGCCCGAGGTCATCGAGATCGCGACGAACAGGCCGTTGACGATCACGCCGAGGAGCGAAGCGCCCAACGCCGCGAAGGCCGAGGCCTTCGAGCCGGAAATCCACAGCGCGCCGAAATAGACAACGAACGGGGCGAGCACCGGCAGGAGCGAGGGAATGATCATCTCCCGGATCGCCGCCTTGGTCAGCATGTCGACCGCCCGGCCATAGTCCGGACGTTCCGTGCCGGCCATGATGCCGGGCTTCTCCTTGAACTGGCGCCGCACCTCCACCACCACCGATCCGGCCGCTCGTCCGACCGCGGTCATGGCGATGCCGCCGAACAGGTAGGGAATGAGGCCGCCGAAGATCAGGCCGGCGACGACATAGGGGTTGGAGAGGTTGAAATCGACCACGCCCACGTTTTGAAAGTAGGGCACGCCGGTATCGACGAAATGCCTGATGTCGTTGGTGTACGCCGCGAACAGCACCAGGGCGCCCAGGCCCGCCGAACCGATCGCGTAACCCTTGGTGATCGCCTTGGTGGTGTTGCCCACCGCATCGAGCGCGTCGGTCGACTGACGCACTTCCTTCGGCAGCCCGGCCATCTCGGCGATGCCGCCGGCGTTGTCGGTGACCGGGCCGAAGGCGTCGAGCGCGACGATCATGCCGGCGAGGCCGAGCATCGTGGTGACCGCGATCGCCGTGCCGAACAGGCCGGCGAGCTGATAGGTCGAGACGATGCCGGCGACGATGACGAGCGCAGGCAGCGCCGTCGAATTCGAGCGAAACCGCAAGGCCCTGGATCACGTTGGTGCCGTGGCCCGTAACCGACGCCTGGGCGATCGACACGACCGGACGCTTGCCTGTGCCGGTGTAATATTCGGTGATGACGACGATCAGGCCCGTGATGACAAGGCCGATGACGCCGCACACGAACAGGTTCGCGCCGGTGATCGACGCGCCGCCGAGGCTGGCGCCGGTCGTCGATTTGCCCGCTACGATTTCGCCCCAGCCGACGACGAAGTGCGTGGCGAGCGCCAAGCCGACGATCGACAGAACGCCGGTGGCGATCAGGCCCTTGTAGAGCGCGCCCATGATCGAGTTGTTGGCCCCGAGCTTGACGAAGAACGTGCCGACGATCGACGTCACGATGCAGGCGGCGCAGATCGCCAGCGGATACATCATCGTGGGCAGCAACATGTCAGTGCCGGCGAAGAAGATCGAGGCGAGAACCATCGTGGCCACGACCGTGACCGCATAGGTCTCGAACAGGTCGGCCGCCATGCCGGCGCAGTCGCCGACGTTGTCGCCGACGTTGTCGGCGATGGTCGCGGGGTTGCGCGGATCGTCCTCGGGAATTCCGGCCTCAACCTTGCCCACGAGGTCGGCGCCGACGTCCGCGCCTTTGGTGAAGATGCCGCCGCCCAACCGGGCGAAAATCGAGATCAGCGAAGCGCCGAAGCCAAGCGCGACCAGCGCGTCGACGACAATGCGGTCCGACGGCGCGTAACCGAGGACGCCGGTCAGGTAGCCGAAATAACCGGCGACGCCGAGGAGCGCGAGGCCCGCGACCAGCATGCCGGTGACCGCGCCCGAGCGGAAGGCGATGTCGAGGCCGCCCGCCAGCGACTCCGTCGCCGCCTGCGCGGTGCGGACGTTGGCGCGAACCGACACGTTCATGCCGATAAAGCCGGCCGCGCCGGACAGGATCGCGCCGATGGCGAAGCCGATCGCCACCGTCCAGGAGAGCAGGAAGCCGAGCGCGATGAACACGACGATTCCGACGCCCGCGATGGTCGCGTATTGCCGGCGCAGGTAGGCCTGCGCGCCTTCGGCGACCGCGCCCGAGATCTCCTGCATCCGCTGGGAGCCGGCATCCGCCGACATGATGCTGCTGACGGTATAAACGCCGTATACGACCGACAGCAGCCCGCAGAGAATGATCAACCCTAACAACATGGCGTATAGCCCCCGGATATTTTTGCGAGCAGTCGTGCACGCGGCTTGGGCGCCTCATGCCAGAAACTTTGCCCTGCTGCAACGCACTAACCCGGGGTATGGCCCCTTCCCCAGACCAAAGTTGAGGGCGCCAATCGTCGCACCCCAAACGTGTAAACGGGATTGGACACCCCGCTCGAAGGGCGTCAACGCGCGACGTCGCTGCGTTTCCACGTCCGGTCGCCGACTCTCAGCGCCTCCACCTGCAGGTCGCCCTTGGCCTCGAAGAGGTCGTCGCGCACGCCGACTTTGCCGTTCGCCTGTGTGAGTCCGAGAATGTCGTAGGCCGCCGAGAGCATGCGCGCCGCAGAGCCGGTGTACCAGGACCAGCCGCCTCGGCCGCCGTGGCCCCAGCCGTCGTAGATGTCGGCCGGCTGCTGGATCGGGATCAGACCGTAGACCGCGATGGTTTCAGGATCGGTCTTTTTCAGCGGCGAGATCTTTTCGAAGATGTCGAACGCCCGGGCGAACAGCCGCGCCGCCTCCGCGGTTTCGCCGCGCGCTCGCGCGTTGACCGCGAGCCGCACGAAACCATCAACGATCCAGGAGGCGCCGTGGCTGTACTGCCCGCCGTTTTCGCGCACGCCGGGCGGATAGTCCGCAATCCGCCCGGGATAGGGCCGCGAATGTTCGTAGAACGGCGTCTCGAGCAGCAGGACCCGGTCGGGCCGCTCGATCCCCTTCAAGCCGCCCTCGAGCGCGGCGAGCGCACGGGCGTCGTCGCAGGCCCCGGAATAGGCGGCCCAGCCGGTGGTCATGGCGTTCGGCTGGTCGAGAACCTGCCCATCGTCGGCGTAGTCGAGCACGTAGTGGTCGCCGCGCCAGCCGACGTCGAGGGCCGCGCACTGGCCCGCAAACGCATCCTCGCAGGTCTCCGCGAAGGCCACATCCCCCTTCGACCGGGCGATCGGCGCAAAGCCGGCGAGCACGTTGGCGAGGAAGAAGCCCATCCACACGCTGGTGCCGATCTCCAGCCTGCCGAGCATGTCGATGCCGTCGTTCCAGTCGCCGGCCCTGAGCAGCGGCAGACCGTTCTCGCCAAGATGTTCGAGGGTGAACGCGATCGCCAGCCGGGCGTGCTCATAGACCGTCGCGGTCTCGCGCGACGTGCGGGGGATGACGATCCAGGTCTCCTGGTTGTCCGGCACGGGCTCGGCTTCCAGGAACGGCGTGACTTCGTCGAGCACGCTCGCATCGCCCGTCTCGCGGACGTAGCGCGCCAGGATATAGGGAAGCCAGAGGTGCGGATCGCTCGCCTTGGTGCGTTGTCCCAGGCCGGTGCCGCCGTTCGGCGCGCGGTGCCACCATTTGAGCACGTCGCCTTCGAGGAACTGCTGGCTCGCGTGCAGCACGAGTTGCGCGCGCGTGAGGCGCGGCTCCAGCAGGGCCAGCGGCAAGACGTCCTGCAACTGATCGCGGAAGCCGGTCGCGCCGCCGCGCTGGTTCGGCCCGACCCGTCCCCAGAGCCGCGAGGCGTAGAGCTGATAGGGCAGCCAGGTGTTGACCAGCCGGTCGAAGTCCGGCCGATTGGTGCGGACCTCGAGCTTGCCGAGCCGCGCCGCCCAGGAGGCGCGAGTCGCGGCGAGGTCGGCCTCGGCGTCGGCAAGCGACACGCGTCCGGCCGTCGCCAGCGCCTCGGCCCGGCTCGGCGCCTGGCCGAACACGACGACGATTTTCGCCTCCCCGCCCGGCGGCAACGTGATGTCTCTCGCGAAAGCGGCGACCCGCCGGCCATCGTCGCTCGCCGCGCCGTCCGGAGCGCCAGTCTCAACAAAAGCAGGCGTATGGATGTCGCGTCCCGGGCCGCCGAAGAAGCGCGTGCGGATCGTCTCGGTCGCCGGATCGGCAAGGCTGGTCGCGGCGAAGGCGAAGCCTCGCTCGAAGTCGTTGTTCCGGTTCTGGAAGACGAGCGTCTTTCCGACCGTCTCGTCGCGGATCTTCCCGACGCTTTCGTTGGGGCTCTCCTCGAGCGCCAGGTCGAAGAACGGGACCACGCGCAAACGCTTCGGGCGGGCGCCTTTGTTCCGCAGCGTCAGAATGCGCACGTCGCACGGACGGTCGGGCGGGACGAACACCACATAGTCCGTCTCGAGGTCACCGCGGCTTTTTGTGAAGGTCGCGACGCCCGGCTCGTAGACCGCGCTCAAGCCGGCGTCCTCGCGCTGGAACGGACAGAAGCTCGGGGCGTCCGTCTCGTTGGCGTCGAGATCGCGGATGTAGACGATCTGCCCCGGCATCACGACGGTCGCGCTGCCGAAGCGAAACGCAGTCAGGCCGTTCTGGCGGGCGTTGGCGAAGGCGGAGAACACCTCGCCGTCGTTCGAGACCATGGTCGACATGCCGAGTTCGTTCGCCATCACGTGCGCCCAGGGACGCGGCGTCCGATGGGTCAGCATGAGCCGGCGGCCGTCGTCCGACAGGCTGAACGGCCAGCGGCTCGGCAGCGCATGCGACGGCTCGACCGCGCGGGTCTCGTAGATCAGGCGTGCGAGGTCGGGCTCGGGCAGCGCCGGCAGCTCGAGCCGGCGCGCGATCAGCTCCGCGGCCCAGACGGCGTTGTCGGCGCGGCCCATGACGAATTCGACCTCGGCCGCGCCGTTCGCGGGCAGCGTCAACTCGAGGCTGAAGCTCGCGGCGGGATCGAAGGTCCAGAGCTTGCCCTCGTCGTCGAGCTTGCGCCATCGCCAGGGCTCGCAGCCGGTGGGCGCAGCCATCGAGCCTTCGCCGAGGAAGCGGGTGCGCGAATCCTCGTAGCCGACGAGTTCGGCGCCGGCCCCCGGCTTCACCGCGAAGAACGCCGCCTCGCCGCGGTCGGCGCGCGCCGACCGCAGGAGCCGATTGCGGGCGAGGATGGCGTTCAGCGCGCGAACGAAGATCGTCTCGACATGCATGCCGGCGAAATCGAGGTCGCGCGCGTAGGCGTCCGTCTCGTGGGCGGCGATCTCGCAGAAGCTGGTCAGTCGTAGCCGGCGCCCCTGCCCCGATCGGTCGGTCAGCCGGATCTTCCAGCTCAGCACCGCCGCCTGTCCGGCGTCGGGGCCGATTTCCATCCGCGCCTCGATTCCGTTCACCACGTGAACGATCGCGAGGCGGTGGAACCCCGGCTCCTCGATCCGGTACTCGCCGCCGCGGCGGGCCGGTTCGAACCCGATCGACCAGGGCGCGTCGCCGTCCTCCGTCACGTAGAAGAAGTGGCCACGCGCCTGCAGCGGATCGAGCGGCCTCCGAATGAGGTCGATGCCGCCGCCGCCGCGCTCCGCGCCCATGACGTAAGCCGCGCCGCGGCCGTCGCGAAAAAGCTCGACCCCGACCGCGCCGTTGGTGAACGCATAGGACCGCGGATTGCGCGCGAGCTCCGCCGGCGCCCCGGCGAGCCACGGCGCGGGCTCTCCCGTCTTGCCGCGCTGCCGGAGAACGATCGCGACCGCGACCGCGGCGAAGACCGCCCCGGCCCCGCCATAGGCCCAGGCCAGCGTGCGGATCGGTTCGGGCATCGGACCGCCGTCGCGCGCGAGCTTCTCCGCGCCCGTCCAGGCGAAGTCCCACTCGGTCCCGCGCGGGATGTAGAAGGGGATCAGCAGCGGCGCCCAGGTCATGAAGCGGCGGATGCCGTCGGGGATCGCGCGGGTGCGCCCGTTATGCCCGACGAAACGCGCCGCCGCCTCGTCCGCCCGGTCGCCGCCGAGAAACGACAGATTGACGAGGCTCGCGACCCTCAGGCCCATGTGGTCGAACCAGATCAGGACGCGCAGCCAGTCGTAGGCGAGGAGCCCGAGGAACAGGGTGAGGCTGAAGCGGCGGAACGCTTCGGGGGTCTGGGTCCCGTCGGCGCCGATCACCACGGCGGTGCGGACGGCGCCGTCCTGATTGTACCAGCTCGGATCGGGCGACTGGCGCAGGAACGAGTTGATGATCGGGGCCATCCAGAGGCCCCAGCGCAGCACGCGCACGCCCTGCTCGACCAGGATCTCGACGCCCTTGGGGCTCAGGAGATTGCGGATCGGCCGCAGGCTGCGCTGCAGCAGCGCGTCGAGCAAGACGTAATTGATCGAGAACAGCGGCGCGGCGAGCGACCAGTTGATGACGCCGGCGACCGACTCGGACCAGAACAGCCGCACGCCGCCGGCGACTTCGCCGAGGTTCACCTGACCGTATTTGTTGAAGATGGGATAGGTGGTGAAGTCGCCGAGCCTCCGCCCGGAGACGCGATAGTTGACGTCGGCGTAGGCCCAGAACTTGGCGATCACCACCTGAACCTGGGCGGTGTCGAAATACCAGCCAAGCGCGCCCGCGACCAAAGCGCCGAGCACCGCGCCCAGCGCATAGATGCGCCAGACCTGCATCTTGGCGCGCTCGCCGCTCGCGATCCTGAACGCGTCGAAGCCGAGGTCGACGCCCGCGAAGCAGAGCGCGCCGATCGCAGCGGCGGCAAGGAAGCGCGTCCCGCCGTCGTAGGCGGAGAGATTGACGACATAGGCGAGCGCGAGGCCCAGTCCGGCGACGACCCCGCGCACGGGGGCTCTCGGGTCGCGATAGGCCGCTCTCAGCCGGCCGAAGAAGGGCGGAGTTCCGTCGGCGCTGCCGACGACGGTCATGGCGAGCGGAAAAAGGGCGGCGCCGAGCACAGGGCCTGCGACCAGCGCAAAGGCGCGGAGAAAGCCGGTTACGCCGGGGATGCCGAGAACGAAGGCTGCGATCAGGATGAAGCCGATGAAGAGCGCGCCGTAGATCGCGCCCTTGACCGCCCCGCTGCGCCAATGGTCCCAGGCGGCCTCCCAGCGGGGCGGGCGCCCGGCGAGCCAGTCGAGGGTGACGCCGGTCATCAGGTAGACGATCGCCCACAAGCCCGCCTGCGCCAGCGCCGCGCAAAGCGCCGAGAACACGATCGCGAGCAGCGGCTGGGTGACGAGCTGGGCCGCATTGGCGACCAGCGGCGTAAAGGCGGCGTAGGCGCTGCCGAAGCCGAACAGCGCCACCACGCGCAGCGAACGCGGCGGCCGGTTGAGGCTGACCGCGACGATCACGGCCAGCATCGCCTCGCCGAGCAGCCAAAGCGTGAGCGCCCGCCCGATCGCGACCTGGATCGGGAACGGCGCGGGCCACCGCTGCGTGACGAACGCGCCGATCTCCGCCATGTGCCAGTCGGCGCCGACGACGATCAGGATGTTGAACAGGTAGGGCACGACGATCAGGCTCAGCGCCTCGACGATCCTCAAGCCTCGGGAGCCGGCGACCAGCGCCATCGCGGACGCGCCCGCGTAGACGATCAGCCCGATCGCCGCCGAGGGCAGATTGAAGCGGAGGACGTCGAGCCACGGCCCCGGCAACTGCCAAAATCCGAGCCCGTCGTTGCGCGCCAGCGCGAACAGCGCAAACACCGCGGCGTCGACCGCGACGAGCGCCTGGGAATAGGGCCGCTCGGCGATCGCCCAGCGCAGCAGCGCGAGCCCCCCGGCGCCGGCGATCGCCGCGGGGATCGCCTGTCGCTCCGCGACGGCGAGCCAAATGCCGGCCGCGACCAGGACGGCGCCGGCGATGACCGGCCAAACCTGGGCCGGCGGGCGCTGAGCGACAGCGGGCGTCGTGTCCATGTTTTCCGCTGACTCCCCTCTCCCCGCGTGGTTCATCCTTGCGGAAACACGTCCCGAGTCGCAAGTCCACGTTTGCAACCCGGCGCCGGGCGCGTCATAAGGCCGCTATGTGTCGCAACCGAGTCCTTGCTTCCCGGCTCCGGGCGCTCGTTGCCGCCGCCCTGGCGCTCAGCGCCTTCGCAGTTGGCGCTGACGCCGCCGAGTTGCCCTCACAAGCCAAGAAGGCGAAGCCGCCGGAGGCCGAAAGCGCAAAAAAGTGCAACATCGGCGGGATCGTCGGGGTCGTCGGGGCCAATGGCGTCTGCGTGCGGCTGAGCGGCTCGATTTCGGCGAGCTTCGGCGTGGGGTCGTTCAAATAGCGGCAAGGCGCGCCTTGCATCCGCTCCGCGCGCCGGATATTTCGCGGCCATGGCCAAGTCCTCCAAGCCCGCCTTCGCCCATCTCGGCCAGGCGTCACGGGTTCCCGACGCGCCCGACGCCAAGACCCTCGATCGCGCGCCGAACCCGCACGCCGACACCGACTTCGTCACCCGCTTCGTCGCGCCCGAGTTCACCTCGATCTGTCCGATGACCGGACAGCCGGACTTCGCCCATCTCGTGATCGACTACGTTCCCGACAAATGGATCGTCGAGTCGAAGTCGCTGAAGCTCTACCTCGCGAGCTTCCGCAACCACGGCGCGTTCCACGAGGATTGCACGGTGCGGATCGGCAAGGACATCGCGGGGCTGCTGAAACCGCGCTGGCTGCGGATCGGCGGCTACTGGATGCCGCGCGGCGGCATTCCGATTGACGTGTTCTGGCAGACCGGCGCGCCGCCCAAGGGGATCTGGATCCCCGACCAGGGCGTCGCGCCCTACCGCGCGCGCGGGTAAAGCGCGGCGCCCGGCGCCCGCCTGGGGAACCCGGAGTTTGGGGCGACGTTCTAGCGGCAGGCGCCGTTTCCGGCGTTGTCCTTCCCTGGAGTCGCCCCCATGGACCGCCGTGTCCTCCTCACCTCCCTCGCAACTTTCGCCGCTGCGCCCCTCCTGATCCGCACGGCCCTTGCTCAGAACGCCCCTGCCCCGGCCCCCGCATCCGCCGCCGGCCGCCCTCCGCAACTGTCGAGCGCCCGCGAGACCCATATCAAGGATACGATGACGGTCGGCTCCTTGAGCCTGATGCTGAGCCGCATCGCTCAGCCCAAGGTCGGCACGCCGCGGCTCAAGCAGTTCATCGGGTTCGAGATCGCCGAGCAGGAGACGATCGCCTCGATTCTCAAGGCGATCCAGAACGGCGAGGCGCCGAACGGCGCGGTTCCCTCGCCGAGCGACGCCGAGGTCATGAAGACCCTCGACGCGGCCGGGCAGTCGGCGGTCGAAAAATTGCGCCACGCGAGCGGCGAGGCGCTCGACCGGGAGTACCTGCGCGCCGAGATCGAGGGCCACAACCGCCTGCTCGCGATCCAGGAAGCCTACCTCCGCGCGCCCGACAACCTCGACGAGACCAATGTCGCCAAGCTCGCCCAGGGCATGATCAAGGAGCACCTGGCGTTGCTCGGCGACATGGAGAGCGGCGGCGAACGCGCCGAGCGGTTGCACGGAACCAGCACGATGCACTGAGACCCGCTCGTCACCAATCCCATAGCCCGAAGCGAGACGCCGCGTCTCGCTCCGGCGATGCGCCGCCGGCGGCCGTCCGGATGCAGGGGGGCCGCAGAGTGAATCGCGCGCGCGTGGCAACACTGTGAATTCATTGAAGAAATTTAACGCGTAGGGCAAGCGCCGGAAACATAGGACCCCGTATCTTTGCTCATCGGATGACCGCGGGTCGCGTGGTCTTCACAAGGCAAGAGGATTGGAAAGGCCATGTTCGAAAATCACCGTTTCGAGCGCTCGTCGCTCCGCAATCGCGTCTTCGCTTCCGCCGCGGCTCTTGCGCTGGTCACGGCCGGCGCCGTTGGAGAGAGCGCGCTCGCGCCGCGCTCCATGGCCGCCCCCGTGTCCACCGCCGGCCTTGGGACCGCGGCCCTCGGCCCGGAAGGCATGCCCTCGTTCGCGCCCCTCATCGATCGCGTCAAACCGGCCGTCGTTTCGGTCAAGGTGAAATTCGTCGGCGACAACAATCACATCGACGCCGACGCGCAAGGCGGCTGGGGCCAGCGGTTTGGGACTCTGCCGCCCGAGATCCAGAAGTTCTTCCGACAGTTCGGACAAGAGGACGGCGCCCCCGCCAATCCGCGGTCGGTCGTGTGGGGCGAGGGTTCGGGCTTCTTCATCTCGTCCGACGGCTACATCGTCACCAACAACCACGTCGTACAGGACGCCAAGTCCGTCACCGTGACGATGGACGACGGCCGGGTCCTCGACGCGAAGGTCATCGGGACCGACCCGAAGACGGACGTCGCCGTACTGAAGGTCAAGCAGGCGGGCGACTACCCCTATGTATCGTTCGCCAAGGATGCGCCGAGAATCGGCGACTGGGTCGTCGCGATCGGCAATCCTTACGGCTTGGGGGGCACCGTGACGGCGGGAATCCTGTCGGCTAAGGGCCGGGACATCGGCGATGGGCCCTATGACCGTTTCCTCCAGATCGACGCGCCGATCAACAAGGGCAACTCGGGCGGCCCGACCTTCAACGAGGAAGGCCAGGTCGTGGGCGTGAACACGGCGATCTATTCACCCTCCGGCGGCAGCGTCGGGATCGGCTTCGCGATTCCCTCCGGCACGGTCGAGCACGTCGTAGCGGCGCTCGAGCATGGCGGGGTGGTCCAGCGCGGCTACCTCGGGGTGAAAATCCAGGCGGTCGGCCCGGATATCGCTCAGGCGCTCGAACTCAAAGACGCGACCGGGGCGATCGTCGACCAGACGATGCCGGGAACCCCAGCCGCTACCTCGGGACTGCAGACCGGCGACGTGATCACCAAGGTGAACGGACAGGAAATCAAGGACGCGGGCGATCTCACCCGCACGATCGGCCTGATGAACCCGGGCGACAAGGTCGACCTCACCGTCGAACGCAGCGGCGCCGAGAAGACGATCGACGTCACGCTCGCGTCTCAGAAAGCCGAGGCGACAGCGAGCGAGACGACGCCCACTCCGGCGGTCGGCCCCGAACTCGGCCTTCAGCTCGCCCCGGCGCGCGAGGTCGAGGGCGCCGGCCAGAACGGCGTCGCGATTGTGGGCGTCGATCCGAGCGGCGCCGCCGCAGAAAAGGGCCTGTCGACCGGCGACGTCATTCTCGACGTGGCGGGCAAGCCGGTCTCGAGCCTGGACGACGTGAAATCCGGGATCGCCTCGGCTCAGCATGACGGCAAGTCCGCCGTGCTGATGCGGATCAAGACGGCGAACGGAGACCGGTTCGTGGCCTTCTCGGTCCCGAAGGCGGGCTAAAGCGTCGAGCGCCCTACGCCGCCCGCTGCGCCCTGAGCGCCGCCTTCACCGGCCGCAGCAGCCGCTCGGCCGGGTTGGGCTTCTTCGGCGGCGCCATCCGGGCGAGCGCATAGACGCGGTCGCGCAGGTGGTCGGCCAGCGCCTGCCGGTCCTTGATCGCGGCCAGCTCCGCATAGGGGATCGGCGCGCCGATCATCACCGGAAGCGCCGTTCCGATCCGCGACCGCACCTCGTGGAAGATCAGCGAAATGCGCAGGGTGTAGCTGACGTGGCTGGCGATCTGGAAGAGCCGGCTGTTCTGGCCGGAGAACCAGACCGGCACGACCGTCGCCTTCGACCGCTGGACGAGCTGGGAGACGAACGGCTGCCAGCGCCAGTCCACCGCGGGCTTGAGGCCGAGCTTGTCGGGCGCGGTCGAAACCGCGCCGGCCGGAAACACCACGACCACGCCGCCCTTTTCGAGCTTCTCACGCGCGGCGGCGCGGGTGGCGAGGTTGGTTTTCAGCGCCTCTTCGGTCTCGCTGAAGTCGACCGGCAGGATGAAGCCGTTGACCTCCGGGGCCCGCATCAAGACGGCGTTGGTCAGAACGACGAAGTCGCTCCGCACTTTAGCGATCAGCCACGAGATCACGATCCCGTCGAGCACCCCGTAGGGATGGTTCGCCACCACGATCACCGGCCCGGTCTTGGGGATCTGCGCCAGCGCCTCCGAGTTGTAGCGGACATCGAGCGCGAGCTTGCGCACAACGGCCTGAAAGAAACTCTCGTTCGGGCGGGGATGGCGCTGGTTGTCGAGATACATCTTCTTCAGCCGCGGCTGCCCGGTCGCGGTTTCGACGAGCCGGATCACGCCGCGCTTGAGCGGCGGGTCGCTCGCAGTCGCGTAGCTGAAGAGGTACTTGTCCATGGCGCTGTGATGTTACGACCCGGTGTCCGATTTATCTCTGCCACGCGACTGGCGTATGACAAGTGTTTTTTACATTTGCGTCGCGCGGCCTTTGGTCACGCGATCGTAGGCCTGCAACTCGGCGACCAGCGCCTCGAAGTCCTTGAGCGGCACCATGTTCGGGCCGTCTGAGGGCGCGTGGTCGGGATCGGGATGGGTTTCGATGAACAGGCCCGCGACCCCGACGGCCACCGCCGCGCGCGCCAGGACCGGCACGAACTCCCGCTGCCCTCCGGACGAAGAACCCCGTCCGCCCGGCTGCTGCACCGAATGGGTGGCGTCGAAGATCACTGGCGCGCCGGTCTCGCGCGCCATGATCGGCAAGGCGCGCATATCGACGACCAGGGTGTTGTAGCCGAAGCTGACGCCCCGCTCGGTGACCAGCACATCGCCCGCGCCGGCGTCGTCGAGCTTCGCCACCACGTTCTTCATGTCCCAGGGGGCGAGAAACTGCCCCTTCTTCACGTTGACCGCCCGACCCGTGCGCGCCGCCGCGATCAGGAGATCGGTCTGGCGGCAGAGGAAGGCGGGGATTTGCAGCGCGTCCACGACCTCGGCCACCGGCGCGCATTGGGAACTCTCGTGCACGTCGGTGATGACCGGCAAGCCGAGGCCATCGCGAATCTCGGCGAACACCGGCAGCGCCGCCGCGAGCCCGAGCCCCCGCGCGCCTGAGCCTGAGGTCCGGTTCGCCTTGTCGAACGACGTCTTGTAGACGAGCCCGATCTCCAGCCGCGCGGCGATCTCTTTCAGCGCCTGAGCGGTTTCGAGCGCATGGGCGCGGCTCTCCATTTGGCAGGGCCCGGCGATCAGCGCGAGCGGCAGGCTCATGCCGAATTTCGCCGCGAGCGGACCGCGGCCGATCTGAACGATGGCGTTGTTGCGCAAGGGTTTTCGCGTCCTTCGTGGTGGCACGCGCTCTTTGGGCCACGGGCCGCGCGTTGGCAAGGGAAGACTTCGGATGTCGGTCCCCGCCTGCCTGACGAGCGCGCCCGACCGGATCCGCGATTCCTGCTGAGGCTTGGTTCAGGGGAGGCTTGGCTTCAGGGACGGAGGGGCGTCAACGGAGGGGTCCGCGCCGACCCGCCCGAGGGGCGTTCGTTGCTCGGGAACCAGGAGCCTGATACTGCGTCGACGGCGCTGCAAACCCTGCCCAAACACCAGAAACCGGACTGAGTGGAAAATGGGACTCTCTTTCCATCGCCTGACCTTCCTCAGCGCGGCGATGGCCGGATTTGTGGCGGCAAGTCTGTTCGCCGGCGCGCTGGCGAAGGACGTCACGGCCCGTGACCGCACCGAACTTGGCGCCGTTCCGGCGTTCCACCCCGAACTCGGCTTGGGCGCCCTCCAGGGCTATCTGGACCCGAAGGCGCTCCCGAACAGCCTCGCCCTGGTTCCGCCGCCCCCGGTCATCGGCTCGGACGCCTTCGCTCACGACGAGGAGGTCGCCCGCGCGACCTTCGGCCTGCGCGGCACGCCGCGGTTCGCCCTGGCGGTCTCCGACTTCGACCTGAGGCTTCCGAAGCTGACGGACGATTTCTCCTGCGCCCTGAACGCTGAGGTCACGGAGGCGAACGCCCCGTACCTGACGACGCTCTTGCGCCGGTCCTTCAGCGACCTCGCCCTCTCGACCTACAGGGCGAAGAACGCCTACCTGCGCAAGCGGCCCTTCCAGCAGAACCAGGCGCCGATGGGCCTCCCCGAATACCGGGACAAACTGGAGAAGGACCCCTCCTATCCGTCGGGCCATACCGCCATCGGCTGGGGATTCGCGCTGATCCTGAGCGAGCTAGCGCCGGATCGCGCCGACGACCTCCTGGCCCGAGGCCGGGCCTTCGGCGAAAGCCGAATGGTCGTCAACCATCACTGGTACAGCGACGTCGTCTGGGGGCGGGTCGTCGGCGCGGCGACGGTGGCGCGGCTGCACGCCGATCCGACTTTCCGCGCGGACATGGACGCGGCGCGTGACGAACTCGCCACCCTCCGCGCCATAGGCGCGCCGCCGAAGGGCGATTGCGCAGAGGAGGCCAAAGCCATGGCCATGGGCTATCAGGCGAGCCAGGTCACCGCCATCGACGTCCTCCTCGAGCCGGACGCGACCATGCTTCACCGCTCGGCGGAGAACAACGCCAGGCTGCTGAAACTCTTCCCCAAGGGCTTCCCGCTCGACGCGACCCACAACCCGCACCTCACGCTGATCCAGCGCTTCGTCCGCACCGACGATCTCGACAAGATCTACACTGCGCTCGATGAGGTCCTCGCCGGGGCGGACGTCGCCGCCATGAAGCTGGAAGCCTTCAAGTACGATTACCTCCCGATCAACGACATCGGCGTCGCCGGCATCGTGGCGAAGCCGACGCCGGAACTGGTCAAGCTGCAAGCCGACCTGATCGCCGCCGTGGCCCCGTTCACTGTGGAGACCGGAGGTTCGGCCGCGTTCGTCACAACGCCCGACGACCCGGTCATCGAGCCGGCGCTGATCGACTACGTGTCGACGTTCGTCCAGAAGAATTCCGGCGAGCATTTCAACCCGCACGTCACGACCGGCGTCGCGCTCAAGAGCGACCTCGACCAGATGCTGGCCGAGCCGTTCGAGGCGTTCACCTTCTCGCCCGCCGGCGCGGCCGTCTATCAACTCGGCCAATTCGGCACGGCTGCAAAGAAGCTCAAGGAACTCGACACGAAGCCGTGAGTTTGCGGGCCGCTCGAGACGCCTGTCCCCTCGAGCGGCTTGCGGAGATCATCGGCCGGGGGCGGCGGTCTCACGCCGACCCGTGCTCGTCGTCGTGGGCGATGCGGCTCGGCATGAGGTCTCCCGCGGCCTCCAGCACCGGATAGGCGGCGCCGGCGACCAGATGGTCGTTCAGACGCTTGATGTCGCGCAGGAGGTCGAGCGGCGCCGCCTGCGGCGCGGCGTGTCCGCCACGGTCGCGGAGCCCGACGAAGTGGGCTCTGATCGCGTCGGCCTCCCTGCGCCGAAATTCCTCTTTCTGTTGCGACAGAACGCGGGCGGCGTGTCGGTCGCCGGTCATGAATACCGATGCGGCCGAGCGAAGGTTGCCGCGGACGGCCTCGAAAACATCCTGAATGTCGCGCTCGTCGTCCGGTCCGAGGTCGGTTCCGCGCTTGAGGATCTTCCCCACAAAGCCCGCAATGTTTCGCTCCACGACGTCCCCTGCGCCCTCCAAATTCACGGAAAACGCAAGCACGGCTTCGAGGCGGCGGTGCTCTTCGTCGGTCAGACTTTCCGGGTCGAGCCGCGTCAGGTAGCGCTTGATCTCGCCGTTGAGCGCGTCGAGCACATCATCCGACTTTCGCGCCCGCGAGATCGCGTCGCGGTCCCGGAGACGCAAGGATTCGGCGGCGCCTTCGATCATCGAATCGAGCACATCGACCATGCGCAGCGCCTCTCGCGCCGCGTGACCAATGGCGATCGAGGGCGTCTCCACGGCCGAGTCGTCGAGATAGAGCGGCGTGGCTGGGTCCGCGGCGGCGAGACGCTGGGGCATCAGGCGTTCCAGGAGGCGCGCCAGCGGCCCGAGCAGCGGCAAGAACGCCAGGGCGAGGACGACGTTGAACGCGGTGTGAAAGTCGGCGACCGCCCGGGAGAAATTCGGCTCGATCTGGACCAGGCCGACGCCGATGGGCGTGAGGAGCGGCAAAGCGACGGCGGCGCCGACGAGGCGCGTGACGACGTTTCCGACCACTACCCGCCGTCCCGCCGCATCGCCGCCGCGCGCGCCCTCGATCAGCGGATTGAGCGCCGTCCCGATGTTCGCGCCGACGATCAGGGCGAGCGCGGCGTCGAGAGGAATGACGCCTTTTTGGGTGAAGGACATGACCAGCAGCGCGACCGCCACGCTGGAATGCGCCGCCCAGGCGAGTAACGCGCCGAACGCGACCGAGATCAGACGGTCGGTCGCGATCGCGCCCATGAGGATCCGCAGGCTCGGAACATCCTCGTAGGGGGTGATAATCTCGAGGAGCTGGGGCAGCGCGATCAGCATCAGGCCCAGTCCGATCGCGACGCGGCCGATATCGCGCGTGCGGGCGCCCCCTGCCCGAAACATCGCCACGCCCGCAAGCAGGAGCAGCGGCGACGCTTTCGACACGTCGAACGACAGCGCCTGCACGATCAGGGTCGTGCCGACATTCGCGCCCAGCATCGCCGCCAGCGCGGGAACCAGGGCGACGAAGCCGGCGCCGGCGAACGAGGCGATCATCAGGCCCGTGGCGGTGCTGCTCTGCAACACGGCGGTGACCCCGAGGCCAGCGGCGGCGGCCTTGATCCGGTTGCCGAGCGCATAGCCGAGGAAGCGTCTGAGCTCGGCGCCGAAGGCGCGCTGCACGCCGCTCTGCACCATGTGGACGCCCCACAAAAGCAGGGCGATCGCGCCGGCGAGGTTGAGGAGGTTCAAGGTGGCGTCCATGGACGACGCTCCTGGCTAGGGCGAAAAACGGTGTCTAACGCGACGGGCCACGTTTCGTTCAAATTTGGGCCGTATTGCGATCGGGAATCTTTGCGCCGGCCTCCGGCGGTCGCGCGGACGGAGGACCGGTGACGACTTTTGTTTGGGCGGCGGTGTTGACCGCCGCGTTGCTGCACGCGCTATGGAATTCGGTGGTCAAGAGCGCCGAAGACAAGTTCATGAGTTCGGCGCGGGTGGCCTTGTGGGCGGGGGCCTTCGCCGCGCTTTTCAGTCTGACCCTGCCCGCGCCGTCCCTGCGGTCGCTCCCCAACGTGGTCGCTTCGGCCCTGATTCACGTGGTGTACTTTCTCCTGGTCGGTCGCCTTTACCGCAACGCCGATCTCTCCGTCGCCTATCCATCGATGCGCGGTCTCGCGCCGCTCATCGCGACCGCCCTGGCCGCCGCGACGCTCGGAGAGGTCCCGGACGCGTTCGCGCTCATCGGCGTGCTGGCGCTCGTCGTCGGGGTGACGTCCATGGGGGTCTCCGGTCTCGCTCATGGGCGAATCGACCGCTCGGCGCTGGTCGTTGCGCTTTTCAATTCCGTGGTCATCGCAACCTACACCGTCGTCGACGGCGAGGGCGCGCGGCTCTCCGGGCCCGACGCAGCGCATGCCTTCGCCTACAACGCCTGGTCCATGAGCCTGACGGCGGCGCTCTATCTCCCGGTAGTGCTGACGCTGCGCGGCAGGGGCGCCGGCGCTGAGCTGGCGCGCAATCCTCGGCGAAGCGCCTTTGCGGGCCTTGCCGCTTTCGGCGCGTACGCGATCGTAATCTGGGCGATGACGCAGGCGCCGATCGGCGCCGTGGCGGCGCTGCGCGAGAGCTCCATCGTGTTCGCCGCGATCATCGGCGTCGCCTTCCTCGGCGAACCCTTTCGCAGCGCGCGCGCCGGCGCAACCTTGCTGATTGTCGGCGGCGTCGTCGCGCTTCGGCTCGCTTGATCAGGGCGGGACGACCGACGCCGTCGACAACCGCACGATTGCAAGGCGTCACTCCGCCGCCGCGAGCCTCCCTTGGCGGGTGAGAATTCTGTCAACGCCCCTGAAAGTCGTGGGATTTCAGGTAATTTCTGTTACATTCCGCCGGGAATATCGTTGCCGAATGGATTCGGCGCCGAGGGGACTCTCGCGATGCATGATCACACCGTGAAATCCTACGACAGGGAGCTCGACACGCTCGACCGCCTGATCGCCGAAATGGGCGGCGTCGCGGAAAAGATGGTGGTGGACGCCGTCGACGCGCTGGCCAACGCCGACACCGTGCTTGCGCATCAGGTCGTCTCCACCGATCCCCGCTTGGACGCCTTACAACGGGAGATCGAGACTCTCGCCGTGATGACCATCGCCCGCCGGCAGCCGATGGCGATCGATCTTCGGGAGTTGATCGGCGTCATTCGCGTCGCCGGCGATCTGGAGCGGGTCGGCGACCTCGCCAAGAACATCGCCAAGCGCACGATCAAGCTCGGCGTCGAATCCCGGGTCCCGCGCGCGATCGTGGGATTGAAGCACATGAACGAGGTCGCGACCGAACTCATGAAAGACGTTCTCGACGCCTACGCTCAACGCGACGCCGACCGCGCGCGCGAAGTGTGGGACCGCGACGTCGACCTCGACGCGCTCGAGGACTCGGTGTTTCGCGACCTCCTGACCCACATGATGGAGGATCCGCGGAACATTTCATTCTGCGCTCACATGCTGTTCTGCTCGAAGAACATCGAGCGGATCGGCGATCACGCCACCAATATCGCCGAAACCGTCGTCTATCTCGTCACGGGCCAGGCGATGCCGTCCGACCGCCCGCGCGGGCGACAGGACACGGACGTCGAAGTCGAGTCCGCCGGACGACTTTAGAGCCCGTCAAACCAGGTCTTCCACTGCGGCGCGGCGGTCGCATATGTGCCCCGGTGGTCCGTGGCGCCGGTCGTTACCGCCTCGACCTGCATGTTTCCCGCCCCGATCGCGCGCTGATAGGTCATCGCGAGCCGGCCGAGGCCGGTGGGGATGGCTTCGTCCGCTTCTCCATAATAATTGCGGACCGGGCTTTTCACGATCCACCGATAGGCGGCGGTTTTCTCCGACAGCAGCCGTCCGTAAGCCGAGGCGGCGAAGAACTGGGGATCGAAGTACTCGGGCCGAACCAGCTTGTGCAGATCCGTCGGGATCTCGGCGGCTTCAACCGGCTGCTTCTTGTAAAGTTTCTCGGCGGCGTCATAGGTCGCATCGGTGATCACGGAGCGCGCGAGCCCGGGAACGCCGTAATAGTTTTCGAACGAGAAGGCGGAGAGGATGACAATGGTGGTGAGCCACGGCGCGTCATTCGTCCTAGGGAAGTCGAGCGCGCCGCTGATCAGGGCAAAGGCGTCGACCGGCGCGGAAGCGGTCGCAGCCGCGGCGACCGGAACCCCGGCGCTCTCGAGTTTTTCCAGGAACGCCATGGTCACGAAGCCGCCCTGCGACCAGCCGCCGAGATAGAGTTTGGAAGTTGAGACGCCCATCTGGGCGAGCACGGCGCGGCTGGCGATCAGGAGATCGTAGCTCGCCTGCTGGTGGCTCGCCTTCACCACATAGCCTTCCGGCTCCTTCGACAAGCCCATTCCGAAATAATCCGCGCCGATCACCACGTAGCCCTGCCCGGCGAACTGAGCGAGCATGAGCTGGGTTTCCGCCGAACGGTCGGGAAATGAAGGGACCTCGTTTTTCCCGTAGACCGTGCCGTGCTGATAGGAAAGCATCGGAAAGCTCGAAGCGCCGGTGTCGGGCACGGCGAGAAGTCCGGTCGCTACGGTCGGCTGGTTCCCGCGTTCCGGGATCACCGATTCATAGGTGATGCGATAGAGCTTGATGCCGTTGCGCGCGGGCGTATAGGCCACTTTGACGCCGAAGAACTTCGGCGTATCGACGGTCAGAATCCGATTGAGCCGCTCGACGTCCCAAACGCCGATCAGCGCGTAGCTCACGCCCGAGGAAACCTGGATCGGCGCGCCCTCGTCAGCGGGAGCGCCGGAACTCGGGGAGACGCCGGCAAGCGACAGAGACAGGAGCGCCGTCAGCGCGAGGGCCGACAACAGCCGAATGATCGGGGACATGAGCGCGGTCTTCCTTGGCCGAATCTCGGTGGGCTGCGCGTCCCCCAATGGCGGCGTGCGACGGCTCATCGCTGTGATCGGAGGTAACGAGTGGCACGCGCGGTCGCATGGCGCAAGGCGACATCCGCCCCCGCCATTCAGCCGCCCGGCGGCCGGCGTCGCCCCCTGAGCGCCGGCCGGGGCGGCGCCGCCGACGTACGCCCAAAATCAGCCGCGTTTGACGCCGTAAAATAGCCGAGAACCTCGTCTAAAGCTTTATGTGTTACGCGTAAGCCACAGATTTAATTGGAATGGGCAGAAGCCGATCCGGGCCAAAATGGGGCAGAGCCGCGCCTTGGCGCCCTCAGCGAATCGAAAGTCGAGCATAAGCCGTTGAAATCCCCTCATCGACCGCAAAACCAGGACGGCGCCGCCGGCCGCGAGCCGTCGACCCCAAGCCTCGGCATCCTCGCCCGCCGCAAGATCGAGGCGGAGATCATCGCCCCGATCTATGACGAGATGCGTAAAGCCATCGGCGAAGCCAAGGCGCGCGAGATCCTGCGCGCCGCCATCCGGCGCGCGGCGATCACGGCCGGCGCGGAGATGGCCGCGCGGGCGCCGGAGGGCGCCGATCTCGAGAGCTTCAAGGCCGTCTTCCCCTTATGGACCCAGGATGACGCGCTCACGATCGAGGTTTTGCGCGACGAGCCTGGCCGTTTCGACTTCAACGTCACCCGCTGCCGCTACGCCGAGACCTACCGCGCCATGGGTCTCGGGGAGCTAGGCGACGTCCTGTCCTGCAACCGCGACGGCGCCTTCTGCGAGGGCTATGATCCGCGCATCGAACTGACGCGGACGCGGACGATCATGGGCGGAGCAGCCACGTGCGACTTCCGCTACCGCATGCGAACCGTCAAGGCCGAGGCCGGCGGCGGCGGCGCCACAGAGGGACAATCATGAGACTTGCAACGGTTCTGGGCGGGGTCGCCGCGCTCGCCATCGCACAGGCGGCCGCCGCCCCGCCTTCGCCCGCCGCGGATACGCGCCTGATCGAACTCAACCAGGACCGCACGATCGAGATCACCGGCGAGGGAAGCGTTTTGGCGACGCCGGACTTCGCCCGGATCACGCTCGGCGTGACGACGACGGGCAAAGACGCCGGCGCCGCCATGGCCGCCAACGCGAAAGCCGTGAACGACCTCATCGCGGCGATCAGGGGCGAGGGTGTCGCCCCGGCCGACATCCAGACATCGAGCCTGTCGATTTCGCCGACCTTCGCCAATCCTACCCAGGGCTCGAACGAGCCGCCCGCGATCACTGGATACAACGTCGGAAACATGGTCACCGTCACTGCCCGCGATCTCAACCGCCTCGGGACCCTGCTCGACAAGGCCGTCGGAAGCGGGGCCAACGCCATGTACGGCATTGCCTTCGGCCAGAACGACCCCAGCGCGCTGCTCGACAAGGCTCGTCCCCTCGCGGTCGCCGACGCCCGGCGCAAGGCCGAGATCTACGCCGCCGCCGCCGGGGCCAAGATCGGCCGGCTGATGGAGCTTACCGAGCAGGGCGGAGCCCAGCCGATGGCGTTTCCCCGCCGCATGTACGCCACTGCGGCGGGCGCAGCGCCGACGCCGGTCGAGGCCGGACAGGACAAGCTTACGGTGAGCGTCGCGGCGCGTTACGAGCTTACGCAGTAGCCTCTCCAACGGCCAGGGAGTTCCCTCGATGTGCCGCTCCATCCGCCCGCTGTTTCATTTTGAGCCCCCCGCGACCGAGGAAGAGATCCGCGCCGCCGCGCTCCAGTTCGTGCGCAAGGTCAGCGGCTTCTCCCGGCCGTCGCAGGTCAACGCCGAGGCTTTCGACCGCGCGGTCGACGAGGTGGCGGACGCGACGCGCCGGCTCGTCTTTACCCTCACGAGCCCCGCCGCGCCCCGCGACCGCGCAGTCGAGGCAGAGAAGGCGCGCGAGCGTTCGAAGGCGCGGTTCGCTTGATCCGCACGCGACTCGCGCGCGTAGGCAGAGGGCCGCAAATTCGCCATGCCCAACGCCGAGCGTCCTGTTCGGGTGGGGCTCAGCAAGCAAGGAGACGGTTCATGAGCAAGTCAGTTCTCGCAGCGACAATCGCACTGGCCGGGTTGGCGTTTTCGTTCGCTTCGGCCCGCGCCGAGGAGTTCAAGTACAAAGCCGATCTGACAGGAGCGGCCGAAACGCCCCCGACCGACAGCAAGGGGACCGGAACCGTCAAAGCGACCTACGATACGGCGACCAAGACGCTGACCTGGACAGTGGACTATTCCGGCCTCACCGGGCCTGCCGTCGCGGCGCATTTTCACGGTCCCGCCCCGGTCGGCAAGCCGGCGCCAGTCGAAGTGCCGCTGAAGGCTCCGCTCGACAGTCCGATGACGGGCTCCGCCACGCTGACCGACGCCGAGGCCAAGGACCTGATGGACGGCATGATGTATTTCAACATCCACACCGCTGAGCACAAGCCGGGCGAGATCCGCGGCCAGCTCGAAAAGGCGATGTGACCGGCGCGATCAGCCGATATTGAGCAAGCCCGCGATCGTGTCGATGGTGAACCGGCCGACGTGATTGAGGAAAGGGAAGCCGAGCAACGGCTCGGCGTCGTGCGGCGACGGTCGCATAAACGTCCCGGAGAGTATGGCCGCCGACGGACATTGACCCGACCTTGACGCCGCTTCGGTGCGGCGGTCTCGGTGGAGATCGTCGTCCTCACACTTTCCACTCGACCGCAGCCAAAAGAGCTTTACGAACCGCGGCGCTGCCCACTTCGACGGCGCCCTCTATGCCGCACGTTCCCTCAGCCGCTCCGCGTCCTTTGCATGCCGCGCCACCCAGTCAGGCAGGAAGGTGAAGGCCTCGGACATCAGGTGCGGCGTATGCAGTCCCGCCGACTTGCGCAGCGCTCGCCCCAAATATTCGTGCAGGGCCGGTCGATAAGTCGGATGCGCGCAATTCGCGATGATCGTCTCGGCGCGGCGCTTTGGCGACAGACCCCGCAGGTCCGCCAGACCGTGCTCGGTCACGATCACCTGCACGTCGTGCTCGGTGTGGTCGACGTGGCTCGCCATCGGCACGATGCAGGAGATCGTTCCGTTCTTGGCGGTTGAGGGGGTCATGAAGATTGAGAGGTAGGCGTTGCGCGCAAAGTCGCCCGAACCGCCGATGCCGTTCATGATCGACACGCCGCGAACATGGGTCGAGTTGACGTTGCCGTAAATGTCGGCCTCGATCAGCCCGTTCATCGCGATGACGCCCAGGCGCCGGATCAGTTCGGGATGGTTGCTGATCTCCTGCGGCCGAAGGACCACCTTCTCGCGATAGAGCCCCACATCGCGATTGAATTCTTCTGCGGCTTCGGGAGACAGCGAAAGCGCCGTCGCCGACGCGAAGTCCATCTTGCCCGACTTGATGAGGTTCATCATGCCGTCCTGGAGCACTTCGGTGAAGGCCGAAAGCCCGGTGAACGGCCCGTGCTGCAACCCGTCCATGACGGCGTTGGCGACGTTGCCGACGCCCGACTGAAGCGGGAGAAGATTTTGCGGCACCCGGCCTTTTTTCACCTCGTGACCGAGGAATTCGAGGATGTTGTCGGCGATGGCGCGTGACGTTGCGTCCGGCGCGGAGAAGGCGGTATTGCGGTCTGGCGAATTGGTTTCGACCACCGCGATCACTTTTTCGGGATCACAGAAGAAGTACGGTTGGCCGATGCGGTCGTGCGCGTTAAGCAGCGGAATCGGACGCCGGTGCGGCGGCAGATCGGTGCCGTAGTAAATGTCGTGCATGCCCTCAAGGCCGGGATTTTGCCAGCTGTTGACCTCAAGAATGATCTTGTCGGCCTGATCGAGCCAGGTCTTGTTGTTGCCGACGGAGGAAGATGGGATCAGCCGCCCGTCCGGGAGGACGCCGGCGACTTCGATCACGGCGACGTCGAGCTTTCCAAGGAAACCGAACCACACGAACTGCGCGACATGCGACAGGTGGATGTCGACGTAATCCATGTCGCCGTCGTTGATCCGCTTCCGGCACGCGGGATCCGACTGGTAAGGCAAGCGAAGTTCGATGCCATCGGCTCGAGCGAGCGCGCCGTCGAGCTCGGGCGCCGTCGAAGCGCCGGTCCACACCCCAACTTTGAAGTGCTCGCCTGCGGCGTGCTTCGCCTGGATTCGGGCGGCAAGCGCGAGCGGCACGGCTTTCGGGTACCCTGCTCCGGTAAAGCCGGACATGCCGACATTCACGCCATCGGGGATCAAAGCGGCGGCTTCTTCAGCGCTCCTGAGTTTGGCGCGCAGCGCGGCGTTTCGAATGCGGGTCTCGATCATGGAGGACGCTCTCTTTGGCGCGGCCGGCTGTTCCCCGCCGACGCGCGCCATCCGCATAGCATTTGCCGCAAAAAGTGGAATGCGACATATGGTCAGCCGGGTCAGGGCGGGCGAGCGCTCTTGGCCGGCGCGAATTCGTGGACCGCGAGGAAACATCTGATCAGAAGAGCGATCTCGCGATTGTTAAGACCTTCTTAGAAAAGCCTTTGTGGTCCAAGCCTTAATTCGCGGCCTTATCCGCCCGCTTCACGTATGCACGCGGTGCATAGGTTAGACCTCATACTGGTGGTCTTTTTTAGGTCACGCCCGCTCAAGACGACAGCGCGCGGACCTTCACGTTTCTGTCAGCCCTAAGCCGACCAGCGATTCCGGAATGGTGATGCGCGGCCTATGGCCTCCCGCCGCCTCTCGTTCCAAGAGCGCGCAAAGTCTCAACGCTTCGTGGAGCGGCGCTGGTCCGTAAAGCCACGCAAACCCCTCGGGGTCGACCACCTCGACCGCGAAGACCGGCGCGGGCGGGGACAGTTTGGTTATCGCACCGGCCATATCTCGTCTCAACGTTGCGCCAACAGCAGTATGGACCGCATTGAGGTCCGCGAATTGATGGAAATCAATGCGCAGTCTTGGGTTCGCAGCAGGCGGCCGCTGGTTCATTCTTCGCGCTCTGACTGGCCTCGACGGCGCCAGCGTCCGTCAATCGGTCAGATTGAGCGTCTTTTGCGTGCAAACTTCGATGTCGGACGCGTCCAGCGACTGACCGTCGGCGAAAGTCCCATGCACGTCGACGCGACAATGGAAGGTCTGCGGCACTTTGGCCGTGGCCTGCTTGCCCGCCTTCAACGCGCCAAGCACGGTCATCCAGTGGACCGAGCCGCTCTCGGCGACCTGCAGCTTGACGAGATCGGTCTTGCGCGAGTTGGTGACGGTCACCGTGACGAAAAACTCGTCCGACGATGCTTTCGGCTTTGGCTTCACGGCCGTCGCCGGGCCCGGGGTCTGCGCCAGCGCCGCGCTCAGCCCGACCGCCATCGCTGCGACCGTCGCCGTTAAGACCCGTCTCGCCATCTGCTCGCTCCTCGCGCGTTGCGCGCCAATCCGCCGGCCACGATCTGCGAGGATGGCGCCAACTCGGGCGAAGGAAAAGGCCGGGGACCATTCGAAATCCCGAAGCCCTCGCCCAGCGCCGGGCGACAACGCTCGACATCTCAATCGAACTGCGCCGCGATCCCTAGATCATATGTGTGTGTATGTGAGCGGCTTGGTGAGCGCGGTGGGAATCGAACCCACGACCCTCTGATTAAAAGTCAGTATTTTGCCAGCGTTGCGCCGCGATGCCAGATCGGTCGGAAAGATCATACGGCGCGGGCGTCTCCGGGCGTCAATCCATTGAAAAATATTGGCGGATTCACCACTGGTTGCCAACGAATCAGTTGCGCATTGCCCGTCATTGTGTATCATGCTGGCTCCGGTTCGGTCATCCTCTCTACCGCTCCGGTTGCCAATGGGGTTGCCAATGAAAACCGCCCGCACACCGATCGCAGCCGACCGCCTACTCAGGAACGCCAAGCCGAAAGAGAAGGCATACGAGCTTGCTCTTGGCGTCGGCGGCCTGTCCGCGATGATCGCCGCCGACGGGGAGACGAAGACGCTCTATTGGCGCGGCAAAATGGGGAAGCGCGTGATCCGCGCGCGCTTAGGGAACTATCCTGACATGACCGTGTCCGACGCGCTCGATGCGGCGCGCAAGGCGCACTCGGCGGCGCAGAACGACAAAGACCCGAACCTTGAAGCGCGGCGGAAGCGAGAGGGAACGGACGCGCCAATCACAGTCCGCGAGGCCGCCGACCGCTACAAGACCGAACACTTGGACGCGAAGCGTGGCGAACGCTGGCGCGCGGAAGCGTGGCGCATCCTCGAAATGGACGCCCTGCCCGGCCTCGGTCACTTCCGCCTCGCCGACGTGAGCCGCACCGATTTGACCTCGCTTGTGGACAAGAAGGCCGCGGCGCAGCGGAAAGCCGGGCGCAAGGGTATCGCGGCCAATCGCCTTGTTGCCGTGCTCGGCCGGTTCTTTCGCTTCTGCGCCGACAAGGGATGGATTGCAGCGGACCCGGCTGCCCGGCTTCCGAAGGCCGTTGAGGAGTTCGCGCGCGAGCGTGTGTTGAGCGCCGCCGAAATGGGCGTGATCTGGAATGCGCTTTCCGAGGCGGACGCGCCCGCACCCTATTCGAAGATCCTCGCATTACTCGCGTTGACGGGTTGCCGCGTCTCTGAAATCGCGGACTTGCGGCGCGAAAACATCGACCTCGATTCCGGCTTGGTTACGATCGCGAAAGGCAAGACAAAGGATGCGGCCCGAGTGTTGCCGATCGGCCCGACCGCGCGCGCCATGCTGGCGAAGCTCGTTGAGTCCGCCGATAAGTCCGGCCGCTTGTTCTCGGCGCCCGAAGGCGGCGCGGTCGAAGTCCAGGCCGTGAGTAAAGCCGTCCGCCGCCTATGCGCCAAGCTCGGTCAACCCCGCTGGACGCCGCACGACCTACGCCGCACGCTGATATCCGAGCTTCACGAAGCGGGCTTCGGCGAAGGGATCGTGCGGCGGCTCGCTGGCCACACGGCGAAGGACGTTCACGACGCGGTTTATGATCGGTCGAAGCGCCTCGAAAGCATCAAGAGCGCGCTGACTTCACTACGAAAGCCACGTCCTGGCTTGCGCCGCTGCGATCAAGAAAACCGACGAAAGCAACGTGGTTGCGTTGCGTGCAGGTTAGTGTCTGCGTAATAGTGTTTACGCAGTAGCGAGTTGATTTGCTACAGGTCGATAGGCGCTTGTTCAACTTTACTCTTGCTAGTTGTCTCGAACTGAGCTACTTTCGACTTGCTCGCCTAGGTGAGTGTTCAACGAGTGCCATCGGCGCGCAGTTGAACGGTCGTATGCGCCCCGCCAGCGCGCCAACCGCCGTCCTTTTCCGAGGACGGCACGCTCCAATCCGCAGCCGAGTCGCCGCTATCGAGACGCTGGCGCGCCGCATCGTTCGCAATTCCCCTTTCCAATCCCTGAATTGCGCGTCCGCGCCCTCGTCTCCCCGAGGTCGTTATGCAAGCTCCAACCCAATCCCTAAACGGCCGCGGCCTTCGAGCGCGCGCGCCTTCCGACGGGCAACGCATCGTCGGCGTTGACGCCGCGGCTAACATGCTCGGCATCTCGCCCGGCTACCTCTACCGAATGTTGCGCGCAGGTGAATTGCCGGTGGTGCGTATCGGAGGTCGAACGTTGATCGCGGTCGCGGAAATCGACAAGTTCATCGCGGCCCGTTCGGGCGCATTCCTCGACAACCCGTCGGCGGCGCCGAAAGCGCATCGCACCACGCGCGCCGACCCCCTCGCGATCCGGGGGGGCCGATGACATGGCCGACTTCCTCGAACACCTGGGCGCCTTCGAAGGCGCCCTTTGGCGAGCCGACATAGGTCCGGCGGATGGCGTGCACGGCCGGAGCGTCTTGCTCGTTGAGGACCGCGCAGCCGAAGCGGCGACGGGCCTCGCGGGGCTCCGATCCCCCGACTTGGGCGCGCTGACTGCTTTCGATCGCGACGGCGAGCCGGGGCGGACGAATTGATTTGAAGCCGACTGCGTCGTTGTCACATCTCGCCATCGGCGACCGATCGGCACGGGGCGCTCTCGCGGGGTCTGCGCCTACGTCGCGTTTGGCGGCTACGACACGCCCGACTTTCGGCGCTTTGAAGCGGCTATGGGCCTGCTGAGCTTCATGCGCAACCTGCCGCCAGGCTCAAGGTGGCGCGGCGTGGCGTATGGGCCGGACTACGTCGCCCTGCCGCTTGAAACGCGGCCCGCGCGCCCGGCGATATCGCTGGAGCTCTTGGGCGAAGGGTACGGCGGCGCGACTGCGGCGCCCGTCGACGGGCCGGAGCCGTTTCGTTGGATCCTGCTTGCGACTGCGCGGGTCTTTGAAAGGGTCGAAGTCTCGCGCCTCGGCCTCTGGCGCCCAGGAGGCAACAGGCGCAACCGGCTGCGGATCCAGACCGATCAGGTTGACGATTGGGGACAGGCGCTCGTGCGCGCTGGCGTGCCTTGGGAGCGGCGTGACGAGTTGTCCGACGGTTTCTACATCGAGCGCCCGGACGGTGACGACGGCATGCCGCGAGTGTCCGATTTAGAAACAGAAAAGGGGTTTCCCGATGATCGAGAAACCCCACATTACCAAGGCACAAGAAGCAGCTTGCCCGGCCGGCTTCGAAAACAAGGATACCACAAGCGGCGCGTGCGGGCTATCGCCGACCGATTTGCTTGCCTTAGCGCTGTCCTACGCCGAGAGGGGCCTCCCGGTGTTCCCGCTCCTCGCCGGCCGTAAAGGCCCCGTCCTTTTGGGCGGGTACAAGCGCGCGAGCTCGGACCCGGCGGAAGCTCGCCGGCTGTGGGCCGAAGCGGGAGATGAAGGCTGGAACGTCGGGCTAGCGACAGGCAACGGCATCGTGGCAATCGATGTCGACAACACACTGAGATCCGCCGTCGACAGGATCGACAGGATCATCGCCGATCCGACGCGCGCGACCGTGAAGGCGAACGGCAAGGCTCTACTCGACAAATATGGGCCGCTGCCCCCTTCATGGCAGGTCAATACGGCGGGGGGCGGGTTTCACCTGCTGTATAAAATTCCCCCGCACGTTCGCATCAGGACCAAAACAAGCGGGCTCGTGCCTGGCGTCGATACGAAAGCCGAGGGGGGCTACATCGTCGCAGCAGGTAGCGTGGTCCGCTTCCCTCCGGAGCGTATCCTCGGCGACGGGGCCTATTGCTGGAAGGGCAAACACTCGCCCGCCGCCTTCGGCGAGATGGCCGCCCTGCCCGAAGTCTACCAGGCCGCAATGCAAGCCCATGCGGCGACGGAGCGCCGCGACGGGGCGCGCACGAGCCCGCCGCCATGTTGCGAGCTCGACCAGCCGCGCGCGATCGAACACGCGCGCCAGTGGCTCCGCGACGCCGCGCCGGAGGCGAAGCAAGGCGAGGGGGGCCGCGAGGCGACGAAGCACGTCGTCCAGCGACTTGGCGACTTCGGCGTGTCATCGGCCGGGATCTTCGACCTGTTGAGCGAAGACGGCGGATGGAACGACACAAAAGCAGATCCGCCATGGGCGATCGACGTGGACGATTCCGAGGGGTTTCGCCGCCTGATCGAAGATCTTTGCGCGTTCCACCGCGAGAAGCCGGCCGGCTGCGACTTCCCGTATGCGGCCTCCGAAGTCTTCGAGCCGGGCGACGGCTCGAGCGCCGCGCCGACGGCGCCGCGCAAGCGCCTGTTCCGGGCTGGCGAGTGCAAGGCTGCGGTCCTGACCGCAAAGCGCGACCCGCTCGTCGCCGGCCTGCTGGACAAAGGCGCGCTGTCGCTTTGGTTTGGCGAAACGAACGTCGGAAAGTCGTTTGTCCTCTCACAGCTCGCGCTGTCGATCGCCGCGGGCGCGCCATTCGCCGGGCGCAGGGTGACAAAGGGCCCGGCCGTCTACTTCGCTGCCGAAGGGGGCGAGGGCATGAAGAAGCGTTTTGCGGCACTTCTAGAGGGCCGCGCCGACGCCGACACGCTTCAGCTTTTCCTTGTGCCCTACCCCGTCGATCTTCGGAACGGGCGCGCGGGCCTTGATCAAATGCTTGCCGACGTGCGCGAAGCGGAGGCGCAGGCGGGCGAGAAAGTCGCGTTGATCTGTATCGACACGGCCTCGCGGGCGCTCGCCGGGGGCAACGAGAACGATAGCGGCGATATGGGCAAACTCGTCCAGGCGATAAACCGGCTCCAACACGAGACGGGCGCACACGTCGCCGTGTCGCATCATTCGGGTAAGGATCCAGACAAGGGCGCGCGCGGCCATTCCCTGTTGAAAGGCGCCGTCGACACTGAATTCCAGATTGGGAAGGGCGCAATCAAGAACACGAAGCAGCGCGACTATGAGCGCGCTCGCACGATCGGATTCCGAATAGACACCGCGATTTTGGGGCCGGACTTCGGACGGCGAATACGTCGAGTTGGCGGTTGCGGTCATGTTGGTCGCGATGTCGACAGCGCCGGCGGTTCTCAGCGAACGCGATCAATGGCTTTTGGACCGCTTCGACGAAGTCGCCAAAGCGGACCCGGAACGCGACGACCTTAGCCCTGTCGCGAGCGGCGCGGAGTGGAACAAGCGGATAATCGAGGCGAAGGTTTCCGAGGGCCTGGACGCGCCCGCGCGTTCGACCCTTTCAGGATGGCGCAAGGAGATTTGCGCGGCCGGACACCTCAAGAGCGCCGGTCCTGACCTTTGGAGGCGGGTATGATCGGCGCCGCCCGGCCCTCTCGCGGCGTCGATTTAGGGGAGGACAGGGCGTCCGAACACCGGTCAAACCCGTTATATCTTTTTGGGCGGTTGTTCGGATGTTCGGAGCGATGTTCGGAAGGCCGTTCGATCCGCGAAGGCGCTTGGTTTCTCAGGTGTTTCCGAGGGATGTTCGGGTGTTCGGATCGTGTTCGGACGGAGAATTTATCGCCCAAGGTGTATGTTCGGGCGAATTCGGGAGTTTTTAGACCCCGAACGTCCGAACACCTCACGAAAGTGGACGGCTGCCGCCCCCTTCGGATCGGACCGGCCACCCCGTCGGCTGCGCCGAGTTGGCGAGGAATCTCGCGCAACAAATCTGCGGCGCCCGCCTGGCAGGGTCGGATTCCTCGCGAAGATCGTTCACAAGTGAACTAATTAAGCTGCGGACTCAACAAACAGGAGAAACCTAAAATGGCCCGACCTCCCGCCAAGAGCGGGACTTAACTCAACGACCGAACGCGAGATCGTATGGTGGATGGCCAAGGGCCTCGGGATGGACGAAGCGGCGAAGCGCGCCGGCCTGCCGTCCAGCGCAAAGCTCTACCAATACAAGCGAACCAACGCCTTCGCGGATGACCTCCGCCAGGCGCTTAAGGACCATCTCGCGACCGAGCTCGCTCCCAAGGCGATCCATATCCTGGATTTAATCATGAGCGACACCGCGATGCCGGCCCGCGTTAGGGTCGACGCGGCCAAGACGATCCTTGATCGTGCGGGCTTCACCCCCGCCGCGGTCGCCGCGGATGCGCCCCCCGCCGACGAAAGCGACATGAGCCAATGGACCATCGAGCAGCTTCACGCCTTCGTCGCGGAAGGCATGCGCAAGCTCGCCCACACGGAAGCGACCGATGCGAATTACGAAGTCGTCGCGGCGAAGAAAGGCGATGCCGACGCGCTCGCCGACCTGCTCTAGTGCGGCCAGGGACGCCTTTCGGCATGGCGGGCCTTCCGTCGTGCCGGGCAAGGTCGAGACGGCCGCCAGCGTGGCGCGCTGCCGCGGCGATCGGCCTTCCGACAGAACAGCTACGGCAGCCCGCCGCACGGCGAGCGCCTCGAGGCCCGCCCCTGGTTTCGCTGCATTCCCTCTTGCGGCCGCCCGCTTGTTGACAGATAAACCCTCAAGGGCACGGGGGAATGTCTATGCGCGTCGGGGCCATCTCTACCATCGCGGCGGTAGCCGTCGCGCTGTCATCGTGCGCGGGGCGAGACGCGCAACCGATCCAGACAGTGCAGCAACAGGACGCCTATTCCGATTGCACAATGATCCGCGCCGAGATCGAGGCGAACAACCAAAAGGCACAGGACCTCGCCAACGAACAAGGCATGAAGGTTGCGCAGAACGTCGCGGCCGGCGTCGTCGGCTTAGTGATCTGGCCCGTCTGGTTCGGGATGGATTTCAAAGGCGCAGCGGGGCAAGACGCCGCGGACCTGAAGGCGCGCCAGGAATATCTGACGCAATTGGCGGTCCAGCGTTGCGCGCGAGGATATCGGCCGCCACCGCACCCGTAGAAGCAGAGTTGCAAGTATTGACGTTTTAGACGCAATAATCACGACAATGACTAAATTAAATTATCGTGTTGCGTGCGTTTTAGTCTTGACAGCCTGTGCAGTTTGCAGATGATCGGCAGCGTCCAATGGGGATAACAGCAGGACGTAGCAGCATGGATACATTTCATACTTCGACGCAGCTTGAAGACGCGCCACCTATCGGATCCGCTTCCGCGATTTCGACGGGCCCGGCAAGCACGAATATCTCGATCTCCTCCATCACGGCGGATGGTGGGTCTTGCCTAATGACTTCGACGCGGGGCCGATCCGAGTGGCGGTCGCGGATTATGGAGTCGTTGGCAAGGTCTAGAATGACGGCAGGCAACAAGGCGGCGCGTCACCGGGCGAACGGCACGGCGCGCCCTCCCTATGCCAAACCGATTGGGGCAGCCGCACATGCGAGCAAAAGGGTGGTTTCGCCTATGGCTTGTCTTAACGATCATCGGAGTTCCGGTAGCCGCGGAGGTCAACTTTCAGCAGGAGCTCGCGGGTTGGAATGGCGTGAACACGATGGCCGCCGAGTTCCTGCGTCAAGGAGCAAATGTACCGCCCCGACCATCCGGACGCGCACCGATGCTTGACCAGTTTCGTAGGAGGAGGGTTCTTCGAGCGCAACAACACCACGCCCACGCGTTACTGGTCCGAGGCTATCGCATTGTGGGGCGCAGCCGATTTGTTGCTTACGGCTTTTCTCGTTAGCGCTTTCTGTGTGACCCGATGGGTTGTCAGAGGCTTTGCGGGCGCCTGACGCCTTCCTGGCCGAGAGGGTAGCAATCTCCGCCGACCGCGAACACGGCTCCGCGCTGTCCCTCTACGCAGCCCGTCGGCTTTACTTGCTACGTATTTTATCGCGGTTGTTGCGCCCGCTACTGGCGGATTAACCTTCACGACTGCGGAGCACTTTCCCCGAGCCTCCCTGCGCATGGAAGCAACCGCCAGCCGACATTGGGCGTGTTGCTCAGCGCCCGGCCGGCCCCTTGCCCCGCGGGCGCGCCGGCGGCGCGCGTTCGTTCAGCCGAATTCCCCTCGAGCAGCTCCAGGCCGAACAAAATGGAAGCAAGAAAACGGCTCACGGCGAAAGAAATAGAGGCGCTGTGCCTCGCCGCCCTCAAAACGCGTCCCGGCCTAATGGACATCCAATATGTAAAAATTCACCATTACTTAGGCCCAAGGAGCTGGACGTGGGAGTTGGAAGAAGTCGGCCCCGACGCAGGCGAATTGGCACTGAAAGACGCAATGTCGGAAATCAATAAATTGCAGGGGATGTTCGATCTCGTGGCCGACCGCGCCAGGGCTGCTGTAGTTCGCCCGGCGCTGTCTAAACCACCGACGCTTGGCCAGTCAGACAAGGCCACCTGAGCGAGCGCCTCAGCAGGTCGTGCGGGTCGGCAGGAGATCGCGCAAGGCCGGTTGTGGACGACCTCAGGCAGGCTACCTCGTCATGAAATTCTCGCGCGGCGGAGGTCAGGCGGCCGCTGCCTGAGGATGCGTTGCGAATTGGGGGCGGTAGGCTACTCGAGTAAGTCGTTGATCTGCCCTAAGCGTGTGAATGATCCGCCTTCGAAGCAATCATGAGTTAATGCCGTTCCAGCGGTTTGCGGCTCTCGCCCTTGGACACGACAAGCACGGGGCGCCCCTCCGGATCAAGAACGCGCAGCGTGGCGGCGTGAGGCGGCCAGTCCTTTGGGGCGAATCCGAAGAAGTTTGTCTTGTGCGACCACTCGACCTCTGTCTCCGAAACGATAGCCTTCGAGACGTCGAGGAACTGCAGTCGGTATCGCACTGGGCTAACCCCAAGATCGAGGCGTTCCACCCTAGGTGAAAACTCCTCGCTTGGTTTTGACGCGGATCAACAAGAGGCGATCGCCGCTTGCTCAGTCCAGGCTCTAGGTTAGTAGCGCAGCCTCGGAGGTTGAGCCAAGGGGCGAGTGACTCCGTCTTTTGGCCACGTCCTTGACGTCCCTGCAGATTCACTTTGTGTTCTCCTCATATTTGTGGCTTGCGGACCGCCACGTCGTGGTAAACAGTCGTGCTAATTAGGAAGTAGGGGGGCACCATGGGTACACTGCGTCCTTTGAACGCCGCAGACATTGCATCTGCCCTGCGTCAAACAGACTCGCGCTCAGTTTACACAGCGCTGCTGGAGGCCCGGGTGGGTGCTGAATTGATCGGCACGCCTATGCTAGTATATTTTATTGACATGGCTATCGAAGAGGCGGTTGCAACGCTGTTGCGTAAAGAAACGCTTCCGCAAAACGGCGGAGCCTCAAAGATTGTTGAGGTTGATTATTCGCTTCCGAAAGCGCATTTACGAGTTCGATGATCTCATCCCGTACGCTCTTCTGTCCGATCCGTAAAAAGGCGCGAATGAGTTCTGCACCTTCGTCGGGCGAGGCCGGGGTTGTCATCTCCTGATCATGCGGCGCATCGACACCCATCATATTCCTCACCGAGTTGGCGACGTCCATTTGCGCTAAATTGGTCAATCGGACCAATTGTTCCGCTTTTGGGGGAAGCTTGTAAGGACGTCGCCAACGACCCTTATCGGCTTTTGTTCGTGTGCGATACGGCCGCGCCTCGGTCAGGTCGGGCGCGAGTTTCGGATTTCGGAAGGTCGTGGTTTGGAGTTTGGCGTCGCGGAGACCCGGGGCCTACCCGCACCACTGCACGCTCTGGCGCGAGGGCGGACGCCAGATAGAGGGGTGCTGCCGCCATTTTCGGCCAGGGGTGGAGCCTAGGACTTGAACGCAACCTGTGCCGAGCGGCCGCACCGGGCGGCCTGCAGTCCGCCCGGCGCTGTCCAAGCCGCCCAGACCGCAGGCCAGTCAGTCAAGGGCGACCTGTGGGAAGGCTACAGGAGCGAAATGGCTTCATGCACTGAGCGAATGTCGCACCGTCGCTTGTCGTTCAATTTAGGCCCTGCAGGACCGTTGCGTCTGCGCGCGTTTAGCTGGCGCCGTTGCTTGAGTAGATTCCGAACCGTGACAACAGGCCCCCGAAAGGCGCTCGTGACCGCGCCGGGGCGGCCAACCACGGAGCACTACATGCGATGTTATCTCCTTAGAGGCGGCCATATCGTGGCCGTTGAGGAACTGATCGACCTTTCGGACGAGGAGGCCATCGCAGAGGCCGAGGTCCTGTATTCGAACAGCGAGGTCCCTTTGGGGTCCGTTGAGGTGTGGGATCAGACGCGCGTGATAGTCAGGCATCCGCCCGTCGCCCAAGAGCCCGCACGGTTCGAAGGTGGAGCCGCACTAGTGGAGGACGAAGCGCGATGGCACATGGTTTTGATGCCGAGCCGTTGACGCAGCCGCCGCCCCAACGCCGCATCGCCAGTGTCTTCCGACAGTTCCTGAGGCAATGCCGCGCGCAAATGTCGGGCTCAACGTCGGCGTCGATCGCGCCAGCGCCCGCCCCAAGCGTCAGCGCCTGCTCCCGCTCCGATGGCCACTACTCCTTCGGGCGCAAACCGAAGCGATTGTGCCTTCTGCCGTGGGACACCTTTGCTATCGATCGGACGCGTTCTTGACGCGACTGGCGTTCGTACTTGTGGCATGGCTACCCTCCACCGTACATAAGAAATTCGGACACCTTTGACGCGGTGAACTCCGCGGATGCAGGGCTCGCGCGGCGGAGCGCCGATGGATCGGGCGCGACACTCATCGGCGCGCTGTATCAACGCTCACTGACCGAAAACAGCCCCTACCCCCATGCCCTGCGGCTGTCCTTCCCAATGCCCTGCCAAGATCCCGGCGAGATCCGCCGCGCGCGAGTTCGGCGGCGCGCGGTTCTGCAGCGCGTTGATCGTCGCATTCGTTAGGAGGCCGGACAGTGGCGCGCTCGAGGCTTGCGCGGCGGCCTGAATCGCATTCAGCGGCGACGTAAGTGCGGAAGCAACGCCGCCCGACCGCGCGAGGTTTCCGACTTTGTCGAGGGCGCCCGCGCTCATCGCGCCCCCTGCCCGCTTCGCAAGGTAGCTGAGCGCCGGAACGACCGCGCCGGCTGCGGCGCCGATCGGGCCGCCAAGAGCTGCGCCGCCGAGCGCCGAGCTCGCGCCGAGCGAAGCGGCGAGCGCATTGGTCGGCGCAAGAACGCCGATCGCGCGCAGCGTGTTCGTCGCTGGAGTTCCGGCCACGATCGAGCGAAGGAGCGCCTCTTCATCGGGACTCCACCGCGTGCCCGAGTTGAGCAGGCTGTTCGCCTGACTCCGCGTGGCCGCGTCGAGATTTCCGCCGACCGCCTTATCGGCATTGCGCCCGGCCCGGTCGATCGCGTCCGCGATCGCCTGGCCCTTGGCCTCGCGCGCATAAAGCGAGCGCGCAGCATTCAGCGCCTCGACGCCGCCCTGCAAATCGCCGCCGACGATATCGGACGGCTGAAGCCCGTTTATGAAGGCCGTGACCTTGTCGACAATGCCCGGGCCGATCGACGGGCCGGCCTTCTGAGCGACCTGGCGAAGCGCGTCGAGGTCCGCCAGCGAGGGAGTTTGCGAAGGCGTGTAGCCTGGCGCGAAAATGCTCGGCGGTGCCGCATACGGCGCGACATCGGCAAAATTGCTGAGATTGCGCAGAACGGCTTGCCCGCCAACGTCAACGGTCGGGTCATATTGCCGCGACTGCATGTGTGAGACGATGTCGTCTGCGAGCGGCTGCGCCGCGCCAGGCTTCAGCGTGACACCCGCCTTTTCCGAGGCCTGATAGGCGCCCTGCCGCGCGGCGGTGAGCTCCGCAGCAGTTGGAGCGACCGCGGCCGGGTTGATGAGCATGCCGGCGGCCTTGCTGACGAGCCCCGTTGCGCCGTCTGCTAAGATCTGCCCGCCCGCGCCGGCAAGGGCGCCGGTCGCCGCGCCGCTCCCGATCGGTCGATCATGCCCCGCCGCGTCGAGCGCGCCGGCGCCGGCGCCCGTCGCCGTCGCTTGAATTCCGGGGATCGGTCACGAGGCCCTCGACGTAAGGCGCAGCGGCGGCCGTCGCGTCGCCAAGTAAGCCGACCCCCTTCGCGACCGCGCCCATAGGGGTAGCCATTCCGGCGACGCGCGCCAGAAGATCGGCGCCCGTCCCGTTGCGCGCTGCGGCGGCCTGCGTCTCGGCGCGCAAGTTCGCGAGGTTCGTGGCGTAGTCGCCCTGCCCGAGCAGGCTGCGCACGCCCGCGTCGAGTTTGTCCGCATAGCCGAACGTCCCTGCGTCGATCGCGCTGCGCGCGAGATCCAGCCCGGTGCGCCCGACGGCCTCGAGGTTCTGGCCCATCGTGTTGTCGGCGTAGGGGTCTATCAAGCCGCTAGGCGTGACATACTTCGCGAACGGGTTGGCTCCGCTCGCCGCGGGAGCCCCGCTGAAGTTCGTGGGCGCGGCGTACTTTGCGAACGGGTTCACGTCGGCTGACGCGACGGGAGTGCCCGAGCGTTTGGCGCAATCGAGCCAGGGCGCGGCGTCATTCGGCTGCCGAGGCTCGGCTAGGGCGGGCTGCGGCGTGTATCTCGTCCAAGGCCCGTCCAGGGCTGCGGCGCGTATTTCGTCCAGGGCCCGTCCGAGGGCTGCGCGGCCTGTGCGGCCTGCGGCACGAATATCGCAAACGGGTTCACGCTGGCCGGTTGCGCGATCGGCTGCGCTGGCGCTTGGCCGGCCGACCCCGTCGGGATTGATGCCGCTTGGCTGAGCAACGCATCGTTGACGACGGCCGCCGTGGGGATCGACGCGGCCTGGCCGAGCGCCGCGTCATTGTCGTCGCCTGCGGCGGGCGACTGCGCAGCTTGCGCCGTGGCAGCGGCGCCGGTCGGAGCCGCGCGATTAAGTACAGCAGGCGCGCGTCGTCGGCGATCGTGGGAAGACGACGGCGAGGGCGAGGCCGTTGGCGCGGCGGGGCCAGGCGCAACCGTCGGCGCGGACGGCAGCGGAGCCTGAGGGGGCGGCAGCGGAGTGGCGTAGGACGGCCTCGAGGCGGCCGGCGACGGCCGAGCGGTTGGCATAGCGGCGCTTTTGCCGAGCATTGCCGCAATCTGCCCTTGCGGCTGCTCCTGCTGCTGTTGCGCGGGCGATCCAAGGAGCGAAGACCAATCGGCGGCCGCAACGTATGCGGCGACCGGCCCCCGCCGAAGGTCAGAATAGGCATGTGCGGTATTTCCTAAGTTATGGTCAAAGTCGCCAAGGTCGACTTTGCCAAACTCTCGACCGCCGGCCCGTAGGGCCGAGGATAACAGTCTTTCTGGAAAATAGATAGCCCCGAGGTTTTTCAATGTCGCAATTTTAGTCTGGACGCTTCGCGCGCGACCGGGCCGGGTGGGCGGAGGTGTATGCCAGGGGTAGTCCGTTGATACGTTCCATCAGGCAAGCGGATGGGGCTTCCCGTCTCCCATCGCCGGGGCTGAGGCTGCGCCGGTCGTTGGCCGAGCCAGGCTAAAGGCGGCTACGCCCCTTCGAATGCGCCGGAGGGCGACGCGGGCGGGAAGCGCCGCCGACCGTGGCACGAGCCATAGTCGGGACAAGCGCCAGCCTGCGATTCTGGAAGGGGTAAACGCACCGAAGTTGCCAACCTAGTCGCCAACAGGGATAACTCACACTTTTCGTTGTGTGGATTACCGCAACTAAGTCTTTGTTTTCCTTGGTGAGCGCGGTGGGAATCGAACCCACGACCCTCTGATTAAAAGTCAGATGCTCTACCTATTGAGCTACGCGCTCTCGCCACCGGCAAACGGCGGTTCGTGCCTACAGCGTCGGGCTGCGAGGGTCAATCGTAAAGCGGAGAAAGGGCCGTGGTCCGCGCAGCCCGAAGGCGGGCGAAGTCGTCGCCGGCGTGATGGGACGAGCGGGTCAGCGGCGAGGACGATACCAGCAGGAAGCCTTTGACCCGCCCAATGTCGCCGTAGTCGGCGAATTCCTCCGGAGGAACGAAGCGGATGACCGGGTGGTGCTTCGGCGTTGGCTGTAGATACTGGCCGATGGTCAGGAAATCGACGTCGGCCGATCGCATGTCGTCCATCATCTGCAGGATCTCGGAACGCTCCTCGCCCAGGCCCACCATCACCCCAGACTTGGTGAAGATCGTCGGATCGAGCTCCTTGGCGCGCTGCAACAGCCGCAGCGAATGGAAGTAGCGCGCCCCCGGGCGAACGCTCAGATACTTCGACGGCACGGTCTCGAGATTGTGGTTGAACACGTCGGGCTTCGCCGCGACCACGATCTCGAGCGCCCCCTCCTTGCGTAGGAAGTCGGGCGTCAGGACCTCGATCGTGGTCTCCGGCGCCGTGGCGCGGATCGCCCGAATAGTCCGCGCAAAATGCTCCGCTCCGCCGTCGAAAAGATCGTCACGGTCGACCGAGGTGACGACCACATGATTCAGGCCGAGCTTGGCGACCGCGTCGGCGACCCGCTCCGGCTCGTCCGGATCGAGCGGACCGGGCAGGCCGGTCGCGACATTGCAGAAGGCGCAGGCGCGCGTGCAGGTGTCGCCCATGATCATGAAGGTCGCGTGGCGCTTGTCCCAGCACTCGCCGATGTTGGGGCAGTTCGCCTCCTCGCAGACGGTGGAGAGTTTGTGCGCGCGCACCAGGGCGCGAAGTTCGGCGTAAACCGGCGATCCCGGCGCCTTGACGCGAATCCACGCGGGTTTGCGCGCAACCGGCTGATCGGGCCGATGCGCCTTCTCGGGATGGCGGAGACGCAGCGGGCGAGCATTTTCCGCGACAGTGTCGATGAGCCGGGTCATGAGGGTTATCTAAGGTGGCGCCCCGCCATGGTCAAACACGGGCAGAGCGCGGCGCGGTCTCGCCTCATCCGGGCCACGTCGGCCGGCGTATATGTTAGCAAACTCACCCAAGGATTTTCATGACCGCCGAATTGAACAAGACCGTCGTCATCACCGGCGCCTCCACCGGCATTGGCTGGGCTTGCGTGAAGGTTCTGGCCGCGGCCGGGTGGCGCGTCTTCGCCGGCGTGCGCAAGTCGGAGGACGCGGAGCGGCTGACGGCGGCCTTTGGCGACGCCGTTCGCCCTATCCTTTTCGACGTGACCGATCCGGCCTCGGTCTCGGCCGCCGCGAACACGGTCAGCGAGGCCCTCGACGGCCGCACCCTCGGCGGCCTCGTCAACAACGCCGGGATCGCGGTCGCGGGGCCCCTTCTCTATCTCAAGCTGCAAGACTTTGAGCGCCAGCTCGCCGTAAACGTCACCGGCCCGTTTGTCGTGACCCAGGCCTTCGCGCCGCTGCTTGGAGCCGACCGCTCACGGTCCGGGACGCCGGGGCGCATCGTCATGATCTCGTCGGTCGGCGGGCTCAACGCCCTGCCGTTCGTCGGCGCTTACAGCGCCTCAAAATTTGGTCTCGAGGGCCTGTCGGAGTCGCTGCGGCGCGAGCTCATGCTGTTCGGCATCGACGTGGTGATCGTCAATCCCGGCGCGGTTTCGACGCCGATCTGGGGCAAATCCGTGGACGTGGACGCGGAATTCGCCGATACGCCCTATGCGGCGGCCATCGCCAAGACGAAGGCGGCCATGTCAAAGATGGACAAGGCCGGTCTCAAACCCGAGCGAATCGGCGAGGCCGTCCGGATGGCGCTGACCGCGGCGAAACCGAACACGCGCTATATTGTGACCCCGACGCCCATCCAGGACGTGCTCGGCCGGACGCTGCCGAAGCGGATGGTGGACAATCTTGTGGCCGGTCAGCTCGGTTTGAAGCCAGCCGAAACCAAATGAGGCCGGGGCGCGGCGCCAGATTTTCCTGTATGTTCTAACGGACCGCCTGAGGGGCGCGGCGGTCCTGACCCGGAGCGACCATGACGACGAGCGTGCATCAGTTCTTGTGCCTGACGGATAATTACGGCGTGCTGGTGCACGAACTCGAAGACCGGGGCGACCGCCTCGATCGACGCGCCCGAGGCCGGCCCGATCCTCGCCGCGCTCGACGAGAAGGGTTGGAAGCTCACCGACCTCCTGCTCACCCACCACCACGCCGACCACATCCAGGGCGCGCCCGACCTGAAGGCGCGATTCCCGGAGCTCACGATCGTCGGACCGGCCAAAGAGGCCTCGCGCATCCCCGGCCTCGACACGCTGGTCAGCGAAGGGGACTATGTGCGCGTCGGGTCGCTCGAGGCCAGAGTGATCGAAACCCCGGGCCATACCACCGGACACATCGCCTATTATTTCAGCGGAGAAGAGATCGCCTTCTGTGGCGACACGCTGTTTTCGCTCGGGTGCGGGCGGGCGTTCGAGGCGCCCTACGCGGTGCTGTGGAGCTCGCTCCTCAAGCTCGCCGCGTTGCCGGGCGACACCCAGGTCTATTGCGGCCACGAATACACCGAGGCAAACGCCCGCTTCGCCTTGACCATCGAGAGCAACAATCCGATCCTCCAGGACCGCGCCGAGCATGTGGCGAAGCTGCGCGCCGAAAACCGCCCGACGGTGCCGACCACCATTGGGCTCGAACTGGCCTCCAATCCGTTCCTGAGAGCCGAAGAGCCTGCGGTTCAGGCCGCGGTCGGCATGCCCGGGGCCGATCCGGAGGCCGTTTTCTCCGAACTCCGGTCGCGCAAGGATCGCTTCAAGGGGTAAGGCGGCGGCGGCCCTGGTATCCCCGCCCTATCCAACGCTTTGCATTCGGCGGCCCCGTTCGACCTCGCGCGCCCGGTCCAGCTTCACCATCGTTTCGGCAAGGTCTGGCCGCCTGGCCAGGTGCCGAGCATAGATACCGCAGACCGCGACCGTGAGCCGGCCTTTGCGGCCGAGGCGCTCATCTGCGTATTCGATCATCCGGGAGTTCGGCCAAGCCTGCGGCCGGATCTCCAGCAGTCGCTCGACCAGAGCGCTCTCGGACTGATCGGGAGCGCTTTGCGCCATGACCATCAGCATCGCCGCGGTCGACCGGGAGATACCCATGTGGCAATGAATCAGAATGTGTCGCGCGTCGCCAGCGTCGCGGGCGAAGCGCAGGATCGTGTCGATGTCCGAAAGTTGCGGCAGTGCAACGTTCGGCGCGGGCTCGATCGCGTCGTGAAAATAGAGCGTCCTGCGGACATGCGGATCGTAACTCGAAAAGGCGGCCGGCTCCGGGGTGCCGGGGTCGAGAAGCGACAGGACATGCGTCACCTCGCGAGCGCCGTGCCCCTCGAGTTCATGAAGGCCGCAGACGGTCAGGGTAGGAGGGGAGAGATCGTTCATCGTCGGAGCCCTAGCACGAGTCTCCGGTCGCTTTGTGACGATTTCTGAAGGCCATGGGACGTCGACGCTCTCAAAATCCCTCGCCGCCGTCGACCGTAAGCACCTGACCCATGATATGACGGGCGGCGTCCGATGAAAGGAACAGGACCGCGTCAGCGATGTCGTCGACGTCGGCGATCCGGCGGGCCGGGATCGAGGCGAGCATTTTCGCTTCGTCGAGACGGCCGGCTCTAAAATCCTCGACCACACCCTCGGTCGCGACATGCCCGGGGGCGACTGCGTTGACCCGCAAGCCCTTCGGCCCCCACTCGAGCGCCATCGAGCGCGTCAGCATGTCGAGCGCGGCCTTTGACGCCGAATAGAGCCCGCAGCCCGCAGCGGGACGCGCGCCCGCGATGCTGCTGACGTTGACGATCCGGCCGCCCCGCCCCTTCGCGATCGCACGCTCGGCGAAAGCCCGGGCGCAATGCAACGGCCCCGCGACGTTGGTGTTGAAAAACCGCGCCGTCGCCTCTGCATCCGCGTCGATCAGCGGCACGAGCGAAAAATGCGCGGCGTTGTTGACAAGGATGTCGGCCGCGCCGAAGCGCTCGACCGTCGCCGCAACGATTTTTTCGCAGTCCGCCGCGGCGCCGACGTCCGCCGGTACGATCAGGACGTCGCCGCCCATCTCCTCGATCAGCGCCGCCGAACGCGCAAGCGTATCCTTGTTTCGGCCTGCGATGGCGATGTTGGCGCCCCCGCGCGCGAAGGCGCGAGCGATCGCGAACCCGATCCCCGCTCCTCCTCCGGTCACGATGGCGGTCTCGTCGACGAAGGCGCGGGCCGCGCTTGTTCGATCCGTCACTCCGTCCCCCTCAAGACCTCACTCAGGCGGCCCACACGGCGTGGTGACGAACCGCGAAGCGGTTCAGGCTCAAGGCATCGCCTCGAAGCGCCTCGCGAGCGCGCTGATCTTCTTCGCAGTCTCGATGTCGAGATCGGTGATCTTCATCCCCGCGTCATGGGTGCAGAAGGAGAACGACAGGATGTTGTAGGAACTTCTGAACTCCGGGTGATGGTTCATCACTTCGGCCTCGATCGCCACTTCGACGATAAAGGCGATCGCGTCCCGGAAGGTCTTGAGCGTAAACGTCGCCTCGATATTTGGGGCGTTGACCGACCAGTCCGGAAGGCTGGCCAAAGCCGAGCGGATCTCGTCGTCGCTGAGAATCTTGTAGTTCGCCATCAAGACGTCTCCTCGTCAGTTAGCGTCTCCCGGCCCCGTCGGCTTGGCCAGCTCGGCGATCGCGTGATCAATCACGATCGGCGAGATGCGGATCGAGCTGGTATAGGGGCGACTGTACTCCAGAATGAGAAACATCGCGAGGCTGACCGACGCCGCCCCAAGGATCAGCATGATAATGGTCGCCGCATTGGGCCGCGACAAGAGCCCCATGCCCGCGAACATCAGGCATGACCAGCCCGTCACCGCGACGATCAGCGGCCAGGCGATCGGCGAGAGCACCTGAAGGGACATGAGCAGACGGTCTTCGCCAATCGTCCCGTAATTGGCCTTCGCCGCTGCAAGCAGTTCCTTCTGCGCGTCGGTATGGGGATCGAGCCGCTCGAACACTCCGCTCAGATTCGCCATCGCCTTGTAAGAGGCTTGGTAGGACGCGGCCATGGCCTGGTCGTCGCCCCAGAACTGCTCGCGCGCCGAGAGCAGATCTTGGCGCAACACTTCACGGGCAGCGTCGCCCTGCGCCCCGTAATGACGCATTTCCAGATTGAATTCGAGCGCCTTGGCCGCGACGCCCTCGAGCTCCCGCTGTTGCGTGCTGAACACGCCGAAAGCGGTCCAGATCAGGAGCCCGAGGACCAGGGCCAGCAGAAGCGTCAGGAGCCCGACGACGCCTCCGATCATGTCCCGCGACAGTTCGGTCGTATGATGAGAGGGAAGCCGCGTCTTGAGAAAAAGGCCGGTGAGACCACTCAAAGTGATCAGCGTCCAAACGGCGGCGACGACGGCGAGCGAGCTCAATCGGTTTTCCTCCCAGTCCTCTAGTCGAGGGGCGTCGCATAGAACGCGGTAGGCGTCCAGCGATCCAACACCGTGATTCTCGAGGCCGTTGACCGATCTTCGGATCGCCTCGGCCGCTGTTACAGCCCCGCGGCCGAAGTGGGCGCCGGTCTCGGAAGTTCAATCAGCCGGCCCGAAGCGACAAGCACGATCCCCCGGCCTTCGTCGGGCCGCACCAGACTGCCGCCGGTGAACTCCCCGAAAGCCGGCAGCACGATTTGCCGCCCGTCAAGAACAAAGCACGGAAGTCGCAGCGAATCTCGGCCGCGGCCGCTGATCCGCGCCACGGGATGGAGATGCCCGGCGAGCGTGACGGGCCCCTGCGTGCGCGCCTGTCCGTCCAGGGGATAATGCCGGCAGTCGAGTCCGGCCGCCAGGGTCGGTTCGTTGGCGATGCGGAATCCGCAGCCGTCATAAAGGGGGGCGGCGCGGCGGTCGTGATTGCCGAGCACGACGACGCAGTCGAGATGACTTCGCCGACGGCGCCACGAGCGGAGCGACTCCGCAAGGCCTTCGGTGACCGAGGACTTCCCGTGAACGAAGTCGCCAAGGATCACGAGCCGCTCGGCGCCCAGCGAATCGGCGAGCGCGCCGAGGCGCCTGAGCGACTCCTCGCTCGTTCCAAACGGCGCCGGCGCCCCGCGGCCCGAAAGGCCGAGGCTTTGCCGAGATGAAGGTCGGCGACGAACAGCGTCCGCGCGGCGGGGCTCCAGACCCCGCGCTCCGGCAAGAGCGCCAGCGCGCCGCTCGCGATCGCATCGTCGGCGGTCATGCGTCGGCCGCGGCGTTGAGTTCGCCGACCATGCGATCGATGCGGGCGGTCAGCGTCTCGTTGGTGAGCTGCTCGCGGAAGCGCTCGACCATCAGGGGAAAGGCTAACGGAGACGCGCGCTTCAACGGTCTCAAATCGAGCCGCCGCACCGATAGGGCCTGGAGAGTCGCCCATAGCCGCTTCACGTCGAGCTCATCTTCCAGAACTTCCTGTTCGGCCTGTCGCAAAAGCCCGTTGTCGGGGTCGTATTTGCGAAAGACGTCGTAGAACAACCCCGAAGAGGCTTGCATCAGGCGCGCGCTCTTCCGCTCACCCGGATACCCGGCGACGACGAGTTCGGCAATATGGGCGATGTCGCGAAAACGTCGCCTCGCAAGTTCGGCCGCGTTCAGACTTGCGACGACTTCGTCGGCGAGCGCGGAGGCGTCGCGCGCGGGCGCGAGGAGGGCAGGCAGGAGCGCCGACCAGTCGCGGGGCGCCCCGCTCAGGATCTCGAACCCATAGTCGTTGAAGCTCAGCGAGAAGGTGCCGGGCTCGTCGCGCGCCGCGCGCCACGCAAGCAGACTCGACAGGCCGAGATGGATGTCACGGCCAGCGAACGGATAGACAAAAAGATGCCAGCCCTCGCGCGACTTCAGCGTCTCGATCAGCAGCGTCTCCGGGGTCGGCAGAGCCGACCATTTGGCCTGCACTTCGAGCATGGGCCGCGCCGCCTCGAGCTCGGGACTGTCGTAGGCGCCAATGGCGGCTCGCGCGAAGGCTTCGACCATGGCGTCGGCGAGCGTGGTCGAAAGCGGCATACGTCCGCCGGCCCAGACGGGCGTTGCACCCCCGCCCTTGGCGGACTTGACGAACGCGGTCCCCGCCTCGAGGCGGACGAATTCAAGGATCTTGCCGCCGAACCAGAAGCGCTGACCGGCGCGCAGCCGAGCGACAAAGCTCTCTTCGACCGTGCCCAGTTTCGCCCCACGCGGCGCGGGGCCGTATTGCACACTGACCGCCGCATCGCTGACGATAGCGCCGATGTTCAGCCGATGACGGTGGGCGATGTCGCGATCGACGACGCGCCACACGCCGTCCTTGCCGGGGACGACGCGCCGGAATCCGGGATAGGCCTTCAGGGTCGGGCCGCCCTTGGAGACGAAGTCGAGGCACCAGCCCCACGATTTGTCGGTCAGGTTTTCGTAGGCCGCGGTCGTCCGCACTTCGGCAAGAAGCTCGGCAGGAGCGAAGCCGCCGCCAAGCGCGACGGTCACGCAGTGCTGCGCCAGCACATCGAGCGGGGCATTCAGGCTCTTGCGGCTCTCGATCCGCTTCGCCGCGATCGCCGACCTGACCGCAGCCGCCTCGATCAGCTCCAGGGAATGGCTCGGAACCATGGTCACGCGCGACACGCGGCCTGGCGCATGACCGCTCCGTCCGGCGCGCTGGAGGAGCCGCGCGACTCCTTTGGGCGAGCCGATCTGCAATACCCGCTCGACCGGCAGGAAGTCGACGCCGAGATCGAGGCTCGAGGTGCAGACGACTGCTTTGAGCGTCCCGGTCTTCAGGCCCTGCTCGACCCAGTCGCGCGTCTCGCGCGAGAGCGAGCCGTGATGGAGCGCGATCGTTCCGGCCCAGTCGGGGCGAAGTCTCAAGAGGCTCTGATACCAGAGTTCGGTCTGGGAGCGGACGTTGGTGAAGACCAACGTGCTCTTCGCCGCTTCGATCTCGGCGACCACCGCCGCAGCCATCTTGGTTCCGAGGTGGCCGGCCCAGGGAAAACGCTCGGGCGAAGCCGGGATGAGCGTGTCGACGACAAAGGGTTTTGCGATCTTCGCTTCGACCATGCGTCCCTGCCCCGCCGCGCACGGCCCGACGAGAACCCGCAGGGCCTCGTCGAGATTGCCGAGCGTCGCCGACATCCCCCAGGTGACGAGACCGGGTCGGAAGGCGCGGAGCCGCGCCAGGCCGAGCTGCGCCAGGACCCCGCGCTTGTTGCCGATCAGCTCGTGCCATTCGTCGACGACGACACAGCGAAGGTCTTCGAAGGTCTCGCGCGCGTCGGGTCGCGACAGCATCAGCGACAGGCTTTCAGGGGTGGTGATGAGGACGCGCGGCGGACGCTTCGCCTGGCGCGCGCGCTCTGCGGACGAGGTGTCGCCGGTGCGCGCGCCGACCGCCCACGCCGGCGCGCAGGTTGTGTCCTGCGCAGCCACGCCCTCGAACGCGTCGCGGAGTGCCCGCTCGGTGTCCGCGGCGAGCGCCCGCATCGGGGTGATCCAGACGACGGTCAGGCCCTCACGCGCATCTTCTCCGAACGCGAGCCACGCGCCGAGCGCGACGGCGAGGGTCTTGCCGGCGCCGGTCGTGGCGTGCAGGAGCCCTTGGCGGTCCTCGCCGATCAGCGCCCAGGTCTCGCGTTGGAAAGGGAACGGCGTCCACCCCTTCTCGGCAAGCCAGGCCTCGACCGCAGCCGCGCGCGCGTCAGTCACCGGCGCTCGCGGGCAACAGAGCGCGCAAGGCTTCAAGCGTATCGGCCTCGGCGACGGGCTTGTCGCGCCGCCAGCGCAGCATGCGGGGAAAGCGAACCGCGACGCCGCTCTTGTGCCGCTTGCTCGGCGCGATGCCCTCGAAGCCGAGTTCGAACACCTGCGTCGGCGTCACGCTGCGCACCGGACCAAAGGTCTCGACCGTGGTGCGACGGATGATCGCGTCCATCTCGCGCATTTCCGCATCGGAGAGGCCGGAATAGGCCTTGGCGAAGGGGACGAGCTCGCGGCCGGCCATGCCCACGTCCGCATTCCAGACGGCGAAGGTGTAGTCGCTATAGACGCCGGAGCGCCGGCCGTGGCCGCGCTGGGCGTAGATCAGCACCGCGTCGACGCTCATCGGATCGAGCTTCCATTTCCACCACACGTTGGTGCGGTCGTCGCCCTTGCGCCGGCCGACCCCGTAAGCGCCCTCGCGCGCCTTCAGCATCAGCCCTTCGCGACCGAGCGCGCGCGCCTGCTCGCGGATCTCGGCAAGGGCGCCCCAGGTTTCGGCCGACACGCTCGGGCTCAGGCGCAGCGGAAGACGCTCGCCGCGGCTGAGCGTGTCCTTGACGAGAGCTTCGAGTTTGGCGCGCCGCTCGGCTTGCGGTTCGCCGCGCAGATCGTGGCCCTTCAGCTCGAGGAGGTCGTAGGCGATCAGCGCGACCGGCAGCTCGCGCAGCGTCTTCTCGCTGATCGCCTTGCGGCCTAGGCGCTGCTGCAGACTCGCGAACGGCGCGAGCCCGTCGAGCGAGTCCGGCCGCCGCTCGCCCGGCGGCGGCGCCATCACGACCAGCTCGCCGTCGAGCGCCAGCCCCGAAGGCAAGGCCTCAGCCAGTGGCTCGAGATCGGGATAGGCGTCGGAGATCAGCTCTTCGCCGCGCGACCACAGGCGCCAGTTCGCGCCGCGCTTGACGAGCTGGGCGCGGATGCCGTCGAACTTCCATTCGGCGATCCAGTTTTGCGGCGGGCCGAGCGTGGCGTCCATGTCGGCAACCGGTCTCTGCCAGGATTGCGCGAGATAGAAGGGGTACGGCCGCCCCGCATCGAGCGCCGCGCCCTCGGCATGATCGACGTCCGCGACGAGCGAGGCGAAATCGTCGGCGCTCGGAATGCGGCGCGCCTGGCCGTAGCCGATCATCCGCTGCGCCATGCGGCTCTCTTCGACGCCCGCGACTTCGGCGAGGCTCTTCACGACCTGAAGCCGCGAAACGCCGACCCGCAATTCGCCGGTGATCAGCTTGAAGAATGCGAGCCGCTGGTCCTCGGGCAACGCCGCGACCCAGCGCGTAAGTCGCGCGTAGCGCTCCTCCTCGTCGAGCGCAGGAAGCGGCAGCAGCCGCTCGCGCATCCAATGATCGAGCGAGGCGTCATCGTCGCCGGCGCCTTCGGGCAGCAGCAGCGCGAGGGTTTCGGCGAGGTCGCCGACGTTCGAATACAACTCCTCGACCAACCATTCCGGCAGGCCGGAGCCCTCGACCGCGAGTCGCCGCAAGAGCCGGGTTGGAACGGTCTGGCGCGGTTTTCCTCCCGACAGGAAATAGACCATCCACGCCGCGCTCGCCCATTGCGTCGGGTCCGCCTTGGCGGCGGCGAAGGCCTCCACCATCGCGATCTGCTTGGCCCGCGTCGAGGTCGCCGAGTCCAGGCGGCGGTAGAGGTCGGCGAACGCCTTCATGCGGCGCTCTCGGCCTCGGACGGCTGGGCCTCGTCCTCGTCGCCATAGGCGGTCTTGAGCGCGCGGGCGTCGACGCCTCTCTCCTGAAGATAGCGGGTCAGCGGACCGGTAAATCCGTGCGTCGCGAGCACGCGTTCGGCGCCGGTCGAGGCGATGGCCGCCAGAAGCCCCTGCCAGTCGGCGTGGTCGGAAAGCGCGAAGCCGCGATCGAGGCCGCGCCGGCGGCGGTTCCCCCGGACCTGCATCCATCCGCTCGCCAACGCGTCCGAATAAGCGCCGAAACGGTTGAGCCACGGACTCGCGGCGGCCGATGGCGGGGCGATAATCAGCGCTTTGGCGAATTCTCGCTTGTCGGCGACATCTTGCGCGAGCCGCGTTGGTGGAATTTCGACGCCGGCGTCGCGATAGATCGCGTTGATCGGTTCAACCGCGCCGTGACAGACGATCGGGCCGATCGACGGATCGATGCGTGCGAGCACGCGCTGCGCCTTGCCGAGCGCGTAGGCGTAGAGCACGCTGGCCCGGCCTGCGGAAGCGTTCTCGCTCCACCAGCGATCGATTCCGGCGATGATCCCGGCCTGCGAGCGCCAGCGGTAGATCGGAAGGCCGAAGGTCAATTCGGTGATGAACACGTTGCAGCGGAGCGGTTCGAACGCGGCGACCACTCCATCGACCTCGACCTTGTAGTCGCCCGAGACGACCCAGACTTCGCCATTCCGCGCCACCCGGACCTGTGCCGAGCCCAGCACATGGCCGGCTGGATACAGCGCGACTTCGACGCCGTTGCGGACCAGCGGCTCGGCGTACTCGACGGTCTCGATCGCGACATCGCCGAGGCGTTTCCTCAGGATCGGCGCGGTCAGCCTGTGGCAGACGTAGACGTCCGACCCGAAGCGGGCGTGGTCCGAGTGGGCATGGGTGATCACCGCGCGCGCCACGGGGCGCCACGGGTCGATGTGAAAATCCCCGGCCTCGCAATAGAGGCCGCGGTCGGTTGGAGCGATCAGGTCCATGCGGGGTACCGGCGGGTGGCCAGGGCCATCCTATCGGCGCGACACGCCGAAGCGCCAGGCTTTCTCCGAGCGCCGGATCTTTTACGAACTCATAGCGCGTCCGGATCGCCGGCGGCCGGGGGACGGTCGGCGACGCAGCGGACGGATGGCCTCGAGGAGCGCGGACGAAAAGACAGGAACGCGAGCCACAGCTCATGCCGCATTCCTCAGAGCGTCGGGCAGTCCTTCCAGCTATAGGGTGGCCTAGACCAAGGACAGCAACGCGAGCACACCGAACGCCGCGATCGCGCAGAGCGCGGTCACCAAGTCCCCGCGCGCGCACGCCAACGCAAAAATTGCCGCCGCGAGTACGGCGCCAATGCCGTTCGCCACCCATTTCCTACTGCGATAGGTCATGACTGCTCCTAGAGGGCGCATGGTAAACACAAGCGGCTTCAAGCGGTAGTGCGGCGAATGTCGCACCTGCGCGAAACCAGGAAATCAGCGGGGCTCGGGATGCGCGCCCTCCAGGCGCTCCTCCGGCGGCGGCTCCGGCCCGAACACGCTCATCCCGCCGTATTCATGCGAGCGGACGCGCTCCTCGGCCAAAAGCGCTTCGACCGAGGGGCCGCGGGCGTGGCGTTCGAGCCGGCGCGCCTCGGCGTCGAGCCGGCGGATTGCGGCGAGTTCCTCAGTCTCGCCTAGCCTTGCCTTCGTCACCGCCGCCTTCATCACGGCGATCGTGCGGTCGTACACTTTCAGGGGCACCGGGTAGGGATGGCGGTCCTTGCCGCCGTGAGCCAGCGAGAATCGCGCGGGATCGGTGAACCGATACGGCGCGCCGTGGACAACCTCCGCGACCTGGGCGAGCGCGCGCACCGTGCGCGGACCGACGCCGGGCACGAGCAGGAGCTCCGCGAAGTCCTTCGGCCCCTGGTCGGCCGCGGCCGCGAGGCCCGCGTGGAGCCTCCGGGCGACGATGTCCTCGGCCCGAACGTCGTGATGCGCCGGCATGACGAGATGGGGCAGAAAAGGCTGCAGCGGCGCCTCCGGCGGCTTGGCCGCGCCTCCGAGCCTGGCGATGTGGCGTTCGATTCCGTCCGGCCCGAGGTCGTCCAGGAGGTCGATTTGCCTCATCCGCGAGGCCTCCGCCCGGACGTCGGTCAGGTTGACGATCACCCCCTGCCCTTCGCCGTCGATCGCGCTATGCGGCGCTTCGACGAAACTCTTCAGACCCTCGCTGAGCCAGTGATAGCGGCGCGCCTGGCGCGCGTCTCCGTTCATGCCCTGCTGCACCACCACCCAGCGGCCGTCGTCGGCGACGATGAAGCCATGCAGGTAGAGATCGAAGCCATCCTGCACTGCGGCGCTGTCGACCTTGGCGACCAGCCGGCTCGCCGTCGCGAGCCCTTCCCCGTCGATGCCGACGCGGTGGCCGATCTCGACGAGTTCATGTGGGGTTTTGCGCGAGTGCGCGCCACGGCCGCCGCAGACGTGGAGGCCGAGTTCGCCGGAGAGCGGAGCGAGCCCGCGCTTCAGCGCGCCAATCACCGAGGTCGTGATCCCCGACGAATGCCAGTCCATGCCCATAACGGCGCCGAACGACTGGAACCAGAACGGATGGGCGAGGCGGCGCAAAAACTCGTCGCGCCCGTACTCGATGACGATCGCCTGCGTGATGACCGCGCCAAGCCGCGTCATCCGTTCGCCGAGCCAGCGCGGCACCCGTCCGCCATGCAACGGCAGATCTGCGCTGCCGGAGCGGCGAGCCGTCATAGCCGCCCTCCGGGGGCGAAGGCCCTCTCTGTTGCGGCTCGGAGTCCGCCAGGGACAGGCGACCGCTGACCGATTGCAAGCATGAGGCAAAGTCTAGCGGGTTCCCCCGCGCGTGGCGAGCCGGCCGGCCCCGTCGGGCGGCCACATGGACCGAACCGGACACGGAACTCTGTGAAACTTCGATGCGTTGTCCATCCGCGTGTTACGGCTGTCGAAGGCCGGCCGCCCATGGGAAGCAGGGGGAAGAGATGCGAATCCTGGTGCTCTTCGCGCATCCGGTCGAAACAAGCTTTGCGGCCGCTCTGCACGACCGGACCCTGCGGACGTTGAAGGGGCGAGGCCACGACGTCGACGACTGCGATCTCTACGCGGAGAAGTTTGACCCGGTCCTCAGCCGCGAGGAGCGGATCAATTACCGGGACCTCTCCGTCAACCGCCGCAAAGTGGCGCGCTATGTGGACCGCCTCCTCGCCGCCGAAGCGATCGTTTTCTCTTATCCTGTCTGGAACATGGGTTTCCCGGCGATCCTGAAAGGCTTCCTCGACCGAGTTTTCCTGCCGGGCGTGAGCTTCAGCCTGAAGGAGAATGGCGATTACGTTCCGACGCTCCACAACATCAAGCGTCTCGGCGCCGTTTGCACCTACGGCAGCAACCATGTTCTCACGATCCTGATGGGCGACCCGCCGCGGCGCGTGGTGACACGAACGGTGCGCGGAATTTGCGCCCCGGGAACACGATGCGACTATCTCGCCCTCTACGACATGAACCACGACAAGTCCGGGCGCCGGAAAAAGTTTCTGGCGAAGGTCGAGGCGCACTTCTCGACCTGGTGAAGACCAAGATCCGCCACCGAGAGCCGTTCAGCGAGCCCGAATCGCGAGCGCTGTGACGCGCGTCACAGCGGGGGAGCGGATGCAGGCGCAAGACGCTGGCCCATAAGGTCAATCGCAAAATCTACGAAAGGGTATGCGTCATGACGATGCAAGCACAGCGTCCCCGCGGCGTCCGGCTGGGCGTCGACTTCGAAGCGAAAGCGCTGATCGCCAACCTCGGCGCGGAAGCCTACTCGGCCGCGTGCGTCCGCGCGCAAGAGGCGAGCAGCGATGACATGGCGAAGGACTGGAGCGAGGTCGCAAGCGTGATCGCGCGCAAGACGGGGCGGCTTCCTATCGCTAGGGTTTCCATGGGCGCGCCGCCCGTGCAAGCCGGCGGCGCCTGGCCTTTCACCTGATAACCGAGCGCCATCCGCGACCGCGTCGACGCCGACGTCGCAAGGCGATATGGCGCCGTGAGCCCGCCGGCGGAGCGAGCTCAGGAAACGCGACGCGACGATGGTGCTCACGTCGGCAGGACCCGTTTCGCCGTCGCGGCGGTCAGCGTCGGAAAAGCGGACGATGGCGCCTCTCGACACAGGACCGCGGCGCCGCGATCATGGAAGGGCCTGACGCCATGAGGCGGCGACCCATCCGCGCCGCACGCGTCACGGGAGAGCGACATGGCGCAGATCGACGAGACCCCGCTTGTCTCCAGGCGCGCGAGCAATCCACACAGGCCGTTCACCCGCGTCTTCGGCTCCGCGGGCGGGCGCTTCCAGGCCGTAAAGCGCAAGACGCGCTCGCTCGCCGCCGGCGCGTGAGCAGGACATGCGGATTCTGGTGCTCTTTGCCCATCCGGTCGAGACGAGCTTCGCGGCAGGGCTGCATGATCGAGTCGTCCGTGCGCTGAAGGCGCGCGGACACGATGTGGACGATTGCGACCTCTATGCGGAGACGTTCAACCCCGTGATGAGTTGCGAGGAGCGGATCGACTACTATGATTTGTCCCGCAACCGTCGCGAAGTCGGACCGTATGTCGAACGGCTTCTCGCGGCGGAGGCGTTGGTCTTCTCGTTCCCGGTCTGGAACATGGGTTTCCCGGCGATCCTGAAGGGCTTCGTCGACCGGGTGTTCCTGCCGGGGGTGAGCTTCGATATGAAGGCCAACGGCGACTACGTCGCGAGGCTGCACAACGTCCGGCGGCTCGGCGTAGCCTGCACCTACGGCGGCGGCCAACTCCTCACAAGCCTGATGGGCGATCCGCCGCGGCGCTTCCTGACGCGCTCGATGCGCGGCATGTGCGCGCGTGGGACGCGATGCGACTATCTCGCCCTTTACGACATGGACCACGCCAAGCCCGAGCGCAGGAAAAAATTCCTTGCGAGGGTCGAGGCGCATTTTTCGAACTGGTGAGAATTGTCGGCGCCGCCGCCAGGCGCTGCGCTCGCGGCTAGAAGTCAGAACCGCGACGGCGCGGCGCCTGGCGCCTTGCGCCTGCGAAAGGCGATCCGCAGCAAGGAGATGGCGCCGTTCTCGAAGCTGAGGGCCGCCTGGTTCAGATGGGGGATTTCGATCACCCCATGCGCCCTGGCGCCCCGCTCCTCCTCATTCCTCGGGTTCAGTGTCGAACCGAAGCGGATAACCGCGCGACGCGCCATACTCCGTGCCGCTCGTCGCCTTGGTCTCTGCGATATCCTTGGCGAACACGCCGACCACGCAGACACCCTTCTTGTGGGCGGTCAGCATGACGGCGGCGGCCTGTGATTCGTTCATCCGGAACACCGCCTTCAGAACCTCGACCACGAAGTCGCGCGGCGTATAGTCGTCGTTGAACAGAAGAACCTTGTGCAGGCGCGGACGGTCAACTTTCGTTTCCGTCTTGGTCCGGACCCTGGTGACCGTCTTGCTCATCATGGCCCCTGGAGGCAGGCTGGAGGCGTCGTCCTATAATCGCATGCCGCGCGATGGCTTTTCAAGCGTCGGCAAGAGTCTTGCTAACCAGACCGCGTTCGCATCGTTCCCAGAAAGGCCCGCCATGCTTAACACCCGGCAGAAGGTTCTGCGCAACTTCTGGTACGCCACCGTCCCCACCGACGCGCTGAAGAACGGGCCAAAGCCGTTTCGCCTGCTTGGGCAACCGGTCGTCCTCTTTCTCGACGAAGAGGGCGAGCCGGCCGCGCTTGAGGACCGCTGCTGCCATCGCACGGCGAAATTGTCGAAAGGCTGGATCAAGGAAGGCCACATCGTCTGCGGCTACCACGGCTGGGAGTATGACCGGACGGGAAAGCTCGTGAACATCCCCCAGTTCCCGTTCGAACAGGCGGTCCCGAACGCGCGGGCGCAATCCTTCCTCGCCCAGGCTCGATACGGCTATGTCTGGGTCTGCCTCGGCGAGCCGCTGTTCGACATTCCGGATCTGCCAGAAGATCGCGACCCCGCCTTTCGCCGCATCCACCAGTTCGACGACCTCTGGCGCTGTTCCGCCTTGCGGATGATGGAGAATTCCTTCGACAACGCGCATTTCGCTTTCGTGCACAAGAACACCTTTGGCGACATCGCCCAGCCGAAGCCGGAAAAATACGAGATCACCGAGACCGACTACGGCTTCGTCGCCGAAACCATCGTGCCGGTGAAAAACCCTCCGGAGGCCGCCCGCATTACGGGTACGAGCGAGCCTTGGACGAAGCGCAAGATGCGCAACGCCTGGTTCATGCCGTTCTGCCGCACGATGGATATGGAATATCCGTCGGGCCTCAGGCACCTGATCTTCAACTCCGCGACGCCGATCGACGACGGCTCGATCCAGCTTGTCCAGATCCTCTACCGCAACGACCGCGAGGAGGATTGTTCGACCGCGGAGCTGCGCGCATGGGACGGCAAGATCATCGAGGAAGACCGCGAAATTCTCGAATCGACCGACCCCGACGCGATCGTCGACATGAGCCGCAAGCTCGAAATGCACATGCCCTCCGACCGGCCGGGCATGCTGATGCGCCAGCGCCTGAACGCGCTTCTGAAAGAGCACGGCGAGCACGAGGTCCCGCGCTGATCGCTTCGACGTGAAGACGTAGGCTGCGGCGGCTCGCGGCAGGACATCGCGATATCCGCATGTCCGCCTGCGTGATCGCGATCCTGATCAAGGCCCCGCTCCGACGTGCTGACTTCCAGGACGTGGCGATCGGCGGGCTCATGATCGTATCCCTCGCGGTCAGCGGGCGTTCGACCGGCGCGGAGACAGCGCCTCGCGCGAGGCCCAACCCGGCAGAGGAGCAACTCAGGCGGCGCTGTCAGCGCTCGATACTCAAAAGAGGTACATGCGCTTCTCACACACCTCCTATTAGCGTCCTGCAACCCCGTTGCGAATTAGCCTGCGGCCGGCGCACGACGGATCGCGGGTGAACACACATGTTACCTCCATTAACATTTTGCCGTGCGGTATTTTCCGTGAGGGCCCGGTGCCAAAAAAAGAACTGCCGCCAAAAAACTCCCAATCGAGCGAGTTGGGGAACAAGCTGCGTTCATTGCCGAAAAAGGGATGGGCTCCGCGTCTGTCGAGGGCCGCCCATCGTCCCTGGAAGGCGTGGAGATCATTCGCGCATTTTTGAAAATCGAGCACCGAGAAGTGCGCGAAGCGATCATTAAACTCGTTACGAGTCTTTCGTCACTCAAATCCGGCGCCAATGACCTCAGCCCATCTTTTCTACTAATGCTGAAAGAATTCTTGTTGATCGGATTGCGCGCCATTCTTGATCTCAGCGATTGCTATATCGACGAAATACGCAAGCACCGGATATTCGGCTTTTTCAGCATCCATGCGGGCCTTGGTCAGCTCCGCTTCGATAGCACGCAATACGCTCCGACGCGACGCCGCTCGCTGGGCTGAAATTAGCATACCGGAAACGGAAGGGTTTCCATTCGTTCCTCGTTCGTTTGCCAAGACTATCTCCTGCCAAACCAGAGTTTACACCTGGATTATAGTTGATTTTACGACCTATGCCAACCCGGAAATGAGGTGCGCTCGATTTCCGAACGCCGCGCGCGGGCTTCCTGAGCTATCCGCCGCAAGCCCGTCCTGACCTTTGACGAGTGGCCGCCAGACTGAGACTGCCTCGCGATCCCCACGTCCGGAGGGGACTCGTCGTCACGGACCCGTCCCGCGAAGCGGACGTCGTGCAGGGTCGCGACGGTCTCGCTCCACGCCAGCTCGTCATCGTCAGGGACAAAGTAGCGCAACGCGGCCGCTTGCACCGCGGCGGTCGCAGTCGCATCATCCCCCCTGGAATGGGTTGGAGAGAGATAATGACAATGCGCGGATTCTCGGCGTTTGCGGCGCTCATCTGCGTATTTTCGCCGGCATTGGCTTACGCCGGCCCCTGCGCCGACGACCTCTACCGAGCCAGCGTGGACATCGGGAAGCGGCTCGACGAGATCGCAGCCAAAGGCAAGGGCGGGGCCGAGTTCGACTTTCGCCACCGCGCATCATCAGCCGACCCCGTCGAGTGTCGCCGGGGCTGAAGAGAAGCTCGGGGATATTTCCGAGGCGCAAGTGCACGCGGTTCGCGAATTTATGGTGGAAGCGCGAAAGGCCGACGACGCCGGAAATAAGGACGCCTGCGAGAAGGCCCTATTGGAGGCTCGCGGCCTCCTCGGGATGTAAGGCCAAAGACCCCCTGCGATCGGCCCGCCCCGAGCCGCGTGTCTGCGCCGCGAGCGAGACAGTGCGCGTTCGCCCTTCCTCGCCGGCGCCGAGACCGAGGCCCGCCTGACGGCCGCTCGCCCGCCAATAAAAAAGAGGCTCCGGACCGCGGAGCCTCAGACTGCTGACAAACCCCTGGCGCGAGCCAGGGGTTTTTGATTCAGTCATTCATGATTTGGCTACCTGCTCCGACACAGACCGCTTTTGAGATTGTCTGGCTTGATCAGCTTGTCCCGGCTGATCACCTGTTGCGCAAGATCGATGCGGCGATCGACTTTTCGTTCATTCACGATCTGACGGCTTCGCTGTATTGCGCCGACAACGGTCGTCCGCCGCTGGATCCGACCCTGATGTTCAAGGCGCTCTTCATTGGCTACCTGTTCGGAGTGCGCTCGGAGCGGCAGTTGGTTCGGGAGATCGAGGTCAACCTCGCCTATCGCTGGTTTCTGGGGCTGAAGCTGACGGACCCGGTGTTCGACGCCTCGACGCTGAGCCAGAACCGCAGGCGGCGGTACCAGGACGAGACGATTGCACAAGCCATCTTCGACCGCATCGTCGAGCAGGCGATGGCCCGGGGCCTGGCCGACGGCTCGACCCTCTACACCGACTCCACTCATCTCAAGGCCAACGCCAACAAGAACAAATTCGACCTGGCGCCGGCGGCGAAGTCTCGCGCGGCCTACTGGGAGGCGCTCGATGCGGCGGTCGAGGAGGACCGCCTGCGGCATGGGCTCGATCCCCTTCCGCCCAAGCCTCGCCAACCCGAGGTGAAGGAAACCAAGATCAGCCGCGCCGACCCGGATTCCGGCTACATGGTTCGGGACGGCAAGCCCAAGGGCTTTTTCTACCTCGACCATCGCACCGTCGACGGCAAGCTCGGCATCATCACCGACACCCACGCCACGCCCGCCAACGTCCACGACAGCATTCCCTATTTCGAGCGGCTCGATCGGCAGCGCGAGCGGTTCCATCTCAACGTCCGCTCGGTCGGGCTCGACGCCGGCTATGCCTCCGCCGCCATCGCCAAGGGATTGGAGGATCGCAACATTCAGGGCGTGACAGGCTATCGCGCGCCAACGCCTCCGAAACCCGGAATGATGCGCAAGAGCAAGTTCGTCTACGAGCCCCAGCAGGACGCCTATCGCTGCCCGCAAGGTCAGTTCCTCGCCTACGCGCTCACCGACCGGGGCGGATATCGGCACTACACGTCCGATCCAAAGATCTGCTCGACCTGCCCGTTGCTCGCTTCCTGCACCGCCAACGCCAAAGCCGAACGGGTCATCACTCGCCACGTCTGGCAGGACGCGTTCGAACGCATGGACGCTCGCCGCGTCACGATGTGGGGCAAGCTCGTCTACGCCCGTCGCAAGGAGACTGTCGAACGCTCTTTCGCCGACGCCAAACAGCTCTTCGGCCACCGGTACGCGCGCTTCCGCGGGCTCGTGCGGGTCAGATGCCAGTGCCTCATGGCCGCCGCCGCGCAGAACATGAAGAAGATCGCTCTCACCGTGGCGCCCCGGAGAAGCCCCGCAACAGCCTAAGCCGAGAAACCGCCGTCACAGCCCTCGCAGCCCAACCCCAAAAGAAAAACCCCGCCGAAAAACGACGGGGTTTGTCAGCAGTCTGAGGCTCCGGACCGCGGAGCCTCTATCTTTTCACGCACCCGCCAGCGGCGGGCCTCCCGGCCTCGATAAGGTCGGGATCAGGCGATCGTCGGGATCGCCTTGCGCGAGCGAAAACCGACAAAGCCGAGACCGGCGAAGCCGAGCAACATCAGCGCCCACGTCCGCGCTTCGGGCACGGCCGTAAGGGTCAAGGTGTCCGTCCCGCCAAGGTTGGGATTGGTTATTCCGTCGTTATAGGCTTCATTGGTGAGTGTGATCGTTACCGTCCCGTTGTTGTTCGGCAGATTCAGGAAGGACAGGGCGTTGTTGAATGTGCCGCCGCCAGCGCTCACGCTGTACCAGGGCGCAGACGCCACCAGATAGCGCGGATCTGAACCGGCCGGGTAGTTTCCAGCCTCAAACCCGATGGACTCGCCGTTCGAGCTGAAATCCAGCCATCCTCCATAAGACGGGCCCTGGCTCTGAATCGGCCAAGACTGAAACGCGGAATACTCAAGCTTCAACCCGTACGTCGTGTCGAGGACGACTGTTTCAGGCGTTGCGAAATCGGCCCCCGTAAACGTCAGGGTGTACGTTGCAGCATGCGCGACGCCGATCGCGGCCGGAGCGAGCGCCAGAGCCAAAGCCAGTGACTTGATATGCATCTCAATATCCCCCTTTTAGGGCCAAATGGGTCCGTGCTCGCTATACCCCGCGTCAGCGAGCGGCGTCTGTAAACCTACGGTACCAAGTTCTTTTCCGCAGCGCAATAACCTACATCGACAAAACGGCTGGCGGCGCAAGCGCGACGCGAACGAGGTTGTGGTCTCGCCGTTCTCCGCGGACGTTCCTCAAGCCATTGTGACCGCGCGGACGCTTCTCAGCCTTGCTGCGGCCCCGTCCCGGCGCCAAAACGGCGCGAGCCATGCGCCCCGCCCTGCTCACTGCTCTCATCGTCGCGACCGCTCTGTTCATGGAGAACATGGACGGGACGGTGATCTCGACCTCGCTGCCCGCGATCGCGCTAGACCTCCATCAGGACCCGATCGTCCTGAAGCTGGCGCTGACGTCCTACATGCTGACGCTGGCGGTGTTCATTCCCGCGTCCGGCTGGGTCGCAGACCGATTCGGCGCACGCACCGTTTTTTGCTCGGCGATCGTCGTCTTCACGCTCGGCTCGATCTTCTGCGGCGCCTCGAACTCGCTCGGGACGCTGATCGCGGCCCGCGTTTTTCAGGGTCTCGGCGGCGCCATGATGGTTCCGGTGGGGCGTCTCGTCCTGCTGCGCAGCGTCGAGAAGAGCCAGCTCGTCGACGCCCTCGCCTATCTCACCGTGCCGGCCCTGCTCGGCCCCGTCGCCGGGCCGCCGCTCGGCGGCTTCATCACCACCTATTTCCACTGGCGCTGGATTTTCTGGGTCAATGTGCCGATCGGCCTGATCGGGCTGGCGCTTTCGCTCCGATACATCGCCAATCTGCGCGAGGAGGTCGTGCCGCGGTTCGACTTCAAGGGTTTCGCGCTTTCCGGCGCTGGGTTGCTCGGCTTGATCTCCGGTCTGTCGCTGATCGGCCGCGGCATGGCGCCGGGCTGGGAGGTGGCGGCGCAAGTCCTGGCGAGCCTGATCCTGCTCGCGCTCTACGTCCGGCACGCGGGGGGCAACGAAGACGCGATCCTGGACCTGAAGCTGTTGCAGATCCCGACCTTCTTCTCGGGCGTGGTCGGGGGGCTGCTGTTTCGGACCGGAATCGGCGCCCTGCCCTTCCTGCTGCCGCTGCTGCTCCAGCTTGGGTTCGGCCTGTCGCCGTTCGCATCGGGGTCGCTGACCTTCGCCACCGCCATCGGCGCGATGGCGATGAAGTTCACCGCCTCGACGATCCTGCGCGGGTTCGGTTTCCGCCGGACGCTGGTCGTGAACGCGCTGATCTCGGGGGCGTTCATGGCGTCCTACGCGCTGTTCACGCCGACCACCCCGCATTGGGTGATTTTCCTGGCGTTGCTCGCAGGCGGATTCTTTCGCTCGCTCGAATTCACCGCGCTCAACGCCATCAGCTATGCCGACATCGACCCGCCGCGGATGAGTCGCGCCACCAGCTTCGCCAGCGTCTCGCAGCAGATGTCGGGCGCGGTCGGCGTCGCGGTCGCCGCGGTCTGCATCCAGCTCATCCAGGTCGGCTTCGGCGACGCGACGCTCGCGGCGCGCGATCTTTCGCTCGCGTTCGTAGGCGTCGCTGTGATCTCCAGCCTTTCGACGCTCGTCTTCATGAGGCTGAAGCCTGACGCAGGCGCGGCGCTGTCGGCAAGGCCGCCGGCCCCTGAGGGGGCGGCTCCCGCCGCTGCGGAGTAAGTGGGCGCGCCGAGCGCCCGTCGCTCGGGCGCGGCTGAGGCGACGGGCTTATCGTGGGCGGCCGCGACCCGCTGACCTCGGGAACATTGGGCGCTGCTCCTCGCTATCAACAGGCGGCGCGACCCCCCACCTCGCCCTCCCCGAGGGGCGGGAACCCGGAGCAACCCATGCTGGCGCGCAGAATCGCCCTCGCGATCGGCCTGGCCGCGGCCCTGATCGGTTCGCAGGGGCCGGAATTCGCCCAGCAATATCGCCAGCGGGCCGGCGGCGCGCTGGACGAACTGAAGCGGATCGTGATTGCATTCGACGCGGAGGCGGCGAGCGAGGGCCTGACGCCGTCCGAAGGCGTCCGGCGCCTTGAAGGCAACAGCGATCCCCTCGTCCAGAAGCGCGGCGAGGACATGGAGCGTACGATCGCGCGGGCGGAACGGCTGGAGGGGCAGCTCACGGCGATGGCGGACGCAGGCCCGCTGAAGCGCCTGGCCGTCATGATCGCCCATCTCGACCCCGAGATCGCCGAGCGCACGCTCGACGCCTACGAGCCTGCAGCGCCGCTGACGACCGAGGCGTTGGCGACCGCAGGCGCCCTCGGGGCGCTCGGCTGGGCCGCGACCCATGTCGTCGCCCGGCCCTTCCGCAGACGAGCCCGCCCCAAGGCGCCGCAGGCAACGTCCGCATGACGGGACCGGGACCCTTGAGGCGCCGGGGAAACAGGCGCAAGAACGGGCCGACGCCCGACGCCCGTTAGGGCGCCGATGGAGGACGCTATGAGCGAGGACGCGCACGAATTTTCCGGCCGGACGGTTCTGGTCACCGGGGCCAGCAAGGGGATCGGCCGGACGACCGCCAAACTGCTCGCCCATCGCGGCGCGTCGGTTCTGGCGCTGGGCCGTTCGCCTGACGAACTCGCCTCGCTCAAGGCCGAGATCGACTGCAAGACGCTGGCCGTCGATCTCGCCGACCTCGAAGCCACGCGCGCCGCGGTCCGCGCCGAGCTCCCGTTCGACCTCCTGGTCAATTGCGCCGGCACGACCGCCCTGCAGCCCTTTCTGGAGCTGACGCTCGAGAGCTTCGACCACATCCTCACGGTCAACACCAAGGCGGCGATCGTGATCGCGCAGGAATACGCGCGCGATTGCATTGCGGCGAAACGGCCGGGATCGATCGTCAACGTCTCCAGCGACGCGGCTTTCGTCGGCGTGATCGACCACGCCGCCTACTGCGCCTCGAAGGCGGCGCTCGACGCGGTCACGCGGGTCATGGCGAACGAGCTCGGCCGCTACAGCATCCGCGTCAACAGCGTCAATCCGACGATCACGCTGACCGACATGGCGCGCGTCGCCTGGAGCGACCCTGCCCGCTCTGCGCCGCGGCTTTCGCGCATGCCGATCCGGCGGTTCCTGGAGCCGTCGGAGGTCGCCGAGACCATCGCCTTCCTGCTGTCGGATCGCGCGTCCGGGGTGACCGGCGCGTCCTACCGCGTCGACGGAGGCTTCGCGATCGCCTGAGCTTTGTCAGCCGAGTTTGGGTTCTGTGTCGACGTAGCTCTTCAAGGCCTGCGTGGCTTTCCACCAGTCCGCAAAGCCCTCGACGTCGAACACCGCGTCCTTGTCCGGCGTCAGCGAGACATAAAAGGCGATCGGCGCCAGATAGAGGTCGGCCAGGCTCAATTCCCCCGCGATGAAGGGCGAGGCGCCCTTGGTCTTCATCGCGAATTCGATCACCTTGCGGCCAGTGTCGAGGCCGCCCTTCCGCATCGCGTCGTTTTTTCCGCCGACGAAATCCGGGAAGAGATGATACGCGACGACGCCGCCGAGCAAGGCGCCGTAGCCGTAGGAGTCGATCAGGCCGATGATCATATCCATCCGCGCGCGATCCCTCGGGGTCGGCGGCACGAGCGACTTGCCGGGAAGGACATCGTTGAGATAGCGGGTGATCGCGCTTGTTTCCAAAATGCGCATTCCGTCGTGGTCGAGGACCGGGACCTTGCCGAACGGATGACGCTCGAGATGCTCGGGCGTTTTCGGCTCGCCCTTGAGCACGTTGAGTTGCATTTGCTTGATATTGCGTGACGCCTTTTTCGGCGAGGACCATCTTGACCGTGCGCACATAAGTCGAGCCGTCAAATCCCCAAAGGACCATGTCGGGCATAGGCGTATCCCTTCCAAGCCGTCGCAGCCCCCCGTTGAGGCTAGCGGGAATTGCTCGGCGGAGCCAGCGTCGGAAGACGACGCGATAGACGGGGGAAGCGCGTAAGAAGCGCGCGTTGCCGGATGGTGTCGAGAACGGGCAAGCTCGACGCTGAGCCGTCCTTGCCGACCCGCCAAGACTGGCATATTCGCCTTCGATTGATCGGGTTGAGCGCGCTTCTGTCCACAAAGGAGTTGCCCCGACACTTGCCAGACGCATCCAGACAGATCGTATGCTTGCTCGCTGTCGCCGTGGCGCTCCGCTTGACGTCTGCATTCGCGCAGCAATCGACAATGGCGCCGTCGCCCGCTCAGCCGCCGTCGGCGCCAGATCAGGGCGCGAGCCCGGAGGGCGACGTTCTCAACGCACAGCGCCTCCTGCAACTCATGTACGAGGTCAAAACGGCTCCCGGAACGAACCTCGACGGGAACTCGGTCACGACCACCACCGACACCTGGAAGTTGCGCGGAGATTATACGTTTCCCCTGAGCTCTCAATGGTCGGTGGCCCTGCGCGGCGACCTGCCATACCTTGCAAAGGACAAGTACACCGGCGGCAATCCCGACGGCGGGTTTCTCTACGGCCTCGGCGACGCGGACGTTCAAGCGGCGCTTATCGACACGATCGACGAGCGGTGGAAGGCGGGCGCCGGCGTACGTCTTATTACTCCGACCGGCGACGCCTCTCTCTCCTCGGGCCTGTGGCGTGTCATGCCCATCGCCGCCGTACGCTACGCGCTGCCGGAGTTGAGCGCCGGCAGCTACTTTGAGCCCCTCGCGCGCTACGACGTCAGCTTCGCAGGCGATCCGTCAGAGAAGTTCATTAGCAACATGCAGTTTGGGCCCATGTTGAACATAGCGCTGCCAGACCGATGGTACGTTACACTGTATCCCAATCCGGAGATCCGTTGGAATTTTGGCGCGCCGGTCACTGGCGAGACGGGTCGGCTCTTCCTGCCCTTCGACGCTCGGATAGGCCATAAATTTAGCGAGACGTTCAACCTCTCGCTGGAAATTTCGGCGCCGATTATCAAGCAGTATCCGGTCTACAATTTTATGACCGCCTTGAGATTAAACATAAACTTCTGACTTCGAAGCTACGGCCTAGTTGGCCCAGGCGAAAACGCGGTTCCAGTCCTTCTTCATGCTGACGACGCTCCAGCCTTTCGCGCGCGCCTCGTCGTCGAGCGCTTGCGGAAACGCGCCGACCCGGGAATTGGGCAATCCTCGCGCGGGTCCGTAGGCGTATTCGCGGTCGCCGTCGTCGTGCAGGAGCAGCATGGCCATGCGCGCCCCGTCGCCCGCGGTGGTGTACTCGCACATTTCCCGGTCGCCCGCGGAGTTGCCGAAGGCGAAGCGCGGCCGTCGGCCGATGACGAGATGGATGCCTTCGGGCTTTCCCGCCTTGTCGTCGTTGAGAAGCAGCTTGGGCTCCTTGATCAGCACCGGCTTCCCCGCCGCGTCGACCTGGTACGTCACGCCGCCAGCCGTGCCGACGACCTGTTCGGGGGGGATTTCGTAGACGCGCTCGGCATAGGCGCGGACGAAGTCCTGTCCGCCCCCGGTGACGATGTAGGTCTTGTAGCCGTTTGCGCGCAGCAGCCGCATGAGTTCGAGCTGCGGCAGATAGACGAGATCCGTGTAGGGCCGCTTCCAGCGTGTGTCGCGCGCTTCGGCGATCCACTTTGCGACGTCGTCGCCGAAGACCTCGACGTCCATTCCGGTCAGCGTAGCGGCGACGATCTTGACGAGGTCGTTCATCGACAGATGCGCAATGCGGGCGCGGTCGCCGGTCAGGACCGTCCGGAACGGCTCCTGGCTGGCAAGCGCCGGTTTCGCCTTGACGACCGTCGCCACGCGATCGAAGCAATAGACGAGTTGGGTGTAGATCGGCTGTTCGACCCACAACGTGCCGTCCTGATCGAAACAGGCGATGCGCTCTTCGGGAGGCACGAACTTCGAATTGCCGGTTTCGGTCGTCGTCTTGACGAAATCGAGGATCGCTTTTTTCGGCGCGCCCTCGCTCCAGGATGGGAGAAAGGCGCCGTTGATTGCGCCGGGCCGGGGAGGAGGCCAAGAACGAGCGGAGCGGCCGGCAGAGCGGCGAGCGCGCCGAGCATAAAGCGGAGGCTCACAGCCTGATATTCATCGACCATCGCACCCTCCATTCCCGCCGCGCTCTCCTGCAAGCCGGCGAACTTGATTCACCGATTTGCAGCAGGAAAAAGTAAAGAAAGCTGGAAGCGCAGCGACCATGTCGGGCCGGTGGCGGGGCCACGGTCGGCCGGACAGCGTTGTAGAAAGCACTGATCTGCGCGTTGATTGGCGGCAGCCCCTCGACCCAAAAGAGGCGATTGGACCGCCCCCCGCCGAACGGCACAACCCATATGTTGTGCGTCGTGCGCCGGGGCGCGCCAATCGGCTGTGATGATTGACTGGGACGTCAAATACCAACCCTGGGGCAGGTTGTAATTTATGAAAATATGAATGGTCGCCTCGTCGACCTGCTGTCCGTTTATCCACGCCCTCTTCGATCCGACGAACAATCGCTTCAGTCCCCGGATCGTGGTCGACACCTGGCCAGGGAACTCGTTCTTAACGGTCACGCCATCAGCGCCATCGTTCCGGGCCAACTCGAAGATGACCTCGAGACGCGACGTTTGATCCGTAACCGTCCGGCGTAGGCCGCAGGGGCCGTGCTCGCGGCTGAGGTCAGCGCTTCTCGCGCGGCGGCATTTCGCGGTGGATCTTGATCAACTCGACGAGGCTGTCGACGCCGAAGTCGGTGAAGGCGATGACGCTTTCGTCGTCGAGGCTCAGCACCCAGATCACGCCGTCCTCGGTTTCCATTTCCATGGCGACATCGAACAAGAAGTCGACGTCCTCGCCGAGTTCCTTGGCGACGCGGTCGATGGTCCTGACGTGGGAGACCTTGTTGGTGTGCATGGGTCAGGCGGCGAGCGCCGCAATGGCCGGAGGCTGCGGCCGCCAGTTCCAGGGCAGCAGTTCGTCGAGCCGATGCGCGGGATGGGCGGCGATGCGCGCGAGGACGTCGGCGAGCCACGCCTGCGGATCGACGCCATTCATCTTCGCGGAGACGATGAGACTGTACATGGCTGCGGCGCGACGCCCTCCGCGATCGGACCCGCAGAATAACCACGATTTCCGCCCGAGGGCCACGCCGCGCAGCCCGCGTTCGGCGGCGTTGTTCGACATGCAGACGCGCCCGTCGTCGAGGAACAGCGTGAAGGCCGGCCGGCGCTTGAGGATGTACTGGATCGCCTTCGCGAGGTCGTGCCCGCGCGACAGCTTCGTCGCCTGCTCGCGCATATAGACCATCAGATCGTCGACCACGGGCCGGCTCTCCGCGCGGCGGACGGCCAGGCGCTCCTCGGGGCTCCGGCCGTTGATCGACCGCTCGATCATGAACAGCGCGTCGATGCGGCGCACGACCTCGATGGCGATCGGCGAGAGCGGGATCTCGGTCTTTCCTGCGGCCTTGCGGCGCGCGTTCTCCTCGACGTCGGCGAAGACGAAGAACTTGCGCCGCGCATGCGCCCAGCACGCCGCCTCCCGGATCGGGCCGGGCTTGCGGTTCGCGAGATAGAGCCTGTTGTAGCCGTCGTAGGCGTCGGCCTGGAGAATGCCTGCGTAGCCCGCGAGATGCGCCTGCGGATGCTCGCCCCGCCGGTCGCGCGAGTAGTGGAAGATCGCGGCGGGCGGCCCGGCGCCGCCGAACGGCTCGTCGTCGCGGACATAGACCCAGAGCCGGCCGGTGTCGGTCTTGCCCTTGGTCAGCACCGGCACGGTGGTGTCGTCGCCGTGCAGGCGCTCGGCCGCCATGACGTGGGCCTCGATGAGGCGCCGAAGCGGATCGAGCGCCGTCGCGACCGCGCCGACCGCGTCGGCCATGGTGGAGAGCGCGATCGGGGCGCCCTCGAGCGCGTAGCGCTCGGCCTGCCGGTTCAGCGGCTGGTGCTGGCCGAACTTCTCGAACACGATCATCGCCAGCAGGCTCGGGCCCGCCCAGGCCCGCGGGATCGCGTGGAACGGCGCCGGCGCCTGGCTGATCTTCTCGCAGTCCCGGCAGGAGAACTTCTCCCGCACCGTCTCGATCACCTTCCACCGCCGCGGCGTCGTCTCCAGCGTCCGCGTCACGTCCTCGCCGAGCTTGCGCAGGCGAGCGCCGCCGCAGCACGCGCAAGTCGTCGGCGGATCGATCACCACCCGCTCGCGCGGCAGATGGTCGGGGAACGTGTCGCGCTCGGCGCGCCGGCGGGTGAAGGGGCGCACCGTCGTCGTCTTCGCGGCCGCCTGTTCCGCCGCCAGTTCGTCCTCGGTGGCGCTCGCCGCCAACTGCCAATTCCGACGAAGTCGCCCGTGTAGAACGACATGAAGCCGCCCGGCATTCCGGAATGAAGCCGCCCACCATAACGGAATGATGCCGCCCGGGGTGGCGAGGCTCGCTGGCTTTCTGGTTGTGTTGCTGAGACGGGGGTTCGGTCAAGCCTTTTTGGGTTGCCTGTCTCGGGTGCGACGTAGGCTTTCGCCGGAGAGTTCGATGCGGTGTGCGTTGTGGACGAGGCGGTCCAGGATGGCGTCGGCGTAGGTCGGGTCGCCGATGACTCCATGCCAGCGGTCCACGGGAAGTTGGGACGTGATGACCGTGGAGCGGCGTCCATAGCGCTCTTCGAGGATTTCCAGGAGATCGTGACGGGCGGCCGCGTCGAGCGGCTCCAGCCCCCAATCGTCGAGGATCAAAAGATCGGCGCGGCCGAGACTGCGCACGAGACGGGCATGACGGCCGTCGCCGCGCGCGAGCGCCAACTCCTCGAATAGCCTCGGGACGCGCTGGTAGAGAACCGACCGATTATCGCGGCAGGCCTTGTGGCCGAGGGCGGACGCCAACCAACTCTTGCCCACGCCGGTCGGGCCGATGAGCGCCAGATTGTCGTGAGCGTCGATCCAGCCTCCCTCGACCAGCTTCTGGAACAGGGCGCGATCGAGGTCGCGGGGGGTGCGATAGTCGACATCCTCGACGCAGGCCTGCTGGCGCAACCTGGCGACCCGCAGCCGTGCTGCGAACCGCTTGTCCTGCCGCCACGAGATCTCTCGATCCACGAGAAGTCCGAGCCAATCGAGGGGGCCGAGACGATCGGTCTCCCCGCTTGCGGTGAGGTCCTCGAAGGCCTTGGCCATTCCTTGGAGGCCGAGCGCGTGAAGCTGGTCGAGGGTAGGATGCTTAAGCAAGGCGTCTCTCCTAATTGTAGTAGCGCGGCCCACGGATGTTGGGATGCTCGATCGGCGTCGCGTCCGTGGGCCGCGTTGCGGCGGGGCGCCGATCAAGATGGTTGTCGAGGATGGATTTGACGGAGCCGTAGGTCCTGGCGCCGATCTCGAGGGCGCGCTCGGCCGCCGCCTCGAGGCGCTGGGCGCCGTAGTGCCCCGACAGCCTGACGATCCCCAGGCATGCCCGGTAGCCCTGCTCGGGATGGGGGCGGGATTCCAGGATCCGCTCGCACAGCGCCGCCGTCGCGGATCCGATCTTCTGCGCCTCGGCGCGGATGCGCTCGATCGTCCAGCCGGCGTAACGGCGGTGGCTGGACGGCATGTGCTCGGAGAGCGTCGTGTGCTTGCGATTGCCGCCGCCGCGCGGATGAGCGGCGATCCGTTCGCCCCTGAAGAAGACCTCGACGGTCCGCGCCGTCAGCCGCGCCTCGACCTCAGCGCGCAGGAAGCGATGCGGGACGCTGTAGTAGTGGAAGGCGACATCGACATGATAGTCGACGCCGACGCGGCACTTCTTCCATTCTGCGTACTCGTAGGGCTCCGTCGGCAACGGCTTCAGCGCCGGACGATCGACCTCTTCCAGCAGGCGCCGGCGCGTCACGCCGAGCCGGCGGATCGGCCGAACGTCGTTGAGGCCGGTCATGAGATCGCCGATGGCGGCGTTGACCTCGGCCAGGCTATGGAAGGTTCGATGGCGCAACCGCCCGATGAGCCAGCGCTCAACGATCAATACCGCCTGTTCAACCTTTGATTTGTCGCGGGGCTTTCTCGGTCTTGCTGGGAGTATGGCGCTGCCATAGTGCGCCGCCATCTCCGAATACGTTCGGTTGACCTGTGGATCGTAGAGGCAGGCCTTGATGACGGCGGTTTTCGTGTTGTCCGGCACGATCAATTGCGGAACGCCGCCGATGACGGTCAGCGCGCGGACGTGGGCGTCGATCCAGTCCGGCAACGTCTGCGTCCAGCTCGCATGCGCAAACGTGAAGCTCGATGCGCCGAGCACGGCCACGAAGATCTGCGCCATCCGGACTTCGCCGGTGAGCCGATCGATGACGACCGGCACGCCGTCGCCCGCGTAGTCGACGAAAGTCGCTCCCCCGCCGCATGCGTCTGCCGCATCGTCGGCGACAGTGTCTTCTCGAACGCGCCTCTGAGCTCACAAAAGCGGCTGTAGCTGTACCCGCCCGGATGCGCGGCGATGTATTCGTCCCAGACGATCTGCAGCGTGACGTGCTTGCGCTTCAACTCGCGGTGAATCGCCGGCCAGTCCGGCTCGGCGTGAAGCCGGTGGCCGCGCTTGCTGCCCCGACCGCCATAAAGCGCCGCCTCCAGTTCGGCCTCGCTCAAACCCTCGGCGACCGACCACGCCAGGCCGGACGTCGACAGCCGCTTCAGCGTCTCCCTGACCGTGGACGGCGCAACGCCCAGACGCCGCGCGATCTCCCGCGTCGCAACCCCGGCCGAAAACTTCAGGCGAATGATCTCGCGCGCATCGCGCATCAGCACTCTTTCCGCTGCCATGGTCTGCTCCTTTGGGACTGCCAAAGGGCCGACTTCATCAGGCCAGCGGCGGCGCTCGCCAATACCCGGGCGGGATCATCCCGTTCCGGTGGGCGGCTTCATCTCGTAATGCCGGGCGACATCATTCCGT
>CAVVJO010000016.1:0-169500 GCA_963748545.1 uncultured Alphaproteobacteria bacterium
ACCGGACCGCATCCGTGCCGACGCCGCGCCCGGAAAGGTCCCATCACAGTCTCCTTGGTGGAAAAGCCTGGCGTCAAGATCAAGTCGAGCAGATCCTTATCGCCAGCCGCTGCAAGCGCCCCGCTGTCGAGAAGGTTGCGTGAGCGCGCAGTTCGCGCACCCGCGCCGTGTCGATCCCTCGTCCGTCGTCACCGATTTCAATGACGACGTTTTCGCCGTGACGGCTCGCACGCCAGCGTGATCGTAGCGATCGCCGGCTTTCCGGTTGCCCGACGCTCCATCTCGGTCTCGACACCATGATCCATTGCGTTCCGTACGATATGGAGCAATCGCTCGAACACCATATCTGCGATCGTCCTGTCTGTCTCCGTATCTTCGCCCTCAATCACCAGAACAGCCGGTTTCGAAAGTTCGATTGCTAGTTCCCGCACGATACGCTGGAAACGCTGAAAGACCGTCCGAAGCGGAACGACGCGTAGGTTCAAAACCGTCTCTTGCAGCCGCGAAAGCAGACGATCCAGTCTTGCGCGTTCCCCTTGCAGCGGTTGCGCAAGCGCGTTGCCGCTCTCTTCCGCTGACTTCGCGATCCGCGCGACGGCGTTCTTCGCCACAATTAATTCGGCGGTCAGCGCGACGAGCGCGTCCACACGCTCGGAATCGACACGCAAATGACGAACGCTACGCTCTGACCGGACCTCAGCGGGCGCCGCGCTGGCGCTCGCCGGATTGCCCTCCAGAAATTGAGTGATCGCCGCCACCAACACGGCGGTGTCATCGCTCTCCAGGAATGTCGCGACTGCGCGCTCCACCTCCTGAAGATCCTCTCCCGGGACAGGTAGCGCAAGATGTTCGCAGCTGTGCGTCCTGCAGCGACGACGCGGCCGCGTCGTCCTGAACGATAATTCCCTTCGATCAGGAGAAGCTGCTCGCTGAGCACGCCGCGGGTCAGCGGCGTCAGAGCAGTCCCGAACAGCTCCCGGAACTCGTTGATCTGTAGGTCCGTCCGCACAGGTCGACGATCGCGCTGAAACTGGGCGATCGCTGCCTCTGCGGCGCCGTCCGGCGAGACCGGCAGTTCGCCCGTCTCCTGAATTTCGTTCAGCCACCGGACAACCTGGTCGATCATCATCAAGCAGTCGCCGACGAGCGTTGACGCGATGAAGCCTTCGCCCTTGCGATTGGCGGAAAGGGCTTCTTCCGCGACATGGAGCGTCCGGGCCATCGCGGCGAAATCTACGATCCCCGCTCCTCCTTTCAACGTGTGAAACGCTCGGAATGCGGCGTCGAGCCGATCCCGCTCTTCGGGAGCCCGTTCGAGCGCGAGCAACTCCGAGTCGCCTCATCGACGAGTTCGCGCAATTCCAACAAAAACTGTTCGAGGAATTCATTCATCGCAAGCCTGCAGCAGGCGTTCCACACAACATCGCCACGTATTGCGTCAACGCTTCCTCGGCGATCGGCTTCACGAGATAAGAGTTCGCTCCGGCGTTTCGCGCGGCGACCCGGTCGAGGTCGGCCGCCTCGGTACTAATGACAATGGCCGGAATTCCGCCGGCTGGCAGAGGGAGCTCGCGCAGAGTTTCAAGGAAGGTGATGCCGTCCATCTGCGGCATGTTTACGTCGACGATCGCCAGGTCAGGCGGTCGCTCTAGGATCCGTTCAATCGCCTCCAGGCCGTTCAACGCCTCCTCGACCGCATAACCCGCGGAATTCGAGGATCTTGCGATAGTAGAGACGGACCAAATTCGCGTCATCGATGACCAGCACCCGTGACTTCCGTTCATCCATCAGTTGGCCTCATCGGTTTTCTGTAAACGACAGCGTCTGGAAAGCGGCGAACTTCGAACAGGGGAGAGATGCGGCTCATCAATTCGCTGTGGCCCAAGCAAACGAACCCTCCCGGTGCCAGACATTCATAAAGGTTCTCAGCGGCGACCCTGCGCGACGCGTCGTCGAAGTAAATCAATAAATTCCGGCAGAAGATAACATCGAATTTTCCGTGAGTCTTCGTATCATTTTGATCGACAATATTGATCGCCGAAAAATACACCAATTCTCTCAGCTCGGAGATGATTTGCCAGCAGTCTTCCCCTCGCGAAAGAAAGTACCGATCTATCAACTGTGGCGTCAGGCGCATCAAGGCGCGCTTGCCGAAGACTCCTTCTCGAGCGGACGCCAGCACGTTGGTGTCGATGTCGGAGCCAACGATCTCGACATTGTGAGCGTCCACCTCCGGCCAATTCTCGAGGAGCCATATGGCGATCGAGTACGGCTCCTCCCCGGTCCGCAGGGCATGGACCAGATGCGAATCGGCTCTTCCGCCGATTTGGCGGACAGGCGCTCTCGGAGCAGATCGGCGGTGAGGCATCGAAGCTGATAGTCTTCACGATAAAAATAGGTTTCGTTGACGGTGACAGCGTTGACGAAATGCTGGACCTCATCGTCCCGATTGCGGCGCAGGCGCGCGAAATAGTCCGAGAACGACGTCGTCCCGGTGGCCGCCATACGGTCCGCGACACGCCGGCTGACGAAATATCGGCGAGAATCGGTGAAGCTCATTCCGGTGCGCCGGTACAGGTAGTCGCAAAGTCGACGGAACTCTTCTTGGGCGATCGACGGCTCTTCAGTCACGGTCGTCCGACAAGGCGATGCGCTCGGCGGCGGCCTGCACGGCAAATCTTATGAAGGGGTCGTCAGGAAATCTTGCGCGGCAGCGCGCGAGATGCGGAAGCGCAGCGGCGTCTCCGATTTCGGACAAGACTTCAATCGCCGCTGCGCAGACGTTCGCATCCTTGTCCGTCTCGACCAGCGAAAGGAGAAGTCGCTGTGCAACGGTCACCTCGACGCCTCTGGCGAGTTCGCAACTCAGCAATCGAACGTCGCCGTCAGGATCGGCGAAAAGCACTGCGAGTTCGCGTCTTCACCGATTCCGGAATTCCGCGGAGAACGTCGATCGCCGACGTCCGAAGCGCAGCCTCGTCCGACCGGAGATAGGGCAAGACCGCGTCGACGCATTCGGGGGATCCGATGCGCAAAAGGGCGGTGAAGATCGCTTCGCGCACACGGCTGTCCGTTTCGCAACCTAACGCCTCGGCCAAAGCGGCCACGGACTGCGGGTCGCTTTCCGCTGAGCGCGCGGCCCGCCAACGCGCGTCCGCTGACGGGCTCCGAAGATCGATCGCCGTGGGTTCGGCGGCGGTGAGCTTATCTGGCGGTTTTCGAACGAGCGGCATGACCGACGACCTGTTGCAATTTCGCTGCGATCTTGTGAACTGGCAAGATCCATGTCGCGCCGCCGACCTTGACCAATTCTCCTGGCATCCCCCAAACCACAGCAGATTCTTCCGCTTCCGCGATCGTCCTCCCTCCCAACGAGCGAAGGCTCGCCATCGCGCCAGCCCCATCGTTTCCCATTCCCGTCATCAGGACGCCGACAATCTGGCTCGGCACAAAGCGAGCCATCGCGCTTCGCACGAGACGGTCGGCGCTCGGACGCCAAGGGTAGTCCCCTGCGGGTTCGGGAGACACAATTCGCTTTTGCCCCGGCGTGAAATGACGATATCGCCGTCCCCGCGCCCGATATACGCATGACCCGCAGAGAGCGCGACGGGCTCGCCCACCTCCGTCACGCTGAGCGCGCAAAGTCGATCGAGCCTGCGCGCCAGATATCCGGTGAAGCTTGCCGGCATATGTTGCGCGATCACGATCGGCCACGGAAACGTAGCCGGAAGCGGCGAGAGCAGCGCTTCCAGCGCGGGGGGTCCCCCCGTCGAGGTTCCTACGACGACAACGCCGGGTCCCAAGGCCTGGCGCGGCGGGTCCGGCGGTTTACTCGCCCTCAGTCCGTGTTGAGAGGCCGCGGCGCCCATGCGGTGCAGCACGCGCTCCCGCAGTCGTAAACTTGCCGGCAACCTGGCGTTTGCGGCATTCCGAACCTTCGCAACAAGTTCAGGTCCAAATGCGTCCATGTGAAGCGAGACGGCGCCGTCTGGCTTCGAGATAAAGTCCACCGCACCCAATCTAAGGGCTTCTAAGGTGCTCTCTGCGCCCCCGCCCGAGAGCGAAGACACCATCAGGACGGGACAAGGTCTTGCGACCATGATGCGGTCAAGACAGTCCATTCCGTCCATTTCGGGCATGTTGACGTCGAGTGTCACTACATCGGGCATGAAGTCGTCGAGCTGCGACAGCGCTTCTCGCCCATTGCGCGCGAAGGCCACTTCCATATCGGGCTCGCTAGAAAGCGCGCGAACGAACAGCTTGCGCGCCAACGCGGAATCGTCAACCACAAGGACCTTGATCACGTCTCGGCCTTTGTCTTCTCCTCAAAGGCGTCGAGGAGCCCGTGCTCGGCGCGCGTGAGGAGTTCGACAGGGTCCAAGAGGAGCACGATCCGGCCCTGCTCCGGCAGATTGATCACGCCCTGCACCGATCGCGCGATGTCGTCGCTCAGGATCGGCGGCCGCTCGATCGCGTCGGCGGGGAGGCGCCGAACCTCCGACACGCTATCGACGATCAGACCCGCACGGTGCTTGTCGGTCCGAACAACGATCAATCGCCGTCCCGCGCCCGATTGATGCGGCATATCGAACCGCCGGCGCTGGTCCAGGACCGGCAAGACTTCCCCACGCAGGTTGATGACGCCCTCGAGGAAGGCAGGCGCTCTGGGAACGCGGGTGATCTGATCGGGTACGCGCGTGACTTCGTCGACCACCTCGACTGGCAGGCCGAACTCAGCCTGACCCAATTGAAAGATCAAGACCTGGCTTTCGAGAATTCGGAGCCTCAACCGGGTGCTGGAGCGATGGCCCCTCGACCGACGCCAAACGTCGCATCACATCCTCCCGAAAGAGTTGCTCTGGAGCGAGAACGGAGATTAGGCGGCGGCCCCCGTCACCCCGGTATATCGCCTTCAGGCGCGCTTCACCCGCCATCCGAGCCGCAAGTATAGCCGGGACCGCCTCAGTCAGCCGATATTCGGCGGAGACGATTGCGCGGGCGCGGTCGACGACCAGACCGGCCAGGCAGCCTCGCACGGCGATCACCACCACCTTCTCCCGACCGTCCGGCAAGGCGGCCAACTCGAAGCCGAGCAGCCCTCGCAGGGAGAGCAAAGGCAAGAGTTGCTCACGATACGGCATGATTCCAAGGACCAGCCTCTCCGTCCGAGGAGTTTGGGTCACAGTTTGTGGCGGGGTCACGATTTCCAGGACGGCCCACAACGGCAGAGCGTACTCCTGTTCGGCGACATCGAAGGTGACAAGAGTTTCCGATTCTGTTTTTGCGGGCGTCAAACGTCGCGGGCCCGGCGTCGAAGAGCGCTGCACAATTTGGCGCAGGCGCCCGCCGCGGTGCACAAACGCGCGATCGAGAAGCGCGCGCATATCCAAAATCTTGGCCGGCCCGCGGCCCGCAATCTCGAAAGCGCCGAGAACCTTCTCGCCGTCATCCGCAGCGAGTTCGGCTCGCCTCGTCTCGACTTGTCTCGCGGTCACGGTCACCATCGTTTCGACCGTATCGACCGCTAACGCGGCGGGAGACGCTCCGCCAAGCAGGATCGAACGCGAACCCTGGCTTGCACTGTCGTTCAATTCCAGAAGGTTCCGCAAACTGACGAGCGGCACAACGGACCCGCGCAAATTGGCAAGCCCGATCAACGCCGCAGGCGCATACGGCATTCTCGCGACCGGCGGCGTTCGAATTACCTCCTCGACGTCCTCGGCAGGCAGCGCATAAAGGCGATCGTTCAGGAGGAACGTCAGGAATTGACGGTCGCCACCTCCAAGGTCAGGCGAGAGCGTCGCCTCAGTCATCCTGTTTCCTCAAGGTTTCGGCCAGCGCCGCGATTTCCTCGATCGCCGCGGCGAGATCTTCCGCGCCCTGCGCCTGCTCGGCCGACGCCAACGCCGCCTCCCGGGAAGCCCCCCCAGCCTCCTCGGCCGCCGCCGCAATTTGTCTGGCGGCTGACGCGGTCTCAGATGCGCTCGCAAGAATGGATTCCGCGCCGCGAAGAATGACGACGTTCGCCGAACCCAACAGCGCGGCGTCGCTGTCGATTAAGTCCAACGCCGAGAGGATGGTGTGGTTGCTCTGGATTTCGAGCTCTCCGGTGAGAATGCTCTGTTCCAGATCACGCTTCAGAGCGGCGACCTGGTCCAGAATCCCCCTCACCAATTCCTTGGCCCGGTCAATGTTTTCGGACGATTCCCGCGCGAGAATGCGTATGTCGCCGGCAACCGTTGCAAAGCCGCGACCCTTCTCGCCGGCTCTGGCCGCCTCGACCGAACCGCTGACCGCCAGCATGCTCGTCTGAACCGCGATCAGCGCAATGGCGTCCACGATCTTTTCGATTCGCCGGCCGATCCCCTCCAGCTTGCCGATCGTTGAGACGTTTGTGCGCGTTTTGGCGAGCGTTTCGACCGCGCCGTTCATCAGGGTCTCGACCGCCCTCCGCCCCTCCCCTAGAGCCGCCGCGATGTTCCGGATCCGCTTGTCAGCCTCGCTGGCGACGGTCTGCGCATGCTGCGCGCCCTTTTCGATCTGCGCGAGCGCCGCCGAGGCCTGCTGGGTTGCCGACGCCTGCTGATGCGCTCCCCTGTTGATCTCATCGACCGCGACCATGATCTGGCTCGCAGCGCTCGTCATTTCCTGGATGGTCGCTGAGAGCTCTTCCGAAGCCGCGCTGATCTGCCCCGCCGCGCTTTGATTCGCGGCGCCTTTGCGCAGCCGTGCGGCAAGCTTCGCCAAACTCTGCGCCGCCGCCTGGCCCTGCTCAAGCGACTTGGCTTGCTGCTGCACGGCGGTTCGCGCCTCCTCAGCAGCCGCCGACTGCTTTTCCGCGGCGGACGCGACTTGCTCGGCGCCTAAGCGCGCCTCGCTGGCAGCGCGTTCCGCCTCAAGCGCGGCCGCGAGCACGCCCTCGCTTCCCTCGGCGATCCGCAGCATATCCGCGCGGCGCGCCTGCAACGCTTCCACGACGCCCGCAGCAGCCTGCGCCTCCGTGACGGACGTCCCGGCCGTCTCCTTCACGCTCGCGGCAACGCCACGCACATCGCTCTGAATATCGTCGGCAAGGCCCTTAACGCTCTGGGCATTTCTCTCAGACGTCTCAGCCAAGGCGCGCACTTCGTCGGCCACAACGGCAAAGCCGCGCCCATGATCCCCCGCCCGCGCAGCTTCAATCGCGGCGTTGAGGGCTAATAGATTGGTCTGGTCGGAAATGCGGCTCACGGCCTGTGTGATCTCGCCGATATCCCTTGCGCGACGCTCGAGCTCCGAAATGCTCTCGACGGAGGCTTCCTGCCTTCGCGCGTTGCGCTCGATTGCGCGCGCCGACGTCGTGATCTGGGCGGCCGCTTCGGCGAGACGAGTCTGCGTCGCTTCCGTCCGGCGACGCGACGCCTCGGCTTCTGATCGCGTGGCGCGCAACGTGTCGAAGATCTGCTTGATTGCGGCGAGTTGGGCCTGAGACGCGCCTGCGGCCTCCTCGGCGCCGCTTGCGATCTGACCCATCGAACCGCCCAGCTCGTTCACGGCGGAAGACGCCTGCGCCAACCCGCTCGCCAACTCTTCGGTGGCGGCGGCGATGCGCTCCGATACGAACTCGACGCTGGCCTCTGCGGCGGAAGGTTTTCGCCGCCGGGCGCCGTTCGGTTTTGCTGAGCGTGGAGAGGCCTGGAGCGGATCGGCCACCCCAGGCTTTTCCCCTGCGATTTGCGACGTTTTCACAAGCGCCATGGCAAACCCAAAAGTGAGAAAGATTGCAGGCGCTCGCCTGCGGAGACCGGAAAACGGCTCCGCAGTCGTGGGCCGACGACTGACATTCCGCAGGCGAAGCTTAAGTCAGATAACCCTTGTCTCCAAGGACGTTATGCCGGAACCGAACGGGAAGCGACATTTCATAGAGCGTCGGCGCCATAATTTCTCGATGGATCTGGCTACAATATTTAGCAGTTATCCGCGGGTCATGCGCGGATCTAGATTTGGCGAACGAAGCTTAGCCGCACGCGCTTATTTCTCTGGAACCCAATGACGTTCACCCGGTTGATAGCGCATGCTTCGCCCCGTCGCATCCGACTTTATTCCTGGCCTCCCGCCTTGTCCGCCCACGCAGTCTCTCGGGTTCACGGCGCCTCGGCTCCCGACGCCATCGGAAATACCCAATTCCTGAGCTCGTTACTGCGACGCAATCGACTTGGCGGCATGGTGCGGCCCAGCCCAGGGTCGGTCCTCGACGATCAAGATTGGGCCGTTTTTTCGCTGCCGACGATGATGAGCGCGGCAGCCGCGGCGGCAGCCCAAACCGTTGGCCCGGCTGCTCGACCTTGATTTCGTTGTCGCGTGTCCGGGCAAGTTCTTTGGTTGTCACGTTTGTGGCGGTCGTTCAGTCGGCGGCGGCCTTCGCCACGGACACAACATCTCAAGCGCACACCAGCCAGGACCCAAGCGCGAGGGCTTCCAAGACGCTGACGTCGATGAGCGCGATGAGCGCCTCCGACTATGCCGAATGCGTCTCAGACCTGACTGCGAGCAAGGTGATGTTCGAGCAAACGAACATGGCGAGGCAGGAGGGCTGCGCCCTGTCAGGCGCGGTTACGCTTTCCACCGTCGCAACGGACTTCGGGGACGTCGCGCTCTCCGGCAAGCCTGCTGTGCTGTGCAGTTTCGGGCGGCAGTTCAGCGGGTGGATTCGCGACGTCGCGGCGCCGCTGACCCTCGCGTACACCGGTCAGAAACTGGCGCAGATCGAGACCGGATCATCCTTCGATTGCCGCGCGCGTTATGACAAACCGGGCGCGGTTCCGAGCGAGCACGCCAAGGGCGATGCGATCGACATTTCCGCGATCATCCTTTTCGACAAGAGGCGGATTTGGGTGAAGGAAGGCCCGTCCGATACCCTTCTTGCACGCGAACTCATGCACGCCTTGCGGATGACGGCGTGCGGTTATTTCGCGACCGTCCTCGGTCCTGGGTCCAACGCAGCCCATGCTGACCATTGGCACTTCAACTCCGCTGTTCATGGCGCGACGCCGAACTACCGCATTTGCCAATGACGCCGCCACGCCTCAAAGGAGGACAATTATTTTCCTCCAGGCGAAGGCTGCGGAACGCTTTGGTTTCAACGACGTTGAGGCGCGGTGCAATTTCAAACCGCGAGGACCTGCGTGCAACCCTGCGTCGTTGCTATTCCCACGAAAGATGAGGCGGAGCGCCTGCCGGGGTGCCTGAACGCCTTGGCCGGGCAGAGAGACTTACGGGAGCGCCCGCTCGCACCCGGCGCTTTCGGCGTCGTGGTCTTCGCCAACAACTGCAGCGATGACAGCGCGGATGTCGCCCGCTCCATGGGTGAGCGGCTCCCTTTCCCGACGCGAGTGTGCGAGGCGTCGCTTCTCCCCCCTTTCGCCCACGCGGGAGGCGCCCGGCGCGCCGCGATGGATCTCGCCGACGTCTGGCTTTCTGAGCGAAGCGAGCGCGGCGGGGTGATCTTCACCACCGACGCCGACAGCCGCGTGCCAGCGGATTGGGTCGCAACGAATTTGGCGGCGATCGACGCGGGCGCCGACGCTGTCTTGGGGCGCATCGCGCTTGACGGCGAAGGCGAACGTCTTCCAGCAGCGTTGCACACTCGAGGCGCCCTTGAGGACGCCTACGAGGTTCTGCTCACCGAAATCGCGGCGCTGCTCGATCCGCTGGATTACAATCCATGGCCTCATCATGCGACCATATCGGGCGCGACGATAGCCGTCACACGCGAGGTCTATCGCCGCGTTGGCGGTATGCCCAGCGTTCCGCTGGGGGAGGACAAAGCTTTCATCGCGAGACTCAGGCGTAACGACGCCAAGATCCGATTTTGTCCCGGCATTGAGGTCACGACTTCGGGCAGAATTTACGGGCGAGCGCCCGGCGGCGTGGCGGACACCTTGCGCCTTCGCAGCGAAGCGCCCGACGCATTCTGCGACGAATTGCTAGAGCCTTTGCACATCGCGATGCGGAGAGCCAAATGGCGAGGACGATTGCGGCGGCTCTATCATTCCGGACAATTGAAAACGGACCCGCGCTGGAGCGCGGCGCTCGGCTTGGCGCCTCACGCAGCTCAGCGCGTCCGCGCTGCGAAAACATTTGGCAATCTGTGGGCGGTCGTAGAAGCGACCAGCCCGATGCTGAGACGGCGCTTGCTCACCCCATCAGAATTGCCGGCGCAAATCGTGAGGGCCCGACGCGCCCTTGACCGGCTGGGGACTTGCGCCTTACCGCTTGACCAGCACGTCGATACGGAAATCCGGATGGCGATCGCGACGCTCGACCGCCATCGTTCCCTTCAAGGCCCAAATGAAGAGATCGCAAGCCTCGTCGCCGGATAGCGGATAGTTGGTCTCTCCGGTCCAGTGCGCCATGACGACGTCAGCTTCGGCGCGCAACGAGCGTACGACGCGGGACGCCAGCGCCACGACATCGTCCGCGCTTAAGTAATAGACCATTTCCGACAGAAGGATGAGGTCAAAAGCTTCATCCGGCCATTGAGTTCGGCGCGAACATTTTTTCGAAGCGCACCGCGGGAAGGTCGGCGCACCGTCTTTTTGCTTCAAGAAGCGGAGCCTCGGCGACGTCGACCGCGAGCAGACGATCGCAGCGCGAAGCAACGTCTTGCGTAAGAACGCCGATCGAGCAGCCGACCTCCAGGGCGGACACGTATCGCGCGCGAGGACAGGCCGCCAGCGTCAGCGCATATTTCTCTTTTTCATAGGGACTTGTTGCAAACTTCCATGGGTCCGGATCGGACGCGTAAAGCGCATCAAAGTATTCTGTCGGAAGTGTGCTGGTTGCTCGACTCATGCCGAAGCCTCGAAAAACATCTCGTAAGGCAGATCGAAACGCGCCATATCCTCGGCGGAGAGGCGGAACGCGGAGGGATCGTCATCGATCATGTCCGTGGTCTGGGACCGGTGGGCCGCGATTGCGCGCCGCTTCTCGGCCTGGTGGCCGTCGATCCGGATTCGAAATCCGCCAAAATTCTGTTCGATCGGCGTTCGCGGCGGGAGAGCCGAGCCCCAGACCGAATATTCGCAAAGTCGCAAACTCGGGACGCGGTTCTGGACCCCGCGCGCGATCCTATATGACGCCTGATGATCGCAATGCGGATCGTGTCGCCAGGTGACGAAGACCGCCTCTGCGACGACGGCGGCGACACATCCAACGATCCGGTCGATCGCCCTCTGCGCCTCCGGACCATTGCTCGGAGCAAAACGATCCGGAAGCCGTAAAAAAACAAGATCTCGCTCCGGCTCAAGTCCAAGTTCGCGCACCGCCTGTCTCGCCTCGTCTTCCCGCAGCTGCACCAATCTCTCCTTGGGATAGGAGGCGCTGCCAGGATGCGATCCCGCGCCATCTGTGACGATGATCACTCGGCTCGGCCGGTCTTCAGCATGGGCTTCCGCGATGAGGCCCCCGCACCCAAGGCTTTCGTCGTCCGGGTGGGGCGCGATAACAACCAAGCCGCCACGACCCAGAGGCTCGGACAGCGCGGAAAATGGAAAGGCATGCGCCGCAGCCAGAAGTTCGCCGGCGGTCACGCTAACCCCACAGATTCGCGACGGCAGCCTGCTGCTGAAGGACCCACGCAGCGGCGTTGGTAAGGGCGAGATCCGGCCCAGGCTGGCGGAGGTAGGTAGCGAGATCGCGCGAGATTCGCTCGATCGGGTGGGGGCACATGAATCCTGCGAGCCCCACGGATCGGTGCGCGAGTTCCATCAGATCAAGACCCGCCCGCTCGACCGCGAGACGCGCAAGATTGACAAAGGCGACTATCCTTTCCGCGGCGCTGTCGGTTGGTGAGGGCACTTCCGCGAGCGCGGCGGCCCGCTCGACCCACAGGCGTGCGGTTTCGACCGCAAGCGCTGCTTCGCCTAGCCGTGCAGCCTGATGGGGATTGCCGCCGCGACCCGTGTTTCGCAAATGATCGCAAAGGCAGTCGAAAAGCCTTTCCATGCCGCCAAGCTGCACTGCGGCGAAGCGCCAAGCGCCGCCGGAAAACGCAGGCTGCCGCTCATAATCTCCTGTGTCGCCGACGATTTCGATCGGCTCGACCGGAAGGCCGGAAAAATCGACCGCGCCGGTGGCTGAAGCTCGCATGCCTTGCGCCGTCCAGCGCGAGAGGTCGCTTCGCTCGCCCGGCCGCAGACGCGGCATGACAATGACCCGTCCGCCATCGGCAGTCGAGGCGGTGACAATTGGTCGTTCTATATAGCCGGCTCCTGAGGCCAAAATCTTTCGACCCTGCAATCGAAAGCGGCCATGCTCGAGGACGAGTCGGAGACCGTCCCCATCGTCCGTGTTCCAGACTCCGAAAAGCTTCCCAGCGCCGACCTCGCCCGCGAGAAGCAGGATTTGGTCACGGCGACCGTAGCGAAGCACAAGCCCGATAGCATTGACGTGACCTTCAACGAGTCTTCCGAGCGGGAGGCTTCCCGAGCCAACGGCGCGCAAGACGTCGCATAGAGGCAGGCCAGACAGGCCGCCCCCTCCGAACTCTCGCGGTAGAGAGGCTGAGAGAAGGCCGGACTCCTGCAGGGCGGCGATGTCGTCCACAGGAAAAGCGCCCTCAGCATCGTAGCGAGCGGAATTCTGGAAAGCGCTCGCGCCGATGTCGCGCGCGATCCTTTGCCAATCAGACGCAACGGGGCGTGGTACGATCGGAATAACGTTGGCCAGGCCGGCAGATGGGCCTATCGCATTCATACCCTCATGTCCCCGGTTCGGGCCGTCGCCTAGTTGCTTCACGGCCACGCGTCCTCTGACCCGACAACAGCGCGCGATCGGACGTTCGCGCGAGTTCCTAGGCTACAGCGCGACGGGAGTTCGAGAGGGAGCTTCGCCCTTCTCGGTCGAGCACACGAACCCGGATCGCATGGGGCGGCCACGCAGTGCTTGCCCCGCGCAGGAACGCCGTTCCTGCGCTTCTGGCGTCCGCCTGAATCTCGCGGAGGACATTGTCCAACCTGTCGAGAAACTGCACCCGATACGGCATGGCTACCTCCTTGTGGAACCCTGTTGGCGCAGATTAAACACCGGAGTCTCCGATGGGTTCCGCCGCCAGCCCAATGATCGGCGCCTCAAGAGCCGCTCAAAGCGTTCTTTCCGGTGGGCAGTCGCAAATCCGAGGGACACTCGCAGAGCGGGACGACTTCGGGCGCAAGTCGGCAAAAACTTTCTTGCTGCCGGGGCTTAGCCTCGGAACTTCGGTCTCACAGTTTTGTTTCTGGCCTGAGACTTAAGCACCGAGTACTACAATGGCCTTGTTCGTAAGTGGAATATGCGGAGCGGGGTTGCTTGCGCTTGGCTCCCAGATCGTTTTCCCACTTGATACTACGATAAGTGGAATGTGTAATCTCATTGGGATCGTATCGACGATCGCGTTCGTCGGTCTCTTAGACGGAAAGTAGTAAATTTCAAGATCTTCGATCCTGCCCGGGGCAAATCCAATTATAGCGTCAAAGTATAGGCCGCCTTCGCCACTCCTGATCGTAGAAGCTCGCCAGCCGGGTGATGAGTCGGGGGTTTATGATGCGCAGGCGTCCCTCGCGCTGCTCGAACATTCCGGCTCGGCGGAGCGCAGACCAGGTCTTTATCGCGTGGACCAGCGACAAACCGAGCGCGTCGGAAAGATGCTCCCGCCGAAGCGGAAACTCGAAGGCGTCCCCTTGGACCAGATCAAGATGTTGCGCCCGACGAAATAGGCTCAGAATAAGGGCAGCCATCCGCTCGCGTGCGGAAAGTTGTCCGACCGAAGTGAGGCTGCTGTCGACTAGCCCCTCCTCGCGCGCGCCTAGCCACGCGAGTTGGAAGGCAAGTTCGGGCATCTCGCGGAAGACCCGCCATATTTTGCGCCGGGGGAAGACGCAGACATCGATATCGGTCAGGGCCTCGACGCTGTGCTCGGCGGCGGCGATGAGCGAGGCCTGGAAGCCGATCAGGTCACCGGGCAGGAAGAAGTTCAGGATCTGCCGCCGCCCGTCTGGCAAGGTTTGGTGGCGGAACGCCCAGCCGGAATAGAGCGTGTAGAGCTCCGCGTCTGTCTGGCCCGCAAAGATCAGTTCCGCGCCGGCGGGGAGTCGCCGCTGTTTCGTTTTCAACTTCTGGGTGGAGGCGATCTCGCGCGGTGATTTGGGAAGGAATGCGGACTGTAGCCGCAGCGCACATGTCTCGCACGGGACCATTGTCACCGGCGCTTTGCCGGAGGCTGTTTCTTGAGGCATTTCGGTCCAGATCTACGCGACTGAGCACGACGACCTTTCGACGGCGGGGCGCCCCTGTCAAGCTTAGGCGACATTTGCGCCACAACGGGTCATGGCGCGAACCGCCAAACGAGAACGTCTCCCGCAGCCCGCGTCTCGGGGGTCGCGCCAAGCTGCCCTGCAAGGCCGGTCATAATTTTGTCCGAGGGCTGATCCTCGGCGCACGCGCCGTCGCCCCTGACGATCAGTTCGACTTCCCCTTGCTCGGTGGGAAAGAGGCGCACCGCGACGAACGTCGCCCGCGCGCCGCCAATCGCCGCGATAATCGCCTCCACCATCCCGAGACCCAACGGGATCGCCCGGTCGACATCAAGTTCGCCGTCCCACTCGAAGCCGGCCGTCGTCCTCTGGTTTGGCCGACGTAAACTCTGAAAAAGCGCGCTAGACACCTCGTCAAGGAAAGGCTTGACGGGCACTGGGCGGATCCCTCCGGAGGTCAACGCAATGCGGTACGCAACCGCCAGGACCGATACGCTCCCTGATATGCGGGTCAAGGCGATCGAATCGGCACCCTTCTCCATGCGACGGATCAGCGCGACGTAGCTTTAAATCACCTGAAGGCTGTTTTTGACGCGATGATGCATCTCCTGCATCAGGACGCGGTTCTCCGCGAGCGACGTCTGCAGAGCGCGTTGCCGCTGACCAGCGTGCTCGGCCATCGCGTTGACAGCCTGCGCGACGCTTCGCAACTCCGATGGCATGCTTGGACTGACCGGAGCGGCGGCGCGGCTATCCGGGTCGCGGCTTCTCTTGCGCGCGGCGGATTCGATGCCTCTGATCCAGCGCACCACGTCCCGCTGGATGGCATTGGCGTAAGCGAGGCTGAGGAAGACGAGCAACGCGAGCGGCGCGAGACAAAGCGCGACCAGACGGCGCCAAGCATCGACAAGCTGCTGCTCGTCAAATCGCATCAGGATCGAAAGGTCGGGCGCGAGAACCGGCGCCAAGACAAAAGCGGACTGGCGGCCGCCCCGATCACGCCCGACCCATAGCTTGTCCCCTTCGACCGCCCCCAAGGTTTTCGGAAGCCAAGCGGAAGAATCCACAGTTTCCGACTGATAAACCGACTGACTTTCCCCAGCTACCAGTGCGACATTGGTTTCTCCGATTGGAAATAGCGGAGCGAGTCGCGCTCTGACGGCTTCGGGCTGCAGAACGATGACTGCTGCCGCCTCGGGAGCGGCGGAGATTTTTGCGCCGTTGGCGATGACCCAAAGCCGGTCCCCAACGACCGCGACCCGAAACTCAGCGCTCCGAGCCGGCGCCGCCGGAGGAAGCAGGTCAAGGTCAACCGCTTCGCCAGCCGCGCAGGCGTTGCCGGAGGCGTCGACAAGGCGGACCGAAGCATAGTCGCTGTTGACCCGGACAAACGTTTTCACGAACTCGGCGCATCGATCAGCCCCCAGGAACGTGGCCTCCACAGACTGATCGATAAGGGAACGCCCGACCGTATCGAGCCAGGACCGCATGGACTGAGCGCGGCCTTTGGCCGCAGTGACCTGGACAGCGCGGACGTCACGTTCCTGTACGGCGTAGCCCGAATAGGCAACCACTCCGATGCCGACGGCCACCGGAATCACCACGAGCGACATGACCCCGAGCAGCCGCGCCCTCACCGTCCTCATGGCGTTGGAGCCTGCACGCTTCGATCCTAAACGTCCTTGTTCTTGATAACCGCCTGAAATTTGCCATTTGGGCCCAAATCGGCGGCGTCATTGATGCCAAGCAGATCCGCCAGGCGGGCGCGAGCGCGATTGAGCCTGCTTTTCACTGTTCCAATAGCGACCCCGCAAATTTCCGCCGCTTCTTCATAGGAAAACCCCGAGGCTCCGACCATGAGCAAGACGTCACGGTGCTCGGGCGGGAGTTTCGCCAACGCGGCGCGGAAATCAGCGAGATCGAGTGCGCCCTCTTGATTCGGGGCGCCGCGATTCGTTCCGAATATATTCCGTCGGTGTCCTGCACTTCCCGGCCACGCCGACGATGTTGGGAATAGTAGGTGTTCCGAAGGATAGTGAACAGCCACGCTCGCATGTTGGTGCCGGGAGTAAAGCTCTCCGAACTGCTCCATGCCTTGAGAAGAGTCTCTTGAAGGAGATCGTCGGCCTGGTGAAACGACCCGGCGAGCGACACAGCAAAGGCGCGCAAGCCGGGCATTTCCCGAATCAGCGCTTCTCGAAAGTCGGCGTTCGGCGAGATCGGAGCCACCGGCGTGTCGGCAACCCGTTCAGGAACTCATTCCGCCGCTCCCGAGCCTCAAGCTCTGCAAGGAGGACGACGAGGCGGTCGGGCAGAGGAAGCTCGGCTATCGCACGATAGTGCGATTGCAACGCCTTCCCGATAGCCTCCACAACAATCGGACTCACCTCGGGCCCCTTGTCAAAATCATCGCCATGGAGATCCGGGTCCCCATATTGCGTCGCATCCTGCGGGTTATTCGGTTCTTTGCTCATCAACCGGTCTCGATTTACGCTTTGCGGCCGCACGCCACCCGCGCCCGGCCCCCTGATGCGCGAGAGAATAACACGAATTACGCCTAATGGTTCCCCATCACCGGAAAATCAGAAGCAAGACCCTCGGGAGACGCCCTGGTGACGAGCGGCTCGGCTAACCGGAGGCCGCGCCCTTGGGCCCAGCTTGGGTGAGAGCCTCGACAATCAGCCGAAACGTTTCGAACTCGAACGGCTTTGGAAGCTGTGGGGCGTCCCGGAAATCCGGCTTCAGATAGTCGCGTCCGTGGCCAGTCGCAAACGCAAACGGGACGCCAAGCTCACGAAGCCGGGTCGCTACCGGGTAACTTTCCTCCCCTCCGAGGGTGAGATCCAGGATCGCCGCGTCCAGGTCGCCGTCTGCGAGCGCGAGCGCGCTATTGAGATCGTGAGCCGGTCCGACCGCGGCGTGACCCAATTCGTCAAGCCAATCTTCCGCCATCATCGCGATCAGCGGCTCGTCGTCGACGATGAGAATGCGGGCCATGTCTGTTCCTTTCAGCGGCTTTCGATTGGCTCGACCCCTGCGAATGCGCCGCGTAGATGTCTCCGATGAACGCGTCATCGCTCGTGCGCCTTACGGATTCAATGACTGAAGTGTGGTCCGACCGTCGCTGGCGCACAGGGTTGATCCTGACCGTCAGCAGCGTCGGACTTCTCATCGTCGCAGCGGCGCTCGCGACGACGCTCGCCTTCCGTGTCGACACTGCAACCCAATGGGTTGAACATACTTACCAGGTCCGTGGTCTGGCGGAACGTGCGCTGATGCACCTTCAGGACACCGAACTCGCGCTCCGCACAAATCCCTCCGACATTCGCAGCGCGCAGCAGCCGTCGCTCGACGATCTGGCCGCGCTTCGCCGCCTCGTAAGCGACAATCCTTCACAAGTCGATCGCGTCGACCAGATCAACACGCTTATCGAGACCTATTTCGCACAAGCCGATCGCGAAACGACGGCGCCGCCGGCCACACCGGCGAAGGGCGGCGTCGGCGCGGCGCGCGCCAAACAGATCCATGAGTTGTTCGCCCAGTTCGACAGTTCGGAGGCCGAACTTCTCAGAGAGCGGCAGTCGAAGGCCGATCAGCTGCAGGCGCTTCTCCTGGCGCTGACCCTGTTGAGCCTCGTTCTTTCGATGATCGCGTCGATCGCCGTCGTCAGGACGAGCTGGTCCTATATCCGGCAGTTGCAGGCGCAATCGGATGCGTTGAAGGCGGAGGCGGCGAGCCGCCGGGACGCCGAATCGAGGCTCCTGCAGACCCAAAAAATTGAGCTGGTGGGTCAGCTCACCGCCGGGATCGCACACGACTTCAATAACTTGCTCACGATCGTGATTGGCAATCTGGACACCGCCACGCGACGGATCGAGGAAGGCGCCGCAGCCGACCTGAGCCGCATCGTCCGGCCTCTGGAGACCGCTGGCGACGGCGCGCGGCGCGCGGCCGGGCTCACTCAAAAGCTGCTCGCTTTTGCCCGCCAGCAACCGCTCTCTCCAACGCAGCTCGACCTCAACAAAGCGGTCGCAAATATGTCCGACGTGCTGACCCGCACCGTCGGCAAATCGGTAAAAATCGAAACTGTTCTTGCAGCGGGACTTTGGCCGGCCTTTGCCGATCCGAGCCACGTCGACAACGCGATCGTCAATCTTGTCATCAACGCTCGCGACGCGATGCCGGAAGGCGGCCATGTCACCATAGAAACCGCCAACGCGTGGCTCAGCGAGGACTATGTCGCCCAGTTCGGCGATGTCGCGGCGGGGCAATACGTGCTCCTGTCGGTCTCCGACACCGGCCCGGGCATCCCCCCGCACATCCTGCCGCGGGTCTTCGAGCCCTTTTTCACGACCAAGGATGTCGGGAAAGGGACCGGACTCGGCCTTGCCACGATCCACGGTTTCGTCAAGCAATCCAGGGGGCACATTCGAATTTATAGCGAGCCGGGCAATGGCGCGACCGTCAAGATCTACCTGCCGCGAATGACGGGAGCGACCCTCGTTGCGGCGACGCCCGAGACCAGGGAGACTTCCGACGCGATTGCGCCAAACGCAGGCCCGGCCGAAGTCGTGCTCTTGGTCGAGGACGACGAGGGGGTCCGCGCGTTTGCCAAATCCGCGCTGGAAGGCCTCGGCTATCAGGTGCTTGCGGGGCGGGATGGCCTGGAGGGGCTTGCGCTTCTGCGCCAAGCCCCGCGTGTGGACGTCCTTTTCACCGACGTCGTCCTGCCGGGCGGGATGAACGGCCGACGCTTGGCCGACGAAGCCGTTGCGCTCAGGCCGCGCCTGCCGGTTCTCTACACGACAGGATACACCCGTAACGCCATCGTTCATGACGGCCGGCTTGACCCGGACGTGCAATTGATCTCGAAACCCTACACTCAGGGCGTCCTTGCCCGCGCGCTTCGCCGGATTATAGACGACAGCCGCCAGACTTGACCCCTCGGCTGGGCGGCCCACGATTGGGATGGTCAGGCGGCCTTCGGCGCGAGCCGGCGGCTGGCTCAGCACCGACGCGATTTCGTCATGAAGCCAGGAGCCGATCGGCCCGGCCGTCCTCATGGCGCCCGCCCGAAGCTTGGTCGAGAGTTTCGTGGATCAAGGGTTCCGTCAGAGGCGTTCAAAGAATCCCCTGTCTCGCCGGCCCTCGCGAGGTAGAGCAAGACCATCGTTCGCTCGCCCGGGACACTGTCCACGACCGCGCGGCCTCCTGCGCCTTCCGCGAACTCGAAAGCAGACGCCAAGCCCAGCCCGGTGCCCTCTCCCGGGCGCTTGGTGGTGAAGAACGGTTCGCCGGCCCTTCTCAGTACGTCGGCGCTCATGCCGACCCCGTCATCGGCGACGCTGACCACAAGGTAGTCGCGAGGCGGCAAGCCCTGCGGACATTCTGAGGCGGAACAATTGCGGACGGCGACCCGAATTGTGCCGGTGTCGTGCAGAGCTTCGCGCGCGTTCGAAACGAGATTGAATAACACCGACTGCAGTCTCGCCGCCTCGGCCAGAATGGGCCAAGCCCCCGGCTGAAGATCGAACACGACGTGGGCGGCAGGACCCGCGAGGTGGCGCACGAGATCGGCGTCGCGCTCGACGAGGTCCCGAGGCCAGAAGATTTCCGCTTCACTCTCCTCCGCGCGCGCAAAGTCGAGGAGGCGCCTAACGAGCCGGCGGCCGTGGTCGATCGCCTTGTCAACCTCGTCGAGCATACCGACGATCGTCGGCTCCAGCTCCTTCCGGCGCATCAACTGCTCGGCACTCTGCATGACGGCGAGAACATTGTTGATGTCGTGCATGACATTGCCGACAAAGCCCCCGAGCAGTCGCAGTCTCTCCGAATGACTCGCGCGCCGCTGCGCCTCCGTTAACCGTTGCGTCTCCGCCTTGAGTTGCTCAACGACGGTCTCCGCCAAACGGCTCCGCTCCTCGACTTTTCGTTCGAGTTCCGCCTCGCGCTCTTTAATTGCGGTGATGTCATAGGCAAACGAGAGGATGTGGCGGATCTCGCCGCCGTCGTCCCGGATCGGCGCTACCGACACATTCCACCAGCGCATAGACCCTTTAGCGGTCGGATAGCGCGCGACGAATTGCGTTGAAACGCCAGCGCGTGCGTCTTCGACAATCTCTTTGGCGCGCCTGTAATCGTGAGAGGGCCACTGGTCGACCCAATTGGCGCCGCGAAACGCCGAAAAATCGTCGATCTCCATAAGTTTGCGACCGTGAGCGTTCATGGCTTTGAGCGTGCCGGAAATGTCAACGAGTTGAATGCAGGCGTGAGACGCCAGCAACAACTGCCGGGCAAGGTCCGAAGTCGCCGCGGCGGCCAGGAAGTCGGCGTCGGCGTCCTTACTGTCCGACTGCATGCCCACGCGCTTTTTGATCGGAGCCAGCGATTGGGTGAGCTTACGCCCCCAGAAGCCGAAGCCCATGCAGGCGAAGGCCAACCACCGGGTCATGTCGCTGACCGGGCCGGTGTCAAACATTGCAGCTGAGAAACGGAATCCGTGCATTGCGGATCAAGATAGAGGACGGCTGCAAGCCGCGATGTGTCATTTGACATGAAAGCGCTGCCGCATCTCCGACTTCCGCTGGCATCCTCCGCTTAGCCGAAGGTCACGTCCGCCTTGCGGAACAAGTCGCTTGTTGAAGACGTTCAAGCGCCCGGGCGAGGCAATATCGCCTCATCAACCCGGAGGCAGACAAATGAAATCGATCGTATTGGCGACGATAGCGGCGGCTTGTGCAATTCCGGTTGCGGCCTACGCCGACGACAGACCCGTCGGCGCGGTCGGAGGCGCGATCGGAGGCGCGGCCGTCGGCACAGTGGTGGGTGGACCGGTGGGCACGGTCGTGGGCGCCGGCATCGGAGCGCTTGTCGGCTCGTCGCTGCCCTCGGAACCGTCGGTAGTTTACCAGCAGCCGATCGCAGTGGGCGAGCCGCTGCCAGAAACCTATACCTACTACAACGTTCCTCAATACCCAGACTACGAGTATATAATCCTGAATAATCAGCGGGTTATTGTCGACCGGCACACCCACCGCGTTGTTCGCGTCGTCCCATAAGGATTCGAGAGCCAATCTTGCAAAGCCCGGGCTCCTGTCCGGGCGTTTTTTTGTTCAACGCTGGGGAACGCGAAGGCCGACGGTTCGTTGATTAACGAAGGTTAATTGGAGGCAGCGATGCGCAGCGCTCTCAACGTGGAACGGCCGCGAACAGTTTATTGGCTAGCGTCCTTCGTTCTTCTCTCCAGCGCGCTCGTCGCGCTGGAGATTCGCTCGGAAGCGCTGACTGTCAGCTCACTGCCGCGCACCGTGGCGCGCTCCGCCGAACCGCAGTTTGTGATTCCGGTCGGAGCCTCTGTCGCGGTGGTGGGGTTAGACAAGGAGTGAGCGAGACTTACTGCGAGAGTTCGTCGCGCCGGAAGGCCTTGCGATCGAAGAAGAGCGCCTGACTGATCGCGGCCTTCACCGCCTCCGGCCGGAAGGGCTTGGTGATCAGAAACGCCGGCTCCGGTTTCTCCCCAGTAAGTAGACGTTCTGGGAAGGCAGTGATGAAAATGACCGGCACTTCAATCTCGGTCAAAATTTCGTTGACCGCATCAAGTCCAGAGCTTCCGTCGGCAAGCTGAATGTCGGCGAGCACAAGCCCGGGCGTTTGAGCCTGCACCAGAGCCACGGCGGCGCGGTGAGTCCGGGCGACTCCGAGGACATCGTGGCCAAGATCCCGGACCATGCCTTCGATGTCGAGAGCGATAATCGGTTCGTCCTCGATGATAAGGACGCTGGTCGCCACTTGCTCCGCGATCTCGCGACCGGCGGCGTCAATCAAAGCCGAGGTCTCTTCCGGCGTTCGCGCCAGAATGGAAGCCACATCCTCCACCGTGAAGCCTTCGACCGCCACCAATAGAAACGCTTGTCGGGGTAGTGGCGTCAAGGCCTCGAGGTTGCGGCCCACCGGATCCAGGGCGCCTCTGATCTCATGACTGCCATTGTGCGTCGACGACCAGAGTTTGAGGAATATTTTATATAGACCCAGCCGCGCGGGCATATCGGTTGGAAATACGGAAGGATCGGCGACCAACGCCTCCAGGGTTGCAGCAACGTAGGCGTCGCCTCCAGCCTGTGTCCCATTCAACGCCCGCGCGAACCGGCGCAGGTAGGGCAAATGGGGAGCAATGCTCTGAGCGATAGCCATCCTAACGTTCTCCTCCTCAGGAAGATCCCGGCGCGCAGCAGTCGTCGCGTCGGCAAAAAATCATTCGTACCGGAAACTGTGGCAGAATCATTGGGCCCTTTTCAACCCGCCCAGATGGGTTGGCACCGCAACCAACTCCTCCATCGATGTGAGGCCTCAACGCCATGATTTCAAGGCTGAGCCGGCGACAGGAAAGGTCTCGTCGCCGCTTACCGGGGGAGGCCGACGGTCGCGCACATCCATCAAAGGTAGCGGACAGTAGAGCTTCGTGTCGCCTGTCTTGCCGAAACGAAAGCCGGCGCCACTGCGTAGCGCCGACTTTCGTTGCAGCTTTCGGTCAGTGATGCCAGAATAACGCCAGCAAGATAATGATAGGCAGCGGCACGCCAAGAAGCCAAAGCAATGCGCCTCGTCCAAAACCCATGACACCCTCCTCGCATAAAGGTCGTTGCCCGAACCTTTCGGTGATAACTTATCAACGGTCCGCTCGTTCCATGAGCTTCCAGGTGTTTTCGCGCCGAGTGCGTTCACGAGCAGTTGCATCAGCCGGCGGGCCTACTCGGGGCCAAGCGAGCGTTATTGGAACATCGATGCAGAGTCGGGGCGTTCGAAATCGAAGTTCCGTGTACGGCGGGAGAGTATGATGGCGGCGCCGAGGGCGAACTGGAAGGGCTATCTGACAATCGCGGAAGTGACGCTCCCGGTGTCACTTTACGCCGCTGCGTCGGCTTCGGATCGCATCGCCCTGCATACCGTTAATCGGATGACCGGAAGCCGTGTCCAACGTCAATATTTCGACGTCGAAACCGGGGAACCGGTCGGGCCAGACGATCAGGTTAAAGGGTATGAAGTCGGCAAGGATCAGTTCGTCATACTGGACGAGGAGGAGATCGCCGCTGCAACACCAACGAGCGACAAGAAGCTTACGGTCTCGGCGTTTGTAGCCGTCGACGAAATTGACGACATCTATCTCGACCGGCCCTATTTCCTGGCGCCATCCAACCGGAGCGGGGACGCCGCCTTCACGCTGATTTGCGAAGGTCTGCGAGTAGCTGGCACGGCGGCGGTCGCACAGGGAGTGCTGTTCCGTCGCGTGCGGACCCTTTTGATCCGCCCTCGCGATCTCGGCCTCGCCGCGGCCACACTCAACTTCAACTACCAGGTACGGACTGCCGATGACGCGTTCGCCGAAGTGCCTTCGATCAAGGCGAAACGCGAGATGCTCGACCTCGCCGAACATATCATCAAGACAAAGCAGGGCGACTTCGATCCGGGGAGCGTCAGCGATCGCTATGAGGCGGCGTTGGCTGAACTGGTCAAGGCGAAGCTCGAGGGGCGGACGATCGCCGCGCCAAAGCGCGAGCGCCGGCCGGCGATGAGCGACTTGATGACGGCGCTGCGCGAAAGCGCCAACCTGAACGCGAAGCCGCGGGCAGCCAAGGCGCGCTCCCCAAAAACTCCCGGGCACGCTAGGCGGAAAGCGAGTTGACAATGGCGCTGGAGCAGTACCGCGCCAAACGCAATTTCGCGGCGACGCCCGAGCCAAAGCCGACGGCCCCGCGCGGGGAAGACGGACACAGTTTCGTCATCCAGAAGCACGACGCGCGCCGCTTGCACTACGATTTCCGACTTGAACTCGACGGAGTCCTTAAAAGCTGGGCGGTCACCCGCGGGCCGAGCCTCATTGCGGGAGAGAAGCGGCTCGCGGTCGAGGTCGAGGACCATCCCCTCGAATACGGTTCATTCGAGGGGACCATCCCCAAAGGCGAGTACGGCGGCGGCGCGGTCCTGATTTGGGATCGAGGAACCTGGACGCCGATTGGCGACCCGCATAAGGGTCTCGGGAAGGGCCATCTTGAATTCGAACTCAGCGGGGACAAGCTCAGGGGTCGCTGGCATCTTGTGCGGATGCGCGGCAAGCCAAAGGAGAAGCACGAGAACTGGCTGCTCATCAAGGGGGATGACGAATTCGCGCGAGCCGGAGACGAACCGGATATTCTCGAGGAGCAGCCGGACTTTGCAGCCAGCGGGCGCAAGATCGCCGAAGTCGCAAAGGAAGCGCCGGGGTGGTCCTCCAAGATCGGAAAAATCGAGAAGACCGAGAAGGGAAAGCAGGAGAGGGGCGCCGCCGCCCCTGCGCTCCGCGAATTGTCGACCGTTAAAGGGGCTAAAGAAGCGCGCCTGCCTAGTTTTGTCGCGCCGATGCTCGCAACGCTGGCTGGGGACCCGCCCTCCGGCGGACGTTGGCTGCATGAAGTCAAATTCGACGGCTACCGGCTGGAGGCGCGCATCGAAAACGGCCGGGTCACTCTGCTGACGCGCAGCGGCCTCGACTGGACCGCGAAGTTCGGCGAGACGCTCGTCCGCGCATTCGCAAGCCTTCCCTTGAGCACAGCGCTGATCGACGGGGAACTCGTGGTCGAAAACGCGGCGGGCGTGTCTGACTTTTCGGCGCTCCAGGCGGCGCTGAGCGATCGGCAAGTGGAACGCCTGATCTTTTACGCCTTCGATCTTCTTTATTTGAACGGATATGATCTCCAAAGCGCATCGTTGACCGAGCGTAAATCCTTGCTGAATGCGATTGTCGGGAGCCGATCCGGGCCGATCCGCTACAGCGGTCATTTCGACGAGGACGGCCCGCTCGTTCACCGAAACGCTTGTCGCCTCGGGCTTGAGGGGATCGTCTCGAAACTACGAGACGCGCCCTATCGCCCGGGCCGCGGCAAGAGCTGGAGCAAGGCCAAATGCTCGGCTCGGCAAGAGTTTGTCGTCGCCGGTTTCGTTCCCTCGACCGCCACCCGCAGCGCGATCGGCTCGCTGGTTCTCGGGGTCTACGAGGGCGACGCGTTCCGGCATGTTGGACGGGTGGGGACCGGCTTCACCGCCGCGACTGCGGCCGCTCTCTACAGGCGGCTGGAGCCGGCGCGCGTTGCCACGAGCCCATTCGCCGAGCCCCTCAGCGGGGCCGACGCGCGTCAAATTCGCTTCGTCCGTCCCGAATTGGTCGCGGAGGTCGACACGCGCGGCTGGACAGCCGACGGACTTTTGCGGCAGGCCTCCTTCAAGGGACTACGCGACGACAAGCCCGCTCGCGAAATTGTGCGTGAAACCCCGGCCTCCATAATGTCCCCCGAAACCGAACACAGCTCCGTCGCGTTGACGCACCCCGACAGGCTCTACTGGCCGGACGATGGCGTGACCAAGCAGGGTCTTGCCGACTATTACGCCGAGGTCTGGCCGTGGATGGCGCCCTATATTGTGGGACGCGCGCTTGCGTTGGTGCGTTGTCCCGACGGCGTGGGCGGCCAAACCTTTTTTCAGAAGCATGCGTGGAAAGGGATCGACCGGTCCGTCGTCCTCGTCAAAGACCCCGCCGAGCAGGGCGAGCCGCTGATTAGTATCCGCGATCTCGACGGGTTGACGGCGCTCGTACAGATGGCCGCCCTCGAAATCCATCCATGGGGGTCCACGACCGTGGACTGGGAGCGACCCGACATGATCGTGATGGACCTCGATCCCGGCGAGGGCGTCCCCTGGGCGACGACGATCGAAGCGGCGCGCGAGGTGCGCGACCGGCTGAGCGATGCGGGGCTGACGAGCTTCGTGAAGACCTCGGGCGGAAAAGGATTGCATGTGGTTGCGCCGGTGAAGCCAAAAGCCGATTGGCCCGCGGTTAAGGCGTGGACGAAGGCCATAGCGGACTCGATGGCCGCCGACAGCCCTCAGCGTTATGTGTCTACCATCACCAAAGCCAAGCGCACGGGGAAAATTCTCATCGACTATCTGCGCAACCAGCGCGGGATGACCGCCGTCGCCGCCTATTCCACGCGCGCGCGTCCAGGCGCCGCGGTGTCCATGCCGCTTGGTTGGGAAGAGCTCGTTCCCGAAATTGGACCGGCTCATTTCACGATCGCCAACGCCCCTTCGCGGCTCGCCGCGCTTGCCCGCGATCCCTGGAACGGCTTCCGCGCCGCGGAGGCGCCGATCGAGAATTCTATGCCGAGTAAACCCCGGGGGACTGCCCAGACATCCGCGAATGACGATCCTGTCTCGAAGCCTAAACCCCGCAAGCGGCGAAGTGGAGCGACCGCCTAATGTTTCTTGGGGTCTTTCGCCACGCTTCGGCGCAGAGCGTCCATGATGTTGATCACATTGCTGGGCGCTCCCTCGCGCGCGGCCTCCAACTTGCGGCGAGCGGGGCGCGCGCCGGTCTTCTTCTTTTCGATCATTTCTATGAGACGCTCCTGGACCGGGTCTCGGACTAAATCCGGACTCCATGGCTTCTTGCGCTTCTCAATCAGTTCGGAGACAAGCGCCAGAAGCTTCGGGTCGGGCTTGGTCTCGCAGACGTTGGCATAAATCTCCCGCGCGCTCCGCACTTCTTCGCCATAGCGAAGGGTCCAGAGTTCGATACCCTCGTCGCGAGGCAACAGGAGAACGGCCCGCTCACGGCGGTGAAGGACTAATCGAGAGACGCCCGCCATCTTGGTCGAGCGCATGGCGTCCCGAATTACGCAGTACACTTCCTCACCGACCGTGTCGTTCGGAGTCTAGGAAATACGGGGTGTCGTACCAGATCCAGTCGACGCTATCGGCCGGCGTGAAGCTCTCGATGTCGATTGAGCGCGCGCTCTCCAGTTGGACCGCCTCGAGTTCGTCTTCCTCGAGCATAACGAAGGAGCCTTGCTCGCGTTCGTATCCTTTGACCTCGGCGTCCTCGCTGACTGGGTCCCCGGTCTCGCCGTCGATATAGCGGCTGACAACGCGGTTTCCGGTTTTTCGGTTGAGGGTATGAAAGCGTACTTTGTCAGCGTCGCTGGTGGCCGGGGTCAGAGCGACCGGGCAGGTCACCAACGACAGCTTGAGATCGCCTGTCCAAAAGGGACGCGGGGCCATCGTGATTTATCGCGTCTTGGCGGACGACGGTTTATTGTCTTCGCTCGGGATGTTCTGATTGGCGGGTCGGGCGTCGCGCATCGCCTCCATGGACTTTGCTTTGCCTCCGGACCTCTGGGGCTTTCCGACTGAGGAACTCGCTCTGGCCACCGCCGTCTCCGACAGCGCCATCTCGTCGGGCGAATTTGGTTTCAGTACGCCGCCCGCGACCTCCGCGTCATAGACGGCCTCGGCCTCGTACCAGTGCGCATCGTGCTTGCCCTCGGGAAAACCCTCTTGCTCCCACATCTGGTAGGCGATTTCCCGCACCCTCGTTTCGCGATCAGTCATTGCGGCCTCCCACGGCTTTGCCAACTCTGCTTTGCTTGCGCATCGCCGCGGCCTTCCCCGTTGGACGTGAGCGCTCCTCGGTCGACCTCGCGGCCGAGGCCGCGCCCCCCATATGGCCGCCCTTGTTCGCAGCCGGACGCCCAGTCGCTTTCCCGCTGCCAGACCCGCCCGGCTTTTTCCCGCCGCCATCGTCCTTGTTGACAGTCGCCCAAGCCCGCCGCTCCGCCTCCTGCTCGGGAACGCCTCGGCTCTCGTAGCTTTCCGCGATATGATCCGCTTTGCGCTCTTGCTTGTCGGTATATTTGGACTTATCGCCTCTCGGCATTCTCTCCTCCTCCAATTTTGTTTAACCGCAATAGCGGACGGAAGTTCCGGAGGACCGCCGCACGACCGCCAGGCTGTCGCTGCTCATCGCGACCATACTAGGAAAAAGAGTAGGGCGATCGAGACGCAGATCAGGCCCGCGGCAATTTGCCGAATGACTTCAAACTGAAGGACTTCGATCTGCGTCATGGCCAATTCCAGGATTTCGAAAAACCCCAGCGCTCCGAGTTCGGAACACTTCTAGCGACGAAGGAAACTGCGTAGACCGTCAAAGGTTCCGAGTAACGCTCGGGAGCGTCGGATCAGATCGAAATTCCGCGACTTTTGAAGTAGCGCTCAATCTGTCCGGTCCCGGCGCGTCCATCGACCAGAGCGACGTAAGCGTCCGGACGGATTAAGTAGACGGCGTTCCGAACGAGCCCAGCTTCCCCATACGGCGGCTTCCAAGGAAAGGTCCGCAACGCCAACCCCCGCTCGGCGCACCAGGCGCTCAGTTCCGGACGGGCGTCTCCATAAAGATGGACCTGCCACGTCGGCTCCGACAGGCTTGCGTGGTTGTCGTCGATGGCCACCCACGGCAGCCGGTCACCGCCGTGGACCCTGCCGGCCTTGCCTTCGCTCAGGGGTCCGCCACGGTAGTTCACATTGATCTGAGACACCGTCCGGAAAGCAAGCTCCTTGGCCGTATGGAAAGCGAACAGGCCGGAGAGCGTGTCCGGAACCAGCCAAAGCCGAGCGAGGTCCGCCAACCCGCCGAATGCTGCGGCGATCGCAAAGGCCCGGTCGGCCGTTGCGGCCAGTCGGCGCGCGAAGGCGATCCGTTCGCTCTCGTAGCTGTCGAGCAGGGTTTCGGGCGCCTTCGCACCGAGAACGGCCTTCAGCTTCCACGCGAGGTTGATGGCGTCGCCGATCCCCGTGTTCATCCCTTGGCCGCCCGCGGGATTGTCGATGTGGGCTGCGTCGCCGAGCAGAAACGCACGCCCCATCCTGAAGCGGTCCGCCACCCGATGTTGCACGAGGTGGGTCGAAAACCAGTGTGCTTTCGCGCCGCGCAGGTTGAGGTTTCGGACCGCACGATCGCTCACGTCCTCGAAACGCAACCTATCGGGAACAGATCCGGATACGGATTCGGTCTTCACCTTGCCGAGGAGTTGGGCGCGGCCCTGCTCGGCGCGAGGAACGACAGCGAGAAAGCCGGTCTCGTCGAGATCGACATGAAGTTCGCCGTCGATGGCCGGCCCTGACGCTTCGAGGTCGGCGACATAAAAGACGTGCTGACGCGCCCCCCCCGAAAACCCGAACTCGAAGGGCCTCTCGGACGATGGAACGCGCCCCGTCGCATCCGGCGATATAGTCGGCCTCACACCACTCCTCGCCGCGCTCGGGATGGCGAAGGCGCGCCTCCACCCTGTCGCCGTGGTCCGACCACCCGACGACCTCCGTCAGCCAGTCGACGAAAACGCCCTTGCCCTCCAGTTTCGAGACAAGCAATCGCTCATGCTGGTCTTGCGGAAAACACCGAACGTAAGGATAGGGCGTCATTCCGACCCCGACATCTTCGAAGGGAATGCGAGCCTTCCGGACGCCCCGCGCCCAAAGGTTGAACGCCTGGATCTTGTGCGCGCTCTCTACGACCTCGTCGGCCAGATCGAGCTGCCGATAGAGTTCGAGCGTCCGGGATTGCACCATCAATGCGCGAGAGGCGTTCCCCGGCGCCGCGGCTTTGTCCACGATCCGAATCTTCAAGCCGAACTTCGTCAGCCACAGCGCCAGGGCGAGCCCCGTGGGTCCGGCTCCAACGATGAGGACGTCGTAACGCATGGGCCTCACCGGAGAGCGCTGCGAGCAGGTTGACGGGAACGGTTTGCATCGCGGGCTTGTTCCGCGACCCCGTCCCGGCGGATACGCCGTCGAACCGAAGCGCAGGACACGGGCGCCGTTTCTCGATAGCGTCGGCGCGCCTGGAACGTTTCGCCCGTTCGTTTGTTGTCTTTTACCGCAAAGGAACTCGCTCACGAGGACTTCGTGCGGGATTCAGGAAGAAGTGGAATCTCCAATTCTCCGATTGCCAAGGAGGGGGTTTTGATGCGCATCAGTGAAGGAAAGCCGTATCCGCTTGGCGCTACGGCCGACGCCAAAGGAGCCAACTTCGCGGTTTTTTCGGCCCACGCCACGAAGGTCGAGGTCTGCATCTTCGATAGCGACGGCGGCCGCGAAACCGACCGATTTGAACTTCCAGAGTACACCGACGAGATCTTTCACGGCCATGTCGCGGGCGTTGGTCCGGGGACGTTCTACGGCTTCCGCGTGCATGGTCCCTACGAGCCCGAGGCCGGCCACCGCTTCAACCCCAACAAGCTCCTGCTTGATCCCTATGCCCGCGCACACGCAGGCAAGCTCGTGTGGGATCCGGCGGTGTTCGGCTATACGCTCGGCGCTGAGGGCGCCGACCTTACGCTAGATGAGCGCGACAGCGCTCCCTTCGTCCCGAAGTCCGTGGTCGTCGACCCGAATTTCGACTGGCGGGGCGAATATCGCCGGCGCAGCGTGCCTTGGGACCACACGATCATCTATGAAGCCCACGTCAAGGGGTTCACCAAGCTCAACGTGAACGTCGACGAGAAGCTCCGAGGTTTTTACGCCGGGCTGGGCTCAAAGCCGGCTGTTGACTACATCCGATCGCTGGGCGTGACCACGGTTGAACTGCTCCCCGTCCATACGTTCATCGACGACAGCTATCTGCTCGAAAAAGGACTGAAGAATTACTGGGGCTACAACTCGATCGGCTTCTTTGCCCCCGATCCGCGCTACGCCGCCGACGTTCCGAACTCGCTGCGTGAGTTCAAGGAGATGATTGCCCGCCTGCACGATGCGGGCCTCGAGGTGATTTTGGACGTGGTCTACAACCACACCGCCGAAGGCAACGAGCTCGGGCCGACACTCTCTTTCAAAGGCATCGACAACTTCTCCTACTACAGGCTCCTCCCGGACAAACCACGCTACTACATCAACGACACCGGGACCGGAAACACCCTCAACCTCAGTCATCCCCGCGTCATCCAAATGGTGGCGGACTCGCTGCGCTATTGGGTAAGCGAGATGCGGGTTGACGGCTTCCGCTTCGATCTCGGAACGATTCTGGCCCGCGAGCCCGACGGCTTCAAGACCGAAAGCGGTTTCCTCAAAGCTGTTGGACAGGATCCATTGCTCGCCGAGGTCAAATTGATCGCGGAGCCTTGGGACTGCGGGCCGGGTGGCTATCAGGTTGGTGGATTTCCTCCCGGCTGGGCCGAATGGAACGACACCTTCCGAGACACCACGCGAGACTTCTGGCGGGGCGAGGCGAGCGCCAAGGCGCTTGCGCCACGTCTGTGTGCGTCGCCCGACAAGTTCAATTTCCGCGGGCGAAAACCATGGTCGAGCGTTAATTTCATCGTCGCGCATGACGGTTTCACCCTGCGCGACCTCGTCTCGTACAACGACAAGCACAACGAGGCCAACGGCGAAGACAATCGCGACGGACACTCCGACAATCGTTCCTGGAACTGCGGCGCCGAGGGGCCGACCGACGACCGCGAGGTCCGCGCGCTGCGCCAGCGCCAGATGCGCAATTTTCTCGCCACCCTCCTGCTGTCGCAGGGCACGCCGATGGTGTGCGCAGGCGATGAGTTCGGACGCACCCAGAACGGCAACAACAACGCCTATTGCCAGGACAACGAGCTCAGCTGGGTGGACTGGAACCTGGACGAGGACCAACTGGCGCTCGCCGAGTTCTTCCGCCGCCTCACGGGTTTGTTTTCACGTTACCAGGTCCTGCGCCGGTCGCGCTTCTTCACCGGCCAGATGATCCCCGACCTCGACGTCGCCGACGTCACCTGGATCGACGCGAACGGATCGCAGATGGCGCCTGAGACCTGGGACGACGAGCGCACCCGATGCTTCGCGATGCTCCTGGACGGGCGCGCTCAGGTCAGCGGAATCAAGCGGCAAGGTGAAGACGGCACTCTGCTCATTGTCTTCAACGCGCACCATGACTTGGTGAAGTTCACGTTGCCCTCCTGCGTCGAATGTTCCGGATGGAACCGACTGTTCGACACTAATGACGCGGCGCTTCCGGAAGAAAAATTCGAGATTGGCGCAGTCTATGAAGTGACCGGCCGCTCGATGCTGCTATTCGAGCGGATCTCTGAAGAGAAGAAAGGCTCGAAGCACAAAGACGGATGAAGGCGCTTCGTCGTTGCGAGTTCCCCCGGGACTTGATCCGGGGGACGAAGGAACCGATACCGCGCCGCGGCGCTCGGCAACACACGGATCGCTTCGTCCGCGACCCAAGCTCTCTAAAGCGTCGTCAGCACGGCGAAAGGTAAAGGTTTGAGCCAATCGCCGAGCGGTCCGGCGGACTCGAGCCGTCTGCCGCGGAACAGGTCCAGCCAGTCGCCGTCGGGCAAGCGCGTCTCTGCTCGCCATTCCGGCTTCGCCTCACGCAGCGCCGGAAAACGCGCGATCAAAACCGCCACGCGCCGGCCGCCGTAAGACCGGACGAAGCCCGTCGCCCACTGCGCCTCCTCGCCCTCGATCTCGAGGGGTTGATAGTCGGCGTGGGCGAAGAACTCAGCATGCTCGCGCCGAAATGCCAGCAACAGCGCAATCGTCGCAACCTTCACGCGTCCATCAGGCCAGGCGCGCAACAACTTTTCGAAGAGTTCGCTGCGCCCCTCGAGCGCGGCGAGACGCCGTGCCATCTCGGTCATCGCCTCTTCGCGCCAGCAATAATCGACGGTACGGCGATTGTCGGGGTCGACCAGGCTCAGATCCCACGCCTCGCAACCTTGATATATATCCGGCACGCCGGGCGCTGTGAGTTTCAGAACGGTCTGCACGAGACTGTTGTCGACGCCAAAGCGCGCCACCCGCTTCACAAACGGGAGGAAAGTCGCGAGAAAGCTCGCGCCCTCGGGGCTCAGGGCTGCTCGGGCGAAGGCGCGCACGCCTTGCTCGTATTCTGCGTCCGGCGCCGTCCAAGTCGAATGGCGCTTCGACTCCCGCAGCGATTTCTCCAGCGCGGCTTCCATCCGAGCCTGATAGGCCTCGCGCGCATCCGGGCTCAATCCGTCCAGCATGTCCATCGGCCAGGAGCCGACCAGCATCTGGTAGATCATATACTCATCGTTGCGGTCGGGAGGCGCCCGGCCCTCGATGTCGCCCAGGCGAGCACGCAGAAGCCGGCTCCAGGATGTGACCTGACGGCGCCATTCGTCGGGACATTCCGACAGGACGGCGAGCCGTGCTCTTGCATCCTCGCCGCGCTTTGTGTCGTGCGTCGCCGTCGCCAGCATCGCGTGCGGCCAGCGCTCCGCTCGATGGGCATTGGCCTTGTGAAAGAGCGAGGGTGTGACCCCGAAGCGGTCCGGCGCGCCTCCGACTTCATTCAGCGCGAGGAAACGATTGTAGCGATAGAACGCGGTATCTTCGACGCCCTTCGCCATCACGGGTCCGGAGAACTGTTGAAGCTTCATCGCAAAGCGCTGCGCCGCGGTCTTGCCGATCTCATGCGGAAGGGCGCCTCCCGTCCCAGCCGACAGGACGGACTCCAGAAAATCGAAGGCGGAATAGTGCACGTCCGGGTCGAACCGACGTGCGCGCGCAACCGCCCAGGCTAGATCGCGCCGATCCGCGTCAGACGCCGAACCCGCGAGATCGACGTAAGTGCGATAGACCGGGAAGCTCGCAACCACCTGCTTGATCGCTCGCTGGAGGATTGCGCGGGTGAGATCCGCCGTCATGGGGCTCTGGCGGGCGAGGCGAGCGGCGGCGCGGCCAAGCGCATTCAGCTCGCTCGCCATTTCGTTGTCCATAATCCGCAGCTTGCAGACGCGAGCGATTTCCTCGAACTGGTCGCTCACGCCAGCAAAGGCAGAGTAGGTTTCGGCGAAATCCGCCCTCGGCGGAGGGATCAACGAGCAAACCCAGCGACCAATTGAGGTAGTCGTAGCCGGTCGTGCCCTCCACGGGCCAATCCGCGCGCAGGTGTTCGTGCGCGGCGAGGATCTTCTCGACAACGAGATAGAAGGGCTTGCCCACGACCTGGCGCAGCGCCTCGAGGTAGCCCTTCGGGTCAAACAGACCGTCGATATGGTCGATTCTCAGTCCGTCGATTTCGCCCGTCCCTAGCATGCGAAACACGCGCGCATGCGCATGCTCGAAGACCGGCGCGAGTTCCATGCGCAGGCCTGCGAGATCGTTGATGTTGAAGAAGCGCCGGTAGTTGATCTCGTCCTCGGCTACCCGATGAAAGGCGACTCGCCAGAACTGCGCGCGGATCAGAGCGTCCAGTTCCCGCCAATCACCGTTGATCGCGGACAGGCGGGCCTCGATCGCGTCGCGCGCGCCTTGATCAGACCGCGCTATCGCCGCCAGTTCCGTCTTGAGCTGGATCGCCCGCGCGGCCATCTCGGGACGCCATTGCGTCAGGTCGAGGAATTGGTCCGAAATGAGGTCAAGCGCCTCGAATTCGTGCCCGAGAACGAGGGGATAGCTCAGCGGACAGATGGGCAGCTTATGCTCGTCATACGCCCAAACGGCGAAAGCCCCGTCGTCGAACTTGAGAGCGAGTTTTCCGCTTCTGAGGGCTTCGCCGTATTGCTCGCCGAGCACCGGCGCGAGGAGCTTCGCCTGACCCGTCCCTTCATGCGCCGACCAATCGATATCGAACCATCCGGAGTAACGAGACTCAGGACCCCACTCAAGCACATCAAGCCAGAGCGGATTGTCGGCGCCGCCGACGCCCATATGGTTGGGAACGAAATCGAGGATGCGCCCGAGGCCCTCGCGCCGGAGCGCCTCAATCATCGAAGCGAACTCCGCCTCCGTCCCGAGTTCCGGATTCAGTTCCGCGTGATCGGTGATGTCGTAGCCGTGCGCGCTGCCGGGGCGCGCTTTGAAGAACGGCGAAAGATAGACATGGCTCACGCCGAGGCTTGAGAGATAGGGCGCGATCGCTTCGACTTGCTTGAAGCCGAAGCCTGCGCGCAATTGCAGCCGATAGGTCGCGCGAGGAACGCTCGTCACGACTCCACGCTCCAGCGCACGCTCCAGGGCCCGAACTCCTCGTCCGCCTCGCCAAATCGCCAGAAGGCGCTCTTAGTCTCGGGAAAGGCAATCCGGGCGTCGGACAGGTTGGCGTCGAGGATGAGGCGCCGGGGTCCGGCGCGCCAGAAGACGGTCACGGCCTGGTCGCCGCGGATGGTCGCCTCGCCGCCGCGCTCGATGGCGGGGAGAAGCGGGCGAATGTACTCCCGCCTCGCCGCCAGCGCGTCGCGGTAGAAGGCCAGGGAATTGGCGTCGATGCAGCCCCAGTCCAGCTTGGCCGAACGAAACGTCGCTTCCGCGATGGGGTCGGGGATCTTGGCGCGGCTGCCGAAACCCAACGACTTCCCGAACTCGATTGCGCGTCCCTTGCGAATGGAAGCGGCAAGCTCCCCCTCAAAGTCGCAGAAAAACGGAAACGGCTCGGTTGCGCTCCACTCCTCGCCCATGAACAGCATCGGAGTTTGCGGCAGCAGCAGATAGACGCTGGCCAGCGCCCGGAACGTCGCCTCGGAGCAAAGCGTGTTCAGACGCTCGCCGAGGGCTCGGTTGCCGACCTGATCATGGTTCTGGATGAAGGAGACGAAAGCGTCCGGCGGCAAGTGGCCGCTCGCCGCGCCGCGGGGCTTGTTCCGGAACGCCATGACCTCGCCCTGGAAGGCGAAGCCCTCAGCCAGCGCGCGGCCGAGAAAGGCCGTCTCCCCGAAATCCCCGTAGTAGCCGCCCTGCTCTCCGGTCCCCGCGACGTGCAAAACATGGTGAATGTCGTCGTTCCATTGGGCGGTGTAGAGGACCGGCTTGCCGCCCTCTCTCACGAGCCGCTGCGGTTCGTTATCCCCATTCTCAACCATGAGGTGCACCCGCCGCGAGAACCGGTTTCGGACACGGGTTGCGAGCTCCTCGAGGATGTCCGGCTTGCTGTCGTCCTTGATTGTGTCGACCGCGTCGAGCCGGAGCCCATCGAGATGAAAGGTCTCGATCCAGTATAGCGCATTTTCGACAACGAAAGCTCGCACCGGGCCGGCGTTGGCGTCATCGTAGTTGATGGCGTCGCCCCAGGGCGTCTGGTGGTGTTTGGTGAAGAAATCGGGCGCGTAGAGCGACACATAATTGCCCTCCGGTCCGAAATGATTGTAGACGACGTCGAGAAACACGGCGATGCCGTGAGCGTGCGCGGCCTCGACAAACGCCTTGAAATCTTCCGGCCGACCGTAGGTCGCATCCGGAGCATAAAAATAGACGCCGTCGTAGCCCCAGCCCCAGCGTCCGCGGAAATCGGCGACGGGCATGATCTCGACCGCGGTCACGCCAAGGTCCGCCAAGTGCGCCAGCTTCTCCGCCGCGGCTCTGAACGTGCCTTCGGGCGTGAAGGCGCCGACATGGATTTCATAGAGGACGATGTCCGCCCAGTCTCGGCCTGACCACTCCGCGCGCCATGAATACGCCGCGTGATCGACGACTTCGCTGGCCCCATGAACGTCTTCCGGCTGAAAACGGGACGCGGGGTCGGGGACACGTCTTCCGTCGGCAAGCTTAAACCAATAGCGCTCGCCGGCCCCGGCGCCCGCGACGAACGCCTCGAAGAACCCGTCTCCGCGCGGGGTCATCTGGATATCGACGTCCCGGCTTTCGAGTATCAGCCCGACCCGTTCTTGCGCCGGGGCCCAGAGTTGGAACCTGATTCCGCGGGACTTCAGCGCCGGCCCGTGCGTCCATCTCAAAGTATTGCTCATTGCGCCCGCTCTTTTCGCTAATGATTTTGGATATTGCACGCCCTCAAGCGGATGCGCCCATCTGGGGCGCGTGTGCATTTGTCGCTTTGGACAATTTATTATCCCGCCCGCATACGGGTTCCCGCCCGCTGAACGCGTTGAGGCACAAATTCGTTCCTGACCTCCGGTCGCTCGACAAAGGCGCGAAGACGCGCGAGGCCATGGCCATGCGGGCGAAGCCGCTCAACGCCGCCAGGATCGGAAACCGGAAAACGCCGCTCGAGAATCTCGCCCAGAGGCGAGCGCGTCTGCTCAGTCGTTAGGGCCGAGCTTGTTCAAATCGTCGCCGATGAGCGTCGACCTCAAAATGCCGTGCCAGGTCTGCTTGACCTCCGCTGGGGACAATTCGCTGTTGTCGTCGCGGAGCTTGAAGACGAGATCATAGGGGTTGGTGATGTGCCGGGTCGTCGAGGTCCAGCCGAGGATCGTGAAGGCGGTCAAAGCCGGGTCGATCGCCGCAGGAACCGTGTCGACCTGGATGTTCGACGATCTCTTGGTGCCATCGCGAACCGCAGCGACCGCCGCACCCAGCCGGTCGGCGTCACCCTGAAGCGTAAAGCTCACAACGTCGTTGGGCTCGTTCTTCGCGGCGCCCGCAAGGTTGTACGCGATCGCCTGCTTCATGATCATCGCCCGAAATCCGACCCCCTGGTCGTTACCGGCGACGGTTCCGGAAACCGCTTGCTTCTGTGGCATGTCCTCGCTCCTTGCGACTTGCCAAGGCGCCCCTCACCGGCGCGTATCGATACCATCGCCGCTCGCGGGGTCAAAGCGCCCGCACGTTAGGGCGCGGAACTGCCGGACGATGGCTTGATGCGATCCTCAGCGCCGTCCAACGCCCGGTCGAGCGCGCTCGACAGCTTCGCGTAGCCCGCGGCGTTGAGATGCAGCGTATCAACGCGAAAGCCGTCCGGGGTTTGCCGATCTCCAGCGCCAAGCGCGGCGGAGAAGTCGACCAGGTCAACGCCGGACCCCTCGCCGTCGCGCCGCAAGCGCGCGTTCACCTCCGCAAACGAGTCCCGCAGGGATTCCCGCCAAACCGGCAGCCGCCAAAGGTCCGGACGGGATGGAGGCGGCAGCGTTGCCAGCAGGACGACGATCCCACGCTCGACCGCGCGCCGTGAGAGGCGTTCGAGCGTTTCAACGGTTCGGTCGATGACGGCCCGTCGCGCCGGGGGCGCGAGGAAATCCGCGGCGACGAGGTCATTGGCTCCCGCGGTGATTACGATCACGTCGGGGTCGAGGGCCAGCGCGTCGACATCGAAGCGCTGGGCGACCTGGCCGACCGTCTCCCCGCCGACGCCGCGATTTACGAATTGCCGGCGGCCCCCCAGTTGCTCGACCGGCCAGCGCGCGATGTTCGAATCTCCGATCATGACCACCCGCTCTCGGCCTCCTTTCGGCGGCAGCGCCGCGTTTTCCTGCGAGAACGATCGCCGCGGAGGCGCGGTCAGAGCGGCGATTTTTCGTTCGATCCATTCGTGGCGAGCGGCCGCGCCCGCAATCACCGCCAGGACGATCAGTCCGACGCAGGCCGTGGCAAGGAGAGCGGTCAAGTTCATGCTTCGCGCCGATGCAGTCATATGTGAATAAGTCGACTTCTATGGTTCGACGCCAGATTAGGCTTGTCCGGTTATGACTTCCCAGCCCCCATCGGTAAGCTCCAACCGGCCGTCAAGGCCTTCGGACGCTGCCTTGACTTCAACACTGAGCGAGCCGTAAAGACCTCAGGAGCCGATGCAGACATATGTGAACAGAACCAACGAATAGGGTTCGACGTCAGATTAGGCCTTTCCGTGAGCATGACGCAGGCAAATACGAAATCGGCCCCGGCGCGCCGAGGCCTGGCTCGAAAAGTATTCATCAAGGTCCGGGCGACCGTCGTCCGCGCCCAGATGGCTTTTTACCGCCGGGTCCTGGGCATGGATCTCGGCGAGAACGTGTTCATCTCAATGCGAGCGAAGATGGACTTCACGAATCCGCGCGGCATTCACATCGGGGAAGGCACCTATGTCGCCTTCAATTCGATCATATTCGCTCACGATATGTCTCGCCTTCTGCATACGGACACCTACGTCGGCAAGTCCTGTTTCATCGGTGCGCAGGCGATCATCATGCCGGGTGTGCGGGTTGGGGACCATTGTATCGTCGGAAGCGGCGCGGTCGTCACTCGTGACGTTCCCTCCGGCTCGATCGTCGCCGGGAACCCGGCAAGGATCATCCGATCGGGAATCAAGACGGTGAAATGGGGCATTCTAGCCGACATCCACGCGCGCAGGATCGCTGAGGAGCGCGGCGAGGTCGCCGCGCCCGTCGACGTCAGTCCGCCGCCGCCCTCGCATCCGCCCGCATCGCCCCAGCCATCCTCCGGATGAACGCCGCGCAAACGTCCGGCTGGGTCACGGGCAGCATGTGGCCGCCATCGACGAGTTCGAGCTCCAGCGATGGAATCTTTCGCGCCATCGCTTCGCCTTGGGCGCGCCAGTCGAGCACATGGTCATCGCGCCCGTAAAGAATGCCGATGGGAACAGTCAGCGTGGCGTAGCGCAGCGGCATCGTTTCGATCGCCTCATCCGCAAGACCCGCCGTCAGTTCGGTTGAGGTGACGTAAATGTTCTGCGGCCTCAGGGCGAGGAGTCCGCCGCCCGCCGAGCCGAAATCCGCTGGCGTGCGCTCCGGCGCGAAAGCCGCCTTGAAGAAGATCGGCCTGGCGAGCAGCGCCGCCGGCGCCGCCGCAGTCCAGGCATAGAGCCGACGCAGAAGCGGCGAACGGATCACGAGCGAGCGGAATAGCGCCGGGGCCTTGACGACCGGATGCGTCGCTGGCGAGATCAGCGCGAGTCCGCCGACGCAGTCCGGATGGTCGAGGGCGATCGCCAGCGCGACCGCGCCTCCGAGCGAATGCCCGACCACCAGCGGCTTGCCGAGCTTCAGAGCACGGATCGCGCGCGCGAGGATCGCCGCCTGCTCGCGCACGCCCCCCTCCGCCGGCGACGAATAGCCGGAGCCAGGCCGGTCGAAGGCGACGACGTGGAAGTCGCCGACAAGACGGGGCACGAGGGAATGAGCGAAATGGCCGATCTGGCCGCCGAGCCCATGAATGAGAACCACCGGTTCCCCAGAGCCCCGATCGAGCACGTGCAGGCGTACGCCGTCGATGTCAAGGAAACCGCCTTGCGGCGGCGCCAACCGCTCGATCCGCCACGCGGCGAGAAGAGCCAGCCCGGCCATCACGGCTTCGATCGTCACCACGACCCCCAACGCTTCGACCCAAAAGATCACGGCCGAAGCCATGGGCTATGCCTCCTTCCGGGACGGCCGCTCCGCGCCGCATCCCGACCCCACCCTACCCTGCCGTCTCCGTCACGGCTTGACGCGCCGCAACTTGCGGCGATCCGTCGCCGCCCCGTTCGTTGATCCGGCAATCGGCCTCCGCTAAGGTTCCGCGAAGCTGGGAGAGAAACGAATGACTTTTGCGAACATTCTCGTCCACGTCGACTCGAAACCGCGGACTGCTGCCCGGCTGGCGCTCGCCGTCAAGATTGCTGAGCGGGCCGGGGCGCTGCTGACGGGAGTGTTCGCCGAGAAGGCGGCGGCGCATACTGTCGGATCCGTGGCCAGTTGGCCGAGCCCCAAATATATCGAAGCGCTCGAAATGTCGCGCGCCGCCTTCAAGTCGGCAACCAAGACGCTCGCCGACCGCGTCGGCTTCTTCGACCTCAACCGCGGCAGCGACGCCGAGATCGGCCGTCGTTTCGTGGATCTGGCGCGCACCTACGATCTCGTCATCCTCGGCCAGGCCCACGACGCCGAGCCGGTGCCCCCAAAGCTCGCCGAGCAGACGATTCTCGATAGCGGCCGGCCAGTGCTGGTCGTGCCCTATGTCGGAACCTACCCCGATGTCGGAGCGCGTCCGCTGTTTGCGTGGCGAAGCTCTCGCGGCGCGGCCCGCGCGGTCTCCGACGCCCTGCCGCTCGTCGCCAAGGGTTGCGAGGCGCTCGTGGTCGAGGTCGCTCGCAAGAGCGATCAGCGCGACGAATTCGCCGACCGTCTGGTGGCGAATCTTGCGAATCATGGCGTCAACGCGCGCTATCAGCACTTCGTTGTCGACGAGGTTGCGGTGATGGACACGCTGCTCAGCGCCGTTTCCGATCACGCGGCCGACTTGTTGGCGATCGGCGCCTTCGATCAAGGAACGCAGGCGCTCTTCGGCCACGGCGCCGGCACCCGGTACATCCTTGCGCATATGACCGCGCCGGTGCTGTTCTCGCACTGAGCGGTCGCGGACCGCGCCCGGAGGCGTCAGCGACGCTGCTCTACCCCGCCCTACAGGCTTCCCAGATCCGCCAACACCCCCGGCAAAGCCTCCGGCAGGTCCTCCGCGATCAGCCCCGGACCGAACGCCCGCGCCGCCGCGCCGTGCAGCCAGACCGCGGCGGCGGCCGCCTCGAAAGCCGGCATGCCCTGCGCTGCGAGGCCGGCGACGAACCCGGTCAGCACGTCGCCGGACCCTGCGGTCGCCAGCGTCGGAGGCAGGTCCCAGCCGATCGCCGCGCGTCCGTCGGGTGCGGCGACGACAGTGTCGGCGCCCTTCAGGACGATCACAGCGCCCGTGAGCCAGGCGGCGGCGCGGGCGCGGGCGAGCTTGTCATCGTCGGCGCGAACGCCGTCCGCGGCGGCGAACACCCGGGCGAATTCGCCCTCATGCGGGGTCATGACCACGGCATGCCCGCCGCGACTGATCAGGATTGCAAGCTTGTCGGCCTCGCCCGAAAAACTGGTTAGCGCGTCGGCGTCGAGCACCACGGTGCGGCCTTCGCCTGGCCGCGTCAGCGCCGCTGCAACGAGCTTGCGCGTTTCCGGACCGACCCCGGCGCCGGGACCGAGGGCCACGGCCCGCCGGCGCCCGTCGGCGAGAAGCCCCTCGAATCCGCTCGGGCCCGAGAATGGCGCGACCATCACCGCGGTCAGTTGGGCGGCGTTGACGGCGACCGCCTCGGGAGGGCTAGCGACCGCCACGATCCCCGCCCCCGCCCTCAGCGCCGCTCGCGCCGCGAGCCGCGCCGCCCCCGTCTGATGCGGGCCTCCGGAGAGGACAAGCGCCGCTCCGCGGGCGTATTTGTGTGACCGCGCATCGAGCCGCGGCATCGCGTCGCCCCAAAAATCGGGGCCGTTGACGAAGGCGCTCGGACCGATCCGCGGTAGAACGCTTGCCGGGATTCCGATGTCGGCGAGCCGGATCGCCCCGCAGAGCGCGCGTCCGGGTTCGAGCAGGTGGCCGGGCTTCAACCGGAAGAACGTGACGCTCGCCGTCGCCTCGACCGCGACGCCGCGAACTTTTCCGGTCGCCCCATCCACACCTGACGGCGTGTCGACCGCCAACACCCGGCCCCCTGCGCGTGCAAAGCCGTTGATCCGCTCGACAATCGCCTTGGCCTCGCCGTCGAGGTCGCGCGAGAGCCCGGCGCCAAACAGCGCGTCGACCACCAAGGCCGCGCCGGCGCAATCGACCGCCGAGGCGGGGAGGATCGCGCCGGCGTACCGGACGGCTGCTTCGGCCGCGTCGCCGTGAAGCGCCTGGCGCGGCCCCAAGAGGCCGAGTTCGACCGGAAATCCGCGTTGGGCGAGAAGCCGCGCCGCGACGAAGCCGTCGCCGCCGTTATTGCCAGGCCCGCAGAGCACGACGATCCGTCCCCGCGAACGGGCAAGCCGCGCCGCTTCGTCCGCTGCCGCGCCCCCGGCGGCCTCCATGAGGACCGACGCCGGCGTTCCGCCGGCGATCGTCACTCGATCCGCCTTGCCCATCTCAGCTGGCGTCAGGAGTTCCGGGCACTTCATGGGATCGAGCATCAGGAGAAGGTGGCCCTCGGCCGCGTTCGCGGCAAGAGCGAAAAACGGCTTGGCGCTGCGAGAAAATCTGCTATACGGGCGCCCTGCTGATCCCCGATAGCTCAGCTGGTAGAGCATTCGACTGTTAATCGAATGGTCGCAGGTTCGAAGTCCTGCTCGGGGAGCCATTAGCCTATATCCCTCTGAAAAGACTTAGGTTAATTCCCTCACTTTAAAAGGTGAGGGGATAGATCGTTCAGGGTTTGGGCTTGCGTTCGAGTTTTGACATGCCGCTCGCAGCCGTCTTCGCCCGGTTCACTGTCTTCGTGTAGTGCGCCGGCATGGCGTCATCGGTCCATCCGAACATGGCCTTCAGTTGCGTTGTGGTCGCGCCGTTCTCTGCGGCCCGAGTCGCGCCGGCTTTGCGGAGCCCGTGAGCGGAGCCGGGAACGCGAGCGGCCTTGCATGCTTCCCGAAACCAGTTGCCGAACAACTCCTTGACCATTGGGCGGCCGTGTTCGCCGGCAATGAAGGCGAGGTCGCCAGTCGGTGCGGCTTCGATAGACCGTGCCAGCGGCCCCAAGATCGGAGCCTCGACGATGACGCCATTCTTCTCGGTCTTGATCCTGAACACGCCGTCCCTGACGTGCTGCCGGCCGAGTCGAACCGCGTCGCCGCGCCGTAGGCCAGTGTAGAGCAGAAGATCGAACGCAAGCCGCTCGCGTGTCCCGAGTTGCCAGCGCGACTCGAACGCCGAGACCTCATCATCGGTCCAGACGTGAAAGCCATCGGTCTTGACGTTCAAGAGCTTCACGTCGTAAGTCGGGTCGACCTTGGCGATCTCGACATCGAGCGCCCATCGGAAGAGTCCGCGCATACTCTTGATGAAATTGTTCGCCTGATTCGGCGTCGCCTTCCGGTTCTCGCGCCCCTCAATGATCTTGGCGCGGGTGATAGCCGCAAAGGGAATGTCTCCGGCCTGCTTTTCGACATTGCGGAGAATGTTCTCGCGCTGATCCCGCGTCGCGGGCGCAAGCGAAGCCCAAGCCGAGCTTTCACGGTATCGTCGGATCAGCCATTCAAAACTCGCCTCCTTCACCTTTCCGGGCGTGGGCGCGGCTGTGCGGCCGATTAACGCTGCTTGATACTCGGCCATGAACTCTGGCGTCCCGAAGGCGGCAAGAATTCTAGTGCGTGGCCCGGCGCCGCGTCGCACATAGAACACGACCTTCCCGTGACGGGTGATTTGCTTTTGCAAATATGGAGGACGAGGGCGCGGCATAGAGGAGCCTCACAAGGTGAAGTCGCGAACGGGTACAGAGTTGCTGACAATGGGCGCCATCTGCGCCGCCAGCCTGCCAATCACAATCGCGCCGTCCGGTTCGACGCGGACGCCGTAGTCAGCGCCGACTTGTCTCGCGGCGCGCAAAGCGCGGTTAATATCGGCTTGGGTGAATAGCGCCGGCCGGCGATGTCTGCGGGCTAGTCCCGGCGCAGAGTTGATCTCACTTCCAACGTTCATTCGGTTGCTCGCTCCAATTCAACCGCCGGACCATTCCGGCAGATTTCCTTCAGTGGGGCGAGCGCCCCGTTCGTTCACACTTGCACACCCTTGCATGGATTCGTAAGCGGCAACCGGGCGAAAACTCGAAATAACTATGGGGTCTAGCCTGCCGGGCACGGTTTGCCGTGCTTGCACCGCTTGCGCACGCTTGCACGGTCTGCAAGCATAACTTGCTGAAATTACTATCTTTTTTGCCTTGACGAAGGCTGGCGACCGTGGTCAGAGTCGGCCGTCTCAAAGGGAGTGAAAAGCATGGGCGTTCAATTTTCGGCCGGCGATATTGTCCGGCTTGGCGACGGCTTGGTGCACGAAGTAATCGCGACATGGGGCGATTGGGTTTGGCTCAAGGCGGAGTCGCCGTTGATTGTGAATGATAACGATTGCGAGTTTGTCGCGCGGACCGAACAGAAGACGCCCATGGACGCTCACTGATTGCAAGGTGAGTTCGGCGACGGCGGTATGGGGCGGGTCGAACTGCCCGTCCACGGCCCACATCGCGGTGGCGTCACGACTGGAAAGGCCCGGCTGAGGAACCCAAGCGGAGGCTGTGTTGCACTGATTAACAACGTGTGTTAACCATGGCGCTCCGTAAATGGAGCAACAGTTATGGGGCAACGTAAAAGTGTTATGCTCACGTTCGCTTTGTTCTTGGGGGGCTGTATGTCCACTGAGGAAAGTGTTTGCGACGGGCCGTGCCCCCCATTGACTAGAGAACAGACGGATTTGGCTTTGGATATGATGGCGGCAACGCAGCCCACAACTACATACCCCCCTGCCGGAACATACACCCTCCCATCAACTGTTCCGCTCGGGCCACCATGTACGCTAGATGCTCTCACGGGGGCGACGGCGTGCCCCGGATGGTAACTTGCAATTCGATGGTCAACGGTGGATTTCGAGGGCGCGCACGTGGGGCTGTTCGACCTATTTAGGAGGCGGAGACCACTAGCGGCCCGCTCGGCGGCGACGGATAATCCGCGGCCGCCCGTCAACGACGCTCCGCCTCCAAATTCGGCGAAGGTCTCCAATGAGCCTTTGAAATTCAAAGAGGGAAAACCGTATCTCGCCCTCATTGGGCGGACGTTCGATGTGTGGGGCGTCGCCGATGTCGTTGGCGACAAGCGATCCCATATCGCCGTGAAAGAGCTTTCGACGGAAATCCGCAAGAGAATAGGGTTCGCCAGCCTTGATGAAGTTGCCGCTATCGAGCGAAAGATTGTACTGACACACACAAAGGGATTTCACGAACTACCACGCGAACACGCTCTAACTCTCATAACAATCCTCAGCGAAAATCTAGCTTCGTACAATAAAGAGATGATAGAAAGGCTCGAAAACGCTACTACAGATTATGATGATGATGCTAGAGGACTTCGCGAATTTCTGCGTGAGACGAAAAAAGAATATGCTGAGTATTGGATTGAGGAAATAAAGAAATTCAGAAACACTATTCTACCAGAAGCGGTTGCTGAGTATTGGGAAATTCAACGTGACGAGTCAAAAGGCACGGTCGAGTTAGCCGGACGGGCGCGAGTTCGCGCGCTCGCGAAGATACGAAAGCCTTCGTAGGAGCGAACGCAGTTGTCAGCGGCCCGGCTCCGCGCCTAAGACTACAGGGGATCATCTCCGATGTTGCGCGCCGCGTTCTTCATTTTCGTTTCGTTCGTCGCCATACCGGCCGTTGCGGAGCCGGACACTCAAAGAATCGCCCCTCATTGCAAAATCTCCCCCGCAGACATGGGCTCATTCGAGGGTGGGTTTTGTTTTGGCAGCGTTTTTTCAATCATCGATTTCGGCGATCAAGTCGGCGTGTGTCCGCCGGCCGACTACACCATCCCTAAGGCTTTGGAGATCGTAACCGCCTATGCGCAGCAACACCCGCGACAGTCAGAAAACGCCTTTCTCGAACCGCCGTGTTTTCGCGACTGTGCCCGCCGGACTCGGCATCCCCGACGGCGCCGCGATCGACACGGACGGCGGTTATTGGTCTGCCCTCCATGGCGGCGGTAAGCTTCGCCGCTTTCACGCCGACGGCTCCCCCGACCGCGACGTCGACCTGCCCGTCAGCCAGCCGACCATGCCCGCCTTCGCGGGCGAGGACCTCGCCACGCTCTACGTCACCAGCGCGTCGGATGGCATGAGCGAGGAAGCGAAGGCAAGGGAGCCGCACGCAGGAGCGCTGTTGCGCCTCGACGCGGAGAGCCATGGAATTGCGCGGTCCTTTCTGGTTCGCTGATCGATAGGACCTAAGCGACGATCAGGACGCCGAAACCACGACATCCTGACGATCCGCTGTAATCGTAGTGCTTCTCAGCTCGACCGCATCGCGTTCGCCCTTCAGCACCGTGTAAAGCATGTCGTTCCCGTCTCGCCAGAAGCGGATGTCAGGCGCGACCTAAGCGATCCAGAACAATCAACTGCGGCGCATGTTCGACCGGGGCAGCTTGACCAACGATCCATACAGGTTCAAATGGTGCAAGTGTTTTGCTCGTCCTTATGTCCGTCTTGTGCTCGCCGACGGACTCCCATTCAAATCGAGGCATCAGGAAGGGCGAAGGTCACGGCCAGAAACCCAAGAACCGGGAGTGGGCGCGAAGTCCATCGCTTGTGACCCGATAGGACCAACCGACACCCGGTTAACCTCTCACTTCGCCTGGATCGATCACGAGCAAGCGCTGTCCGCTCTGGACAACCTCCCCTGTACGACAGGCGATCTCCGCCACGGCGCCGCTCGCTCCGGCCGGCAGTGTCATAAAAAGCTTCATGGATTCGAGGACGACGAGTTCGTCCCCCGCCGCGATGACGTCGCCGACGTCGACCTTCACCGCGCTAATGACGCCGGGCATGGGTGAATGCAGCACATTTGAAGCGCCGCCGGACGCCTGAAGGGCCGCCTCCGCTTCGGTCGAAGACAACACATCGAAGACATACGTTTGGCCCGCCAGCTGTAAGTACACGCGTCGCTTCGACCGACGGACAACTCCGCGCCGAATCGCGCCAGCGTGGGCGATCTCAACGTCGTCGCCGGCGAGGCGCACGACCAGTTCGAGATCCCCTCGTCGTCGCTCACCCTCAACTTGGGATCGTTTGATAGAGCGGCGACGCGGAGCTTGATGACAGTCTCTCCGGGCGAGCCCACCAGAAGGTGCGCTTCCGCAGGCACGCTGGCCGGCCCGAGCAGCCGGAAACCGGTAAGCGTTTTCCAGGCGTCTCCTGAATCATCGGCCGTCCCTCGTCCGCTCCCGAGCACCGCCGCAACCGCGCGCGCAAGCCTCCGATCGCCCTTGGCGGGCTTCCACCCGCCGGGGAACGCCTCTTCGATGAAACGCGTCGTCGCCCGCCCTTCCACAAACAAGGGGTGATCAATGCAATCCACGGTAAACTGGAGGGTTGTCGCGGGCCCCAGAAGCGCAAAGTTGCGCAGGGCTGCGGCCAGGCGCACGCGTGCTGCTTCTCTATCGACGCCAAAACCAATGACTTTTGCGACCATCGAGTCGTAGAACTGCGTCACCTCGGAGCCTGCGGCGACCCCACTGTCCACCCGCGCCGCCGACGGCTCGCGATACGCCAGGATTGGACCGATATCCGGTTGAAATCCGTCGTCGGCGCGTTCCGTCGTGACCCGCGCCTCGATCGCGTGGCCGTGAACGCGCACCTCCGACTGCCGGAAAGGCAAGGCCTCGCCGGAGGCAACTCTCAGCTGCAGCTCGACGAGATCGAGCCCCGTAATGAGTTCGGTGACCGGGTGCTCGACCTGCAGACGGGTGTTCATCTCCAGGAACCAAGGTTCCTCCCGTCCCTCCTCGAGGATGAACTCGACCGTGCCGAGATTGTCGTAACCGACGGCGCGGGCCAAGGCGACGCCTCCCGTGAGTAGCTTGTCCCTCATTTTGCCCGACAGCCCGGGCGCGGGCGCCTCCTCGACGAGCTTCTGGTTATTGCGCTGAATTGAGCAGTCGCGTTCGAAGAGGTGAACGACATTCCCATGCTTGTCCCCGGCGACCTGCACCTCGAGATGTCGGGGTCGCAGAATCAGCCTTTCGATGAGCAGCGTCGGATCGCCGAATGCGGCCTGCGCTTCTCGCTGCGCAAGCTCGATAGCCGGCTTCAACTCGTCTTCGGTCATTACCCGCCGCATGCCTTTGCCACCTCCCCCGGCCGAGGCCTTCACCATCACAGGAAGCCCCATAGTCAGGGCTTCCGCGATCAAACGGTCGATCGACTGGTCGTCGCCCGCATACCCCGGGACACTTGGCACCCCGGCGCTCGCGGCCACCCGCTTGGCGCCAATCTTCTGTCCCATGGCCGAAATAGCCGCGGCGGAGGGGCCGACGAACGCGACGCCCGCCGTCGCGCAAGCTTTGGCGAGCTCCGGCTTTTCAGACAGAAATCCGTAACCGGGGTGGATCGCTTCCGCGCCGGTGCGCCGGGCGGCCTCCATGATCGCCGACAGGTTGAGGTAGCTGTCTCGCGCGGTCGCCGGACCTATGCGCACCGCTTCGTCGGCAGTCGCGACGTGCAGCGCGTGGCGATCAGCGTCAGAGTAGACTCCGATCGTGCGCAGTCCGAGGCGCCTGCACGTTCGCATGATCCGGACTGCGATCTCCCCGCGATTGGCCACCAGGACGCTCTGGAACATTCGGTCACATCCTATAGACGGGGCGATGGCTCGGTAACTCGACCTCACGCGAGGCTAAGGCCAGGCACAGTCCCAGAATGTCTCGCGTCTGCTGAGGTTCGATGATCCCGTCGTCCCAAAGGCGCGCGGTTGCGTAATACGGCGAGCTCTGCTCCTCGAATTGCGAGCGCGTCGTCCGGTCGAGCTCTTCGATCTCCGCAAAGTTCACACCTCCGCGGGTCACGCTGACCCGCCTCAGTTCCGTCACCACAGTCGCGGCGACCTCGGGGCTCATAGTGGCGATGCGCGCGTTCGGCCAGGAAAACAGGAAGCGGGGTCGAAAGCCGCGGCCACACATGCCGTAGTTGCCGGCGCCGTAAGAGCCTCCAATAATGACCGTATAGCGAGGTACTCGGGCGTTTGAGACAGCGTAGACGAGCTTGGCGGAGTGTTTCGCGATGCCGCTTCGTTCCGCGTCGGTGCCGACCATGAATCCGGTGATGTTTTGAAGAAATAAGAGAGGGATACGGCGTTGATCGCACAGCTCGATGAAATGGGCGCCCTTCAATGAGGATTCCGAGAAAAGCACCCCGTTGTTGGCGAGAATGCCGACGGGCTCGCCATGAATCCAGGCGAAGCCGCACACTATCGTCGATCCGAAGTCCGGTTTGAATTCCTGGAGCTCGCTGTCGTCGACAATGCGGGCAATCACCTCGCGCACGTCGAAGGGACGCTTCAGATCCACGCCGACAATTCCCGGTATTTCCGACGCGTCGTGGCGAGGCGCCGCTGTGGCGCGACCACGCCTCGACGATTGCGGCCAACTCAACGCTCCGATGATGTCGCGGATCTTGGCCAGCGCTTCGAGCTCCGTCTCCGCGAGATAGTCGCTCACTCCGGAAACGCGCGTGTGCATCTCGGCCCCGCCCAAGGTCTCGCCGTCGACGATCTCGTTGATGGCCGCCTTGACAATCGGCGGTCCCCCGAGATGGATCCGACCCGTGCCGCGCACCATCACCACCTCGTCCGAGAGCGCCGGAATGTAGGCGCCGCCGGCCGTGGCGCCCCCAAACACAGCCGAGATTTGCGGAAGGCCTGCCGCGGACATGCGGCACTGCTGGAAAAAACTGCCGCCAAAATGATCGCGGTCGGGAAACACGCGATCCTGTTCGGGCAGGAAGGCGCCGCCGCAGTCCACCAGATACACGCACGGCAGATGATTTTCGAAGGCGATTTCCTGCGCCCGAAGATGCTTCTTGACCGTCTCATGGAAGAACGATCCACCCTTCACCGTCGCATCGTTGGCGATGATCATGCAGGGCGTGTCGCAGATCATGCCAATTCCCGTGATGACCCCTGCAGCAGGCACATCGCCGCCGTATAATCCCCAAGCGGCGAGCGGCGAGAGTTCGAGGAACGGCGAGAGCGGATCGACAAGATGGTCGATGCGCTGCCGGACCGGGATCTTCCCTCTCTCGGTATGACGAAGGCGCAGGCGCTCGCCCCCGCCCGCGGCAACCTCGTGGTGCCGTGTCCTCAATGTCGCGCAAAGCTCTTCGTAACGCGTCGCGTTGTCCTCGAACGCAGCATGCTTTCGCACGGCGCCGCCAATGATCGGCATATTTAAGGCTCCAAAGCTAAGCAGGGGATCGTCGCGGAAACAGCGGCTCAGGAGCCGCGCGCTGTCGGACAACCTTCGTTTTCGCGGTGCGCTCTAGGAACGCATGACACTCACAAACATCACCGGGGCACGCGACATTACTGGCCTCTGGGGCGGCCCCCGGTTTCGACCCATCGAGTGACGTCACGTCATCCGTTTGGCGACCTCCTCCAACATCACCTCCGTGGCTCCCCCGCCGATCGCTTGCACGCGGGCGTCGCGGGACATGCGCTCGATCGTCAACTCCTTCATAAAGCCGAGCCCCCCGTGAAATTGAACGCAGTCGTACATGACCTCATTCACCAACGTGCCGCAGAGGGCCTTAATCATGGAGACTTCTTTGGTGACGGATTGGCCTTGTGCGTCGCGCCAGGCGACATTGTAGACAAGGGCGCAGGCAGCCTCGACTTTCGCGGACAGCATCGCAAGTCTGTGCCGGATCGTCTGAAACTGCCAGAGCGCCGACCCGAAGGCTTCGCGCTGCTTCACCCAATCGAGCGTGATCTCGATGGCGCGGTGCGCCTCGCCCATCGCCTGCGCAGACAGCACGATACGCTCGTTCTGCAGGTTCTTCATCAGCGCGTAAAATCCGTGACCCTCTTCGCCAAGCAAATTTTCGTGGGGGATCAAGCATTCTTCGAAAGCCAGCTCCGCCGTGTCGCTAGAGAGCCAGCCGTGCTTCTGGAGCGTCCGCGATACGGAGAATCCCGGCGCGCCCTTCTCAACGATGAACAGCGAAACGTCCCGGCTTCGCCCCGCCTGACCGGTCTTGGCCGCAACAACGAAAATGTCGCCGCGTGCGCCATTGGTTATGAACATCTTTGAACCATTCAGTCGCCAGCCGTCACGATCGCGATGCGCGGTCGTCCTCATGCCCGCGAGATCGGAGCCCGCGTAGGCTTCCGTCATCGCCACCGCCGCGACCCGGCGCCCAGAAATGATGTCAGGCAGGTAGCGGGAGCGCTGCTCGTTCGAGCCGACGTGAACAAGATACGGGCTCGCCATGTCCGTATGAACCAGGACCGTGATCGCGAAGCCGCCGTACGTTGAGCGTCCGAGTTCTTCCGCCAAGACGACGGTCGCCAGGGTATCGAGTTCGCTGCCGCCATATGCAGCCGGATAGCGAATGCCTAGAAATCCGAGCGCCCCCATTTCCCGCAGGATTTCTTTCGGGACGTATCCCTCTTCCTCCCAACGATCGGCGTTCGGCTTGACCCGCTCTTCAACAAAGCGGCGGATCTGGCGCCGGAGCAGTTCATGCTCCTCCGCGAAATAGGGATAGGCTTGGTCGGAGGGATTACGCATCGACGCAGGGAGCCTCATCTTGACGACGGAAGTCAGGATTTCTAACATGTGTTAGTTAGTTGTCCAGCAGGTCTTATCGCGGTCAGCGGCCGAGGCCTCGGAAGGCCCAACGATCTGGACACGCCGCAGTCGGCGGCTCGGAGGCAACGCTATGGCGGACACGCTCACTTCGCTTACCTCGTCCGGCCTTCTTGAGTTGCCCGATCGCTGGCGCGACGCGGCGCAAGCTGAAAAGCTCACAGAGGCGAGAGCCGCTGACGCGCGCGGCGAATATTGGTCGTGGGCTGCCGATCGTTTGCGATGGATGCGGCCATGGGACTCCCTTTCGGAGGGGGGTTTCGCGGACCTTCGCTACTATTCGGGCGGTCTCCTCAACGTTTGCGACAATTGCGTCGATCGGCATGCCGAATCGCATTCGCTTGCCGGGCGGGACGCGATCGTCTGGGAAGGCGAACCGGGAGACGTTCGGCGCATGACCTACGCCGAGCTCAAGGACCAGGTTTCGCGATTTGCCGGAGCGCTGCGTGCGCTCGGGGTTCGACGCGGCGATGTCGTGGCCATCCATCTTCCCAATCTGCCGGAGGCATTCGTCGCAATTCACGCCTGCAATCGCATCGGAGCGATCTATACGGTGCTCTTCAGCGGGTTTTCCGCGGATGCGATCCGCCTTCGTCTGCTGGCTTCGCGTGCGGCTGTCGTTGTCACGGCGGACGCCTCCTACAGACGTGGGCGGCGTGTTCCTCTGCTCGAGAACCTGCGCCAGGCGCGGCAGTCCAGTTCGTTCGTCAATCGAACTGTTGTCGTCTCGCGCACCGGCGAGCCCCTCGCGCTTCAGGAGGGCGAGGCGGCATGGAGCGACCTCCTGGCGGAACAGTCCTCTTTTTTTCCCTGCGAGCCGCTTGACGCCAACGACCCCGCCTTCCTGATCTTCACTTCGGGAACCGAGAGCCGGCCGAAAGGCGTGGTGCATAGCACAGCGGGCTTTCTCGTGGGCGCCTGGGCCAATGTGCAGTGGCAGGTCGGACCGCAGGACGGCGACGTCTACTGGTGCGCGGCGGACGTCGGATGGCTGACATTTCCGATTCAGGCCCTGGTCGGCGGTCTCGCGCACGGCATGACCCTGCTCTGCTATGAAGGCGCCTTGGACTATCCGGACAGGACGCGTTTACTGGACACTGCGAAACGCCATGGCGTCACCAAGATTCTGATTGCGCCGACCGGGCTTCGCATGCTCCGGGCTGTCGGCGACGATGTCGTCAGACGGAATCGTCCTCCAGCGCTAAGACTTGTGACCACTCAGGGCGAGCCGCTTGATCCGGAAACCGCCCTTTGGACAATGGCAACCCTCGACGTCCCGGTCGTCAACGCCTACGGGCAGACCGAAACCGGCTCGACCTGGACCTATCCAGTCTACGGCGTTGAGCCAATCAAGGCCGGAAGCTGCGGGACGCCGGTTCCAGGGCACTCGTGCGCCGTCGTAGACGATCAAGGGCAGGCGGTTCCTCCCGGCGCGCGGGGCAACCTTGTCCTCACCAAGCCCTTTCCCACACTCGCGCGAACCATTTGGGACGACGCCGATCGATTCAGGGCCTCCTATCTGGCGCGCTTTCCGGGCCGGTATGCGACCTCTGACGAGGCGATCGTCGACCGCGACGGGCAATTATGGGTGCTGGGTAGATCAGACGATGTGATCAACGTCGCTGCTCATCGCATCAGCACCATGGAGATCGAGAGCGTCATATCGACCTGCCCTGGCGTGGTCGAGGCCGCGGTGATTGGCGTCTCCGACGCAGTGCGAGGCACGATGCCCGCCGCCTTCGTTACGGTGCGCACAAACGCGTCGCAAGAGGAGACGATCGCGGCAGTGGAGAAGGCTGTCGAGCAAGCGATAGGCGGGTTCGCGCGGCTTCGAAGCGTCTACGTGTCAGAATCCTTGCCCAAAACCAGGACCGGCAAGATTATGCGCAGGCTCTTACGCGAGGCTGCCGAGACGGGCGGCATTCAGGGCGACCTCACCGGTCTTGAAGATCGTTCGTCGCTCGACGCGATTCTCTTGGCCGTGAACGAATTGAAGCCGACGTGATCGGATCGCTCGCGGTTCGATCTCCGGGGCGGACCACGATCGCCGCAAAGTCGCGGGCGATATTGTCGAGTTGGTGACGACGACTGCGATACCACTCCGGCGACCAATTCATCATGCCCAAGACCGCAAGCGTCAAAGTTTCCGCAGACACGCCTTCCGGGGCCTGTTTCGCCTCGACGAGGTCGCGGATTAGCTCGCTCCAGATCGCTTCGTATTGCTTCCTGTGCGGCCGAGCGATGGACCGGACGGATTCAGGAACCTCAGCATACGCCTTCAGGCCGGCCGACGTGTAATCGCCGTACCGAAGCAGCGCCTCGAGATGCGCGCGCACCGCCGCCTCGATCCGCGCTCCCGGCAAAGCCGCTTCGGGGAGACCGTCCAGCGCGTCACGGACCGCTTTGCCGACATGATCCACGCCATCGTTCATAACCGCCGCGACGATCTCATCTTTCGAAGCGAAGTGATAATAGATGCTCCCCGCCTTCATGCCCACCGCAGCGGCGATGTCGCGCAGGGTCGTTGATTTGTAGCCGTACTGACGCAACAGTGCCGCCGCCGCATCGAGGATCCCACGACGAGAATCAGGCGCTGTCTTGGCCCCTCTCGTCCGCGCGAGCGGTCGTCCCGCCGTGCGACTCGCTTCTATCATGAATAACGCTCAAAACCGTCGTTCCGCCTCGCATCTTGCCTAGCGCGGAACGGCGGCGGTCACAACCTAGCAAGCTTGCTATTCGGCTAACTCCGCCCGGGGGGTTTCAACTTGACGTCGGCGAAGGCATTCGAACCGCTAACAAGTCAAGCCCGCTCCGAACGCACGGCGCTATACCCTCGCGCCGACCTCTAGGGCGCCGGCAGTTCGGAGACCGGGTCAATCGAGTTCATAGTGAAAGTCCGTGACGCGTCCCTCGCGGCTGTCCGCAAAAGTCACCTTGACGCGCGCGCCAGGCGCTAGACGCTTCGCCGCGGCCGGCACGTCGCTCAAATCAATGCCCCGTACGAAATTCAGCATTGCCGTACTGACATTGTCGAGCCGGACATAGGCAATCGCGTACGGAGGAGGCGGCAGACCTTCGAACTGCGTGGTGACGATCGTCGCCGCCTCGATCACGCCGCCTACTCCCGCCTCTGTCCAACCGTCGCAAGGGGCGAAGGAGCGCTCGCAATAAGCCCGTGGCGGGAGATAGGAAAGCCCGGACTTGCTGCAATGGCTAGCGAGAATCCGGCCTTCCCGCAGGCCGTCGAAGAAGACGCCGGCGACCTTGCCGACCGAATAGTTGTAGCGAATGCGCCATTCGCCCAGAATGACGTCAGAAGGCCTCGTGGCCCCTGTCTTGTTCGCGGTCATATCAGTTGACATCATCGCCAAGCACCGTGCACGTGAAGAATTGCGTTGAACCGCCGATCGCGGTCGCGACCGCCTTGCGAGCGCGCTTGACCTGCATTTCACCCGCCTCGCCCATGATCTGCAGAGCGGCGTCCGCGATCCGAACAAGACCGGTGACGCCGATCGGGTTGGTGCAGAGCGTGCCGCCCGACGGATTGGCCGCGACGATTCCGTCGCTGTCGTCGAAGGCGCCTTCGAGGTGCAGCCGGCAGGCTTCCCCGCGCCCGCAGAAGCCGAGCGATTCAAGCTGCGGGAAAAGGAAGCTGCTGAACGGATCGTAGATCTCGGCCACATCGATTTCCTTGGCCGGATCGACGATTTCGGCGATGCGATAGGCGCTTCTCGCCGCCAGCGCGAAGCCGTCATGATCCGCGAATTCGGTGTCGGACCAGAAACCCATGCGGTCGCCCATGAAGACACTGTGGGTGATCGCGGCGCAGCCCTTTACCCAGGCTGGTTGCGCGCGCCTCGACTTCCGCGCGGTGGCTTCGTCGCAGAGCACGACGGCCGCTGCCCCGGAGGAGCGCGGGCAGATATCGGCGCGCTTGTGCGGCCAGGAGACGCGCGGGCTCGCCATGACTTCGGGAACCGTGATGGGCGCCTTGAGGTGCGCCTTGCGATTGCGCGCCGCCTTTCGGCGCGCTCGCACGACTACCTCGGCGAAATCCTCTTCTCGCGTTCCGTAGCGGTGCATGTATCGCTGCGCGGCAAGCGCCGTCATTGTCACGGTATTGAGCGCAAAGTCTCGCTCGTAGAAACGATCCCAAATGAGATTGAGGATATGCTGGGTGTCTGGCGTCTCTGCGACCCGGTCTGCGCCGACGACCAACGTCGTGCGAAAGAGGCCGGAGGCGACATGCGAATAGGCGGCGTGGAAAGCCGAACCTCCGGTCGCGCCCCCGGTATTTATGCGCATGAAGGGTTTGCCTGCGCCAAAGATCGAATCCACAGCCCATTTGTCGGCGTCGTTGACGCCGGCGAACTCTGTTGGCGCCATGGAGAAGACGACGGCGTCGATCTCTTCCGGCGTCATGCCGGCATGATCCAGCGCGGCGAGTGTCGCTTCCTGGGCAAGTTCGACGTAGGTGAGGTCGGCGTGATGCGTGCGAAACGCGGTTTCGCCGACGCCGACCACTGCGACATTGCGTTCAGCGTTCATCTCAGGCTTCCGAAAAGAGCGCAGCGACATTGGCCTGCTGCGCATAGCCGTGGCAGCCATGGGCCAGCGCAAGCCTCGCCCCCGGAGATTGAATGGGTCCCGCTCTGCCGCTCACCTGCAGAACGGCTTCGGCAGCGTGCACCAGGCCGGAGCAAAACACAGGGTTCTGGGCGAACGGGCCGCCAGAGGCGGCTGTCGCCTCGCAGCCGAGCCCATTCAGAGCACGCGCATAGGCGGCCGCATGAAACCCAGTCTGAGCGTCCAGTTCGACCACATCGACCTCCTCCAGAGTTGCGCCGGCCTGTCGGAGCGCGGCGTCGATCGCATTGCGGAAAGACGCCAGCGCCGAGAGCCGCGTCCGGCTGAGCGCGTAACTGTCAACGCTCCATCCGAGACCTGCGATCCGTGCGTAGGGGGTAGCGCCCGGATGTCGTGCGAGCCACGCCTCAGTCGCCAGAACCAATGCCACGGCGCCGTCGCTCAGCGGCGCCTGGTGACCCTTGCGCAGGGGCGCGGCGACGTAGGGCGCGTCGCGCACTATCCGCGGCGAGAGGAGCGCTCCCGCGATAGCGCGTGGGTTCCGCGCAGCGTTCGCCCGATAGGCGAGGACGCTCGCGGTCGCCTCGTCCTCGCCGATATCCATGTCGTGGAGCACCGCGCTCGCAAAGAGGCCGTTTGCAATGGCGTCATTCATGCCGATTGGCCTTAAATAAAAGGGCTCGGCGCGACTCGCGGTCACATTGTCGAAGTCCGAAGTCGAATTCTTATTCCAGCTCACAACGACGCCGAGATCGCCAAAACCGGAAATCATTCGCATGGCGCCCAGACAAAGACCGGTGAGGCCGGAATCGGTGCACTTGATCTCGTCCTTGAGATAAGCTCCGGCTGGCATTGCAAGCAGCATGCTCGCAATGCTTCGGCCGTCGAGCTCATCTGAGCCGGCGATCGTCACCTGCTCCAGGTCTTCGCGCTCGACGCCTGCGTCATCGAGCGCCGCGCGCGTTGTGTCGAAGACGATTTCCTCAAGCCTCTTGTCGGCGATGCACGCCGCCGGAGGATGGACTGCGAGCCCAACCACATAAACATTCATAACTCTGCTCCACCCGTCATCGCGCCGTGCGCTCGGTCGAGATCGGCACGAACTTCGGGCTACGTTTCTCCATGAAGGCCGCCATGCCTTCGCGCCATTCCGCGCCGCCAATCAACATCGAAAGCGACTCGAGCCCCAGACCGCGAGCAGTGCGCGCGTCTGCGTCGCTGCACGCATGCACTGCGGCCTTCGATTGCGCCACCGCGCGCGGACCAAGCAGGCGGAATCGTCGCGCAAGTTCCATCGCAGCCGGCAGGAGATCCTCGGCGCCGTAAATCGAAGTCGCAAGACCATGCGCCAGCGCTTCCCCTGCTTCGACATGGGCGCCAAGCAGAATCCATTCGAGCGCCTTGCCGCGCCCAACCAGGCGGTGCAGTTTCTGTACGCCACCCGCGCCAGCTAGCGCCCCTATTCTCACCTCAGGCAGCCCGATCCTGGCCTCCTTCGCCATCAGGCGAAAATCGCAAGCAAGCGACATTTCGCACCCGCCCCCCAGCGCGAAGCCGTTGATCGCCGCGATCACCGGCATCGGCACGGATTCCAAGCGATCAAAGAGCTTGGCGATCTGCGTGAAATATCGGTCCCGAAGCTCGAACGCCCCGCCGCCAATTCGCGGATCGGGGGTAACGAAGTAGTCAAGATGCGCGCCCGCGCAGAAGGCTCGCCCGGAACCGGTCAAGATGAGGGCGCGCGCCCCAGCATCAACGGCGTCATCAAGCGCACGATCGAGCTCGTCGATGAGTTCGAGTGAGAGCGTATTCATCTCGGCGTCGCGGGTCATCGTCGCCAACCCGATGTCGAGTTCTGGCCAACGCAGCGCGACAGCCGACCCCTTCCATTCCGGCCTTTGGATCTCTCGCGTCGCCACGACGTCCTTCAATCGCAATGCCCTCCCCTTCACGATATCATGTCGCGACTAACCCGCAAGTCAAATTACTAACCGTGCGTTCAACTCGACGCGAAGTCACGGCTGAAGGTCGCTTAGGCCGAGGGTCTTAGGACGACGCGCCCTAAAGATCGGCCAGATTCGACGAGCGCATGCGCCATCGCTCCGCTTTCAAGCGCAAAGACCTCGCTGACCATGGGCCTGACCTTTCGCCGAGCGATCAAGTCGAGCACGTCGATCAGCTGAGCGCGCGAGACGCCCTTGGCGCTCAGGAGCGAAGTGTCGCGTAGGAACAACTGAGCAGGGCTCATGCTCACGAAGTCGCCGTTCACTTGCCCGACCAGCACAATGCGGCCGCCATCAGAAACGCTCTTTCGCACGCTCGGGAAGACCGGGCTCCCCACATTGTCGATCACGACGTCGACCCCGCGGCCGTCTGTCACGCGGCGAACAGCGCTGGAAAAATCCTCGCCCTTGCTGGCGACGATGACCTCGTCGGCGCCCCCCTCGCGGATCGATTTCGCCTTGTCGGCGCTGGTCGTCAGTCCGAGGACAAAGGCGCCCGAAAGCCGCGCGATCTGGATTCCGTGCAATCCAATTCCTCCACCCGCTCCCGTCACCAGCACGCGCTCGCCGATTCGGACGCCTCCGACGTCGCGAATGGCGTTGAGCTCCGTGCCGATCGCGCAGGCGGCGATCGCTGCGTCCTCGAACGTGATGTCTTCACGCAGCCCAACCGCAGCGTCCGCGTCCACACACACAAGTTCGGCGTAACCGCCGTTGAGACCGGCGTCGCCGAGGAAGGCGCCCTCTTCGCACGACGTCTCCCGCCCGCTGCGGCAGAAGCGGCAACGGCCGCAGACATGGTTATGGGTCGTTGTCGCGACACGGTCGCCGACCGCAAACTCGACGACGTCGGCGCCGACGGCCTCGATGACCCCGGCGATCTCGTGGCCCGGAATGACCGGCATCACGACTTCCTTGCGGAAGGCGCCATTGCGGGTGACCACGTCATGAAAGCAGACGCCGCAGGCCATCACTGCGATCCGTACCTCGCGACGTCCCGGCAGACGAGTTGTGACGTCCTCAAGTTGCAGCGCGGAAGGGGGACCCGGCTCGCGGACGACAAGAGCGCGCATAAGTCGCTCGCGCTCAGCCTGCCTCGAGCCAGCCAGTAATGATCTTCCACTTGCCATTCTCGGCCTTCATGATCGCCCCCGACAATGCGCCGGCATGGCGGTCCTTCGAGAACGTGAGCGGCGCCATCAGGCCGGTGTCGTAGTCCTTCATTGCCTCGAGCGCCGCGACGATCGAATCCTCGTCGGTCTTTCCGCCGGTGCGCTTGAGGGTTTCGGCGAACAGCTTCCCCGCCAGGTATCCATGCATGCTGTAGCTCGTTGGCGTGGCGCCGGGCTTGTATTTCTGTTGGGCCGCAAGAAATCCTTTCACTGCGGGCTTGTCGGAGTCGAGCGGCTCCATCACCGCGACCGCGATGGCGCCTTCGACGAGCGGTCCGGCGAGTTTGAAGGTCTGGGGGTCGCCGAGCGCGTTATGACCGCTAAACTGGGGTTTCCAACCGAGGTTGTTCATCTCGCGCAGGACCAGCGCGGCGTCCTTGGGGATGCCGAGGAAGACAACGTGCTCGACGCCCGCTTCCTTCGCCTGCGCGACAACTCCGCTGAAATTGGTCGTACCCCGATCGAAGGGCAGCTTGACCAAGGGCGCGTGCGCACGACTAAAGCGTTCTTCAAGCCCGGCGACCGCGTCCTGGCCAAAATCGTCGTTCTGATAGATCGCCGCGACCTTAGACTGCTTCAGTTGGTTGAGGATGTAGTCGGCGAGCACAAGCATCTGCACGCGCACTTCGGGCAGCGTGGTGAAGATGTCGCGATGAACAGGCGTCGTCAGTGCGTGCGCAAATGCGTAGGGAAAGAGCAAAGGCGTCTTGCTCTCCGTAACAAACGGAATGAGCGCGGCCGACGGCGCGGTGCCAATCGGCGCGAGCAGCGCAACAACTTTGTCTTCCTCCACCAGCTTGCGCGCCGACGCGATTGTGCGCATGGGCTCATAGCCGTCATCCTCTGCGATCAACTCCAGCTTCGCGCCGTTCGCCCCTCCGGCGTCGTTGATTTCGGAGAAGGCCACCGCGACGCCATCGCGCACGCTCTGCCCGAGGAGCGAAAGGCCTCCAGAGAACGGTCCAGTCAGGCCGACCTTTACGGTTTGATCAGCGAATGCTGGCGCGACGCCGGTCACAATCGCGGCGCCAGCGACCAGCACGGCGCGTCGCGTAAGGCGGATGGTCTCGGTCATCGTGGCTTTCCTCTCCCTGGCTTGTTTCGGCCCGCGTCTATCTTTCCAACCTGATGCCGAGCAATTCGCGATCCCACAGGGACGCGCGATTCTGTTCGGCCCAGACCTTCAGCTTGTATTTCTCGATCTTCTCGCTCGCCGTCTTTGGCAAGGCGTCGAGGAAATGAACAAAGCGCGGGACCATGAAGTGCGCCATGTTGCGGTTCGCGAAGCGGACCAATTCCTCCGCAGTTGCGCTCTGGCCCTTTTTCAGCACGACGAAGGCGAGCACCTCGTCCTCGCTGAGCTCAGAACTGACCGCAACGGCCGCGACTTCGAACACGGCCGGGTGTCGCGCCAGAAGCATCTCAACCTCGTAGGCCGATATGTTCTCGCCGCGCCTTCGGATCGCTTCCTTCTTGCGGTCGACGAAATAGAGATAGCCGTCTTCGTCGAGTCGGCCTCGGTCCCCTGTGTGAAACCAGAGGTTGCGGGTCTCGCGCACCGTCGCCTCGGCCATCTTGTAATAGCCGCTCATGATAATTCCAGGCTCCCGCGGGCGGACGCATATTTCGCCCACTTCACCCGGGGCTAGTGCGTTGTCGCCGTCATCAACGATCGACACCTCCGCCGCACCGCGCGGGCGGCCCGCCGAGGCGCCTTTGGATTCGGGGTCGCCTGGCGAGAACATCGTCACCGCGAAGGTCTCGGTCATGGCGTAGAGCGAGGTGACTTCGACGCCGAATCGCTCCGAGACCGCGCGATATGTCTCGGGCGAGAGGGGAATGACCATCGCTTGTCGAACCCGGTGGTCGCGGTCGCGCGGCGAAGCTTCGGTCTTCAGCAGGATGTTGGTCATGGCGCCAAGAAGGTTGAACTGGGTCGCGCCGGTCCTTCGAATTTCATCCCAAAAGCTCGAGGCGGAGAACCGCGACGCCACGGCGAGCGTGCAGTCCGCCCAGAGCGCCGCGTACGCGGAATACCAAAGCGCATTGCCATGGAACAGCGGAAGGCATGTGAAGACGACGTCCTCGGGTCGGTAGCCGAAATTGACGGCGAGCGAGCGGCCGACGCCAAGGGCCTGCGAATGCGGACTGACGACCCCCTTGGAGGGCCCGGTCGTGCCTGACGTGTACATGATAAATTGCGGATCTGCGCTGAGGACGGCGTCAGGGTCCGGCTCGACGTTCGGGCTTCCTGCGAAGGGAGCGAGGTCGACGATCGGCGCCCCCAGTCCGTCCAGAGCGCCGCCGCAATCGCCGAGATGAACACAAGCTTCGAGCGCGTGGCCGCCCGCGAGGGCCTCCGCGACCCGGGACGCCAGGTCGCCGGCTAGGACCACATAACGGGACTCCGATTGGGTGATAAAGTAGCGCAGCAGTTCGCCACGCGCGGCCGTATTGAGCGGCACCGCGACAGCGCCAAGCTTGCCGAGACCCCAGACGGTCCAGAAGAACTCGGGGCAGTTCGGCAACATCACCGCGACATGGTCCCCCTTTCTCACTCCCAGCGCGCGAAAGCCGTTTGCATATCGGTTCGACAACGCGTGCGCCTCAGCGTAGGTGAAGCGTTGTCTACCGAATAGGAGCCACGTCGAGTCGCCGACTCGCGCAGCCTTGTCCGCGAGGACGTGACCGATGGTGCGATGTTTGAGCGCGTAGTCTCGCATAACCTAAACACCAAGATAGGCGTCGACCAGGGCGGCCGAACGTTCGAGGTCCTCCCGGACTCCTTCCATGACCACACGACCGTGCTTCAGCACGTAGAGGTAGTCGGCGAATTGCAAAGCAAGACGAGCATTCTGCTCGACCACGAGCAGCGTCACCCCGGCCTGACGCGCGAGGTTCAGTGTCTCGAACACGCGCTTCACGACAATGGGCGCGAGGCCGAGACTCAGTTCGTCGGCGGTGAGCAGGCTGGGAGACGACATGAGCGCTCGCCCGATGGCCAGCATTTGCTGCTCTCCACCCGAGAGCGTGCAACCGCGTTGGCGCTCTCGCGAGGCGAGGGCAGGGAAGGTCGCCAGCACGTTCGCGTAACGCGCCGCGCGGCCTCCCCCGCGCCGGACATAGGCGCCGATGGCGAGATTCTCCGCCACCGTCAAATCGGGAAGGATGCCGCGACCTTCTGGCACATGAGAAATCCCCAGGCGCACGATCGCTTCAGGCTTCAGCCCGGTGATCGGCTTGTCCTGCAGCGTGACCGTTCCTGAACTTGGCCGCTCCAGGCCGCTGATGGTGCGCAGCAAGGTTGATTTCCCGGCGCCGTTGGCCCCCAGGATGGCGACGAACCCGCCGGCCGGGACCTTCACAGAGACCTCGTGCAGGGCTTCAACTGCGCCGTAGCGCACGGTCAGGCGCTGGACCTCAAGCATGCGCCGCCTCGCCGAGATAAGCGGCCTTGACTTTGGGGTGGCTGAGAACGGCCGCAGGGTCGCCCTCGGCTATGACCTCGCCGAGATCCAGCGCGACGAGCCGATCGCAGAGCCGCGACACGAAGGCCATGTTGTGCTCAACGATCACGACGCCAAGGTTGAGTTCGCGCCTCAGCAACAGAATGAGGTCGCCAAGTGAGCCGATCTCCTCGTCGTTGAGTCCAGCGATCGGCTCATCGAGTAAGAGGAAGCGGATAGGCATCAACAGCGCACGGCCGAGATCGACCAGCTTGCGGTGACCGTAGGGAAGATATCGGACTCGCCGCTCGCCGACGCTTGTCAGACCTAACCGCGCAAGGAGAGCGGACACTTTGTCCTCGGCGGCGCGTTCCTGTCGGCGCGCGCCGCGTAACATGAGAAACTCGGCGACAAACCCGTAGGTCATCGTATTGTGGCAGGCGATAAGGAGATTCTCCCTCGCGGTCAGGTCGGGGACGAGTTCGGGGTGCTGGAAGACGCGGCCGATCCCGGCGCGCGCTACCGCTGCGGGAGAGAGCGTTGACAGTTTTAGACCATCGAGGCGCACATCACCTGCAGTGGGGCGAGTGATGCCGGAGACGCAGTTGAGAAGCGTGCTCTTGCCTGCGCCGTTCGGTCCGATGAGGCCGACGATTTCATCGGTGTCGACCGCGAAGCTAGCCGAGCGCAGTGCGTGCACTCCGCCGAACGCGACGCTGACACCCTCGATCGCAAGCCTGGCCATTGCGTCAGGTCCTCCGGATGAGGCGAATGCCGAGGCCCCAGAGGCCGCTCGGCATGAACACCATGACAATGACTAGCAGGGCGCCGAAGACGAGGCCGGGCGCGTCGTGAATGCCGCGCAGGAGTTCGGGAACGAGCACATAGAATATTGCGCCGACAATCGACCCGCCAATGGCGCCGAGGCCGCCGATCACCACCATGCTGAGGAAGGCGATCGATAGACCAACGCTGAAGCTTTCCGGATTGATGTAGCGCACGAGATACGCGAACAAGCCGCCTGCGACAGCGGCGTAGAAAGCAGATATCGCGAAGGCCGTGACCTTGTAGCGCGCCGCCGATATTCCCAGCGCTCCGGCTGCCGTCTCGCTCTCCTTGATGATGAGAAGCGCGCGGCCAGTTCGGCCCCGACTGAGGTTGCGAGCGCCGTAAAGCCCAAGCGCGAGCAGCCCGACCGTCAGGTCATAGAGGTCGGTCGCGGTGAACATGTGGCCTCCGACGCTCGGGGGACCAAGTTGCATGCCTCCGCCGCCCCCGGTTAGGCTCCGCCACTCGAAGATGATCTTCTGCAGGACAACTCCGAAGCCCAGCGTCGCAATCGCGAGATAGAGGTTCCGCAACCGCAGCGCCGGAAACGCGACCAGCGTACTGATCGCCGTCGTAAAGAAGCCGGCAGCGACGAGCGAGATCAGGAAGGGAACGTTCGCCTTCTGGGTCAGAATCGCGGTGGCGTAGGCCCCGACCCCGAAGAAGGCGGCGTGGCACAGGCTGATCTGACCGGCGTAGCCTACAAGAAAATTGAGACCAAGGGCGACGAGTGCGAAGATTCCCGTGAGCGTAAGCAAGTACACGCCATAGGCGTTCACGAAGTGAGGAGCGCCGTAGGCGACCCCTAGCGCCACGATGATAACGGCATTCCATTCGAATCGCGATTGCGTGGTTGCGCGATCAACGGCCGATTGGCGCAAGGCGCTCATACCTTGCGAACTCTCACGGCGCCAAAGACGCCTTCGGGTCGAACGACCAGCGCCGCGATGATGATGATAAACGTAATCGCATCCGCAAACGAGGGAGACACGTAGGCGCCTGCGAGGTTCTCGACTACGCCGATTGCGAGACACCCGCTGAAGACGCCCACGAGACTGCTGAGCCCCCCGAGAACGCCGCCCGCAAAAGCCTTGATGAGGATAGCGCTCATGAGGTTGGTGTCGAGAAAGAGCGACGGAGCCACCAAGATGCCTGCGAGGCCCCCAATCAGGCCGCCCAAGCCCCAGGCAATCGCGGACGTGCGGGTGACAGAGACGCCCATGAGTCGCGCCACCGTCTGGTTCTGGCTCGCGGCGCGCATGCCGAGCCCGGTCCAGGTGAAGCGAAGGAAAAGCGTCATCCCGACGATGATGAGGAGCGCGGCCAGGATATTGACGACGCTCTCGACCGGCATGGGGACGGAACCGAAACAAATCGGCGGCGAGAACGCGAATGGCGACGGAAACGTGTAGGTTTCGTGTCCCCATATGATTCCGGCGAGGCTGTTCAGCACAATGTTAAGTCCCAGGGTGGCGATGATCGCCGAAAGGGTTGGGGCGCCGATAAGAGGGCGAATGACCACCTGCTGAATGAGAATACCCTGGACGAGGCCGAACAGCATTGCGATCGGCGTCGCCTGCCACCATTCGAGGCCGACGTTCTGAAGGAGCCAATAGGCGAAGAATGTGGTCAACATCGCCATCTCGCCTTGCGCGAAATTCGCGATGTCGGTGATGTTCAGGACGATCACAATCGCAATGCCGACGATCGCATAGAGGCTGCCCGCTGCAATTCCGCCGACCACGAGGTTCGCGATCATTGCGCGAGCCGCCCCAATTCCTGATCGCGCAGTACGAGGCGCGCATGGGCCCACTTCTTCCTCATTCCTCGTCCTCCCTTTTCCGCCGCGGATCCCCTTAGGATTTTTTTGCTGCCCCTTCCGATTTCCTCCGAACCGGCGGCTTTGGCCGTTCAAATCTCAAAACGGCGGGAGGCGGCGGAGCTCGAGTGGGCAGGTCTCCGACCGAGCGCGCCAGCGCGGCGACGGGATCAGACGACAAGCCGCGCTCAAACATTTGCGCGAGAGCCTCGACAAGCTGATCGGACTTCCATGCGCCGCTCGGCTTGAACCACTTCGGCACCCAGTTCAGCGCGCCCAGCACGACAAATATCGCTAGCTTCGGATCGCACGGCGCAATGCTGCCGTCCGCGACCCCCTCCCTGACCAGGGCGCGCAAGCTGCGCTCGAAGCGGTCACGCTCCTTGACGAGCTTGAGCCGGTCCTCAGGCTCGAGGGCCTGCTCCTCCATCAGAACGACGCAACAGTTCATCTCGTCAATCAGCTCATGGAGATAAAGACGGAGGGTCAAGATCAATTTCTCGCGCCCGTTCCGCCCCTCCTTTTTGCCGCGCTCGAGACTGACGAAGCAGGCCTCCATCGCATGCGCAAAGCAGGCGCTGAGCAAGCTGTTCTTGTTTGGAAAGTAGTGGTAGAGCGCCGCCTTCGTGACGCCCAGGCTGTCGGCTATCTCCGCAAGAGAGGTCGCGTGATAGCCTTTGTAGTTGAACGAGGCGGCTGCTTCGCGAAGGACCGCCAGACGCTTGATCCCGTGCACATCTTCCTTGGTCGGAAACAAGGGCGTTCTCGCTCGCATTCGGTCTTGCGACGCCGACGTTAGTCAACTAGCATCTATCTGGCAAGTCAATTTACTAACCGACCGGTTAGGAGCTGGCGAAGATCGAGGAAACGCCTTGGGTCTCTATCTCGAAGAGTTCGAGCTGAACGTGACCCGGCGCACCCGCGGCCGCACCGTTGGCGAGGGCGACGTTTCGCTGTTCGCGGGCTTGGTAGGCGACTACAATCCGCTCCATGTCGACGAGGAATTCTGCAAAGACACAAAGTACGGCGGCCGAATTGCGCATGGGCCGCTAAGTCTCTCGGTGGCGATCGGCCTCATGTCGCAACTCAATTGGATCGACGGAACCGCGCTTGGCCTCCTGAGCCTCTCCTGGGATTTCCAGGCGCCGGTGCGTCTCGGCGATACAATCCATGCACGTGTCACGCCGCTCGAGGCGCGCCCAAGCCGAACGTCTGGCCGCGGCGTCCTGAAGATTGGCTTCGAGGTCGTCAATCATAGGGAAGAGAGGGTGCAGTCCGGAAGCATCGTCCTCCTCATGCGCTCTCGAAGAGAAAGAGAACTCAACGATTTTTCTCAGTCGGCGCAAGAAAAGAGGTAGAGTCCATGCGGCCCGCTCCTGGTGGCGACGCCGGGCTACTCGTCCCGCCTCATAAGCCGTTCCAGAATTCGGCGCCGGTGGTTGAGCAAGTCCGCGATACCGACGTCGAACACTCTCAGGACACGTCGCGCAACCTCTGATGGGGCGCGCTTCGTGATCACGTAAAGGGCGGCGGTTTTAAGCCACCGCGCCGCGAGGCCACAGCAGCGTCCCTGCGGCGCCACAACGCCTCCAGAATGCCGGCGGATAGCTGGCCCGCCCTAAGCACTCAGTCGGGACATGCGAAAACTCATCGGGACCGTCATCGCGCTCATGGCTCTGGTCGCGCTCTACTGGGGTTGGGCGCTCATGGGGGCGGCGGAGCTCGCCTCAGTCGCATCGAACGGCGATTCGGCCGCGGTGGCGCGACGCGTCGATCTCCCTGCGCTCACGCAGTCGCTCGGCGCCCAAATCGCGCATGCCTATCTCGATCAAAATCCGCAATTCAAAAAGCTCCTGTCGGTTGAACAGGGGTTTGTGGGAAGCGCCGCCGCGGGTGAAGCCGAAGCCCTGCTGCGCGAGACGCTGACGCCCGAGGCCATCGCCGCGCTTCTGGATCAAGGCCGCATAGGTCTTGCCGGAGCCGGCGCGCAGGACGGTCTCTCGCTTTGGCGCATGCCGCGCTTAAGCGAGGCGTTTCGTGACAGCCTCCTGGAGACCATGCGGAACTCCACCTTCGACGGGGCGCTGAGCTTCGTTGTCGGACTAGAGAATCCCGAGGGCCGATACGCAGTCCACCTGCGCCTCTCCGGAACGACCTGGCGCCTCTCCGGCCTGGACGTCCCCGAGACGATTAGCGCCCGGCTGGCGCGTGAGATCGCGGTGAGAGTCGGTGGATCAGTTGAGCGTCACGGGGGGTGACATTATTTAACGTGGAAGATCGTAAAATACGCCTCTCCCGCTGAAAATACCTTGATTAAAGTGTTGCAACTCAGTTGCGGTACCTAAATCGGCTAGCGACTAAATTGTTCTCCGTCGAGCGTTTTGATCGGAACTTTAAATATTTTCAAGTACTTGAATACCATACCCTCGGCGTAAGCCTACCTCGATTTCACACCAATCCTTCTACCTGTGGCATTCGGCCGCACGACGGGTTGCATTGAGTAACGACGGTTTCAGCGCGTACGATACCGGCGTTTCAACCAATTTGAGGATCAAAAAATGTCTGTAACCACTCTTAATCGCTATCACGCGGTCATCGACGACATCTGCAATCTCAAGTGGTCGGCGTTGGACCGCACGGAACTCATGTCGGTATGCGCAGCATACTACTATTTCTCTGTGCAGTTTGTCGAAGCGGTCGACATCGCTTGCGGGCTCTATCCGTCGGACCCCAAACTTGCCGAACTCCGTAAGGGAGAATGCGACACAGACAACCTCTCCCCGTATGCCGGCGTCGCCAAACTGGGAGAAAGAATGAACCATGACGAGTTCATCCGCCGCGCAGTCGCCATGTCGAGCTTGAATGCGGTCGAGTTGGAGCGGGTCGAGAAGATCGGGCGCGCCTATCTCGAAGAAGTCCATCGGATGGAGCCTCTGGTCCGGGCGATGAGCCTGTCGAGTTACGAAGATGAAGGCCTGCCAAAGGTCTTCAGCGCAATGCTTAAGGCGCCTGATTGGAACGAGCCATCGCTCGGCGCTTTACGACACTTCCTCGTCCAGCACGTTGCCTTGGACAGCAACGTCCACGGGGAATTGTGCCGTCATCTGATCGCCGACGATCGCGTCCTGCCCTTGTGGAAGGCATTCTATAGGCTCTTTGTCGAAGCTGCGCCGAAGCTCGCCGGCTGACGGTCAATCGCACCCCCACCCTTCTCCGCCAGAACGTAGTCGCCTAGAGGCCGCTTTAGAGCGGCCTCTCTCCTGACTCTCAAACTATAGACCTAACGCCGCACAGATAGCATCCTGGCGGCCTCAGGCCTGAACCCGCGACGCGACATAAATGACGTCTGGATCACCTCGCGGCACAGGGACCTCGAGGACCTCGACGCCTTCGAACACGCTCCGCAAACGCCGCGCGAAGCTTTCGGCCTCCGCGGCGCTCCACACCGTCAAAACGCCGCCCGGCTTCAGACGCTCGCGCAACAGGACCAGGCCCTCATCCGCATAGAGCGCCGCGTTGGCGTCAGCCACCGTCCAGTCCGGGCCGTTGTCGATATCGAGGCAAACGCCGTCGAACGGCCCGCCCTTTTGGCGGAGCCAGGCGATCAGGTCGTCGTCGACGAGCTCGACGCGGGGGTCGGCGAGCGCGTCGCCTGAAAACGGAGCGAGGCAGGTCCGGCACCACTCGACGATCTTGGGCTCGATCTCGACCACCGTCACCCGCTCGACTTGATCGAAGCGCAGCGCCTCGGCGAGCGAGAAGCCCACTCCGAGGCCGCCAAGCAGCAGGCGCAGCGGGCCCGGCCGATCCCGGATCGCCAGCCGCACGAGCAGCCGCTCCGAGGAGCCGTTACGCGTATCCATCAGGAAGACGCCGTTGCTGATGATCTCGAAATGGTCGCCTGCCGCCCGAAGCGCGAGTTCGCCCTGACGCCCTCGCGCGCGATCCACGAGTCTTGTCGCGTTCGTGTCGCTCATGAGAGAAAGGTATCAGAAATCGTCGGCGATACCAGGATCGGCGCGAGTGCGCAGGCGGCGGGGTGATCCGCCGGCGTCCAGGAAGCGTCATCAGGAAGCGTCATATGGACGAAAGCGGAATGACGCCGGGATAGGAGACGCCTTGCGACGCCTTCTGAAATTCCTCCACACGATGGGAGCGATCGGGCTGATGGGCGCGGCAGCCTCCCTGCTCGTCCTGATCAGCCTGACGCCGCCCCCGAGTTCGCTCGCGGGATACGCGCTGATGCGCGGCGCCATGGCCGAAATCGGGAAGTGGATTTTTCTGCCCTCGTTCGTGCTAACGCTGATTCCGGGCCTTTTGGCGATCGCCGTCAATCGCGCCTTTCACAACGCCGGCTGGGCCTGGATGAAGGCCGCGACCGGGATCCTCATCTTCGTCGGCGGATTGCATGCGCTCGCCCCGATTCAGGACGAGGCGCAGCGCAGCGCCGCCGCGCTCGCGGGCCAAGTGGACCCGGCGACCATCACCGGCCCGGACGCGGCGGAGTCGCTCACGCTCTGGATGGTGCTTCTTGTCTCGACGGCGAATGTCGCGCTCGGCGTCTGGCGGCCGCGGCTGACCCGGGTCGGCGTCCGCCGGCCGGACGCGGGCCGCTGGGGAGGCCCGCCGGCGCGCCGACCCTATGTTTGAGAGCCGAGCCAGCCGGAGCGCCGATGGCCTCGGACGGGCGCCGGTCGATCAGGCCACGGATTCGGCGCTGTAACGGGCGATGAGACCGGTGCGGATCGCGATCTTGTAGACAGACGCAAAGAACAGACACGCCAGCCCGAGATAGAGAAGCGCGAGCGCGCCCCCGAGCCCAAGCGCCCCCCAGGGCGCGGGCCGGCCGGCGACAACCGCACGCATGCCCTCGAAGACGTAGGACGGCGGCAACGCCGCCGCGATCGCCCGCATCCAGCCGGGCAGGATCGCAAGCGGATAGAAGACCCCGGCGAACGGCGAAACGATCATTGGAATCGGCCAGACGAGCCATTCCGACGATGGCCCCAGGCGCAGGACCAGCCCGGATGCGGCGACCCCCATCGCGATCCCCGTGAGGAAAAGCACCGCGACGAACGGCGCGAGCGCGATCCCATAGCTCAAAAAGGAGAGCCCGAAGGCCGCCCAGGCGAACACCACCATCCCGACCAGACTGAGCGCGCTCATCCCGATTGCGGCGATCACAAGCCCGGCCAGATATTCGGAAATACGCAACGGCGACGCGAACAGATTGAGGAAGTTGCGCGACCAGACGTCCTCGAAAAAGGCCATGGTCACGCCCTGCATTGCGCGGGTGAGAAAATCCCACAGCAGCACCGCCCCGAGAAGCGCCGGCACGAAATTGACCGAGCCTTGCGCGACCGAATCGAGATAGCGGGTCAAAAAGCCCCACAGCAGGATATCGACTGCGACCCAGATGAAGATCGGGAACACCCGCTGCGGGCTGCCGCGGTAGAGATAGAGGATGCGCAGCACGATTGCGCCGACGCGCGAGCGGTTCATGTCGCGCCTCCCGCCGCCAAAGTCTCTTGCGCGACGGAGACGAACAGATCGTCGAGAGTCTCGACCCCGTGCTCGCCCGGCAGCCGCCTCGGATCGCCTTCGAGCACGATGCGCCCGCGCGACAGGAACAGGACGCGGTCGCAGACGGCTTCGACCTCGACCATGTTGTGGCTGGTCCACAGCACGCCGCAGTGTCCGCCTTCGACCAAGCCCGCGATGCCGGCGCGGATGTCTCGCGCTGCCGAGGGGTCGATCGAGGCGGTCGGCTCGTCGAGCAGCAGCAACATCGGTTTGTTGAGCATCGCCTTGGCGAGGGTCAGGCGCGTCTGCTCGCCCGAGGACAGCACGCCCGCCTTCGTGCGACGATATTTGATCAAATCGTAGGTTCTCAGCAGATCCTCGATCCGGTCCTCGACTCGTTCGATGTCGTAGATCCTGGCGAAGACGCGCAGGTTCTGCTCGACCGTGAGGTTGCCCGGCAGCGGCGCATAGACAGCGGCGAAATTGGTCCTTGCGAGCGCGGCGCTTCGGTCGGTCCGCAGATCGATCCCGTTGATGGCCACGCGTCCTGCGGTCGGTTCGAGTACGCCAAGAACCATGTTGATCGTTGTCGTCTTCCCGGCCCCGTTGGGGCCGAGGAGCCCGACGATCTCGCCGGGCGCGACCGAAAACGAGACCCCGTCCACCGCCCGCAGCTTACCGAACGACTTGGCGAGGCGTTCGACCGATAGGACCTTGGGGGGGAGCGGGCTCATACTTGCGCCCGTATCCGATTGGCGGCCCCCGGCGTCAAGGCGCCGCACAGGGGCTGGCAGCGGCATACGGAGGCCGCGCGGCCGCTCGCGGCGCCTCAGGCGTCCCGGTCGAGCGTGAACAGTTCCTGCGGCTTGCCGACCCCGCGCAAGGCGTAGCGCCCGACCGACACAAACGGCTTATGTCCGGGAGCGAAGGATTCGACAAAGGCGGAGGAGATCAGGATCGGCTGATCGACCGACCGGCACATCGCCGCGATCCGCGACACCTCATTGACCGCGGGCCCGACGACGGTGAAGTCGAGCCGCTCCTTGCTGCCGATATTGCCATAAAACACGATGCCGAGGTGGAGACCCAGATACATGTCGGTGGTGGGAAGCCCCTCCGCCCCCCGCCGACTATTGAGCTCCGCCACCGCCGCGCGGGCTTCCCTCGCGGCCTCGAGCGCGGCCGCGGTCGCGCGCTTGCGCTCTTGGGCCGGGAAGATCGCGAGCACGCCGTCGCCGATCAGCTTGAGCACGTCGCCCGAATGATTGTGGATCGCCGAGACGACCGCGTCCGCGTAGTCGTTGAGCAGGGGAATGATCAGTTCCGGCTCGGCGTTGTCGGAGATGCGCGTGTAGTCGCGCAGGTCGCTGAACCAGAGCACAGTCTTGATTCGGTCGGCGACGCCGCGTTCGATGCGCCCGCGCAGCACCCGGCGCCCTGCGTCGCGTCCGAGATAGGTCTCGGCCAGGGTCGCCGCGATCCGGCCGAGCGAGGCCGCCTTGATCGCCAGCCCCAGGTGCGGAACAAGGCGCGTGATGGCCTCGACGTCGGCGTCAGAGAAACCGTCGGGCCGATTGGTCATCCAGCCCGAATAAAACGAGTCCATTTCGCCAATGACTCCGTCGGCGTCGAAGCGGTTGAGGATCGCGACGTATTCGGTGAGCGAAGCCTCGTGCAACTCGCGCAGGATCGGAAACTCGGTCACCGTATCCGGACCGACGCGCCGCCGCAAAAGCGACACGCCTTCGTTCAGCATCCGAAACCAGGGGCTCGTCCGCCAGCGCTCCGCGGCCTCGCCTTCGGCGGTGCGTCCGTAATCGGTGAAGGTCACGTCCGGCTTGTCCCGATCCCAGCGGAACGTGCGCCCCTCATACAACGGGTGCAGGGTGTCGATGAACGCAATCCCTCGCTCCAGCGGCACGCCGTTCGCCGCGACACGCTCGCAAAAACCTTGCAGAAGCGTCGTCTCCGGCGCTCCGGCCAGGCCTGCCTCCGCGATCCAGGCGCCGAGCGCCGCAATCTCCGCTTCCGTCATGCGCCGGATCATAAGGCCTCGGCGCGCGGCATCCAAACGGCGGTCGGCGGCGCTCGTCTCACGCATGGATAGCCGGGCGAGATTCCGTCCCACGATGGCTCTTGGCCATGCGGCGACAAGCCTGCTACTCCTCTTCGCGGCGGGCGCAGAACGGAGGGAGTCGGATGGGCAAGATCGCGCTCGTCGGGTTGGGTCTTGTCGGCCGCGCCTGGGCCGTCAGTTTCGCCGGCGCCGGCCATGAGGTCGCCATCTGGGACGAGCGTCCCGAGGCGATCGACGACGCGCTCGGTTTCGTCAACCACGTGCTGCCCGACCTCGACGCCCACGACCTGTTGCGCGGAGAACCCCCGCTTTCGGTCCGCTCCCGGATGCGCCGGGCCGGCTCGCTTGAAGAGGCGCTCGAAGGGGCCAGTCACGTCCAGGAGAACACGCCCGAGGACGTCGACACCAAGCGCCGCGTGTTCGCCGACCTCGACCGGCTCGCCGATCCCGAGGCGGTGCTGGCGAGTTCGACCTCCGCGATCCTGCCGTCGATCTTCAGCGAGACTCTCGAAGGACGCGGGCGCTGCCTCGTCGTCCACCCGATCAACCCGCCCTATCTGATCCCGGCGGTTGAGATTGTGCCGGCCCCGTGGACGGAGCCCCACGCGGTCGAACGCACCGTGGCGCTTCTCCAAAGCGCTGGCCACGCCCCGATCGTGATGGCGCGGGAGATCGACGGATTCGTGGTCAACCGGCTGCAAGGCGCGCTGCTCGAGGAAGCCTTCCGGCTGGTCGCCGACGGCTATGCGACGACCGAGGACGTCGACATCGCGATCCGCGACGGGCTCGCGCTGCGCTGGTCGTTCATGGGCCCGTTCGAGACGGTCGACCTCAACGCGCCGGGCGGCGTGCGCGACTACGCCGAGCGCTACCAGCATATCTACGCCCGGATCTTTCCCTCGACTCAGCGGCGGGTCGACTGGTCCGGCGCCGCGATGAGCGGGATCGAGGCGGAGCGTCGCCAGCGCCTCCCCGCAGACCAGCTCGCCGAGCGCGCGGCGTGGCGCGACCGGCGGCTGATGGCGTTGGCCGCGCACAAGAAGCGAGCCGGCGAGGAAATCGGCGAGTGAGCGGCTCCGCAGACACCGAGCTCGCTGCGCCCGCGCTGATCGGCGTCGACTGGGGCTCGTCCAGCTTCCGCGCCTATCTGATGGCGCGGGACGGCAAGAGTCTCGACGCCGTCGCGACGACGGACGGGATCGCGACGATCGCGCCCGGAGGCTTTGCCGCGGCCTTTCGCCGGCTTCTCGGCGCGTGGCTCGATCGGCGCTCTGCCCTCCCGATCATCGCTTCGGGCATGGTCGGCAGCCGCAACGGCTGGCGCGAGGCGCCTTACGTGAAATGCCCAGCCGATCCGCGTGCGATCGCCGAGAGGCTTGTCGCGGTCGAGGCGGATGGACAGCGCGTTCAGATCGTCCCCGGCCTATCCTATGAGAACGAGAACGGCGAAGCGGACGTGATGCGCGGGGAGGAGGTCGAGATCCTCGGCATCGCCGAGGCCGGGGCCCGGCTCGTCGTCCTGCCTGGCTCGCATTCCAAATGGGCGGTCATCGAGGGCGGGCGGGTCCAACGCTTCAAGACCTTCGTGACCGGCGAACTGTTCGCGGCGATCAGGGACCATACGCTGATCGGCGCCTTCGCCCGCGCCGCGCCGGCGCAAGCGCCGGGCGAAGCGTTCGCGCGCGGCGTTCGCCGCGGCGCCTCGGCCGAGGGCGGCGAGCGAGGCGGCCTCCTCGGCGCTCTGTTCAGTGCGCGCAGCCTGCCGCTCATGGGCAAGCTCGCTGAAGACGACGCCGGCGAATACCTTTCCGGCCTCCTGATCGGCGCCGAGATCGTCGAGGCGCGACGACTTTTTCCTGACCAGGGCGTGCAGGTCGCGGGAGCCGATGCGCTCAAGGCGCGTTATCTGGCCGCCTTCGCCGCGCTCGGCGAACGCGCCTCAGCCGCCGCGCCGGACGCGGCGGCGCGCGGACTTTTTGTCGTCGCTCGTCAAGTTGGACTTCTGCAATGATCGCCCTCTCGCCCACGTCTTTGATCGCCATTCTTCGCGGGATCTCGCCCGACGACGCCGAAGCGATCGCCTCCGTCCTGGTCGAGGCGGGTTTTGGGGGCATCGAGGTTCCGCTCAACTCGCCCGATCCGTTCAAAAGCATCGAGATCCTCGCGCGCAAGTTCGGCGGCGCAACCTTGGTCGGCGCGGGAACCGTGCTCATGCCCGGCGCAGTCGAGATGGCGGCCAAGGCCGGGGCTCAACTGATCGTCGCGCCGAACGCCGACCCGGCGGTGATCGAACGCGCGCTGAGAATGGACCTTAAGGTGCTGCCGGGCGTGGCCACGCCGACCGAGGCTTTCGCCGCCCTGAGCCTCGGCGCGACAGGCCTCAAGCTCTTTCCCGCTGAAGCCCTGCCCCCGGACGTGGTCAAGGCGTGGCGATCCGTGCTGCCGAAGGACACGCAGCTGTTCCCCGTGGGCGGCGTGACCCCCGACAGACTTGCCCCGTACCGCGCAGCCGGCGCCGACGGCTTCGGGATCGGCGGCGCGCTGTACAAGCCGGGCATGACGGCGAAGACGGTCGAGGCGAAGGCGAGGGCGTTTGTCGCCGCCTGGGAGGAGGCCAGTCAGGAGTTGACCGCCAAGGGCGCAAAAGGACGTGAAGCGCCTTCGTAGACCTTTGCGTCCTTCGTGGAGAGAAACGCCGCTACACCCGGAACAGACGCTCCGCATTGCCGTGCGCAATGCGCTCTCGGTCGGACGGGCTGACCGGCAGCGTGTCGAGAAAAACGCGCGCCTCCGCCATCGAACGATAGGGATGGTCCGCTGAGAACAGGATGCGGTCGACGCCCACCTCCAGCAGCAGTTGGAGGAAGGTCGGCGTGAAGTTGAAGCCGGCGAAAGTGTAGTGGACGTTCTCGCGCAGATAGTCGCTGATCGGCTTCTTCAGTCCGGTCATCAGCGGCGGCATCATGTCGACGCGTTCGATCATGAACGGCAGCGTCTCGCCCATGTGACCGATGACGATCTGCAGGGCTGGATGGGCGTCGAACACGCCGCCGAGCGCCATCCGAAGCACATGCAGCGCCGTCTCGATGTGCCAGCCCCAGCCGCCGCCCGCCATCATCTCGCCGACCATGGGCTTCAGGCCGCCGTACCAGGCGTCGAGAACGCCCTGCGGCGATTGCGTGGGGTGGAGATAGATCGGCAGCGTCTGAGCCTCCGCGCGGGCAAGCACCGGCCAGAAGACCCGGTCGTCGAGATAGCGCCCGCCGCAGTGACCGTTGATCACGATCCCCTTGCAGCCGTCCTCTTGAAGCGCCCGGTCGAGCTCGGCGAGCGCCGCCTCCGCATCGCGGAGCGGCAGGGACGCTAGCCCGAAGAAGCGGTCCGGATGACGCCGGACGGCTTCGCCGATCGCCATGTTGGTCGCGCGCGCAAAAACCTTCGCCTCCTCGAGCGGAAGCTGCTCGATTCCGGGCGTGGTCAGCGACAGCGCCTGCACGTCGATGTGGGCGGCGTCCATCGCCGCGATGCGCCCGTCATCGAGATCGAGAAGATCAGCGACCAAGTTGGCGAGGCGGCCGCCGGTCTGCTCCGCGCGTTCCTTCAGCTTGCGGCCGGGGCCAGCCATATAGTCGGGCGTGGCGAAATGCTCTTCGAGGGTGATCGTGCGCATGAACACCGCTCCCGAAGGCCTCGGACCGGAACTCCGGCGCCTTTGCTGCGCCGAAGTCCCGGCCCTCCTCGCCGGATCCCAGCCCTCGACCCTATGCTTTCTGGCCCTTCACATAGGCGATGTAACCCTTCACGTCCGCCGCCGGCTCGGTATAGGCGTCGCCCAGCGCCTTCTCGACGGCGGCGATATACGCCCTGGTCCATTCGGCGAACCGGTAGTCGATCACGTTCAGGAACTCGAGGCTGCAGGCCAGACGGATGTCTGCGATCGACACGTGATCGCCGCCGATGAAGGTCCGGCCATCGAGGAAGAACTTGTGGAGCGCGGCGAGGGTCTCGCCGACCGCCCCTTCCGCGGCCTTCTGCGCCTTCGCCTTCGCGGCTGCGTCCGCGTCGCTCGCGCCGACCTCGCCCGGATATTGCGGGAACTTGAGCGCGCCGTAGGTGGCGCGGGTGATGTAAGGGTAGAGCGTGCCGACGATATAGAACATCGCGCTGTCGATCATCGCCCGCTTTTCGGGCTCGGTCGGATAGAACGCATTGAGATGATGCTTGTTGCAGAGATACTGCATGATCGCGCAGCTCTCCCACATGACGCCCTTGGGCAGGTGCGGCGCCTCGATCATCGGTGTGAGATACGATGGGTTCTTGGCCGAAAACTCCTCCGAGCGGGTCTTGCCGTAGACGTCGTCCTCGGTGAAATCGAGCTTGGCCGCGCGCACGAACACGCGCGCGGTCATGTTGTTGACGCTCGGCTTGATCACATGGAGCTTGATCGCAGACATTGGCTTCCTCCTATTTGCTTTCGACGAGTTCCGGCGCGGGGTTGCGCCGATAAGGATCCTTGGGCGCACGGTCGGCCGACAGACTCTTGGTCGACCGTTCAACCAGGGTTTCGATCGCGTCGGCGATATGGACCTCGGTGATGGCGCGCTCCCCGCGCGCCACGCGCAGAGTATGCGCCGCGAACAGCACCTCGGGGCGGGTGAAGCCCTCGGGCGCATCGAACTTCCAGCACGACAGCTCGATGAGGAGCCCCAGCGGGTCCTCGAAATAGATCGCGTCAAAGATCATCCGGTCGCGCACTCCGGTGTTGGGGATGCCGCGCGCGTTCAGCCGCTCGCCCGCCTGCATGAACGTGGCGCGCGAAACGTTGAAGGCGATATGGTGCACGCAGCCCGCGTCGGTCGGCGTGCGGCGATGAAGGGGCTTGCGGTCCTCTCGGGTGAAGACGGTTATGAGCCGCCCGTCGCCGGGATCGAAATAGATGTGGCTCTCGGCGGCGTTGTCGAGGTTCGGCTGCTCGAACACGAAGGGCATGCCGAGAATGCCTTCCCAGAAGTCGATCGAGGTCTGACGGTCGGCGCCGACCAGCGTGATGTGATGCAGGCCCTGAGCCTGAAGCTTCTGCATGCTCTCCTCCTCAAGCCTTCTCGACGAGTTTCGACTTGTATTCGCTGCGCGGCAGGCTGCCGGCCGGAACGATCCCGATCTCGGTCGTCACCACGAGCTTCTCGCGCAGCCGCGCGCGAATGCGCTCGGCAAGGCCCTCGACCTCAGCGCCCGGCGACGCTTCCACGGCGACCGGCAGCGGCGGCTCCTGCCGCACGCCCTTCGTCCGCGGGCGGATCAGGATCACGCCGGTCACGGCGGGCGCGAATTCGTTGACGACCTCGCGCACCGCCGATGGAAACACATTGACGCCGCGCACGATCAGCATGTCGTCTGTCCGACCGATGCAGCGGACCCTGGGGCTTGTACGCCCGCAAGCGCATCGGCCCGCGCTGACGCGCACATGGTCGCGCGTGCGAAAGCGCAGCAACGGCGCGGCGCGGTTGACCAGATGGGTCAGCACGAGTTCGCCCTCGGCGCCGTCCGTGAGCGGTTTCGCTGCGCCCGTCTCGGGATCGATCAGCTCCGCATGCACGAAGCCGCGGCCGGAGAAATGCATGCCGGCCCTTTCCTCGCACTCGCCCCACAGCGTGATCGAGATGTCGCCGATGCCCATGGCCTCGGTGACCCGCGCGCCCCAGGCCGCCTCCAACTTCGCCCGCATGGCCGGCTCGCCGCCTCCGGGCTCGCCAGCGACCAAGATCCGCTTCACGCTCGATTGGGCGAGGTCCCGTCCGCGCTCCCGCGCCCACTCGGCAAGGTGGAGGGCATAGGAAGGCGTCATCACCGCAGCGGTCGGGTGCAAGAGCTCGATCGCGGCGACTAGACGCTCGGTATTCCCGGTTCCCACGGGGATGTGACACAGGCCCAGCCGGTCAAACACCGCGAGCGCGGCGCCCGCGACAAAGGGCCCGGCGTTGTAGGTCGACACGATCCGCTCGCCGCGAACGATGCCGGACGCAGCGTAGGATCTCGCGGAAGTCCGCACCCACACGTCGATGTCCGAGGCGGTAAGCGGGATGTAGCTCGGCGTGCCCGTGGTGCCGCTGGTCGAATAGATTCGTGCGATTTCGTCTTCCGTCGCCGCGCGATGGGCTCCGATCGGCTCCTCGGCCGTTCGCGTCGCGCGAAGCTCGTCCTTTTCGGTGAACGGCAGCGCGGCGATTCCGCCCAGTCCGCCGACGACGGCCGGCGTAGCGAAGCCCGCGCGCCCCAGCTTGTCGCGGTAGAAGCGCGAGCGCTCGAAAAGGTATGCGATCTGGCGCAGGTAGAGCGGCGCGTCGGCAAGCGCTTGGGCTTCCCAGGGCGCGGCTTCGATGTCGGGCTCGATCATCGGCATCAGGCGCGCGCTCCCTCGGCCCCGGAATGATCGATCGCCTCCTCGCCCTTGGAAGCAAGATAGAAGCCGATCGGCGCTTCCTGCTCCTCGATGAGATGGGCGATGAGGCCGGCGGTGCGAGCAAGGATCGGCGCGGCGCGAATCAGCGGAGGCGGAACCTCGACGTCGACGAGGGTCGCTGCGATCGCCATCGAAACATTCATCGGCAGGGTCTTGCCCCAGACCTCGGCGACCGCCTGGGTCATCGCCGTCGCGGCGCCGACCGCGCGACCCGCGACGCCGCGCTCGCGAGCCAGTGCGATCATCCGCTCGGCGCGCGGATCGACCGGCTTGTGCAGCGGATGGCCGTAGCCCGGGATCGATCGGCGCGCTGCGCGATATTCGCGCGCGACCGCGAGCGCCGCTTGCTCGATCGACATCGTAGCGTCGGCCCGCGTCAGAACGTCGTCAATCAGCGCGCGGCAAAGGTCGGCCGCCCCGAGGATCACCGTGCCGCAGCCCAGCACGCCGGCCGCGACCGCGCCCTGAAGCGCAGCCGGATCCGCGGCGAGCGTCATCCGTGCGGCCTGAACGGACGGCGTCAGCCCATGTTCGGCGAGGGCGACGAGGCTGAGATCGAGAAAGAACCGCTGGTCTTCGTTGGGCGCGCGGCCTGTCGCGAGAAGGTAGACATATTCGGTGAAGCTCGTCCTTCCCATCAGGTCGCCGGCCAGGTCCCGCCCGCGCACCGACACCTTGTCCGGGGACGCGGCGGCGATCGCCGTCCGCGCCGGGCCAGCCTTGCCGATCAGCATGGGGTCTCCTCTCCGGGTCCCTGTCGCTTCTCGGCGACGGGAATTTATTGTAGGACAATGCGACGATTGTCGGACAATATCAGAGGGCCGGCCAGTGTCAAACGGCGTGCGGGCCCGGCGAGGCGAGAGCATGGACCACGCGAACGACGAACAACTCGCGCCGACTTCCCTTTCCGGTCCGCCGGTACATGGCGCAACCGTCGACTTCATCGTCGGCGGGCTTCGCGAGGACATCCTCGCGGGACGGCTCGTCCAGGGCGCTCGGCTCACAGAAAGCGATCTCACCGCCCGCTTCGAGGTCAGCCGCGGGTCGGTGCGGGAAGCGTTGCGCCGTCTGACCGCCGAAGGCCTTGTCGAGCACGTCCCCCATCGCGGCGCGGAGGTGCGACGCCTCTCGGCGCGCGCGGTCGCCGAGGTCTTTCAGATTCGGGTCGAGATGGAGGCGCTCGCCGCGCGGCTTGCGGCCGAATCCGCCGACGAAGGCGCACGCGCCGTGTTCGAGGCGGCGATTGCTCCGATCTTCGACAACCGCGATCGCCGCCGGCCCGAGTATCTCGCCGAGAACGCGGCGTTTCACGACGCGCTGATGGCGCTGGGCGGCAATGCGCAGCTCAGGGAGCTTGCGACGCGGTTGCGCCTTCCGGTCATCATGGCGCAGGTCGGGGATGTCCTCACGCCGGACGTTCTCAAGGCTTCCGTCCGCGAGCATCGCGCGATTGCGCAGGCCATCATCAACCGCGATCCCGAGACCGCCGCGGCGCGCATGCGCGCCCACCTCGAACGCGCCGCGAAGCTCGCGCTGGCTCGGAGGGCGGCCGAGGAAAGCGGCGCAGCGTCGCGCTAGCCGAGTTCCGGCGGAGGACGGCTACCCCAATCTTCATGCCGGAGCGGCGCGGGGCGATCCCGAGCGGCGCCCGACAAGACCGGCCGGCGCAAAAATTACAGCGGTCGTAAAAATTCTCCGGGCGCCGGTTGCGGCGGCGTCGCCGCGTGCTAGGCTTGCATGCCCGCGGTCGGAAGAACGCAGCGAGGCAACCAGGTCGGAAGCGACCCGCAGGGAGGCGGCGACGTGGCGGCAAGGCTCCATGACGCGAGGGCGGACGGCGCAGCGCCGATCGCTTGTTGCGATGGGCGGCGCTCCCGACTGAGCGTCCGGATCCCCATCGCGAGCCCAGCCAAAGCGCGCATGCGTAGGCGGCCCGGGTCGGAGCGCCCGTGAACGCGGCCGCCCCTTTCGCCTCTCCACTCCTCACGATGCGCGGCGTCGTCAAGCGCTTTGGCGGGGTGCAGGCCCTGCGCGGCGTCGACTTTGACCTCAACCGCGGCGAAATTCATGCGCTCCTTGGCGAAAACGGCGCGGGCAAGTCGACGCTGATGAACGTCCTCTCGGGCGTCATCGAGCCGGACGGCGGCGAGATGCTGATCGAGGGCGTCGCGACCCGCTTCGCCGATCCGCGCGGCGCGCAGGCCGCCGGCGTCGCGACCATCTTCCAAGAACTGGACCTCGTCCCTGGTCTCGACGTTACGGCCAATCTCTTCCTCGGCCGTGAGTTGACCCAAGCGAGCGTGCTCGATCGCGGCGCGATGCGGGCGGCGGCGCGGGAGCGCCTCGCCGCGGTCGGAGCGGACATCGACGTCGACCAGTTGGTCGGCGAGCTTTCGGTCGGCCGCCGGCAGATGGTCGCCATCGCCAAGGCGCTCACCTACGCGTCGCGCATCCTGGTGATGGACGAGCCGACGGCGGCGCTGACCGCGGCGGAGGTCGAACGGCTCTTCCGCGTCATGCGCGAGATCGCAGCCCGCGGCGTTGGCATCGTCTACATCTCGCATCGGCTGGAGGAGGTGCCGCGCGTCGCCGACCGCGTCACCGTTTTGCGCGACGGCCAGGTCGCGGGCGTTGCGCCGGCGAAGGCGCCGCAGTCGGAACTCGTGCGGATGCTCGTCGGACGGCCGCTCGCCGAGCTTTATCCGAAGCGCGGCGCGAATTTCGGCAAGCCGGTGCTGCGTCTCGACCACGCCAGCTTCGCGCCCCGGCGCGTTCGCGCCGGCTGGCAGGCGCCGGTGGAGGTGTCGCTCGTCGTTCGGTCGCGGGAGATTGTCGGGCTCGCCGGCATCATGGGCGCGGGCCGGACCGAGCTTCTGTCGACCCTCTATGGCGACGCAGGGCCGGGACGCTGGTCCGGCGTCGTCGAGATCGACGGACGGCCGTCGCGCCTTTCGTCCATCCGGGCCTCGCGCGCGGATGGGATTGGGCTCGTCACCGACGACCGGCGCGGCAGCGGGCTCATGCTGCGCGATAGCGTCGGCCGCAACCTGGCGCTGACCGTGCTGAAGCGGATATCCCCCTTCTTCCTGATGTCGCCGGCTCGCGAGGCTGCGCTGGCGCACGAGGCGATCCAGGCCTTCGACGTGCGCCCGCCGTCGCCCGCCGTCATCGTCGGCGCGCTCTCGGGCGGCAACCAGCAGAAGGTGGTGCTCGCCAAGGAGGTGCTGGGCGAGCCGCGGCTCTTGTTGCTCGACGAACCGACGCGCGGCGTCGACGTCGGCGCCAAGGGCGAGATCTACGCTCGGATCCGGGCGCTGGCCGACCGGGGGCTCGGCGTGCTGATCGCGTCGAGCGAAATGCCGGAACTTCTCGGCCTCTGCGACCGGGTTTTTGTGATGCGCCAGGGACGGACGGTCGCGGAGTTCGAAGGCGGCGCCGACGAGCACGCGGTGCTGGCGGCGGCCGAGACAAGCGAGGGCCAGGCTGATGAATGACGCAGCGCCCGTCCGTTCGGCCTCCGCCGCGCCGCCCGCACGCCGGCGGATCGACCTTTTCGCCGTCGTGGTGCGGTTTCAGAGCGTCATCGGGCTCGTGCTGGTGGCGATCGGCGGGATCATCTTCTCGCCGCGCCGGCACGGCCACATCCTTTTCCTTGCGCCCGACAACATGGCCAACATCGTCCGCGCGGTGTCGGAGACCGGCATCATCGCGGTCGGCATGACCTTCGTCATCATCACGGCCGGGATCGACCTCTCGGTCGGCGCCCTCCTCAGCCTCTGCAGCGTTCTGACGGCGACCATCATGACGAGCGGCGGCTACGGGCTCATCCCGACAGTCCTGTTCGTAGTGTTATGCGGGTCGGCCTTCGGCGGCGTCCAGGGACTGATCGCCAACCGGTTCCGGCTTGAGCCGTTCATCATCACGCTGGCCGGCCTCCAGGTCGCCCGCGGGCTTGCGCTGGTGATCTCCGGCAACCAATACATCAACATTTCCTACGGCGAGGGCCCCGGCCTCGCTCCCCCGGTGTTCGCGATTCTTGGCGACCGGCTGTTCAACAATGTCGTGCCCGTCGCGACGCTGGTGTTCGTGGTCGTCGCCGCCATCGCGACCTTCGTGCTGAATTTCACCCGCTTCGGGCGCTACGTGTTCGCAGTCGGCGGCAACGAGCGCGCGGCTCGGCTCTCGGGCGTGCCGGTCTCGCTGGTCAAGATCAGCGTCTACGCGATAACCGGATTTGTCTCCGCGATCGCGGGCATTGTCCACGCCGGCCAGTTCAACTTCGGCAGCGCCAATGACGGAACGGGCTACGAGCTGACGGCGATCGCCGCGGTCGTGATCGGCGGAACGAGCCTGTTCGGCGGGTCGGGGTCGATGGTCGGGACCGTGGCCGGCGCGGTGATGCTCGGCGCGCTCGCCAATATCCTTCAGCTCAACAACATCAACGCGGCGCTGCAGCTGCTCGCCACCGGCGCGATCATCGTGCTCGCCGCAGTTCTCCAATCCCTCGTCCGTCGCCGCGAGGGGGTGGGTCGATAACACCGGCGACAGAACCGCGCGTACAGGTGGAGCGGCTTAACGACAATCACCTGAGGGAGATGGACTATGAATTGGATTGGAAGAAGCGCGGGGCTCCTCGTGGGCGCAAGCGCGTTAGCGCTGGTCGCCGGCGGGGCATCCGCCGCCTCGCTCGTCAAGGACTGCGGTAAGGACGGCAAATACGTGATCGGCTTCTCGCAGGCCAACAACGCCGAGCCTTATCGCCAGCACGTCAACGACGAATTGACCGCGGCGGCGGCGAAAGTGCCGCAGTTCACGCTTCAGATCGCCGACGGCGCCGGCAACGTGAACACCCAGACCTCTCAGATGGACAATTTCATCACCCAGAAGGTCGATCTCATCCTGATCTCGCCCTTTGAGGCCGCGCCCCTGACGCCGGTCGTCGCCCGCGCCATGAAAGCGGGCATCCCGGTCATCGAGCTCGACCGCAAGACGCTCGGCGACCCCGGCAAGGACTACACCGCCTTCATCGGCGGCGACAATTTCAAGATCGCCGAGGAGGCGGGCAAGTATGTCGCCGACAAGCTCCTGCCCGAGGGCGGCGAGGTCGCGGTGCTCGAGGGCCTGCCGAGCTCCACCCCGGCGGTCGAGCGCCTCAACGGCTTCAAGGACGGCGTGAAGGCGAACGCGAAGATCCAGGTCGTCGCCGAGCAGGCGGCCGACTGGCTGCCGGACAAGGCGCAGACCGCCTTCGCCGCGATGCTGCAGGCCCACCCGAACATCAAGGCCGTCTACGCCAGCAATGACATGATGGCGGCCGGCGCGCGGCTCGCCGCCAAGGGCGCAGGCAAGAAGGACGGCGACATCAAGATCCTCGGCACCGACGGATTGCCCGGCCCGTCGGGCGGCATCCGCGCGGTCGCAGAGGGCGAGTGGTCCGCGACCTTCACCTACCCGACCGGCGGCCCCGAGGCGATCGACATGGCGAAGTCCATTTTGCTCGACTGCGCCGACAAGGTCCCGACCGTCGTGACGGTCGCTACGACCGCGATCACGCCGGACAACGCCAAGGCGATGATGGGCAAGTAGGCGACTGTAGAGGCCGGGGCCCGCCCCGGCCTCTTGAACAGGACTGATCCTCCTGCGCCGCTCAGTCGTCGAGACGCGGGCTGGATCTCAGAACCGGCAGCAGATCCGCCAGCCGATCGTCCTCCACGCCCTGCTCGGCGATCCGCTCGCCGGGCAGGCCGACCGGAACCCCATGCTGGAACGCGACCCCCGGCGGCTCGTCGATCGGCGGCTCAAAGGGATCGACGGGCATGACGTCGATTGCGCCGTCGCCCTCGATCTCCCGCATCGCCGCATACCAAAACTCGTCGCTGCGCGAGTCCGGACAGCCAGCGCGCTCCCAAAGCGCATAGGCGCGCCTGCGGATCGCCTCGTGCTTTTCGCTCATTTGCCCTCCTCAGCCGTCGCGAGCCATCGGCGCGGCGTAACGCTCGATCTCCACCGGCAGGCGTCGTGAGCCCCACCGGCCAGGCTCGGCCGCGAACAGGCCGGCCATTTTGGTCCCGCAGCCGGGGCAGCGGCCTTCGGCGTCGAGCCGATATTCGGTGATCACGTAGCGGTCGCGCCCGATGCAGCGCGCTCCGCAGGTCGGACAGACGGTTGCTTCGCGGGCCGGGTCGCGCACGTTGCCGACGTAGACGTGGTGGAGACCGTTCCCGAGCCCGATCGTCCGCGCCCGCTGCAAGGTCGCAATCGGCGTCGGCGCGGCGTCGAGCATGTGGTAGTCGGGATGAAAGGCGGTGAAGTGCAGCGGCACGTCCGGGCCCAGTTCTTTCGCCACCCATTTCGTCAGCGCGTCGAGCTCATCGTCGCCGTCGTTCTCCCCGGGAATGAGAAGCGTCGTGATCTCGGTCCAGACGCTCGTCTCGTGGACAAGGTATTTCAGCGTCTCCAGAACCGGTTCGAGCTTGCCTGCGCAGCGCTTCTCGTAGAAGCGCTCGGTGAAAGCCTTGAGGTCGACGTTGGCCGCGTCCATCGCGGCGAACAGACGCTTGCGCGGTTCGGCGCAGATGAAGCCCGCGGTGACGGCGACATTTTTGACGCCTCGGGCCCGGCAGGCTTCCGCCGTGTCGACCGCATATTCCAGGAAGATGGTCGGATCGTTGTAGGTGTAGGCGACGCTGGCGCAGCCCAGGCCCTCGGCGGCGCGCGCGATAGCGTCGGGCAGGGCGACGGCGCTCTGCCGCGCCGTCTCGCGGCTCTTGGAGATGTCCCAGTTCTGGCAGAACGCGCAGGCGAGATTGCAGCCGGCGGTCCCGAACGACAGCACCGCGGAGCCGGGCAGGAAGTGGTTCAGCGGCTTCTTTTCGATCGGGTCGACGCAGAAGCCGGTCGAACGGCCGTAGCCGGTCAGCTCCATGCCCTCGCCGTCCTCGCGGGCCCGCCGCACAAAGCAGAGCCCGCGCTGGCCGGCGCGCATCCGGCAGAATCGCGGGCAGACCCGACACTCGATCCGGCCGTCCTCGACCCGGGTCCAGTAATTGACCTTCACGCAATCGTCGGAATCCATCCCGTTCCAGCCGCCCTCGCGCAGCCGCTCCCAGATGCTGGGTTTTATGTCGGAAGCACAGCCGTGAATTGCAATGCGGCGGACTGGCGCGCCGCGGCGGGAGCGCCTACATCTCAAGCCTGGGGCGCCGCGGTCGAGACGGCGCCCGGAGGGGGGTGTCGGTATGCTGGACGCCGTTCATCCCGCGCAGGTCGCGGGGCACTTTTATCCCGCCGAACCGGACGCCCTTTGCACGTTAATCGCCAGAGCGCGGGAAGGCGCTCGACCGGACGGCGCCGTCACGCCCAAGGTGGTGGTCGCGCCCCATGCCGGCATCGTCTATTCCGGCGCCGTCGCCGCCACCGCTTTCGGCGCCTGGGCTCGCCGTCGCGAGCCGCCGCGGACGGTCGTGATCGTCGGGCCGGCGCATCGCGTCGCCTTCAAGGGCCTCGCGATCCACCCGGCCCGGGCCTGGCGCACGCCGCTCGGCGAGGTCAAGGTCGCGCGCGCACTTCACGTCCGCCTCGCCGAGGCGCGAGCCGCAACGGCGGACGCGCGGCCCTTCGCTGGCGAGCATTCGCTCGAGATGCATCTCGTCATGCTGCAGGCGATGATGCCGGCCCCGTTCGAAGTCCTCCCGATCCTGGTCGGCGAGGCGGCGCCGGACGCGGTCGCCGCCGCGCTGCGGCTCGTCTGGGGCGGCCCAGAGACGGTGATCGCGATCTCCTCGGACCTCTCGCATTTCCTGCAACAGGCGCAGGCCCGCGCGATCGACGACGACACCGCCCGACGGATCGAGGGCCTCGACCTTCGCGCGCTCGAAGGCCGGCGAGCCTGCGGCTACCTTCCGCTCGGCGGCGCGCTGACTATCGCCACCGAGCGCGATCTCCGGGTGAGCAGCCTGCATCTGGCGACCTCCGCCGACGCCGGGGCGGACGCCTCCCGGGTGGTCGGGTACGGCGCCTTCGCGATGGAATACGCGGCCTCGGCGCGGCTCGACGCCGCCGACCGCACCCTCCTGCTTTCGACCGCGATGGCGACCCTTGCCGCCGCAGCGCGGCACGGCGGCCGCGCCCCCGCGGTCGCCCTGAACGGCCGCCTGTCGCCGACGCTCTCCGCGCTTCGCGGGACCTTCGTCACGCTGACGGAGGGCGGACGTCTGAGGGGGTGCATCGGCTCGCCGGCGCCGCGCAGGGCGCTGATCGAGGACGTGGCGACCAATGTGGTGCAGGCGGGATTTGGCGATCCCCGCTTTCCGCCGCTCTCCGAAGACGAACTTGATGGGCTCGAACTCGACGTTTCGATTCTGTCCCATCCGCGGCCAATTCCGGCGCAGAGCGAGACCGAGCTCATCCGGGCCTTGGAGCCGGATCGCGACGGGCTCATTCTCGGGGTTGGCCGCCGGCGCGCCCTGTTCCTGCCAAGCGTCTGGCGCCAGGTCGCGGATGGACAGCAATTCGTCCGCCATCTTTTGCGCAAGGCCGGGCTCGACCCGACGACCTTCCCGATGGGCCTCGAGGCGCAACAATTCCGGGTCGAGGCGTTCGGGGCGCCTTTCCAGCGGGCGAGCGCGGCCGACATCGCGCCAGTCACGATCGTGGAGGCGGGAGCGCGCTGAGGACGAAAAAAGAGCCGGCAACAGGGGCGCGCCGAGCTTTCGCGTCTGAACGCCGCGCATAGCGGGCTCTCAGCTTCAGCCCGCGGGTTTCGGTGACCTCAGAGGTTCGGCAAAAAGAGAGGCCGCCTTGGCGGGCGGCCTCTCCAACATCAGCGCCGTTCGATCAGGCGGTAATCGCTATCGCCTTGCGCCCCCGATAGCCGGCGAAGCCGAGACCGGCGAAGCCAAGCCCCATCATTACCCAGGTCGCAGGCTCCGGAACGGCCGTCGGATATCCGCCGTCGACAGGCGCCGCCTGGAAGTAACGGATGCTCCCAGTCGCACAGCCCCAAACATCGCATTCATATGAAGCGCCTGGGCCGGCGCCGACCCGCACCGGGTCGACTCCGGGCGTGCCCGTCGTCACGGGGTCAATGAACGTAAGAGACAAAAAGCCCTCGTAGCCGAGAGTCGAGGAGTAGAAGGTTACCGTTTTACCGGAATTGCTAATTGAGGCGGCAACGATGGTGTAATCGTAAGTGTCCCCGGGCAAAATCGTTCCGGCCGTGGTCGTCGCGGTCGCCGCGAGCGCCCCCCCGCTCAGATATCCGTACACGTCAACGTCGAAATTCGCGGTCGCCGTACCCCCATCTTCGAATGTAAGAGAGGTGATATCCCACCCGGTCGCCCTGGCCGCAGAGACCGGGAGCGCCGCAGCGGCCAATAACCCACTTAATAGAAGTACAAATTCATACACTCTCTTCATGGACGTTTCCCCTTAAAGCATTTAGCCACGCCTCTTTACAGGGCGTGAACATTGTTTACCAACGATCGCTTACGCTCGCAAGAAATTCGTTGATCCGCGACGTCAGATCGCCCCTTCCTTGCGCGGGTGTCCAGGCATCCCCGTACGGCGTGGCGACCTTGCGTCGGTTCATCTCAATTCAGCCCGAATACCGGGCCACGATCCACGCTAAGAGCAGCAACGAAGACCTTTCCCGAAAGCGGAAGCTGGGTGGCGCGCAAGACCTCATGGAGAGTGCGATGTGTGACTATTCGTTGGAAATGTACGGGTCCCGCCCGGCGCGCGAGGGCGAACTTTACGTCTCGACGCGCTTCCCGAGCGGTTCGATCGGCTTCGCCGCTCCCGCCGCCCGCGGCGTTGCAGTCTGCCTCCAGTGCGACACCACCGTCGTGCTGACGGATCTCCCCGCCAGCATGCAGAAGGCTTACGCCATCGGCTCGGAGGTCGAGACGGTGTTCGCCCAGCGCGAAACCGGCCTCTACCGCGATGGCCTACGCCTGAAGGACGGCCGGTTCCTGTCGCTGCAGGATCTTCCCCCCGGCGTTGGCGCCTATGTGCCGACCCTTCTTGAGCGCCGCCCGCAGCCCCAACCGCTGGTGCGCGTCCGCGCTCTCGAGGCCGTCGACTGATCGCACGCTGACGAAGCGTTTGCCTCGCGTCGCAGGCGACGCGGGGCGCGCAGGAACGGAGGGCTCCTTCCCGCGTCGGTTGACAGAGCGTCCCCGCGAAGCCATGAGCGCCTCGCCATCATCTGTCGATCCGGAGGCGCTCGGGAAATGGGCAACGCCGTTGTTCGGGTGCTTGAGAGGGACCTGCGGATCCCTGCAAACTCCCCGTTGCTCGAACTCAACAACGCCGAGTCCGAGGCGCTCACGCGGCTCTCCGCCTCCGACCTGCAACAACTCCTCAGCCAGGCGTTTCTGGCGCTCGCAGTGGGCGATGCGGACGCTTTCCTCATCGCCCTCGACCAGCGCGCCGACTACGGAAGCCCGAATTTCCATTGGTTTCGCGATCGTTTCGCCCGCTTCGTTTATGTCGATCGGGTTAGCGTAGCCCGCCATGCGCGCGGCCGCGGACTCGGGCGTTCGCTGTATGAATCGCTGATCGCGCGCGCCCGCGCCGCAGGCCACGACCAGATCGTCAGCGAAGTGAACTCCGATCCGCCCAACTCCGCGTCAGACGCCTTCCACACGGCGTTGGGATTTTCCGTCATCGGCGCGGCGAAGCTCACCAACGGCAAGAGCGTGCGCTATTACGCGCGGCGTTTGGGGGAGGTGGAGTCCCCCCGCGGTTCTAACCCGGAACGCGTATGACGGGCTGAATGCGGATGCGCCGCCAGCGCTCCTCCCCCTAAGGCGGAGCGCTGACGGCGGGCTAGCGAACGGGAGGCTCAAGCCAGCGATTGTAAACTTCCGACGAGCGGAAAAGTTTCCAGTGGCGACGCGGCGCTGTTGATGTTCGCCGACGCCCGCTTCGCCGCAAAGCTTCTGTAGGGCCCCACACACGAGTCCTCCTATCGGCCGGGCCGGCGCGGCGCTGCGCCAGCGCTCGACGTCCGTATCCACCCAGCTTCGATTTGGCCGCGAAGGGCCTCATCGTGTCGCTCGGACGCGAGGTCCGTCCACCCCTTCCTGATATCGACCCCCGAGCGCGCGTCACGCGTCCATCAATTCGCGGCGGCGGCTTCGGCCACCTGCAAAAGTCTGACTTAGCAAGCCGTAAGCGGCGACGATGGCAAGCCCGGCAAGCGCAGGCTGCTCTGCGTCCCGCATCGCCTGTTCGGCTCGAGCCCAGACGACCGTCGCGGCCGTATCTTCAAACCGGCGAACCAGGGCCGCGACGAACTTGCCCAGCGGTTGCCGATGGCGCTGCGCTTCCGCGGCGACGGCGAAAAAGAGACCGCCGCCGATCGATCTCAGAGCCGCCTCGGCGACTTCCGCATGGCTGAAGGTTCGAAGCACTTCGCGCAGCATCACGAACTTGACCTCCAACCCACTGCGCCTGTCGGCTTGCTCTGCCGCGGCGGCGCGAACGCTTACTTTTTTTCAGAAGATCTGCCGTCAGGCAATTGTGGATTGTACTTAGACCGACGATGCGGAACGCCCTCTGGGCGCGGCCCGACCTCCGGGGCGAGTCCGGCGCGAGTTCGGCGAATGCGCTGACGCCCGAGCAGCAATGAAGACGGCTCTACGCCGCTCGTGACCGGCTGCCTCAGCAGGCGGCGATCCCAACAGGAAGCGTCCGCCAGATCGTCGGCGCCCCGCATTGCCTGGCGGTTTGACGCGTCCCGCCAGGGAGTTTAAATCCCAATTTACGTCCGAGGTCAGAGCTTGCGTGTCATATAAACGCGGAACATCTATTTTATACTGAGCTTTGTATGGTTATCTTCGCGGAAGACGAACCGTGGGTGGTCAACTCAGTCACGGACGAGACCGGACGTTGCGTCGCCATCAATGACGATTGGACCACGCTTACGGGCCAGACCCGGAACGACGCCTTGGGTCATGGATGGCTCGACGTGCTGCATCCAGGCGATCGCGCCCCCACGATTGAAAAACTCATTCGCGCGCTGGAAAGGGGTGTTGGAGTTCGCCACGAATTTCGTATCCGGCGCCGGGACGGCGCCTATCGATGGGCGCTCGCGATCGGCGCGCCGCGCGTCGACCCGAGCGGCTTTCTTGGCTACGCCAGTTCGATTGTCGACATCCACGAGAGCCGCCTCGCGCGGAAGGCCACGCAGGATCGGGAAGAGAAGCTGCGCCTCGCGCTCGAACTTTGCGAAAATGGGAACCTTCGTCTGGCGCCTGGAGGAGAACGTCTGGGAGCGCGACGCGCGCATGCTCGAATTGTTGGGCCTGCCCACCGAAGGCCCTCTCTCGCTGAACTCGGCGCTTGATCAGGCCGTACATCCTGATGATCGCGCCCGTTTCGCGGAGGCCGCCGCTCGCGCGTCTGATCCGGAAGGCGACGGACGGCTCGAGCAAGATGTCCGCATCCACCGACCCGACGGGACGTTGCGCTGGCTGCAGGTCTCCGCACAGGTCCATTTCAGCGGGGAGCCGCGACGCCCGCTCCGTATGGTCGGCGCCGCGGTCGACATCACGGAACGCGAACAGGCGAAGGAAGCGCTGCGCATCAGCCAGGAGCCGCAGACATTTCTGCTCCGGCTCAGCGACGCGATCCGGCCGATCGCCGACCCGGCAGGAATTCAAAGAGAGGCAGCGACCGTTCTCGGGCGGCACCTGCGCGCCTCGCGGGTCCACTACGGCGAAGTGAGCGAGGACGGCGCGTGGGGCATCGTGCGAGAGGATTATTGCGACGGCGTCGCCAGCGTGGTCGGGCGACACCATCTCGACACTTATGGGCCTCGCGTCATGGCGGAGTTCCGGGCCGGGCGGATGCTGGTGATCGACGACGTCGGAACCGACGCAAGACTGACGCCCAAGGAACGCGAAGCGACTGAGGCGCTCGAAATCGGAGCCTATGTGATCGCGCCGCTCCTCAAAGGGGAGCGCCTCGCCGCCCTCTTCGTCGTCCATTTCCGCGCCCCCCATCAATGGTCGAGAGCCGAGCTTTCTCTCGTCGAGGAGGTCGGAGAGCGGACCTGGGCCGCTGTCGAGCGGGCGCTGGCGGAGGAGCGCCTGGCCGTCGCACACGAACGGCTGACAGCCACTCTTCGAGCCTCTCCGGTCGCAGCCTTCGAGCAGGACCGAGACTTTCGCTACGTCTGGATCCAAAATCCATCGCTCGGCTTTCGCGCCGATCAGGTGGTCGGAAGAACCGACTTCGATCTGTTCGAACGCGAAGAGGACGCGCGGGCGCTCGCGGCGATCAAGCAGCGCGTGCTCGACACAGGGCGCCGGAGCGACAGGAAGTGCAAGTCCTCAGCGCCGGCGCGATGCGCTGGTACGATCTGATCGTCCAGCCGCGCCGAAGCGGAGAAGCGATCGTCGGGCTCCTCTGCACGGCGACCGACATCACCGAACATAAGCGGACAGAAGCCGCATTGACCGAGGCGAACCGGCGCAAGCGCGAATTTCTCGCGGTTCTCGGCCACGAACTGCGCAATCCGCTGGCGTCGATCGAACACGGCGTCCAGCTTCTCGCCTCGATCGAGGGGGACGCCGAACGGCCGAGGACCCGCGCGGCGATCGACGCCTTACCGCGTCAGGTGGAGCACCTTCGCCGGCTGGCGGACGACTTGCTCGACATTTCCCGCATCGATCAGAACAAGATCGAGATTCGCCGCGAGCGCGTCGACGTCGGGCTGGCGCTCCGGGACGGCTTGGAGGCGGTGCGGCCGCAAATCGAGGAGAAGGGCCAGCAGTTCGAGGCGAGCTTGCCTCCCGAGCCTATGATCGTGGCCGGCGACCGGACCCGGATCGCACAAATCATCGCAAACCTCGTCGGTAACGCGATCAAGTACACCGGCCCCGACGGCGTCATTCGGGTCGACCTCGAAACCCAGGACCAGAACGCAGTCCTGACCGTGCGCGACAGCGGCGTCGGCATCGCGCCGGAGGTTCTGCCTCGCGTGTTCGATCTCTTCATGCAAGCGGATCGGACCGACCAGCGCGGGCTCGGCATCGGGCTTGCGCTCGCCAAGACGCTCATCGAGTTGCATGGCGGCTCCATTGAAGCGGATAGCCCGGGACTCGGCCTGGGAAGCACGTTTATCGTTCGCCTGCCGCTGGTTCAGGCATCCGCCGACGCGGCGGTCACAGGCTCGGTGTCCTCGGCCCAAACCGAGGCGAGCGTCAGGGTTCTCATCATCGACGACAATCGCGACGTCGCCGACAGCCTCGTCATGCTGCTCCACTCTTTCGACCTCGCTGCGGAGGCGGCTTACGACGGCTTGTCCGGCGTCGAGGCTGCAAGACGCTTCCAACCCGATCTCGCCCTCATCGATATTCGCATGCCGACCATCGACGGCTATGAAGCCGCGCGACGGATCCGTGCGCTGCCGCTCGGACGCCGGCCGACCCTGGTGGCGCTCTCCGGACTAGGGCAGGACAACGAGAAGAAGCTCGCCGAGGCCGGCTTTGATCTCCAGCTGGTCAAGCCCATCGGACCGGAGGAGATCACGGCGCTGATCGCGCAGCAGGTTCGCTAAGCGCGCTTCCGATCGCGGCTGTCGTGTCGCCCGAGACCGTCACGCGCCCATCATCTGAGCCAGGGCGCGGCGCAAGGGCTCGGACGGAACCGGTTTATGAATGACTTCAAAACCGCTCGCTTGGATTTCGGCGATGTTTTCGCGCGCAGTGTCGCCCGTCAGGACCAGGACCGGCAGCGACCGGCTGGAACGGCGCAGGATCTCCTTCGCCGTCTCGACGCCGGTGAGGCCCGTTCCGAGCCGCTGGTCGGTGACGACGCAGCCGAACCGCCACCTCTCCTGCTCGGCGAGATCGAGCGCATGTTCGCCGTCGGCGGCCGTGACGGTCTCGTAGCCCCAATCGTTCAGCATCGCCTCCGACGCAATCCGAACGATCAGATTGTCCTCGACGATCAACACGCGCCCCCGGGGACCTTGCAGTTCCCTCGATCGCCGGGCGAACCGATGTCGCGGCCTCCGCAGCCGCAACGTCAGGGAGAAGCGCGATCCCTTCCTTTCCCGCGAGGTCACCTCGATCGAGGCGTCGATGACCTTGGCGATACGGGAGACGATTGCGAGCCCCAGCCCCAGGCCTTGTCCAAGCTGCCGGCCGGGATTGCCGATCTGCACGAAACCCTCGAAAATATCCTGGCGCTTCACGTCAGCGACGCCGATGCCGGTGTCGATCACGTCGATGCGGACGCGCCCTCCCCTCCGCCGCAATCCGAGCAGTACGCCGCCGGACGGCGTGTAGCGCAGCGCGTTGTCGATGAGATTGCGCAAAGCGCGCTGAAGGAGCGCGGGATCGGCTCTCGCCCACAATTGCCGCGGCAGGCGATCCTGAGGGTCAGACCGAGCGCCTCGGCCTTGGGTTTGAACTCGACCGCGAGGCGGCGGAGGAGCGCGTGGAGATCGACCGCTTCGGGGTTGGCCTCGACGCCGGCGTCGAACCGCGAAATGTCGAGTATGGCGGTCAGAAGATTGTTCAGCCCGTCCAGCGACCCGCGCATCCTGCCCAGCGTTGCGAGCGCGCGCGGGTTGTCGGCGATCTGGCGCTCGGCCAACGCCATCTGGAGGACGAGCGACTGCACCGGCTGGCGCAGATCGTGGCTCGCCGCGGCGAGGAATTTCGACTTGGCCTGGTAGGCGCGCTCCGCCTCCACCCTCGCCGCGGCCGTCTCGCTTTCGACGCGCTTCTGTTCGGTGATGTCGACAAGACTGGACCGCAGCAGGCGGGTCGACGGCAGCCGGACGAGCTTCACCCGACACAGCCGCTCTTCGCCGCAAGGCCGGCGGATCAGCCGTTCGAAGGTCACGGCCTCGCCGGCAAGAGCGCGGAGATTGTGGTCCGGGAAGGTGTTCGACGCAGGCCGCCCGTCGGGTTGCTCGGGTGCGAAGAATCGCCTGGGATCCTGATCGAACAAGTCCTCCCGAACGACGCCGAACAGGCGTTCGGCCGCCTTATTCGCGGCGATCACGCGGCCCTTGTCGACATCGTAGAGCAGGATCGCGTCGGGCGCCTCCTCGACCAGCGTGCGGTAGCGCTCCTCGCTGGCTCGCAGCAACGCCTCGGCCCTCCGGCGCTCGGTGATGTCGTGCATGATCTTCGACGCGCCGACAATCGCGCCAAAGGCGTTTCTCATCGGCGAGATCGACAGCGACACGTCGAGGACGCGTCCGTCCTTTGCAACGCGCTGGGTCTCGAAGTGCTCGATCGTCTCGCCATGCCGAAGCCGCTCGATGATGTGCTCCTCCTCCCGAAGGCGGTCGGGCGGAATGATGCGCTGGATCGGCTGCCCGATCATCTCCGCGGAGGCGTAGCCGAACAGTCGGGTCGCGCCCGCGTTCCAGCTGGTGACGATCGAATCCAGGCTCTTGGCGACGATGGCGTCGCTCGAATAGGTCACCACTGAAGCGAAATGCGCCGCCTCGGCCTCCGCCTCCTTGCGGGCGGTGATATTCTCCGTCGACAGCACCATGCCGCCTACGCGTCCCCTGCCGTCGCGCCAGGGCCAGGCGGACCATTTCGTCCATTGGACGCGTCCGTCGGCGCGCAGGAACGGTTCGCCTTCCGAGCTTTCCGCCGCCCCCTCGAGGCAACGGCGGTGCACCGCCTTCCAGGCCTCGGATATCTCCGGGAAGACATCGTAATGGCGACGCCCCAAGGGCGAACTTTCGAGGTTGTAGTCCGTCAGCCAACTATCGCTCACCGCGATATAGCGCATGTCCAGGTCGAACATCGCCATCGCGACCGGCGCGTAGGCGACAAACGTGTCGAGTTGCGCTTCGGGACTGGGGACTTTCTTCAGTGTTCTCTCCACAATCCAATTCGCACATGCGTCTGACTGCGGCTGAGTTGCGATCTAGCAGATCTTGGCGCCGACCGTCACGTCGTTGGGTCGACGTCCCACACGTTGTACCGCCTAATCAGCGTGATAGAATTCTCTTAGAGTTTGAGACGACTGGCCGTGAGGCTTCCTGTTCTCGAAGGATGGATCGGACATCTCGTGTTCGGAGGCGCCTCCATCGAAGGGTTTCGAACTGAGGCTGTCGAGGACCGCTTGATCGCCACAGACCTCGACGATGCGCCGGCCGATCTCCGATTTGACCGCGCCCCAATACTGCGCCGTCGCTAAATCCGCGGCCTCCAATCTTCGCCGTCGGGCTTCGTTGTAAGCGTTCACCCCGTGCAGCCGGATCAAGGCGTCAACTTCACGCAGGAACAGGCGTTTTTCTTTTCGAGATCTCAGCAGTTCGCCCAACCGCAAGGAAAACATGTCGCATTCCGATCTCGATAAAGCATATCGCGGCTGATCGCCGTACCCGTCAGAAAAGAAATACGGAAATAAGCCTGCCAGCCGGCCGCAGCCTTGTTCCAATTTGCCCTTGTGGCAATACGTAAACATACGTATAAATACAGATTCCTATGTGTTATTATTGCGAGCAGATCCGTCCCGAAAACGGGGCGCGTTAGCCAAGAAACGCATAGATTTCAATGATTTGCGGGACGGCGGCGCCGTCAGGCCCGCCGCCGAGAGGCTCGCGGCGAGCGAACTGTCCGGTTTGTGGCGTATTGCCGCAACCGCCCTTTACGGCCTGTCGTCGCGAGACGATCGCGGTCCCGCGCCGCGGCGGGAGCCCGACCGCCTGCTTCATTGGACGCGGGAAAAAATGTCCCGCAGCGGGGCGCCACCCCAGGCGGAGGTGACGAAGTCGTTGTGGGCCACGGTTCCCGCGTCGACGAAGGCGATTGCGCCGGGCGTGAGCGCGGCCGGCAAGCTGTCCTGCACGGCGAGTTCCGCCTGCTGAAGCTGGGATTCGATCGCCAGATTCCCGTCCCGGGACGAGGTCGAATAGGCGCTGACGAAGAACGCGTTGCGCCCCGGCCCCTCGACCCAGCTCGCGAATTTGTCGCGCTCGCCGTAGAGCGCATCGAGCAGCACGACGCCGCGCACTCGCCCCGTATCGCCGCCCACCGTCAGCGAATAGACCGCCGGCAGATAGCCGCCGCTATAGGCGACGACGATCACCGGCATGCGGCGGAAAGCGCCGCGCGCCTGGGGGTAGAATTCGCCGAGCTTGCCTTCGGCCTCGTCGAGGAAGGCGGAAAAGCCGCCCGGCGACCAGAACCGTCCCGCGCTCGAATCGGGCGCGTCATGGGCGAGTTGCGGGACGACCAGCACCGCGTTCAGGCCGGAATCGGCGAGTTGCTTGACGATCTGCTGGCGCGCGACCACGTCGCGCTCGAGCGTCGCATTGTTGCCGTGGAAGAACACCACAATATGCGCCGGCCGGCTCGCATCGAAGGTTTCCGGCGCGGCCAGCAGCACGGTGCGGTCGTTGTACGCCTGGTCCTCCCACAGAAGACCGCCGCGCGGGCTTGAATGGCCGAGCCGGCCGTTGTCGTCGACATCGAGGAACGGCCGGGTCTTGCCGGTCTCCTGATAGTTCGGGATCAGCCCATGGTAGGGAAAGGCCGAATTCTGGAAGGCCGCGAACTCGACCGTGGCGCCGTCGATCGAGCTGACCGAGGGCTTGGCGCCGGGCTGAGCCGGCGGCGGGGCGACCGGCGGCGGGGCGGCGCAGCTCGCAAGCATCAGCGCCGCGCCGAAGGCGACGCCGGTGGAACTTCTGCTGGACGGAGCAACACCCCTCATGGCCGCATCCTTAACAATCCATGCGCCGCGTCAACAGACCCATTTCATGCGGCCGCTTACAAAAGGATGAAGGCGCGGGCGGCCGCGACCTTGGGCGCCGCGCTCGCGGCGCCCGGTTAGGTCGGCTGGCGGCGCGAAGGCTCGATCCTCGAAAGAAAGGAAAATCCCATGTTTTCCTGTGACGCCGCGGACGAAACGGCCGGCCTCGACGCCCACGCCGGCTGCGCCTGCCAATCGCCCAAACTCCGGTCGATCGCACGGCGGATCGACGGCGAACTCTCCCGGCGCGGGTTCGTGGCGGGGGTCGGCGCCTCGCTCGCGGCGCTTGGCTTTGCGCCCCGCGCCGCGGCCCAGGCGTCCGACGCCGGCCGGCCGATCGTCTTCACAAATTTCATGCTGTTCGACGGCCGGTCCGAGACCCTGCGAGGCGGCCTTCGTTGTCTCGTCGAGGGCGGGCGGATCAAGGCGCTCGCGACGAACGAGCTTTCCCCGCCCGACGGCGCCGAGGTCATCGACTGCGGCGGCCGCACCCTGATGCCGGGGATGATCGACGCCCACTGGCACACGATCTTCGCGGGGTTGCCGATCTCGGCCCTTCTGGCGGGCGATATCGGCTACATCCTGCTCGCCGCCAGCGCCGAGGCGAAGCGGACGCTGATGCGCGGCTTCACCACCGTCCGCGATCTCGGCGGACCCTCGTTTGCGCTCAAGCAGGCGATCGACGAGGGCCTCGCGGTCGGCCCCCGCATCTATCCGTGCGGCGCGATGATTACGGCGAGCGGCGGACATGGCGATCTTCGCCCACTCGCCGACCTGCCGCGCATGTCGGGCGGCCCGCCGTCCGCCGTCGAACGCTCGGGCGCCGCGAGCATCGCCGACGGCGCCGACGAAGTGCGGTTGCGGGTTCGCGAACAGCTTTTGCAGGGCGCCTCGCAGGTCAAGCTCACCGGCAGCGGCGGCGTGTCGTCGCCGCGGACGACGCTCGACATGGTGACCTACAGCGAGCCCGAGTTGCGCGCCGCGGTCGAGACCGCGGCCGACCGGCAGACCTACGTCGCCGTGCACGCCTACCCTTCGGCCGCGATCGAGCGCGCCGTCGCCGCCGGAGCGCAATGCATCGAGCACGGCCACCTCATGGATGAGGCGACGGCGAGGAGCCTTGCGGACAAAGGAGTTCGGCTGAGCACCCAGCCCTTCTTGAGCGTCGAGGATACCGGGCCGCTCACCGGTCAGAGCCTGCAAAGCGCGCTTCGGGTCTTCGCAGGGACGGACACCGTCTACGCGCTGGCGAAAGACCACAAGATCAAGACCGCCTTCGGCTCCGACCTCCTGTTCTCGTCGCGCCTCGCCGCGCGCCAGGGCGTCATGCTCAGCCATCTCGCCCGCTGGTACGACAATGCCGCGATCCTGCGGATGGCGACCGCGGGGAACGGCGAGTTGCTCGCCTTGTCCGGTCCGCGCAATCCTTATCCGGGCAAGCTCGGCGTGGTGGAGGAGGGCGCGCTCGCCGATCTTTTGCTGGTCGACGGCGACCCGCTGAAGGACGTCGGCCTGATGGCGCGCCCGGAAACGTCCCTTCTCGTCATCATGAAGGACGGCAAGATCTACAAGGACGCCCGGCCGACCTAGCCCGCGCCGCAGGCGCTTACGCCGTCTGGAACGGCGTAGCCCGGGACCGCCGAAGGTTAACGCAATCTTGACGACCCCGGGCCGACAACAGCGGCCAAACCCCTCGTGGAGACGCGCCATGCGCTTGCCCGCCCTCCTTGTCGCGCTCGCCCTGGCGCTTCTCGCCCGGCCCGCGGCGGCGCAGGACATCGGCACGCTGAACCCCAAGCCCCTGCCCCCGCTCGCCGACCCGAGCAACCCGAACCTGCCGGCGAAGCAGGTGTTTGGGCGCGCGATGACGCCGCTCGAGGTCCAGACCCGGTCGATCGGCTTCTACTCCCGCGGCTGCCTCGCCGGCGCCAAGGCGCTGCCGGTCGATGGCGAGTCGTGGCAGGTGGTGCGGCTGTCGCGCAACCGCATGTGGGGGAATCCGGCGATGATTTCCTTCCTCGAGCGCTTTTCGCGCAAAGCCAAGGCCGAGGGGATCTGGAACGGCATTCTGGTCGGCGACATTTCCCAGCCGCGCGGCGGCCCGATGCTGACCGGCCACGCCTCGCACCAGATCGGCCTCGACGCCGACGTCTGGCTGACGCCGATGCCCGCCCGCACGCTGTCGCGCGAGGAGCGCGAGGAGATGTCGGCGGTCGACATGGTCACCGAGGACGGCCGCTCGGTCGACCGCGCGCACTGGTCGGAGGCGCAGGCCGGGATCATCCGCGCCGCGGCCGAGGAGCCCGAGGTCGAGCGCATCTTCGTCAACGCCGCGATCAAGAAGGCGCTGTGCGAGACCCACAAGGGCGAATCCTGGATGACCAAGGTGCGCCCCTACTGGGGCCACAACTACCACTTCCACATCCGCATCCAGTGCCCCGCCGGCGAGGGCTCTTGCGAGCCGCAGGAGCCGGTCCCCCCCGGCGACGGCTGCGACAAATCGCTGAACTGGTGGTTCACTGACGCGGCGCTGCATCCCCACCCGGGCAAGCCGAAGCCGCCGCTGACGGTCGCCCAGCTCCCGCCGGAGTGCCGGACGGTGGTGCTGGAGAAGTGAAGCCGAAGGAACGGAAGGCCGAATTCAGCGCTGGCCAGCCAGCAGTCTGAGCATCCGCTCGAATCGCTCGCGGGCCACGGCGTCGACCTCGACGTCGGCGCCCTGTTCGTCCATTTCGATCGCTTGCGCGTCGAGCGTTGTCGCGCGGTGATAGCCCATGCGCCTCACGCTGTCGCGCAGGCGGCCGGCGAGAAAGGTCGCGAGCGCGAGGTAGAATCGGCCGCCAAACGCGACATCGGCCTTGAGCTTCTGCGCGAGAGTCTGCTTGTCGAGAAACAGCGCGAGGCCATCGCCGACGGCTTTCACGTTGGCGGAAGGCGGCTCCAAATCGACAAACGACATTTCGCCGAGAATCTCTCCGACGCCGAGTGGGCGATCTCGCCAATCGCATCGTCCGTCACCACGCACGCGCCCTGCAACAGCAGGATGAGCGTCCCGATCGGCCGCCCTTCGTGGATCAGGATTTCCCCGTCCTTGATGTCTCGCGGCGCGCCCGCCTGCGCCATCCACGCAAGGTCGGCGTCGGTGAGCAGTCCGAAGATGTGGAAAACCTTGCGCATGGGCAGGCCTACTCTTTCGCCCCGCGATGTCGCTTCGACGTCCGCATTCTCCCGCTACCCGCCCGTTCTAGGACGCTTCTTGCTCGCGGCAAAGAGCGCGAAGGCGAAATCCTGAAGCTGTTTGCTTATCGGCGCCTTGGGCTGCGGGGGGTTGCGCCGATAAACGGCGACGAGGACGTCGCCGCTCCGGAGCGTCGGCGTCCTCGCCGACGTCTTTCCACCGCAACCCCGGCCGTGAGGCGGCCCGAGCCACGGCCGACTAAGACCCTGAAATTCGTATTCTCAGAAACAATTGCTTGACGGCCTTCGGGGATTTGTTCACACTTTGTTCTCAAGAGCAAATCCGGAGACCTCGCCATGTCCGACCCCGAAGCCGCGCCTACCCCGCCTGCGGTCCGGCGCGACCGGTCGCCCGAGGCGCGGGAGGCGGCGCGGGCAAGGACGGCGGAGCGGGACCGGCGCATCGTCGGCTTCCTCGAGCGCGGCGTCTCGGTCGCCGAGATTGCGCGGCGGGAAAGCCGGTCGATGAGCCGGACGCGCGGCCTCATTCGGGAGATCCTGGCGCGGCGGGCGCCCGGGCCGCCGGCCGCCTATTGCGCGGCTGAAGTCGAGCGGCTGAACGCGGCGCTGCGCGCTTCCTTCGATGCGATGGTCACGCCCGGGGCCGAGGCGAATTTTCCGGCCGTCGATCGCGTCGTGGCCATCGTGCGCGAACTCGACCGCTGGCATGGGCTCGCGCCGCGCGGCGGCGTCGACCCGCGCCGCCTGCCCCCGGCCGCTTCCGCCGCCCGGAAAAACCGCCGCAACCCGTTGGAAAGTCAGGAAACGGAACTGGAGCCGGCGCGGGAGTGGCTGGACCGGCCGGCGCCCTGCGCGCCCCCTCCTCCCGAGGAGCGATGCGAAGCTTCGCGTCTCGAAGAAGGATTGCGCGGGCGCAATCTCGCGCGCGTGGGAGCGCCCTTTGAGACGCCCGCTTCGCCGGCGCCTCACGGCGACGGAAAGGGCGCGGTTCGAGACGTTTCGCAGCCCGGAAAAGAGGGCGCAACCGATTGAAAGGGCTCAAAACGGAACTGGAAATGGCGCGGGTCGCGCTGGCGCGCAGGGGAGGAAAGGCGCCGCGACTCTCCTCCCCGGGCAGCGATAGCGGAACGGGGGAGGGGAACCGTCCGAAGGGCGGTGTTGGGGACAAGCCGCCCGGAAAATCCGCCGCAAGCGCCTGAAAAGGCTCAAAACGGAACTGGCGGCGCCTCAGATCCCCTCGGCGTCGTGGTCGGGGGTCGGGCGGGTGCGGTGCATGAACTTGTCGGAGACCGCGAGCAACAGCGTGGAGGCGACGAAGGTGAGGTGGATCGCGACCAGCCAGAACAGCTCGCGGTCGCTCTCGTGAGAAATGTCCATAAAGCCTTCGAGCAGCTTGATGCCGGAAATGGCGACGATCGAGGCCATCAGCTTGAGCTTGAGCTCGCTGAAGTCGATCTCGGCGATCCAGTGCGGACGACCGTCGCCTTTCAGCATCTGCACCGGGGCGACGAAATTGGTGTAGCCGGACAGGAACACGATCACCACCAGCGAGGCCGTCAGAGTCATGTCGACGATCGCGAGCTCGGTGAGCAGCACCCCCTCGTCGTTCAGGGTCATGATCTGACTGAACAGCGCCCAGAGATGCACGGCCGTCTTGAAGAGGAGCGCCAGCAGGCTGATCGCCAGCGCAAGGTAAAGCGGCGTCAGCAGGAACCGGCTTGCGAACAGGAACCGCTCGACCCAGTTTTTCAGCATGCCGTCCCCCTACCGTTCGACAGCCCCGAGGCGACCGGCGTCCCTTCTAGGTTGGACCCGCCGGTCGGCGCAAGCCGGTCAAGCCTGTCTGAGAACCCGGCCGGCGATCGCGTCGAGTTTCTTGACGAGCTCCGGGTCGCGCGCCTCCGCGTGGGTGATCAGCGCGAATTCGAGCGCCCGGTCGGAGCCGATCGGGCACGGCTCGTGTTCGGCCGGGAATTCGGCGAGAACCCGAGCGACGAGGCGCGCCGCCTTGTCGGCGTTGTCGTGCATGACCTTGACGACCGAGGCGACGTCGACGGCCTCGTGCTCCTCGTGCCAGCAGTCGTAGTCGGTCACCATGGCGACGGTCGCGTAGGAGATCTCCGCCTCGCGCGCGAGCTTCGCCTCGGTCGCGCCGGTCATGCCGATCACGTCCGCGCCGCGCGCCTGGTAGCCGAGCAATTCGGCGAGCGAGGAGAACTGGGGGCCCTCCATGCAGAGGTAGGTCCCGCCGTCCTTGTGGGGGATGCCCTCGGCCTCCGCGGCCGAGACCAGGCGGCGGCGGAGCCGCGGCGCGACCGGATGCGCCATCGAGACATGGGCGACGCAGCCCGTCCCGAAGAAGGTCGCCTGGCGCAGATAGGTGCGGTCCTCGAACTGGTCGATCAGCACGAAAACGCCGGGATAGAGGTCGCGGTGGAACGAGCCGCAGGCCGAAAGCGCGATGATGTCGGTGACGCCGACCCGCTTCAGGGCGTCGATGTTGGCGCGGTAGTTGATCGTCGAGGGCGAGAACCGGTGCCCGCGTCCGTGCCGGGCGAGAAAGACCGCCTCGGTGTCGCCGATCCGGCCGAAACGCAGGACGTCGGACGGCTCGCCCCACGGAGTCGACACCGCCTCCTCACGCAGATTGTCGAGGCCCGGGAGGTGGTAGACGCCGGAGCCGCCGATCACGCCCACAATCGCTTTCGTCATATCCGCGTTCTCCATGTCCTGCCGGGACGATCGGCGTCGCCTTGTCCCCATGCGCAAACGCCCGCAGCGAGCCGCGGGCGTCCTTTCCGCTTGCCCGGTTGCCGCCCGTCAGTGAGCGTTCTCCCACACCCGCTTCTTGGTGGCGTAGAGAAGGCCCGCGAGGACGAACAGGAAGATCATGACGCCAAGGCCCATCCGGCGGCGTTCGTTGAGGTTCGGCTCGGCCGCCCAGCTCAGGAAGGCGGCGATGTCGTGCGAATAGCTCCGGAGCGTCGGCGGCGTCCCGTCCTTGTAGTCGACCGCGCCGTCGGTGATCGGCTGCGGCATGGCGATCTTGTGGCCCGGATAGTAGAGGTTCCACTGCGGGTCGTCGTTGTTGGTGTAGCCGGTGAGAATGGCGTGGATATAGTCCGCGCCCATCTCCTGGTACTGCAGGCCAGGCAGGGCGTCGAAGATGAACCAGGGGAAGCCGCGCTCGTATTTGCGGGCCTTGGCGAGGAGGCTCATGTCCGGAGGCGCCTTGCCGAAGGTCGCCGCAGCGGCCTGGTCATTGGGGTAGGCTTCGGGGCGGGGAATGAGGTCGGCCGGCGTTCCCGGGCGCTTGAAGATCTCGCCCTTGTCGTTCGGCTCGGCGTTGGTGACCTGATAGGTGGCCGCCAACGTCTTGACCTGATCCTCGCTGAACTCGGGCCCGCCGGGCTGCGAGAGCGCACGGAAGGGAATGCTGAGCGCGTGGCAGTTGCTGCAGACTTCCTTGTAGACCTGGAAGCCACGCTGCAGCTGGGCCTTGTCATAGGTGCCGAACATGCCCCCGAAGCTCCACGTTTCGCGCGGAGGCTTGGGCTGCGCGGCCGTCTCCTGCGCGAACGCCGCGGCGCCGACAAGCGCGAAAGCAAGCAAAGCCGAAGCAAGGGTCGTTGTCTTGAAGCGGGTCATCGTGATTATCCCTTGATCGGTCGCCGTCACTCGGCCGCGGCCGGCTTCTTCGCCAGCACGGCGTCGGCGATCGAAACCGGCAGCGGCTTCGTCTTCTCCGTGAAGCTCAGCAGCGGCATGATCACAAGGAAGAAGCCGAAATACCCCGCGGTCAGGAAACGCGCGATCATCGACAGCGCGTCGGTCGGCTCCTGCGAACCGATCCATCCGAGACCGATGCAGATCGCCACGAAGATCCAGAAGAAGAAACGGAACGCCGGACGATACTTGGCCGACTTGACCGGATGGCGGTCGAGCCAGGGGACGAACGCCAGGATCACGATCGCGGCGACGAGCGCGATGACGCCGAACAGCTTGTTCGGGATGGCGCGCAAGATCGCGTAGAATGGAAGGAGATACCATTCGGGCACGACATGGGCGGGCGTGACCAGCGGATTGGCGATGTTGTAATTATCCGCATCCAGTAGGTAATTTGGAATAAAGAAGATCAGCCAGGCGTAGAGGATGAACCACACCGAGACGGCGAAAACGTCCTTGATCGTGGCGTAAGGGGTGAAGGCGACGGTGTCGCGCTCCGCGTTCTGGACCTCGACGCCGTCGGGATTGTTCTGACCCGTCACGTGAAGCGCCCAGACATGGAGGCCGACCATCGCCGCGATCACGAAGGGCAGGAGGTAGTGGAGCGAGAAGAAGCGGGTGAGCGTCGGCGGACCGACCGCGAAGCCGCCCCATAGCCAATGGGCGATCGTGGTTCCGAAGATCGGGATCGCGGAGGTCAGGTTGGTGATGACGGTCGCGCCGGCGAAGCTCATCGAACCCCACGGCAGAACGTAGCCGAGGAAAGCCGTCGCCGTCATCAGGAGGTAGATGACGACGCCGATGATCCAAAGCAACTCGCGCGGCGCCTTGTAGGATCCGTAGTAGAGCCCGCGCATCATGTGCAAGTAGCACGCCAGGAAGAACAGCGAGGCGCCGTTCGTATGCATGTAGCGGATCAACCAGCCGTAGTTGACGTTCCGCATGATATCGTCGTTGATCGATAGGAAAGCTTCCGACGCCGAGGGGATATAGTGCATCGCAAGCACCACGCCCGTAACGATCTGCGCGATCAGCATGAAGGAAAGGATCGCGCCGAACGTCCACATGTAATTGAGGTTGCGGGGCACCGGATAGGCCACGAACGACGAGTGCACCAACCCGACCAGAGGCAGGCGAGACTTCGAACCAGCGCCCGATCGCGCTCTTGGGAACGTAGGTCGATGGACCGCTCATGATGGCTCTCAGGACAGGAATGGCTTGGGACGACTTCGGGTTACGAATGAACCGCCAGTGCGGATCGACCGGCTCAGCCGATCTTGACGCGCGTGTCGGTCAGGAATTTGTACTCCGGCACGGCCAGATTGAGCGGGGCCGGACCCTGCCGGATGCGGCCGGAGGTGTCGTACATCGAGCCATGGCACGGACAGAACCAGCCCTCGTACTTGCCCTCGTGCCCGATCGGCACACAGCCGAGATGGGTGCAGACGCCCACGACGATCAGCCACTCCGGCTTCTGCACGCGCTGGGCGTCGGTCTGCGGATCGCGCAATTCGCTGAGCTGAACGTCCTGGGCCTCCTGGATCTCCTTGGCCGTCCGATGACGGATGAACACCGGCCCGCCGCGCCATTTGACCGTGACGATCTGTCCCTCCGGGATAGCGCCGATGTCGACTTCGATCGACGACAGCGCAAGAGTTGAAGCATCAGGATTCATCTGGTCGATGAACGGCCAAGCCAACGCGCCGACGCCGACCGCGCCGACCGCGCCGGTGGCGAGGTAAAGGAAATCTCTGCGATTCGGTGCCTGGATCGTCGTAGCCGCGGCCAATTCAACCCCCAAGGATGCTCTTCCATGCACGCCGACTTCAAGCATCGCGGATTCATTGGCGGCGTTGCGCGACGGCTCAAGCCCCAAACGAATACGGCGAACTCTGTCGGCGCCTTCCGCTCGGCGCACCACGGCGACGGGCGGCAATCGACGCGGCTTTTCGCATTGATCGATTTCGATGTCCATAGGACCAACTTCACGCGGGCCTCTGCCTTTCGTCGGGTTCGCGGGGTCCGAGGGCCTCCCGATTTGCCGTCGGGTCTAGCCTAAACGGGCGCCGCGTCATGAATGGGACAACCTCTACCCTCCTCCTCGCGCTGTTCGAACCGGACATCGCTCAGAACGCCGGCGCGATGATGCGCACGTGCGCCTGCCTCGGCGTGGACGCGGCGATCATCGAGCCGGCTGGCTTTCAACTCGGCGATCCCCGCTTCCGCCGCGCCGGCATGGATTATCTGGACGCCCTCACGGTCACGCGTCACGATTCGTGGCTCCGCTTCGAATCCTGGCGAGCCAAAGCCGGTCGCAGGCTCGTGTTGCTGACGACGAAGGGCGAGGTCAAACTCTGGGACTTCGCGTTTCGCCCCGACGACGTTCTCCTCGTCGGCCGCGAAACGGCAGGGGCGCCCGACGCGGTGGCGGCGGCGGCGGACGCGCGGCTCAGAATCCCCATCGCGCCGCCGATGCGTTCGCTCAATGTCGGCGTCGCCGCAACGATCGCTCTGGTCGAAGCGCTTCGGCAAATTGGCCGGCTTCCGACCGGATAAGAATTCCGCCTGCGGTCTGTGACGAGGGCGTGACAATGACGCCCCGTTGCGCGATGGTTCGCAAGGTCGGCCCGTGCGGGCCGGCGGAGGGCGACATGGATACGGGAAGCGTGCGCGTTTTGATCGCCGACGATCACCCGCTGGTGGTGGGCGGTCTCCGGGAAGCCGTGCTTGCGGCGGCTCCCGATGCGGAAATCGCCGTGGCGCATGATTTCGACAGTATGGCTGCGGCGCTGGAGGCGTCGCCGGAAACGGATCTGGTGCTGCTCGATCTCAGCATGCCTGGCGTGAGAGGCTTTTCGGGTCTTTTGTTCCTGCGATCGGAGAGACCGTCCACGCCCGTGATCGTCGTCTCCGGCAACGAGGACCGCGCCGTTATCCGACACTGCCTCGAGTTCGGCGCGTCCGGTTTCATTCCCAAGTCGAACTCGCTCGAGACGATGCGCGGAGCGATCGCGCAGGTTCTCGACGGCGGCCGCTGGACGCCGCCCGACTTCGATCCCAACGCGCAACCCAATCGCGAATCGAGCGCATTGGCGCGACGCCTCGCCACCCTGACCCCTCAGCAGATTCGCGTGCTGATGATGCTGTCCCAGGGCCTCCTCAATAAGCAGATCGCCTACGAGCTCAGCGTCTCCGAGGCCACGGTCAAAGCGCACGTGTCGGCCATTCTGCAGAAGCTCGGAGTGGAGAGCCGGACCCAGGCCGTGATTCTCGCGACCAAGATCGAGTCCGCGCAGGAGCTTTCGATCGCCTCCTGAACGGCGTCGCTGTCCGCGTCCCCTTGGGCCTCGGAGTCGAGAGCGCGCGGTTTTGAGGGACGACTGAGCAATTTCAAGGGGTTGCGCTCAAAACGTCTAAATCGTGAGGCCATTTTCGTCTTAAAAGCCGCATTTATGCCGCATTCTGTCAGTCGTCCCTGGACCTGCGGTCACTTTCGATCCTCCCGAATTCGAACAAGCGGCGTTTATTTTTGACGCCAGGAACCTCCTGCTCGAGGCGGCGGGCAGGAAAATGCGAGCAGCGCGACAGGGCGGGTGTGATCCAGAGGCCATGGATCACTATGCGCCGAAATTCTGCCTATGACAAGTCTTTTCTTCTCAATATTGTTTATCAGAAACCAGGCGTCGTCCCCTCGCCCCGTCCGCCGACAAGCGGCCCGTCCGGCCCCGGATTTCCGGTCCTGCGCAGAGAAGGGAAGGACACCCCGGGGTGTCCTTCCGCGTCTCACTAGGCCTTGCCGCGGTTCTGCCGCTTGTCGATCAGGTCGCCGACCACCGCTGGATCGGCGAGGGTCGATGTGTCGCCGAGCGCGCCGTACTCGTTCTCGGCGATCTTGCGCAGGATGCGGCGCATGATCTTGCCCGAACGGGTCTTCGGCAGGCCGGGGGCGAACTGGATGAGGTCGGGCGAGGCGATCGGTCCGATCTCCTTGCGCACCCACGCGACCAACTCCTTGCGCAATTCCTCTGTCGGCTCGACTCCCGCCATCACGGTCACGTAGGCGTAGATGCCCTGCCCCTTGATGTCGTGCGGATAGCCGACGACCGCGGCTTCCGAGACCTTCGGATGCGCAACAAGCGCGCTCTCCACTTCCGCCGTTCCCATCCGGTGACCGGAGACGTTGATGACGTCGTCGACGCGACCGGTGATCCAGTAGAAGCCGTCGGCGTCGCGCCGGCAGCCGTCGCCGGTGAAGTACTTGCCCGGGTAAGCCGAGAAGTACGTCTTCACGAAGCGGTCGTGGTCGCCGTAGACGGTGCGCATCTGACCGGGCCACGAGTTCGGCGATCACGAGATTGCCCTCGCAGGGACCATTCAGGACCTCGCCGGCCGCATCGACAATCTCTGGAATGACGCCGAAGAACGGAAGGGTCGCCGAACCCGGCTTCAGCTTGATCGCGCCCGGGAGGGGAGTGATCAGAATTCCGCCTGTCTCCGTCTGCCACCATGTGTCGACGATCGGGCAGCGGTGTTCGCCTACGACGCGGTGGTACCACTCCCACGCCTCTGGGTTGATCGGCTCGCCAACCGAGCCCAACAACCGGAGGGAGGCGCGGCTGGTCTTTTTCACCGGCTCTTCGCCAGCGCCCATAAGAGAGCGTATCGCGGTCGGGGCGGTGTAGAAGATGTTGACCTTGTGCTTGTCGATCACCTCCCAGAAGCGGCTCATCGACGGATAGTTGGGGATGCCCTCGAACATCAGGGTCGTCGCGCCGTTAGCGAGCGGTCCGTAGACAATATAGGAATGACCGGTCACCCAGCCGACGTCTGCGGTGCACCAGTAGATGTCGCCCTCATGGTAGTCGAAGACGTACTGATGCGTCATCGACGCAAAAACCAGATAGCCGCCGGTGGTGTGGACGACGCCCTTGGGCGTGCCTGTCGATCCAGATGTATAAAGGATGAAAAGCGGGTCTTCCGCATTGACGGGTTCGGCGGGGCACTTGGTCGAGACGCGTTCGACCGCCTCGTGCAGCCAGACGTCGCGACCCTCCGTCCAGGCGACCTCGCCGCCGGTGCGCTTGACGACCAGCACATGCCTAACAGTCGAGGTCTTCTTAAGCGCCTCGTCGACGTTGGCCTTCAGCGGCACCTTGCGGCCGCCGCGCAGGCCCTCGTCCGCCGTAATGACGACCTCGCACTGCGCGTCATTGATGCGGCCGGCGATGGCGTCGGGAGAGAAACCGCCGAACACCACCGAGTGGATCGCGCCGAGCCGCGCGCAGGCGAGCATCGCGTACGCGGCTTCCGGGATCATCGGCAAATAGATGGTGACGCGGTCGCCCTTCTTCACGCCATGAAAATGCAACACGTTGGCGAAGCGGTTCACCTCGTCGGCGAGCTCGGCGTAGGTGATGTGGCGCGATTCATTGGGATTGTCCCCTTCCCAGATGATCGCGGTCTGCTTGGCGCGCTTGGGCAGATGCCGGTCGACGCAATTGTAGGCGACGTTGGTGACGCCATCCTCGAACCAGTTGATCGACACGTTATGCGCGTCGAAGCTGGTGTTCTTGACCTTGGTGTAGGGCTTGAACCAGTCGATCCGCTTGCCGTGCTCGCCCCAGAAGGTTTCCGGGTCGTTCAGCGAACGCTTGTACATCTCCTGGTATTTGGCGTGATCGACCCAAGCGCGCTTGGCCCATTCGGCGGGGACTTCGTAGACGTGGTCTTGCACGGGCTCCTCCCAACACGTTCCTGCGCGCCGGCCGGACCGACGCCCGCAAGCGTTGCCGCGAGTTTATGCCCAACGCGGACAAGTCGGACAAGCCGCCGACCGTTGCTGCTTTGGTCTTAGCCATTCCGTGGGGCGCATTTTGGATGAAGGGTCGCCCCCCCGAGCCCTCTCTCGGAAAGGCGACGTCTCGACGCCGCCGAGGAGTCCGAAAGGCGCCGAGCTTTCGACCGGCTAACGAGCGCGAGCCGCGCTCCTCCCTAGAGTCCGCCCATCTGGCAGATCAGCGCCCATTCCGGATCTGTCACCGGCTGAACCGACAGGCGCGAATTCGTCACGAGCGCCATCGTCGCGAGCCGTTTCTCCTCCTTCACCGCTTCGAGCGGGACGGCGCGGGGCAAAGGCCTCACGGCGCGGATGTCGACCATGCCGAACTTGCCGGTCGCGTCGGTCGGATCGGGGCGATACGCCTTGCAGACCTCGACAATCCCCACAATCGCCTTGCCTTCGTTCGAATGGTAGAAGAAGCCGTGTTCGCCGACTTTCATCGCCTGCATGTTGAGCTTGGCGGAATGGTTGCGGACCCCGCTCCAGTCGGTCCCTTCCGCCCCGAGGGCTGCGAGCTTCTCGAAGGACCAGGCCGAAGGCTCGCTCTTGAACAGCCAGTGCGCCATTCGCCCCTCACGCCAGCGTCTGGCCGACCGCCTGTCGCCACGGCTTTACTGTGACGCTCTCGAACAGGCCCGCGACCGCGTAAGGGTCTTCGGCAAGGATCGCCCGAATGTCGGCCTCGCTCTCGCCCTCGAAAATCAGCATCGAGCCGGTCGGCGTCTTGAAGTCTTCGGTCAGCATCGCGCCGCCGATCTTCACCTTGGCGCCGAGCGAATTGAGATAGGCGAGATGGGCCGGACGATTCTCCAGGCGCTTTTCCAGGCTTTGCGGCTTATCGACGCAGATGGCGATGAAGAGCATGGCTTTGCCTCCCCTGACCCGAGAGCCTTACGCGACCCGGAAGCCGATGCCAAGCCGTGCGAAGTCGTGTGAGCGGCTTGAGACCAAGCCCCGAACACGAACCCCCGATGTACAGGCGCCGCGTCGGAGGGCCGCATGGTCAGTTAATCTTGCAACGATAAGGCTGAGGGTCGGCGGGATTCGCTCAGCGCGATTTTCTTCCAAATTCAGGCGGTCGCCCATGTGTCTCTGGTGCGGAACTTCACGGATCGCCGACAGTTTCACTGCGGGCTTTTGTCGGGCCGCGCCGACCCGCCGCCGCTTCCTCGCCTATGCCGCCTCGGCGGGCGCTTCGACCATGTCCGTCATGCGCGGCGCGCTCGCCGCCGAAGGCGCCGATGTAATTTTTCGCAACGGCGCGATCCATCCCATGACGGGCGGCCAGGAGCAGGTCGAAGCGCTGGCGATCGCCGGAGGACGGATTCTCGCAGCCGGATCGGCCTCAGACCTCTCGGCCCTCGCCCGCCCCACCAGCAAAATCATCGACCTTCAGGGCCGCGCGCTGTTCCCAGGGTTCATCGATCCGCACCATCACACTATTCTGTCTGCGCTGCTTGGCGATCTGCTGATAGACATCGGCTACTCGAAGTATCCGAAACGCGCCGACGCGCTCGCCGCGATGAAGGCCGAGGCCGCGAGGCGTCCGGCGGGCGCGTGGATCGCAGCGGGCTTTTACGACAATCTCCTGCAAGGCGGCGACCTGTCGACGGCGGAGTTGGACGCGGTTTCGGCCGAGCACCCGATTTTTGTCATGTACGTGAACGGACACGTCGGCGCCGGCAACCCGATGGCGTTCGCACGCGCTGGAGTCCCGGAAGACGTTGGCGATCTGCCCGGCGGCGGCCACTTCGGCCGCGGCCCCGACGGCAAGCTGAACGGCCTCATGTACGAGGAGCCTGCGCTGCTTCGCTTCCTGGCCGTCGCGGTTCCCCACACGACGCCCGAGCTGATCGCAAGATCGCTTGCCTCCTATACCAAACAGGCGGCGGCCGCCGGCAACGCGACCCTGCACGAGCCCGGCACCGTAAAGCCGGCGTGGGTGGAGGCGCTTGCGAAACTCTCCAACACCCTGGCCGTGCGGATGAGCGCGAGCTTCAGCACGGACGCGCTCGAGGCCAGCAAGGCGTTCGCCTCGCTCGGACCCGGCGCAAAAGCCAGACAAATCCCCGGGAGCCGCTTTTCCCTTTATGGCATGAAGTTCTGGGCGGACGGCTCGAACCAGGCCGAGATGGCTGCGCAGACAAAGCCTTATCTCAACGGCGCGAACAAGGGCCGGACCAACTACTCCCTGCCTCAGATGGCTCAATTGTGCCGGGCGGCAAAGGACGCCGGGTGGCCGATTCTGATCCATTGCCAGGGCGACGCGGCGGTCGATGAGGCGTTGGACGCGATCGAGCATACCTACGGCGCCGACCCCGCGACCGGTCTGAACCGCATTGAGCACGCCACCATGGCGCGACAGGACCAGATCGAAAGAATGAAGCGGCTCGGCGTGCAGCCGAGCTTCATCCCCGACTTCGTCTATCTGTATGGCGCGGCGTATCGCGATCAAATTTTTGGGCCTGAGCGGGCGGACTTCATGGCGCCCGCCGGCGCCGCGGCGAGGGCGGGCGTCCCCTTCACCCTGCATTCCGACTCGCCCGCGGCGGGGCTGCCCATCAACCCCTTGCGGCACGTGCAGACCGCCGTCACACGCCGCTGCGCCATCGACAATTCGGTGATCGGGCCCGATCTCGCGATCACGATCGACCAGGCGCTGCGCGCGATCACCGTCAACGCCGCCCGACAGATCGGCCTCGAGGACGTCATCGGGACGCTCACCGTCGGCAAAGACGCCGATCTGACGATCCTTGAAAGCGACCCCATCAGGACCGAGCCCGAAAGGATCATGGCGATCAAGGTCAGCGAAACCTGGGTCGCCGGCGAGAAGACGTTCGGGTGAAATTTCGGCTTGCGCCGAGCACGCCGAACTACTCCTCCCCCTTCTGCGGGCGCCCAAGCAGCGCGCCGACGGCGCCGGCGACGTCAAGCCTGCCTTCGATCAGCGCCTCGACGCAATTGGCGATCGGCATGTCGACGCCGCGGGCGCGCGCCATTTCGGTCAACGCGAGCGCCGTGAAGGCGCCCTCGGCAAGCTTTCCCGCCTGCGCTTCGGCGACCGCGCCGCCGCGGCCGAGCGCCACGCCGAAGGCGAAATTGCGCGACTGGGGCGAGGAGCAGGTCAGGACCAGGTCTCCCAGTCCGGAGAGCCCCATCAGGGTCTGGCCGCGCGCGCCAAACGCGTCGCCGAACCGGCGCAGTTCAGCGAAACCCCGGGCGACCAGCGCCGCGACCGCGCTCGCTCCGAGACCTCGGCCGGCGGCGACGCCGCAGGCGATCGCCAGCACGTTCTTGGCCGCGCCGCCGATCTCGACGCCGCGAACGTCGGTCGAATGATAGACCCGCAGGTTCGGACCGTGCAGATGGCCACACAGGGAACGCGCCAGCGCCTCGTCGGCTGCGGCAAGGGTCACCGCCGTCGGCAGCCCGGCCGCGACGTCCGCGGCGAAGGACGGACCGGAGAGGATCGCAACGGCGCGGCCCGGCGCGGCTCCTGCTAGAACCTCCGTCATGAAGGCGTGCGATCCGCGCTCGATGCCCTTGGCGCAGGCCACAAGCGGCGCCGATCCGGGAAGCGCCGCGAGGCGCACGGCCGCATCACGGGTTGCTTGTGCGGGCGTCGCGACCAGGATCGCGGCTGAGGGCGCGAGCGCGCCGAGGTCGGCGGTCGCGACGACGCGCTCCGAAAGGCTCACGCCCGGCAGCTTTTGGCTCAGTCGCGTCGCCTCGAGCGCCGCCATCGCCTCGCCGTTGCGGCCCCACAGCACGACGCTGCGGCCCGCGGCGGCGGCGGCGTTGGCGAGCGCCATCCCCCACGCGCCCGCGCCCGCCACGCCGACAATGAACTCGCTCGTCACGTCCGATCGTCCTTACGCCGCATGGGGGCGAGACGCCGCCCCTCCGGAAGGGATGGAGCCATTCGCGTCCATTGCGCAAGAGCCGGCCGCCGCGCCTAGCCAAATCGCCGTTCAGGGCCTAGGTATTGGGCGTGGGCGAGCCCCGACGAGTGGGGGCTTTACGAGGACCGAGAACCCGATGCCGGATATCGACCTTCCGACCGTCATCTTCGCGCTGGTGGCCCTGTTCGTCGCCTGGAAGCTGCGCTCCGTGCTCGGGACGCGCAACGATGGGGAGGGGCCGACCGGCCTGATCGCGCCCCTGCGGCGGGCGCCGGGACCGGTCAGCCCGACCGTGACGCCCCCCGAACCGGCGGGAGCGATTTCGGCGCCCGCGGCGCCGCAGGCCGATCGCTGGCAGGGTTTCGCCGCGCCCGAGTCCTTTGGCGGCCTCGAGGCCATCGCGGCCGCCGACCGCAGCTTTGCCCCGCCGGGTTTCCTGACCGGCGCGCGCGCCGCCTATGAAATGGTCGTCCAGGCGTTTGCCGCCGGCGATCGAGAGACCCTGCAGAGCCTGATGACGCCCGAGGCCTTCGCCAATTTCGACGCCGCCATCCGGGCGCGGGCCGCGGCCGGCCACACCATGACGACCACCGTGGTTTCGATCGACGACGCCAAGATTGCCGCGGCTCAGTTGATAGGGTCGGCGGCGCAGGTCGCCGTGCGCTTCGCCAGCAAGCTGGCCTCGGTGACCCGAGACAAAGCCGGCGAGGTCGTCGACGGTTCGGCGACCGAGGTGGTCGATCATCTCGACCTCTGGACCTTCGTGCGCGACGTGCGCTCCCGCGACCCCAACTGGCGGCTGACGGCGACCCAGGCGGAACGCTGAATGTGTCCCAGCGGCCGCGTCTGGAGCCGAGCGTCTTCACGAGCCTCTTCGGCTTCGCCGACGACGACGCGCTCGCCGCCTTCCGCTGCTTTCTGATTTCGGCCGGCGCGCTGGCCGCGGCCCGGCCCGAGGGACGGACGGCGCGACCGCCGACCGGCGCGCTTCTCCGCGCGGCGAGGGCGGCGCTCGCTGCGCGGGTCCATGACGCCTCGGACGCCCGGGCTTTCTTCGAACGCTGGTTCCGGCCGTATCGCGTCGTCCCGGCGCAGGGCGGCGACGGCTTTCTGACCGGCTATTACGAGCCTGTTGTCGCCGGATCGCGGGTCGAGACTCCGGAATATCGCTGGCCGCTGCTCGCCCGGCCGGACGACCTCGTCAGCTTCAGTCCCGGCGAGGCGCCGCCGGACTTGCCCGTGGGCGTGACGGGAGCGCGGCGCATGGGCGACCGCGCGCTCGTCCCCTACGACGACCGGGAGACGATCGAGCGGAGCCGACGCCATCCGCTGGTCTGGGTCCGCGATGCGGTCGAGGCCTTTCTCATTCAGGTCCAGGGCTCGGCGCAGGTCGCCTTCGCCGACGGGGAGAACGCACGGCTCGCCTACGACGGTCGCAACGGCCTGCCCTATACGTCGATTGGCCGCATCCTGATCGAATGCGGCGAGATTCCCGAGAACGCGATGTCGCTGGCCAGCCTCAAGGCGTGGCTGCGCGCGGCGGGCTTGCGGGAAGGCGAGGCGGGTCTCAAGCTCATGCGCGAAAACCGCTCGTTCGTGTTCTTCCGCCTGGTGACCGACTTCGACCCGGCGCTCGGGCCGATCGCCGGCGCGGGCGTCCCGCTGACGCCGTTGCGCTCCATCGCAATCGACCGGGCCCATTGGAGCTACGGACTGCCGTTCTGGATCGAGGCCGAGTTGCCCAGGGATGACGGAGCCCCGGCCCCCTTCCGGCGGCTGATGATCGCGCAGGACACCGGCTCGGCGATTGTCGGGCCGGCTCGCGCCGACCTATTCTTCGGCAGCGGCGATGCGGCTGGCGCGCGCGCGGGCCGCATCCGCCATCGAGGAGCGTTCACCGTGCTCATGCCCGTGGGAGACGAGCCGTGAAGGAGGGTCCCCTGCCCCACCGCCTTCGGCGCCTCAGCGACGAGGAGATCGCCCTTTGGACCGAGGTCGCCCGCAGCGTCGCCCGCCGTCGCGGCGCGAGCCTGCCCGCGGGCGCAAAGCCCATGCCGGCCAAGCCGAAGCCGGAGCCCCCGCCGGCTGCGGCGGCGCCTCGCGAAGCCAGGCCCGAGCGGCCGCGCCCCCCGCCGCTTGCGCCGCTCGAGCGGCGGCTGAAACGGGAGCTCGCCCGTGGGCGCGGCGCGATTGACGGGGCGCTCGACCTGCACGGCATGAACCAGGCCGAGGCCCACCAGGCGCTGCGCGGCTTCCTGCGCCATTCCCAGGCGCGGGGAGCCCGGCTGGTGATCGTGGTCACCGGCAAGGGCGGCCCGCTCGGGGAGCCGGAATGGGGCGACGAACGGGGGCGAGGGGTGCTCCGCCGCCTCGCCCCGCACTGGCTGCGCGAGCCGGACCTGCGCACGATCGTGCTCGGCTTCGAGGAGGCCGGGCGAGCCCACGGCGGCTCGGGGGCGCTCTATGTGCGGCTGAGACGGACGCCCTGACACGGCTGGCGCCGATCGCGCGAACTCAACGGGTTAAGCGCACAAACCTGTCACGAAGTCGTGGCGGCGCCGGGTCGTCGACCCCGTCGACATAGTTATACTATTTCTATTTGTTCTTTTGCGCTCGATGCGAAACTGTCATGCTCCCCAGGCATGGTAAATGGGGCCCGGAGGGGCCGAGCCAAGGGAGGCGCGCATGGCGGCCAAGACGGATTTCACCCCGGAGGAATGGAAGCTCCTGCTGCAGAGCCCGCTGCTTGCCGGGATCGCGGTCTCGGCAGCGGATCCGAGCGGCCTGATCGGCATGATGAAGGAAAGCATGGCCAGCGCGCGGGCGCTTCTGACCGCCAAGTCCGATCCGAACGCCGATGCGCTAGTGAAAGCGGTGGGCGCCGACTTCGAAACCTCCGAGGGCCGCGGACTTGCGCAGGACGGGGTCAAGGCGGCGATTTCCGGCGCCGCCAAACCCGCCGACATCGTCGCCAAGGCGATCGAACTCGCTCAAGAGCGCCGCGGCGCTGCTCGACGCCAAGGGGGGCCCCGACGCCGTTCCGTTCAAGACCTGGCTCGCGCATGTGGCCGCGACGGTCGCGGAAGCCGCGCCGGAGGGCGGCTTTCTCGGCTTCGGCGGCACGCAGGTGAGCGAAGCGGAAAAAGCGACCGTCGCCCAGATCGCCGCCACGCTCGGGGTTCCCGCGCCGGCGGTTTGATAGACGGAGGACGGGCGTCTCGCCCGCCTCCGAAGCCCGTCGACATCCGCGCGGCCTTCCGGACAAAGATGGGGCGGCGAGACGCCGCCCCTCCCAAGGCGCTGGTCATGATGCGGCTTTCGGCGTAGGAAGGCGCGCCTGGCGCGTATGCGCGCCCATAAGAGCCTCCCAATGACATCCTCTGGTCCTTCCTCGCCCGCTCCGGGCCTGCGGTTTTTGCTCAATTCGGCCGATCGCGCCCACTGGGCCAAGTGGCTGCCGCTCGGCTGTTTTCACGGCGTCACCACCAACCCGATCCTGCTCGGGGCCGCAGGCGTGCCCTGCACGCTGCCGACGCTGACAACCCTCGCCCGCCAGGCCTTCGACCTCGGCGCCAGCGAAGTCCACATGCAGGCCTGGGGCCGCACGCGCGACCTCTACGCGGAGCACGGCCGGGCGCTCGCGGCGATCGACCCCCGGATCGTGGTCAAGGTGCCGACCACCCTCGAGGGCGTCGCCGCGGCGGCGAAGCTGCGCGAGGACGGCGTGCGTCTCACCCTGACGGCGGTCTATTCCGCCCGGCAGGCGCTGGTCGCGAGCGCGCTCGGGGCCGAATACGCCGCGCCCTATTTCGGCCGGATGAACGACGCGGGGCGCGACGGCTTCGGTGAAATCGTCGCGATGGCGCGGGCCGAGCGCGCGCACGGCTCGCGCATGCGCATTCTCGTGGCCTCGCTCCGCGACCCGAGCGACCTCGTCCGGCTCGCCGGCGAGGGGCTCGACACCTTCACCTTCGGCCCGAAACTCGCCGCCGGCCTTTTGGCCGACGACCTCGCAGCCGACGCGGTCGAAGCGTTCGAGAAGGCGGCGGAAGCGGGCTGAACGCCGGGGCCGCGATCTCGGTCTCGCGCAGGCCTCGGCGTCGCGGCGGGACGACGGAGTCGGCGTTGAGACGCCGTTGCGAAGCAGTCGCGGCGTCCTGGGGCAAGAGACGCCAGGACGCCGCCGCCGCTGTCGTCAGAAGTTGTACTTGCCGACCGTTTCCTTGGTGAAGATCAACGGCTTGCCGTAGACCACCTCGCCGTCCTTCCCGGCGGTGAAGGTTGCGTTGGCCTTCGGCACTTCGATCGTTTCGCCGACCTTCGACGGGTCGAACTTGCCGGCGAGCTTCATATGCGTCTCATAGGCGGCGACGTAGCCAAGCTCAAACGGATCCCAGAACGCAAAGGCCTTCTGCGAGCCGTTGTCGAGGTAGCGTTTGATCGCGCTCGGGAGCGCAAAGCCGGTGGCGTAAACCTTGCCGACGTGCCCGCTCGCCTCGATCGCGCGCGCCGCCGCAGGAGCGCTGACCGCCGAGGAGGAGATGATCACCTTCAGGTTCGGGTGCGCCTGCATCAGGTTCACCGCGACGTCGTAACTCTTCGCGTCGTCGTCCCCGGCGAACTGCGTGTCGACGACCTTGAAGACCTGGTACTTCGGATCGGTCTTGGTCAGCTCGGTCATGATCTTGATGTGCGCCATGTGGTTGGGCGACGTCGGTGAAGCAGCCACGAAGGCGATCTCGCCGCCCTCGGGAACGTCGATCAAGGCCGCATCCAGCATCACCTTCGCGGCCTGTTCGTAGGAAAGCTGGTTGACGAACATGTCGCGCGCCGGCACGGCCGCGTCGGCGTCGTAGGTCGCGACGACAATGCCCTTCTTGCGGGCGTCCTCCAGCACCGGCGCGACGGCGTTGAGGTCGATCGCCGCCAGGATGATGGCGTCCGGCTTCTGGTTCACGAAGTTCTGCAGCGTCTCGACTTGCAGCGACACGTCCGCATGATCGGCGCCGGCGTAGATCAGCGTATCGCCGAGCTCTTTGGCTGCGGCCTTCGCGCCGTCGCCGGTCAGCTCGAAATAGGGAAAGCCGGTCCATTTCGGCGTCATCATGATCTTGAAGCCAGAGTCCTTGGCCATCGCCAGGCGCGGCGCCAGACCAGAGATGACCAGACCCGCGCCCAGCATCCCCAATTCTCTACGGTTCAACATCTTATTCCTCCTTCAGTTTCTTTCGTTCCCTGTCACGCTTCAGACGTCCACGCTTTCGGGACGCCGCAGACGCGCCAGCGCCGCCGCAAACGCCGGACGGAGCACGCCGCCGACGAGCAGGAAACCGAGCACGACTGTCTGTGTTGGGCCGCCGATGTTGGCGAGCCCCATTCCGTTGCGGATGGTGCCGAGCAGCAGCAACGCGAGCACCACGCCGCTGATTGTGCCACGCCCCCCGTTGATATCCATGCCGCCAAGCACCACGGCGGTGACGACGAAGAGAATGGAGCCGTCCGCGTTGTCGCCCCGCGCCGAGCCGTACTGCCCGACCCACACCAGGGCCGCCAGCCCCGCCAGCGCGCTGGCGAGCGCATAGGCGCAGATCTTGATCTTCACCACGTTCACGCCGGCGAACCACGAGGCGTCCCGGTTGAGTCCGATCGAGAAACAATATCGACCGAACACCGTGCGATGCATCAGCAGCCACACGGCGACCGCCATCGCCGCGAAAACCAGCAGGGACACAGGAACGATGTCGCCAAGTAGCCGGGTCGAACCGAGCCAACGATAAGAGTCGTTGAAATCCGTGTAGCCGACTTCGCTGCCGATGATGAAGGCGAGGCCGCGATAAGCGCCCATGGCGCCGAGCGTCACGGCGAGCGAGGGCAGACGAAATCGCGCCACCAGCACGCCGTTCACAGTGCCAAGCAGCGCTCCGATCGCGATCACGGCGGCGCCGGCCAAGCCAATGGGAACGCCGAGCATGGAAAATTTCGACAGCGCGACCGTACCGACCGCGACCGTCGAGGCGAGAGAGATGTCGATCTCGCCGAGCGACACCACCATCGCCAACCCGAGCGCCAGCAACCCGGGAATGATGAAGAACCGCGTCGAGCCGAAAATTTGATCGAAGCTCAGATAGTACGGCGAGAGCGTCGTGGACCAGACGCCTGCGGCGACGATCAACGCGCCGAGCGTCAGCTCCCACGCAGGCCACTGCGTCCGAACGGGTTTCTTGGTTCTGTCGTCCTTCACTTCGCGCCCCGTGTGCGAAGCGAAGCGCGGATGCCCGACGCGATCACGGCGTCGGCCGCAACCGCAGCGATGATCGCCACCCCCTGAATGAACATGCGCCAGAACTCCGGCACGGCGAGAAGCACCAGGCCGTTGTCGATGGTCGCGAGCACCACCGCGCCAAGCGCGGCTCCGATGACGGACCCCGCGCCCCCGGAGACGCTCACGCCGCCGATCACCGCGGCGGCCAGCGAACTCATTTCCCAGCCGGAGGCCAACACCACCGTTACTGTGCCGACGCGCGCCGCATAGAGAAACCCCGCCGCGCCGCATAGGAGACCGCACAGCGTGTAGGCGAGCAGCACCACCCGCTCCGCCCGGAGGCCGAAGTAGAAGCTGGCGAGCGGGTTGGATCCGACCGCGTAGATGCGCCGTCCCCAGGGATAGTATTGCAAGAACGCCCAGACGATGAGGACGATCGCGGTCGCCGCCGCCACCAGCAGCGGCACTCCGGCGATCCGCGCGTCGACGCTGGTCAGCATCCAGGGCGGCAGGCGATTCGACGTGACCTCCTGCCCGCGCGCGTAGACGTAGGTGAGACCCCGATAAAGCGACATGGTGCCGAGCGTCGCGATCAGCGCCGGGACCTTGCCGTAAGCCACGAGCAGGCCGTTGACGGCGCCGAGCGCGGCGCCGATCGCGAGCGGAATCAGCACCAGCTCCCACGGCGCGATGGCGGGATGGTTCGCGGCGAAATCGGCGGTGAGATACGCCGCGAAGCCCATCATCGAGCCAACCGAGACGTCGAGATTTCGCGTCAGCAAAACGACCCCTTGCGCACAGGCCGCGATCGCGAGGATCGCCGCCGAGGAGGCGACGGTGGTGAGGTTCTGGGTCGTCAGGAATGTGGTCGTCAATAAAGAGAAGAGCGCCGCCAGCGCCGCCAGGAACACCAGGACGCCGGCTTCGCGCAGCCGCAGAACGAACGCGATGACCTGCCGTGAGCCCTTCCGGTCCCCGACCGCGGCTTCGTCCGGCGCGCTCATCGCCGGGCCCTCGCGCCCTGTTGCGCCGCGGCCATCATCACCTTTTCCTGCGTCGCCTCGGCGTGGCTGAACTCGCCGACCAGCGCGCCTTCCGCGATCACCAGGATGCGGTCGCTCATCGCGATCAATTCCGGCAGGTCCGAGGAGATGAGCAAGACCGCCAACCCTCTACTCGCGAGCTGGGCGATCATTTCGTGCACTTGGGCCTTGCTGCCAATGTCGATGCCGTGTGTGGGTTCGTCGAGGATGAGCGCCGCCGGGTTGGTGGTCAGCCACTTGGCGAAAGCCACTTTCTGGCGGTTGCCGCCGGAGAGGGACGAGACGATCTGCTCCACCGACGGCGTCAGAACCCGATAGGTCGCCGATGCGTCTTCGGCCAGCCGTCGCTCGCGGTCCCGATCGACGAAGCTCCAGCGCGCCAGCGACCGAACGATGGGCAGGGTGATGTTGTGCGTGATCGTTTCCGGCATGATGAGCCCGTCACGGTCGCGATCTTCCGGCAGGTAGGCGAGTCCCTGCGCCAACATTTGCCCGGGACTTTGCGGATGAACCTCGCGACCTCGCAGAAAGACCCGCCCCGAACTCGGCGGCGTCACGCCAAAGACGGTCTGCGCGATCTCCGAGCGCCCGGCGCCCACCAATCCCCCCATACCGACGATCTCGCCGGCGCGCACTGAAAACGAGACGTCGGTGAAAACACCGGCGAGCGATAGGCTCTCGAGACGCAGCACTTCCTCGCCGAGCGCGGGCGCTTCGCGCCGCGTGAACAGGGTCTCCAAGGGACGGCCGACCATCATCTGCACGAGACTGGCGCGGTCCACCTCGGCGGCCGGCTTCGTCGCCACGTGTCTGCGATCCCGCAGAACGGTGATGTCGTCGCAGACCGCCGTGATCTCCTCAAGCCGATGGGAAATGAGGATGACCGCCGTGCCGCGATCCCGCAGCGTGCGCACGACCCGGAACAGCCGCTCGGCTTCCGCCGGCGTGAGCGCCGAGGTCGGCTCGTCGAGGATCAGGACCCGCACGTCCGCCGAGAGCGCGCGGGCGATCTCGACGAACTGGTGCTCGGCGTAAGACAACCCCGCCACCAGAGCGCGCGGGTCAATGTCGGAACCGAGGCGGCGCAACAGCTCGCTCGCCGTGGCGTACATCGTCTTGCGGTTGACGACGCCGATCGGCAGCGTCGGATAGGCGCCGAGCGCGATGTTCTCGGCCACCGACATGTGTGGGAACAGCTTTGGATCTTGATAAACGGCGGCCACGCCGTGGGCTCGCGCCTCGATCGGCGTTCGGAAGCGGACAGGCTGGCCGGCCAGCAGCACGCGCCCGGAATCGGGCTGCGCGAGGCCGGTGATGATCTGCACCAGCGTCGATTTGCCCGCCCCGTTTTCGCCGACGAGGCCGTGCACCCGGCCGGGGAAAACGTCGAAGGTGACGTCCTCCAGCGCGCGAACCGGCCCGAACGCTTTGCAAATGCCTTCCAGCCGCAGCACCGCGGGAGGCCCGGTTTGGGGCCCCTCTACTTGACCCTTGTCGGGCATTGCTGGGCTCCTGGAGCCGTGTCACGCGAACAGAATTCCGCTGCAAGGGACTCCCCGACAGCGGTGGGGAAGCCCCCCGTCAGCGGCCCGTTTCGCGCGGGCGTGTCTCCGAAGCGGCCCATCGCTTCCCTATCCCGGCTCGCCTTCATGGGACGAGTTCGACTTCGAATTCCCGACAGCTAACATGTCAGCCACCCAGCCGGGGCTCTTATAGGCTTTGGTAATTCGGGGGTCCACTTCAAAAGGAGAGGCGCGCCAGGCGCCGGACCGCAACTTTGGGACCGAGTCGAGAAATGGCGGACACGGGCGCCACGGCGCCTCACGCCCCGCGCGCCGCAGCCTCCTCGAAATCCTGCGCCCGGCCCACGCTCTCGCCGGACGTGAGCGCGACTGGCGCCAGAGCCTGCACGCGCGTCGGCGGGGGGCCGTCAGCGCCGCCTTCGCCCTCGGCAATCAAGAGCTCGGCCTGCACCGCGTCGGCGAGCCGCTCGCCGATCGCGGTCCAGTCGGTCTGGCAGGTGGTCAGCGTCGGGATCAGATATTGCGCGCGCGCTTCCGGCAGGAGCGCCAAAATGGAGAGATCGCGGCCGGGCCGGAGCCCGCGCTCGCTCAGGTTGCGGTAGAGCGCCACCGCATGCATCGAGTTGGTGACGAGCGCGGCGGTCGGCGGCGGGTCCGCGGACAGAAGCGCGTCGGCGGCGTCGAGGCCGCCGCGCTCGCCCGCCGCCCGCCGCAGGTCCCAACGCGGGTCGAGGGGAAGGCCTCGCTCGGCGAGCGCGCGCCGGTAGGCCGCCTCGACAAGTCCGAGGTAATGCATGGGGCCGTCCGGCAGCACGAGCCCGATCCGCCTGTGCCCGAGCGCGACCAGGCGACCGATCGCGGCCGCGACCCCGGCGTCGAAGTCGGGATCGACCCAGGCGTGCCGCGCCGGTGTGCGGGTCCGGCCGAAGGTGACGAAGGGCTTGCGCAGCTTAAGCAGGTAATCGACGCGCGAATTGGCGCTCTCGGTGTCGGCGATGATCAGCGCGTCGGCGATCCCCCGCTCGGTCACCCGCCGCAGCGCGCCGAGGCGGTCTTCGCTCCCATCCTCCAGGAACAGGGCGAGGTCGAGCCCATGCTCGCCAAGCCGCCGCTTGAGGCCGTTCAGCACCGAAAGAAAGACCGTGTTGATCAAGGTGTCGTCGCGGCCGGACGGCACGATCATCGCGACGAGGTCGGTCCGTCCGCGCCGGAGGCTGCGTCCCGACTGGTTGGGCGAATAGCCGAGCGTCTGCGCGGCCTCCAGCACCCGCTGCCGCGTCAGCGGATTGACGTCGCCGCGATCGTTCAACGCGCGCGAAACCGTCCCGATCGACAGGCCGAGATGGCGGGCGAGTTCGCGAATTCCGATCACATGCGAAGCTCCAGTTGCGCAATCTTGGAAGAACGCGCCGCCATGCTCGTCTTGAGCTTTGCGGGAGAAGGCGGCGAGCGGCGCTGATGGCGTGTGGCCCGCCAGACGCGGGCTCCATGTCGGATCGCCCAACCGTCAGCCCCGGCCTGCATAGATCCCCGCTTTCCAAACGCCATTCGGCTTTCCGCGCTGCCTTCCCCGCTTTGCGAGAGAGACAACCACGCTCTTACGGGCGCGCGGCGCCGCTTGACAAGCTGGACGGCTGGCGGTAGTTTCGTAAACGTTTACGGTGCTGCAATGCGGCGCCAGGGAGTTGAAACGAAAGCCAGGGAGCTGTGCGTCCATGGAGCTGAAAGCCGCCCTGGTTGGCTGTGGCGCGATGAGCAAGGCCTGGCTCGAGGCCGCTCGGAATATCCCCCAGTTGAAAATCGTCGGCCTCGCCGACATCGAGCCGGAGCGAGCGAAGGCGCGCGCGGCCGAGTTCTCGCTTTCCGACGCGTTCGTCGCGCGCGACGTCCACGCGCTTCTGGCCGAAACCCGTCCCGATCTCCTGTTCGACGTGGTCGTGCCTCAGGCGCGTCACGGCGTGGTCTCCGCCGGGCTCGCCGCCGGATGCCATGTGCTGAGCGAAAAGCCGATGGCCGAGACGCTCGATCAGGCGCGCGATCTCGTCCAGCGCGCCAAGGCCGCGGGACGCATCCACGCCGTGGTGCAGAACCGGCGCTATCTCGCGGGCGTGCGGAGAATTCGCCGGGCGCTCGGCGCGGACGCGCTGGGCGTGGGCGCGATCGGAGAGCTGACGAGCGCGCACGCCGACTTCTTCCTCGCCCCGCATTTCGGCGGGTTCCGCGAGGACATGGACCACGTCCTGTTGCTCGACATGGCGATCCACGCCTTCGACGCGTTGCGCTGCATGACCCGGCTCGACGGCCTGAACGTCTATTGCCGGGAATGGAACCCCCACTCCTCCTGGTATCGCCAGGGCTCCTCGGCGACAGCGGTGTTCGAACTCGATAACGGCGCGCTCTTCACCTACCGCGGCTCCTGGTGCGCGGCGGGTCTGCGCACCTCCTGGGAATGCGCGTGGCGTTTCGTCGGGAGCAAGGGAACACTGACCTGGGACGGCGACGACGCGATCCGAATGGAGGTCGCGCGGCCCGGCGCGCGCGAAGGGCTGTTCGACGCGGTCGAGCCGGTCGAGCCGCCGCCGCTTTCCGGGGACGATCGGGTTGGCGGCCATTCTGGCGTGCTCGCCGACTTTGTCGCGGCGGTGCGCTCGGGCACGCAGCCCGAGACGTCGGGGCGAGACAACATCCGCTCGCTGGCCATGGTGCTCGGCGCAATCGCCAGCGCCGAAAGCGGCCAGCGCGTCGACATCGTCATGTGACCCCGATGAGCGGCCCCATGAACGACGGTCTCCTCGAACGCTACCGGCGCGACGGCTATGTCGCGATCGAAGGCCTCGTCAGCCCGCGGGACGTGGCGGCGCTGCGCGAGGAGGCCGCGAGGCTTTGCCTGGAAAAAGGCAAAGCGCTCGGCGGCGGTTCGCTGACGACCTCGAGCGACCCGCTCGGGGACACGCTTGCGATCCATTTTCCTCACAAATTGTCGGGCCGGTTTCGCGATGCGCTCGCTCACCCGCAGATCGTCGAGGCGCTCACGGCTTTGATCGGCCCCAATGTCAAATGCATGCAGTCGATGCTGTTCATCAAGCGCTCGGGGAAGCCGGGGCAGGCCTGGCACCAGGACGAGGATTTCATTCCGACCCGGGACCGCTCCCTGACCGCGGCCTGGATCGCTCTCGACGACGCGGCGGTCGACAACGGCTGCTTATGGGCGATTCCCGGCTCGCACCGATCCGGCGTCCTCTGGCCGCTGCGTCCCCATTCCAATCCCGAATATGACGCGGTCCCGGAATCCTTTGATTTTCCCTACGACGACAGCGACGCGCGGCCTATCGAGGTCGCGGCTGGCACGGTTGTCTTCTTCAACGGCTACCTGCTCCACAAGTCGCTGAGGAACCGAAGGGAGAACGGCTTCCGGCGCGCGCTCGTCAACCACTACATGAGCGCCGAATCGCTGCTGCCGTGGTGGCGTCCTGACGGACCCAGCCCGCCGACGCACGACCTGAGAGACATCGTGCTGGTCGCGGGCGCCGATCCCTACGCCGCGAAAGGCGTCGAAGACGTGAACCAGCCCTACATCCGCTCCGAGGTCGCGGCGCACGATCGGAAGCTAGAGGAAACGAGAAGCTGATGAGAGACCTGCTCGACATCCGCATTGGAACCATGATCCGCGCCAACGCGCCGGACCCCGCGGCTTATGTGCGCGAAATCCTGCCTCATGGCTTCGAGAGCATCGAGCCGTTTTTCTGGCAGACGATGAACAAGGATCTGCCGCGGCTCGCCGGGCAGCTGCGCGACGCGATCGGCGACGCCGACCTGACGATCGACACGCTCGGCATGTTCGGCAACCCGCTCGAGAACGACGAGCTCGACCGGCAGACGCTGGCGGGCTGGGAGGCGCTGATCGACAACGCGCACCTGTTCGGCGCTCGCACCATCGCCGGCTTCACCGGCCGGGTGCGCGGCCAGCCGCTCGAAAAGAGCCTGCCTGCCTACAAGCGCGTCTGGGGGGAGCTCGCCCGCCGCGCCGACGACAAGGGCGTGCGGATCGCCTTCGAGAACTGCGCCATGGACGGAAACTGGGCGAGCGGCGATTGGAACATCGCCCATAATCCCGACGCGTGGGAGCTGATGTTCGACGCTCTGCCGCGCGACAACATCGGACTCGAATGGGAGCCGTGCCACCAGCTCGTCTATCTCATCGACCCCCTGCCCCAGATCCGCAAGTGGGCCCCGAAATTCTTCCACGTCCACGGCAAGGACGCGACCGTGCGCTGGGACGTGGTGCGCGAGCATGGCGTGTTCGGCAAATACCCGTTCGTCCAGATGCGCACGCCCGGCTTCGGCGACACGGACTGGACCCGGGTCATCAGCGAACTGAGGCTCGCCGGCTACACCGGTACGATCGACATCGAGGGCTGGCACGACCCGGTCTATCGCGAAGAGCTCGAGATGACCGGCCAGGTGCGCGCGCTCGATTATCTGAAGCTTTGCCGGGGCGGCGCGCGCGCCATCCCGAATCCGGCCTGACGAGCCGGGAAACGAATAGCCGGGCGCGATCAACGCGCCGGCCGATGAGCGGCGATGAGCCGGGAGCAGACCGGGAGGATGGATATGAAACTCAGAACGATTGCCATGTGTGGGGGGGCGGCGGGGCTGGCGCTGATCGGCGTGGGCTTCGCAAACTCGGCGAACGCCGCCGACGCGGGCGCCCTGCGCGACAAGTGGTGCAGCAAGGCGCACATTCGCTTCTTCGTCGGCGGCGCCGAGGGCGACGCGTTCGGCACCATCGTCTACAACGGCGCGCGCCAGGCCGCGGCCGACACCGGCGCCCAGGTCGATTACGTCTTCTCGGGCTGGGCGAACGAAAAAATGACTCAGCAATTGCGCGAGGCGGTCGCGGCGCATCCCGACGGCATTGCGATGATGGGCCATCCGGGCGAGGCGGCGATCCTGCCGCTCGCGGAACAGGCCGCCAAGGCCGGCATCAAGATGATGTACCAGAACGTGCCCGTGCCGGCGGCGGTCGACAAGGTCGGCGGCGGCTATGTCGGGGCGCAACAGGCGCCGCAGGGCCACGCGCTCGGGGTCGAGATCGTCAAACGGTTCGGCCTGAAGTCGGGCGACGTGGCGATCGTGCTCGGCGGCTTCGACGATTCGATCCGCGCCGCGCGCGAGCTTGGCACAGCCACCGCCCTCGAAGAGGCCGGCGTCAAGGTGGTCAAGCTCAACTCGCCGCCGGAGTGGGCGACCGACCCCAATCTCGCCATTCCCGTCATCACCGCGACGCTCCAGGCCAATCCGACGGCCAAGGCGATCGTCTATCCGGGCGGCCAGGAACTCGGCAACGCCCAGACGTACATGAAAGCGGCGGGCAAGAAGCCGGGCGAGATCATCAACGTCGGCTTCGACACGAGCCCCCAGATCGTCGAGGCGTTCAAGCAGGGCTGGGTCCAGCTCGCCGCCGACCAGCAGCCCTTCCAGCAGGGGTATCTGCCGATCCTGAGTCTGTGCGAGCAGATCGTCTACGGACTTGCCCCGATCAACGTCGACACCGGCGCAGGCTTCGTGACGCCGGACAATTACCAGGCGGTCGCGGACCTCGCGAAGGAAGGACTCCGCTAACCAGCTCGCCCGGCGAGCGGGGAGAGGGCTGGGGCGTGGTCGAAGGACCGCCCGACTGGCCTTCTCCCCGCAAGCGGGAAGAAGGGCGCGAACACAACGGAGGAGACTCGCGATGGGCGAAAAGCTGATCGAACTCAGAAGCGTCGCCAAGAGCTACGGCCGGGTGTTCGCAGTCGGAGGCGTCGACCTTCATGTCGACCGCGGCGAGGTCGTCGGGCTGTTGGGCGACAACGGCGCCGGCAAGTCGACGCTGATCAAGATGCTCGCCGGCGCGATCAAGCCGACCAGCGGCGAGATCTACGTCCGCGGCAAGCTCGAGTCCAACTGGAACGCGGCGCGCTCGCGCAGCGCCGGAATCGAGACGGTGTATCAGGACCGGGCGCTCTGCGTGCAGCAGAGCATCATCCGAAACATCTTCCTCGGGCGCGAGATCACCAACGTGTTCGGGTTTCTCGACCGCAGCCGCGAGCGCTCCGAAGCCGAGCGGCTGATGCGCGAGATCGGCTTCACCTCGAAAGTGTTCACGCCGGATTCGATCGTGGGAAAGCTCTCCGGCGGCGAGCGACAGGGCGTCGCGCTCGCTCGCGCCATTTACAACAAGGCCGACCTCATCGTCATGGACGAGCCGACCACCGCGCTGTCGCTGACCGAGACCGAGAAGGTGTTCCGTTTCGTGCGGACGGTGCGCGCAGGCGGCCGTTCGGTGCTGTTCATCGGCCACAATATTCACCACGTTTTCGACATCGCCGAGCGCTTCGTCGTCATGGACCGCGGAACCGTCGCGCTTCAGGCGACCAAGGAGGAGGTCGGTTCCGCCGAGCGCCTGATCGCCTACATGGAGAGGCTTGCGCATCCGCAAGGCGTGGAGATCCCGCCGGCCCATGGGCCCGAAACGGAGGCTGCATGATGACCGCGTCCATGGAGCCGATCGATGCGCGTGCTCGTCCGGTCGAGCGTCCGCCGGAGAGCCGGCTGAGACGGTTTGCCGATCGCAATCGCGCAGCGCTCGGAACGCTCGCCGTGTTCGTGGTGATGATCGCCGCGTTCATGGCGGCGAGTCCCGCCGTGTTCCTGAGCTGGCCGATCTACAATTCCGTGCTTGTCACCTTGCCGGTCGCGCTTTGCTTGGTGGTGCCGCTGGTCTTCGTCGTGACTGTCGGAGAGATCGACCTCTCCTTCCCGGCCACCATGGGCTTTTCCGCCTGGGCGTTCGCGCTCGTCGTGCACGCGGGGATGAGCCCGCTCCTCGGCATCGCCGCTGCGCTCCTGACCGGCATGGCGCTCGGCGCCTGCGTCGGCGGCCTCGTCGTCAGCGCCGGCCTGTCGTCGTTGATCGCCACGCTCGGCATGAACTTCATGCTGCGCGGGCTGATCATGATCGTCACGCAAGGCAAGTCGATCGCGCTGCTCGAATTGCAGGACACCTCGGTCGGCGCCGCCTTCGCCGGACAGATCTTCGGGGTTCCCGTGCAAATCTTCTGGGCGCTCGCCTTCGTCGGCGTCGCGGGCCTTCTGTTCAATGGCCACAGGTTCGGCGCGCGGGTGCGCGCGGTCGGCGACAATCCCGACAGCGCGACCGAGATGGGCGTCAACGTGTCGCGCGTGCGCATCCTCACCTTCGTCTTCATGGGGCTCGGCGCCGCGCTTGCAGGCGTCTTCTCGACGATGGTCAATTACACTTGGTGGCCCACGACCGGCGACGGCTATCTCCTGCCTGCGATCGCCTCGGTCTTCGTCGGCGGCACGCCGACCTGGGGCGGCGTCGGCACGATCGCGGGCGGGGCGATCGGGGCGCTGATCGTGTCCTTCATCCAGAGCGGCATCGTGGCGGCCGGCCTGTCCGGCTTCTACGTCCAGTTCTTCAACGGTCTGATCATCATTCTGGCGCTGCTCGGACACCGCTGGAACCAGAAGCGCTACCGATAACGCGAGCCGATCCCTCCCTCGACTCGCGTCGAGCCCTGGCGACCGAACCTCACTATCCCACGAGGTCGCTCATGAGGCGCGGCGAGGCGGCCCGCGAAAGCGGTCCGCCTCGTTCGATTCCTGCGGTTTGTCGGACGGCGCGCCTTTGATAGGGTCGCGCCGCCGCGGGCCGGGCCGGCGCTCGCGGCTTGAGCAAGCGACCGGCTTTGGGGACGAAAAGATGGCGGGACGCGTTGGAAAAACCCTGGCCGCGGCGGCGGTCGCCGCGGCTGTCGTCGGCTTAGGCCCTGCGCGCGCGGACGACTGCGGCAAGGGAGGGCCGGAAGGTTTCCACGAGTGGCTGGCCGGCTTCCGGCAGGTCGCCGCGCGCGACGGCATCTCCGACGCCACGTTCGAGGCCGCGCTTGGAGGCATGAGTTACAACTCCTCCGTCGGCGCGCACGATCGCGGGGTGACCTACCTCGGGCACGACTTTGCGAGCTTCTCCGCAAGCCACATCAACCCTCAGCTCGCCCGTGGTCGCGCGATGCTCGCCCGATACGCGGGGACGCTCGCGACCATCGAACAACGGTTTGGTGTGCCCGGGCCCGTGCTGGTGGCGATCTGGGGGCTCGAGACCAGTTACGGCGGCGACAACGGCTCCTATCCGACCTTCGCCGCCCTCGCGACGCTGGCCTACGACTGCCGCCGCGCCGACCGCTTTCGCGCGGAGCTGATCGACGCCCTCACTCTGGTCGAACGCGGCGTCTGGCCGAACCCGAAGGCGTTGCACGGCGCCTGGGCGGGAGAGATCGGCCAGACGCAGCTCATGCCCTCGGCGATCATGATGTACGCCACGACCCCCGACGGCTCCGGGACGTCCGACGTCATTCACAATTCGGCCGACGCGCTGGCGTCGACCGCCGCGTTCCTCGCCGGACACGGCTGGCAGCGGGGCGCCGGCTGGAACGAGGGGGAGCCCAATTTCGACGCGATCCTTCACTGGAACGCTTCGCCGGTCTACGCCAAGACGATCGCGCTTTTCGCCGACAAGCTCGCCGGGAAGTAGCGCGTCAGCGGGAGGGAACGCGGCGCGCTCGATAGGATGTCCGAACAGACGCCGGCTTGAGGAGGCTATGGGGCGGCGGGACGACGCCCCTCCGCGCGTCCGGGCGCACGCACGTAGACGGGCCGCGGTTTCCAGTCCGAAGGGATGATGTTCCCCCTGAGGCCCCCACGCGGCGTGTCATCGTCGTCCGGCGGAAACATCACCGCCGCAGCGCAGACGAGGCCGCCGAACGAGGTCATGAAGCCGACGTAGAGCAGAAAGATCGCCGGCACGCCCATGCCGCTGTCGTGGATGAGCGGCCAGATGCCGAACGGATCAAAGACGAGCAACAGGGTCGTGCACAGTGCGCCGCCCAGCATGCCAAGCATCCAGTGGAACAGCATATAGCGGACAAGCGGGTCGAGCTTCTTGCGCCGCTCCGGAGGGCCGTAGGCGGGCGCATTCTTCACCATATCCAATTCCACCATCGGAAACTCCGCTCCGGCCCGGGCGCCGCTCAAGCCTCGTGGGTACGCCCGCGATCGATCGTGGATCATCTTGATCCCTCCGCCCGCCCCGGTCAAATCGCAGAGTCAGTGAGGCCCTCGCCGGTTCAGCGGCGCGGCTTCAGCGCATCGGCCAGCCGCGTGGTCGCCGAGCCGGGCTTCAGCGGTTTCGGCTGATTCTCGTGCGGCGCCCAGGCGCTGAGCCAGAGAATGTCGAAGGTCGCGCGGACGCGCCCGTCCGGGTCGGAGAACGCCTCTGCATAAGCCGCCGCCGCCCGCGCAAGCACCTCGCGCCTGAGCGGCCTGCGGCTTCGGTCGGCGAGCGCATTGGCCGCGCCGAAGCCGCGGAGGTCGCCCATCAGCCCAAACATGTCGCCGTAGCGGGCGACCGCTCGGTCTAGATCGACGACCGGCAGGGCGAGACCGGCGCGCTGCGCGAGGCCGCCGAGCGCGCGCAGTTCGACGAACGGGGCGACGCGCGGCGAAGCGCCGCCAAGAATCTCGCTCTCGGCCAGGGTGAGACTCTGGCGCAACTCCGTGAGCGTGTCGCCGCCCAGCAGCGCCACGAGCATGAGGCCGTCGGGCGCGAGCGCCCGACGCATCTGGATCAGGACGCCCGGCAGGTCGTTGACCGTCTGCAAGGCGAGGAGCGACACGGCGAGGTCGAAGCGACCCTCGGCGAGCGACAGGCGCTCGAGATCGCCGACCGCGCCGGTGAAATCGCCGGCGCCGAGGCTCGCGGCGGTCGGCGCGATGCGGACGACCCGATCGACCTGCCCGCTCGCCGCCAGCGCGGCCGCGGCGTGGGGTCCCGGCGTTCCGAAGTCGGCGGCGAGCGCAAAACGCCTCTTCACCACGGACAGGCGGTCGATTAGCTCTTCGGTCGCTCGGCGCAGCAGAAAGTCGGCGCCGCCGTCCGGCTTCGCGCGCGCCCAGGCCCGGTCGAGCCGGTGATGAACCAGCGCGCGGTCGAAGATCTCGGGAGGAGATGGGGAAGAGGGCATCGGCCGTCCTTGTCGCACATCCCCGCTCCGCCGCGTCGGAACGGCCGCTGTAACGGTACAGCCTGGGCTCGCGCCGAGTGGGGTCCAACGAGGCCAGGCTATCGTCGACTGTTCAATTCGACCGCATCGGGGGAAGTTTGATTTTCGATCCGAGCGCCTGGATGTTGGATGACACGACCGTCCGGCCCCGCGGAACGTCGTGATCCACGAACGAGCCGTTGGCAACGTCGCCCGACTCCAGCAACCTGTGATCCGGCCCCTTCGGGTACGCAACGACCGAGATCGTGGGCTGTCGCACATCCGCCACCCGACACGTGGTTTGAAGGAGATCAGGTCTGGGAGGCAGTCCAGGCGTTAGGGTTGTTGCGTGGTCTTCCACCACCGTAAACTGGTATCGGCAGTTTAGAGATACAGTCCATTGCTTGAGGTAAGTCATTACAAAAGTCATTGAGGCTGGGTTTGAAATATTTCTGACGGCAACATAAAGCTGGAATTGGAGGTCCATGATAAATTCTTCGAGAGGATTCCCCCGATCGTCGTTTAGCCAGTACGGGAATCTGCTTTCCGGCTCATCACTCATAGTAACATGGACTTGCTCAGGGTCAGTTGATATTTGAACAATAGTTGCCGGATTGATGGTTCCGTAAAATGGGCGATACTGCAAACTCTTGTTGCCGTCACGGATTGGAAAACTCTTGCCGTCTTTCAAAACCTCATTTCTCGTAGTTCTACGATACACTGCCTGCATCATATTCTTTTCGAGAATTTGAACAAATCCAACAAGATACTTATTGCCTACCTCTCCCGTGAACTTAACATCCGCCTGCGCGTCGAACTCTGCGCTCTGAACGCCAACTTTATCCATCCTGAAATTTGGAGTGCTGGGGGTAATGGTCAGCCTTGGTATGCCGGAAAGTGTTATTGCCATAGAGAGCTCCCATTTACTGGAAACTCACCAATTGTGCGCTATTCATCGATATATTCCAAGCTAAAACACGGGACCGAGACGACACGGATCGGCCGGCGCGCTAGCGCTAAAGCGCGTCGATGCGCCAATCCGTCGTCTCGCGCAAAGCGCCGGTTCGCGCTAACCTCGCTCCATGCCTGCGGATTTCGTGCTTCCCGCTGACGAAGCCGCCGCTCCCGGATGGAGGCGGCAGGCGCTCGATTGCGCGCGGATGCTGGCGAAGGGAGCGCTCGACACGCTCTATCCGCCGACGTGTCTCGCCTGCCGCGCCGCGACCGACGCGCATGGCGCGCTCTGCCCGCGCTGCTGGAGCGCGATGCGGTTCATCGAGCGGCCCTATTGCGAGCGCCTGGGCACGCCGTTCGAGCAGGATCTGGGCGAGGGGCTGATCTCGCCGCAGGCTATGGCCGACCCGCCCGTGTTCGCGCGGGCGCGGGCCGTCGCCCGGTTCGAGGACGGCCCGGCGCGCAAGCTCGTCCACCGGCTGAAATATTCCGACCGAGCCGAAATGGCCCGGCCGATCGGACGCTGGATGGCGCGCGCGGGCGCGGGTCTGCTCGCGGACGCCGATTGCATCATTCCGGTGCCGCTCCACCCGCTCAGACTTTGGCGCCGGCGCTTCAACCAGGCCGCCCTGCTGGCCCGGGAAGTGGCGCGCGCGACCGGAAAGCCCTGCGACGTCGACGCGCTTCTGAGGGTCAAGCCCACCCCGAGCCAGGTCGGCCTGTCGCGGGCGCAACGGGCCCAGAACGTGCAGGGAGCGTTCAAGGTCGCGGGCGGCGCTGCGGTGAAAGGCCTGAACGTCGTCCTCGTCGACGATGTCCTGACGTCGGGCGCGACCGCCAACGCGGCGTCGCGCGCGCTCATAAGGGCCGGGGCGAAGCGCGTCGATGTCCTGGTGTTCGCGCGGGTTGTTACCGGAGGGTGACCGCCCATATAGTGACGGTTCGGGCGGGGTGCGCCGACAGAGAGTGGATTCGAAGTGAAGCCGGTCGTTATCTACACTAAAGCGACTTGTCCTTATTGTCACGCCGCCAAGGCGCTGCTCAAGCGCAAGGGCGCGACGTTTGAGGAAATCGGCGTCGACGGCGACCGCGCCGCGCAGGCCGCCATGGCCGACAAGGCGAACGGCGGGTGGACTGTGCCGCAGATCTTCATTGGCGACCGCCACGTCGGCGGCTGCGACGATCTTTACGAACTCGATGCCGCGGGCGAACTGGATCCGCTGCTGGCGGGATGAGTCATGATCAAATACGCGCTCGGCTGCGCCGAGGGGCATGAGTTCGAGAGCTGGTTTCCCGACAGCACGGCGTACGAAAAACAGCGCAAGCGCGGGCTGGTCGCCTGCCCCGCATGCGGCTCGACGACGGTGGACAAGGCGATCATGGCGCCGGCCGTGGTGGGCGGCGATCGCACGCGCGACCGCCGCGCCCGGCGGGACGCTCCTCGACGCCAAGCGCCGCGAGGCCCGCAGCCTGGTCGCCCGCCTGAGGCAGGAGATCGAAGCGAACACCGACGATGTCGGCGCGAAGTTTCCCGAAGTCGCGCGCGCCATGCACGCCGGCGACGAGCCGGAGCGGGCGATCCGCGGCCAGGCGAGCCCCCACGACGCCCGGGCGCTCATCGAGGAAGGCGTCGCCGTCATGCCGATTCCGGCGCTCGCGGACGAATTGAACTGAGCGTACCGGCGCAGGGCGCCTCTTCGGCGCATGGGTGGACCGCTTCGATTGGGTCGCCGCCTCGGAAGCCGCCGCCGCGCTGGACACGCCCGCGGCGCCGGGCCGGTGAGGCCGGGTGTCTTGAGCGCTCTCTACTTCCCGCCGACGCTGAATTCCTGCGCCTCGACCACGGTGGTGCCAATCATCGTGCGGACGGAGACGCGGAACGGCATCCACACCCTGTCGGACTCGATGGGCGCAAGCCAGACCTCGATGTCCTTGTTCTCCGCCATGAACTTGGTCGCCGGCCGATTCGCGCTGTGGCCGGAGATCGGGACGTAACGGGCGGCGCACACCGCCACGGGCCCGTCGTAGCCCTTAGCCTTGGCGCTGCGCTCCCCGACGTAGGTGAGGTCGATGTCGAACCGGGTGTAACCGTCGAAAATCGGGATCTTGCGGTCGCAGGCCTCGGTTGGGTCCATGGCGCCTGAACGGGGCGCCGGAACCACCGCCGCGCCCACGGGATCGACGATGTTCTGCTCGTCGTGCGGCCCGAGCGGAATCCGGTCGGGCTTCTCGTCGAACGGCGGGGCGATGTCGACGCCGGTGACCGCATTGCCGGCGAGCGCCATGCGAATCGTCCGAGTCATCTGCGAGCTGGCGGCGATGGTGGCGAAGGTCGCCGGCGAGACATGGCCTTCGACGATCGCGCCGTCTCCGGCCGACGCGCCGCGGGCGTTGGCGAATAGCCGCGCCAGTCCGGTCAGCTTCGCGTCGGCGCGGATCGCGTAACTCGACGGCGAGAGATTCGCATAGAGATTGGCCGACCCGATCGGCAGCCCGACGAGGGAGACGCGGTAGGCGACGTGAAGATTGTCGGCCTCGGCCGACGGCGCGGCGAAGCCGATCGTCGCCGCCGTCGCCGCAATCAGGCCGAGGCGCGCTCCTGTCGATCGCGGCGTCATTGTCTTAAAACTCCAGTTCCGAATTGCCCGTGAATGGGAATGGGCAATAGGGACAAAATCCGGCGCGATTGCGCCGACTCAGGCGAAACTCAACGCGCAGGAAAAAAGTCATGGCCCGCGCCTGTCAAGACCTTGCGGCGAGGTCGGGGCCGGACTTAACATCCTTCCATGGTCGAGACGGTCATTTCCATCCGCCAGGCCCGGTTGGGCGACGAAGGCGATATTGCCGAAGTCCACGACGAGGCGTGGCGCGAGGCTTATCGCGGCGTCATTCCCGGCCGTGAGCTGGAGCGTATGATCGCGCGGCGCGGCCCCTCCTGGTGGCGCATGGCGATCGCGCGCCGCACGCCTCTGCTGGTGCTCGAGCACGGCAATTCGGTGGTCGGCTATGTCAGCTACGGCCGCAACCGCGTGCCGGCGCTCGGCTTTGGCGGCGAGATCTTCGAGCTTTACCTGTCGCCGGAGTGCCAGGGCTGCGGGTTCGGCCGCCGCATGTTCGAAGCCGCGCGCAAAGACCTCGAAGGCCACGGTTACGGGACGTTCGTCGTGTGGGCCCTGGCCGATAACGATCGGGCGGTCGGCTTCTATCGGCAGCTCGGCGGCCGGGTGGTGCGGCGGGCTCATGAGACTTTCGGCGGGCAGGAGAGGGAACGGGTCGCTTTCGGCTTTGGTTGAGCGGGTTTCGCGCCTATAAGGCGCCTCGCGCCGCCGCGCGCTTGGCGGTTCTGAGACGGCGCGAACCATCCTGGGAGCATCGGCCTTGAATCTGAACGCTGTATCCATCGGCAAGAACGCGCCTCATGACGTGAACGTCGTGATCGAAGTGCCGATCGGCGGCGAGCCGATCAAGTACGAGATGGACAAGGCGAGCGGCGCATTGGTCGTCGACCGTTTCCTCTACACTTCCATGCGCTATCCGGGCAATTACGGATTCATTCCGCACACCCTGTCGGGAGACGGCGATCCGTGCGACGTGATCGTCGCCAACACGCGCGCGATCGTTCCCGGCGCCGTCATCAGCTGCAAGGTTGTCGGCGTCCTGATCATGGAAGACGAGGGCGGCGGCGACGAGAAGATTGTAGCGGTCCCTTCGGAGAAGCTCACCAAGCGCTACGCCGGCGTGCACAACTATTCCGATTTGCCTGAAATCACGGTCCATCAGATCGAGCACTTCTTCGCCCACTACAAGGATCTGGAGCCCAACAAGTGGGTGAAGATCATTCGCTGGGGCGACGCGGAAGAGGCGCGCAAGCTCGTGCTTGAGGGCATGGAGCGGGCGAAGGAAGCCAAAGACTGAGCGCGCCGCTGAAGCGCGCCGCGCAGAGAGGAAACCCATGAGGCGGTCGTTCATCGATGCCCGCATCGATGAGATGCAGGCGCTGTGCGACCGGCATGGGGTCAAGCTTCCCGCCTTCTCGCGCTGGGGCGATGCGGAGTTCCGATCGAACCCAGATGCGGCCGAGCTCATCGCCGCTCGCGGCCTCGGGTGGAACGTGGTCGAGTTCCATCCCGGCGCTTTTGCGACCAAGGGCCTCACCCTGTTCACGCTAAGGATGGGCGACTGGCGCGATCTCGAGACGAAGCGCGGCCGACTTTATGCGGAGAAGGCGATCATGAGCCTCGATGGCCAGCGCGCGCCGCACCACTATCACGTGGTCAAGACCGAGGACCTCGTGAACCGCGGCGGCGCGCGGTTCGTGGTCGAGCTCTTTCAGGTCGACGCGGCCGGCGAGCCGACGAAGAACCGCTTTCGCGTGACCAAGGACGTCGCCGTGCTCGAGCTTGGCCCGGGCGACCAGGTCCGGCTCGAGCCGGGCGAGAGCCTTACGCTCGAACCCCATATCGCGCACGCCTTCTGGGCCGAAGGGGGCGTGGCGCTCGCGGGCGAGGTGTCGCTCGCCAACGATGACCTCAGCGACAACTATTTCGTCCCCCCGCTTGCGCCGCCTGAGCCGATTGCGGAGGACGCGCCGGCGCGGCATGTGACGGTGAGGGACTACCGGCGTCTTTGAGCGCGCATGCGAGGCGGCCGTCTAACCTTATGGCGCCGCATTTCTCATAGGATTCTGTGTGTTTTCCCGCTAGGCCGCCGGAACCAGCCCGTAACGGGACATGATGGCGGCGACCCGGTTGGGATCGGGCTTGCCCGGGCCGTTCACCGCCTCGCCGATTTCCTCGAAATAGCGCCGGCCGATCGACCCGGGATGGAGAACGACGAGCGCGCGCGCCGCGCCTTCGTGCAGGTTTGTATGGTGGTGGACGCTGCCGCGGGGGATGCGAATGACGTCGCCCTTGCGAATTCTCGTGGGTCTCGCCGTCGCGCGTGACGGTCAGCACCCCCTCGAGGCCAAAGACCACCTCGTCGACGCCCTCGTGGTAATGAGGAACCGGAACGCGCGCGTTGGTCGGGACGATGAACTCGAACATGACGAGGTCGCCCGGGCTGTCGTGCTCGTCGACCAGGAAGCGCAGCTCGAGTGCGCCGATCCTCACGGTCTTCTCTGCAATCGCCTCCATTCAAAGCTCCTTGAAGAACAACCCACGAAACAGGAGAGACAGTCGGGCTCGAAAGGCGTCAGCCGGCGTTCGCCAGCCGGACCATCGCCTCCAAGAAGATCGCCCGGAAGCGCTCGGCGTCCACGGAGACGGCGACCTCCGTGTTGGCGAGGCGGCCCCAGCGGTTGTCCCAATCGACCACGGTCGCGCCCGTCGTCAGCCGCCCGGCGGTCTCGACGTCGACGGCGGCTCGGCGGGTTTCGACAAGCGTCGGATCGAGCGCGACGGCGAGCGCCAGCGGGTCGTGCATGATCAGGAAGCGTCTCCCGGTCTGGCGCTCCATCCGCTCGAAATAGAAGCGCGACGAATCCTCGAGGAAACGCATGAGCGCCATCGCGCGCGGCGTATGCCCGGCGCGGGCGGCGAGCGCTCCGAGGTCGTCGGCGTCGATCGTCGTCTTGCGCGTCACGTCGAGCCCGATCGCGATCACCGGCGCGCCGCCCGGGCCGCCGAAGGCTCGGAAGACGACGCGCGCCGCCTCAGGGTCATGCCAGATGTTGAACTCGGCGCTCGGCGTCACGTTGCCGGGACCCAGAGTAGGCTCCCCCCATGATGACGAAACGCTTCACGAGGCGGGGCAGTTCGGGCTCGCGCATCACGGCCAGCGCGATGTTGGTCAGCGGGCCGGTGGCGACGAGGATGAGCCGCCCGGCGTGCCGCCGGGCCGCAGCGACGAGCGCATCGACCCCATGCGGGAGATCGGCGCGTTCGGCGCCGTCGGGGAGGCTGGCGTAGCCGAGCCCCGTCGCGCCATGGACGTCGCTGGCGTCGCTCGGCTCGGGCGCGAGCGGCGTCGCCGCGCCGGGGTGGACGGGCGCGTCGGCGCGGCCAGCAAGCGCCAGCACGGCTCGGGTGTTGCGTGTGGCGTTCAGGAGGCTCACGTTGCCGACGACGGTCGAGACGCCGACAAGGGGCGTTTGCGTTTCAGCGCAGGCGTAGAGAAGCGCGAAGGCGTCGTCGATTCCGGTGTCGACATCGACGAACAGGCAATCCGGCTCATTGGTCATGGAGGTCCTCGATATCGGTCAGCCTGTTACCGGTCAGATTGCGCTCGAGTGTGCCTGAACGCGCTGGCGCCGGTCAAAAAGGGGCGCTTCGTCAAAATGGATAGATGCGGCGCGCGGCAAACTTCGACACACTGGCGCCTGAGACAGGAGAGCCCATGATCTCCGACTGGGACGACGCCTACGACAACGCCGGGCATATCGCCGACGCCGAGGTTTTTCCAAGCCTCTGGGCGGCGCGCGCGGGAGGCTATGAGGCCGAACGGCTCGCCGCCGGACGCGCCGAGATGGATTGCGCCTACGGCGAGGGCCCTCGCGAGCGGCTCGACCTCTTCTTCCCCGACATCGCCATAAAGGGCCTCGTCGTCTTTGTTCACGGCGGGTACTGGATGCGGTTCGACAAGTCGTTCTGGTCTCATCTTGCGGAAGGGCCGGTTCGTCGGGGCTGGGCGTTCGCCGTGCCGAGCTACCCGCTCGCCCCGGAAGTCCGCATTCGCGACATCACAAGCAAGATCGCCGCGGCGATTGCCTGCGCGGCGGCCCGAGTTGAGGGACCGATCGCCCTGGCCGGCCATTCCGCGGGCGGCCACCTCGTCGCACGGATGGCGTGTCAAGACGGGCCGCTTGCCGCGGCCGAGCGCGCGCGGCTCGTTCGCGTCGCCCCGATCAGCGGCCTGTTCGACCTGCGTCCCCTGATGCAGACGCGAATGAACCGGACGCTGCGGCTCGACGAGGCCGAGGCCATCGCCGAAAGTCCCGCCCTGGCGCGTCCGCTGCCGGAGCTGCATCTGACCGCCTGGGTCGGCGCCGACGAGCGGCCGGAATTCATCCGGCAGAGCGAGCTGATCGCCAACATCTGGTCCGGGCTCGGCGCGGCCGCCAAATGCGTGCGCCTGACCGGGCGCCATCACTACGACGTCATTGGCGAACTCACGGACTTGGACTCGGCGCTAACGGCGTTCCTCGCGCCGTGAGCCGGAGCGGCGCGAGGAATCCGCCCCGCGCCTTGCCGATCCAGCGCACGCCCAGGAGCAGCGAAACCACCGCGAGACCGGTCGCCAGGCCAATCCACACGCCGACGCCGCCGAGCGGCGTGGCGAAGCCGAGAGCCACGCCCACCGGCGCGCCGATACCCCAGTAGCCGATGATCGCCAGGACAAGCGGCCAGCGGGAGTTGTGCAGGCCCCGCAGCATGTTGGCGAGCGTCGCCTGCCCAGCGTCGAAAACCTGAAAGATCGCCGCTATCCGCAGCATGGCGATGGCGATTGCAACAGCGGCGGCGTTCTCCGGCGCGTTGACCGCGAGGAACAGCGAAATCAGGCGCCGCGGCGCCGCGATCATGGTCGCCGCCGACGCCACGGCGAAGGCGAGCGTGAGGCCCAAGGCGGCCAGACCCGCCCGAGCGATGGCGTCCCGGTCGCGGGCGCCAAAGGCGCGGCCAATGCGGACGGCGACAGCCTGGCCCAAGCCTAAGGGGACCATAAAGGCCAATCCCGCGAGTTGCAGCGCGATCGTATGCGCCTCGAGCGTCGCCGGGCCGATGAGTCCCATGGCCAGGGTCGCTGCGGCGAAAACGCCGACTTCGGCGGCGATCGTGAGGCCGATCGGCACGCCAAGCCGCCAGAGCGCGACGAATTCGGCGCGATGAGGTCGCCAGGGCAAGGCGAACAGGTTCATGCGGCGCATGCGGGGATCGATCAGCGCGAACGCGACAAGCATCGCCAGCATCAGCGTTTGCGACAGTGTGGTCGCGAGGCCGGAGCCTACGATGCCGAACGCGGGCAGGCCGAACTTGCCGAATATCAGGCCGTAATTGGCGAGCGCGTTGACGACAACCGCGACGAGTCCGGCGACCAGGGGCAACCGCGGCCGCTCGAGCGCGGCGAAGACCGAGCGGGCGGCGAAGAACATAAGGTTCGGGGCAAGACCCCACTGGAAAGCCGACATATAGCGACCGGCGTCCCGGGCAAGCTCAGGCGGCTCGCCGATCGCGGTCAGGATCGGCGTCGTCTGCGACAGAAAGATCCAGGTGGCGGCTGCGATGACGAGGGCCGACAGGAGCGCCTGATGCATGGCGCGCCTCACCCCGTCCATCGACTCCCCCGCGCCGATCTTCGTCGCTGCAATCGGCGACACCGCCGAGACGACTCCGATCCCGAACAGGAACGCCGGCTGATAGAGATTGAAGCCGAGCGCGCCTGCGGCGAGGGCGCCCGGAGAGAGGAGGCCGAGCATCACGTAGTCGGTCGTGGTCATCACGGTGACCGAGAGGTTGGCGAGAATCAGCGGCCAGGCGAGCGCCAGCATCGCGCCGGCCTCGCGCAACAGGCGCGCTTTCGCGGTAAGCGTCTCCTCCGGCCGACCCGCCGCCGACATTTTTGAACTCCTGGCGCTGAGCAAAGCCGGCGGTGATAGCCGAACGGCGGCTTCGGAACAATGCGCAACGGGCGTCCTTTTCCTGCATTCGCGCTAAGATCGCCTTCCGGGGCGCAGGCGCGTCGCCGCTCGAAGGGACAAAGACATGATCGAGCTCTATACTTGGGGAACCCCAAACGGCCGCAAGCCCGCAATCATGCTCGAGGAGATCGGGCTGCCCTACAGAGTCCACACGATCAACATCGGTCGTGACGAGCAGTTCGACCCGGCCTTTCTCAAGATCGCGCCCAACAACAAGATTCCAGCGATCCTTGATCCGGACGGTCCCGGCGGCCCGCTCTCGGTGTTCGAAAGCGGCGCGATCCTCATTTATCTCGCAGAGAAGACCGGCAAGCTCTTCGCCCCCTCGGGTCCCGAGCGCTACCGGACGCTCGAATGGATGAACTGGCACACGGGCGGGGTCGGACCGATGTTCGGCCAGCTCGGCTTCTTCGCCATCCGCTCACAGGAAAAATCGGAGCTCGCGATCAAGCGCTTCACCGACGAGTGCGAGCGGCTGCTCGGAGTGTTGGACCGGAGGCTCGACGAGAGCCCCTACCTCGCCGGGCCGGATTACACCATCGCCGACATCCTCAATTATACATGGGTGCTGGCGGGCACGACCTATCTCGAGCCGGCGCTGGGCTCAACTCTGAAGGATTGCCCATCGGTGATGCGCTGGCTCGGAGCGGTCGGCGCGCGGGACGCGGTCAAACGCGGCATGGCCGTGCCGAAGGTCTGAGCGTACCGAAGCGCCCGCCTGACCGGCGACACCGAGAGGCGCCGCTCCATGACGATCATTCGCTGCCACGTGCGCGAGGGCGGTCGACCGTCGCCCTTCCCGCTCGGCGGTCTCAGCTTCGCAAGAACTCGCTCGGAGGCCGAGGACAGCCGTCTCATAGCCATCGACGTCGGTATCGGCTTGCGAAAGCGCGCGCCTCCGCTCACATCGTCGCGCCAATCTGCCAGGGCGTGAACTCGGCTTCGCCGTATCCGAGCGCCTCCGATTTCGACCGCTCGCCGGAGGCGACGGCGAGGATCTTCTCGAAGATTTCTTTGCCCTTGTCGGGGATCGACACTCCGTCGAGAATGTCGCCGCAATTGATGTCCATGTCTTCGATCATCGTGCGGTACATGTCGCTGTTGGTCGCAAGCTTGATTGACGGCGTGGGCTTGCAGCCGTAGGCCGAGCCGCGCCCGGTGGTGAAGCACAGCACGTTGGCCCCGCCGGCCACCTGGCCCGTCGCGGAGACCGGATCGAAGCCCGGCGTGTCCATGAACACGAAGCCCTTGGCGGTGACGAGCTCGGCGTATTTGTAGACCGCGTTGAGTTGGGTGGTGCCGCCTTTGGCGGCGGCGCCGAGAGACTTCTCCAAAATCGTGGTGAGGCCGCCGGCTTTGTTTCCGGGAGACGGGTTGTTGTTCATCTCCCCGCCGTTACGGGCGCAATACTCCTCCCACCAGGCCATGCGCTCAATCAGCTGGCGTCCGATGTCCGCCGAGGCGGCGCGACGGGTCAAGAGGTGCTCCGCCCCATAGATTTCGGGCGTCTCCGAAAGGATGGCCGTTCCGCCGTTGCGCACCAGACGATCGACCGCGCTCCCCAGCGCCGGATTGGCGGTGATTCCGGAATAGCCGTCGGAGCCGCCGCATTGCAGCGCGAGCACGAGCGCGCTTGCGGGGGCCGGCTCGCGGCGCGCCCTGTTCAGGACCGGCAGCATGGCGCGGACGCGCTCGAGTCCGGCCTCGATCGTCTTGCGCGTGCCCCCCGTCGCCTGGATCGTCAGGCTCTGGAAGGAGTCGCTCTCGACGATGCCGTATTCCTCTTTCATCCGGCCGATCTGGAACACTTCGCACCCGAGGCCGACCATCAGCTTCGCGCCGACGTTCGGGTTGGCGGCGTAGCCCCACTCGGTGCGCATCAGCGTGTCGAACCCCTCGCCCCTCGACGCCATGCCGCAGCCGGTGCCGTGAACGAGCGGGATAACCCCGTCGACATTTGGATAGTCGGCGAGCATGCCCGACCGCTCGACCTCGCGGGCGATCAGCCGGGCGGTCGTTGCGGAACAGTTCACCGAGGTCAGGATCGCGAGATAGTTGCGCGTCCCGACCCTGCCGTTCTCCCGATGAAAGCCAAGGAAGGTCGGCTGCCGCTCGACCGGCGCGATCGGTTCGGGATGGGCGTCCTCGCCAAATCGATAGTCGCGGGCAAAGTCCTTCATCACGCAATTGTGCACGTGCACCCAGTCGCCCGCGGCGATCGGACCGGACGCAAAACCGATGATCTGGCCGAACTTGCGGATCGGGGCGTCGGCGTCGATCGCCCCGGACGCCATCTTGTGCCCTCTCGGAACGCGCGCGCGGGCGGTGATCCCTTGAGCCGATGCGCCGGCCTGGATCTCGTCGACGGCGATGATGACGTTGTCCGCCGGATTCAGGCGCAGGCTTCGAGGCTCTTTCATGACCGCTCTCCCGTCCGCTGCGTTGTCTCGATAAAATCGTCGATGACGGCTCGAAACGCTGTCAACGTCGCTTTTGGCGCAAGCGCCCCGAAGTGGCCGATGACCTCGCCCGCGACCTTCTGGGCGAGTTCGCAAGCCTGCATGACCGTCATACCGACGATGCGTCCCGCGAGATAGCCGGCGTTGAACGAATCGCCTGCCCCGGTCGTGTCCCGGATTTCGGACGCCGCAGCCGTCGGAATCGACAAACTCTGTCCGGCAATCGAGAGGGCAAGGGGGCCGGCGCCGTTTTTCACCACCGTCTCCCGCACGCCGTAGCCGGCGATACGGGTCGCTGTCGCCTGCGGATCGGCGTCGCGCCACACTTGCGCTTCGTCGTCGAAGCTCGGAAGCGCGATATCGGCGACCGCCATCATGGCGCGCGTCGCACGGCGGAGCGTCTCGACGTCCGGCCAGAGCCGGAGCCGGACATTGGGGTCGAACGATACGATCGATCCCCGGGACCGCGCGGCTTCAAGCGCGGCGATGAGATTGCGCCGTCCCGCCTCGCCGATGATCGCCAGAGTGATCCCGGAGAGGTGGATGAGGCCGGCGTCCGCAAGCGCCACGTCGAGCGCGCCCCGATCGTCAGCGAGCCTGCGAGCGGCCGAAGTTTCGCGCCAATAGGTGAAGCTGCGCTCCGCGTTGGCAAGACTAATGACATAGAGCCCGATGTTGCGCGCGGGATCGCGCACGATCCCGTGCAGGTCGAGACCGCTCGATGCGGCGAATTCGACAAATTGCGACGAATAAGGGTCCGCGCCGACGCGGGTGAGAAAGCTGATCCGGCGACGAGCGCCGAGGAGCTGGGCCATATGCCAGCAGGTGTTGAGCGTGTCGCCGGCGTAGCCCAGCCGGAAAAGGCCGTCGCTGACCGGGGCGAATTCCACCATGGCCTCGCCGATTCCCACGACTCTGTGTGGGTTGAGCCCCAGACTTGTCACGTCTCCTCCGCGTTCCCGAAAAGCATAGCCTTAAAGGCCAGCCGGCGCCGGCTCCGCGTCGCGCCGTTTAGCCGGGGCGCCGTCCTCGCCGCCGTCCGCGGTCATCGCGTCGAGAACCTGACGCAGATGGGCGCGCATGCGCTGGCGGGCTGCAGCAGGATCGCGCTGGCGGATCGCTTCGAGGATCGTCTGGTGGCTCGCGAGCGTCGCCGACCAGTTCTCGCCCAAGTGCGCCCGCTCCGAGAGGATCGCGAATACCGGCCCGTATTGCTCCTGCCACAGACGCTCGACCATCATGGCGAGCACGGCGTTGCGGCTCGCGTAAGCCACCGCAACATGGAACGCGAGGTCCGCCGCGCTCCACGTCCGCCCGGCGTCATGGTCGGCGACCATCTGCCGGATCGCGCCGGCGGCGGCATCGATGTCGCGTCCGGATGCGTTCTCAGCAGCAAGCGCGGCAGTTTCGCCCTCGACGATCATGCGGGCGTTGAGAACGTCGGTCGGGCTGTGCCCGGCGTTCAGCGTCGCCTCTTCCCTGTCCGGCAACCGCACATAGGCTCCCGATCCTGTCCGCACTTCGACGAGCCCCGCGATCTCGAGCGCGACCATCGCCTCGCGCACCACCGGGCGGCTGACGCCAAGGGACTTCGCAAGGTCGCGCTCGGCCGGCAAGCGCTGGCCGGGCTCAAACTCGCCGCCGCGAATGAGGTCGCCGATCTGATCGGCGACCTGCTCGTAAAGCCTTTTCGAATCGATCGGCTGAAAGGGCATGTTGGTCCCTCATCCGGCGCTGGCAGGCGCAAGCCGCTCATCGAGCGCGGCGCGAACGCCGCGACGCTCGATCGCCTCGAAGCTGGCGAGCGCGTCCGCCGCGAGGTTTCCTATTGTCGTCAGGTCCGCGCCCCAGAGGCGCTGATCGGTCATCAGCCTGGCCGCGACCGCGCCCGAGCCGATCGCCGGTTCAAGCGCCCAGGCCTCGGCCATGATGGCGAGAACCTGCGGTTCGTCGCGAATGGGGTAGTCGCCCTTCTCCCGCCGTCCGGCAAAGCCCTCGCCCTCTTTTCGGCCGCGATAGAACCAGAGAAGCGCGGCGAGCGAGAAGCACAACAGGGGTGGCGCGCCCTTTCCATCCGCCAGCGTGTCCCGGACCGTCGGCAGGATTCGCACCCGCCACTTCGAGACGGAATTGAAGGCGATCGAGATCAGTTCGTGCCGAATGAACGGGTTGCCGAAACGCTCCAGCACCGAGCGGGCGTATCCCAGCCGCTCGGCGTCGGGCAGCGGCACGTAGGGCGCGATCTCATCGAACGCAATTTTGTGAAGCGCCCGTGAGAACTGCGGGTCGACGACCATTTCGCCAACGGTGTCGAGGCCAGCGAGGTAAGCCCCAAGCGCGCTGGCTGTATGCGTTCCGTTGAGGAGGCGCACCTTCCGCTCCCGATACGGGCGGATGTTGTCGGTCCAGACAACGTTGACGCCGGCCTTCGCCAGCGGCAGCGCCTCAGCGACCTCGGCAGGCGCCTCGATCACCCAGAGATGAAACGGCTCGGCGACGATGGCGAGCGGATCGCGATAGCCCCACTCCGCGAACAGGCCCTCCGCCTCGTCGCGTGGAAAACCCGGCACGATCCGGTCGACGAGGGTGTCGAAGAACTGGCACGCCTTCGCGATCCAGGCGACGCTCGCGGCATCGAAACCCCAGCGCTCGGCGTGAGACAGGACGATGCGGCGCAGCGTCGCGCCGTTGCCCTCGATCAGTTCGCACGGAAGGACGATCAGGCCCGGCGCGGCGGGGCCGCCGAGCGCATCGAAACGCGCCTTGAGGAGCGCCGCGACCTTGGCGGGAAAGCTGTCCGGGCACATCGCGGGATCGTAGCTCTCAGGCGCGTCGACAATGCCGGCCTCGGTCGTGTTCGAGATGAGAAACTTCAGCGCAGGCGAAGCCGCGAGCCGAAGCATTTCGCCCCATTGCGCGTAGGGGTCGAGCGCGGCTTGAACCGTCGCGACGACGCGACGCTCGGCGACGTCCGCGCCGTTTTCGCGGCCGCGAAGCAGCACGGTGTACAGTCCTTCTTGCGCCTGCAATGCAGGCGGATGGTCGTGCCGCCGCGGCGCGGCGATCACGACGCCGCCCCGATAGACGCCCTTCTCGTTGGCGACGTCGACCATCCAGTCGACGAAGCCGCGCATGAAGACGCCCTCGCCGATCTGCAGGATCTCGATCGGCCGGGCCGCGAGCTCGGCGTGGCGCGCCGTGATCACGCCGCTCGATAGCGCGGCGCGCGAGAGGGCTGTCATTGAAACCGTTCTCCTCAGAGCTTGTAGGCGGACTTGACGAGACCATACGTCAGATCGTGGGCGACCTCGAAGGCTTCGTCGAACTCAAGCCGGCGCTCGGCGACCAGCCGCGCAAGATAGGCGCAATCCACCCGCCGGGCGACATCGTGGCGGGCGGGGATCGAGAGGAAGGCGCGGGTGTCGTCGTTGAAGCCGACTGTATTGTAGAAGCCGGCCGTCTCAGTCACGGCCTCGCGATAGCGGATCATTCCCTCCGGACTGTCGAAGAACCACCAGGGAGGCCCGAGCTTCAGCGCCGGATAGTGTCCGGCGAGCGGGGCGAGTTCGCGCGAGTACGCGGTTTCGTCGAGGGTGAACAGGATCAAGGTCAGCTCGCGCTCGTTGCCGAACCGGTCGAGAAGCGGCTTCAGCGCGTGGACGTAGTCGGTCGGGGTGGGGATGTCGGCGCCCTTGTCGCGGCCGAACGTCTTGAAGAGCCAGGGATTGTGGTCGCGCGCAGAGCCCGGGTGGATCTGCATCACGAGCCCGTCGGACAGACTCATCCGGGCCATTTCGGTCAGCATCTGGGCCCGAAATATCTCGGCGTCGGCGGGCGAGGCCGCGCCGGTCCGCACGCGGCCGTAGAGCGCAGCCGCGTCATCGGCGGCGAGGTCTGCGGTCCGCGCGGTCGGGTGGCCATGATCCGTAGACGTGCAGCCGACCGACTTGAAGTACGCGCGGCGCTCGACGAGCGCGGCGAGGTAGCTTTCGAAGGTCGAGAGGTCGCGTTCCGTGATCCGCCCGAGCGCCTCGAGATTGTCGCGGAAGCCCGGAAAGGCGGGGTCGACAACCGGATCGGGACGGAAGGCGGTCATGACCCTTCCGCCCCAGCCGCTCGCCTTGATGCTTTTATGCCATTGGAGGTCGTCGAGCGGGCTCTCGGTGGTGGTCAGCGCTTCGATATGGAAGCGGTCGAACAGGGCGCGGGGACGGAATTCCGGCCGCTCCAGGCAGCGGGCGATATGGTCGTAGATGCGGTCCCCGCTTTCGGCGGTCAGCCGCTCGGTGACGCCGAAGACTTCGGTGAAGGCGTGGTTCAGCCATAGCCACGAGGGCGTGCCGCGGAACAGCTTGAAGTTCGCGGCCAGGATTTGCCAGATCTTCCTGGGATCCGTCTCGACCGGGCCGCCGTCGATCCTCGGCACGCCGACCTCCTCGGGGCGGACGCCCTGACTGTAGAGCATGCGGTGGACGTAGTGGTCCGGCACGATGAAGAGCCGCGCCGGATCGGGGAACGCCGTGTTCTCGGCGAACCAGCGCGCATCGGTGTGGCCATGCGGACTGACGATCGGCAGGTCTTTGACCGAGCCGTAGAGCGTCCGTGCGATATCTCTGACCGCAGGGTCGGGCGGGAACAGGCGGTCGGGGTGGAGCGCGAACGGCGAAGCCTGAACGGTCATGGAGTCCCTCCCGGGAAGCCGCGGCGATGCGACAATTTCGAACTCGACATTCGCCTCTTTTGGTCTAAGGGTCAAGTGGTAAGGCCAATCAGAGCCCCACCGCGAAAACGAGGCGAAGAGATGAATTCGGGAGGAACCGTCCGCTGGAAGGTGCTGGCGCTGATGCTCGCCGGCACGGTGGTCATCTACGTCGACCGCAACGTGCTCGGCGTCCTGGCGCCGATCCTCAAGAAGGATCTGGACTTCACGACCCAGCAGTATTCCTACATCGTGTCGTCGTTCCAGCTCGTCTATTCCTTCTCCCAACCCGTCGCGGGCTTCCTGACCGACCTGATCGGGCCGCGGCTCGGCTATGCGGTTGCGGCCTTCGTCTGGGGCCTGGCGGCGGCGCTGCACGCCTTCTCGACCGGCTGGGTGTCGATGGCTGGCTTCCGCGGGCTCCTCGGTTTGAGCGAAGCCGTGGCGATCCCGACCGGCACGAAGGTTTCGACCATCTGGTTTCCGTCGAAGGAGCGTTCGATCGCGACCGGCTGGTTCAATTCCGGCTCCTCGATCGGCTCGATGATCACGCCGCCGCTGGCGATCTGGCTGGCGTCCGCTTACGGCTGGCAGACGGCGTTCCTGATGACCGGCGCGCTGGGGATCATCCTGTCCTTCGTCTGGTACTGGCTCTATCGCGATCCGGAAGCGCATCCGGGCCTCTCGCCTGCCGAGCGCGCCTATATCGAAGCCGGCCGCGCGCCGGAGCCGGACACGAAGCCATCGTTTCGCGCCGTGCTTGCAAGGCCCAAATTCTACGGCGTGGTCATCGCCCGGTTCCTGACCGAGCCCGCCTGGCAGACCTTCGCCTTCTGGATTCCGCTCTACATGGTCACGGTCAGGGGCATGGACATCAAGCAGTTCGCCCTGTTCGCCTGGCTGCCGTTCCTGGCGTCCGACCTCGGCTGCATCTTCGGCGGCTATCTCGCCCCGATCCTGCATAATCGCTTCAAGCTCCAGATGGTCAACGCGCGCCTCACCGTCATCAGCATCGGGGCGCTCTGCATGGTCGGACCGGCGCTGATCAGCTTCGTGGTCAACCCGATCGTCGCGATCCTTTTCTTCTCGCTCGGCGGCTTCGCCCATCAGATGCTGTCGAGCATGATGTACGCGCTCATGGGCGACGTGGTCGAAACGCCTGACGTCGCAACCGCCACCGGGATCGCCGGCATGTTCGGTTATCTCGGAGGCGCCCTGTTCACGCTCATGGTCGGGGCGCTCGCGAGCACGCTCGGTTACGAGCCGCTGTTCGCGATGCTGTTCCTGTTCGACATCGTCGCCGCGCTGGTGCTCTGGGCCTTCATCGGCGTCCGCACCCCGAAGGCCGCCGCGCTGCCGGCTTGAGAGGCGAACGCGTCGCATAGCGCGCATCTTTGGGCCCGTCGGCGGGCGACATCTCGCACGGTGTGAAAAACTGTGTGGGAAGCGGTTTGACGGAGACTGTCACTGAAAATTCCGCCCCGCCGGCATCGCCTCGCGGACCTCGGCGGTTTCCAGCGGCAGGGTCGACACGGGCTCCCGGGGATCGTCGAGCCGAGGCGGCGCTGCGAAGCGGTTGCCCTGGCGCTTCTGCGCCATCGTCATCTGCGGGCGCTTGACCTCATCGGCCCGCGCGCTCGGATCGATTTTTTCACCGGCCTCCGACAGGAGCCCCAGCATCGGCGTCAGGTCCTCCATGCGGTCGGCGACGACATGGATGACGCCTTGCTCGTTCTGCAATTTTCCGGTCACGGCGACAAAGCGCGCCCCGAGCACGATGGCGCGTAAGCGTTCGAAAGCCTTCGGCCAGACGATGACGTTGGCGACGCCGGCCTCGTCCTCGAGCGTCATGAAGATCACCCCCTTGGCGGTGCCGGGCCGCTGGCGCACCAGCACAAGGCCCGCCACTGTCACGCGCTCGCCGCTCTTCACAGAGGGAAGCGCGTCCGAACGCAACATTCCTCGCGCGGAGAGACGCATGCGCATGAACGAGGTCGGGTGCGCCTTCAAGGACAGCGACAGGCGGCGGTAGTCCTCGACCACATGCGCGCCAAGCGGCATCGGCGGCAGTTTCGCATCCGGCTCGGCGTCGCGTTCTGGGCGGGAAGCAGCGAACAGCGGCAGGGCATCCTGGTCGCCGACCCGATCGAGTCCGCGCACCGCCCAAAGCGCCTCGCGCCGATCGAGGCCGATCGAGCGAAAGGCGTCGGCGTCGGCGAGCTTTTCCAGCACGGCGGACGAGAGACCGCTCCGGAGCCAGAGATCGCGCACGGAATCGTAAGCCCCGCCGCGGCGCTCGACGAGGCGGCGCATGTCCTCTGCCTTGATCCCGACGATCTGCCTCAAGCCCAGCCGCACCGCATGCGTCGCGCGGATGTCGTCGGCCATGGCGGCGTGGCGGGGGTGAATGGCAAATCCCCTCTCCTCATAGAGGGTCCGGGAGGACGTCCTTCTTTCGACGGGCTGTGGCGGGAGAGAGATAGGGGTGAGGGGTCCGGCGCCGTCAGGCGCCGCCTCATCCTGCGCCTCACGGCGTGAACCGCTTATCCAGCGCTTCGCGCCACCTTCCCCCGCCATAGGGCGTTCGGAACAACGCCTGTCTATCGACGGGCTATAGGGGGAAGGCAGGGGCTCCAGCGTGCAGTCCCAATCCGACAGGTTGACGTCGACGTCGCGCACTTCCACGCCATGCTCGCGCGCGTCACGCACAAGCTGCGCCGGGGCATAGAAGCCGAGCGGCTGGGCATTGAGCATCGCGGCGGCGAACACGTCGGGGTAGCGGCACTTCATCCAGCACGAGGCGTAGACGATGAGCGCGAAGCTCGCCGCGTGACTCTCGGGAAAGCCGTATTCGCCAAAGCCTTCGATCTGACGGAAGCAGCGCTCGGCGAACTCGCGGTCATAACCCTTGGCCGCCATGCCCTCGATCATCTTGTCCTGGAAGGTCTGGATCGTGCCGACCCGGCGGAACGTCGCCATGGCGCGTCGGAGACGGTCGGCCTCGGACGGCGTGAAGCCGGCGGCGACGATGGCGATTTTCATCGCCTGCTCCTGGAAGAGCGGCACGCCGAGCGTCTTGTTGAGAACCGCCTCCAGCTCCTTCGACGGATAGACGACCTCCTCGAGGCCCTGCCGTCGGCGCAAGTAGGGGTGCACCATGTCGCCCTGGATCGGCCCGGGACGCACGATCGCGACCTCGATCACGAGATCGTAGAATTTTTCCGGGCGAAGCCGCGGCAGCATCGACATTTGCGCCCGGCTCTCGATCTGGAACACGCCAATGGTGTCGGCGCGCTGGATCATGGCGTAGACGCAAGCCTCCTCGGAGGGGATGGTCGCGAGCGAAAGACGCTGGCCGTAATGGCGGCCGAGAAGGCCAAAACCCTTCGACAGTGCGGTCAGCATGCCGAGCGCGAGCACGTCGATCTTCAAAAGGCCGAGCGCATCGAGATCGTCCTTGTCCCATTCGATGGTGGTGCGGTCCTCCATCGCGGCGTTCATGATCGGCGCGATCTCGTCGAGGCGGTCGCGGGTGATGACGAAGCCGCCGCTGTGCTGGGTCAGATGGCGGGGAAAGCCCGAAAGCTCGCCCGCCATTTTCAGCGCCAGCGCGAGCGACGGATCGGACGGGTCGAGGCCGGCGGAGCGCACTTGCGCCTCGCCGATCGGCGCTGTCGCCTGGCCCCAGGCCGTGCCGTTTAGCGCCGTGATCACGTCGTCGGAGAGGCCGAACACTTTGGCCGTCTCGCGGATCGCCGAACGGGTGCGGTAGGTGATCACCGCCGCGGCGAGGCCGGCGCGTTCTCGGCCGTAGCGCTGGTAGAGGTACTGGATCACCTCCTCGCGCCGCTCGTGCTCGAAGTCGACGTCGATGTCGGGGGGCTCGTTGCGCTCGGGCGAGACGAAGCGCTCGAACAGGAGATCGAAGCGCGCCGGATCGACCTCGGTGATCCCGAGGCAAAAGCAGACCGCGGAATTGGCCGCCGAGCCGCGACCCTGGCAAAGAATGTCGCGCGAACGAGCGAAGCGCACGATGTCGTGCACGGTGAGAAAATAGGGCGCGTAGTCAAGAGCGGCGATGAGTTGAAGCTCGTGCGTCAGCGCCTCGCGCACGCGCTCCGGAACGCCCGCCGGATAGCGCGCCCTGGCGCCCTCGTCAGCGAAGGCCTCGAGCGCGGCCTGGGGGGTGGCGTGGCCCTCGCGCAATTCTTCCGGATAGCAATGCGCGAGCTCGTCGAGACTGAAGTCGAGGTTTTGGAGGAAGCGGACCGTCTCCTCGACCGCTTCCGGCGCTTCCCCGAAGAGGCGCGCCATCTCCCGTGGGGACTTCAGATGCCGCTCGGCGTTGGCCTGGGTGAGTTTTCCCGCAGCCTCCAGCGAGACGCCTTCGCGGATGCACACGACGACGTCGGCGAGCGCGCGCCGCTCGGGCGCGTGCATCAACGCGTCGTTGATCGCGAGAAGCGGAAGCCCGAGCGTCTTCGCTAGCCCCATACGCCGCGCCAGCGCCCCGCGCATGGCCTCGCCATAAGTCAGGCTTGCGCCGATCCAGAGGCGCGCGCTGAAGGCCTCGCGGAGACGATGCAGCGTTTGGCTCTCGCTTCGCGCTTGGCCGTCGATCCCCCTCCCCCACCGGGGCCGCGCCTGCGCGCGCCCGGGGCCAGGCTCTTGGGGGAGAGCGCGCATAGCCATTTCGGTTGGACCAGGCCTTTTCTGAGAGGTCCGTGCGGCCCCCCTCCCAGAAGGGAGGCAGGAATCCGACGAAGGCAGCGCCACCACTTGCAGACCCTCGGCGTGCTCCAGCAAATCCTCTATCCGCAAATGACATTCGCCCTTCGGCGCGCGCAGGTTGCCGGCGGTAAGGATGCGGCAGAGGCGGCCGTAGGCGGCGCGGTCCTGCGGATAGGCGAGGAGGTCCGGCGTTCCGTCATCAAAGACAAGGCGCGCGCCGGAGACGACCCGCATGCCCTCCATCGCCGTTCGGTTTTCGCGCGCGAAGACATGCGCGCGCACGACGCCAGCGAGCGTGTTGTGGTCTGCGATCCCGAGGCCTGTGAGGCCTAGTTCGGCGGCGCGCGCGACCATCTCTTCCGGATGCGAGGCCCCGCGTAGGAAGGAGAAGTTCGTCATCGCCGAAAGCTCGGCGAAACGGGGCTCAAGCCGGATCAAGGAACCCCTGCCTCTTTCACGCGAGGAAAGGCGGCAGCCCAAGCCGGCGGTTTGGACTTCGCCTGTTCAGTCTATGTTCTCTTTTTGGATCAGAAATCAGCCATAGTCAACACCGAGCCTAAGAGAGGCGGCCCAAGAGAGGCGGCAATCGGTCTGAGGATTACACCCCTGTATGAACGCCGCCGGCAAAAACTCCCAGAAGCCACAGCACGACCAGGACGATAATCACGAGGCCAAGCGCTCCACCAAGCCCGGGACCGCCATAGCCTCTATAGCCGTAATATCCGCCCCCGCCGCCGAGGAGGATCACGATAAGCAAAATGATCAGGATCGTCATCACGGGCTTATGTCTCCTTGTGCGCCCTGGCGACCTTCCGTCGCCGGACAGAAAACGCCGTCCCAGGCGCTCGCGTTCCCACTTGTGGAGAAGGGCTCATCCGAACACCCCGTGCACGAACCACTTCGCGCGCGCCGTCTCGCGGCCCCAGAGGCCTTCGCGATAGAGCCAGAAGCGGCGGCCTTGAGAATCTTCCGCGCGGAAATAGTCGCGGGTCGGACCGCCTTCGCGCCGCCACCACGCGGGCGCGATGCGCTCGGGCCCCTCGATGGCGGCGACGTCGTGCAGCACGCGTCGCCAGCGGAAGCGTAGCGGCGGCCCATCTGGCACCTCCGCCAGCGCCTCGATCCGTTCGGGGCGGACGAAGAGCCGCAGGGGGCGGGAAGGAGCGGCGTCGCGCTCGTCATTGCGAGCCGAAGGCGAAGCAATCCACCCGCCGGACCCGGCGACATGGATTGCTTCGCTGCGCTCGCAATGACGGCCTCCTCCCCTGCGCGCATCCCAGGTCATCGGCGTCGAAATCCTCCGCGAACTCGGGCCAATGCGCTTCGACCAGACCGCGCCGCGTTACGGCGCGCACGCCGAGCCTTGCGCTCAGGCGGTCGATGAGATCGGCGAGCGCGCGGGCGCGTTCGGCCTCATGCGCCCGCTCAATCTCGCTTTGAGACGGCGCGAGCGGCTCGGCCGCAAGACAAGCGAGGCGCAGGAGATCGAAGCCGAAGCCAGCGTCGATCTCATCCTCATGCGGGCTTGCGAGCCTTTCGGCGAACAGGCGCTGAATTGCGCGCGCTTCGTTCAGCGGCCGCGAGGCGCCGACCGCGATCCGGCGCACGGCGCCGTCGACCCGGTAGAGCGAAAGCTCAACCTTGCGCGCCCCCTTCGCTTGCCGCTCGAGCAGCACGACGAGATCGTCGGCGAGTTTGCGCAAGGACGCCTCGATCGCCTCGACCGTTTGAATGGGCGAGGCGAATCGCCGTTCGGCCGCAAAATCCGGCGGAGGAAAGCGCGGCGCGATCGAAGCGCGCGTGAGCCCCTTGAGTTCATCGAGCCGTGCAATGGGCGCCGCGCCGAACCGCGCCGTGATCGGCGCGCGAGGCCTGAGCGCGACGTCGCCGATGCGCCTCAAGCCCGCCCGCGCCATGTCGGCGACGGTTTTTTGGTCGAGGCCGAGGGCGGCAAGCGGCAGGTCGTGGAAGAGTTTGGCGAAGGCTTTCTCGCTCAAGGATTCGGGCGCGATTTTTTGCGCCGAAAAGCGCGCCAGAGCCCAGGCCGCGCGCGGATTTTCCGCGACGCCAGCCCGGACCGTGACCCCTAGCGCATTCAGGCGTGCGCAACAGTCGGCGACGAGCCTATCCTCGCCATCGAAGAGATGCGCGACGCCGGAAATGTCGAGCATCAGCCCGTCGGGAGGATCGAGCGCCGCGAGCGGGGTGTAGCGCGAGGCCCAGTCGCATAAGCGTTCGAGGAGCATCCGCTCCTCGGCAGGCGCCGCCTCGACGACGACGAGAGTGGGATGGCGCGCGCGGGCGTCGGCGAGCGACACCCCCACGGTCAGGCCAAGCTGCGCCGCGGCGGCGTCGACGCCAACGAGTCGCTCGGCGTTGTCGACCCTGGCGACGGCCGCGAGCGGCGCACGCTCGTCGATCCTATTGAGACGCCGCGCGCGGTCGGTCGCCAGCCTCGGCAGCCAGAGCGAGAGAAATCGTCGGATCGTCAAAGAATCCCTCCTTGTACCGCCATTCGAGCCGCACCGCGCGAGTTGGGCCGTTCGACCGCGCCTTGACCAGCCGCGCCATGCAGGCAAACGGCCCAGGAAGATCCCGCCCGGCCGCCGCCGGCCTCTTCGCGCTTGGCGCAGAGGCGATCTCGAAACGAGTCGTGGCGGCGGTCGACAGCGCCTCCGCCTGGCCGTAGGCGCTCGCCAGCACGATCAGCGCCGGCGTCCTGCCTTTTCGCGCGGCCATCAGGAGGCGGCGGGAGGCGAGGAGCCCGTAGCGCTTCAAGCTCCAGATCTCCGCCACCACTGCGGCAGGCGCGCCGCATTTCAGCGCTTCCTCCGTCGCCCAGAAGGCGGAGGCGGCGTCGGAGGCGGAGACGAACACCAGCCGGTGAAGCGGGAGCCCGTGGGCGACAAGGCCCGGTCCGTAGAGCGCGCCCGCCTCGAGGCTGGCGAAGCTCTCGCCGATCAGGAGCGCTGAAGCCGGGCGACGGTCGAGAAAGCGGCCCGCGAGCGCGAGCGCAAAAGCCATCGCCGCCGGCCCGTCGGCGGGCGCGGCCGGGGCGATCTCGTGCAGGCCGTCCTCGGCGAGGCCGCCCCCAAGCGCGAAATCGAAGGCGCGCGAGAAGGATGCGCGCTGAGCGGCGCGCCCCTCGCGCGCGGGCGAAACGCCCGCTTTCGCTTCGATATCGGCGATGACGCGACGCAAATGCGCCGCATCCGCCCTGCCGCCTGGCGACATTCGGTTCTCACGCCCCTCTTCGTACCCTATTTGTTCTAGTCTTGGGCCGATGCGGGGGAGAGTGAAGGAGGAGCAAGTCACCGGTAATGTCGAAGACACTACCCCCTATAGGGCACAGTCGCTGATCGCGCCGTCGCCTCGACGAGGCCGCCCTACAGCGCCGATCGCGCCTTCACTTCAGCGGCGTCGGTTCGTGTCCGTGGAGCCGCTCGTCGCCTGCAAACGGAGGAACCTCGACCAGCGTCCCAATCAAGCGCAACAGGGCCTGATGTTCCGGGCCCCTCCCCTCTTTCAGGAAAGTCCCCAGTTCGATGTGCGACAAACGGCCCCCGGACGGCGCGTTCGGTTGATGAATAACGAAGGCATGACCGTTTTCCGGCTCCCGGCCGAGAAACCAAGCGTCGCCGTTTGGGCTGCGGTACAGCTCTCGCCGTTCTGACATGCGCGGGACTCCATGGTAGGCCGCTTGCCATAGCACGAGAGGAAGGTCGGCCGCGAGCGCGCCGCCGGCTGATCAGTTTCCAGGCCGGTTGGCGAACAGGACAATCGGCGCGACGGCGACGCCGCCGACCACGCCGCCGATCGCGTCAGCCGCGTTCCCAAACGCGACATCGGGCCCGCCGAGCTCCCGCCCCGAAGCCAGTCGATCGCCGAGCAGCCGCACGACCTCAGGGCTGGTCGCGAACTTGCTGTGATTGAGAGGATCGCTGGTGCTGAGCCCGGAGAGATCGAGGACCACCACGCCAGGCGTCGCCTCGAGTTCCGCCACATACTCCGGCCTCGTCAGGTCCACCGCGCCGACGCGGGTGATTCCGCCTGCGAGGAGCGAAGACAGGCGCAGGGCGTGATCATTTCGCGAGACGAAGATCGTCATCAGCGGGCGGTCCGGCCCCATCTCCTGCACCTGCCGCCGGAACACGTCGACGTCGAGGTCGGGAGACGCGAGAATGACGTTCGAAATCTTCTTGGGGACTCGGCCGTCCTGGAGCGCGAGCTGCCGCAACAACTCCGTCGCCAGCCACGCGCCCATGGAATGGGCGAGCACCACGATGTCGGTGACGCGTGGGTTCCCCGCGATCGCGCGAAGGAAGTTTGCGAAGTCGGTCCTGGAGAAATTCGCGCTCTCCCGATCGTAGACGTAATGGAGCAGCCGCCCGCGCGAAGGCCAGGAAAACAAGACCGGCGCAACCTCCGCATTCATGTCGTGCGCGAGTTGCGCAAACTGGAACACCGCCGCCTCAAAGCGGACGTTGTAGCCATGAACGAACACAAAAACCCTGCCGCTTTTCGGCGTCAGTCGGGTGAGATCCCGGGACACGTCCGCCGGCGCGATGGCCTGCTCTCTGACGACCGCAAGGTCGCCCGAGCCATTGCCGGCGTCCGGCGGAACGGCGACGACGATATCCCTGTAGGAAACGCTGTCGGCGCGCTCGCCGTCGAAAAGAACGCCCGGCTGATCGCTTTGCTGGCGGGTCGTCGCGACCAGCATGTCGACGCTCGAAGCGCCCGGCGGCGCGACCGACACGGGAAGAAGCGCCCCCTCGCGATCGGACGCGCAGGCCGTCATCGTCAGAAGCGCCAGTCCGAGGGCCGCGCAACGTGTAACCGCCAATGAGGACAAGGGGAAAGGAGGCGCCATGCTTCGGGGCAGTGCAAAAGAGCGGCTGAACGAGACGCTTCCTAGCAGAGGCGGCGTCAGGCGCCCAATCGTCAATTTCCCTTCCGCGCCGCGATCAGAGCCCCAATTCGCTCCGCGTCCTCCGCGGTCGCCGGGTTGTAAACCACCATCGCGAGATCGGGGCGCCCCTCGACAGCGAAGGCGGAATATTCCATCGATAGAAGACGACCCTCCGGATCGCGCAGCGTTTTCGTGCCGGCGCCGTGGCTCGCGACATCGTTGGCGCGCCACAGCCGCTCGAACTCCGGGCTTGCGCGGCAGAGTTCGTCGACCAACGCCTTGACGGCGTCGCCCGCCCCCGCCCGCGTCGTGTCGGCGCGAAACGTCGAAACAACGAAGCGCGCGACGCTCTCCCAGTCGAGCTGCCGCTCGCGCACCCGCGGCTCCAGGAACATCATGCGCAGAACGTTGCGCTGATGCGCCGCGAGCGAACCGTAATCGGCGAGCACCGCTGCAGCCGCGCGGTTCCAAGCGACGATGTCCCACATCGCGGTCTTGATCAGCCCAGGGCTCAGGGGCAACGCGTCGAGCACCCGCTGCAGCCGCGACGTCACGCCCTCGATCTCCCGGTAGCGGACCTCCGGCGGCCGACCAAGCGCGATCAGGAACAGATGCTCCCGCTCGATCTCGGTCAGCATCAGCGCCCGCGCCAGGCGATCGAGCACGTCGGGGGACGGCGCCCCGCCCCGGCCCTGTTCGAGCCACGTGTACCAAGTGGCGCTGACATGGGCGCGCTGCGCCACTTCCTCACGCCGGAGGCCCGGCGTGCGCCGCCGCGTGAGCTCAATGCCGAGCGCGGCCGGATCGAGCCTCTCCCGGCGGTCTCGGAGATAGGCGCCGAGCGAGTGGCCCTCCACTGCGGAGGCAGTCATCCTGGTAGTCATTTTACAGGTATAAGCTCACGTATTTACCCGGATAGCATAGCGGCCGATATGACGGGAAGTCCAACCCGGAGACGAAGTCCCCATGCGAATTTTTGTTACTGGCGCCAGCGGCTTCATCGGATCGGCGGTGATCGCCGACCTGATCGGCGGAGGCCATTCGGTCCTCGGTCTCGCGCGCTCGGACGCCGCGGCGGATAAAGTGGCTGCAGCCGGCGCCGACGTCCAGCGCGGTTCCCTGGAGGATCTGGAAAGCCTGAGGAGCGGCGCAGCCGCGACCGAAGGCGTGATCCATCTCGGGTTCATCCACGACTTCTCCGACTTCAAGCGAAATTGCGAAGTCGACCGGAAAGCCATCGAAACCCTCGGCGATGCGCTCGCCGGCTCGAAGCGGCCCCTGCTCGTGACCTCCGGCGTGGCGATCAAGGCGTCCGGCGCAATCGCGACGGAAGACGATCCGGCCGTTCCGGTTAGCGACGCCTACCCTCGCGCTTCGGAAGAGACGGCGGTCGCGCTTGCCGCCCGAGGGCTCCGCGCGTCGACCGTGCGCTTGCCTCCGTCAGTGCACGGACTTGGCGAGAAGGGCTTCGTTCCGATGCTCTACGCCCTCGCGCGCGAAAAGGGCTTTTCAGCCTACATCGGCGAGGGTCTCAACCGCTGGCCCGCCGTCCATCGCGTCGACGCCGCGCGGGTTTTTCGCCTGGCGATCGAACGCGGCGCCGAAGGCGGTCCGTTCCACGCGATCGGCGACGAAGGCGTCCCCTTCCGGGAGATCGCGGCGGCGATCGGACGGCTCCTCGACGTGCCGGTGAGAAGCGTCGCCCTCGAAGAGGCGCAAAAACACTTCGGCTGGTTTGGCGGATTCGCCTCCTGGGACGTTCCGACTTCGGCCGCGCGCACCCGCGCGCTGTTGAACTGGGCCCCGAGAGAGTTCGGCCTCCTCGCCGACATGGACGAGCCCGGCTATTTCGCCGGCTGACTTGTGCTGGGCGGTCGTCGCCCCGCTCCACGAGACGGAGAGCTAGAGGTAGGTCACCACGCCGCTCTGCAGATCGTAGATCGCCGCGACGATCTTGAGCTTGCCGTCATTGACCAGTCCAGAGAGCAGCGGGCTCGCGGAGGCCAGTCGACCGGCCGTTCGCTGGGCGCTGAGCTTCGCGGTGGCGTTGACGTAGTCGGCGGCGCCGCGCGCGGCGAGCGCGGCCGGCAGGATCGGCTCGATCATGGTTCCGATCGCGCCGGGAAAGGTCGCGTTCTTGGTCACGACGTCGCAAGCAGCCTTGACGGCGCCGCACGCCGAATGCGCGAGCACCACGATAAGGGGAGAGCCGAGCACGACCGCCCCATATTCGACCGTGCCCAATGTCGCGGTGTCGACGAGGTTGCCCGCGTTGCGGGCCACGAACAACTCGCCGACCCCGTGGCCGCCGAACACCAGTTCAGGCGGAACGCGGCTGTCAGCGCAGGCGATGATCGTCGCCCAGGGCGCTTGATGCGCCGCGACGCTTTCGCGCTGCTGGGCGATATCCAGCGCGCAGAGTTCGGGGTGACTTCACATAGCGCGCGTTTCCCTCTTTGAGCTGGGCGAGCGCGTCCTCGGACGAAAGGGACGTGGGCGCGCCTTCGGCAGCGCGGGCGGCCGGGACAGCCGCGGCGAACGCTGCGGCGGCGATCGCCCCCGCTCCCGCCAAGAAGCCCCGCCGCCCCAGCGTTTTCCTGTCGCAAATCTCGCACATTCGAGCCGCCCCTCCCTTTCCGTCGAGGGAACGCTAACAGGGTACGGCGACAGACTCCAGACGCTGCAACGGGGCCGCTCACACGCGGCCCCGGCAGACCGGCTTCCTACTTGGAGCCTCGGGCTTTTTCGCTCTCGCCGTGGGCCTTCTCGGAATGCTCGTGCGCCGTCTTGGAGTGACTATGCGCCTTGGCCAATTCCTCATGGCCCTTGGCGTGGTCTCCTTTGCCGTGATGCTCGGCCGCCGTGCGGTGGCTGCGGGCTGCGCTTTCGTGGCGTTCGGCGGCTTGGGTGTGGGATTTGTCAGCCATGATTTGCTCCTTCGGTCGTTCGCTCCCCCGACCCAGAACAGCTCGGGCCGGATTTCGTTCCTTCCGCCGGCCCCGCGGCAGAGCCGGCCTCCGGGCTAGGCCCAGGGGCGTGTGTGGCGTAAAGAGCGCGCCCATGCGTATTCACCATCTCAATTGCGGCTCGCTGTGTCCGCGCGGCGGCCGGCTGTTCGGGGGCAAGGGCGGCCCCTGGGCGGTCGCGCCGATGTGCTGTCATTGCCTGATGATCGAGGGCGAGGACGGGCTGATCCTGGTCGACAGCGGTCTCGGGGTCGAGGACGTCGGGGATCCCGGGCGGCTCGGAGCGCTCTTCACCACGCTGACCCGCCCCCGGCTCCAGATCGGGGAGACGGCGCTGCGCCAGATCGCCGATCTCGGCTTCCGCATCGACGACGTCCGCCACATCGTGCCGACGCACCTCGACCTCGACCACGCCGGGGGCCTCGCCGACTTCCCGGAGGCGACCGTCCATGTGCACGCCGCGGAGCTCCGCGCGGCCAACAACCCGACCTTCAGGGAGCGCGCGCGCTACCGCAAACGACAGCTCGAGACCGTCGCCCGTTGGGACCCGATCGAAGGCGGCGGCGACGACTGGTTCGGCTTCGCGAGCGTCCGGGCGCTGCCCGGAACCCGCGACGACATTTTGCTCGTTCCGCTCCCGGGCCACTCGCGCGGCCATTGCGGCGTGGCCGTCCGCACCGCCTCGGGCTGGCTCCTCCACTGCGGCGACGCCTATTTCCACCATGCCGAGGTCGCGCCCGGCGACGGCGTCGCGCCGGCCGGGATCCGGCTGTTCGAGTCGCTGGTCAATATCGACAAGCGCACGCGCATCATGAACCAGAAGCGGCTGCGCGAGCTTGCGACCCGCCACGGCGGCGAGGTCCAGCTCATCTCGTCGCACGACCCGTTCGAGTTCGCCGCCTGCCGCGCTTGAAACGCTTAGCCGGCCGCGACCGCAGGCTCGATTTTCGCCAGGCGCCGCAAGGCGGCTTCATCGACCGCGTCGAGGGCGTCGACAAAGGCCAAGGCGAAACTGCCGGGCCCTTTCGCGCTCGCTGCCGCGAGCTCGGCCGCGACGGCGAAATGGACATGCGCGGCGACAAGGCCAGTCAGCGCGTCGGGCGCAACCGAGGCGTAGGCCGCGGCGAGCGCGCCGAGCGCGCAGCCGGTCGCCGTGACCCGGGTCAACAGCACGCTGCCGCCGCCGATCCGCACCAGCATCGGCCGGCCGTCGATTCGCCCGACCGCATGATCGACGGCGCCCGACGCCGAGACCGCGGCGGCGTGAGCCAGGAGATCGACGGCGGCCGGAACCGCCGCGGCCGGATCGGCCGACGAGTCGACGCCGCGACCGCCGCCCCCAAGCCCGGCGAGGCCGATGATCTCGGAGGCGTTGCCGCGCACGATCGCCGGCTTGAACGGCAACAGCTCCGCCGCGATCGCGCCCCGCCACGGCAGGCCGCCCGCCGCGATCGGGTCGAGAACCCAGGGTTTCCCGGCCTTTTGAGCCGCGGCCGCGGCGAGGCGCATCGAGTTCCACCTGCGCAGCGGTCGGCGTGCCGAGATTGATCAGCACCGCGTCGGCGATGCCGGCGAACAGCGCGGCCTCCTCCGGATTGTCGACCATGGCCGGCGCCGCGCCGGCGGCAAGCAGCACGTTGGCGACGAAATTGGTGGAGACGGCGTTGGTCAGCGCCTGGACGAGCGGATGGCGCTCGCGCAGCGCGGCGTGCGCGGCGACGACGTCGTCGAGGGCTGGGACGTGCGGGGCGGCATGAAGTCGATGTCAGATCCTTAGTTCCGCCGAGGGGAATTGGGGAGAGGGGAGATTTGCGAATGTAAGCGATCCCGAGCGGATCGCCCGGACTTCGTAACAGAGGCAAGCGGGCGCCGGGAGCGGCGCGTTCTTCTCCCCTTGCGGGAGAAGGTGGCGCGAAGCGTCGGATGAGGGGTCCAATAGGACGCCCGTCTCCCGACGGGCTTTGGGGAAAGAGGAGATCGCCGGCTCGCGAATTCGAGACTTTTCAACGGGGTGCGGCACGCTCAGGTTCCGCCTTCGCCCTGCCTCCTGCCTTGCGGAGCCAGGCTCGCGAGGTATCCGGCCCAGCCCGACATCCCGTCCGCGGCTTCCTTAGCGGCCGGCCGGCGACCCTCCTCCGGGACGAGCCGGGAAGGCGCGGCTCCGGCTCCCGAATTCGAGACTTTCCAGCGGGTTGCCGACGACTTCGGTTCCGCGCGTCTCTCCCAAGTCCGCTCGCTCGAACCCGTCATGGCGACCGACGCGAAGCCACCCGGGGGCCGCAGGACCGAGGTTCAAACCGCTGTCGTTCGGCCCGGCGGCCTCTGGATCGCCGCGCTCCGCTCGCGATGACGGCGGCGTCGCGACGCCGGCTTGGGGGCGGACGCCTTGCGAAAGACGGCCGGCGAAGGCGGTCGGATCGGGGATGAGGTCCGCCAGCGGGTCTTGCAAATCGGAGTCCGAAGACTCGTCTTCGGCAAGCGCCTCGGCCTCCCCGCGCTCAAGCGCGGCGCAGGGCTCTGTCTCGGCTCCGGAATTGAGGCTTTCCAGGAGCTTGCGGCGCGATTCGGTTCCGGCCGCGCCGCCGCTCAAGCCCTGATAGCGATCGAGTTCGCGCACGATTTTGACGACCCGGTCGACCGCCGGAAGGTTGTCGGCCGACATCGCGCCGAAGCTGACCAGCAGCGCCTCGTTGAGACGGTTCATCTGAGTCGCGATGAAGGCGCCGGTCGCCTCGGGGGCGCGCCGGGCGAAGAGGGTGCGGACATATTTGCGCAGGCCCCGCTCGGTGATCCCCTCCCGCCTGGCGATCTCGGCCATCGCGACGCCGCCTTTGAGCCCCTCGATCACCCGCCGCTCCCGCTCGGATTTCTCGGGCCGGGAGCGGACCGAGCGCGCCGCGGGAGCGCGGCCGCTGCGGATGTCGGGATCGGACGAGAGGGGGTCGGACACGCGCACGCCTCGTTTTCGGGTAATGAGAACAAATGTGGAACATATTTGGGAAACTGTCAAGGAATTGTCGACGCGACATCCTCGCCAAAGGGGCCGAAGAGACGCTCGGCTCGCCCGAACGGCCGGCGCGCTAGTCCGAGCCCGCCTTGCCCCTCATCGCCTTGATCTCGCCGCGCCGGCTCTTCGAGTCGAGGCGGCGGACCTGGGAGGCGCGGGTGGGCTTAGTCGGACGGCGCGGCTTCTCCCGCTCTTGCGCTTTTTCGATCAGGGCGACGAGACGCGCGCGGGCGTCCTCGCGGTTGCGCGGCTGGCTGGAGAATTTCTGCGCGAAGATGACGATCACTCCGTCCTGCGTCGCGCGCTGTCCGGCGAGCCGGATCAGCTTCGCTGCGACGTCGTCGGGCAGGCTCGGGCTGCGGCGAGCGTCGAAGCGCAATTCGACCGCGCTCGCCACCTTGTTGACGTTCTGCCCGCCGGGACCCGAGGCGCGCACGAACGACTCGACGATCTCGCTTTCGTCGATGATGAGGGCGCCTGCTTTCATTGCAAACTCGCGGAAACGACGGCGCAAGACGATAGCATATCAGCCAACGTCAGCGCCGCCATTCCGTGAACGCCTTCGGAGGTCTTCGATGCGCGCGAGAGCGTATGATCCTTTGCCGCTTACTGCATGCCGCCGCTGGCGAGAAGCCGCTGACCGGTCAGCCACCCGGCGTCGTCGCTCGCCAGGAATGTCGCCACGGAGGCGATATCCTGGGGTTGGCCGATGCGTCCGAGCGGCGTCTGGGCGACGGCCCAGTCCTGGAAGCTCGAGCCAACGAAGCCGGCCGTGTGCGTGCCTTCGGTCTCGACCATGCCGGGATTGACCGAATTCACGCGGATGCCCTTGGGCCCGAGTTCGCGCGAAAGCACCCCAGTGATGGCGTCGACGGCGCTCTTGGTGGCGGTGTAGACCGCCGAGCCGGGGGGCGTGATTCGGGAGACGGCCGAACCGATATTCACGATGCTGCCGCCCTGCCCCAAATGTTTGGCGGCTTCTTTGCTGACCAGCAGCAGACCCAGCACGTTCGTGTTGAACGTCGTATGAAAATGCTCTTCCGTGATCTCCTCGAGCGGCTTCATTTCGTAAACGCCGGCGTTGTTGACCAACACGTCAAGGCGGCCATAGGTCTCGACGGCCGCAACGACGACAGCGCGGGCGTCGGCGGCCTTCGATACGTCGCCTTTGACCGCGACAGCCTTGCCGCCAGCCTTGACGATCGCGTCGACGACTTTCTGGGCGCCCTCTTGGCTTGACGCATAATTGACGACCACGCTGGCGCCGCTGGCGGCGAGCGACTTGGCGACCGCGGCGCCGATGCCCTTCGAGGCGCCGGTTACGATCGCGACTTTTCCGGAAAGTTTGCTCATGCGGGTTGGGCTCCGATGTGGACTGACGATGCGGCTTGGCCGCATCTCTCGATAGTTCGAGATCACCGAAGTTCGGAACTTTGGGACAATTTGTCAAGACGGGTATAGGATGAAACGCATGAAGCCGATTTATCACCCTCCCCTCGACGCGATCACCCTCGAGGGCATTTTCCACGCCCTGTCCGACCCGGCGCGGGCGGCCATCTTCGCCAACATCGCCTTTTCGCGAGATTTCGCAGAATTGCACGGCGTTCGCGCAAATCCGCGATCGGATCATCCCGAAATCGACGCTGTCGCAACATTTCAACGCGTTGCGCGAGGCGGGCCTGATCCGATCCGAGCGCCGGGGGGTGGAGATGCACAACGTCTCGCGTTGCGAAGAGCTCGAGCAACGCTTCCCTGGGCTCATCCCGTCAATCCTGACCGCCTACAGAAAACAGCTTCAGGAGACGATGTCGTCAGAGGGAGCTTAAGGGCCGCCAAGCAACGGGCTCGCGTGCGCCGAGTTCTGTAGACGCGGTCGCCGACCGCGTCTGGCCGCGCTCAGCGAGCGCGGCCACAACGGCGCCGGCGCGGTTGGGGGCGGCCTACCGCCACGTCCGCACGTCGACAAACCGCCCGGCGATCGCCGCCGCGGCCGCCATCGCCGGCGATACGAGATGCGTGCGGCCCTTGTAGCCCTGCCGGCCCTCGAAGTTGCGGTTCGAGGTCGAGGCGCAGCGCTCGCCCGGCAAAAGCTTGTCCGGGTTCATGGCCAGGCACATCGAGCAGCCGGGCTCGCGCCATTCGAAGCCGGCGGCGACAAAGATCTTGTCCAGCCCCTCGGCCTCTGCCTGCGCCTTGACGAGCCCCGAGCCGGGCACGACCATCGCAGCGACCCGCTCGCTGACCTTGCGCCCCTCGGCGATCTTCGCCGCGGCGCGCAGGTCCTCGATCCGGCCGTTGGTGCAGGAGCCGATGAACACGCGGTCGATCTCGAGGTCGGCGATCTTCTCGCCGCCCTTAAGTCCCATATAATCGAGCGCGCGCTGGATCGAGGCGCGCTTATGCTCGCTCGCGGCGTCCTCGACCCGCGGCACCGCGCCGAGAATCGTCGCGACATCCTGCGGGCTCGTGCCCCAGGTGACGATCGGCGGCAGATCGGCGGCGTTCAGCTTGATCTCGGCGTCGAAAAGGGCTCCGTCGTCGGTGCGCAAAGTCTCCCAATAAGCGACCGCCTGATCCCATAGAGGCCCCTTCGGCGACTTCGGGCGGTCCTTGAGATAGGCGAAGGTTTTGGCGTCGGGGGCCACGAGCCCTGCTCGCGCGCCGCCTTCGATCGACATGTTGCAGACCGTCATGCGGCCTTCCATCGAAAGCGCCTCGATCGCCGGGCCGCAATATTCGATCACGTGGCCGGTGCCGCCGGCCGTGCCGATCTCGCCGATGATGGCGAGGATGATGTCCTTCGCGGTGACGCCCTCGCCCAGCGCGCCGTCGACCTTGACCCGCATGTTCTTGGCCTTGGACTGGATCAGCGTCTGGGTCGCCAGCACATGCTCGACCTCGGAGGTGCCGATGCCGTGGGCGAGCGCGCCGAACGCCCCGTGGGTCGAGGTGTGGCTGTC
>CAVVJO010000017.1:0-25788 GCA_963748545.1 uncultured Alphaproteobacteria bacterium
GCCGGCCGCCGGACGACAAGGCCGTGGGATGAAATTCGAGCGCTTGCGCCTGACCGGCTTCAAGAGCTTCTGCGACGCCGCAGAGTTCAAGATCGAGCCCGGCCTCACCGGCGTCGTCGGCCCGAACGGCTGCGGCAAGTCGAATCTCGTCGAGGCGCTGCGCTGGGTGATGGGCGAGAGCTCGTTCAAGAGCATGCGCGCCTCGGGCATGGACGACGTGATCTTCTCCGGCTCCGGCAAGCGGCCCTCGCGCAACAACGCCGAGGTCGGCATTCTGCTCGACAATGCCGACCGCCGCGCGCCCGCCGCCTTCAACGAGCACGAGACGATCGAGGTCACGCGCCGCATCGAGCGCGAGTCCGGCTCGACCTATCGCGATCAACGGCCGCGAGGCGCGCGCCCGCGACGTGCAGCTCCTGTTCGCCGACGCCTCCACCGGCGCCCGCTCGCCCGCGCTCGTCCGCCAGGGCCAGATCGGCGAGATCATCGCCGCCAAGCCGCAGGCGCGCCGGCTCGATCCTCGAGGAGGCGGCCGGCATCTCCGGCCTGCATTCGCGCCGCCACGAGGCGGAGCTGCGGCTCAAGGGCGCGGAGGACAATCTGCTGCGCGTCGAGGACGTGCTGAAGCAGATCGACGTGCAGGTCGAGAGCCTGAAGCGGCAGGCGCGCCAGTCGAGCCGCTACCGCGATCTCGCCGCCGACATCCGCCGACACGAGGCGCTCGCCCATCTGATCGCCTGGCGCGAGGCCGAGACGCGCCTTCGCGGAGGCCGCGCGACAAGCTCGACGCCGACCTGCTCGACGTCGCCGAGCGCACCCGCGCGCAGGCGCGAGGCCGCGCGCCTGCAGGCGCTCGCCGCCCCGAACTGCCCGGTTTGCGCGAGGAGGAGACGCGCGCGCGCCGCCGCCTCCGGCGCGTCGCGCGTCGCCGGCGGCCAGTTCGGCGTGCCGGCGGCGAAGCGCGCCGGCGAACGCGCGGCCGAACTCGAGCGGCGCGAGGCCCAGCTCGTGCTGCGATCTCGAGCGCGAGCAGGCGCTGATCGCCGACGCGGCCTCGGGTGATCCAGCGGCTCGAAGCCGAGGACGCGAGGTCTCGCCGAGGCGCTTGCCGTGCGCGGGCGATGGCGCGGGCCGAGGCCCGCGCGCGGGAGGACGAAGCCGCGGAGCCGGCTCGCCGCCGTCGAGGCGGAGCTTATGCAGGCGCAGGCGGCCTCGTCCGACCTCAATGCGCGGCGTCATGCGCCTCGGGTGCCGGGGCGGCGGAAGAGGGTTCGACGTCTCGCGCGGCTCGAGGCTGGAAGATGCCGGAATCCAGCGCGAACGCGCCGCGCTCGGCGGCGATGGGGATGAGGCCGACGAGCACGCGCGCCGCGCGGAAGCGGCCGCCGAACTGGCCGAGGCGTTGGAGGCGGCCGAGCAGGCGACGTTGTTCGCCGAAGAGAAGCATGCCGAAGCGCGCGAGGCCGAGGCCGCGACGCGCGCGCCGCTGGCCGAGGCCGAGCGCAAGGCGCAGGCTTTGGAGACCGAGGCGCGCACGCTCGCCGGCCTTCTCGGCGCCCGCGCCGACGACCGCTTCGCCCCCGTGGTCGACGCGATCTCCGTCGCGCGCGGCTATGAGGCGGCGCTGGGGGCGGCGCTCGGCGACGACCTCGACGCGCCGACCGACCAGGCCGCGCCGGCCCACTGGTCGCTCATGCCCGGCTTCGGCGGAGATCCCAAGCTGCCCGACGGCGTCGCGCCGCTCGCCGCCCAGGTGACGGCGCCGCCGGCGCTTGCGCGCCGTCTCGCTCAGGTCGGGCTTTGCGCCCGCGAGGACGGCGAGCGGCTGTGACCTTCCTCGAAGTCGGGCAGCGGCTCGTCTCGCGTGAAGGCGACCTCTGGCGCTGGGACGGCTTCGTCGCCGCGGCGGAGGCGCCGACCCCCGCCGCGCGGCGCCTGGTGGAAAAAAATCGATTGGGCGATCTCGAACGCGAGGCCGAGGCCGCCCGCCAGCCGGCCGTGGCGGTGCGTGCGGAGGCCGCGCGGGCGACGGAGGCCTTGCGCCAGGCCGCGGCGTCCGAATCCGAATGGCGCAACCGGGCGCGGGCCGCCCGCGCCGCGTCGGATTCGGCCCGCGTCGCACTCGGCGAATTCGAGCGCAAGCGCGCTCAGGCGCTGACCCGGCTCGCCGCGCTGGACGAAGCGGCGTCGCGGGCGAAAGCCGCGCGCGACAAATCGGCCGAACGCAAGGCGCATGCCGAGGCGGCGATGCTCGACCTCGCGCCGAGCGAAGAGTTGACGCTGACCCTCGAGCGCGCCCGCGCCGCTGCAGGCGAAGCCCGCGCCGCCCACGCCGAGGCCCGCGCCGCCGCCCAGAACCTGTCCCGCGAGGCGGAGGCCCGCCGCGCCCGGCGGACCGCGATCGAGGCTGAGCGCGTGTCGTGGGACGCGCGGCGCGAACGGGCGCAGATCCAGATCGAGGAGATTTCCGAGCGGCGCGCCGGGGCGGAGGAGGAGCGGGAGCAGCTCGCCGAGGCGCCGTTCGAATTTACCCGCCGCCGCCGGGCGCTGGCCGACGAGTTCGCCGCCGCCGAAGCCTCGCGCAAGGAGGCGGCCGACGCGCTGGCCGCGGCCGAGACCGCGCTAGGGCTCGCCGACCGCGCCGCGCGCGCCGCGCTCGAGGCGATGGGGCAGGCGCGCGAATCCCGCGCCGCCTCGGAGGCGAAGGTCGAGGCGACCAAAACCCGGCGCGCCGAGCTTCTGCAGGCCATTCAGTCCGATCTCGACGTCGAGCCCGAGGGCCTCGCGGCGCTGGCTGGGACTGCGCCGGGCGCGACCCTGCCGCCGCTTGCCGACGTCCAGCGCAAGGTCGACTCGCTGCGCCAGGAGCGCGAGCGGCTCGGGGCGGTGAATCTTCGCGCCGAGGAAGAGCTCGCCGAGGTCGAGGGCGCCCGCGACAAGCTGATCGCCGAGCGCGACGACCTGACCGAGGCGATCCGAAAACTGCGCGGCGCGATCGGCTCCCTGAATCAGGAGGGGCGCGAGCGGCTCATCGCCGCCTTCGACGTCGTCAACGGTCATTTCACCAGCCTGTTCGCGACGCTGTTCGAAGGCGGCGAAGCCGAGCTTCTGCTGGTCGAGAGCGACGATCCCTTGCAGGCGGGGCTGGAGATCATCGCCAGGCCCCCCGGCAAGAAGCCGCAGACGTTGACGCTGCTGTCGGGCGGCGAGCAGGCGCTGACCGCGATGTCGCTGATCTTCGCCGTGTTCCTGACCAACCCGTCGCCGATCTGCGTGCTCGACGAGGTCGACGCGCCGCTCGACGACTACAACATCGAGCGCTTCTGCGATCTTCTGGAGGAGATGCGCAAACGCTCCGACACCCGCTTCGTCACCATCACCCACAACCCCATCACCATGGCCCGCATGGACCGCCTGTTCGGGGTGACGATGGCCGAGCGCGGGGTGAGCCAGATCGTGTCGGTGGAGCTGGCGGAAGCCGAGCAGATGCTGGAGGCGGGGTGAGCGAAATCTTGCCCGATAGGGGATGGATGTCCTAGGCGGCCGACAAGCGGACGCCAACGCCTATCGAGATCACCACGGAATTGTGCCCAACGTCGCATGAGTGAACGTGCCAGTTGGCCCTTCAGAGCCCAAGAGGGCGACACGCACGGCTTCGGCGGCGCCCTCCTCAACCGTATCCGTGCCGCCGGGGTTCATCTTGGTCTTCGTGTAGCCGGGGGATACCGCGTTGACGTTGATGCCGTCCGCCTCAAGTTCAATCGCCATCGCGAGGGTCAGCGCGTTAAGAGCGGTCTTTGAAGCGGCATAGGCGGCGTCAAAGTTTGAGTGCATCGGGGAGTTCGGATCAGAAGCCAGCGTCAACGACCCAGCGCCACTGGAGAGGTTGACGATGCGAGAGTTCGGTGTGTCGCGCAGGATTGGCGCCATCGCCTGATACACAGCGAGCACGCCGAACACATTGGTCTCCCAGACGGCGCGCATCTCATCGAGAGAGACGATGCTCGGGCGGTGCGCCCTCACGTACTGCTCGGGCGTCGACACGTCTTCGCTGGTCTTCGTAATGGCTGCATTTTGGACCAGGACGTCGAGGCGACCGCACTCTTTGCGGACCCGCTCTGCAGCCGGCGAGATCGAAGCCAGATCCGTCACGTCGAGCTGGAGTGCGACGGCATTCGGTCCCACCTCCTTGGCGGCAGCTTCGCCCCGTTCCATGTTGCGCGACCCTACCAGGACGGTGAAGCCCTTGGCCGCCAGATCCCTAGCGATCTGCAGGCCAATTCCTTGATTGGCGCCTGTGACCAGTGCGACGGGCTTATCTTTCATTGTGATCTCCTGTTGGGATCTTGCCAGCGCCGCATCGTTTCGTTATGCAAGGGTAACCGGAGCAACGCTCCCAATATATACGGAGCGTTGCTCCTCTTATCAAGCGAGATGTGTGTCGAACGCCGCTTCAGATGACCAGCGCGCAGACGAGTCGCCGGGAGCGAGTGGCGGACGACGCTTGCGCTCCGACGCTCAGCGGAGCATCGACGCCATACTTGCGGCCGCAAGAGAACTATTTGCCACGACCGGAGTGGACGCCACTACGCGTGAGATTGCCGACCGCGCAGGCGTCGGCATGGGGACTCTCTTCCGTCGGTTTCCCCAGCGGGCAGACCTGATCGCGGCAGTCTTTCATAGTGAGATGGATGCCTGCGCGGAGGCTGCGACAACCCTTGCTGCGAAATATCCGCCGTTCGAAGCGCTGGCGAAATGGATGCAGGTTTACGCCGAATTCATCGGTACAAAGCGAGGTCTGGCCAAGGCGCTTGGGTCGGGCGATCCGGTGTTCGTCGGTTTGTTTGCCCGCTTCGATCAATGCCTTCGTCCCGCCGCTCGGGCGCTCTACGAAGCTGCGGAACAAGCCGGCGCAGTGCGGCCTGAGATGGACGCCGCGGAAATACTGTGTGCGGTTACGACGTTGTGCATGTCGACTTATGAAGGAAAGTCCAACCATGCGGCTCAGATGGTGGCTCTCCTCGTAGAAGGACTTCGGCTGCCCCGGTGATACGAGCGCTCCGCTGGTTGAGAGAGCAATCAGATAGGCTTTATGTTGAGAGCCCACACGCTAGTCTAACGGGTGAGCGCGAGGCAGGACGCGCCGCGCCCTCATCCGGCGCTTTGCGCCCCCTGCCGATCCCCGGGTCGAGCCCGAGCAGAAGGTCAGCCCGTGAGGCGCATGACCCAGAGTTCGCCGCGCATATCGACAAGATGAAAACCTCGCCGCGTCAAGGCGCTGATCGTCATGGCGTCGTCGGCGCGCACGGTCGCCCAGGTATCGGGCTCGACGTCTCGGATTCGATCAAGGTCTTTAGCCTCGAAGTGCCGCATGCTCTTTCATCTCCATTAGAAACCGTCAGCGTCGGAACGGACCGGCCGTCGCTCGAAACGCGATTATAGCATGAATATCGCGGTGCACCATATCAATGGTGCAATGCACAATTCTTCGCCGGCTCGGTCTTGCCACGCAAGGAGGGGTACTTACTCCGTCATGGCCGGCCTAGTGCCGGCCATCCACGCGGCGCCTCAGCATCTCCGGGCGGGTTGTGGATCAGAACCGTGGTCAGAGACTCATCCCAGAGTGTTCTCGTGGATGGCCGGGTCAAGCCCGGCCATGACACATCGGCAAGGGTGCGTCGTTTTTCCCCGCTGTGATGGCGAGCCGAAGGCGAAGCCATCCAGCTTCACCGCAGCGGCAGGGATGGCTTCGCTGCGCTCGCCATAACGGTCGCGGCCTCAGGCGCGTCGCCGCGACCTCCACAGTCTTCAAACTCTCGTGAGGGCGTCCCGTCCATCCAATGTCAGCCACAATTCAGGCGCTCTCCAAGCCGCGATTTCGTGACGACGTTGGGAGCTCGAGCGATGAACGCGCGGAAGATGGTTTTGGCCTCGGCGGCCTTGATGCTGGGCGCGCCCTTTGCGGCGTCGCGCCCGTCGGTCGCCGAGGACGCCAACCCGTTCGACGGGAACTGGAACGCCGAGGTCGTGTGCCCGGCCTCGCCCGAGGGCGCGGGCTACGCGTGGCGGGCGCCGGTTCGCATCGCCGAGGGAACGCTTTCGGGAACGTACCATTCGCCCACCACCGAGGCCGAGGGCGACCTTAGCGGTTGGGTGAGGCCCGACGGCAAGGCGATCGTCTCGGTGACCGGCCTGGCCGGCCGGGACCAATCGATCGGCCATGTGCTGCCGGGCACGCGATTCCGCTACACCGCGGATGTTCAATTCACCGGCGACAAGGGCGCCGGCCAGCGCCAGCAGCTCCGGCCGTGCACCTTGCGCTTCACCCGAGCCTGATCTCCCCGCATGCGGGAAGAAGGCGCTGCGCCTCTCCCGGGCAGGCGCTGGCCCGCGCGTGGTCCCAGAACCGCCTCAAAGGTCTGACCTGATCGCGAATCAGGCCCGCGTCGGGGCCCAAATGGGGAAACCATGCAGAAAATCATCTTGGCCGCCGCGATCGGGTTGGCGGGGCTCGCGAATGCGCCGGTTCAGGCGATGGAGATCGTGTCGTCGCCGGCCGCGACGCCCGCCGTCACCCTCGTCGCGGGAGGCTGCGGGATCGGGTTTCATCGCGGACCTTACGGCGGTTGCCGGCCGAACGGCGGAGCCGTCGTCGTCGGCGCGCCCGTTTATGGCGGCGTCTATGGCGTTCATCCGGCCTACGGCTATCACGGCGGCGTCTATGGGGTTCACGGCTATGGGTATCATGGCGGCTATGCGGTTCACCGCGGCTATGGCTACCATGGCGGGTACCATGGCGGCGTCTACCGACGTTATTGATGCGTGATAACGAGCCGCCCCGCGCTCCCTTCTCCCGTCCGGGAGAAGGGCCGGGGATGAGGGCCGCGACGACGGGATGCGGCGCACTGGCCCTATAGCCGAGACCTTTGCCGCCGCATGACGGGATCAACGCCTAGCGACGCTTTCTCGTTATCGAATCCATACGACAACCGCCGGACGCGCGCCGACAAACCATGAAATATTGGATCGACACCGAATTCATAGCGAAGCCGTTCGTCGTCGACCTCGTCAGCATCGGCGTGGTCGCCGAGGACGGGCGGGCCTTCTATGCGGAGAGTTCGGAAGCCGACTGGGCGAAGGCGAGCCCGTGGACCCTGGAAAACGTGCGCCCGCAGCTCGACGGCAAGGCGATGACCACCGAGGCGATCAGCTACGCCTTGCGCGACTTTACCGATCACGACGAGCACCCGGTGTTCTGGGGCTACTTTCCTGCGTACGACTGGGTCGCGTTCGTCGGCCTGTTCGGCGGGCTCGAGGAGCTGCCGTTCCACTACCCGCAGCTTTGCCTCGACATCAAGCAATGGGCGATCGAACTCGGCGACCCCGAGCTGCCGCGGCAGACGACGTCCGCCCACCACGCGCTCAACGACGCCCGCTGGACGCGCGACGCCTGGACGTTTCTGGCGCGCCTCCATCCTCCCGGCGCCGCCCGCCGCGCCCACGGCCGCAAGAACCCCGGGCAGTTCGCCGCCAAGCGCGCTGAGGATGGAGGGCGCCTTGGCTGACCGCCACGACGTCGGCCTACGCGCCGCCCTCGTAGGGCTCGCCCTCGCCGTCCTCGAACGCTTCGAAATCCTCGCCGGTCTCCTCGCCCTCTTCGGCATAGACGACTTTCGTGCGCTCGGCGGCGAGCCGGCGGACGAGCTCCGCCCAGGTGCCTTCATGGTCGTCGATCACGCTCTGGTATTCCTGGTGGGCTTCCAGCACATCGAGCGGCTCGCTGCCGAGGAGGGCGAGCTCGGCGTTGAGCGACCTCGTGAATTGCTTCAGCCGCTCCATGCGGTCGTTGGAGTAGCCCTTAATCCGGATTTCGTGCTTTCCGTTGCCCATCGGGCGCCCCAAGGTCCTCTGCGTTTCGCGGTGTCTTGGTCGGATAAGCAAGTCCGGTCGTCGAGTTTCGTCAATGGCGCGCGGTGTCGCATGGGCGGCCGCTCTGGCCGCCGCGCCCCGAAAGTGTCATTATTCATTCATCCGCCGTTGGGTTTGGGTCCTTTAAAGGCACTCCCCCACGAGACGCCGCGCTCTGAAGCCATGGCTGCGGCGCGTCTCTCATCGGACGTGTGAACCATGGTTGGCTTTGGGGAACTGGGTGTTGTGATGGGCAAGGAAAGCGGCGCTGCGAAAAGGACTGTCGAAGAGGACCGGATCGAGCCGGGGCCGCTGATTGCGCCCGCGACGGCGGCGGAGGGCGCGGAACTCATCCGCGCGTTCGTCGCGATCAAGAGCCCGGAAGTCCGCAAGGCGATCATCTCGTTCGTGCAAAACCTGGGGTGAACGGCGCGCGGGGGCCGTGGTCAACGGCCCCCGCTGCGCCTGTCTCGTCGCATCCGTCGCGCGGGCGCACATCGTCCGCGCGCGCTGCTGCGTCTCGATCTGCGCGCCGCGACCGCAAAGCGGCGCGGCGGTCTGCGCTTGAAAGTCTCGCCATCCAGCGGCTCGCGTCCCGGCGAGGCCGTGTAGGCCTCCCGCGCGCTTTCTGTTTGCCAAGCGGCTCGCGCAACGCGCGGCGCCTCTCCCGCGGGAACCTTTTGCACGAATTTGGGTTGGTGCAGCCGGAAGCGGCTGCGATTCGGCTGTTGCAAGGGATCGACCGCGGAACAGGAAGGGAAGCGACGGGCGAGGGTCCGCGAACGGGAGATTCTCATGCCAAGCAAGCGCACCATAGCCGCAGCCGCAGCCGCCCTGATGGCGTTGCCCACTCTGGCCTACGCAGACGATACGGTCCGCTGCGTCGACGTTTCCGTGCCGAAGAAGACGGTCGAGGCCGGTAAGGGCCGCTGGATCGAGCTTACGCCGGAGCAGTGGGAGTTTCTGCGCGGCATCTACGCCATGAACCCCCTGACCCCGCCAGGTCTGCCCTACGGCGACAGGGCGGTGCTCGCGAAGATCGACGGCCACGAGAGCGGGCTCGTGTTTTTCGTCGACGGGAACCGGGCGTGCACGCCGATGGCCGCCACCAAGCAGCTGCTGTCGCTTCTGGACGACGTGGCGACCGCCAAGATCAGCCACGAGGGCAGCGGACTTTAGCAGCTCGAGCGCGGCGGGGACACGCCGGCGGCGCAAAGCGGCCTGCCTGAGCGTCAAGATCCCCGCCGCGCCCGACCCAGTTTCCGTGAAGGACGTGAAACGCTGACCCGCGCAAGGGTTGCGACCGTCCGACCTCTACGCCGCCCGGTGGCCGTCGCCCAAAGGGGCATTCGGCGATCGCTCCGCCCTCGCGGCGATCGCGCGAAGGTCGACGACAAAGTCAGAATAGGCCACCCGCCTGGCGGCTTCGTCGGGAACGCGCAGCAGCGACGCCGGATGCACGGTCACGAAGACCTGAAGGCCGCCCGCAGCTTCGAAGACCTTTCCTCGATTGGCGCCGATCGCGATCGCGCGTCCGATCAGGCTTTGCGCGGCGGTCGCGCCGAGCGCCACGATCAGGCGCGGCTGAACGGTCAGGATCTCCGCGAACAGCCATCGGCGGCAGACCTCGATCTCGCCCGCATTCGGCTTCTTGTGGAGCCTGAGCTTGCCGCGCGGCTCGAACTTGAAGTGCTTGACCGCGTTGGTCACATAAACCCGCTTGCGATCGACGCCGGCCTCCGCGAGCGCCTTGTCGAACAGGATCCCTGCAGGTCCGACGAACGGGCGCCCGGCGCGGTCCTCGCGATCCCCGGGCTGCTCGCCGACGAAAAGAATGTCGGCGTCCGACGGCCCCTCGCCGAACACGGTCTGAGTCGCGTTCCTCCACAGGGGACAGGCTTCACAGGACGCGGCCTCGATACGCAAGCGCGCGATTTCGGCGGCTCTGTCCTCGACGGCGGGTTCGGCCATGGCGATCGTCTCCGACCCGGAAAAGTCCGAAAACAATCCTTGGGTTCCTTCCGCCGCCGCGCGCGGAACAAGGGCGGCGAATGGGGGTTTGTCGCCGGGGCGGGTTTTCAGGGAGTTTTCTCATGCCGAGCATCCGCGACGCACGCATTCTCATCATCGCCACCGACGGCTTCGAACAGCTCGAGCTGACCGTTCCGCGCGACGAACTGCGCAAAGCCGGGGCGAAGGTCGAGGTCGCGACCCCGACCGGGTCTTCGATCCGCGGCTGGGACAAGACGGATTGGGGCGAGAGCGCGCCAGCCGATCTCAAGATCGCCGACGCCAAGCCCGACGACTACCAGGCGCTCGTGCTGCCGGGCGGCGTCATCAATCCCGACAAGCTCAGGGTCGACGCGGACGCCATGCGCATCGTGAAAGCCTTCCTGGAGCGCGGCAAGCTCGTCGCGGCGATCTGCCATGCGCCCTGGCTGCTCGTGCAGGCGGACGCCGTGCGCGGCCGCAAAATGACGTCGTTCAAGTCGGTGCGGAAGGACGTCGAAAACGCGGGCGCGAACTGGGTCGATGAGGAAGTCGTCGTCGACAAGGGGGTCGTGACCAGCCGCAACCCGGGCGATCTCAAGGCCTTCGTTCCGAAGATCATCGAAGAAATCGAAGCCGGCCGCTACAGCCGCGCGGCCGAGTAAGCGCACTCGGACGGTGACATCCCCGCTGCCGCCTAGCGCGTGGAGAAGGAGCTCCAGGCGCTTGGCGCGTAGTCGGGGATGGAGGCTTCGGCGACCGTGTAGACGCGCCAGACGTAATCGGCGCGCCCGCTCGGCAGCGACGCGAGCACGGCTGACCGGTCCGCGTAGGCCGAGAACGCGGGCCGCCCGCCAGTCTTGTCCAAGGCGAGGACCTGAATGAAATATTTCACCGGAGTGGGCTCAGCCGGCGCGGCCCACGACAGCTCGACCTGGACCCGCTGATCGGCGTCCCCCGCCGAATTGACCGACGATCCGGTTGGGACAGCCGGCGCGAGCGCCGGCGCCCCGCCGCATAGATTCCGGCGGCGGTCGGCCCCTTCTCCTCGCGCATCGCGGCAAGCTTGCGCGACGCCGCGGATAACCCATGCGCCGCGGCCGCGGCGTACCAGCTTTCCGCCATGTCGAGATTGCGCGGCGTCCCGTCCCCCGCCTGGTAGAGCTGCGCGAGATTGTACTCGGCCCGCGCATAGCCGTGCGCGGCCGCGCGCGCATACCACAAGGCGGCTTTGGCGGGATCGCGCGCCGTCCCCACGCCGCTGTCATACATGACGCCGACATTGAATTCCGCGAGGACATGACCAGCTTCCGCTGCGCGCCGGTACCAGCTCAACGCCGCCGCCTCGTCCTGCCCAAGGCCCTCGCCGAGATCGTACAGCAGTCCGAGACCGAATTCGGCGGCCGCGTCGCCCGCATCGGCCCTCGGCCGCCAGATCCGCAACGCGTCTACGAAACGGCCCGCGGCATAGGCTGCATCGCCCGCGTCGCCCGGGAAGCCCGAGGGGAAGCCCGAGGGCGAGCCGGGTTCGGCTCGCGCGCTTGGGGCCCCGGGCGGCGTGAGCGCGGCGGTTAACGTCACAAAGAGGCCGAAAGCGCGCTCGACCCGCTTCCGATCGAGGTCAACGCCAGGTAATCTCCACACGCCGGTTGCGCTCCTCGGACACGTCAGTCGCTGTTGGTACCGCCGGATCCGTCTCCCCCTTTGCGATCACCTGAAATCGCTCGACCGGGATGCCGCGCGACACGAGTCCCTGAAGGACATTGTCCGCCCGCTGCTCGGACAGTCGCAAATTGACGGCGGCGGGCCCCACCGTGTCCGCGCCGCCGGTGACGGTCATCACGATGGGCTTTCCGGCGCGGTAGAGACGGGAGGCTTCGTCGAGCAGAGGGACGTCCTTGGGCCGGATGGCGGCGCTGCCGGAATCGAAATAAAGCACGAGCGAGCTGGGAGCGACGCTTGGCGCCGGATTGGCCGCCGAAGCCGTAGAGGGCGCCAATGGGGCTGAAGGGGTCGAAGCCGGCGGGACCTGCGCCTGGGCGGCCGGCGCACTCATCACCAGCGCGGCGCCAAAAAGGAGTTGAGTTGACCAACGCATGGCTGAACTGACCTCCTCCTGACCCGGGCTCCCGAAATCGGAGCGAACGGCGAGGCTTGCAACCTCTTGCGCGCAAACACGTGTTCGCAGGGGAAGGTTCCAATCCTCCCACAACGCTTGTGGATGAGAGGGGCCTGCCGCATCACGGAACGGCGATCTCAATCGTCCCGGGTTCGGGAACGGTTCCGTGCATCCGCAGCGCGACCGGATGCACGACGCCGAGCAGCGGTTCGAGCGCACGACTGACGCCGGCGGCCGCTTTGCGATCCGATTGGAAGTAATAGCCGATGCTCGGACCCGACCCATGCCCCGGTCCATGCGGATCGACAGGTACAAATCTGGCGACCTCCAGTCCGGCGGAGACGAGCGCTTGCCGGATATCCTCCGCGCGCCCGGCGCGGAGGATATCGTCTTGCGCCACGTTCAGCACAACCCGGACCGGCGCGAGCGTCGGCAGGCCGGTCAGCAACGCCGGCGGACGTTCAGGCGTCGGGGTCGCCCAGGCCGCCGATGCGGGCGGAGCGGTCGGGAGATTGTCGTGCGCCGCCGAGCCGGATTGCTCAACAGGCGGCGGAGGGGGGCCTTGGGGCTCCATCGGCGCCGCCCGCGCCACGATCGTCGGCGGCGCGACGTCGCGTGCGCCCTGCCGCGGAGCGTTTGCAGGCGCAGGCGTCGCGGGGCCCTCTGATCCGGCCACAAAAGAATTAAGGCCCGTCGGACCGGATGGCTCAACGGGTTTGGTCGGCGTGGCAGCCGCCGCTGGCTCCGCCGCGGCGCTTTGAGCGGGCGGTTGAGTTACGCCGGACGACGCGGCCGGAGTCGGATCGGCTGGCGCCCGAGCACCCCTCTCGTCCGGCGCAACAGTCGGACGAGAAGGAGGAGATTTTGGATTTGACGCCATCAGAAGATCCGGCCTGACGTGCGCCGGATAGGTGAGAAGCAGGAACTGCTCGAGACGGCGGGCCTCATCGACCCGACCGGCCGCTGCGGCGGCAATGGCTCGCGCGGCGAAGCGATCGGGCATCGCCGCCACCAATCTGAGCCCTTCGGGCGAAGCGCTGGCTTCGAGGTTTGCAATGCGCTCGATGAGGACCGCGACCAAGTCCGCCGGTCCGTTGGCGACCGCATCCGCCAAGGCGTCAATCAGCGGATCGGCGACGCCATGGGCTTGTTTGGGTGCAAGCCGCGCCCCCGATTTCGCGGGCGTTGCCGGTGACGTCAGCGTCGATTTGACTTGCCGGATCAGGCCCTCGGGCAGCGCGACATATCCGACCGCCGCGAGGCAACCCAGGACCGTCAATCCCGCGGCCGCCTGCGCCGCGAGCGGGCTCGTTCCAGAACGCTTTCGAGCGTGTGAGATGGGCTTTCGAGATGGGCCGGATTTCTCACGCTCGGAGGCCGACGCCGCCCGGTTGGCGGCCAAACCCGGGACGGTCTCGACGCTTTGCGCGTCGAGCGCCGGTTGGAGGATTTCGAAGGCCGGCCGACAGAGCCGCGTTCGAAAGCCCTCGAATTCCGGTCGGGCGAGCGTATCGAGAAAGACCGGATGGGCGGCAAGCACGATCTGAAGGATCGGCGCATCCGGCGCCAGCAATTCGGTGATCTCCGTCAGGTAAGCCAGCGTCCGATAGGAGAGCAGGTGAGCGTCGTCGATCGCCAAAATCAGAGACGGCCCGGGCGCAGCGAACAACAGTCTCGCGGCGAACGCCAGCGGGGCCATTTCACGGGCCCCAGCAATCCCGACCGCAGCGCCAATCCTGTGCTGGAGTTCAAACGGCTCCGGCAGCGGCGGCCCGATCCGCAGCGTCTGCGCGCCGAAACCCGTTAAGGCGCTGTCGGGCGCCCGCGCCGGCGAGGGGCCGCGGCCGGTGACGAGAACGGCGCGCTTCCCGGCGCACAACGCGTCGCGAATAAACTCGACAACCCGGATCTCGCCGAGGCGAGTCATCCGGCCTTGCTCGGGCAGTATCTTTGCGCGATCGCTCATGCTCACCACTCAGCACGCACATCGCCCCCACAGGTCTACCCAAATCCTCCAGATGAAGCGTGGCGAGCCCGTCTCCGACAGAGAGACGCTTGCCCGCCATCATCGTCTTTGACTCCTGGCGCGCCGGCGGCGTCTCTTGGCGCGACGACGGGTCAACTTCCCGAAAACGCAGCCTTCAGCGCCGCCGCCATGCTCTTTACGTCGTAAGGCTTCTGAAGGACCACCGCCGATTGAAGCCTGCCGCCGCGGCTCGAGGCGGATGGCCCGGCATAGCCCGTCGCAAAAACGACGCGCAGATCTGGGCGGCGCTCTGTGGCGGCCGCGGCGAATTCCTCCCCTGACATGCCCGGCAGCGAGAGATCCGTCACGAGGACGTCGAAGTCGTGCTTCTCCAGGGCGTCCAGGCCTGTCGCGCCATCCGCCGCCTCCTCAACCGAATGACCGAGATCCGTCAGCATATCCGCGGTCGAGGCTCGGATCAGAGTATCATCCTCGACAAGAAGAATCCGCAGACCATCGGTGGGCGCGTCTGCGCGGGCTTCCGATGCGCGAGATTCAGCCGGACGGGGCGCCGTTTGGGCGACGCTGCGCTGCTTCTGATTGCGCAGGACGAACTGGATTTTGCGGGCGAGGGCTTCGCGGCTGTACGGCTTGCTGAGCAACTCGACCCCGTCGTCGAGGCGGCCGCCGTGAACGATCGCGTTCTCGGTATATCCCGAGGTGAACAGCACGGCGAGGTCAGGCAGACGCTCACGGGCCTTGCGCGCCAGCTCGGGGCTGCGCAGGGGGCCCGGCATCACCACGTCGGTAAACAACACGTCGATCGGAACGCCGCTCTCAATAATCGTCCAGGCGCTCTCGGCGTCCCTCGCCTTCAGCACCCGATAGCCGATTTCCGTCAAGAGCTCGACGACGGTGCCGCGCACGTGCTCGTCGTCCTCGACGACCAGGACGGTTTCGCCGCCGCCGACCGCGCGATCCTGCTCGATTTCCGGTTCGAGGTCCTCGACCGCCTTCGCGCGCGGCAGGTACAGTCGCACGGTCGTCCCGTGACCGGGCTCGCTGTAGATTTTGACGTGGCCGCCGGACTGCTTGACGAAGCCGTAGACCATGCTGAGCCCAAGGCCCGTGCCGCGGCCCTCGGGCTTGGTGGTGAAGAACGGCTCGAACACGTGGTCGAGAATGTCGGCGGGGATTCCGGCGCCAGTGTCGGTGACCGCGATGACGACGTATTGGCCTGACTTCACGTCGGCGTGACGGACGGCGTAATTGTCGTCGAGATAGGCGTTGCCCGCCTCGATCGTGAGCTTGCCGTGTCCCTCCATCGCGTCACGGGCGTTGATCGCAAGATTAAGGAGGGCGTTCTCCACCTGAACGGTGTCGACATAGGTGTTCCATAAACCGCCGGAAATCACGGTCTCGATCTCCACTCCGTCGCCGAGCGCCCGGCGCAGCATGTCGTCGGTGCTGCGGATCAGACGCCCGAGGTTGACCACCTTCGGAGCGAGCGGTTGCCGCCGGCCAAAGGCCAGCAGTTGCGAGGCGAGTTTCGATCCTCGCGAGATGGCGGCGATCGCGGTTTGCAGGCGCTGCTCGGCGCGCGGGTTGCCCGCGATGTCGCGGCCAAGGAGTTGCAGGTTGCCGCCGATGATCTGAAGCACGTTGTTGAAGTCGTGCGCCACTCCGCCGGTGAGCTTGCCGACCGCCTCCATCTTCTGCGCCTGTTGCAACTGCGCCTCGGCCGTTGCGCGTTCCGCGATCGCCGCGGCCACGCGCTGCTCCAGCAACTCGTTGGCCTGCCGCAGGATCTCCTCGGCCTCCTTGCGATCGGTGATGTCGATGACGGAGCCGATGTGTCCGAGAAATTCGCCGTCCTCCCCGAACCGCGGCCCCGCGGCGCTCAGAGCCCAGCGATAGACGCCGTCGCCGCGGCGCAGCCGGTATTCGAGCCGCATCGGCGTGCGCGCCTCGCTGGCTTCGACAAAAGCGCGGCGTGAGTCCGCCCGATCGTCGGGATGCAGGGCCTCCCAGGCGCCAAAACCGAGCGCCTCCTCCGGGGCCTGTCCCGTGAACTCGCTCCACCTCTGGTTGAGGTAGGTGAGCGAGCCGGTCGGATCGGTCATCCACATCATGACCGGCGCGTGCTCGGCCATGTTGCGGAAGCGGGCTTCGCTTTCGCGCAACTCGCGAGTCGTCTCGCGTCGAAGCAGCGCCATCTCCAGATTCGCATTCACGCGAGCGATCAGTTCGCGCGCCGAGAAGGGCTTGGTCAGATAGTCGTCGGCCATCGCGTCGAGCCCCTCCACCCGCGCGTCCTCGCCAGCGCGAGCGGAGAGCATGATGACCGGAATATCGCGCAAGGTCGGGTCCTTGCGCAGTTCGCGCAGCAGGCCGAAGCCATCGAGCCCCGGCATCATGACATCGGTCAAGACAAGATCGGGCTTCTTCGCCCGGACGGACGCGAGCGCCTGGGCGCCGTCGGAGACGGCCTCGATTTCCCATCGTGGCTGCAGCAGCCGTCGGACATAGTTGCGCATGTCCGAATTGTCGTCGGCGACCACGATGCGCGCGCCGGCTGTCCGTTCGTGAGACGGAAGGTCGGGGGAGTCGTCGGCGCGATCGTCGGGCGCCTCGCTGTCGTCGTCGGAAGGAAGCCAGCGCAGCGCCTCCTCGACGAAGGCCCCGGCGCGCAGCGACGTCGAGACCCGCGAGCGCGCCCGTCCGATCCTATCTGTCGGGAGATGGGCGGCGCCGAACGGGATGGAGATGGTGAAGGCCGCGCCCTTGCCTTCCTCGCTCTCGACCTCCGTGGTCCCCCCGTGCAGCCTCACCAGTTCCTGCACCAGGGCGAGGCCGATCCCCGAGCCTTCGAACGAGCGGCTCTTTTGGCCCTCGATCCGATGGAAGCGTTCGAAAAGCATCGGCAGCTCGGATTGCGGAATGCCGACGCCGGTGTCGCGGACGGTCAGTTGCGCAAACGCTTGGTCCGCCGACGCCCTGAGCTCGACCGCGATCCCGCCCTCGAACGTGAACTTGAAGGCGTTCGAGAGGAGATTGAGGACGATTTTCTCCCACATGTCGCGATCGACGTAGACCGGCTCGGGCAAACTCGAGCAATCGATCCTGAGCCAGAGTCCGGCGCGTTCGGTCGCCGAGTCGAAATTCGAAGCCGCTTCTGCGGTCAGTTGCGCCAGATCCGTGGGCTCGAAGTTCATGTCGGTCCGGCCGGCTTCGATGCGCGAGAAGTCGAGAAGGGAGTTGACCAGCTTGAGGAGGCGGAGACTGTTGCGGTGGGCGGTCTCGAGCCGGTGGCGATGGACCGGCAGCAGATGCACAGGCGTGTCCTGCAGCATGTCCTCGATCGGCCCGAGCATCAGCGTCAGCGGCGTGCGGAACTCGTGGCTGATGTTGGAAAAGAAAGTGGTCTTGGCGCGGTCGAGCTCCGACAGCGCCTCGGCGCGCCGCCGCTCCTCCTCATAGGCCTGCGCGTTGGCGATCGCCGCCGCGATCTGTCCGGCGGCGAGACTGAGGAAGCCCTTGTAGTTGTCGTCGAACAGGCGGAACTGATTGAGACCGACGACCAGAACCCCGGCGCGGCCGGTGTCTCCGGTGGGCAGGATCGGGATCAGTGCGGCGCTCGTCGGAGGCTGGGGCCATGGGCCGGAGGGAATGTCTGTTTCCGCCAGGGCCTGCAGGTCCGTTACGGTCTGGATGCTCTGCGACTTCAACGCCTCGCCGATCGGCCAGGGCGAGGTTTGATCCAGGCCGATCGTCATTGGGGCGAGGTCATGGCCTCGCTTGATTCCGGCTGCGCCCGCCAACTCCGCGGCGCCGGCGCCGCGCTCGGCGACATAAATCAGAGCAAAGGGGAGATCGCGCGGATTTCTTTCCAGCGCGACCGCCCCGCGCACGCACGCATCCCGCCAGTCGCGCGCGTGACCCGCCTCCGCCGCGAGATCCTTGAGCAGCGCAAGCTGCCGCTCGCCGATCACGCGCTGGGTGTCGTCGCTGTTGGCGCAGAAGATTCCTCCGACCTGCCCGTCGTCGTCCGGGATCGGGCTGTAGGAGAAGGTGTAGTAAGTTTCCTCCGGATAGCCGTTGCGCTCCATGATCAGGAGCTGCAATTCGACGAACGTGCCTTGGTCGCCGCCTAGCGCCGTGTCCAGCATCGGCGAGATCTGAGGCCAGATCTCGCGCCAGATCTCGCGCGTCGGCCGCCCGAGGGCCCAGGGGTGCCTGCCGCCGATGATGGACTTGTAGGGGTCGTTGTAGAAGTACGTCAGGTCCTCGCCCCAGCCGATCCAGATCGGCTGGAGGGAGGTCAGCATGATCCGAATCGCCATCTTCAGGCTTTGCGGCCACGACTCCGCCGGTCCGAGCGGCGTGGTTTCCCAGGGAAAGGTGCGCATGAGCGCGCCGAGTTCTCCGCCGCCGGACAGGAAGCCGCGGACCAACTCGCGGGATGCGGGCCCACTGATCGTCCCAGACGCGCTCATCGACGTCCTCCTCGGTCACGTAAAGTCAGGAACAAAGGCGGAAATCGGGCGCTTGTGGTCCGGAAGGCCAGAAGATTACGAAACAATGTTGCGGCGGTCCAGGCGTAGAGGGCTTGGGCGAGCCAGTCGCCCCGCGCCGACGGCATGAGGGCGGACTGGCAGCCGCGACGCTGTCGCGCTCGTCTCGGGCGTCAGTTCGTTGTTCGTCAAGCGATATGCGGGTTTAAGCGAACGACGGTCCCGCCGGTTCCGTTCCGTGCGCATCACGCCCCGCGCGCTTCGGCGCTCCGGATGGGAGCCCAACTGACGCGCGCCAAGTTGAGCGTGTGGCGACCGCTGCGGCGCAGACCTAAACGCAATCACAAGGAGTTGCGGCTTCAGATCGCACCCCGGCAGCGCCTCGCGCTTGCCAATGCGGTCGCAGTCGTCGCGCGACTGCGCCAATCGGATAAAGTGGTGCGGCGCCGCGCTCTGGAGAAGCGCGGCGCCGCGGTCGTCAGGCGCGTTCCGGCGGGCGCGGCCCCCTCGCCCAGACGGTGTCTACGCCAGACGCATTCGTCAGGCCGCCCCGAGGCTGCAGGCGGCGCGACGCGCCGCAAGCCCGATGACCGAGAAGCCGAGCAGCATCAGCACCCACGTCGGCGCCTCGGGAACGGCGGCGACGTCAATAAAGTCGATGTTCGAATTCCAGCGTCCGTGTTTGTTGTCATATGGCGTGACGATGCGCGCGAGGGCTGCGCCGGGAAAGGTCGCCCCGGCGTAGGAGAGCAGGTTGGCGGACGTCCCGCCGAGCGCTGGATCAAGCTCGGCGAGCGAAAAGACGACGAGGTAACCATCGGTGGCGCCGGTCACAACGATGTCGCTCGTCGCGATTGCGGCGGCAAGGGGATTGAGGAACGTATAAAGCAACTCCCCCTCGTAGGGGCTTCCTTGCACGGTCACGCTTGCGGGCGGCGGGTTTGGCAGATTTGCGGCCGTGTACGTCCCGGGGTTGGTCACCAGTCCGGACAAGCCAAAGCTGGACGAGGCGCCGCCAGGACCGGACGGAAGCCCGGGGACCGCGATCACCGTCAGGCTGACCAGGTTCGAAAGATCGCGGCCGGCGGCGCCCGCGTTCGGATCGACGAGCCCGTACGCGCCGCCGTTGACGCTGACATAGGGCGCCGCGCCGGTTCCGCCGAACGACGGGTCGAGCTCGCCGGCGGAGAAGACCGATACGCCGCCACTGGCGGTCCGGCCCACGACGTAATTGTGCAGGATGGCGTTCTTGTCGTCGTGACCGGGAAGAGAAGGAGTCTGCACGTTCTGGATCAGCGACCAGAGGCTCGTCCCGTCGGAGACAGCGTAGTCCCCCGTGATGCCGTCCCCAATCACCTGCAGTCCCGCATGGCCCGGCGTGATGGAGAGCGTGAGCAGCCCCACAGCCAATGCGAAAGATCGGGTGGATTTCATCTTACCCCTCCACGCTATATATGAAAGAATATAACGACTCTCTGCCGGGCCCTGTCAATGAGGTTTGGAAGGGGGTCTTCACCAGACACGGGTCGTTGAAAAGGACGTTTTCTTTGGTCCAGACCCGCCGCGACTTGGTCGAAGGACGACATCAGCGACCGTTCTGTTGGAAACGGAAGCGGATATCCCACACGGGAGGCTTATCTCACGCCGCGCCGCCGGGCGCCTATGATCGCCAGCGCCAGCGCTACGCCGGAGGCGTGCGGACCCTAGCGCTGGCTGAACCCGGCGGAGACATAGACGTCGCTCGGTTTGACGTCTCCGCCGTCTCAGTGGAGGTCCTGCGTGTAGACGAACTTCGGCATGTTCCAGCCGTAGGCGATGGCCATCAGCCGCAGGACGAGGCCCGCGGCCATGGCCGACACCATCACGAGATCGTGCGGCAGGCCGGCCACGAGGCCCGCGACATAAAGTCCGCCAGCGGCGACCGAGACGCTGGCGTAGAGCTCGCTGCGGAACAGGAGCGGGATGTCGTTGCACAGCACGTCGCGCAGGACGCCGCCGACGCAGCCGGTGATCATGCCCGACACGATCACGACGACAAACGGCAGGCCGAGGTCGAGCGCGACATTGCAGCCGATCACGGTGAAGACGACGAGGCCGATCGCGTCGAGAACCAGAAAGACGCGGCGCAGATGACGCATCACGCGCGCTGCGGCTATGGTCGCGAGCGCCGCGCCCGCGGTGATCGGCAGATATTCCGGGTGGGCCACCCACGACAAGGGGTAATGACCGAGGAGCACGTCGCGCGCCGAGCCGCCGCCAAGCGCGGTGACGGAGCCGAGCAAGGCGACGCCGACCCAATCCATGCTGCGCCGCCCCGCCGCCAGCGCCGCCGTCATCGCCTCCGCCACGATGGCGATGAGATAGAGCGCGTGAAAGAGCATGAAGAGCCCACGGTTGTCGATCGGCGGCGCACGGTCTCACAAGGGCGGGCGGCGACGCAAATCCGACAGGCGCTTACCTCAACGACCGGTTGATCGCCGCCAGCGCCTTCGGCCCCGGACAGAGTTCGGCCTCGGCCAGCTCGTTCAGCGGGCGGGCGGTGGTTCCCAGCGTGTCGTGAAGCTCTTCGACGTCCTTGTCGAGATAAAGAAGGCCGGTTGGAATCTCCCCGGTTTCCTGGCAGCGCTGAAGCAGGGTCAGCGCGACCGCGCGGTCGGAGAAATCGTGTTCGGCGTCGAGCTTGCGCAGGTGGATGGTCGAGCCGTCGTGCAGGGTCACCGCCGGGGCCGAGCCCTCGGCGTAGTCGATCTCGATCGGCTCCCGCCCGGTGATGAAGTCGAGCGCGCTGACCGCGATGTTGTGCTCGCGCACGTAGTCGTAGCTCTTGGTCGAGCCCTCGTGGTTGTTGAACGTGACGCAGGGCGAGATCACGTCGATGAACGCAGCGCCGCGATGCTCGAAGGCCGCCTTGATCAGCGGCACGAGCTGGCCCTTGTCGCCGGAAAATGAGCGCGCGACGAAGGTCGCGCCGAGCTGGATGGCGAGCGCGGCCAGATCGATCGGCTCGGCGGCGGCGTGCGCTCCCTTCTTGCTCTTCGAGCCGCGGTCGGCGGTCGCCGAGAACTGGCCCTTGGTCAAGCCGTACACGCCGTTGTTCTCGACGATGTAGACCATGCGCACGCCCCGCCGCATGACGTGGCAGAATTGCCCGAGCCCGATCGAGGCGGTGTCGCCGTCGCCCGAGACGCCCAGGTAGATGAGGTCGCGATTGGCGAGATAGGCGCCGGTCAGCACCGAGGGCATGCGGCCGTGAACCGAGTTGAAGCCGTGGCTCTGGCCGAGCATGTAGGTCGGCGTCTTGGACGAGCAGCCGATGCCGCTGAGCTTGGCGACCCGATGCGGCGGCACGGCGAGCTCGAAGCAGGCGTGCATGATCGCCGAGGTGATCGAAGTCGTGGCCGCAGCCGGCGCAGAGCGTCGACATCGAGCCTTCGTAGTCGCGCCGGGTGAAGCCGAGCGCGTTGGTCGGGATCGAGGGATGCCGGAATTTTGGCTTGCCTTGAAAGGTCATGACACGGCCTCGAGGGAAGGGGCGACGGGCGGCGGGCTTGAGCCGGGCGACAACGGCGACGGCGATGACGGTCGCGGTGATCGGGGTGCCGCCGTAGTGCAGAACGGAAACGAGTTTCGCCGGATCGAGCGACAGATCGCCCGCCATCAGCGTGCGCATCTGGCCGTCGCGGTTCTGCTCGACGACGAACACCCGCTCGTGAGCGGCGACAAAGTCGGCGGCCTCCTCGCCGAGCGGGAAGGCGCGAATGCGCAGCGCGTCGACGGGGACGCCGAGCCCGGCGAGCCGAGCGATCGCCTCGTCCAAGGCCGCCGCGGTCGAGCCGAAACAGACGACCCCGACCGAGCGGCTCCGACGCGGCCTTCAGGACGGCTCGGCGCAGCTCGCACGCCAGTGCTCGAACTTCAGCGCCAGCCGCTCCATGTTGTCGACGTAGGGCGCGGGGTCCTCGGTGTAGCGGGCGTAGCGGTCGCGGCTGGTGCCGCGGGTGAAATACGCGCCGAGGGTCGGGTGCGCGCCCGGCAGCAGCGTGCGGTAGGGCACGCCGTCGCCGTCGACGTCCTTGTAGCGGCCGAACTCGGCGAGCTCGGCGGAGGCTTCGAGCTGCCGGGAGCCGAGCACCTTGCCGCGATCGTAAGACCGCTGCTCGTCCCACTGGAAGGGCGCGGACAGGTGCGAGTTCATGCCGATGTCGAGATCGAGCATGACGAACACCGGCGTCTGCAGCCGCTCGGCGAGGTCGAAGGCCAGGGCCGAGAATTCGAACGCTTCGCCGGGCCCGTCGGGGATCAACAGCACATGTTTGGTGTCGCCGTGCGAGGCGTAGGCGCAGACGAGCAGGTCGGACTGCTGCGTGCGGGTCGGCATGCCGGTCGAGGGGCCGCCGCGCTGCACGTCGATCACGACCACCGGAACCTCGGCGAAATAGGCGAGCCCGAAGAACTCCTGCATCAGCGACACGCCGGGACCGGAGATGGCCGGTGAAGGCGCGCGCCCCGTTCCAGCCCGCCCCGACCGGCCATGCCGATCGCCGCGATCTCGTCCTCGGCCTGGACAATCTCGACGTTCTTCCTGCCCCGTCGCCGGGTCGATCCGGTAACGGGCGGCGAGGCGCTCGAACGCCTCGACGACCGAGGTCGAGGGTGTGATCGGATACCAGGCGCACACCGAGGCGCCGCCGTAGAGGGCGCCGAGCGCCGCCTGCGTAATTGCCCTCGACCAGGATCCGGTCGCCGACCGCCTCGGACCGCCGGACGCGGACGCCGAGCGGGCAGGCGAAGCGCGCCTGAGCGTCCTCGAAGCCGAGGCGCAGGGCGAGGGCGTTGGCCTCGATAAGTTTTTCCTTGCCCTTGAACCGTTCGGCGACGAGCTCCTCGAGCACGGCGGCCTCGATGTCGAGCAAGGCCGCGAGCGCGCCGACGTAGACCATGTTGCGGTAGAGCTGGCGTTGCCGCGGCTCGTGATAGTGCGCCGCGCAGATTTCAGTCAGCGGCATGCCGAGCACCGCGATGTCGCCCCGGTTCATCTTCCGGGGCAGCGGCCGGCATGGTCAAATCGTAGACCAGATAGCCACCAGGCGCGAGCGCAGCCACGTCCTGTGCGAACGTCTGCGGGTTCATCGCCACCAGGAGGTCGGCGCCGCCGCGGGCGCCGAGCAGGCCGCGCTCGCTCACGCGCACCTCGTACCAGGTCGGCAGACCCTGGATGTTGGATGGGAAGATGTTGCGCGGCGCGATCGGCACGCCCATGCGCAGGATCGCCCTCGCGAACAGGAGGTTGGCGCTCGCCGAGCCGGAGCCGTTGACGTTGGCGAAACGGATTGGGAAATCGTTTGTGGCTTCGATTGGCATGATTGACCCGCTTGGGCGATTTCGATGGCGAATTTCTGCATGTCCCAGGCGCCGGTCGGACAGCGGTCGGCGCACAGGCCGCAGTGCAGGCAGAGGTCCTCGTCCTTGACCATCACGCGCAGGCTCTTCACCGGCTCGGAGACGGAGGATCGGCTGATCGAGGTTGATCGCCGGCGCGTTCAGCGATCGGGCGAAGCGCCTTCCTCCGGCGCGTTCGGCACGAAGGAGATGCAGTCGATCGGACAGACGTCGACGCAGGCGTCGCATTCGATGCAGGCGGGGGCGGAGAACACGGTCTCGACGTCGCAGTTGAGGCAGCGCCGCGCTTCGCCGAGCGCCTGCTCGAGGGTGAAGCCGAGCTCGACCTCGGTGCGGAGGTTGCGGCAGCGCCGCGGCCCTCTCGACCTGCGGCACCACATGGCGGCGGTCGACGGTGATCGCGCTGTCGTAGGACCATTCGTGCAGGCCCGTATCTTCTGGCTGACGAGATTGGTCTGAGGCGGCGGGCGGTCGCGCAGGGTCGCGACCTTGACACCAGGCGTCGATCGAGATCGCCGCCTCGTGGCCGTGAGCGACCGCGGTGATGATGTTCTTGGGGCCAAAGGCCGCGTCGCCGCCGAAGAACACCCCAACGGAAGGCTCGAGGCGAAGGTGACGGGATCGACCACGGGGTGGCAGCCGCGGTTGAGCTTCATGCCGGGCTTCCTGGGCTGGATCCAGGGAAAGGCCGGCCTGCTGCTTGCCGACCGCGACCAGCACGTCGTTCGCCGGGGGGGTCGACCTGCAGGCTCCAGGTAGGCGACCGCCGGCACCAGGCGGACCAGTTCGTCCGTCTCGGGGCCGGACCTTCTCGAACGTCACGCCGGTGAGCGCGCCGTATGCGTGGGAGAAGGCCTTGGGCACGAGCCAGTTCAAGATCTCGACGCCCTCGTGGACGGCGTCCTCCTTCTCCCAGGGCGAGGCCTTCATCTCGGCGTAGCCGGAGCGCACCACGACCTTGACGACCTCGCCGCCGAGCCGCCGCGCGGTGCGGCAGCAATCCATCGCGGTGTTGCCGCCGCCGAGCACCACGACGCGCTTGCCGATCGTGTGGGTATGGCCGAAGAACACGCTCGCGAGCCATTCGATGCCGATGCGGATGTTGCGCAGCGCTTCGCGCCGGCCGGGAATGTCGAGGTCGCGCCCGTGCGGCGCGCCGCAGCCGACGAAGATGGCGTCGTAGCCCTCGGCGAGCAGCGCCTTGAGGCTGGCGATGCGGCGGGCGGCGACGAAGGTCGCCGCCGGTCGAGAGCGCGTAGCCGACTTCCTCGTCGATCACCTCGTCGGGCAGGCGGAATTTGGGGATCTGGCTGCGCATCATGCCGCCGGCGCGCGAATCCGAGTCGAACACCACCACCTCGTAGCCGATCGCGGCGAGATCGCGCGCGACCGTAAGCGAGGCCGGGCCGGCGCCGACGCAGGCAACGCGCTTGCCGTTATCTTCTGGCCGGCTGGCCTTCGGCATCTTGGAATGGATGTCGTCATCGTCCTTGTAGTCGGCCGCGACGCGCTTCAGGCGGCAGATCGCAACGGGCTCCTTCTTCGCCCTTCACCAGCGTCTTGTCCTCGACGCGGGAGCGGCGGCAGGCCGGCTCGCAGGGACGGTCGCAGGTGCGGCCCAGGATCCCCGGGAAGACGTTCGACTTCCAGTTGATCACGTAGGCGTCTGGGAATAGTGTCCGTGCTGCGATCAACCGGATGTATTCGGGGACGGGCGTGTGTGCGGGGCAGGCCCATTGGCAGTCGACTACCTTGTGGAAGTAGTCGGGATCGCTGATGTCAGTCGCCCGCACGACGGCGTGTCCTCCCACTATCGCCCCTTATCCCCCAGGGCTTGGTTGACGGCAGTCATACGCCAATTCTTAGGCGAGCGGGAAAAAAAGGGCTTTAAT
>CAVVJO010000018.1:0-162248 GCA_963748545.1 uncultured Alphaproteobacteria bacterium
TTTGCCGGCATTCCTCCGACCAAGACCTGCATCAACTGCCACGCGCAGATCTGGACCAACGCGGCCTACCTGGAGCCGGTTCGTGAAAGTTTCCGCACCGGACGTTCCCTCGAATGGACGCGGCGAAAATCAACTGCCAAAAATTACGTCTATTTCAATCACAGCATCCACCTGAAGAAGGTGTTGGCTGCAACACGTGTCACGGTCCCGTCGACAAGATGCCGCTGATGTATCAGTACGCTTCGCTGCAAATGGAATTCTGCTTGGATTGCCACCGCGCTCCGGAAAAATATATCCGCCCGCGCGAACAAGTCTTCAACATGCGCTACGAAAGAACCTTTCGACGGGTGAGCCGGTCGTTGTAGACGGCAAGGGCCTACTCCGATCAAGAAACGCTGAGGCAACGCATTGAAGGAGCAGTACAAAGTAAGGTCAGTAAAAGACATCACCAGCTGCAACACGTGCCACCGGTAGATCGGTTTTACTGAGAGCTGAGAACTGACAGCTGAGAGCTGATTTTTAATGAGCATGGACGAGCACAAAACGAAAGCGGTCGGCAACGCTTCAGCCGACGTCTGTCCCACCAAGCGCAAGCAGCTTGATCTGACGGCGGTGCGCGAGCAGATCGAGGACACGACTGGCCCCGAGTACTGGCGCAGCCTCGAAGAGCTGGCGGGCAGCGAAGAATTTCAGGAAATGCTGCACCGGGAATTCCCCAAAGGCGCTTCCGAGTGGCTTGACGATTTCTCGCGCCGCGGCTTCCTCAAGACCATGGGCGCGTCGCTGGCTCTCGCCGGTTTGACCGGATGCACGCGCATGCCGATCACCGAGATCGTGCCCTACGTGCGGCAGCCGGAGAACGTCGTTCCCGGCCGTCCGATGTTTTACGCGACCGCGTTCACGCTGGGCGGTTACGCGTCGCCGATTCTGGTGGAAAGCCATCTCTTCCGTCCGACAAAAATTGAAGGCAATCCGCAGCATCCCGCTAGCCTCGGCGGCACGGACGTTTACGCGCAGGCTTCGATTCTCGATCTTTACGATCCCGACCGCGCTCAGAACATCACCTACATGGGCGATGTCCGCTCGTGGACTGCCTTCACCGAAGCCGTTCGCGGCCCCATGGGCGACGGCGAAGAGCATGGCAGGCGGCGGCGTCCGCATTCTGACGCAAGGCGTGACTTCGCCCACGCTGGCGGCGCAGATTCACAGCTATCTCGAAGCGAACCGATGGCCAAGTGGCACGTCTACGAGCCCATCAATCGCGACAACGTTTACGAAGGCGCGAAGCTGGCGTTCGGCGAACCGGTTGAGACGCGCTACGACTTGTCGAAGGCCGACGTCATTGTTTCGCTTGATGCCGATTTCCTCTATGCGGGATTCCCGGGCTCGGCGCGCTACATCGCGCGACTTCGCCTCCCGCCGCAATCCCGACGCGAACATGAACCGGTTGTACGTGGTCGAGAGACGCCGAGTTCGACGGGGATGAAGGCGGACCATCGGTTGCCGGTGAAGGCGGGGGACGTCGAAAATTTTGCGCGGGATCTCGCATGCTCGAGCGTATCAGTGTCCCCGAAGGCTTAAGCGACTAAAGCAAGGTTTGATCTCCGCGGGACTAGACTGCACCGCCACAGGTTCGAGTCGTTGTCATCGCAGGCGATGATGAGCCTCCTGTGGTGCACGCGTTCGCGCACACAATGAACGCCGAACTCGGCAATGTTGGCAAAACGGTTTTTTACACCGACCCAGTCGACCGAATCCGGTGAACCGCAACCGAGTCGTTACATTCGCTGGTAGAAGATATGTGCGCCGGCAAAGTAGATCTGTTTTTGATTCTCGGCGGCAACCCGGCCTATGATGCCCCTCTTAATTTGAATTTGCTTCCGCGTTGAAATCGAATGCCGTCAACCTGAAGGTCTTTCTGGGCTCGCACCGCAACGAGACCGCCGAATTTTGCCAGTGGTACGTTCCTGAGGCGCATTATATTGAGTCATGGAGCGATGCCCGCGCCTACGACGGAACTGTTTCATTATTGAGCCGCTGATTGAGCCTCTCTATGGCGGAAGAGGATATGAAATCATAACGATGCTTGGGACAATCCGGTGACCTGAGACCACCTCGTCCAGCAATACTGGAAAAAACAACATACCGGCGCCCATTTCTATGCTTTCTGGCGAAATCATTCACCATGGCTTCGTTGCGGGCACAACCTATGCGCTGAAGACGTTGCGTGAAAGGACGGCCAGCTTCCCGCCGTCACAATCTAAGTCTGGAGATAACTACGAAATCAACTTCCGCCGCGATCCCTCCATCTATGACGGACGTTTCTCCAACAACGGCTGGCTCCAGGAACTTCCGAAGCCACTGACTAAGCTGACCTGGGACAATCCGATCATGATCGGCCCCGCGCTGGCCAAGAAACGGAACCTGAATTTCAAAGACGTAGTCGAACTCGAATACAACGGACAGAAAGTCAAAGGCCCAATCTGGATTCAGGCCGGCCATCCCGACAACTCGATCACGGTATTCATGGGTTACGGGCGCACTCGTGCCGGACGCATCGGCACCGGCATGGGTTTCGATGTTTATCCGCTGCGTACGAGTAAGGCTCCGTGGTTTGCCGATGGCGCGAAGCTCACCGCGACCGGTGAAACGTACGACTTGGCCAGCACGCAGGGCTATCAGTCGATGGAAACGCCCGATGGTAGCGAGCGTCCGCTGGTGCAGGAGCGCAGCCTCGCGGAGTACAAGAAAGAGCCGAACTTCGCGAAAGAAGGCGAGCCGCCTGCCGACCTCACGCTCTACAAGCCTTTCGATTACTCGAAGGAAACGTATTCGTGGGGCATGACGATCGACCTGAACGCCTGCGTCGGATGCAATAACTGCATCGTCGCTTGCCAGTCGGAAAACAATATTGCCGTGGTTGGCAAAGAGCAGACGCTCAAAGGCCGCCACATGCATTGGCTTCGCGTGGACGCGTACTACAACGGGCCGCGCGAAAATCCCAAGGGATTCTTCCAGCCTGTGCCTTGCATGCAGTGCGAGAATGCGCCCTGCGAGTTGGTTTGTCCGGTGCAGGCAACCGTGCACAGCAGCGAAGGCCTGAACGACATGGTCTACAACCGCTGCGTAGGCACGCGCTATTGTTCGAATAACTGTCCATACAAAGTGCGGCGCTTCAACTTCCTACTCTTCTCCGATTGGGAGACGCCGCAATTCAAGCTCATGCGCAATCCGGACGTGACCGTGCGCAGCCGTGGCGTCATGGAAAAGTGCACCTACTGCGTGCAGCGCATCAGTGAGAAGCGAATCGACGCCGAGCGTGCCGATACCACGATCAGAAGAAGGCGACCTGCAAACGGCTTGTCAGCAATCGTGTCCCGCCGACGCAATCGTTTTCGGTAACCTCAATGATCCGAACAGTCGGGTGAACAAGCAGAAGGCCCTGCCGAGGAATTACTATGCTGGGCGAATTGAATACGCGGCCGCGCACGACGTATCTGGCGGAAGTGCGAAATCCGAATCCCGAGATTAGAAGAGTCAGAGCAGAGTCGAAGGCATAACGAAGTGGAGCGCATGTAAGGCATGGCGACGAATACACAAATTCCCGTGGCAGACAGGCGAGTGCCGGTAATCGCGCCGGGGCATACCTTCTCCACCATTACCGAGAAGATCTCGAATATCGTGTTGAGCCGCCCCGTCTCGCTGGGATGGATCCTCGGCTTCCTGATGTGTTCTCGCTGATGAACGTGCTGATGCTGGCTCTCGGATACCTGTTCCTGAAAGGCACCGGGATCTGGGGCATCAATATTCCCATCGGCTGGGGATTCGCCATCGTAAATTTTGTGTGGTGGATCGGCATCGGCCACGCCGGCACGCTGATTTCCGCCATTCTGTGTTTGCTGCGGCAGACTTGGCGCAACTCCATCAACCGTTTCGCCGAAGCCATGACGCTGTTTGCGGTGGCTTGCGCCGGTGTTTTCCCGCTGGCTGCATACCGGGCGTCCGTGGCTTGCCTACTGGCTCTTTCCGTATCCCAACACCATGAACTACTGGCCGAATTTCCGCAGCCCGCTGGTGTGGGACGTGTTTGCGGTTTCGACCTACGGCACAATTTCTCTGGTCTTCTGGTTCGTCGGATTGATTCCCGATCTTGCCACCTTGCGTGATCGCGCCGAGCATCCGGTGGTGAAAGCCATTTACGGACTGCTCGCCATGGGCTGGCGCGGTTCGGCCAAACACTGGCACCGCTACGAGACGGCCTACCTGCTTCTTGCCGGACTGGCGACTCCGCTGGTGCTCTCGGTCCATACGGTCGTGAGCTTCGATTTCGCCGTCGGCATCGTTCCGGGCTGGCACACCACGATTTTCCCGCCCTACTTCGTCGCGGGCGCTATCTACTCCGGATTCGCCATGGTGGTTTGCCTGGCCATTCCGATCCGCGCCGTCTACGGGTTGAAAGATTTCATCACCGAGCGCCACCTGGAGAACGCAGCCAAGGTCATGCTAGCCACTGGCTTGATCGTCGCTTACGGCTACTTCATGGAGGCGTTCATGGGCTGGTATAGCGGCAGCCAGTTCGATTCTTTCCTGCTGTGGAACCGGTTCCACGGACCGTATCGCATCGCCTACCTCGCGCTGCTGCTCTGCAACATCGGCATCCCGCAAGTGTTCTGGTTCAGAAAATTCCGCGTCTCGACTTTCTGGCTCTGGATCATCTCCTTTGTCGTTCTCGTCGGCATGTGGCTGGAGCGCTTCATTATTGTGGTGGTCAGCCTGAGTCGCGACTTCCTGACTTCTTCGTGGGGCCAGTTCTACCCCACCAAGTGGGATTACGCGACGTTCGCCGGCACGATTGGTTTATTCCTGACGGCCATGTGGCTGTTTGTACGAATTCTGCCAATGATCTCCATCTTCGAATTGCGCACACTGCTGCCCGAATCGCATGTGCACGAGGCGGCGGAGGTGAAGCACTAACATGTCGATGACTACAACAACCGAAAATCCCGTCTACGGCCTAATGGCCGGATTCGACTCGGCTCAGGAACTGGTAGCCGCCGCGCACAAAGCCCATGACGAGGGCTACAAGAAGATGGACGCCTATAGCCCGTTCCCCATCGAGGGTCTGGCGGAAGCGATTGGCTTTCACAAAAACGGCGTGGCGCTCGTCGTCCTGATCGGTGGACTGATCGGCGGCCTATCAGCCTACGCGCTTCAGTATTGGGTGGCAGTGATCACGTATCCGGTCAACATCGGCGGACGCCCGTATCACTCCTGGCCTTCGTTCATCATTGTGACTTTCGAACTGACGATTCTTTTCGCTGGACTCTCGTCCGCGATTGGCATGTTGGCACTCAACGGACTGCCGCAGCCGTATCACCCTGTATTCAACGTGGCTGAGTTTGCCAAGGCTTCGGACAACAAGTTTTTCCTGGTCGTGTTTTCGAGCGACCCGAAATATGATGCTGCCCGCACGCGCTCGTTCCTCACGGGACTTTCTCCTCGCATGGTCGCGGAGGTGCCGAGCTAGCATGGGTGCTCCTCGCAATCTCCGAAAAGTTTTGCCCGCGCTTATGGCGTTGATTTGCCATTACTGCCGGATGCCGCATCGACATGCACATGCAGCCTTATTACCGGCCCATGGCCAAGAGCGATTTCTTTCCCGACAACCGCTCGGCTCGCTTGCCGGCCGAGGGCACGGTCGCCCGTGGCGATCTCCACGAAGACACTTATTTTTACACCGGAAAAGTCGGCAACGCGCCCGGCGAATACATGCCATTTCCGGTGACGAAAGAAGTTCTGGATCACGGACGCGAGCGCTACAACATCAACTGCACGCCCTGTCACGGGCGCGTCGGCGATGGAGGTGGGTTCATTCCCACTCGCGGATACCGCCGTCCGCCGTCGTATCACATTGACCGTCTGCGCAAGGTGCCAATCGGATATTTCTTCGACGTCATGACCAACGGGTTCGGTGTGATGCCCGAATATGGCACACAGGTCTCGGCGCGCGATCGCTGGTGTATCGCCGCTTATATCCGCGCGCTACAACTGAGCCAGAATGCGACTGCGGCAGATGTTCCCGCGGGACAAGACATGAAGGCGCCTCCACCGCAGTTCCGCGATATTGGCACGGGAGCCACGCTGCCGCAAATCGCGCCGCCCGTTGCTCCCGCAGAAGAGGAACACAAATGACCACGGCCACCCTAAATAAATCGGACCTGATGGCCCCGCCCGTGGCCGAGAAGATCCAGACACGGTCAATCTTCATTGGATTGATTGGCTAGTTGCTTCCGTTGCTGGCGCATTTGCTGCCCCTGAAAGTTTTTACTCCGCCTATCTTGAAGGCTACATGTTCTGGCTGGGTCTTTCGCTGGGATGCATGGCCATCCTCATGATGTACCACCTGGTCGGTGGCGCATGGGGCACGGTGATTCGCCGCATTCTGGAATCCGGCATGATGACACTGCCGCTGATGTTCGTGCTGTTCATTCCGATTTTGTTCAATTTGAGCGGCTTTATTTTTGGGCTCGGCCCGGCATCACCGATCCAAAAATTCTGGACATCACGCGCAGCTTATCTCAACTTCAACGGCATCCTGTTGCGCTTCTTCTTTTATTTCGTGGTCTGGGTTGGGATGGCGTACTTCCTGAATCGCTGGTCGACCGAGCAGGATACGGTAGTGGGCCAGAGCACGCTGCGTTTCCGCGCGATGAGTTCGATCGGACTGGTCATCTACTCGCTCACGATTTCGTTTGCTGTCATTGACTGGGTCATGTCGCTGCAAGCGCGCTGGATCTCGACCATCTACGGATTGCTGTTCGTTGCCGGCGAAGCGCTCTCAGCCTTTTGCTTCTGCGTGGTCATCGAGACCATCCTCAAGAAGTAAAAGCCGGTGTCCGGATTCCTTACGGATACGGAAGTCCACGATCACGGCAAGTTCATGTTGGCGTTCACCATGGTGTGGGCCTACTTCAATTTTTCGCAGTGGCTCATCATCTGGGCTGGCAACCTGCCCGAAGAAATTCCCTGGTATATGCGCCGGATGAACGGCGGATGGGAATACGTTGGCATCTTTCTGGTGGTGTTCGGTTTCGCCGTGCCATTTGCGTTGCTGCTCTCGCGGCAACTGAAACGAAACGCAGGCACGCTGGTGCGGCTCGCTTCGTGGATCATCTTGATGCGCATGGTCGATATCTTCTGGCACATCGAACCTTGTGCAGGTGCGGCAGGGAGTCGCGATGTTTCCGGCATTTCACGTCAGCTGGGTGCATTTCGCTGTCATCGCCGGCATGGGCGGCCTGTGGATGGCCTATTTCTTCCACAACCTGAGATCGCGTCCGCTGCTCGCGGTAAACGCGCCGCAGACGTTGAGACTTCTGGAGCCGTCGCATGGGTAACAGAACTGTGGGTTACGCAATATGAGTGACGAAATTCTGAATCACGGCCAGAATGGCCAGAGACCGAGTACGAGCGCGAAGACTTAAGCACGCGCGGCGTCTTCGCGTTCATGATCGGCCTCGCCGTCTTTGGCGCCATTACGTATTTCATTGTCGTTGGCATGTATCACTTCCTCGACAACTACGAGCGTTCGCAGATGACGACGTCCAGTCCGCTGGTGACTACGAAGGGCGCAATGTCGCGCGTGGTTACGCAGGACGACATGGACAAGGCGTTCAAAGACAACGGCGCTCCCATGCTCGAAGTAAACGAGGGCATTGATGTGCGCAAGGATCTCGTTAACCAGGAGAACCAGCTCAACAGCTATGGCTGGGTTGACGAAAAAGCTGGCGTCGCACGCATTCCGATTGAGCGCGCCATGGAGTTGACGATTGGCCGAATCCCAGTGCGCCCGCAAGCACCTGACGCGCAAGCGTGTATATCGGACGGCTGCCCGGTGCCTTTACCCGGATCGAAATTGACTATAGTCAAGCCGGCGAAGAAGTAAGCCCCGAAGGGGGCGACTGAAAATAGCCCGGTGCTTCAGCGCCGGGGCAAGATTGCAGAAAGTGACGAGTCCCGTAGGGACGGCTGAAACGTAATTGTGAATTGCGCGGTCACGAACCGCGCCGGAAAAGGAATACGCTGTGCGTTGTAAAGCAATCATTTTCGCGACTCTGTTGGTGATGCTCTCGTCGGCCTCCCTGCTGGCGGAGGTCCCACGCGGCCCAATCATGGGCGGCGGCATCATGAGTCCTCCCGCGAACCAACGCCCGCCTGGCCTCGAATTCGTCGGCATCGAACAGCATCTCAACGCCGAAGTTCCCGCCGACCTCGAATTTAAAGACGAACTTGGCAATCCGGTAAAGCTTTCCGACTATTTCGGCCACGGACGCCCCGTCATCCTGAACCTCGGCTACTACCAGTGCCCCATGCTGTGCAGTGAACTCCTGCAAGGGCTGGTCGGTTCGATGAAGGCGCTGACCTTCGGCATCGGCAAGGATTTCGACGTCCTCACCGTGAGCTTCGATCCTCGTGAGACCACGGAAATGGCCGCCGCCAAGAAGCGCGACATGATGAAGCGCTACGGACGCCCGAATTCCGATCAAGGCTGGCACTTCCTGACCGGCAAGCCCGATGCGATCAACGCGCTGACGAAAGCGGTCGGCTTTCAATATCAGTTCGATCCGAAAACCGAGCAGTACGCGCACGCCACCGCCATCGTGATGCTCACGCCCGACCGGCACATCTCGGGATATTTTTACGGCGTGGAATTTTCTCCCAAGGACCTGCGACTGGGATTGGTGCAGGCCTCGCAAAACAAAATCGGCAACATCGGCGACCAGGTGCTGCTCTACTGCTATCACTACGATCCCAGAACCGGGAAGTACGGCGCCGTTGTCAGCAACATTCTGAAGATTGGCGCACTCGGCACGATGCTGATTCTGGGAACATTTATGTTCGTCATGTTCCGGAACGACCATAAGTTGGGACACGGCGACGCGGGGCGAGCTACGTAATTATGTCGAAATTTCTACCATTGTGGCCGGATTCGGCCTCGACCATGGCAGGACAGGTGGATGCTCTCTACATCTATCTGTTGCTGGTTGCCGGAGTCATGACTGCGCTCATTTTTATCGCGGTCACCGTTCTCGCGATCAAGTATCGTCGTGTGCCCGGCCGTGAAGCCCATCAGATCGAAGGCTCCACAATTCTTGAACTGTCCTGGTCGATCATCCCGTTCTTCGTGATGCTGACCTTCTTCATCTGGGGCGCGGTCATTTACTTCAAAGAGCGCACGCCTCCCGCCGATTCCACCGAAGTCTACGTCGTTGCAAAACAATGGATGTGGAAGATCGAGCACATGGAAGGGCAGCGCGAAATCAACGAGCTGCACGTTCCGACCGGCCAGAACGTAAAGCTGATCATGACTTCGCAGGACGTGATCCACAGCTTCTTCATTCCCGCATTCCGCATCAAGCAAGACGTGTTGCCCGGCCGCTATACCACGCTCTGGTTCAAGGCCACTGTCCCCGGACGCTATCATCTGTTCTGCGCTGAATACTGCGGCACGATGCATTCTGGCATGGGTGGCGACATCGTCGTCATGGAACCGCAGGATTACGCGCAATGGATGGCGGGCGGAACGACGGCTCCGCTGCAGGATACCGGCAAGCAATTGTTTGCCACACTCGGATGCTCCACCTGTCATCGTTCCGATGTGCAGGGCCGCGGCCCCAATCTGATCGGTATCTACAACAAGCCGGTTCTGCTAGAAGATGGACGCACCGTGATTGCCGATGAGAATTATGTTCGCGAATCGATTCTGAATCCGACCGCGAAGATCGTGAACGGATTCAAGCCCGTGATGCCGACCTTCCAGGGCATTGTTAGCGACGAGCAATTGAACGCGCTGGTGGCCTACGTGAAATCGCTGGCCCAGCCACCCACGGGAACCGCCGGACTCCAGAATCCGCCGGCCGCTTCCCCGGCACAACCACAGAATATGCAGGTGCAATAGTCATGGCGAGTACAGTCATTCCCGCGAATCAGGCTCCGGCGTCAACTCCGAAGCTGAACTATCTCAACAACGGGCACAGTCTTAAGTCCTGGCTGTTGACCACCGACCACAAGCGGATCGCGGTCCTGTACCTGATTTCCGTGACGGTGTTCTTCTTTCTCGGCGGCTTCTTTGCCATGCTCATCCGCCTCGAACTGCTGACGCCGCAAGGCGACCTGATGCAGGCCGACACCTACAACAAAGTCTTCACCATGCACGGCATGATCATGGTGTTCTTCTTCCTGATCCCAGTCGTGCCGGCTGTGCTTGGCAACTTCCTCGTGCCGCTGATGATTGGCGCCAAGGACTTGGCCTTCCCGCGCATCAACCTGCTGAGCTGGTATCTCTACATCATCGGTGGCATCCTGATCTCGCACGTCATGCTGACCGGCGGAGTCGATACCGGCTGGACCTTCTACAGCCCCTTCAGCACCGAGTACACCAACACCAAGATTGTCGAGGCCGGACTCGCCGTCTTCATTGCCGGGTTCTCCTCCATCTTTACCGGACTCAATTTCATCGTCACCATTCACCGCATGCGTGCTCCCGGCCTGACCTGGAACCGCTTGCCGCTCTTTATCTGGGCCAACTACGCGACCAGCCTCATCATGATTCTGGGCACGCCGGTCGTCGCCATCACCATCATTCTGGTGGCGGTCGAGCGCCTCTTCCATCTCGGCATCTTCGATCCCCGGCTTGGCGGAGACCCGCTCCTGTTCCAGCACCTGTTCTGGTTCTACTCGCATCCGGCGGTGTACATCATGATCCTGCCGTCGATGGGAGTGATCAGCGAACTGATCACCTGCTTCTCGCGCAAACGCATCTTCGGTTATAACTTCATTGCCCTGTCGAGCATCGCTATCGCCGTGATCGGCTTCCTGGTCTGGGCGCACCACATGTTCGTAGCTGGCATCTCGCTGTATGCCGCGATGATCTTTTCGTTCCTGACTTTCTTCGTAGGAGTGCCCTCAGCCGTCAAGGTTTTCAACTGGACCGCGACTCTCTACCGCGGTTCGATCACCTACGCCACGCCGATGCTCTACGCCTTCGGCTTTATCGGGCTCTTCACGATTGGCGGATTGACCGGACTTTTCCTCGCGACACTCGGCATTGATGTCCACGTCACCGACACCTACTTCGTCGTCGCCCACTTCCACTACGTCATGGTAGGTGGCGTCTTGATGGGGTATTTAGGTGGTATGCATTTCTGGTGGCCTAAAATCAGCGGACGCATGTATCCGGAAGGCTGGGCCAGACTTTCGGCCCTGCTCGTGTTTGTCGGTTTCAACCTGACGTTCTTCCCGCAATTCATTCTCGGTTACGTTGGCATGCCGCGCCGCTACTGGCAGTATCCACCGGAGTTTCAAGTGCTGAACGTGCTTTCGACCGCGGGTTCCAGCGTGCTGGCTGTCGGCTATCTGCTGCCGATGATTTACTTCCTGTGGTCGCTGAAGTACGGCCCGATTGCCGAAGCGAATCCATGGAACGCCGCAGGACTGGAATGGAAGACCTCGTCGCCGCCGACCACTTTCAATTTTGACGAGACGCCTGTAGTGACGTGGGAAGCCTATAACTACGACGAGATCCCAGACAAGGAACTGGAGGGTCCCGGTGCCAGATAGCCCAATGACGATCGGCTCAGCCTCCACCGGTTCAGTAACGACGATGGAACACGAAGCCCACAACCCGGCGCTGCTCCACCATTTCTCCGACGCGCAGCAGCAGAAGAACGCGGCCTCGCTCGGCATGTGGCTGTTCCTGGTAACGGAAATCATGTTCTTCGGCGGCATGTTCTGCGCCTACCTGATCTACCGCGTCCAGCATTTCAACGCCTTCGCGGCGGCCAGCCAGCAACTCGGCATCAATATGGGCGGGGTGAACACTGCCGTTCTGATCGTCAGTTCGGTCACGGTCGTCTTTGCCGTCAAAGCTGCCGAAGCCGGTAAGCGCATGATGCTCGTCGCGATGCTAACGGTTACCGTTCTGCTGGGCCTGACTTTCCTTGTCATAAAAGGGTTCGAGTATCGCGAAAAGTTCGAGATGCACAATGGGAAGAACCACGTTCCCGGGGCCACTTTTGGTTTTACCGACACTTTCGATGACAACGGTAAGAAGATCCCGGTCAATCCGAAGGAAGCCGAACTCTTTTTCTCGCTCTATTTCGCGATGACCGGAATGCATGCCCTGCACATGATCATCGGCTGCGGACTTTTTGGCACTCTGGCGGTGTTCGCCTGGAAAGGCAAATACACTCCCGGCTACTACACGCCGATCGAAAACGCCGGCTTGTACTGGCACTTGGTCGATATCATCTGGATTTATCTGTTCCCATTGCTGTATTTAATCAGCCGCCATTCTTGACGGCGGCGACTTGTTTTTGAAGTAACTGAGAACTGACAGCTGAGAACTGAGAGCTTTTCTATGTCGCAACCTGACAAACACGACGCCCACGAGGCCCACGCTGGCCACTCCAACGCCTTCTCGCTCGCCATCGGCGCTGCACTGCTGATTTTCACCTTGATCACCGTTAAGGCGGCCTTCATCGACCTCGGTGCTTTTAACCCTGTCGTCGCGCTCCTGATCGCGACCATCAAAGCCACGCTCGTAGTGCTCTTCTTCATGCACGTCAAAGGCGCAAGCGAAAAGCTGACCGCGGCCGTCGTCGTCTCCGGCTTCTTCTTTCTTGCGATCCTGTTATCGCTGTCGCTGGCCGATTATCTGACTCGATCCTGGCGGTAGCAGAGTATGTAGCGCGGGCGCCCCGCCTGCGGGAAAGCTGCAACCTAGTTCTCATCCAGTCTGGCTTAAGGATCGTAGCTTCGATTGAATCGAACTTTCTTGTAGTAACACCAGCGATCCAATACCAAAGGGATTGAATGGAATATCGCGACCCCAGTCCTTGACCCCGCCTTGCCATTTCGGGTCCATCAAAGGCGGCGACTCGCGTCGAGTTTTAGCGTTGGTGATCGATACTTTTGTCGTTGGCGTACCCTGTCTGGTTCTCGGCCTGATCTTTAGAGATTTCTTTGCAAGTTCACCGCGTTGGAGTGCCGCTGTTGGCCTCGCGATCACGGTTTCCTAATTCGCCATATGGGCAGCTAAGTCGATAACGGAGAATATCGGCGAACGCGAGCAACGGCACGCAGTATGGCGAAAAGAATGGTGCACTGTTGTTCTTCAGCGCAATCGCTATTCCGATATTTGATATTGTTTGTTCCGATTCTCATAAGTGAAGATCTATTCCGCGTTCCACGCCGTCGGTGGTTAGGACTGCCGCCAGTACCCTGTTGGGTGCTGCGGGTTTCGCAATAGTTTATCTTTTCGTCTTCAATGCAAGAACGAGGCAGTCCTAGCATGAATTATCCTTCGGTACATTCGTCGTGGACGGTCCCGGCGAACGGCAGGTTAGACCTCGGTCTCTGGAGGTATGCACTGGATAATCATGGGTATCGCTCTTTTATCTTTCTACCTACTAGGTAGTGTATCTTGGACCACATCTGGCTGCGACATACCCGTTCCCTGAACTGATGCCAATCCCCGCAGTAAGTCCAGAAGGTTGGCATCGTTCGGGAGGCCAATGTAGAAATGAGAAAGAACAATATCAATGGTGTCACGTCAACTGGAATTCGAATAAAGGTCGTCTGTAATGGGAAGCCGGAAGATTCCGAGAAGACTGCTGCGGAGATCGTAGCCGCCGCACTGCGAGTTGGTACTGCGAGCGACCGATAGTGACTATATCGAGGTCATTTTCCTTGGAGGATTCAAAGTAGGCTTGGCGCAATTTCATGGCAATGAAACGGTAAGTCATTCGCCAGCACAATGGTCTGAATTGATTCGAGCGGCTGGCATTAAATAGTCGGCACGTTCTTCGACGCGGACTATACAGCAATCCCCTCTTGCGCCCAGCGCCCGTATCCTCGAAGATAGTCTGTGCCCATGCCGCCAGACATCGCCCCGCCCCCGGCCTATTCCGCGCAACTTGACTCCTTTGCGCTCGAATCCGCGCTCCGCCGCCATCTTCGCGGAGAAGTCCGCTTCGATTCCGGCAGCCGCGCTCTCTATGCAACCGACGGATCCAACTACCGCCAGGTTCCGATCGGCGTCGTAGTTCCTCGCGATAAAGAAGATGTGATTGCCGACGGTTGCCCTTTGCCGCGATCACGACGCTCCGTTGCTGGCACGCGGCGGAGGCACTTCGCTTGCCGGACAATGTTGCAACGCCGCCGTCATCCTCGACTTTTCGAAGTACATGGCGTCCATTCTTGAAATCGATGCCGCGCGCCGCATCGCGCGCGTCGAGCCGGGAGTCGTCCTCGACGCCTTCGCTCCGCAGCCGAAAAGCATCACCTCACCTTCGCGCCCGATCCCGCTACCCACGACCGCTGCACCCTCGGAGGCATGATCGGCAACAACTCCTGCGGCGTGCACTCGATCATGGCCGGCAAGACGGACGACAACATCGAGGCGCTCGAAATTCTCACCTACGGCGGCCAGCGCCTGCACGTGGGCGCGACCAGCGCCGAAGATTTCGACCGCATCATCCGCGAAGGCGGACGCCGCGCCGAAATTTACGCTGGCCTCAAATCCCTCGCCGACCGCTATGGCGAGCAGGTCCGCCGCCAGTTTCCCAACATTCCGCGCCGCGTTTCCGGATACAACCTCAACCACCTGCTGCCCGAAAGCGGCTTTCAACGTCGCGCGCGCGCTGGTCGGCTCCGAAGGCACTTGCGTCACCGTGCTCGAAGCTACCTGCCGTCTGGTCGAGAGTCCGCCGGCGCGCGTTCTCCTCGTCATTGGATGGCCCGACATTTATATCTGTGCCGACCACATCCCGCAGATCATGGAGCATCGGCCCCATCGGCCTCGAAGGCTTCGACGACATCATGGTCGCCGCCAGCCGCCGCAAGGGCGTGAATCTCGAAGGCCTCGCAATGCTGCCGGAAGGCGTGCGGCTGGCTGATGGTCGAATTCGGCGCGGACACCACCGCCGAAGCCGAAGCTCAGGCGCAGAATCTGATGGGGAACTCGACCGCTCCCCGTCCGCCCGACATGCGCCTCTTCACCGACCCGCGCCAGCCCGGCGCATCTGGGAAGTCCGCGAGTCGAGCCTGGGCGTGACTTCGCACGTCCCCGGAGAGCCGCTGCGTTGGGAAGGCTTTGAAGATTCCGCCGTTGCGCCCGAAAAACTCGGTGCCTATCTCCGCGACCTGCGCAAGTTGATGCAGGCCTTCCACTACGAAGGCTCGTTCTACGGACACTTCGGCCACGCCTGCGTCCACACCCGCATGGATTACGATCTCGAATCCGAAGAAGGCGTCCGCAAGTTCCGCCAGTTCATGGAAGAGGCCGCCGACCTCGTCGTCCGCTATGGTGGCTCGCTCTCCGGCGAACATGGCGACGGCCAGGCCCGCGCCGAACTGCTTCCCAAAATGTTTGGCCCGGAATTGATGCAGGCCTTCCGCGAGTTCAAGTCGCTCTGGGATCCCGATTGGAAGATGAATCCCGGCAAGCTGATCGAGCCCTATCGCCTCGATGAAAATCTGCGGCTCGGCGCGGGTTACGATCCGTGGCAGCCCGAAACGCATTTCAAATTTCCCGACGACTACGGCAGCCTCGCCGCCGCAACGCTGCGTTGCGTTGGAGTCGGCAAATGCCGCCGCGACGAAGGCGGAATCATGTGCCCGAGTTTCCGTGTGACGCGCGACGAAGAACATTCCACTCGCGGCCGCGCTCATCTGCTCTGGGAGATGACGAAAGGCGACGTGATCAAAGACGGCTGGAAAAACGAAGCTGTCAAAGAGTCGCTCGACCTCTGCCTTTCTTGCAAAGGCTGCAAGAGCGATTGCCCTGTCGGCGTCGATGTTGCAACTTACAAATCGGAATTCCTGTCGCATTACTACGAAACCAATCGGCGTCCGCTGAATGCCGTTGCTCTGGCGAATTTTGACTTGTGGGTCCGCGCTGCCTCGCATGTCCCCGGACTCGTGAATCTCGCGACGCAGCTCCCCGGCCTACGCGATCTTGCGAAGCTAGCCGGTGGAGTCCATTCCCACCGCCGCCTACCGGCCTTTGCCCCCGAGACGTTCAAACAATGGTGGGAAAAACGCGGAGCTGGCGCCCCTCACGCCTTGGATCGGCCGCCCCACCTGCATCAGAAGCCGGTCCTCCTCTGGGCCGACACCTTCAACAACCACTTCCTCCCCTCGACCGCCAAAGCCGCCGCCGAAGTGCTCGAAGCTGCCGGATACGACGTCACCGTCCCGCGTGCCCACCTCTGCTGCGGACGCCCGCTCTATGACGTCGGCATGCTCGACCGCGCCAAGACCCTGCTGCTCCAGATCATGGACGAGCTTCTACCGGAAATCGAAGCCGGGACGCCCATCGTAGTTCTCGAGCCCAGCTGCGCCTCGGTGTTCCGCGACGAACTGACCAATCTGTTCCCCAAGGACGAACGCGCGCAAGCCTTGTCGAAACAAGTTTTCCTGCTCAGCGAATTTCTCGAGAAGCACGCGAACAACGACGCCTTCCCGCTTCCCAAACTCGCACGCCGCGCGCTGGTCCACGGACATTGCCATCACAAGGCTCTGATGAAGATGACTGCCGAGCAGGCGGTGCTTGATCGCATGGGAGTCAATTTCACCACGCCCGCTCCCGGATGCTGCGGCATGGCCGGAGCGTTCGGCTTCGAAAAAGAGAAAATACGAGGTCTCGAAAGCCATCGGAGAACTCGAACTGCTGCCCGCTGTCCGTCAGGCTCCGACTGACTGGCTCATCGTCGCCGACGGTTTCAGCTGTCGCGAGCAGATTGCCCAGGAAACCGACCGCCACGCGCTCCATTTGGCAGAAGTTCTCCAGATGGCCCTGCGTGAAGCGACCGAAACGCCGGAGGGCTTTCCGATGTTCGACCCGCGCCCCAGAATTATCCCGAAGACGCCTGGGTGCGCCCGCACCAGGAAGCGATTCGGAAGTCGATGAAGCGGACTGGGCTGGCGGTAGCGGGGATCGCGGCGGGAGCGGCATTGCTATTAGCGATAGCAAGACGGCGCTAGCACGCTGGTCCTGTTGTCACCCTGAGCGGAGCCATTCTGTTTGCGAAGCGAACCGATGGTGAAGTCTAAGGGCCCCTACTTTCGCAGCCGCCGCTTGATCCCCGGAGAGAGTTCGATGGGAAGTGCCCTTCCGCCATCTGGAACATTTGAGAGTACAGGGGTCCTTCGACTTCGCTGCGCTCAGGATGACGATAAGCAATTTATGTCGCTTTAACCTGTTGATTGATAAGCATTTATGGCAGCCACTGCCCAATCCTCCCGGTTTCTGGGACAATAGACATAGACAGTCAGGCCCCCCTGTTGCGGCCTTCGGTCCCCGTTGTACTTCGGACCGCGCCGCGAGCGCTTTTGAGCTAGAAAGCTGAAATCCTATGGAAACTGCCAATCCAACCCTCACTGTGCCGAATCCTAGTACGTCCGTTTCTGTGGTTCAGAACAATGCCCTGCAAGGTTCGGTGTTGGTGCTGATCCAGTTCGACGTTTGTGAAGAGATAAAGCTCGACGCCTTGCGCGACATCTTTGGAGCCCGCCGGCAGGAGGCAAGCTTCAAACATAATGCTCCGGGATACGTGCGCTTTCAGCGCGCTCCGGTGGTTGAACCGGTGGAGCCGCTGGTCCTTGAAAGCGGCGAACGCCTGGACGTGCAGATCAAGTACTACGACTACGGCGTGCTCAGCGTGGTCTTCGAACTGCCTTTTTCCGGCGATTGGGAAACGCTCGGTGCGCCTCGCCGGCCGCTGGGTTTGGGAACCGACTTCACCAGCTTCGCCCGAAGATCGTCAAGCAGAAGATCGAACGCGCCCGTCCCGCGCTGGTCAAGCTCTATGAAAGCTGGCTGCATGAAGACTATTTCGTCTTCCACGTACGCGATATTGCCGGCAGTCCGTCGGCAGTCGAACTGCCGCGGCCCAGGGAGGACGATCGCCCAGATCGTGCGCGGCGAAAACGTGCCCCTCTCCGACGGCGAGCAGCAGGAAATCATGCAGTCGAAGATCTCTTACTAGCCGAACGACCTCGCCGTGATCAGCTGGAACGGCGCGTTCCTCTACGACTCGAGCGCAGGCGCGGAAACCGTGATCCAGCTGCTCGAATACGCGAACTCGCAGCTCCTCGAATTCCGCCACTACGACGAGCTGCTGACCCGCGAACTGCAAAGCGTCTACGACTTCTGGACAGCGGCTCAACCGGAATCTTCGCCCGCTGGCGGACCGCAAAACGCGCCAGCCGCCTGCATACGGTGCTGCTCGACGTTGCCGAACTGACCGAGCGCGCCGACAACGCCATCAAGTTCCTAAGCGACATGTTCTCCGCGCGCCTCTACAAAGTCGCCGCCTCAAAGATCGGAGCCACCGACTACAAAAACCTGGTCAACCAAAAAATCCATACTGCCGAAGAACTCTACCGCTTCATGGTCGACCAATTCCATCAAAGCCGCGCGTTTGTGCTGGAGCTGATGGTGGTGATTATCCTGATCATCGAATTGATCTGGCTGTTTAAGGGGGCGACGCCCATCTGAGTTTGCCGCGGCGTTTCGTCTGGCTTTCCTGCAACCATAACTCGTCAATATTCAAGATCTTAGTTTAGAAAGCGCTCCCCTCAGGGGGCTAAAGCCCGTATTTCCAAAGGCCCTAATCGGTACGGCTAAAACAGCTTGCGGAAAAACTTCGATTCACGAGGGTTTTGGGAAGGGCACGAGTTTACTCAAAGATTGTGCACTTGACACAAGGTTGCCTTTGTAGTATTGTCTGAAATGTGATTAGACATTCTTTTTCGGCTTCCTCTTCGGCGCTGGCTCTTCGCGCAGATGTTTCCGCACTGATTTCACTATCTCAGGATGGAAGAGGTGTTTCAGTGCCTCTTCGTCCGTCATCTCCATCGCGTGTTTCTTCGATTTCTTTGGCATCGGTGATCCTATGAAAGAAGCAATCGATCTCTGTGGGCTGATAGATGAGTTTTGGTGACGATCAGCAGTGCCGCAACTATCTTGAGCAGCTACGCTGGCCGCAGGCACGCAGTGCCCTCAATGCGAAAGCAAGGAGATTTCCTCGATCCTAAAGCGTGACCAGTACAATTGCGATAACGAATCATGCCGCTATCAGTTCTCCGTAACGGCGGGAACGATCTTTCACGATACTCATCTGCCGCTGGTAAAGTGGTTTCTCGCTGACGTACATGATGTGCCAGTCCCGCAAGGGAATGAGTGCCAACCAACTTAAGCGGATGCTCCGAATCAACTACCGCACCGCTTGGTATCTCTGCCACCGCATTCGGCACGCCATGACCGAAGAACAGCCCCAAGAGCCCGAAAGCAGGCGCAGCACCGTCGACTTGCCGCAGCCCGAGGGTCCGAGCAGGGACAGAAACTCTCCAGAACGGATTTCAAGGTCGAGCCCGGTCAGCGCGACGACCCGGTTGGCGAACACCTTGTCGACCTTCCGGAACGTCGCCAACGCCGGGGCGCGCGCCTTGGCGGGCGTTTGTCCTCCCGCGGACGGAAATGTGACCACTTTGGTCATTCGTCCACCTGAACCACGGGCCCACGGACCATCGACGATGGAGTTCTGGGGGCTGCGGAAGAAACTCGGGCGCGAAGACAGAGTTCCGAAATCCCGCGCGAGCCGGCGTGCATCCTATGACCGCCGCCATTTCGCCCCCTCGTTGAGCCGCGTCCTCCGGGACGCCTTCTCTTCCTAAACTCTATCGAGATCAGGCGAAACGGTCAAACACCTCCGTTCTTCACACCCGTCCGCGGCGCGGTCCTTGACGACTCGAGTTGGGCTGTGTGCGATTTGCTGGACCGCGGCGGCGGCTCGAGCCGGCGGCCTGAGAGGTTCCGGATTGATGGCCAGAGATTACGTCGACGACACGCTACGAATTCCGAATCTGGATTGGCTATTTCCCAATATGGCGGAATTCGACCGGAGCGTGACGACCTGGCCGTGGCTTCGCCGGGACGTCGATCACCAGGATCGGGCCACTGGTGCTATCCGATTGTCGGGTTCATCTCAACGGGGACGAGGCGTCGATCCTCACCGCCAACGCGCGCCTCTTCGCCGGACGGGCGGGGCTCGAGATCGGCGCCTGGCGCGGCTGGTCGACGGCCCATCTCCTCACCGCGGGCCTCGGCGCCTCTGCACGTCGTCGAACCGCTGCTCGCCGACCCCGAATGGCGGGCAGAGTTTTCAGCCGTGGCTCTGAGCGGTCGGCGGCGCCTATTCGGCGATCTCGTCGCGGACTAGAGTTTGGGGGCAATGTTGTCCGCCTCGGTCAGTCCGGGGTGGGTGGGCCGTTTGCTTTATTCAGCACTGCGACGACGGCACGGCTCAGCGCCGCCGCTCGCCGCCGCTCGCCTGCCCGCCTGGCCCGCGGCCGCCCAAAAAGGCCAAACCGCATGTGGCGAACGGGTTGCGCGCGTTCGAGCAATCCGGCTGGCGCGTCATGGCGTATCAGACGGCGCAGATGATCGGGGTCGCCTGGCGCGGCGACGTCGCGCCGGTCGGCCACAAGCCGGACCCGACCCAGAGTTGGAGCGTACCGGACCATTTGAGAGGGATCTCGATCGCCGGCGGCGGCGGTTGACGTCAACCGAAAGAGGGAGGCCGGAAAAATGGTTTCGATTTGGGGCCCAAGGCCATTGTGACAATTGCGGCCGCCCTCTGCGGGCTCGCCGCTCCTGCGCTCGCCGACGACGCGCAGATCGCGCGCGGCAAGTATCTCGTCACGATTGCCGGATGTTCCGATTGCCATACGCCGGGCGCCCTTTCTCGGCAGCCCCGACATGAAGCGCTATCTCGCCGGATCGGACGTGGGCTTCTGGATCCCCGGCCAAGGGGTGTTCGTCGGCAACAATCTCACGCCGGACGCGGACACCGGCCTCGGCAAATGGACCGCCGAACAGATTGTCATCGCCATCACCGCCGGCAAGCGTCCGGACGGGAGCCAGCTCAGCGGCGTGATGCCCTACGCTTCGTTCGCGCATCTCACCGACGACGACGCCAAGGCCATCGCGGCCTTCCTTCAAGAGCCTGCCGCCCGTCCACAACGCGATCGTGTCCGACAAGCTGAGGGGACACCGTCCCGATCGCGGTCTCGGCGGTGCTGCCGCCTCCGGTCTACAATGCGCTTCCGGCGGCGCAGAAGTAGCCGCCGCATAGCCGCTGGCGCGAGGCGCGGAGATCCGGCGTCCGGTTTGGACTCCTAGTTCTTCGGCCGGAGATCGAGGCCGACGCCCTTGTTAACGAATCGAAGGGTATAGGCCTGCTTGATAGTCGATGACCTCCTTCACCACGCCGGCCTCCACCATCTTGTCGTAAAAGTCCTTCCAGCGCTCGTCGGTCATCGCCCCGATGCCTTTGGTCAGGTGTCGCCGGAATCGACGATGCCGTATTCCTTCAGCTTGGCGATCGAGAAGGCGATCTCCTCGTCGGTCAGCTCGGGATTCTGCTTCTTGATTTCGGCGTTCGCCTTGGAATTGTCGCCGTAGAGGTAATGATACCAGCCGATAGCGGAAGCGCCTGACGAAGCGCTGCACCATATCCGGGTTCTTCTCGACGATCTCCCGGCGCGTCATGATCTGGGTCGAATAGGTGTCGTAGCCGTGGTCGGCGAGCAGGAAGACGTTGGGCTTGAACCCGCCCTGGCGCTCCACTTCGAACGGCTCGGAGGTGGCGTAGCCCTGCTGGATCGAGTGCTTGTCGACGATGAAGGGCGCCGAGTTGAAGTTGTAGGGCTTGATGTTGTCGTCCTTGAACCCGAAGGCGATGCGCATCCAGGCCCAGAAGGTGTTGATCGCGCCGGCGCTGACGAAGGCCGGACTGGCGTTCGGCAGGTCTTCCCACTTGTCGAGCCCGACGCCGGGATGCGACATGAAGCACTGCGGATTCTTCTGGAAGTCGGCGGCGACGGTGACGGTCGGAATGTTGTTCTGCACGTTCAGGAAGTCGCCGATCATGTCTCCGCCCATGAAGAACTCGATCTTTCCTGCGATGAGCAGCATGCCGCCGTTGGCGCTCGGGCCTCCCTGCAGGATGGTGACGTCGAGACCGAATTTCTCGTAGGTGCCGTCGACCAAAGCCTGAAAAGTAGCCGCCCGCCTCCGGATCGGCGAGCCAGTCGGTGCCGAACGTCACCTTGTCGAGCGCCAGGGCCGGCCCGGCGAGGCCCAAAGTCGCAAGCAAGCCCGCGATGATCGCAACGCGCATCCGACAATTCTCCTTCGTTTCGCTCCGGAAGGCGCCGAAACGCATGCGATGCCTCCCATCTTTGGAGAGGCTTCGACCCCCGCCCGCGACGTCCGCGAGCAGCGCCTCTGCGAGCCCCCTTCGAGGGGGTACCATACGAATGCGATTCGCTCCCGTCGATTTGAAAGTTCACGAAGCCGTGTTCCTGAGGCCTATCGGCCGGACATCGGTCAAAACGGAGTTTCCGCATGCGCATCTGGATCAAGGACCCGCTCGCGATTCTCGCGCCCGACGCCGAGCGCGGAGTCGTCGTCGACGGCGACGAGATCGTCGAATGCATCCCGCGCGGACGCTCTCCGGCCGCGCCATGCGGGCTGACGTTCGACGCCTCCCGCCATGTCGTGCTGCCGGGCCTCGTCAATACGCATCATCATTTCGATCAGATGCTCACCCGCGCTCACCCCGCGGGCGAAGGCAAGGACCTGATCCCCTGGCTCGTGGCGATGGAGCGGATATGGGACCGGATGACGCCCGAAGCGATGGGCCTCGCGGTCCGCATGGCGCTGGTCGAGCTCCTGTTGTCGGGCTGCACGACGTCGGCCGACCATCACAATCTGTTCCCGCGGGGTCTCGAGCACGCGATCGACATCGAGGTCGAGGAGGCCAAGGCGATCGGCTTGCGGATGACGGTCACGCGCGGCTCAATGGGCATCTCCGAGAAGGACGGCGGCCTTCAGCCGGACTCGATCGTGCAAAGCTCGGATGAGATCCTCAGGGACAGCGAGCGCGTGCTCAACCGCTACCACGATCCAAAGCCCGGCGCGTTGGTGCAAGTCGCGCTCGCGCCCTGCTCGCCGCTGGCCACGCCCTTGCGCGTGTTGTCGGAATCCGCCGCGCTCGCCGAAGCGCACGACGCGCGCCTGCATTGCCACCTCTGCCAGTCGCCGGACGAAGACGCCTATGCGATGCAGGCCTTCGGCAAGCGCTCAGTCGATCTTTTGCAGGACGCCGGCTGGCTTTCTCCCCGGACCTGGGTCGCGCACGGCGTCCATTTCAACGCCGATGAGATTGAGCGGCTCGGGCGCGCGGGGGTCGGCGTCTCTCATCTGGCCTCCTCGGACATGGCTTTCGGCGTCGGGATCTGCCCGACACGGGAACTCGAAGCGGCGGGCGTCCCCGTCAGCCTCGGCGTCGACGGCTCGGCCTCGAACGATTCCTCGAACGTCATGGAGGAGGCGCGCCACGCGCTGATGCTGCAACGCGCCCGGTACGGCCACGCGGCGATCGGCCCGTATGACGCGCTGCGCTGGGCGACCGAGGGCGGCGCCCACTGCCTCGGCCGCGCCGACATCGGCCGGATCGGCGCGGGCCTGCAAGCCGATCTCGCGCTCTATCGCCTCGACGAGCCGCGCTTCTCGGGCGCGCAGGATCCGATCGCCGCGCTCGTCCTCTGCGGCGCCCACGCCGCCGACCGCGTCATGGTCGCGGGCCGGTGGCGGGTCATCGACGGGCGGCCCGAGGGCGTCGACCTCGAGGCACTGATCGCCAGGCATAAGGCGGCGGCGAAGGCGTTCGCCTGACCGGCGAGGCTTACGGCTCGCCCCGCTTCTTGCGGTAGACGACGTAGCGACGGAGAGGATCGTCTGGCCTGCGATGCTCGCGCTCGAAGTCGTCGGCGGGATCGTGCGTCATGCCGATCCGCTCCATGACACGCCGCGACGGCGCATTGACGGCAACGGCGTAAGCGACGATTTCCGCCAGATCGAGCCTCCCGAATCCGTCGGCGAGCGCGGCGCGCGCGCCCTCGGTCGCGTAGCCGTAGCCCCAATAGTTGCGCGCCAGACGCCACCCGGCCTCGACCGCCGGCCCAAACGGCACTTCCGTTCCGATGTGCAGCAAGCCGACGAAGCCGATGAAGCGCGACACGCCAGGAACCTCCGCGGCCCAGAAGCCGAAACCGTGCTGTTCGATGTGCTTCTGGAACGTCGCCGCCTGAGCGTCGCTGTCTTCGCGGCTGAGCGTCGCCGGCCAGTAGCGACGCACTTCCGGATCGGCGTTCAGCGCAGCGTAGGGCGCGAAGTCCTCCTCCCGCCAGGGTCGAAGAATGAGGCGGGGGGTTTTGATGACGAAGTCTGGCATCTGAGCGATCATTGATGGGCGGAGGAAATCTCTTTCCGGTTCTCTGGCGCTTGCGCCGGCGACAAGCCGCGCCGCGCGGCCATCGTCTCCATGACCGCCCGCGCTGCGTGCGCGCTCGGCGCCCCGGCGTCGGACAGGCGCATAGCCGCATCGAGCCGCGCAAGCCCCTCGATTTGGGCCTCGCGCTCGGGGCCGTCGCGGAGGATCGCTGCGAGATCGACCGCAAGCGCTGTCGGCGTGCAGGCGCGCTGTAGCTTTTCGGGAATCGTCCGGTCGGCGAGGATCAGGTTCGGCAGCAGGATCGATGGGACCTTGATCAAGAACTTCAGCTGCTCCTCGACAATCCCGACCTTGTAGGCGCCGACCAGCGGCACGCCGGAGAGCGCAAGCTCGAGCGTCACCGTGCCGGAGGCGGCGAGCGCCGCGCGCGCGGTGCGGAAGGCCTCGAATTTCGCCTGCTCGCCGAGCACGATCCGCGGCGCGACAGGCCACAGCGCGGCGCGCGCGCGCACCTCCTCCTCGATATGCGGCAGGGTCGGAAGGATGGCGGTGAACGGCCCAATCTCCGCTTGCAGCGCGCCCAGCGCGGCGCCGAAATCGGCCATCAGCCGGCGGATCTCCGAGCGGCGCGAGCCCGGAAGCACCACCAGCACGGGCGGTTCGGCGTTGCGTCGTCGCGCCTCGTCCTCGTTGGGCCTGAGTTCATCAAGCCGCTCGATCAGCGGGTGCCCGACATAGACGCAGCGCGGGCCTCCGAGCCGCACATAGGCGTCCGGCTCGAAGGGCAGGAGGCCGAGCACGCAATCGACATAGGGCAGCATCGCCTTGGCGCGGCCGGGCCGCCAGGCCCAGACGGTGGGACTCACGTAGTCGATGATCGGCAGGTCGGGCAGCGCCTTGCGCACCTTTCGCGCGACGCGGTGGGTAAAGTCGGGGCTGTCGATGACGACGAGCGCGTCCGGCCGTTCCGCAATGATCGCTTCGGCCGTCTGACGGATGCGCTTGACGAGCGTCGGCAGGCGGGCGACCACCGGCAAGAGCCCCATGACGGCGATGTCGCCGATCGGAAACAGGCTTTCGAGGCCTTCGGCTTCCATCGCCTCGCCGCCGACGCCGGTGAACGCGACGCCCGCGGGGTTGGCTTCGCGGAGCGCCCGCATCAGCTTGAAACCGAGCTGGTCGCCGGAATGTTCGCCAGCGACCAGAGCGATGCGCAGCGGTCGATCCCGCTCGAGGGTCACGCCGCAAATCCGGTGATGAACAGACCCGCTGCCTCGGCGTCGCGCAGGCAGCGCTCGCGCTCGACGATGAGAACCGCCCCGGCCGCCAGCGCGAGCCCGCAAAGACCGGCCCGCGCCGCCCCGGCAATTGTGTCGGGGCCGATCGCCGGCATGTCGAGCCGCAGGTCCTGCCCGCGCTTCGGCGTCTTGACCAGGACGCCGGCCCGCCCCTTGTGCCGAAGCCGCCCGCTTTGGCGCATCTCGGCCACGCGCGCGAGCATCGCGTCGGTGCCCTCGGCCGCCTCGATCGCCAGCACCCTGCCGGCCGCGACCACGGCGCATTGGCCGACGTCGAAATCGGACAGCGCCGCGATCAGCCGCGCGCCGAAGGCGATGTCGGCGTCGTCCTCGGGGCTGGGGCCGCGTCCGCAGAGTCGGCCGGCCGGCGCAACCAGGCGCGGCGCGATCTCATGCGCGCCGACGATCCGCACGCCCTCGCGTTCAAAGATCGCAGCGAGCCCGACGAGGAGGCCGTTGTCGCCGCGTCGGAAGAGTTGCGCCAGTTCGCCCGCTCGCTTGACCGCGCCCCAGTCGAGCCTGAGCTCGGCGAGCTCCGGCCGGGTGATCGCGCCCACCATGGCCATCTCGGTGGCGCCGTGGCCCTTGAGGGCGGCGAACAGCTTGCCGACCTCGCCGAGCCTGACCCAGGCGTGCGGATAGGCCTCGATGGCCGCGTCGGACACGCCGGTCACGCCGATCATCAGCGGCTCACGCCCGGCCCGGCGGGCGTCGGCCGCCACCTCGAGCGGAAAGGCGCCGGCGCCGCAGAGGATTGCGAGGGGCTCAGGCGCGACCGCTGGTCCGCCTGCCGGCGCGTTCACGCCTCCTCGCCCTTGATGTCGCGGGGGATGCAAATCGCCCGGTCGCCGCCTGCGCTGAGGAAGGCCACCACCTGCTGCACCGCTTCCTGATCGGGAAAAGCCTCGGCGACGTCGCCGACGCGTTCCTTGAGCGTGCCTTTGCCGAAGAACAGCATCTTGTAGGCGCGGCGGAGCTCGTGGATCGCTTCGTGCGAAAAACCGCGCCGCTTGAGGCCGACGAAATTCAATCCGGCAAGCGAGGCGCGATTGCCGAGCGCCATGCCGAACGGAATGAGGTCGTGCTCGACGCCCGCGAGACCCCCGACAAAGGCGTGCGCGCCGATGCGAACGAACTGATGCGCCGCCGCGCCGCCGCCGATGCTGGCGAAGTCGCCGACCTGCACATGGCCGGCGAGCATCACGTTGTTGGACAGGATCACCCCCTCGCCAACTCGGCAGTCGTGACCGACATGCGCGTTGGTGAGGAACACGCTGCGCGGACCGATGACGGTTTCCCCGCCGCCGCCCTCGGTGCCCGGGTTCATCGTCACATGCTCGCGGATCAGGCAGTCCTCGCCAACGACCAGGCGGTTTGGCTCGCCGCGGTATTTCAGGTCCTGCGGCTGATGGCCGATCGCGGCGAACGGGAAGATGCGCGTGCGGGCGCCGATGGTCGTGTCGCCGGCGACGCTCACATGCGACACGAGGCTCACGCCGTCACCGAGCCTCGCCTTGGGGCCGACATGGCAGAACGGCCCGATCTGGACGTCGGCGCCGAGGCTCGCGCCGTCTTCGACCACCGAGCTCGGATGGATCTTGACCGTCATTCGCGCACCAGCATGGCGGAGACTTCCGCCTCGCACACGAGCGCGCCGTCGACCTTGGCCTGGCCACGGAACCACCACATGTTCCGCTTCTTGGCGATCCGCGTCATCTCGAGCCTCACCTGATCGCCCGGGACGACGGGCTTCCTGAACTTCGCCTTGTCGATGGTCATCAGATAGACGACGCTCGGCGGCCCGCCTGACGGCTGGGACGCCACGCAGAGCGCGCCGGCGGTCTGGGCCATGGCCTCGATCAGAAGCACGCCCGGCATCACCGGGCGGCTGGGAAAATGGCCCTGAAAATGCGGTTCGTTGACCGTCACGTTCTTGATCCCGACGCCGTACTCGTCGCCGCGCGCTTCGACGATCCGATCGACGAGCAGGATCGGATAGCGGTGCGGCAACAACTGGAGCAGCCTCTGAATGTCGTAGCTCTCGATGACCTGACCCGTCGCCTCGTTCATTCCGTCCCCCTTTCCGTCCGGGTCTCGAGCCCCATGTTCATTGCTCATCCGAATGCTCCGAGTCCGTTCGGCCGGCCGCGAGCTTCTTGACCGCCGCGACTTCTCGGAAGAATTCGCGGATCGGCTTCGCCGGCGCTCCGCCCCAGCGCTCGCCCGCGGGAATGTCGGTCATCACGCCGGCCGCGGCTGCGACCTGCGCGCCGGCGCCGACCTTGAGATGGCCGGCGATACCCGCCTGGCCGCCGAGCGCGGCGAAGTCGCCGATCACGCTCGATCCGGATACGCCGGACTGCGAGACGAGCACGGCATGACGGCCGACGACGACATTATGCGCGATCATCACGAGATTATCGATCTTCGCGCCCTCCCCGATCACCGTGTCGCGATTGGCGCCGCGGTCGATCGTCACGCCCGCGCCGATCTCGACGTCGTCCTGGATGATGACCCGGCCGACTTGCGGCACCTTGAGATGGCCGCGGGCGCCGAGCGCAAAGCCGAAACCGTCCTGCCCGATATGCACGCCCGGATGGATGATCACCCGGTCGCCGATCAGCGCGGCCATGATCGTCGTGGTTGCGCCGACGGCGCCATTGCGGCCGATCCGCACCCCCGGGCCGATGACCGTGTTGGCGCCAATCACCGTGCCCGCGCCGATCTCGGCGCCCCGTCCGATCACGGCGCCCGGATCGACGACGACGCCGGCCTCGAGCCGCGCAGAGGGATGGACATGCGCGGCGGCCGATACGCCGGCCTCGACGAACGCCGGTCCGGGCTTCATCGCCGACGGATAGAGCTTCGCCATGACCTGCGCCATGGCCCGGTAAGGCTCGCGCGTAATCAGCGCCGCGCAACCGGGCGGCGCCGCTTCGGCGAACCGCGGCGCAACCAGCGCCGCGCTCGCGCGCGTCGTCCGGAACGCGTCGAGATACCGGGGATTGTCGAGGAAGGTCAGCTCGCCCGGGCCCGCCTGATCGAGCGCGGCGACATCCTCGACGATCAGGCTTCCGTCGGCTTCGGCGGCAAGCGTCGCGCCGCACCATTCCGCAACCTCGGCCAACGTGGGGGCGCAGCTTTGCGGAAAGAAACGGATCTTGGCCAAACGTGCGGTTCCGTCAGATGCGACGACGGGCGCGTCAGCTCGTGACGCGCCCGCATGATGTGGGACAGGGGACGTTCAGGCTAGAACGTCGCGCCGCCTGAGAAATTGAAGACCTGCGTCTGGTCGTACTTGCCCTTCGAGAGCGGGAGGGCGAAATCGAACCGGATCGGCCCCATCGGCGACGCCCAGATCAGGCTCGCGCCGACCGAGGTGCGGATCAGGTTCGGGTCCCACACCTTGGCGCAGCTCGGCTGCGTGATGAGGAACACGTTCTGTCCCGGGCAATAAGTGTAGCCGAGGAAGTTCGAGAAGTTCGTCTGCCCGGCGTAGCCGATCAGGTTGCCGGCATCGGCGAACAACGCGCCCTTGAGCCCGATTTCCTTCGGCAGGCCGAAGATCGGGAAATCGACCTCCGCGGACGCGCCATAGTAGGTCGTGCCGCCGAGCGCCGAGCCCTCGATGTTGTTCAGACCGCTCGAGACATCGCGCGGGCCGATGCCGCCCGGCGCAAAGCCGCGCACCAGCGACGGCCCCATATTGAAGTTGTTGATGATGTCGAGCTGCTTCGAACCGTAGCCGTTGATCTGGCCCGCCTGAAGATGGATCTGTCCGATAAAGTCCTCGGTGATCGGATGGAACCAGCGCGCGTCGGCCGTCTCGCGGATGAAGTCGGACTGGCCGCCGACGCCCGCGAAGTCCTGCTTGTAAGTCGCGGTCCAACCGCTGCTGGGGTCCCTGCGGTTGTCGAGATTGTTGTAGCTGAGCGTGAAGCCGACGAGCGACGTGACAATCGCGCCCTGGGCCGCCGCCTGCTTGATTTCCACCGGCGCCTCGCCGTTGGTCAAGCAGTTGATCAGCACGGTCGGCGTAATGGCGTAGAACGTGCCGCCGACGACCCATGGGGAGTTGGGGCCGTAGCAGTCGTCATAGGGCTCGGACGACGTGTTCGGGATGGTGATCTTGAACTCATAGAGAGAGTAGTTCGGCTGGAAGGTGAGATCGTCGGTGACCGGGATGCCCAGTCGCAGCGTGCCGCCCGTCGTCCAGTTCTCGTAGAGCGCGTACTGGTTGTTCAGATTGACCTGGTGATAGAGGTCGAAGCCCGCCGCCAGCCGCTGACCGAGGAAGTAAGGCTCGGTGAACGACGCCTTCCAGCCTGAGCTGTACTGGCCGTCGGATACGCTCAGGCGCACATACTGGCCGCGGCCGAGAAAGTTGGTCTCGGTGTAGGCAAGCTCCGCCATGATGCCCTGGGTGGTTGAATACCCGCCGCTGAGGCTGATCGAACCGGTCGGCTGATCCTCGACGTCGACGACCACGATGACGCGGTCGGGCGACGAGCCCGGGCGGTTCGAAATGTGGACCTTCTTGAAGTAGCCAAGGCCGTTGAGCCTGCGCTCCGCCCGCTCGATCAGGACGTGGTTGTAGGGGTCGCCTTCACCGATGTCGAACTCGCGCCGGATGACGAAGTCGCGGGTCCGGGTGTTGCCGGTGATGTCGATCCGCTCGATGTAGACCTTGGGGCCGTCGTCGACCGAATAATTCAGGGCGATGGTGTGGTTCGTGGGGTCGCGCTGGCCGTGCGGCCGCACTTCCGAGAACGCGTAGCCCTGGCTCGCCACCGAGCGCGTCATGGCGTCGACCGTTTTGTCGACCCCGCCGGCGTCATAGACGTCGCCCGGATGCAGGGTCGAGTATCGCAGCAACGCCGGCCCGTCCACCTTGGGGATGTGCGAGTCCGCCGAAACGCTGGCGACGTGGTACTGCGGCCCCTCGTCCATCGTGATCGTGATGATGTAGCCGGGCGGGTTCGCCTGATAGGTGACATCGGTGTTGGTGATGCGGAAGTCCGCATAGCCGTTCTTCATGTAATAGCGCCGGATCGTCTCCTCGTCGGAAGCGAGGCGATCGGGATCGTAAACGTCCGTGCTCTTGATGAAGGACAGAAAGTTCATCGTGCTCGTCTGAATCATATTGTGCAGACGGTAGTCCGAGACCGCGTGATTGCCGACAAACCGGATTTCGCGGATTCCTGTCTTGTCGCCTTCGTCGATGGTGAAGACGAGATCGACCCGGCCGTTCGGGAGCTGAACCAACCGCTTGGTGACCCGAGCCTCGTTGCGGCCGTATTTCTTGTAGGCGTCCTTGATGCGTGCGATGTCGCCTTCCGCCGTGGCCTCGTTGTAGACCGTGCCGGGCTTCGACTGCACCTCGACCTCGAGCTGCTCCTTGGTGATTTTGGTCTCGCCTTCGAACGCGACGCGGTTGAGGACCTGCTTGGCGACGCTGAGCGAAACCACGATCCGCCCGTCCACCTCCCTGGCGCTGACGGAAGAATAAATTCCGCTCGACTTCAGGTCGTCCACGCCGCGCTGAATGGAAGCCGGATCGGTGCCTGTGAAATAGGGCTTGAGACTGGCGGCGGAGACGCCCGAGCCGCCTTCGACGACGATCTGTTGCGCCTGCGCCGGCGAGCAGGAAAGAACTCCGCTGAAGGCGATCGCCAACGTCAGAACTAGAGCGCCGAAGAAACCGCAAATCCAACTCATGTCGCTCATAGTCCCTCTTCGCGCCGCGGTGGCGAGTGCCGCACGCGCCGCTCCAGCCCCGCACTCGCAATCAAGACCATGGTTGGACCACCACGATTTTCTTACGCACGGCGCACGACGCTTCTTTCTGATCCCCCGCAAGAGGGAACAGCGCGTTTAAACGGCCTTTTATCGTTTTCGGCCACTCCTGCAAACCTCTATTCGGCAACCCTACACCATTTCGCGAGGGCGTTGCCGAGAGGACACGCAAAGATGGTCGATCATTCGTTAATTGACGCTCCCGACGAGCCGCAGGATGTCGTGCGAGGTGGTGAAGACCAGCAATGTGGCGACCAGCACGATCCCGATTTTCAAGCCAAGTTCCTGCATCCGCTGACTCAACGGACGCCCCAGGGCGGCTTCGAAGGCGTAGAAGACGAGGTGGCCGCCGTCGAGCAAGGGAATCGGCAGCAGGTTCATGAACCCGACGGAAACCGAGAACCATGCGGCGAGGCTGAACAGCTCCCACAAGCTGATCTTGGCCATTTCGCCCGCCATCTGCGCTGCGCCGATCAGCCCCGAGACCTGATCGGTCAACTCGCGGCCGGCGAATATGCCCCCGATATAGGCGCTCGTCGCCTTTACGATGAACCAGACCTGCGACGCGCCCCACCCGGCGCAGACCGGCGCGCTGCAACGCTCGACGGTGACGTCGCTGGGGCTGTTCGAGGACGCAAGGCCGAGATGGCCCATTCGGCGCTTACCGAAGACGCCCTGATCGACCACGCTGATCCTGGGTGTCGCGGTCAGCGGAACCTCTTTGCCGTCCCGTTCGACCACGAACGTCATCGGCAGCCCGGTGCTCATGAGCGTGGCTTCCTGCAGCCCCTCGAAACTCACGATCGGATCGCCGTCGACCGACTTGACGAGGTCGCCGGGCAGGAAGCCTGCGGCGGCGGCGGGACTGTTCGCCTCCACCCGGCCGATGCGCGCGACGTGCTCGACCCGCCCGAAGGCCATGAAAAAGAACGTGAAAATCACGAAGGCGAGGATGAAGTTGGCGACCGGTCCGGCCAGCACGATCGCTGCGCGATTGGCGACCGGCTGGGCGGCGAGGGTGCGCGGCTGATCGACCGAGATATCCAGCGAGCCGACATTGACGCTCGCGGCGTTGGCGTCGCCGTGAAACTTGACATAGCCGCCGAGCGGGAGCGCCCCGACCCGCCAGCGGGTGCCGTGCGAATCGACCCGTGCGAACAATTCCGGTCCAAAGCCAATGGAAAAGGCGTCGATCCGAACGCCGCACCACCGTCCCACCAGATAATGGCCCAGTTCGTGAAAGAACACGATCGCGCTGAGGATCACGATGAACGGCAGGACGTACCAGCCGAGCCAGGACAGGAGATCTGAAACCGAGTGCAGAAGGGCCATCAACGTCTCCGCGGCGCAGGAAGCGCGCATTCTCCGGCGGATGGCCGGGCCGTTTTCGCCGAAATGTTAGCCGACCGCGGCGCTCAGGCCAACAGTCCGCGCGTTCTCTCGCCGGCGATATGGTGAATTGCGAGCGCCTGCGCAACATTTCGCGGCGTCGTCAGTTCGCCGGCGGCGTGCATGCTCGTGACGGTTCGCTCGACCAGCCGGGCCATGTCGCGGAAGCCGATCTGACTGGCCAGGAAGGCGGCGACTGCGACCTCGTTGGCGGCGTTGAGCGCGGTTGGGGCCCCGCCGCCCGCGCGAAGCGCGTCGATGGCGATGCCGAGCGCGGGAAAACGTTCGAGGTCCGCGCGCTCGAAGGTGAGACGGCCGAGCGCGGCGAGATCCGGCCCCCGCACGCCCGAGGCGATGCGCTCCGGATAGGCGAGGCAATGCGCGATCGGGGTGCGCATGTCGGGCGACGCCATGCCAGCGATCAGCGAACCGTCGACGAAGGCGATGAGCCCATGGACGATCGACTGGGGGTGAACGACGACATCGAGCCGTTCCGGAGGAACCCCGAACAGGTAATGCGCCTCGATCAGTTCGAGCCCCTTGTTCATCAGACTCGCGGAGTCGATGGTCACCTTGGGGCCCATCACCCAATTCGGATGGGCGAGCGCCTCGGCGCGGGTGGCGGCGGCGATGCGCTCTGCGCTCCATTCGCGGAACGGCCCGCCCGAGGCGGTGATCGTCATCATCGCGATCGTGTCCGGATCCCGCGATCCGATCGCCTGGAAAAGCGCGTTGTGCTCCGAATCCATTGGCAGCAGCAGGGCGCCGGCGTGCGCGGCGGTCTCCATCACCACCGCGCCGGCGCACACCAGCGTCTCCTTGTTGGCGAGGGCGACCGTGCGCCCCGCCTCGATCGCGGCGAAGGTCGGCTCGAGGCCCGCAGCGCCCACGATCGCCGAGACGACGAGGTCCGCCTCGCGCAGCGCCGCTTCGCGCACGGCTTCCGGGCCGGCCGCGGCCTCGACTCCCGTCCCCGCTAGCGCCGCCTTGAGGTCGGCGTAGGAGTCCGGGTCGGCGATCGCCGCAAATTCCGCTCCGAGTTCGATGGCGCGCCGCGCCAGCGCCCCGCCATCCCGCCCGGCGGCGACCGATACGACCGAAAAGCGACCCGGCGCCGCGGCGATGACCTGGGCGCAAGATCCGCCGATCGACCCGGTCGCGCCGAGGATCGCGAGCCGTCTCGGCGCCGCGCCGCGTTTCGGCGCGTGAGCTGGAGCAAGGTCGATGAGTTCGGCAGCGCTTACCATTGAAAGAGTCCGCTTGCGATGAAGGAGCCGCGCGTATTGAGCGCGGCGACGACGGCGGCGAAAGCCGACGCGGCGATGAACGAATCGAGCCTGTCCATCACCCCCCCGTGGCCAGGGATGATGCGGCTCGAATCCTTGACCCCGAATCGGCGCTTGACCGCCAACTCGAACAGGTCGCCGAGTTCCGACACCACCGCGGCGGCGAGACCCAGCGCGAAGACGGGACCGATCGGAAGCGGCCCGGGGACAAGGATCAGGCTGAGCACGAGGCCGAGCGCGGCGCCGGCGAGCGCCCCGGCGACGGCGCCTGACCAGGTCTTGCCAGGCGAGACGCTCGGCCAAAGCCTCGGGCCGCCGATCGCGCGGCCGGCGAAATAGGCGGCGACGTCGGCGCCCCACACGATCGCGAACAGCCACAGGATCGCGGGCAACCCGTAGATCGGGCTCGCTTGCAGAAGGCCCAGGCTGACGACCAGCGCGCCGGCGTAGAGCGCCCCCGCTCCCGCCCACGTCGGTCTTTCGCGGCCGCCGGCGAAGGCGACCGCCACGGCGGCGGCGACAAGCGCTAGGACGGCGAGAAGCAGGTGGTTGTGCATGGCCATCAGCGCGGCGACGGCGAGAGCCACAGCGCCGACAGCGACCCGCAGGACGAGCCGCTCACGCGCCACGATCCGCTCCCATTCCCAAAGCACGACGACCGAAACGATCCACCAGAATACGGAGAACACGATTCCGCCGGTCCAGGCGGACGCGAGCGCCGCAACGCCCATGACGACCGATGCGGCGACGCGGGGCCACAAGTCGGGCCCGATGCGAGGGATCCCCCTCTCCGGAATCCGCTGGGCTTTGGCGTCGTCGGGGCTCGCGCTCATCTGCTCAGTCACGAGGCAGTTAGGATTGCGGGCGTTTCGGCGGTGGCGCCGAAACGGCGCTCGCGCGCTGAATATTGCTGCAGCGCCGCGGCGAACGCCGCCTCGTCGAAATCCGGCCAGAAGATCGGCATAAAGACAAGTTCTGCGTAGGCCGCCTGCCAGAGCAGAAAGTTCGACAGCCGCATTTCGCCGGAGGTGCGGATGATCAGGTCCGGATCGGGAATGTCGGCGGTGTCCAGCCGCGCGGCGAAGTCCTCCTCGCAGATCGCGTCCGGATCAAGCCGTCCCAGGCGGACCTCCTCGGCCAGACGCCGCGCTGTGGCGACAATCTCCTGGCGCGAGCCGTAATTGAAGGCGACGATCAGGGTCAGGCCGCAGTTTTTTAGCGTGACAGCCTCCGCTTCGTCGAGCAGCAGGCGGATATCGGACGAGAGGCCGTGGCGCTCGCCAATGACGCGCACCCGAACGCCGTTGCGGTGCAGGTCCGCAAGGTCGTTGCGGATATATCGCTTCAACAGGCCCATCAGCATCGCCACCTCGTCCGCGGGGCGGCGCCAGTTTTCGGACGAGAAGCTGTAGATGGTCAGATAGCGCACGTCATGGTGGATGGCGGACCGCACGGCCCGGCGGACCGCCTCGACGCCGCGGCGATGGCCTTCGAAACGGGGCAAACCGTGCGCCTTCGCCCAGCGGCCGTTGCCGTCCATGATGATCCCCACGTGGGTGGGCGTCTGGTCGCTGCGCGGGCTTGCGGGGGAGCGGGCGTAAGACATGAAGGGGTCCTCGCGACCGGGCGCTTCGCCTAGACCTGCATGATCTCCTTTTCCTTGGCGGCGAGCGAGGCGTCGATGTCCTTGATGGCGATATCGGTCGCCTTCTGCACCTCAGTCTGGTGTTTCGCCTCGTCGTCTTCGCTGATTGCGTGGTCCTTCAGCAGTTTCTTGAGGACGTCGATGCCGTCACGGCGCACATGGCGCACGGCGACGCGCGCGTCTTCGGCGTATTTGTGGGCGATCTTGACCATTTCCTTGCGCCGCTGCTCGTTCAACTCGGGAATGCGGATGCGCAGCGTCGTGCCCTCGACGGTCGGGCTGAGGCCGAGATTGGAGTCCCGGATCGCCTTGTCGACAGCGTGCACCAGCCCCTTGTCCCAGACGGACACGGCGAGCGCGCGCGATTCGGGCACGCTGATCGTAGCGACCTGGTTGATCGGCACCCGGTTTCCGTACGCCTCGACCTGGACGGGCTCGAGCAGGCTCGCGCTCGCGCGGCCGGTTCGTAAGCCGCCGAGTTCGTGCTTGAGAGAGGCGTGCGCCGCCTGCATGCGCCGCTTGAGGTCCTCGAGATCGAATTTGGGCAATTGCGCCATGGTGGTCCTACACGTTGTCCATGCAAGCCGCGTCGCGCGAAGCGCTGTTCAAACGCGGCTCGGCCGCCTTTAGGGGCGACCGTCGGCCTCATTAGCATAGCTTCCGGGCTGTGACAGCGGGAATGTCCGCGGCTCTTCCTAACCGGCCTGTATTTTCTCGAGCCTCGCCGCCGCGGCCATCGCCGCCAGCGCCGCCTGGCCGTCGGGCTGGATCAGTCCGGCGGACATGATGAGCTTGGCCCCTTCGTCGGCGCTGATCGGCAGCTCGATCACGTCTTCGGCGGCGATGTAGAAAAAGAAACCGGTGGTCGGGTTCGGGGTGCAGGGCATGAACACCGACACCATCGGCTTTTCGCCCGGCAGGGCGTTCGCAACGACGGGGCCCGGATCCGAGGACAAAAACACGATCGACCAGCTTCCCTTAATGGGAAACTCGACCAATCCGACCTTCCGAAATTGCGAGCCGGATTTGCTGAAAACCGTCTCGAACACCTGCTTCAGGCCCTTGTAGAGCCCGCGCACGACGGGCATGCGGTCGAGCATCGCCTCGCTGTACCCAACCAGGGTGCGGCCGATGATGGTGGCGGTGAGGAAGCCGAGCAGGGTGAGGCCGACGACGCCGATCAGAACGCCGAGGCCGGGCACGTGCACCGGGAGGTAGGCGTCCGGCGACAGGCTCCAGGGAAGCACCGGCTTCACCCAATTGTCGATGGTGTTGATGACGAACCAGGCGACGTAAGCGGTCACCGCCACCGGGCCGAAGACGACCAGCCCGGTGAAGAACCACGACCGCAGGCGTTGCCACAGCGACCGGTGAAACGAGGCGCGCTGCAAATCGATCGACATCAGGGCTCACATTTGTAGAAGCGCAAGCCGGAAAAACTGCTGGCTCGCCGTGGCGAATGCAAGGCGCCGCGCGTGACCGCCGAGCTATCCCTGTTCGTCGTCGAGTTCGTAGTCCTCGCACGACCGACCGAAAGCCGAAAGCGCGTCCTCGAGGTAGTCCGGCAGCAGAGGAATGCCGATCAGATATTTCCAGGTCGGGCCTTCGCGGCGCTCGCCCGCGGCGGCGACAGCGCTCTTCCAGTCGTCGGCCTCGAAGTCGCCGCGCCCGATCCAGACCAGCGCGACCAGCGCCGCCTGCTCGTCGACGTCGAGGTCGCGGATGAACTCCACGAGCTCCCGGCGAAACGCATTGCCCGCGGCGCCGGTCAGAATGATCCGCTCGCCGTCGTCGGAGGGGTTGGACGCGTCGGGCGAAGCGTCGACGTCCTCGCTGAACAGCTCCCGCGCCTTCTCGATGATGAAGCACACCTTCGCGGGATTGATCTCGGGCATCGGTTTTTCGCTGGTATCGATCCTGCGCATCAGCCGTCTCCTCACCCCAGTCATCGCGCCGTCATCATCCGCGCAAGTTGCGGCAAGTCAAAGCGGAGACGAAAAAACGCCGGATTGCGCCGCCGATCCGGCCGCCGTCATTCGACCGTGACCGATTTCGCCAGGTTGCGCGGCTGATCGGCGTCTTTGCCCATGAGCACCGCCGTATGGTAGGCGAGCATCTGAACCGGCACGGCGTAGACGATCGGGGCGAAGTTCGCGCCGACGTCGGGCATCGCCAGGAAATGCTCGATCTCGACCGCCGCCTCCTCGGCCGCATGCCGCTCGCCGATCAGGATGATGCGCCCGCCGCGCGCGGCGACCTCCTGCATATTGGACACGGTCTTCTCCAACACCGCGTCACGCGGCGCCAGGACGACCACCGGCATGTCCGGGTCGATCAGCGCGATCGGCCCATGTTTGAGTTCGCCTGCGGCGTAACCCTCGGCGTGGATGTAGCTCAGCTCCTTGAGCTTGAGGGCGCCCTCGAGCGCGACCGGAAAGCCGGTGCCGCGGCCGAGATACAGAACGTCGCGGGCGTGGGCGATGGCGCGGGCGAGCTTTTCGACGGCGGGCTCCAGTTTCAGCGCTTCGGCGAGAAGGCCGGGCGCGGCGACCAGTTCGGCGAGAAGGCCGGCCTCCTGTGTCGCGTCGATCTCGCCCCGCGCCATAGCCAGCCCGATGGCGAGCGCCGCAAGCGCCGCAAGCTGGCAGGTGAAGGCCTTGGTCGAGGCGACGCCGATCTCGGGGCCGGCGAGCGTCGGCGCTGCGACGTCGGTCAGTCGCGCGATGCTGGACTCGGGCACATTGACGAGGCCGATCGTCTTCGCCCCGCGCTCCATGACATATCGGAGAGAGGCCAGCGTATCGGCCGTCTCGCCCGACTGGGAGATCACGATGCAGAGGCCGTTCCGGTCCACCGGCGCCTCGCGGTAGCGATATTCCGAGGCGACGTCGATTTCGACAGGAATTCGGGCGAAGCGCTCGATCCAGTACTTGCCGACGAGCCCGGCCATGTAGGCGGTGCCGCAGCCGATGATCGTCACCCGAGATAGCGTCTTCGGGTCGGCCGGCCACGCGAAGGGTTTGAGCCGCATCGAAGCCATGTCGATATAGTGAGCGAGCGTATGCCCGACGACTTCCGGCTGCTCGTGGATCTCCTTGGCCATGAAGTGCCGGTAATTGCCCTTCTCGGCCAGCAGGCTGCCGGGCTGGCTGCGCTGGACGCGGCGCTCGACGGGCTTTCCGGAGGCGTCGCGGACCTCGGCGCCGGCGCGCGTCACCACAACCCAGTCGCCCTCTTCGAGGTAGGCGACCCGGTCGGTGAAGGGCGCGAGCGCCAGCGCGTCGGAGCCGAGATACATCTCGCCGTCGCCATAGCCGATAGCGAGGGGCGCGCCCTGCCGCGCGCCAATCAAAAGGTCGTCGTGGCCTTCGAACAGGTAGACCAGCGCAAAGGCGCCGCGCATCCGCCTCAGGCCTGCGAACACCGCGTCGGCCGGCGTCTTGCCGGACGCTATCTCGTCCTCGACTACGAGCGCGGCGATCTCGGAGTCGGTTTCCGTCACAAAGCCGTAACCCTTGGCCGCCAGCTCTTCGCGCAGGGCCTTGAAGTTCTCGATGATGCCGTTGTGCACAACCGCGAGCCCGCGCGCGGCGTGGGGATGCGCGTTCGCCTCGGTCGGCTTGCCGTGGGTCGCCCATCGGGTGTGGCCGATGCCGCTTGCGCCCTTGAGCGGCTCTGCGGCGAGCCTCGCCTCGAGGTTCCTGAGCTTGCCTTCGGCGCGCCGCCTCTCGAGCCTGCCGTTTTCGAGCGTCGCGACGCCTGCCGAAGTCATAGCCGCGATATTCGAGCCGCTTCAGCGCGTCGACGATCGACCCCGCGACGGCCCCCGTACCCAGAACGCCTACAATTCCACACATAGGGTCTGCACCTGTGCTTCGGCCCTATTTGGGACCCGCAAGCGTTAAGCCAGCGACCCCGACCGCCTCAAGTCAATTTCTTTGAAAGAATGTGAATCGCGTCAATCAGCCGAGCCCCAATTGCGCCGTTCAGCCCCATAGGCTACCAATCGACTGGCTTTAACGAATTGCGGATCAGAAGGGCTTAAGGCGGTGAAGCGCGGCGGCAAGGCGGAGCGGCGGAGGCTGAGGGCGAAACCCAGCCTCACGGCTTTCCGTTCGCCGCTCACCGCCCTTGTCGCCGCGCTGGCGCTGCTCTTTCAGCTTGCAGTCGTCCCCTATCATCAGGCGCTCAGCGCCCCGATCGCCGCGCCCGGGGCCGTCGACGTCGCTGGCGTAGCGGCTGAGCTGCAGGCGACGTTCGGCGCCGCGGCGGCGCTCTGCACCGAGACCGACGGGAAGGGCGGCCCACTCGCGCCGGCGGGCGATTGCGACGACCACTGCCCGCTTTGCCATTTCGCCGCGCAGGCGGGCGCGCTGGTCGCGCCCGACGCCCCCGCCCTGCCCGATCGCCTCGATGCGGCCGGTCTGACGCTCGGCGCCGCGCCGGAGGCCGGCGATGTTCCCGCCTCCCCAACTCGTCACAACCGCGCCCGGGCGCCGCCCTTCCCCGTCTGAGATCGCCTCGTTCGGCAGCGCCCGCCGCGGGTGGGCGCAAGTCGTCTTGTCCTCAGATCCGAAGGTGTCCTTTCATGTCGCTCCCCTCACCGCGCGCCCTTGTCGGCGTGCTCGCCGGCGCGGGCTTATGCCTGTGGCTGACTCCCGCCTACCCGCACGCCGTCTGCGGCGACCGGGTCTTCCCCGCCACGCTCGCGATCGACGATCCGGGCGTTCTCGACGAACTCACGCTGCCGACCGTCAGCTGGGTTCCCAATAATTCGGACGGCGCCCACGAGTGGGACGCAAGCTTCAGCTGGACCAAGACGATCACCCCGGGCCTCAGCGTGGTGTTGAGCGACGGCGCCACCTGGGAGCACCCCGGGGGCTACGGCTGGGACGCGCTCGACACCGAGTTGCAATGGCAGGCGCTCTGCATCCCCGACGCCGAGTTCATGATGAAGGTCGGCTTCGACATCTCCTGGGCCGGAACCGGCACTGGGATCAACGCCGCTTCCGGCCGGGAAAACTCCTACTCGCCGCTGGTGGCCGCAGGCCTCGGCTTCGGCAGCCTCCCGAAAAGCCTCAACTATCTGCGCCCGTTCGCGATCACGGCCGAGTTCAGCACGTCCGCGCCCGGCTACAATTGGGTGAACGGGACGCCCTACGTCACCACCTTCAACTGGGGATTCACCCTCCAGTACAGTCTGCCCTACTTCAACGCGCACGTGGCCGCGATCGACAACGACGTCCTCAAGCACTTGGTCCCGGTCGCGGAGTTCGCCTTCCAGACGCCGATCCACAATGGCGGCGCGGCGGGACAATTGACGACCGGGTATTTCCAGCCAGGCGTCGTTTACATAGCCGACAAATGGCAGGTCGCCGTCGAAGCCATGGTCCCGATGACGGGCGCGACCGGCCACGGCGTCGGCGTGATCGGGGCGCTTGATTTCTATCTCGACGACATCCCCGGCAGAATCGACGAACCGATCTTCCCCCACGGCCTCGGCATCGCTCCCGGAATCTGACGCAAAGGAACCTCGCTCATGCGCAACACGCTCTTGAAAATCGCCGCGACGCTCGCCTTCGCCCTCTCCGCGAGCGCCGCATTCGCCCACGCCCAGCTCGAGAGCTCGTCGCCCCCGGTCGGGGGAACGGTCTCGTCGCCGAGCGCGATCCAGCTCACCTTCAGCGAAGGCGTCGAGCCGAAATTCACAGGCGTCGTGGTGACGGGACCGAGCGGCGCGGCGGCGCTCGGCGCCCCTGCGGTCGAGGCCGGCCATCAGAATGTGCTGATCGTCCCGGTCGCCAAGCCCCTGTCGCCCGGAGTCTATACGGTCAAGTGGCGCGCCGTGTCGGTCGACACGCATCACACGCAGGGTACGTTCGAGTTCACCGTGAAGTGACGAACGGTGCGCGAGCGCGCGGTCCGGCCGGCGCTCGCGCACGGAAAACTGAAAAGAAGGAGGATTCTGCCATGACCCGCAGCACTGCTCTCGCCCTCGCGCTGGCGCTCGCCACGACCGCCGTTCCCGCGCTCGCCCAGGAATTCAAGGTCGGCGACATCACCATCGACAAGGCCTGGTCGCGCGCCACCCCGAAGGGCGCCGACATCGGCGCCGGCTATCTGACGATCCACAACACCGGCGCGACGCCCGACAAGCTCACCGGCGGCTCGGCCAATTTCGGCGCCGTCGAGATCCATGAGATGAAGACCGAGAACGGCGTCATGACCATGCGGGAGCTGAAGGATGGGCTCAATATCCCTGCTCACGGCACGGTCCGGCTCGCGCCCGGCGGCTACCACATCATGTTCACCCACCTGACGAAGCCGCTCGACAAGGGCGCCAAAGTCTCGGCGACGCTCAACTTCGAGCATGCCGGACCGGTGGCGGTCGATTTCCCGGTCGAGGCCGTCGGCGCGGGAAGCCCGACGCCGATGAAGGGCGACGACATGAAGGGCATGAAGATGTAGCGCCAGCGACCCCGAACGGTGATCGCCCTCGCGTCCTGCCGCTTTCTCCATTTCCTGGCGGCGATGCTGGCTTTCGGGTCGAGCGCCTATCTGCGGCTTTATGCGCCCGGCGAATTGCGGCGGACGCTGGCGCCGACGATCCGGCGCCTCGCGATCGCGGCAAGCCTGATCGTGCTCGCGACCGCCGTCCTCTGGCTCGCGCTGCGAGGCCGCGTCGATGGCCGAGGATCCCGGCGCGGCGCTCGATCCGGGGACGATCGGCGCCGTCCTCGCCGACACCGCTTTCGGGCGGGCCTGGATTCTGCATCTCGTCCTCGCCGTCGCCTTCGTCGCCGCCACGGTTTTCGCGCCGCGCGACGCCTGGACGACGATGGCGGTTCTTTCCGGTCTCGTGCTGGCAAGTCTCGGGCTCGTGGGCCACGCGGCGATGCAGGCCGGCGTCGAGGGCGCGCTTCATCGCGCCAATCACGCGGCGCATCTTCTCGCCGCCGGCGCCTGGATTGGCGGCCTCGATCCCGTTCGTGATGTGCCTCCACGTTTACGCCCGCGATGTCCTGCGTCGCGACGCGGTCGACGCCATGATGCGCTTCTCGTTCTGGGGGCACTTCGTCGTCGCGGCGCTCGTCGCGACCGGGGTCGTCAACATTGCGTTGACATCGGGCCGCGCGCCGCTGCCGCCGAGCACGCCCTACCGTGCGCTGATCGACCTGAAAATCGTCGTCGTCGCGGCGATGATCGGGCTTGCGATCGTCAACCGCTATGTCCTCGTCCCGCGGCTGAAAGCGAGCCCCGACGCGCTCGCGGGTTTGCGCGCGATCAGCCTCGCCAACGTCGCCCTCGGGACGGTCGTCGTGGCGCTGGTCAGCGTCTTCGCCCTGCTCGACCCCGCGTGAGGCGCGCGGTCCCGCCAATCGCAGAGTTCTCGCCAACATGGAGATGCGTGTGCTTCAAAATTCCGGTCATCGCGTCGCTCGTCTTGTCGCTACGACGGTCGCGCTCGCAACTTTCGGGGTTCCGGTCCCGGACTTTAGCGTAAGCCGGGCGCCCGCGATCGCCGAGGCCCGCGCGGACGAGGCCGCAAAGATATTCCACGGCGTCGGGACCGTCACCGCGGTTGACGCCAACTCTGGCGTCCTCACTGTCGACCATGGAGACATTCCGGGCTTCATGGACGCGATGGAAATGGCCTACAAGGTACGCCCGATCGCCCTCAGCAAGGGCTTGCAGAAGGGCGACAAAATCGCCTTCGGCGTCGATGGCCAGAGCTACACGATCGTCGAGATCCAGAGAGTCGCCAAGCCTTAGCTGACGGCCCATCGATCGGAGCGGCGCGCCCCACTGCGTTGCGAGCCCATTTGGGCATGCCGAGGAGCCGACACAAACACCCGGCCGGGACCGGCGTCTATGCCGTCGCCCCGCCGGAACAGGGTCAGTCCTCGACCTCTTCGCCGCGCGCCAGCGCCTTGAGCCGACGAACGTCCGCGACCACGATCGCGGCGCCGTCCTCGGGCCCGAGCACCCGCACGCGCTTCAACTGGGCGATGCAGCGGCTCACGGTTTCCGTGGTGACGCCGAGATAGTCCGCGATTTCGGCGCGCGAGAGGGGCACGACCGCCTTCGAGCGCAGCGCCTTGGGATCGGCCAGCAAGGCGGTGAGGAAGCCCGCGACCCTGGCCATCGCAGATTTTTGCCCGAGCAGCACGACGTGATCGCGCATCCGCCGGATCTCGTCCGCCATCGCGAGAGCGAACCGCGGCGCGAGCGGCGACGCCCAGGTCGCCTGGTCCAGACGATAGGCGGTGACGATGCACGGGGCGAGCGTGATTGCGGTGCATTCCCGCGCGGCGCTGCGGGAAAACCCGAACAGCCGGCGGGGACCGACGATGTCGATGATCTGGCGCCGGTCGTCGGCAAGACCCTGCAAAATCATCGCAGCGCCGGCCGACACTTCGTAGACCAAGTCAGCGGGATCGGCGCGATCGAAGATGCGATGGCGAGCGGGAACCCGGCTCTCCCGAACGTCCTGGGCGCGCTGACATCCGTGTAGCTGTCGGCAACGCAAGCCCAACGGGGCGGTCGTGCCGGAACGGGGATCAAAATCAACTCTTGCGTCGTCCATCGACGACCTCGTGCATGCAGTAGCGGAGCGCGGACCGCCCCTCTCGAACGGGCAAGGCGCGGCCAACGGACTCGGCGCGCTCCGACTGTGTCAAGATAACACGACACCGTCAAGCGTCATGGACATAAGACAAAAGATGGCTCTCCGAAGGTCCGGACGGGTACACGGTTGCGCTCGTCCCGGAGGCGCTAAAGGCTGACCCGTTCGGCTCTTCGTGGCAGACGGCCGCTGCGTTAAGCCAACGCTTCGAGGCTGACGATCCGCGCGGAGCTGCAGGCGTCGTGAATGTCTTTGAGCCCCTGGAAGGCTGGCCCGCGATAAAGCGATTCCCAGGCCGCGAGGGAAGGAAATTCGAGCAGGACAAGGTCGCTCGGCGTCCAATTTCCTTCGTAGACCTTCAAGACGCCATCGCGCGCCAAATACTTTCCACCCGCAGCCTCCACGGCATGCCAAAGCAGGTCTCGGTATTCCTGATAGCGGATCGGATCCTGGATCTCGACGTCGAAAATTACGTAAGTCTTCATGGTGTTGCTCTCGCATCGCCAACCCCGGACGCGGTCGATCTCGTGCTGGGCGAGATCGTTTGATCCTCGCCTGCCCGAGATAGGAAACCGCGCTGTGGGGGGCTTCGACGCCGCCAAGCATCGCAGAGTTCGGCCGGACGCGTTTGATCTCAGTCAACGAAGAGCGAGTTAGGTGGGATCAGGGCGTACCAGCGGAGCGACCAACGCCATTTGCAGCCGCGCTGCCTTAGGCCTCCAGTCCGAGACAAACGACGCGCATGTCGGCCGCAGCCTTGCGAAGCGCGGCGTCGAGCGTCGCAAGCGGCAAGCTGCGCCGCCGCGCGAGCTCCAGATACGTCGCGTCATAGATCGTGAGACCATAATGGTCCGCGAGCTTCAGGGTGGTTGTCCAGGCATAGAGTCCGTGTCGACGTCGACGGTTATCGTCAACGAGGCGAGTTCGGCGAGAGAACTCGTCTCGATAGGCCGCGTGATCCGTGTCCGACGGATAGCGGATTGGAACGCGTTGGCGACTTCAAGGCGCCAGAGCATAGGGGCCACGGCACGGGACTCCACGATCCGATCGAGCACCGCGTCAGTCGCCGGAGTGGCTTCGTCGTCGAAATACCACGCCATAGTGAGCGAGGCATCGACCACCAGGGTCATAGGCGACCTTCATCGATCAACGCCCTGAGCGAGAGGCCGCCAAGCTTCACACCTCTCCGCATCTCCCAATCCGCTGCGCGGCGCGCCGCCCGCGCTCGCGATCGGGCGTGGCGCCCGGCGGGACGAGCCGCGCGACAACCTTGCCGCGCCGCGTGATGACGACATCCTCACCCGCTTCGACCCAATCGAGCAATTGCCCGAACCGATCCTTCGCCTCGAACGCACCGATTTCTTTCACAACCAGCCTCGAACAGCGAGACAACAGTCTAGCTACGATACGCTCCGGCGGGATCAGAGGTCCACCGCTTCTTACCGCCCTGAGCCCTCCGCATGCGCCGTCCGCCGCTCGAGCAAGAAATTCCCGAGCGCCCCGGCCGCCATCAGAACGGCGGTGCCGAGAAAGACCGCGCGCATGCCGATGTGGCCGCCGACAAAGCCGCCCGCGAGCGGGCCCAGCACCTGCCCGACATATTGGGTCGAGACCGACCAGCCGAGCAGGCCGCCGGCGATCGTCTCGGGCGCGCTGTGGCGAATGACGCTGGTCATGCCGGGCGCGAGCCCCCCGAGCGCCAGGCCCAGCAGAAACCTCAGCGCGACGAGCTGCCAGCTCGCCGCCACAAAGGCCTGCGGAACCAGGATCAGCGCCGCCGCCGCGAGCGACAGGACGACGATTCGCCAGGGGCCGTAACGGTCGGCGAGCCGGCCGATCGGCGGCCCCGACAGAACGCCGCCGAGAGCGCCCGCCGACATGGCGAAGCCTGACACGACCGTGATCTGCGACGGCGCGGCGAACAACGCGACATAGACGGTGATGATCGGCTCGATCGACGTCAACGCGAAGGTCAGGAGGAGCCCGGTCGCGAGCATGGCCACGACGGGGCGCTTGTCCGGAATCCGCGCCCACAGGCCGGATCGGGCGCCTTGCGCCTTCGGGGGCCGCGGCTTCTCGCGCAACAGGAATGTCGTCCCGAGGAAGCTCACGAAGATCGCGGCGCCCGACAAGAGAAAAGTCGATCGGATGCCGATCAGGGGCGGCAAAATTCCCCCGATCAGCGGGCCGACCAGATTGCCGGCCATGATGCCCGAGGACAGGAGGCCCAGCGCCCAGCCCGACTTCGTCTTGGGCGTCTGCGCTGCGACCAGGATCATCGAGCCCGAGGCGTAGCCGCCGAGGAGCCCGGTCAGGAGCCGTATCAAGACCAACTGCTCGATGGTCTGCGCCATGCCGGTCAGCGACATCGCGACGGCCATGCCGAGGCTCGCGCGGATCAGCATCAGCTTCCGCCCGTAGAGGTCGCCGAGCCGCCCCCATAAGGGGGCGGTCAGCGCGGCGGTGAAGAAGGTCGCGCCATAGGCGACCCCCGACCACTGCACGATCGCGGCATGGCCCGTGACGCCGATCTCCTCGACATAGATCGGCAGGAACGGCAGGAGCAGCGTCATCGCCACGATGGTGGTGAACGAGCCGAGCGTGCAGACGATCAGGTTTATGAACCAGGGGTCGTCGTGGGGGGTCGCCTCTGCGACGCGCGCCGCCTCCGTCATCGGCCTGCCGCCATGAGGCCGCTCGCCCGCAAGAGCCGACGATTGTCGTTCAGCGAGCGGATCAGCCGGTCGCGGGTGTCGCGGACATGCTCCGCCGCCTCGCGCGCCGCCTCGTCCGGCTCGTTCCGCCTGATGTGCCCGAGGATGCGCCGGTGCTCGGCCCAGGCCAATTCGCGCGACGGCTCGGTCCAGACTTCCAGCCACCGCGCCCGGGCGAGACGCGTCATCACGCCGGCGATCGCCTTGACGAGAAACGGATTGCCCGACAGCCGGGCGACCGCGACATGGAAGTCCGCCCCGACCCGATGCCACTCCTCGCGCGGCGTTCCCGGGCCGCAAGCGTCGAGCATCGCCTCGATCGCGTCGACGTCCGGCGCGCTCGCGCGCGCGGAGGCGAGGCGGACGGCGGCGGTCTCCAGGGGTTCGCGGAACTCGGCGAGCGCCTCGATCTCGCTGAGATCGACCGGCGCGACCGCCCAGGCCCGGCCGTCGCGGCCGACCAGCTCCTCGGCTTCCAGGCGGGCCAGCGCTGCGCGGATCGGCGTGCGCGAGCCCGCGAACCGGCTCTCGAGCCATCGCTCCGTCAGCCGTTCGCCCGGCGCGAGGTCGAGCGACAGGATCATCTCGCGAAGCTGAGCGTAGATCTGGAGCATCTGGGACATCGCGGCCTTAACGGGAGCAGGTCTTTTGGCGCCTCTCGCTAGCGGCCTTTGGTATCCCGAGCAAGCTATTTTTGGTATACCAATCGCCCAGCCCGACTTCGCTCTCGGCGTCTGCGCCGCGACCAGGATCATCGAGTCCGAGGCATGGCCGCCGAGGAGACCGGGATCGGACCCGGCGACGCGGCAGTCTCTTAAGCGCCGCGCGGGACGAACTAGGACAGCGGAAATCTCACTCTACATTGTTAACCAGATTTGATATGAATTATCTTTGCCATCGAACGCGTAGCAGAAAATGCGAGACAGCACCGAGAGGCGATACAATGCACAAACTGGTTATTTCGGGCGCCATTGCCGCGTTCGTTTCAGCGGCGCAGCCTGCTTTAGCGGGATCGTTCTTTGATTCTGGGGCTGGAGGCGTTGTCGGACTCGCCGTCGGCCTCATGGCCGGACAGGCCATGTTCTGCGCGTCCCATCCAGAAGCCTGTCAGGGGCGCCGTGCGGTACGAAGGGTGGCGCTGCTCACCGATCGGAACCTGAGCGTGCTGTCACGTACAAGCACTCGGCCCCCCATGTGATGCCGGCCACGCGGACAGTTACGGCAGCCCCGTTGCCATACGCACCCCAGGCGCCCACTTCGCCATCCACGTCAAGCCCGGATGAAACGAGTTATCAGCGCGCGCTCGAAGAGCGCCTGGACAAGGTGGTGCAAGCCGCCACAAAGCAGCTTAATTTCGTGGCCCAATTCATAAAAGAGCATCCCAAGAGCCCCAAACTCCTCGAGTACCTGAGTGAAACGGCTACACTTAAAGCTGCTGTCGAGAAGGGCAATCCCGACGACATCGAGCAAAAATCGACAACGCTATCCGCGGACTTGGCGCGAGATCAGGATTATCAGGTGTTCGACGCCAAGCGAGCGAAGGAGCAGAAGATTATAGAGGCACAGAATTTAAGCGACGACATTCAACGGGCCCAAGTTCAGCGCGCGTTCCTCATTGACTACGTTACCAAGAATCCACTCGCATCCGAAGTCGTAAACTTTCTGCCGCTTATCAAGCAGGTCGATCCTGCACTCGAGAACCCGGGCGTTGATCAACTGCAACGATTGACCGGTCAGATCGAACTCGCCATCCGTGAAGCCAATCTCGATGATGCGTTTCGCAATTTTCAAGTAGACCCGGCAAAGCCTTCTCTGCAGATCGACGGCAACAATGCTGAGCAGAACGAAATGAGGCTGCCGATCACAGACAAGAACCGCTTTCTTCTAGAAGGCGATCTCAACGACGTGATCGCGCTTTACAACGCAAGCTCTCGCGCGCCTCATGTTGCCCACAATTTGCGCGGGCAATTCGTGTTTACTGGCGACCGCGCGGCTATTTGCCTTTTTGGTGACAACCCCGCGGGGGTATCGCTCATCGTCCGCTCCAAACTGGCTCGATAAGTCATCAAAACCGTCACCGGACTTGAGCAATCGTGTGATGCTCAAAAGCTCGAAACGTATGACATCGTCGCTATGCAACGTGGCGCTTTCCTGAAGACAGCCCAACCCGAAGCACTTTCCTTGATTAAGCAAATTGAAATCGGCGGTATGCGCCAATTCGCGATGATAAGCGCCAGCGAGATTGCCGCTTCATCCGCAGCCGAACGCGCTGCAGTTGAGCAGATCACGGCCGACGTTGCAGCTGGGGCTCGTAATGGGTTTGGCGTGCTCTTGTTGGAGAACAACTCCCCAGGCTTGTGTCTCATCACATCGGAGAAGAGCGAGGCCCACTCCCAACTTATTCTTAAGAACGCGGACAAATTGACATTCGATATGCACGTCGCCCCAACCCTAGCAATCAAGTCGCTCGAGGACGCTTTCCTCGCCACAGAAAAAGCCCAGTGTGGGGCGGTTTATGCATCTGCATCTGATCTCAAGACCATCAGTGGAAGTTTGGCTGGCGCGGGCATCAAATCCACCTTCTCCAGCCTTTGGATTGCTCCTTCGGAGCTTGACGCCAAGGACGCCGAATTGGCTGATCAGAAACAACTCGAGGCACAGCAGTCTCTTGACCGCCAGCAAAGGGCCGACGACGAAGCACGCCTGCGGGCACAGCGTGATAAGGATCTTGCCTCAACCCAGTCCGTGCAGCAGGCGGAATTGCGCACCAAGTACGAGGGATCTGCCCAGGCGGCTGTGGCCGCCATCGTCGCGGACGTCAAAAACTGGGAACAAAACCAGACTGGACCTGTTGGGGTTGAATTTTCAGAATTTAGTGAGTGGTTAGGTGCAATTAGATCTGACCACTGGGAAATCATGACGACTGGCTCCGAGGTTCAGGACTATGGAACTTCGGACTTTAAGGGCCGCTCGTTGGATACCGCCCTTGCCCGTGTCACCATACGCATTAAGAACTCGATCCTGGGTGAGTATAAGGATGCGTGCTTCGTCTTCGCGCGAATGGTCGATCCAGAATTCAATATGGTTCGTGAGCCTGTGTCCGCGCCCTGCGAGAACATGGACCCTGTCAGAGTTTGGCAAACGGGGCACAGGTTTGAGAGCCGGTGGGTCGTCGGCGGCTAACGCTCGCCGCTGCCTAGGGCGAAAGCATTAATTATTCGCCGGCTTCGACCGCGCGGCGAGCGCTTCGAGCTTGGCGACCATGGCGTCGCTGTCCCACTCGGCCGCGCCCTCGCGGATGGCGAGCGCCGCGCCGTCGCGGCCGACGATCAGCGTGGTCGGGAAGCCCCGGGCGCTGAGCCCGGTCGCAAGCCGGCCCTCGGGGTCAAGGTAGAGTTTCAGGCGCTTCAGCCCCATCCGCTCGAAGGTCTCGCTCGAGGGCGACGGGCCGACCGGGTCCTTGGTCACGGCGACGACCGCGAAGTCCTTGTCCGGCAGGCGGGCGGCCAGCCGGTCGAGCGAGGGCATCTCCTGAAGGCACGGCCCGCACCAGGGCGCCCAAAGGTTGAGGATCACCGTCTTGCCGCGGAACGCCTCGATCGAAACCGGGCGGCCGGACGCGTCGAGGAAGGCGCTGAGCTCAACCGGCTCCCGGTTCAGAAGCTCGACGAAATCCGTCGTTGCGGGCGGCCGCTGCGCCTGGAGCGCCGCGAGGATCGCAACGCCGATCCCAAGCAGAAGCGCGAGCGCGGCCCATTCGCGCCTTTTGCGGGCGGGCGCCGCGACGGTCGCGCTCATCCCGCGGCGCCCGGCATCCTCGGCCGCGTCAGCGCCCGGATCGCGACAAGGACGAAGGCCGCCCCGCCCAGGATGGTGAAGATCGAGGCGATCCCGTGCACCCCCATGCCGGCCGCCGCCACCGGATCGAGCGAGCCGACCCCGCTCGGGGTCTTGCGCAACGCGCCATAGCCGCCCGCGACGAACATGCCGATCGAGGCCACGAACTGGCCGCCGGCGTAAAGTCCGATCAGCCAGCGCACGGCGCGCGCGGGCGCCGGCGGAAGCTGCAGCGCGTCGAGGCCGAAGGTCAGCAGCATGCCCGCGCTCGACACGCTGACGGCGGTGACGACCGCGTGGTAGTGCGCGGGCGTCCTGGTGTCGGAGCCCGTGATCAGAAAGCCCATGACGCCGCCCAGCGCAAAGAGCGCGAGCGAGGCCGCGAGGGTGAAAAAGGCCGGGTCGCGCCACGGCCATGGCCGGCCGCCGAGCGCGGCGCGGGCGTCGCGCACGAGCGCGATCGCAAACACCAGCGTCGGCAGCGCGAGCCCGAACTGGAGCAGCCGGAAGGCCTCGTGCTGCTGAGGCGAGAAGGGCGCGAACGCCGCATAGAGGAACGGCCCCGGAAGGGCGAAAAGCGCAATCGTGCCGACGGCGACGCGGAAGACTCCATCGGCGGCCGCCACCTCCCCAAAGCTGCGGCCGGCGAGAATCCGCCAATTGCTGAGGAGCAGGATCGCGTTGACGAACTGCAGCAGGTGCCCCCCGCCCCAGAACAGGGCTTCCCGGTCGGCGAGGAACGGGTCCTGCCGCGACAGCAGGACCCCGGCGACGCCGAACGATACGAGCGCCAGGACAAAGACGAACCCGGCCAGAGCCATCGACAGGGTCAGCGTCGGCAAGGACCGCCGTCCGGGAAGATTGACGAACAGGCGCACGACCGGGGCAAGCACCCCGAGCGCCAGAAGGACGAGGCCGATATCGTAGGCCGGATGGCGCAGGAGCGGGATATAGTTGGTCAGCTCCGGCTGCGTCTGATCGAGAAAGGCTGGCGCGAACAGGCAGGGGAAGGCGACGAGCGCGACGCCCTGCCCGATCCGCCCGAGCGCGCCCGCCCGCGGCGCGCCGCCAGCGGCCTCGCGGGTCGCGACCGTGGTCAGAAACGCGAACACGCCGAAGAGCCAGATCACCAGCGAAAAGATCACGTGGATGACCAGGCCCTTGTAGAAGAACCCGATCGGCCAGAGCGGCGCCTTGTCCATGCCCGGAACGCGCGAGAGCGCAAGCAGCAGGGCGAAGACGCCGGCCAGCGCCAGCGCGCCGACCGCGATCCACGCCCAGCCCCTGAGTTCGCCGGAGAGCGCCGTCCCCGCAGCGCGATCGGGCGCGTACGCCGCGGCGCGGGGCGAGGCGTGAACGATCCCGCTCATGGCGTCAGCTCCCCGGCAGGGGATAGAGGTGGACCGCCATCACGTAGACCACCAGACCCGACACCGCGACGAACATCCATGAGGGGTAGGTGACCCGCGCAAAGCGGCGATGCACGGCGAACCGGCCCTTCAGGGCGTTGTAGAGCGTGATCGGGACCAGCACCGCGACCGCGAAGGCCATCACGACGTGAATCGCGAGCAGCGTGAAATAGATCGGCCTGATGACGCCCTCGCCGCCGAATTTCGCGAGGCCCGCGAAGGCGTGATAGACGAGATAGACCGCCAGAAAGACCGCGCCGATCGCGATCGCGACCAGCATCGCGCGCCGGTGGCCCTCGCGATCCTTGGCCCGGATACGACTGTAGGCGTAGAGGAGCACGACGATCGTCGCCGCATTGAGAACGGCGAGCACGTGCGTGAGATCGTGAATCGTCATCGCTAGTGACCGAAGGTCGGCGGGTTCATGAACACGAAGGCGTAGAGCGCTACGGCGACGCCGACGAGAACAGCCAGGAGAATCCAATTGGCTGTCGTGGCGTCGTGGTCGTTACGAGACTTCTCGGGCATCGGATCGCTCTTGATAAGGGGCCTCGCGCCGAACGCCTGCGGGCCCGGCGAAGGCAGGCGCGCGAAGGCGCGGCTTGCGCCGGCGGCGGGGGTCGCCATGGTCGGCAAACGCCTAGCGCCTAAGCAGAACCTCTGCAAGCAGGGCGGCGTAAATCAGGAACATGTAGAGGATCGAGTAGCCGAACAGCGCCATCGCCGCCTTGCGGCGCGGCCCTTCCTCGCCGTCGCGGAGCCGGTAGAGCGCGAGAACCCGCCACAGCAGGACGCCGTCGCAAACCGCGGCGATAACGGCGTAAAGAAGTCCGACGCCGGGGATCAGCAGCGGCCCGAACGAGGACGCTGCGAGCAGGACCGCATAGATCGCGATCTGCCGGCAGGTTTCGGCGGGACCGACGACATTCGGCAGCATCGGCACGCCGACGCGCTCGTAGTCGCCGCTGCGGCAGAGCGCCAGCGCCCAGAAGTGCGGCGGCGTCCACAGGAAAATGAACAGGAACAGTGCGAGCGAGCCGACCGACACGCTTCCCGTCGCCGCGGCCCAGCCGATCAGCGGCGGCAAGGCGCCGGCGGCGCCCCGATCACGATATTTTGCGGCGTCCGGCGCTTCAGCACCATGCTGTAAAGCGGGATGTAGATCGCGATCGTCAGGGCGAGCAGCGCGGAGGCCAGCCAGTTGACCTGAACGCCCAGCGCAATGACCGAAACGACGCCCAGCAAGAGGCCGATCGCCAGCGCCTGGTTCGGGGGAACGGTTCCGCGCGGGATCGGCCGCATTGCGGTTCGCGCCATCTTGGCGTCGATGTCGGCGTCCCACCACATGTTGAGCGCGCCGCAGGCGCCCGCGCCCGCCGCCATGGCGGAGAGCGTCGCGAGCATCGCCAGGCCATGAAAGGGAACCGGCGCGAGCGCGAAGCCGACCGCGCCCGTGAACACCACGAGCGACATCACCCGCGGCTTCAGAAGGACAAGATGATCGACGACTCCGCCCTTCGCCGCGCGGGGCTCGTCCGCTCGACGTTCGACCCTGCGCGCGATCGTACCGACCCGTGTCGTCACTATGCCCTCATCGTCTGAACCGCCCCCGGCGCATTCCGTCCGACCGCTTTCGCTTCGATCGGACGTTCTCGATAAGCCGTCGTTCGATCGGAATCGCCGACGGTTCTGTCTTTACCCAAATCCACGATGATCGACATCACATGTCAAGCGAAGTCGCAAGCCGATTTTGGAGCGAGACTCCCGTTGCAGGGACCTGACCCCCTGCATCAACCGGACCTGAACGCGCCGTCAAGCGACGTTGTCCATGACGGTTCCGGCCGTCTCGAACTGCAGCCTCGCAAGCCTGGCGTAGACGCCGCCCTTCGCCACCAGCTCCGCGTGCGAGCCTTCCTCGACGATGCGGCCCGCTTCCATGACGAGAATGCGGTCCGCCTTCTGCACCGTCGCCAGCCGGTGGGCGATGACCAGCGTCGTGCGTCCGTTCATCACCTCGTCGAGCGCCGCCTGAACCTGCGCTTCGTTGTGGGCGTCGAGCGCGGAGGTCGCCTCGTCGAGCAGCAGGATCGGCGCGTCCTTGAGGATCGCCCGCGCGATCGCCAGGCGCTGCCGCTGCCCGCCTGACAGCGTGACGCCCCGCTCGCCGAGTTCGGTCGCGTAGCCCTCGGGCAGCTCGCGGATGAAACCGTCCGCAGCCGCGCGCCGCGCCGCAGCCTCGATCGCCTTTTCGCTCGCCTCGCCCCGGCCGTAGGCGATGTTCTCCGACACGGTTCCCCCGAAAATCGACGGGTCCTGCGGCACGGGCGCGATCCGCGCGCGGAGGGCGGCGGGATCGACGGTCTTCACGTCGACCCCGTCGATCAGCACCCGGCCCTGTTCGCAGTCGTAGAAGCGCATGATCAACTGGAACACCGTCGATTTCCCCGCGCCGGAGACCCCGACCAGAGCGACCCTCTCCCCGGGCGCGATCGCGAAACTCAGGTTGTCGATCACCAGAACGTCGGGCGCCCGGCATAGGCGAACGACACGCGCTCGAAGGCGATCGCGCCTCGCGCCGGGGGCATCGCGACGGGACGCGTCGGCGCGACGATGTGGGGGGCGACGGCGAGCAACTCGGAAAGCCGCCCGGCGGCGCCGGCCGCTGCGGCGGCCTCGCTCCACACCTGCGACAGCTCGCCAAGCGAGGTCGCTGCGAGCACCGCGAACAGCACGAATTGCGACAGGAGGCCGCCGCTCATGCTGCCCGTCGAGCACGTCATGCGCGCCGAGCCAGAGAACGAAGACGACCGCGCAGAAGGCCAGCGACACCGCGACGGCGATCAGAATCGCGCGCGTGACCGCGGCGTCACGGGCGGCCGCATAGGCGCTCTCGACCGCGCGGGCGAACCGGGCCGCGCTCGCCGTCTCAGCCCCGAACGCCTGCATCGTCCTGACGCCGCCGAAGCTCTCGGAGGCGAAAGCGGTCGCATCGGCAAGGGTGTCCTGGGCGTGGCGCGATCGGCTGCGCACGATCCGGCCCGAGGCGATCAGCGGCGCGGCGATGAGCGGTATGGCGACGAGCACCAGCGCAGAGAGCTTGGGGCTGGTATAGACCATCAGCGCCGTCGCGCCGACGAACATGAAGAGATTGCGCAGCGCGATCGAGGCCGAGGCGCCGAAGGCGGACTTGATCTGGGTCGTGTCGGCGGTGAGGCGGGAGACGAGCTCTCCGGTGCGGGCGCGATCGTAGAAGGCGGCGTCGAGCCCGGTCAGATGGGCGAAGACTTCGCGCCTGAGGTCGGCGACGACGCGCTCGCCGAGCGTGGTGACGAGGTAATAGCGGGTGGCGGCGGCGAGCGCGATCACGATCACCACGGCGGCCATCGCCACGAAATAAGCGTCGACCGCGCCGCCGCTGTCCTTCGAGAAGCCGAAGTCGATCATGCGCCTCAGCGCGAACGGCACCGCCAGCGTCGCAACCGACGACACGAGGAGCGCCGCCAGCGCCGCGAGCGCCCGGCCCTTGTAGCGCGATCCGTAGCGCAACAGAGGAAGGAGAGCGCGGAACGAGGCGCGCTTGGGCGGTGTCGGGGCGTCGGTCATGGACGCCTTCCTAAACGCTTCGGACGGCAAAGACACGGCCGGCGGATGGCCCCCGTGGGCAAAATCCGCCTCACGCGCTCCGGGACCCCGTCCAATCGACCATGGTCACGCCGTCGTCGAACGTGTGGGCCGGCTGGGCCTCCAGCCCGGCCCCGGCCAGAACCTCCTCGGGCGAGCGCCCGGTCAACTGCTCGCGGAAAAGCGGAACGCCTCCGGGCAGGCGGACGCCGGGCGCGTGGCTCAGATGAAAAACGTCGTAGCCGATCGTGAGAAACAGGCTGAAGACAAACGTCCCGCCGATGACGGCGATCGTGCCCGCCTCGACTCCAAGCGCATTCCGGGCCTGCTCGAACGGCGCGCCGCCGGGATTCCAGAGCCACGCGTTCGGATTAGCCGGGTCCGGCGCCAGCCCGGCGATGCGCCGCGTCACCACCAGCCGGCGCCTTTGGGGCGAATTCGGCTGCCATTCATAGGACAGCGACCCGTTGATCAGGATCGTCGCGCGATCGAGCGCCTCCTCGTACACCTTCTGATCGGACGCGAACTTGAGCGAATTCGGCATCAGACCGTCCGCAGCCGCGATCATGCCGTCCTCGGAGACGATCGCGTGACCCTCGATGGCAAACTGACCGCGCATGCGCCGACCTCCGACTGCGTAAGAAGCGAGTTTGTGTGGAGCGTCGGCGTCGACCCCCTCTCACCGCTTGCGGGGATTGGGCCGGGGCCTCCGCGGCTTAACCTTCTCCCCGTGAACGGGGAGAAGGAACCGCGCCTCTCCCGAATCGCAACCAGCTCCAGGTCTTCTACGAGCCCAGCGCCTTAATGGTTTCGATCATGGCGCCGGGCGGGAGCTTGAACAATCCGGAGTAGGGCTGCGACAGCTCGATGATGATGAAGATGGCGCTGGCGACCGCGATCGCGCCGAGCGCCAGCGCCGTGACGACCGTGGCGTTGACCGGCGACACCAGCCCATAGCCGCAAAAGAGAAGGAGCGACCAGCAAACGACGATCGCCAGCATCGGCCAGGAAATGCCGCCGGCCAGTTGCAGCGTCATCAGGACCCGGGTCTGGGCGATCTGGCTCGCGGCGACGTTGGCGGTCGCCAGCACCTGCTTCTGGGCGTCGGTCTTCGGAGTGAGCGACATCAGAAACATCTCGAGCATCTTGCTTCCGGCCAGGACGGGCTTGACGCTCAGGCTCTCGACGTCGGCGTCCTCCTGGCCCCAGATCCTGTTGTAGCTCTGCGTGATCGCCTTCCTTAAGCCGTCGCGGCCCGGTTGCGCCTCGGGGCCGAAAGCCTCGAGCGCCGAATTCGAGCTGCAGGGTTCTGGCCGCCAGGGTCTCGAGCTCCGCCTTTTGCGTGGCGTAAACCGTATAGGCCGAGCCGACCAGCGTGCCGAGGACGAGGGCCAGCAGAAGGCTGAGCATCCCGGTCATCGCTCCGATCATTTCGCGGGAGCGGTCGGGGGCGTGCTTTTCGGGCAGCCAGACGTGCAGCGTGAGACCCAGCATGCCCGCGCCGAAGGCGAACACGGCGATGCCGACCACGAAAATCAGCGTATTCACCAAAACACCCCCCAGACCTTTGCGAGCGCGTGCGGCGGGCGCGGCCCCTACCCTGTCGCAAGGGCGGGCGTCCTTTGCCGGACGCCCGACCGGAGCCCGCCTTCCATAGCCGCGGCCCCAAACGCCGTTTACGCCGCCCGCGACCGTCCTATCAACCCGCCAGTCTATTCAGCCGCGCGAATTTCCCCTAAGAGCCGCATCCCGAACGCAACCGCCGGACGCCTCTCCCATGAACGGACGCAGACTGATTCCTGGGAAGCCCGTACCGCCTTCGGACATCCCGGACTATACGATTGCCCGCGACACGCTCGACGAGACGCCGTCGGCCCTGTTTCTCGATCGGCTCGCCCGCCTCAACGCGATCGTGGAGGCGTCCGGAGAGCCGTTGGAAGGCAACATCTTCTACCCCGATCTCGATCCGGCTTACGCCAGGAACCCTCCCGCGCCCGCCCTCGCGCCGGCGCGGCGCAATTTCTGGCGCGCGGCGCGGTTCAAGCGGCGGCTCCTCGAAGTCGGCGTCAACGCCGGACACAGCGCGCTCCTCGCGCTTTCGGCCAACAGGACCCTCGAATACACCGGCGTCGACATTCTGGCCCACGCCTATACGGTCGAATGCATCGATTTTCTCAAGGGCGAGTTCCCCGGCCGCGTGCACCTCTTTCCCGGCGATTCCCGAGAGGTGCTGCCCTGGCTCGCCGACCGGGGCGAAGCGACGGACTTCGATCTCTTCGCCGTCGACGGCGGCCACACCGACGAGGTCTGTCTTTCGGACATGACCCACTGCGTCCGCATGGGCGCCGGCCAGAGGGGCCGCCACTTGCTCCTGGACGACGTGCACGCGAGCTGGATCTTCGACATTTATTGCGAATTCGTGGCGCGCGGCGAACTCACCGCCGAGACGTTCTTCGACGACTGGGAGGACGCCGGCCGCAATCTGCTGGCGCGGATCGAGTGACGGCGCACGCTCCGACCGACTTCGCCTCCTTCTGGCACGGCGGCCCGCTGCACGCCTTCGCCTGGGCCTGTCTCGCGTCCTTTCCCGACGAGGGCGCCGCGCTCAGCCTCTACAGCTATGACTCGCGGCTCGAGGTCCCCTCGGGCGTGCGGCTCCTCGACGCGCGAACGATCTGCCCGGACGAGACGCTCGTTCAGCGCTACCTCGCCAACGGCAAGCCGTCGATCGCCACCTTCGCCGACATGTTCCGCTACCGGATGATCCGGGAGACGGGCCAATGCTGGGTGGACACCGACCTCGTCTGCCTCGAGACGCCGGCGTTCGCCAAGGACGCGATCATCTTCTGCCGGCAGGCGGACGCCGTCAGTACGCTGCTCGTCAACAACGCCGTGCTGCGTTTGCCACGCTCCGAACCCGCGCTGGCCGAACTCGTCGCCACCGCGGAGGCCGCGGCCGGCGTGGACGGCCGCTGGGGGGCGCTCGGGCCGTTCCTGCTGACGCCGGTCTTGGAGAAGCACGGCCTCTACGCCAAGGCGTTCGAGCCGCGGGTCTGCTATCCGATCGAGCCCGAGCAATTCTGGAAGCCGTTCCTGCCGAGCTTTCGCGATGAGGTGGAGACAATCGTCGAGGGCGCGACCTTCCTGCACCTGTGGAGCGAGGCGATCCGCTGGTGCGGCTTCGATTTCGGCGTTTGCCCGCCCGAAAACTCCTATCTCTGGGCGCGTTTTCGCAAGGTCGGGGCGCTCGGCCGGTTCACGCGAATGAGCGACGAGGACGAGGTCCGGCGCCTGATGGGCAAGGCGATCGCGGAATACGAACAGCGGCGGCGCGCGCGTTAGGCCAGCGACAGGCGCGCGCGGATCGGCCTTCCATGGGCCTTAGGCTCCTCGCCCTGACCCTCTTCTTATCCAGCGTGGTGCTGCTTTTCGGAGGCCGCACGGTGTTTCGGAGGGTTGAAGAGCTGAAAATGACAGCAATGCATCTTGATCTCTTCGCTGCAATTGAAAATACCTACACCATACTTGTGTGCAAGAGACTGCGGCGGTCGTCGAAAAGCTCCCCTATGATCGGATATGTCAACGGCGTGACCGTCCAGATGATGCGAAACATAGTGTTTGTTTCCTTTGCGCGCCTCTTTTAATACGTCTACAATGTTTTCCTTCGTATACTGGTTGCTGTCGATCAAAGCTCTAAGTTTTGTTATGTAGTCTGGCGTTCCCTTCTTGCAGTACATCTCCAGTGTATTTTTATTCATCTTGAGCATTGCTTCCGCCTGCTCTTCCTCGGTACGTTTTCCCGACGTGACGACCGCCGACCCGACGTGAGCTATAAGGTGAATAATCGCGTTCCTTAATCTCTCGTTGACTCCAGCAGGTTTGTATAGTTTGCTCAAATCGGAATCAGCAATATTCCAAAGCCCTTTGAACGTACCGCCGTTGGGCTCAACGAGCCCATCGGGAACCGGGGTTCCCAGGATGTCCTTTTGAAAGGCAATGATCGCCTTTACGGTTTGCGACTGTAGAGGCGGTTTTTCAATCTTGCCGTTTATTCCGTGAGGATTCAGGTTGATGGCGTTGTTCAATGTTCGGGAGACTATCGCAAGCATCTCCTGAACCGTACTAACATCGGCAGGATTATTGATGGCCCCAGCTTGCCAGCTTCCAACTGTTCCTTTAATCGCCCAATGTCTGGCCATGTAAACGCTCCATTATTCAATGTACGTCCTCTTCAACAATCCCGACGAGCATAAAAGTTGCGCCGCTCTCCTTGAAAAATACGCTGAAGAGACTGCCGATGGAAGATGGAAAATAGGAATATACGGAAGGATTCTGGTATGGACGCGCATTGAACTTAGCCTGCGCCAGTTGACGCCGGCCAACAGCGAGGCGAAAGTGAGGATCGCTCACATCCGCAATCCTCCCGGGCCCCGCGCTTCCGCCGCACCCCCGAGGGGGTCGCGGGCGGCTTAGGGGGTCGCCGAGCGTTGAGGGGGTCGACATGAATGGACAGCCGGCGACGGAGGTCATCGGGACAGCGCTTGACGCCGGATGTGGGCGTCGCCTGAAGCCGCCTGCGGCTCGCCGCCGTTGGCTCCTGGCGGTTGTTCTTGCGCTTTTCACCCTGCCGCTCGCCGACGGCGGGGCGCTCGCGCAGTGCGCGCGATGCGGCCAAACGAACATGGGCGCGACCATCGCCGCTCCCGCCCCCGTTGTCGCCGCCCCCCGAAGAACCGTGGTTGCCCATCTCTGGAGCGGGTCCGACACGCAGACCTCGCATCATGGCGCGGCGAGACCAGCGTCGAGCGGGGGCGGCAGCGCCGTCGCCATTTGCGTCCGCACCTGTGACGGCTCTTTTTTTCCGGCATCCTATGCGAGCGAGGCGAGCCGGGCCAAGTCGCTGGCGGACGTCTGCCGGTCGCTCTGTCCCAACGCCGAAGTGGCCCCCTATTCGTTTCCGTTCGGGGGTACGATCGATCAGGCCGTCTCGACGACGGGCGAACCGTATAATCGTCTGCCGAACGCGCATAAGTTCGAGCAAGCGTTCGAACTCGAGCTGCTCATGCCGCGCGCCGGGGCAAAGCTGGGCCGAAGCGCTCGCCGCCGCCGAGGCCAAATACCGGCGCCCTTCGAGGGACACCCTCGTCACCGCTGCGGAGGCGGAGCGGATGTCGCGGCCCGTCGAGGCGGCAAAGCCGGCGCCGGCGATTGCCGCTGAGCCCGGTCCTACGGCTCAGGTCGATCCGGACCTCGACGTCAACGGCGTCGACACGGTCCTGACCGCCGCGGTCAAGACGATCAGCCGCGAGGCTTCAGGCGTCCGCGACCAGGACCCGGAACGCCCCATGAGCTTCGGGCTCAAACAGGGTCACACGATCGAAGAGACGGATTCTGAGGGAGCGGTCCGCAAGGTGCGGGTTCTGCCGACCTCGTTCTGAGCCCCTTTCGCCGGCCAGCTCCCTCATCCGTCCTGGCCTGGGCTCGACCCGGACATCCACGAGACAGAGGGGCGTCAAGCTTAGCCCCATGAGCCCGGCCCTTGTGGGGCGGGTGGCGCTATGCCTCGAAAAGTTCTTGCAGATAATCAGTACATTGTGTACATTGAATAATGGAATTCAGAGCGACAATCGGCAAGGCGTCAGTTCGCGCCGGCTTGCTCGATCGCCGGCCTCGCGGAAGATGCGGGCGAACGAAGCCAAGGCCTTGAAAAGGCTGAAAACGGCAATGGGAGGGCCTTGTCAGGAGTTGGCATGGATTGGGGTCGGCGAGGCGCCGACTTGGCGCCCGGCCGCTGTGGGGCGGGGATCGTTCACCCGTGCGAGGGGTCGGCGCAGGCGGCGTTCGCCGGTCTCGGGACCTTGAATCCAGCGCGAGAAAGCCGCCGCAACCTACTGAAAACGCTCGGTTATTGACTGAAATTACGCGGATTTCTTGACCCCGGCCTATGCAATGCGGGCGCGGCCCTACTCGCTGCGCCTCGGTGAAAAAAGTGACAGCTTTGTGCGCTTAACCGTTTGCAATCGCTAGGCCCAAGCCAACGCTGCGCGGACCCACCGTGCGGCTCGGCCTCCGCATCTCACAGCTGCTGGATCGTCGGCGTCAGCACCGAGACCTTGGACCGCTTCTGCCGATTGCGCTTCGGCGCGACCGAAAAATTCGCCTTCAGGGGCTCCTTCAGGAACTTGTGGGCCTCCGCCTCGGCGATCTGGTCGGCCTTGGTCACCCTTGCGCGCAGGTGCTTGAGTTCGAGCAGCGACTGGATCAGGAACGTCTCGACCACCCTTCCGGCTTCGCCTGTGTCCTCGAACACGTTCCAGGCGAAGGCGCCGTCCCGCTTCCGCTCGAACCCGATCTCCTGCATCGCGGAGAGGAAGTCCGCCCGATCCTTGGGGTCGATCTTGTACTCGACCGTGACCAGAACCGGACCCTGGTCGTCGTCGACCGGCTGGACGAAGGTCCGGTCGCGCCAGTGCAGCGAGGGCGAGAGGTCGAGCGCTGCCGCCGTCTGGAGCTTGCGGCTCGAGGTCACGATCATGGCGAGGAAGGCGCCGGCGGCGGCGACATAGAGCGTGTCCGACAGACCCCAGAGACTCGCAACCTTGCCCCAGACGGCGCTGCCGATCGTCATCGCGCCGAAATAGGCGGTGAGCAGGATCGCCATGCCCCGCCCACGCACCCAGTCCGGAAGCGCCACTTGCGCCGACACGAACAGGGTCGTCATCATGATGGTCCAGGACGCGCCGGCGAGGAAGCTCGCCCCCAACGCGAGCCCGAGGCCGTGGGCCGCCCCGTACATCGCGAGCGCCGCGATGGTGCCGATCGACGCCAGCGCCGCCAGCCGATCCGGGCCGAGCCGCTCCTTCAGCCAGTTGAGGGCGAGCGAGCCGATAATCGACCCAAACCCGATCATGCCGAGGAGAATGCCGTAGGTGGCGGCGCCGTTATGCATCTGGCTGCGCGCCACCAGCGGCAGGAGCGCCCAGTAGGCGCTTCCGAACAGGAAAAACGCGACGGCGCGGATCAGGGTTCCGTCCATGTCCCGGTTATGGCGGACATAGCGGAGCCCAGTGATCACGGCGCTGGTGAACCGCTCAGCCGGCAGCGTCTCCTTGATCCTGCGCGGCGCCCGCCACCAGACGACCGCGGCGACGACCGCCAGATTGCCGGCCGCATAGCACCAAAACGGGACGTCGATGCTGAGGGCCGCGATCGCAAGGCCGCCCAGCGCCGGGCCGATCGCGCGACTGACGCTGTAGGACGCATTGTTGACCGCGATGGCGCTGTCGAGGTCGTCCTTCGGCACGAGCTTCGGCGTGACCAGTTGCCAGACCGGGGCCGCGAGCGCGCCGCCCGCGCCGAGCGCAAACGTGGTCAGAAGAAGGTTCTCCGGCGATGCGAAGCCCCCCGTCACCACCAGGGCGAACACGATCGAGATCGCACCCACCGCAGCCTGTGCGCCGATCAGAAGCCGGCGCAAGTCGACGATGTCGGCGAGCGCCCCCGCAGGCACCGTGAGCAGGAACATCGGCGCCATGGTCGCGACCTGAACCGCCGAAACCATCATCGGATCGGGATTGAGATTGGTCATCAGCCAGCTCATCGACGTGTCGAACATCGCGATGCCGACGTTCGAAAGGGAGCTCGCAATCAGGATGACCGTAAACGCGAGGTTGCCGAAGACGCCCCATCGCGATCGCCCACCGGGGAGCGGCTGCGATCCGATGCTGGACTGGCTGGTCAATCGGCGCTCCGCCCGCTCGACCGCGTGGGGAGCGGTCGGGCCCCCGAGATGGCAGGGCGGCGTCTCGATTTCAAGTCGGCTCGGCTGGATCAGGCGAAGAAGGCGGAGCGGCGCGGCGCGCCGCGGCGATCGGCCCAATGGCGGGACGCCGCCGACGCCGCTATAACGCGCGCGGCAAGCTCCGAATGGAACATTCCCTGCGGGGAAGCGCTCCAGCATACGGGAACAGGACGACCGGGTTCTCCATGCGGTTTTCCCGGGCCTAGACCAGTTTGAGAGGACGATTTGACCCTGTCGACCCTGATGGTCTGCCTCCGGGTCGACCGCTCCAACGCCCAGCTTCTGGCGGTCGCGGCCGACCTCGCCAAGCGGTTCGGATCGCACATCGTCGGCATCGCGGCCCGTCAGGTTTCTGCGCCCTCCATGCGCGGTGCGGGTCCGTTCGAGCCGACCAGCCACGACATGCACAAGTTCGCCGAGCAGGCGGCCGCCGCCGAGCGCGAGTTCTACGCCGTCCTGTCCGGTTTCGGCGCCCTGGATTGGCGGATGCATATGACCTTAGGACCGGCCTATGAGCATATCGCCGACGAAGCCCGCTGCGCCGATCTCGTGCTGGCCTCCGCCGACGCCCACGAAAGGACGTTGTTTTCGTCCGGGCATGCCGAGGTCGGCGATCTTCTGATGCGCCTTGGGCGACCGATCCTGACCGCCCCGGCGAGCGCGAACGGTTTCGCCTTCGGTCAAGCCCTAGCCTGCTTCAAGGAGGTGCGTGAAGCGCGCCGCGCCCTGGCGGACGCCCTGCCGGTGCTTCGGGCCATGAAACGCGTGATGGTGGTGGAGATCGTCGAATTCGGGACCCTTGAGGCCGGCCGCCATCGGCTGAGCGATGTCGCCGCCTGGCTCTCCCGGCACGGGATCGTCGCAGCTTACGACGCTATACCCGCCAACGGCGCCGTAGGCCGCCAACTCGCCAGGCTTGCTCAGGAGCTCGAGGCCGATCTTATCGTCGCCGGCGCGTACGGCCACAGCCGCCTGCGGGAGTGGGCGTTCGGCGGCGTCACCCAGGACCTCCTCCTGCGCAGCGACCGCTGCGTCCTCTCGTCGCATTAGACGCAGACGGACCCGAAACGCATGGATCCGTCTAGTCCCGAGTCGCCCGACGCCGAGCCAAAGGCGTGGCTTGGCGTCTTCGCGCATTACAACTTCGCCATCGTCTGGCTGGCGAGCACCTTCGCTCTGGTCGGAATCTCAATGTACGACACGGCGTCGGGATGGCTGATGACCACCCTCGCTCTCGATCCGCTCGACGTGTCTCTGGTGCACGCCGCGACCAGTCTGCCAATGTTCCTGTTCACCCTCCCGGCTGGAGCGCTCGCGGACATTGTCGACCCGCGCAGGCTGATCCTCTACATCTCCTGCGGAATCGCCCTGCTGATCGTCGTCTTCGCCGGCGTGGTGTCGTTAGGCTTGGCCTCCCCCCTTTCCCTGCTCCTGACGACGTTCCTGCTCAGCGCCGCATGGTCGGTGAATGCGCCGGCCTGGCTTGCGATCTTGCCGGCGCTCGTCCCGAAATCGGACCTTGCGGGAGCGATCGCGGCCAACGGCGTCGCCTACAATCTCAGCCGCACGATCGGGCCGGCCGTCGGCGGCCTGGCGATCGTGCGTTACGGGGTGTCGGCCCCGTTCTGGGCGTTCGCGGCGGCCAACCTCGTCGTCATCGCCGCCCTCTTGTGGTGGCGCGCTCCGGCCAAGCAGACTGCTTCCCTTCCGGCCGAACGTCTGACCGGGGCGGTTCGGACGGGGCTGCGGCACGCCGTCAACAACCGGCTTTTCCGCGCAACCCTCATGCGGACCCTGGCGGTCTACCCGTTCGCGGCGGCCTACATGGGCCTCATGCCGCTAATCGCCCGTGGGTCCGGAGAGGGCGCCGAGAATTACGGCCTGCTTCTCAGCATGATCAGCGCCGGAGCGCTTGTCGGATCGCTCGGCCTCCGATTCCTACGCCGGTTCATCAACCTCGACTGGATGGTGGCGCTCGGATCGCTTGGGACGGCCGTAACGCTCGTGCTGTTCGGTTCGAAGTCACGCCTTCACCGTCCTGCTCGGCGCGTCGTTCCTGGCCGGCGCCTCGTGGGTCGTCGTCCTGACGAGCCTCTCCGTCTCGGCCCAGAACGTGCTGCCGCAATGGGTCCGGGGCCGCGGCCTCGCGATCTTTCTCACCGTCATCTTCGGCGCGGTCGCCCTCGCCAGCGCGGCCTGGGGACAGGCGGCGGCGAAGTTCGGCGTCGATCATGCGCTGATCGCCGCCGCCGCTGGCGTGCTTCTTGCAATCCCGCTGACCTGGCCGTGGAAACTGCATGACGCCGAAGCGATCGATCTGACCCCCTCCCTCCACTACAGACTGCCTCGCGCCACGGAAGAGATTGCGGACGATCGCGGACCCGTGCTGGTCAAGATCGAGTACCTGATCGATCCCAAGGATCGAGACCGCTTTCTGAGCGCAGTCGACGAGCTTGGCGAGCAGCGCAGGCGGGACGGGGCGTTCGCATGGGGAGTGTTCGAGGACATGGCGACGTTCGGCCGGTTCGAGGAAGCCTACTTGATCGAATCCTGGCTCGAGCTCATGCACTTTCGCGAGCAAGTCACAAAGGACGACCGCCAGATCGAGGATGAAATCGGAACCATGCTGACGCAGCCGCCGCATATCGAGTTTCTCGTCGCGTCCGAGCGCGAGCTGCTGCGCCGACGGGCGCGCGACGCCTCCGTCGGAGCCTGATCCGCGGTGCGCGTCCTCGTCGTCTACGCTCATCCGCTGGAAACGAGCTTCCTCGCAGCGGTCCACGGCCGGATCGTTCGGGCGCTCGGCGCCGCAGGCCATGAGGTTGACGACCTCGACCTTTACGCGGAGCGGTTCGATCCCGTCCTCACCGCCAGTCAGATGCGCGCTTACGTCGATACGACCGCCAACACGCGCGAGGTCGAGGCGTATGTGGCGCGGCTGCGCGCCGCCCAGGCGCTCGTGCTGGTGTTTCCGGTCTGGTTCGACGGTCTGCCGGCGATCTTGCAGGGTTTCTTCCAGCGGGTGTTCCTGCCGGGAGTCGCGACCGTCATCGACGCCGACAAGCTCTTCCACCCCAATCTGATGAACCTCAAGCGGATGGCGACGGCGTGCGCCTACGGCGAACGCCCATCGGCCGTGGCGGTGAAGCACGATCCGCCGCGACGCTTTGTGCGCGACAACATCGGCGTGTTGATCGATCCCGAGGGTCGGTTCGACTATTACGCGATCTACGGCATGGACTTCTCGACCGCGCCGCGCCGCGCGGCCTTTCTCCGCCGGATTGAGCGCGCGTTCGCCGCATGGTGAGCGCCGGGGTCCGCGGTCCTCACAGGCGACGATCGCCCGCGCCATGAGTTCGATGGGCGCGTCGAGACCCAAAACCACCGAACGACCGGTTCCCTGCAAGCGTTAAGATGCGGCCTGTTTCGGGGCGCGAACTGAACCCTTCGCTCCCCCAACCCGCGTGTCGCATCTCTGACTTCCCGGCGCGTGCGTTTGCACACCGCGCGCGGAACCTTTTCGAACGCTGACCTCGCAACAAATCTCGCGCCGCGCGTTGCAGGATCGGAGGCGGCCCGCTTGCCAACGTTAGCAAGCCCCAACGCAGCGCCGCAGCCGAATGGCGCCGGGACCCGCAGAAATCTTGCGCTGGGGAGGAACCATCCGCCCTTTCAGCGGTTGCCTTGTACGCGGTCAACTGACCAAGGAGAGATTCAAATGAACAAAGACACTCTGGAAGGCAATGTTCGCTCCGTCGTAGGGCAAGGCGAAAAGATTTGGGGCGAAGCGACCAACGACAAGGGAACGACGGCCCAGGGCATTTACGACGATGCGGCTGGGAAGGCACGCTCGGCCTATGGCAGCGCGAAGGACGCGGTGAGCAGCGGGGCTGACGCGATTTCGTCACTCGATTTCTCCGGATTAAAGGATGAGATTGCGCGGCTGACCCAACAGGTGTCGGCGCTCGCCCAGAACCAGGTCTCTGTCGGTCGAGATCAGGTGGTCAGCGCGATGGGCGCGGCTCAGGACACCTTGTCTCAATCCGCCGCTACGGCGCAGGACAAGTTTGCCGACGTGCAGGGCGACGTCGAGTCCCGCATCAAGAAAAACCCTTGGGGCGCCGTCGCGGTCGCGGGCCTGATCGGGCTGCTCGTCGGAAAGATGAGCTAAACCGGTGCGTTCGACGCTCGAGCTGGTTCTGGACCTCGCCGGTCAGGTTCGGGAGTTGATGCGCGTCGAGCTTTCGCTGGCCCGCACGGAGGTCCGCGAGGGCGCAAAGGCCATTCCGTCGAGCCTCGCGGCGGTCGCGGCCGGCGGCGTGCTTCTCGTGATCGGCCTCGGCCTGATCCTGGTCGCGCTCAGTCTTGCGCTGTTGCAATTCGGGCTGCCGCTAGACCTGTCGTTTTGCATCGTCGCAGTGGCCGCCATCCTCGTGAGCGTGATCCTGATGCGGGTCGGCGCGTCAGGCCTGAAGGTGTCGCGCATGGTTCCCACAAGAAGCATCGCGCAAATCTCGACCCTGTTCGGAGGGCGCTAGCATGGGCGTGAACGTTCCTACGGCCAGCGCGTACGAAGCGGAAGCCGATCGACTGCGCGCGCAGATCGGCGCGACCTTGGATACGCTGCGCTCGAGGCTAACCCCCTCGAACATGGCGTCCGAGATGGCCAACGAAGCCGCCTCGCGCGCCGGGATCGCCGATTTGTCGTGGAGTGGCGCATTCGACTACGCGAGCAAGCGGCATCCTGTCCCAACCGCCATCATAGGCTTGGGCGTCGCGCTTTGGACGCTATCTGCGCTTCGAAAACGGTCAGGGCGCGGCGCGATCGCGAGCTTGGCCGGGCCGATGAGACAATCTTCGGAGTCGATTGTTGGATCCGCGACCCGCGTGTTGCGGGCGCGAGCCGAAGCGAAACGGCGCGAGTTCGTCGACGTCGCCCAGTCGCAGGTTGCTACCGGCGCCGCGCTGCTATCCGACCAGATCGAGAAGGGTCTTGAGACCTATATCGATCGGGTGCCGGGTGGAATACAGGTGCGGCCGCTGCTCGAAATCCGCGATCCAGATTGCTCTGGCTGCCGGGCTTGAGGCCCTGCTGCGACGGCGGACGTAAGGGACCTTTCTCCCCGCCTCTTGTGGGGAGCCAGAGGCGCCCCCGCGCTCAGTCCCTCACGAACTCCATCCGGTCCACGTCGACGAGGCCCATATCGGTGATCTTCAGGTGCGGGATCACCGGGAGGGGCAGGAAGGCGACCTGGAGGAACGGCTCGGCCAGCGTTACTCCCAGTCCCTTCGCGGCGGCGCGCAGCGGAATGAGGCGCTCGCGCACGTCCTCGAACCTCGAGAGGCTCATCAATCCGGCGACAGGCAGCGCCAGCTCGGCTACGACCTTACCGTGCTCAGCGACCGCGAAGCCGCCCTCGATTTCCCGCAGCCGGTTGACGGCGGCGGCCATGTCGAGGCTGTTCGTCCCGACGACGCAGAGGTTATGGCTGTCGTGTCCGACCGAGGACGCGATCGCCCCCCGCTTCATGCCGAAGCCTTTGACGAATGCGGTCGCCATATTGTCGTTGACGCCATGGCGGGCGACCACCGTCACTTTGATGACGTCCTGATCGAGATCCACCTCGCGCGCGCCGTTCCGATAGGGCAGCGTGACGGGCACGCTCTCCGTGATGATCTTGCCGGGAACGACGCCGATCGCCAGAGTCGAAGGTCCCTGCCCCCGGGCGACGAAATCCTCCGGCGCAACATGCCGCGCCTTGATGCTTTCACGCCCGACAGGCTGCAGCGCGCCGCGCGTCGCGAACAAGGCGTCATCGACGATCCGGCCCGCGGCGAGCACGGTCGAGACGGCGCAGCTTTCCAAATCGTCGACGACGACGAGGTCGGCGCGCCACCCCGGCGCGACCAGCCCACGATCCGGCATGCGAAAAATTCGCGCCGCAGAAATGCTCGCGGCGCGATAGGCGGCGAGCGGCGGCGCCCCTAACCGGATCGCGGTGCGGATGAGGAAATCGAGATGGCCCTCCTCCGCGATGTCGAGCGGATTGCGGTCGTCGGTGCAGAAGGCGATGAAGGGCGAATTGCGCTCGGTGATCAGCGGCGCCAAGGCATGCAGGTCCTTGCAGACCGAGCCCTCGCGGATCAGCACCGCCATGCCCTTCGACAGCTTTTCATAGCCCTCCGGCAGATTTGTCACCTCGTGGTCGGTCCGCACGCCGGCGCTGAGATAGCCGTTGAGGGCATAGCCGCCGAGCAAAGGGCTGTGGCCATCGATCGGCCGGGTCTGGAAAGCGGCGAGCTTGGCCAGGCAGGCAGGGTCGCGCTTGAGCAGGCCGGGAAAGTTCATGAACTCGGCGAGACCGAGCACCTTCGGATGGTCCGCCAGCGCCAAGAGATCGCCGACCTCGAGCCGCGCCCCGGCCGTTTCGAGGTCGGTTGAGGGCACGCAGCTCGAAAGCTGAACGCGTAGGTCCATCGCCGTCGCCATCGCGCCTTCGAGAAAGTAGCGCAAGCCAGCGGACCCGAGCACGTTGCCGATCTCGTGCGGATCGCAAATCGCGGTCGTGACGCCGTGGGCGAGCACGCAGCGGTCGAATTCCAGCGGCGTGATCAGCGACAACTCGACGTGACAGTGCGTGTCGATGAACCCGGGAACGATGATCTTGCCGCGACCGTCGATCTCGCGGACGCCGCTATAGTCTCCGAGCGTCCCGACGATGCGATCATTGCAAATCGCGACGTCGCCGGCAAGGAGTTCGCCGCTGACGAGGTCGAAGACCTTTCCGCCCTTCAGCACGATATCGGCCTTGGAAAGACCCTGCCCCTGCGCGATGGCGCGGCTCAAGAAGGCGATGGCGTCGCTCATGGGGTTGCTCCTCAAAATGGCGGCGGCATTGTCTCAGGCTTGCTCCTGCCCCTCAACCCGCTTTGACGACAGCGCCGAATTATCGTCTGCTCCGGCGCCATGCGTCCGATCCTGTCGATCCAGTCCCACGTCGTATATGGCCATGTCGGCAACGATGCGGCGGCGTTTCCGCTTCAGCGCCTCGGTCGTGAAGTCTGGCCTCTCATGAGCGTGCAATTTTCCAGCCACACCGGCTACGCGGGCTGGCGCGGCCGCGCCTTCGACGCTGGCATGATCGACGAATGCGTCGCGGGGCTCGACGCCCTTGGCGTCCTGGAGACCTGCGCCGGCATTCTGACCGGCTACCTCGGCAAGGCCGAGATCGGCGAGGCGGCGTTGCGGACGCTCGCGACGATCCGCGCCGCCAACAGCGACGCCGCCTGGTGCTGCGATCCCGTTATCGGCGATGTCGGCCGCGGACCCTATGTGGCCCCCGAGGTCGCAGACTTCTTCCGCGACCGCGCGATGCCCGCGGCCACAATCGTCACTCCGAACGCCTTCGAACTGGAGTGGCTGACCGGGCGGCGCGTCGGGTCGCTCGCCGATGCCCGCGCGGCCATCGTAGCCATCGTCGGGCGCGGGCCAAAGGTCGTCGCCGTCACGTCGCTTGCCCTTGATGACACGCCTGCAGATGCGCTCGACGTGCTGGTCGGGGACGGCGCCGGGCTTTGGCGCGCTCGGACGCCAAAGCTGCCGATTGCGGTCAGCGGCGCAGGCGACCTATTTGCGGCGCTGTTCTTCCACCATTGGCTGGACAGCCGCTCGGCTCCTGCCGCGCTGTCGAGGGCCGTGTCTTCGGTGTTCGGGATCGTCGCAGCGACGCTGGCTTCGGCAGGGCGCGAACTCGCGCTGATCGAGGCCCAGGCAGAAATCCCGCGACCCTCGCAGGTCATTCCGGCGGAGCCGGTATGATGGCTTCGGTCATTTACTTTTTTCGCAAGCCGTCGCACAACGGACCGCGATCCCATGATAGACATGCCGATGAGACTTGCAGCGCGAAAGGGAATGGCCATGCCGCGTCCGGTTAAAATCTACGGCGCCGTCGCGCTCGGAATTCTGATCGGCTTGGTTTCGACGGCGGAGGCCCAGACTGTTCACCGCCACGTCCGCCACCCGGTCGCGGAAGGCCGTCAGATCACAGTCTACGGCGCCGAATCCTACTTGACCGCTGGGCCGGGCGCGTCCGTGGGCACATACAACAGCTACGCGCTCGATACGATCTCGAGCACGGCGCCCTTCGTGCCGTTCGTGGACCATACCACCGTCGGCGTGCGCGGTCTGGATCGCATCCCGAACAATTTAACCGTCCCCGGCTGCTGCAACCCGTGAGAGCCGGGCTGCGCTGAGATTGGAGAGCCGCCCAGGGGGCTTCGGCATGGGGCGCCGCTTTTATACGCTCGACGTCTTCACTGAGCAGCCTCTTGCGGGCAACCCGCTCGCGGTGGTTCTGGACTGCGACGGCCTCGACGACGCGCGCATGCAGCGGATTGCGCGCGAATTCAATCTTTCCGAGACCGTGTTCGTCTTCGAGCCGCGAGACCCCATCCATTCGGCGCGAATCCGGATCTTCACGCCCGGCCGAGAACTGCCCTTCGCCGGCCACCCCACGATCGGCGCCGCGTGCCTTATCGGGCGCATCCGCGCGCCGGACATGATCGCTGCGCGGGATTTGCGTTTGGTTCTCGAAGAAGAGGTCGGCGACGTCGTCTGTCTCGTTCGCCACCGCATCGGATGCGCGCTGGCGGCGGACTTTACTCTTCCGCGCTTGCCGGAGCGGCTCGACCAAGCGCCGCCTTCGAAGGGCGAAATTGCCGAAGGCGTCGGCCTCACGGAAGACGACATCGGTTTCGACCGGCACAAGCCAAGCCTGTTCAGCGCCGGCGCGCCGTTTCTGTTCGCGCCCGTGCGATCGCTCGCGGCAATCGGCCGAGCCCTTCCGGGGCGCATGCCCTGGACCGAGAACGGCGGACCGGCAACGTTTCTGTACACACGAGAGGTCGTCGAGGAGGGGTCCACCTTCCATGCGCGGATGTTCGGCGGCGCCTGGGGCATCCCGGAGGACCCCGCGACCGGCAGCGCCGTCGCGGCCTTTGCGGGCGTCGCGCTCGCCTTCGATCGTCCACCCGACGGGGAGCACGTCCTGACCATCGAGCAGGGACTCGAGATGGGGCGCGGGAGCCGGATCGTGCTCGGCTTCAACGTCAGAGGCGCAGCCCTGCAATCGGCGTCGATCGGCGGCTCGGCGGTCATCGTGTCAAGCGGCGTCCTGGACCTGTGACGGAAGCGCCGCAGCTTTTTGAGGTCGCGGAGCTCGACTTCACGCTCGAGCCCGAGCCGTGGCGGTTCGCTGAGACCGAAGGCGACGCGATCGCGCGCCACTGGGCTGAAGCCATCGCCCGGAAGCCGGCAACCTACAACGGCCGCGTGCTCCTGCTTCGCAGGCGCGAATGGGTTCGGCTCCCGAACGGCGCTCTGCGGCTTCAAGGCGCCTATCTCGAGACGGACTACGCATCCTTCCTGGCCTGGCGCGACTTTGGCCGACGAACCGAGCCGGGCGAGAACTGCTTTTCGATGGCCGCGCTTCGAAGCGATGATGGCGCGTTCCTACTCGGCGAAATGGCGTCCCACACCGTGAACGCCGGGTCCGTCTATTTTCCGGCGGGCACGCCCGACCCAAGCGACGTCTTCGATGGCCACGTCGATCTCGAAGCCAGCGCCAGACGGGAGCTTTTCGAGGAGACCGGCCTGTCGGCGGACGCGGCGGCGATCCAGCCGGGGTGGACGGTGGTCCTGGCCGCGCGGCGCGTCGCGTGCATGAAGGTGATGACGATTCCGCTTGCGGCTGATGAGGCCAAGGCGCGCATCGACGCCTTCCTCGCGCGCGATCCCAATTCGGAACTGACCCGCATGCACATCGTTCGCCGGCCAGACGACATCGATCGCGCGCGCACGCCGGAATTCGTCATCGCCTACCTCGAAGCGGCTTTCGCATCAGGGGCCCAGAGGTCAGGCCGCACCGGACGCCGTCAAAGTCCGGTCGGATAGCCGTGACGCTGCTCAGAGGCCGTGATCATGGCTTTCGCCTCGGCGTCATGGCCCGCCGAGCACGCGGTTTCTGCACCCGCGATCTCGCGCTGGATCTGCGTGTAGACCGACTGGGCGACGTGCCCCATCGACAGGTCGTTGTCTTGGACGGCGCGGTAACGGGCGATGGCCGCCCTGCAGTCGCTCCCTCCCGGCATCTGGAAGTTGGACGGCGTCACGAGCACTGAGCCCGGAGCCGGCGGTGGCGCTGAGGCTTGCGGCGCGGGAGCGTTGCACGCGCCCGTCGTAATCGCGACAAGCGCAGCGGCGACAATCGAAAGCTTCATCGAAGACCCCAACCTGTGGACCAAACTACCTCGCCGAAGCGACGCTGACTTCAAACTCCAACATCTCAGCAAGCTCTGCACAAGCCCAAGCGCCGAACTTCGGCGACATGCCATCGAGTCCGTCGCCGCCCTGCGCTGAGAAACGCCGCACCCCGCGTGCGCTGCGCCTGCGCCAAGCCCAATGCGTTTTCAACGAGGGATCGTCGACGCTTGACGTAACCCTCCGCAACATTTCCGTGACCGGCGCCAACCTCGCGAGCGACGCGCTGATCTCCCTGCCTGAGACGTTTGAGATCCGGGTCCTTGACGGCTTAGGCGGCTACTCGGCCCGAAAAGCCCGCCTCGTATGGTCAAGAGGCAGGACGGCGGGCGTCAAGTTCATCGCCTGAGGTCGACGCTCTAATCGGCGCATAGACGTCGGACGCCTCTTCGCGCAAAACTCTCCGAAACCATTGCAAAACGGGATCGGCGGCGCGCAGACGCGTCGAGACGACCGTCATGTCGAGCGCGTCATCGAACGGGGGCGGCTTCAGGACGAGATCGAAGTTTGGCGCGAAGCGCGCCGCGAACGCGGCGGAGATCGTGGTGACGAGATCGCTTGCCGCGACTGCGGCTACTGTCGCCATGAAGTGCGGCGTCACAAGCCCAATTCGCCGCTCGACGCCAGCCGCGCCAAGTCTTGCGTCGATCTCGGAGAGGCCGTCGCCGAAGAAGGACACGACCGCATGCCGGTAGAGCGCGTAGTCGGCGAGCGTCCATTCCCGGTTCGCCGCAGGGTGGCCGCGCCGCATGACCAGCGCCAGGCGGTCGCGACCGATGGCCTCGCTGAGCGCGCCCGGCGGCAGAGGCGTGGCCGCGGTGGCGAAGCAGAGATCAACCTCGCCGAGTTCCATCCGGCGCAGAATGTCGCGCCCGATCGACGAAAAGACGAGATCGACGCCCGGCGCTTCACGCTCAAACCGGGCGATCAGTCGCGGCGCGAGCAGGATCGTGTGCGCATCCGCCGCGGCCAGTCGAATCGTCCGTGCGAGTCCCGCCGGATCAACCGCGGGCGGGCGGAAGAGACCGCGCAGGCCTTCGAGCGCCGTCGCCACTTTCGGCGCGAGCGTCTCGGCGACCGGCGTCAGGGCGAGGGTTCCGCCCGTTCGGACCAGAAGCGGATCGTCGAAAACGTCCCGCAGCCGCGCGAGCGCCCGGCTCATCGCGGGTTGGCTCAAGCCGACCTCGGCCGCCGCTTGGGTGACGTTGCGCCGCCGCAGGAGCGCCTCGAGCGCCGGAAGTAGATTGAGGTCCAGTGCAGCTAAATTCACTTCCCGCATGATCGAGATATAAACTATGCATTTCTGATATAATCAAGGTCGGAGTACGCTCCAAACCATTCGTAGAGGGCGCGCCGATGACCGCGCCCGGCGGGTCGGCGACCCCGCCCCTCAACGACGGAGGTTTCACCATGAACGGCAAAATCGTCATATTCGGCTACGGTCCTACCGGCCGGGCGACGGCGGAGCGCCTGCTGGCCGAGGGCCGGGATGTGGTCGTGGCCCAGCGCCGGCCGCCCGCCTCGCTCCCCAAAGGCGCAGTTTTTGTGGCCTGCGACGCGCTCGACCGGGACAGCGTCATCAGTGCGGCGCGTCAGGGCGAGCAGTTTGTCGTCGCCATCGGCTTCGAATACCGCAGTAAGGTCTGGCGTGAAGCCTGGCCGAAGGCGATCGGCAACTTCATCGCCGCCTGCGAGGCGACCAGCGCCCGCATGGTGTTTATCGACAACCTGTACATGTACGGGCCTCAGACCGCCCCGCTCGTCGAAACCATGCCGCTCACCGCCTATGGCCAGAAGCCCGCCGTGCGCGCCGCCGTCACGCGCACATGGGAGGAGGCCTGCGCCAAGGGGCGCGCCCGGATAGCCGCACTGCGCGCGCCCGATTTCTACGGGCCAGGGGTTGGCTTAAGTTACCTGGGCGATACGTCGATCGGCGCCATGGCGAAGGGCAAGGCGGCGTTTTTCATCGGTTCGCCCGACATCCCGCACGACTACGCCTACGTTCCCGACATCGGCCGCGCCGCGACGACCCTCCTCGCCGCGCCCGACTCCGCCTACGGGCAGGTTTGGCATGCGCCCTGCGCGCCAATTCAAACGACGCGACAGGTCCTTCAACGCGCGGCCGACGTCCTCGGGATCAAGCTCAGGCTCAACATCCTGCCCGAGTTCCTGCTGGGCCCGCTCGGAATCTTCATTCCGTTCCTGAAGGAGGCGAAGGAGATGCGGTTCACTTTCGACCGCCCTTATCACGTCGATTCGAGCAAGTTCGCCAAGACCTTCTGGTCCGATGCGACTCCGTTCGAGGAAGGCGTCCACAAGACCGCGCTCGCCTTCCGAGTCGCCGCGCAGACCGGAGCAGCGAACCCGGAATACCGGGCAACGGCGCCCGCGTTTGAACGCCCGCCGCGCGTTTGAGCGGCGGTGACTTCGCGAGGACGCTCGATGAAAGCCGCCGATGTCTCTAGCGTACAGCCGGGACGCTTCGCGGCGAGGCTCGAAGCCCGACGAAACCGAGGGCGGCGAATCCCGCCAGCAGCATCGCCCAGGTGGAAGCCTCTGGGACCGCCCTGGGAATCGGCGGATCGATCGTAGTGACCAACTCGTTGGAGGAATCGAGAAAGGCCCAGTTCGCTTCTTTCGGGCCGTACTTGCTGTCGAAGGAGAACTGGAGATCCGTAGTGGTCGCCGAATGTAGGCGCGCTCGGAGCAAGCATGTCGTGCTGGCTGGGACGATCAGCAAAACGGTTCAGCACACAGCCGACGCGCACCCGCCCGGCGGCGAGCGGCCGGCCTCCCGTGACCGGCGTCACGGCGGGTCGGGGTCCGCCGCTTCACGGACCGGGCCGCGAAAACCTGTCGCCAGAACATACATCTCGGAACTGCCGGCGCGGCTCGCCTTGGGCTTGAGATGGCGGACGACCGCGAACTCCCGCTTGAGCCGGGCGAGCAGCACGCCCTCGGCGCCGCCCTGAAGCACCTTGGCGAGGAAGAAGCCGCCGGGCGCCAGCACTTGGCAGGCGAAGTCCGCGGCAAGCTCGACAAGCCCGATGATGCGCAACTGGTCGGTCTTACGGTGGCCGGTGGCGTTCGCGGCCATGTCCGACATGACCCCGTCGGCCAGGCCTCCCAGCCAGTCCCGCAGCCGTTGCGGCGCATCCGCGTCATGGAAGTCCATCTGTCGGAACTCGACGCCCTCGACCACGTCCATCGGCTGGAGGTCGATGGCGATCACCCGGCCCCGTCCGTGCCGCGACCCGGTCTTCGTCGCGGCAATCGACTCCAGCCGCCGGGCGCGGCGCCGAGGTCGACGATGCGTTGGCCGAGTTTGAGGATCTTGTGCTTCTCGTCGATCTCCAGAAGCTTATAGGCGGCGCGAGAGCGGTAGCCCTCGCGCTTGGCCTGCGCCACATAAGGGTCGTTGAGCTGGCGCTCGAGCCACAAAGTCGAGGCCAGCGAGCGCTTGCGGGCCGTCTTGACGCGCGTTTTGAGCGCCCGTCCGCCCTCGCGGCCCGAGCCGCCGCCGGTCATCGTGCGCGGCCCCGATGCGGTCCAACGCGGTCCTCGCGCATCAGCTGAGTCAGGATGCCCTCCCGCAAGCCTCGGTCGGCAATTCGCAGCCGGTCGGCGGGAAACTCTGTCTGGATCGCCTGGAGTATGGCGCAGCCCGCAAGCACCAGGTCCGCCCGATCCTGCCCGATGCAGGCGTTGGCGGCGCGCTCGGCGTAGGACATCGACCTCAGGCGGGCGACCGCGGCGTCCACGTCGATCCGATCGAGCCAAAGTCCGTCCACCGCCCGGCGGTCGTAGCGCGGCAGGTTGAGGTGGACGCCCGCGATTGTCGTCACCGTCCCTGATGTGCCGAGCAGGTGAAACCGGTCGCATCGGGTTTCGTCGGCGACCTTATTGACAAAGGGCTTCAGCGCCGCGCTCACATAGGCCGTCATGTCCGCAAACGTTCGGTCGGTGACGTCGACGCCGCCGAATTGTTCGGCGAGCGACACCACGCCAAGGCGCATCGATTCCCAGGCCTGCACGCGGCGTCGACGCGAGCCCTCGCCGCTGCTGAGCCAGATGATTTCCGACGACCCGCCGCCAATATCGAACATCACGATCGACTTCGCATCGCGATCGGCGAGATCGCCGACGCCCGCAGCCGCCAGATGCGCCTCGGTTTCCCGATCGACGATTTCAAGCGTCACGCCGAGTTCTTCACGCACCCGATCGACAAAGGCGGCGCCGTTGACCGCCGAGCGACACGCTTCGGTGGCGATCGTTCGGGCGCGCGTGACGGCGCGGGCCGCCATTTTGTCGCGGCAGATGCGCAGTGCGGCGAGCGTCCGCTCGATCGCCGCTTCGCTGAGACGTCCGGTGAGAGACAGCCCCTCGCCGAGGCGCACGATGCGCGAAAAGGCGTCCACCACCCGGAAGCCGTCGGCGGTCGGCCGGGCGATGAGCAGGCGGCAATTGTTCGTGCCGAGATCGAGCGCCGCATAGGTCGGCGCCGCCACGACCCGCAGACCGCCTTTCGATCGACGCAACCTGGGCGCCGGCCCCGAGCGGGGGGCTCGACGAAAATACATCTGACAAATCCAGAACCTCAAAAGCCCGGATGTCCAAACCCCATCCGCCGGCCGTATTCGCCGCCGACTCTAACAAGCCTGCCGGCCAATGCAATGCGCGGCAGCCGTTCCGCTTCTGTCGCGGGTTCCGACGTCGTCGGGCTCAGGGCTTGAAAAACGCGTGCCGCACGCGGTCGCCGACCTTGAGCCCGATCGAGGCGGCGACGCCGCCGTTGAGCTCGAGCACCGCCACGCAGGGTGGACCCGAGGGAATCACGCGCTCGGACAGCGGCTCGGCGTCCGACACGATATGCGTGACCTGCCCGGTCGGCGAGAGGAAGATCATGTCAAGCGGAATGTAGGTGTTCTTCATCCAGAAGGCGACCTGCGCCTTCTGCTGGAACTCAAACAGCATGCCGTGATCGGCCGGCATGAAGCGCCTATTCATGAGGCCCCGCTCCCGGCTCGCGTCATCAGCCGCGATCTCGACCTTGAAGTCATGCGTCCCGCCGCCCGTGACGATCTGCAACGGCTCAAGCCCTTCCGCTGCAGCCGGCGCGACCAAGCCGAGGACGAGGACCAGAGACAAGAACACGGCCCGGAACCGAGCGCCGACCTCGTTCATCGCGATGCTCCCATTGCGAAGTGTCGCCGCGCGCAAAGCCTGGCGCCGACGCTGTTCTTTCAAGGCAGAGAGAGGCGCCGTCAAGCGACGGGCGAAGCAATCAGTGTGGCGCGAGAACGCGGGATCCGTCGAGCGGGCGCACCTCGGCGGCCATCAGTCCCTTCGGCCCCGGACCGAACCGGGCCAGCATGCTGTCGCCGGGCTTGGGATCGACGAAGCCGTAGCGCCGCATCGTCTCCATGTGGACGAAAATGTCCTCGGTGCCCTCGCCGCGGGTGAGAAAACCGAAGCCGCGGGTCCGGTTGAACCACTTGACGATGACAATCTCGAAACCGCCGACCGAAGCCGCCTGCGCCCGCGTGCGCGCGGGCGGGGGCGGCGGCGCATAGCCGGCTTCCGGCTCCGCGACCGAGACGACCTTCAGGACCTGAAGACCGCGCTCCCTGCGATGAGCCTCCGCCACCACGCGCGCGCCCTCCCGCAAGGTCGAGAAACCGTCGCGCCGTAACACCGTGACGTGGATCAAAATATCGGTCTCGCCGTCGTCGGGCACGATAAATCCGTACCCCTTCGCGGCGTCGAACCACTTGACGCGACCTGCCACCTCCACGATCGGCGCCGCATGCTCGCCGCCCTGATGGGAGTCCTGCGCCGCAACCAACGGCTTGATGAGGTCCTCACCCAATTCGGCCCCCTACTCAACGCTTCGGCGACGCCGCGCGGCCCTATCGAACCGATTTGGCCTTGCGGCCGCAAACCCTGTCTGCTCCCGCGTCGCCGGCCGAATTCTCTCAGGCAAGGATAGCAAATCGCAAGGCATTGAATAGAGTCATCACGCGAAACTTGAGCGGGGCTGTGAAAAACAAAAATCCCGCCGGTCCTGATCGGATCGGCGGGACAAAATTCAGCCGCGGCGAAGCGGCTTACTCGGCCTCTTCTTCCGGCTCCGGCGGAGGCGCCAGACCCTCAAGACCCCGCAGAAGGTCTTCCTCGGTCATGCGGTCGAACTGGGGCTCCCCGCCGACGTCGACCTGGGCTTGGGCGTTGGGATTGACCATCAGCGGCGCAGCCTCGGCCTCGGGCTCGTCGACCTCGACATGCTTCTGCAGCGCATGAATGAGGTCCTCGCGCAGATCGCCCGGCGACAGCTTGCCGTCGCCGATTTCGCGCAGCGCCACAACCGGATTTTTGTCGTTGTCGCGCGCCACGTTGATCGGCGCGCCGGATGAAATGGCGCGAGCGCGGTGGCTGGCCATGAGGACGAGATCGAAACGATTGTCGATCTTCTCGATGCAATCCTCGACGGTGACGCGAGCCATGGAGACTCCTTCAAGAGACACGGAAAACTGGGGGATCGAACGGGCCCTGTACACCGTCAGCGCGCTTGATGCAAGTTTTGCGCGACGGGTTCCCTGCCTGCGACAGGCTCAAGGAGCGGCCCCACAGGCGGCGCGACCGCCGACGGCGCTCCTGCAGGCGGGCGGCGGCGCAAGCGCCGCCCTAGTGTTTCATACTGCGGCCCGGGTCCGCCCTGCCCGCATCCGCTGGATCGCCGCGGCGAAGGCCGCCGCGAACCGCTCCACATCGGGCGCGACCGAGGCCCACCCGAGGCTCAATCGGATCGCGCCACGAGCCAGATCCGTGGCCACGCCCATAGCCGCCAGCACGTGCGACGGCGTCACCTTTCCGGACGAACAGGCCGAACCCGAGCTGACCGCGACGCCGGCGAGATCGAGCGCGATCATCAATGTCGCCGCCTCGACGCCCGGAACGGCGAAACAATGCGTGTTGGACAGGCGCGGCGCGGTCGCGCCAAACACGATGGCGTCTGGAGCGGCCGCGAACACCGCGTTGGAGAGAACGTCGCGAAGCGCGGCAAGCCGGGACAATTCGGCCGGGATCCCGACCGGGGCGGCGCGAGCGGCGGCGCCGAAGCCGGCGATCGCCGCGACGCTCTCGGTCCCGGCCCGCGCGCCGCGCTCTTGGCCGCCGCCGCGGATCAGCGGCTCGCCGAGACTGACGTCGGGGCCGGATGCGATGAGCGCCCCCGCCCCTTTCGGCCCTCCCATCTTGTGAGCGGACAGCGCGAGCGCGTCCGCGCCAAGCGAAGCGAGCGAGACGTCGGCGCGCCCCGCCAGCTGGACCGCGTCGCAAAACAGGAATCCTCCGGCCGCGTGGGCGAGGACTGCCGCTTCCGCCACCGGCTGTACGACGCCGGTCTCATTATTCGCCCCCTGCAGCGCGACCAGCGGCCGTCCGGGCTTCCGACAGGCTGCGGCCAGCGCTTCGAGATCGACGCGGCCGTCTGAGCCAAGCGGCGCGAGTTCGACCGCGGAGTGGGGAAACCTGTGGCCTCGAAGCACGGCCGGATGCTCGCCGGCGGCGAGGATCAGCCGGTCGAGCGGCGGTTCCGCCGCTCCCACGCCGAAGCGCGGGTTGAGCGCCATGTTGGCCGCCTCAGTCGCCCCCGACACGAACGTCACGCAGCGCGAGGGGACGCCGCCAAGGCGCGCTACCTCGGCCCGGGCGTCCTCGACGATCCGTCGCGCGGCGCGTCCCTCGGCGTGGACGGACGACGGATTGCCGATCGTCTCCAGCGCCGCAACCACGGCCGCGCGCGCCTCGGGCCGCATCGGGGCGGTCGCATTGTAATCGAGATAGGTTCTCGTCATCGGCCTCGCGGCGGGCATCCCGACTCCAACCCCGTACGACGGTCGCGCCGGCAAGCCTCTTCCCGCCCTTGCAGCGGTTTTTGCTTGCAATCTCGGGCGCCTTGCGTGCTATGAGGCTGCCTCCGAGGCGAGCCTCGCGTCGACAGCGAGACATACGCGCACCAAGCCCGCGCCGCAAGCCGCGCCATCCGTCGCCGCCACGCGGCCCCGGCGGCCGTGAAAGCCGGCCGACAGGTTTTTGGAGTATTCATGCCCGAGGTTTTCTTCAACGGTCCCGCCGGTCGGCTGGAAGGCCGTTTCCACCCCGCCAAGCAGAGGGGCGCGCCGATTGCCGTCGTGCTTCACCCGCATCCGCAGTTCGGCGGGACGATGAACAACCAGATTGTTTACAACACTTATTACAATTTCGCCGAGCGCGGGTTCTCCGTCTTGCGCTTCAACTTCCGCGGCGTCGGACGGTCGCAAGGCGCCTTCGACCACGGCCAGGGCGAGCTTTCCGACGCCGCCTCCGCGCTCGACTGGGCCCAGTCGATCAGCCCCGAGGCGCGCGCCTGCTGGATCGCCGGGGTGTCGTTCGGCTCCTGGATCGGCATGCAGCTCCTGATGCGCCGCCCGGAGATCGAGGGCTTCATCTCGATCGCTCCTCCGGCCAACCGGTTCGACTACAGCTTCCTCGCGCCCTGCCCGTCGTCGGGCCTCTTCGTCCACGGCGACAAGGATCGGGTCGCCCCGCTGAAGGAAGTGCTGGCGCTGATCGAGAAGCTGAAGACCCAGAAGGGCATCGTCATCGAGCACGCGGTGATTCCCGAGGCGAACCACTTCTTCGAGGATTGCATCGACGAACTCCAGTCCGTCGTCGGGGCCTATCTCGACAAGCGTCTCGGCATGCCGCGCCACGCTCCGCCGCCTGTCCGCAAGGAGCGAGCGAAACCCGTCTCGGCCCGCCCTGTCCCCGAAACCGAATAGGGGCGCGGCGTGACGCTGATCACGACAACCGCAGAGCTCGAGGCCGCGTGCCTCAGGATGGCGCGCCATCCGTTCGTGACCGTCGATACGGAGTTCCTGCGCGAGACCACCTTCTGGCCGATCCTGTGCGTCGTGCAGCTCGCCACGGACGAGGAGGCGCTGGCGATCGACGCGCTGTCCGAAGGGCTCGACCTCCAGCCGCTGCTGAGCCTGATGGCCGACGAAGACGTGGTGAAGGTTTTCCACGCCGCGCGCCAGGACCTGGAAATCTTTTGGAAGCTTTCCGGCGTGCTGCCGACGCCGCTGTTCGATACGCAGGTCGCCGCGATGGTGTGCGGCTACGGCGACCAGGTCTCCTACAGCGAACTCGTGCAGTCGGTTTGCCGGGTGCCAGTCGACAAATCCTCGCGTTTCACCGATTGGGCGCGCCGGCCGCTCGCCGACGCCCAGATCGTGTATGCGATCGGCGACGTCACCCACCTGCGCGACGTCTACAAGGCGCTGACTAAGCGGCTCGAGGCGACCGGACGCCTGTCCTGGCTCGAAGACGAGATGAAGGCGCTGACCTCGCCCGAGATCTACGAGCAGCATCCCGAGCGCGCGTGGGAGCGCTACAAGTCCCGCGCCAGAAAGCCGCGCGACCTCGCGGTCCTGATGGAGCTCGCCGCCTGGCGCGAGAGCGAGGCGCAGGCGCGCGACGTGCCGCGCTCACGCGTGTTGAAAGACGACGTGCTGATCGAGCTTGCGCTTGCGGCGCCGCGCAACGTTGAGGCGCTCGCCAACCTGCGCGCGTTTCCGCGCGGCATGGAGCGCTCTCGCGCCGGCGGCGAAATTCTGGAGGCGATCGAGCGAGGCCTCGCGCGCGACCCGAAGACCTTGCCCAAGATCGAACGCGAGCGGCGCAACGGCGCCAATATCGGCGCGACCGTGGAGCTGCTGAAAGTCCTGCTGCGGCAGGTGAGCGAAGAGAGCGGCGTCGCCGGCAAGTTGATCGCGACTGTCGACGACCTCGAATTCGATCGCGGCCAACGACAAGGCCGTTGTCCCGGCGCTCTCGGGCTGGCGTCGCAAGCTTTTCGGCGAGCGGGCGCTGGAACTGAAGCACGGTCGGCTCGCGCTCACTGTGGAGAACGGCAAGGTCGTGACCCTCGAGTGGCACGACGCCGAAGGACCGCCGACGCCCGCGCCGGCCTGAGCCAAGCGCTTCGCACCCGACCCGAATTTTGGTTTTTCAGCGCGTCTTCTTCTTAGCGCCTGGATTGCGCCCCGCCGCGGTCGCCTTCGAGTCCGGGTGATTGGGCGCCCCGGTCGAGGTGGGGCTCGTGGACGGCGGATCGCTTGCCGGGAACGAACTCATCGAGCGCCTCGTCGAGCTCCCGATCGTCGGACTCTTTCCCCGCGCCGGCCTGGTCCGGCTTCTTTGTTGTAGCTGTCATCCCGACTCCTCCGCCCTGACCCGCCAAGCCCAACGCATCATCGGCGCGGAGGCGGAGCGAAAGTGTGGCGCCCTGAAAGGGACGTAGGGCGCGGATCGACGGCGCGCGCCGAAAATATTGGCGTCCCCCTGGGAATAAATTCCTCGCAGGCGAGGTCTCCTGTGTAGACGCCGGCAGACAAAGTCGCGCGCCGAGGATGAGCAAAGTCTGCGCCGTCGGAAGACGGCATGACGACTGCTCTCGAGGAGGATGAGATGACGACATCTTGGAAGACTTCCCTTGTAATCGGACTGGCTCTTGCTTTCGCAGGCGCACCTTACGCAACTTTTGCCGCAGAGGCCTCTGACGCTTCCGAGGCGCTCAGGCCGAACTCCGAAACAGGCCTTCGAGGAGGCGAAAGCGCTTGCGCCGGCGTTGCGTCTTCCGGCGGCGCCGGAGGCCCGCGGAATTGAAACCGACGGGCTTGGCCGGACCGACGAGGACTGCAAGCTCGGCTGCACAGATCACTGAAAGCTTAGGCATTTGGGCGGCGCGTCGCCGCTGGCTAACGCTCCCCCGGCGTGAAGGCAGCCGCCCAAATTTTTTAGCGCCGACGGATCGCCTCCAGGGCTTGCGCGTTGGTCGCCGAACGCCCCGCCGCCGCGGGCGCTCGACAGCCACCATGACCTGGAGAACACCAATGAACGTCAAGCGTTTAGGAGCGGTCGCCTTCGCCCTTCTTCTCCCCGCAATGGCCCTCGCCGCGGGAAGCGGCGGCGCGGGAGGCGGGGCCGGCGGCGCCGCCGGTGGAGCAGGCGGTGCGGGCGCCGGAATGGGCGCAGGCGGGTCCGCCGGAACGGGAACCGGCATTGGCGCGGGAACTGGCGCGGGATCGAACATGGGAAGCGGAACCGGCTCGATGGGCGGCGGGAGCCTTGGATCGGGGACATCGGGGACGGGCGCCGATACAGGCGCCACGTCCGGGACCGGGACCGGCTCGCTCGGCAACAACGGCGTCGGCTCCGGCGCGCCCGGAACGCTCGACCCCGGAACCGGTTCCGGTACGGCGGGAACGAATTCGTCTTCGCCTAACGCTCGGAATGGCGGGATGAACGAAGGCACGGCCGGCAACGGGACCGGCGCGAACGTCGCGCCCAACAGCAACACCAACCCCTGAGCGCCCGCGGACTGCCAGCGTTTTTTCTCTGTCCGTTCGCTGGGTCTTCGCTAGAGTGAGCCCTGCCGCTGGGGCGGCGGCGGAGCTCACCAAATGGACGGCATAACCTGGATGTCGAGCCGCTGACCCGATGGCGAGGGACCCTGGGCTCGAAGACCTGATTCGAGGCGACTTGCCGCGAGATCTCTCGCTGACCGAAAAGGCGATGTTCGGCGGCTGGGCGTGGCTCATGAACGGACATCTGATCCTCGGCGCGCGCCAGGACGGGATGCTGACGCGGTTGGGCAAGGGCGAAGACGCCTGGGCCCTTGCCCTGGTGGACGTTGGGCCTATGATCTCCCGAGGTCGCGCGATGAGCGGGTGGGTTCGCGCCGGTCCCGCGGCCTACGCCGACGACGCCTTGCGGGCTCGCCTGATCGAATTGGCGCTGCGGTTTGGGCGCGGACTCCGGCCGAAAGGGTGAAACAAGGTCTCGAAAATCGCTCGCGCGTAGATCGGCAGTTCAAGCCCCGATTGCGTTCGGCTTGTGCGATTTACGGCGGAGAACTGTCTGCTGCTTGGCAACGCTCACGCCCTTGGGAACATGTTGACCGGACGCCCTTAATCAAATCTCCCCGGTCCATTATCTTGTGGTTATACTCCTTACCGACGATAGGAGCGGCGTGACTATCCTGACGGTGAAGCACCTCACGACCTACGCCTACGCCTCGCCGGTGCGGCTTGGCGAGCATCGCATGATGCTGCGCCCGCGCGACAGCAACGACCAGCGGCTCCTGAACGCGAGGCTCGACATTGAGCCCCGGCCGCAGCGGCTGAGATGGATCCATGACGTCTTCGACAACTGCGTCGCGATCGCCGACTTCATAGGCGACACGCGGCGCCTCACGGTCGAGAATGCGATCACGCTCGAGCACATCGCGTCAGACGAGATGGAGTTCCAACTCGAGGAACGAGCCCGCACCTATCCTTTCTCCTACGACGCCGACGAAATGCCGGACCTCGCGCGCGCGATCGAACGCCACTATCCCGATCCCGCGGGCGATCTTGAGCGCTGGGTTCGACGGTTCGTCAACGTCGGGCGCCCGACCGACACCGCAGTCCTGCTGATGACCTTGACCAATGCGATCAAGGAGAGCCTCGCCTACGAGCGCCGCACGGCGAAGGGAACCCAAAGCCCCGTGCAGACGCTTGCGACCCGGCGCGGCTCCTGTCGCGATTTCGCGACCTTGATGATGGAGGCGGCCCGCGCGCTCGGCTTCGCCGCCCGTTTCGTCTCCGGCTATCTCTACGTGCCAGCCCGCGATACAGGCGAAGGGCACCGCGGCGGCGGTTCGACGCATGCGTGGTGCCAGGTCTATTTGCCCGGGTCCGGATGGGTGGAATTCGATCCCACCAACGGCATTGTCGGCAATCGCGATCTCATCCGGGTCGCCGTTGCGCGTGACGCCCGACAGGCGATTCCCCTGCATGGCGCCTATTGGGGCAATGCGGAGGACGAAGAGGGGATGGTCGTGTCCGTCACCGTCCGGCGCCTGCCCGAATTGGAAAGCTCCGATGGTTCCGGCGGGGCGCGAAGCTGAATCATTCTGAACCGACCCTTCGCCCCCGCGCGAATGAAGCCGCGCGGGCCCTGACCGACTTGGATACCAGGAGAGTTCCTCATGCTGATCGAAGCAGGCTTCGACATCGCTTTTGAATGCCCGGCGCCGACGCCGATGCTGCTCCAGCTCAACGTCCATCCCTCGCGCGAGATCGACCTGCTTTCCCCGGACCGGATCGCCTCGGATCCGCCGCTGCCGATGCGGAGCTATCTCGATCTGTTCGGCAACCGGGTGACGCGGGTCGACGTCCCGGCCGGGCGCGTCACCTTCTCCGATCGCTTCGTCATCGCCGATTCTGGCGCGCCTGACCGACCGCTGCCGGATGCTCGGACGACGCCGATCGCCGATCTGCCCGACGACGTCCTGCTGTTTCTGGTCTCGAGCCGCTATTGCGACAGCGACAAGCTCGCCGATTTCGCCTGGTCGCAGTTCGGCGAGCTGCCCGGCGGCGCGAGAGTGGTGCAGGCGATTTCGGATTTCGCCCACGCGAAAATCCGGTTCAACTACGCCGACGCCCGCTCGACCCGCGCAGCCAGCGATTCCATGCACGAGGGCATCGGCGTCTGCCGCGACTTCGCCCATCTCGCCATCGCGCTCTGCCGCTGCATGAACATCCCCGCACGCTATTGCACCGGCTATCTCGGCGACATCGGCGTGCCCCCCGACGTCAACCCCGGCGATTTCAGCGCCTGGGGAGAGGTCTTTCTCGACGGCCAGTGGTGGACGATCGACGCGCGCCACAACCATCCCCGCATCGGCCGGATCGTCATGGGCCGCGGCCGGGACGCGGCGGACGTCGCGATGTCGACCGCTTTCGGCGTCGCCAGACTCGTGCGCTTCGAGGTGAAGACGGACGAGAAGATCGAAGGACGGTGAGCGCGTTCTGACCGCGAGCAGCCCGTCGCTCGCTAACGCGCTCTACCCTGCTCGGCGTCATCGACGCGACGGGATCCGGACGAACTGGAACGCCCGCTTGGGCGAAGGCAGGCTCGCCCAATGCGCAAGCCGCCCGGCGCCGTGATTTCCCGGTTCCGATCGAGCAGATCCTCTCCCGCGCACGATTGTTTCAGACTCCGACACGGCATCCAATGTAAAGCGACATTTAATTGTTATTATCCCTTTAGAATTATTGGCGTGAAGAGTTTTTCAAGAAAGTTGTTTACAAGATAAATTATCAAGTTTACGGTCGATTTTTACCGGCTGCGGTTTCGCTCCAAGGTCGATAGCGACTGCTTCAATCTGCAGAAAATCGTTGATCGCATGTATTGCGACGTATTTCGACGTCGTCGTGTGCGCAGCCGCATTTTCACTCGATCACAACTAGGGGAGACTTTCGACATGTCGAAAACTTGCTTCGGTTTGGCGGCGGCGTTGAGCCTGTGCGGCTTGGGTTCCGCGGCTGCAGGGACAGTGAATTTGGGCGCCGCGGCCAGCTACGCGGTCCTCGCGACCAGCACGGTGACCAATACCGGCGCGACGGTGATCAACGGGGATTTAGGGCTCACCGGCTCGTCCGTGACCGGCTTCCCGCCGGGCGTCATACACGGCGCGGAAAACGTGGCGAACGGCGCCGCTACGCAGGCTGAGAGCGATGCGATGAGCGCGTATACGTCGCTCTCTTCGCAGACGGTCACGCAAGTCCTGACCGGCCAGGATCTGGGCGGGATGACGCTGACCCCGGGCGTTTACGAGTTTGCGTCGTCCGCTCAATTGACGGGACAGCTCACCCTCGACGGCGCCGGCCAGTACGTCTTCCTGATCGGGAGCACGCTCACGACCGCAAGCGCGTCGAGCGTGACGTCCGAAAATGGGGCCAACGCCCTCGACGTCTACTGGGACGTCGGAAGCTCGGCGACTCTCGGCGCGAACACGGCGTTCGAGGGAACGATCCTCGCCGCGGCGAGCGTCACATTGACCACGGGCGCGACCATCGTGGAAGGGCGAGCCCTCGCGCTGGACGGCGCGGTCACGCTCGACACCAACACCCTCACCGCCCCCGAACCCTCGACCTGGGCGATGTTGCTGGTCGGCTTCGCAGGCGTCGCCTTCGCAGGCGTTCTCCGAACGAAGCGGGCGCTCTCCGCAATCTGACGGACCACGCCTCGGCAAAGGACTGAGAACGCCGCCGCGAGGCGGCGTTGTGCTTGAGGGCGCTTGCAAGCCCAAAGCCGCCCGCGTTCCGGAGTGCGAGGGTCACGCGTCCGGCTTGAGCCATCCCGCAAGCCGCTCGTACACAGCGGCCCGGCTGAGCAGGTCAAGGTGCCCCGTCTCGCACGCGATCCACTGACGAGCCGGCGGGAAGTTCAAATCCGTCGCTGGCTCCTTGTGCCGGCCCAGCGCGCTCATGACGGGGACAAGGCCGTCACCGAGCAGGCGATCCTTGAGGTCGCCCACGGCGGCGGCGGTGGTGGCGGCGATGGCGTAGCAGGCGACGCCTTCGGGCAAGGGAACCGGGCGGCGCGCGTCGGGCTCGCGGGCGAAGCGATCGCGGCCCCGCCAGTCCTCGTCCACGAGCGCGCCATAGCGCAGGTCGGTGACCCCGGCGCTGCGCATCCTGCCGAGCCGGCCGAAAGCCGCGGCGTAGGGCGTCTTGCCGAGGATGACATCCACCCAGTTGCCGCCCCGCTCGAGCGGCGCGCCGTGGTGGGGCGTCCCGAGAAAGACGAGTTTTTTCAGCTTGCGCCGCCATGCATGCCCCGCGACCTCGCCGTGAAGGCAGGCGCTGCGGGCGACGAGCCCGCCCATGCTGTGGCCGATGATGACGAAATCCTCGATTTTTGCCGGCCATGCGGCGACCAGCGCCTCCAGCGCATCGGCGAAGGCGCGGCCGTTGGTCGATACGTGCAGGCCGGAATTGTAGGAGAGCGCGACCGGCGTATAGCCGAGGTCGCGGGCGAGCGCCGCTCCGTGGTCGTGGTTCCGCCGTGTCCATTGCAGGTCGCTCATGCAGAGTCCGTGCACGAGGACGACGAGCTTGGCCGTCGCCTCGGGAAAGGCCCGGGCGAGCGCTTCTCTTTCGAGCGTCAGCGCCTTCCCGTCACGGCGAAACCGCATTTCTAGCGCTAGCGGATTGCCGGTGTCCGCGAGGTGGTCGCCGACCATGCCGTTGAGGACGGCGAGCGCGATCTCCCGCCCCCGTGACGCCGGCAGGTTTTCAGCGTTCGGAGCGACGAGCGCCGCGCCGGCGCCGAGTCCCTTGCCCGTCAGCCGGAATGCGCCGCGCACGCCGCCGTAGACCAGCCGCGTCACGCCGCCGGTAACCGTTTGGGCAAAGGGCGCGAGCCCGGGCGTGTCGAGGATGGACCCGTGCATCTCTTCGACAAGCGCGGTCACGCCGTCGGCCGCGTCTGCGGCGAGGCGACCGAGTCCAAGCAGGTCGGAGAGCGAGAGGGGGGAACGCTTGGCGGGCATGATGCCTTCTTTTAGCAGAAGGATGCGGAAGATGACTTTGATCTTCCCTCCCTACCCCTTCTTCCCCGCGATCTTCGCGACCTCGCGCATGATCCTCAGCGTGCCCGTCTATCGGTAGCCCATGTTGATCCGCTTTGGTCGGAGTTCGGACTTCGACGCTTGCGTGATCGCCAGCATCGCCGGCGCCGAGCGTTCCCGACCATGCCGACTATGTGGCGTTCGGCGAACTCGTCTGTACGAGTACGGCAGGTTGCCGCTCAGCCCCGAAGTCAACACGCCTGGCGCAATCGCCGGCACGCCTTGCGGCGCGGCGGAAACCAACGAAGCCGAGCCCGGCGAACCCCAAGAGCGACATCACCCAGGTGGAGGTTTCCGGAGTGCCGGGACCGTCGTAGAATTCGGTCGCCCCTGACGCGTTCACGAGGCTGACGGTGTAGATGTTAATGGCTTGATTGGTGTCATAAGTGAAGTTGCTGCTTCGCGCCCCAGGCGCAATGTCGTCGGCCAACGAGCCTAGTGAGAGGTAATCCGCAACTGTCACATAATCATACCCGCCCAAATACGAGGAAACTACCGCTTGCCAATCGGGCTGGGACGTAAACGCGTTCACATATGCGCCAGCGAGACTAGCGTTCCCGATATCGAAATCATTAACGTAGTAGCCGTTCGTCGAATTGTTGATGACCGTTGCGGCGCCACCGTTGACGTAGATCGTCACCGGACCCAACTCGTAAGCGGCGACCGATGACGATGACGCCGCTATTGCGCCGAACGAAAGGGCCGCCGACAGGACTGCTGCTCGGGACGTGTTTGGCATGGTATTCCCTTAGCTCGGGAATAACTGCGGGCCTTCGTTACCCCGCGCATCTCGGTCATTTGGAACATAACTCATTGTCGCCGTCAACTGTTACATAATTTTCTCGTGATATAACGAGCGACTTCCGAGCCCTCCGAGAGCGACGGCGGACTATCCCTTCTTGCCCGCGATCTTCGCGATTTCCCGCATGATCCTCAGCGTGCCTGTCAGGCGGTCGGCCAGCTTTTCGAAGTCGTCGACCACGACGATCCGCATGTCCGGCCGCACTCGGGCGAGCGACCCTTGCGCCGACACCCACTTCACGAGGCCGGTTGGGTTCGCGAACGCGTTGCCGCGGAAGGCGAGCGTCATGCCTCGCGCGCCCGCATCAAGCTTCTCGACATTCGCCGTGCGGCAGAGCGCCTTGATCAGCACAAGCTTCATCAGAAGCCCGACTTCGGGCGGCGGCGGTCCGAAGCGGTCGATGATCTCCGCCCCCATGGCGTCGATCTCGGCTTCGTCCTCCAGGGAGGAGAGGCGACGATAGAGCGAGAGCCGCGTCGGCAGGTCGGCGATGTAGCTTTCGGGAATCGTCACCGGCGCGCCGAGCTGAATCGTCGGCGACCACAGGTCCTCGGCCGGCGCGTCCTGTCCGGACTTGATCCGTTCAACCGCCTCACGCACCATCTGTTGGTAAAGCTCGTAGCCGACCTCCTTGATGTGGCCGGACTGCTCCTCGCCCAAGAGGTTGCCGGCGCCGCGGAGATCAAGGTCGTGCGAGGCCAGCTGGAAACCGGCCCCGAGCGTGTCGAGAGACTGCAGCACCGAAAGCCGCTTCTCCGCCTGCGGCGTGATCTTGGCCCGCGCCGGCGTGGTGAAGATCGCATAGGCGCGCACCTTCGAGCGCCCCACGCGGCCGCGTAACTGGTAAAGCTGCCCGAGGCCGAACATGTCGGCGCGATGGACGATCAGCGTGTTGGCGCGGGGAATGTCGAGGCCCGAACTCCACGATCGCGGTCGAGAGCAGGACGTCGTACTTGCCGTCGTAGAAAGCGCCGATCTTGTCTTCGAGCTCGGTCGCTGCCATCTGGCCGTGCGCGATGACGAACTTGGTCTCCGGCACGTTCTGTCGCAGGAACGCCGCCGCCTCGTCCAGGTCCTCGATGCGCGGGCAGACGTAGAACGACTGGCCGCCGCGGTAGCGCTCGCGCAGCAGCGCCTCGCGGACGATCAGCGCGTCGAACGGCGAGACGAAGGTGCGGACGGCGAGGCGGTCGACCGGCGGCGTCGCGATGATCGACATCTCACGCACGCCCGTCATCGCGAGTTGGAGGGTGCGCGGGATCGGCGTCGCCGACAGCGTCAGCATGTGCACCTCGGCGCGCAACTCCTTCAGCCGCTCCTTGTGGCCGACGCCGAAATGCTGCTCCTCGTCGACCACCACGAGGCCGAGGTCCTTGAACTCGACCGCCTTCCCGAGCACCGCATGGGTGCCCACCACGATGTCGATCCCGCCCTCGGCGAGGCCCTTCTTCACCTCCCGCTGCTCGGCGGCGCCGATCATGCGAGAGAGCTGACCGATCTTGACCGGCAGGCCGGCGAAGCGCTCGCGAAAGATGCGGGCGTGCTGGCGAGCAAGCAGCGTGGTCGGCACGACAATCGCGGTCTGCTTCGAATTGATCGCAGCGGCGAACGCGGCGCGCAACGCCACCTCGGTTTTGCCGAAGCCGACGTCGCCGCAGATGAGCCGGTCCATCGGCCGGCCCGCCGCGAGATCGTCGAGCGTGGCCTCGATCGCACTCGCCTGGTCCTGCGTCTCGTCGTAGGGAAAGCGGGCGCAGAACTCGTCGTAAAGACCGTCGGGAACGGCGAGGCGCGGCGCGGGTCTGGTCATGCGCTGCGCGGCGACGCGAATCAGTTCGCCCGCCATCTCGCGCACGCGCTTCTTGAGACGCGCTTTTCGCGACTGCCACCCTGCCCCGCCGAGCTTGTCCAGTTCGCCTGTCTCCGAGCCGTAGCGCGACAACAGTTCGAGGTTCTCGACCGGCAGGAACAGGCGGTCCCCCCCGGCGTAATGGATTTCCAGGCAGTCGTGCGGCGCGCCCGCCGCCTCGATCGTTTTCAAGCCGACGAAGCGCCCCACGCCATGGTCGATATGGACGACGAGGTCGCCCGCCGTCAGCGCGGCGGCCTCGGCCAGCACGTCCTGGGCGCGCCGCTTGCGCTTGCCGTGGCGGATCAGGCGGTCGCCGAGAATGTCCTGTTCGCCGATGATGGCGAGATCGGGCGCCTCAAAGCCTTGTTCGAGCGCGATCACCGCGAGCGGCAGGGAGCCCGGTCGCGCGGTCTTGGCCTGCGGCCAGGAGGAGACGAGCTCCAGCGATTTGAGGCCGTGCTCGGCGAGCACGTGGCTCAGGCGCTCGCGCGAGCCGTCGCTCCAGCCTGCCACGATTACGTTAGGCCGCGCTTGCGCAGGGCCTTGATGTGCGCGACGGCCGCGTCGAATACATTTGCGCCTTCCGTCTGCCGCTCCGGGGCGAGGTTGCGGCCGACCCGCCCGCCGCAATCGACGATTTTTCCGGGGCCGGGCGGCAGATCAAAAGGCGTCAGCCGGGCGAGCGGCGACGCCTCTAGCCGCTCCTTCCACTCCTCACCCGCAAGATAGAGCCGCGCGGCCGGCAGCGGCTTGTAGTCGGATTTTCCTGGCTCCTGGAGATAAGCGGCGCGGCGCGCGGCGTAGGCGTCGGCGATCTGGGCGACGCGCTGGGCGGCCGCCTCCTCGGCGCGGCTGTCGAGCACGAACGGCGCATCGCCGACATAGTCGAACACGGTGTCGAGATGGTCGTAGAGCAACGGCAGCCAGTGCTCGAGGCCGATCGCGCGCCGACCCTCGCTGACCGCGGCGTAGAGATCGTCAGCCGGCGTCGGCGCGCCGAATTCCTGGGCGTAAAGCTGGCGGAAGCGTTTGATCGACTCGGTCGTGAGCCTCGCTTCGCTCATCGGCACGAGGTCGAGCGAGCGGAGCTGGCCGACGCTGCGCTGGGTCTCGGGATCAAAGGCGCGGATCGATTCGAGCGTGTCGCCGAAGAAGTCGAGCCGGATCGGATTGGGCGCGCCGGGCGGAAAGAGGTCGAGGATGCCGCCGCGCGAGGCGTAGTCGCCAACGTCGCGCACCGTGCTCGCCCGCGCGTAGCCGTTCGTCTCCAGCCAGAGCGCCAGCTCCTCCATCCGGACGCTGTTGCCGGGCGCGGCCGAGAAGGCGGCCGCGGCGAGGTATTTCAGCGGAGGGACGCGCTGGGTCAGGGCATTGGCCGAGACAATGAGAACGCGCGGACGCTCGATCGCCCCGCGGGTCCGGGCGAGGCGCGCGAGCGCGGTCATGCGCTCGGCGGCGATGGCCGCGTTAGGCGAGACGCGATCGTAGGGCTGGCAGTCCCACGAGGGCAGATGCAGCGCCTCGATCTCCGGCGCGGCGAAGGCGAGCGCATCGCTGAAGGCCTGCGCTCGCATGCCGTCGCGGGCGACGAAGACAAGCGCCGCGGCGCGGGTCTCTCCGGCCGCAGCGAGGGCGCGCGCCAGTTCGGCCACGACAAAGGCGTCGTAGCCTTCGGGCGCGCGGCAGAGCGTGACGGCGCCGCCTTCGGCGAGGCGGCGGACTGCGGATGACAAATCCAGGAGCCCGCTTCGTTCCCGAACGTCGGTCACTTGCTTTCGTTGGCCTTTTTCAGAGCTTCGCGCGGCGCGTGGCACATGCGCGCAAACAGCGGCGTGTCGTGCTCTGGCGGCGTCCGCGCTTCGCCGGTGATCCACGAGAGCACCTCGGGGTCGGGGGCCTCCATCAGCCGCTCGAACTCGTCGAGCTCGCCGTCGGTCATGGTGGGCAAGTTGGCGTCGGCGAACCGGCCCATGACGAGGTCCATCTCGCGCATGCCGCGCCTCCAGGCACGAAATAGAATTCGGCGCCGGCGCTCATCGAGCGCGGCGCTGCTCAGCATCGAGCCGGACATGGAGATCCTTCCTCAACAGGCTTAACCGCCTTCAGCGCTAACGCGTTCCACAGGCTCGCGCCCATGCGCCCCAGCCTCGGCTCGGCCTTGGTGGGCTTATAGCGACCCGGACAGCCAGTGTCAGCGGCGCACACGGAATTCTTGCGCATGAAGTCGGATTTCGCAACGAAACCGAGGACTAAGGGCGTGTCGCCGCGGATGCGCCGGCCGGCGATTTGACGTAAAGAGAGCCCAGGGCCGTCGGACGGCGGCCCTCTCGACTCGACGGCACAGGTGACTGGGTGGGAACGGGGCCTATGTTCGACGCTGTGAGGGGTTGGCTCTTCGACGCATCAGGACTGACGCCACACGGCTTCTGCCTTTTGTGGCAGCCCGGACTCATATGGACCTACGCGCTCTCCGATGTCTGCATCGGCGTCGCCTATTTCTCGATTCCTGTCGCCCTGGCGGCGATCGCCCGAGAGCGGCGCGACCTTGTGTTCCGTCCCCTGCTCTATCTGTTCGCGGCGTTTATCCTTCTTTGCGGCGCGACGCATTTTCTCGACGTCGTGACGCTGTGGTTCCCCGCGTACGGAGTGCAAGCCGTCGTCAAGGCGGCGACCGCAATCGTCTCCGTTTTTACGGCGATTGCCCTGTGGCGATTGTTGCCGGTGGCCATCAAACTGCCGTCCCCGTTGCAATTGCGCGAGGCGAACGCCGCCTTGTTGGAAGCCGAGGAGCGGCTGCGTCAATCCCAGAAGATGGAAATCGTCGGACAACTGACCGGCGGCCTCGCGCACGACTTCAACAATATGATTCAGGCGATCGGCGGCGGACTCACGGTCCTCGAACGCCGGATCGCCGCGGGGAAGCTCGAAGGAATCGGCCGGATCGCCGACGAGATGCGTCGCTCTCTCAAGACCACGGCGGGCCTGACGGACCGGCTGCTTGCCTTCTCGCGCAGGCAGGCGCTTCGACCGACCCGGATCGAGCCGGACACCTTCGTCGCCGGGATGCAAGAGTTTCTTCAGCGCACGCTCGGCCCTGGAATCCGGCTCGCCTTGCGCCTCGGAGACGGCAAATCCGACATCGAGGTCGATGCGCACCAGCTTGAGGCCGTTCTGCTCAATCTTGCGCTCAACGCCCGAGACGCGATGCCGGAGGGCGGTTCCCTGACCATCGAGGTCTCGGACCGCACGATCCGATCGGAGGACTTGACCGATCAGGACCAGATCGGCGCGGGTCAGTACGTGCAGATCAAAGTGACGGACAACGGGATCGGCATGACGCCAGATGTGCTCGCACGCGCCTTCGAGCCTTTCTTCACCACGAAGCCGCACGGTCATGGAACGGGCCTCGGCCTCTCGCAGGTCTACGGCTTCGTCCGGCAATCCGGCGGCTTTTCGCGAATCGAGAGCCGGCCAGGGTCAGGCACAAGCGTCTTTATGTGCCTTCCGGGCCAACCGAGGGCCAAAGGAGAGGACGCGCCGCAAGCGCAGACAAAGCCAGATCGACCGGAGCGGCGCTCGGTGCGCGGCGTCGTTCTCGTGGTCGAGGATCAAGACGAGGTGCGGAGCCAAATCGTGGAGGTCCTCTCCGACCTTGGCTGCCAGGTCATCGAAGCGGCCGACGGCCTCCAGGCCCTCAACATCGTCCAGTCCCGCCAGACGCGCCTTGACGCCCTCGTCACGGACGTCGGGCTTCCCGGACTCAATGGCCGGCAACTGGCCGATGCGACGCGCGAAATCAGGCCGGACATTCCGATCCTGCTCGTCACCGGCTATGCGGGTCAGGCGCTCGACACCATTAAGATGACCGAGAGCGTGGAGATCCTCCGCAAACCCTTCGTGCTGGAAGAGCTCGCCGGGCGCGTCGAGGCGATGCTCGCGGCCCGGCCGGCCCTGGCGCCAGACTCCGACTGATTGTCCGGGTTTACGTCCCTCACGCGGCGGCTGGGACCGCAATTGCGGCGCGCGGCCGGCCGATAGTGAGCGCCAGTCCCGCCGCAAGCAGGCAGGCGACGCCCGCGACGTAAAGCGCCGGCAGATAGGACATGAGCTCGGTGCGGAAGGCGCCGGCGCCGAAAGCCGCCGTCGCCGCGCCGAGTTGGTGGGCGGCGAAGATCCAGCCGAAGGTGAGGTTCGCCTTCTCGGCCCCGAAGCGCTCGACCGTGAGGCGCACCGTGGGCGGCACGGTCGCGACCCAGTCGAGTCCGTAGAACACCGCGAAGGCCGAAAGTCCGAGGACCGAGAAGTCTGTGAACGGCAGGGCGATCAGCGACAGGCCCCGCAGGCCGTAATAGACGAACAGGAGCCAGCGGTTGTCGTAGCGGTCGGAGAGCCAGCCCGACAGGATGGTCCCGACGAAGTCGAAGACGCCGATCGCCGCAAGGGCGCCGGCGGCCGCCACCGGCGCGACCCCGTAGTCGCCACAGAGCGAGATCCAGTGGGTCTGGATCAGGCCGTTGGTCGACAGACCACAGACGAAGAAGGTCGCGAACAGCACCCAGAAGGTCCGGCTCGCGCGCGCTTCGTAAAGCGCGCGGAGGGGCGAGGCGAGCATCGGGCCGAAGGCGAGCTTCTGCTCGGGCGGCGGATCGACCTTGCGCGCCCCGTACGGCGCAAGACCGACGTCGGAAGGACGGTCGCGCAGGACAAGGAGCGCGACGACGCCGGCCAGCAGCAGCATGGCCACGACGAACACAAGCGCGGCTCTCCAGCCATGGTCCTGCGTGAGTTTTGCAAGCAGCGGCAAAAAGACGAGTTGGCCCGTGGCGGTGCTGGCGGTCAGCATGCCCACCACCAGCCCGCGCCGGTGTTGGAACCAGCGCGCCGCGACCGTCGCCCCAAGCACCAGCGCCACCAAGCCAGTGCCGAAGCCGATGAGGACGCCCCAGAGCGCGACGAGCTGCCACAGTTGGGTCATCGCGAGCGACGCCAATATGCCGGCGGACACCATCCCGATCGCCGTCACGACCACCGGCCGGATGCCGAAGCGGTTGATGAACGCCGCCGCGAACGGCGCAGTCAGGCCGAAAAGCGCAAGGCGGATGGCGAAGGCGGAGGAAATATCCGCGGCGCTCCAACCGAATTCCTTTTGCAAGGGGACGATGAAGACGCCTGCCGCGCCCATCGCGCCGGCGTTGGCCAGCATGACAAGGAAGGTCGAGCCGGCCACGGCCCAGCCATAGAAGACGCCACGCGCGGCGAGCATCGCGGCGAGCCGGTTCGACAGCGAGAAGGGCGCCGGCCGCGCTTCAGGCCCGGGTGCGACGGCCGAATCCGGGAGGCTGAGGGACTCCGTCATGGCGTTCTCCATGTTCGCGGGTCGGGAGCGTTGAAGGCGGCGAAGGATCAGAGGGTCATCGCGAGCGTGCGCAGCGTCTCGGCGCCAGCATCGCCGAGCGCGGCTTCGACCCGCCGCTGCGCGTCCTCCCACATCGGTCGCGCGCGGCGCAGCGTCTCCACGCCGGCCTCGGTCAGCTCGACGGTCGTCTCGCGCTGGTCCTCGGCGGCCGCCTCGGACACCAGACCCATCCGCTCGAGCACCCGGACGTTGCGCCCGACGGTCGATCGGTCGAGCTCGGCGAGCCGCGCCAGCTCGGTCAGCGAGACCGCTTTGACGCCCTGGATCCGCCGCATCAGGCTGTACTGGGCCAGGCCGACGCCGGCAGGCGCGAGCGTCTCGTCATAGAGCGCCGTCATCTTGCGGGACGCGGCGCGAACAACGGCGCAATAGCACGGAGACTTCATGTCCGGGTATATACCCGCATGTAAATGAAGGTGCAAGCGGCTTCTCAAGCGCCGAGCCTCACACGGCTGACGCGGCGGCTAACCCGTTTCGTTGCGCCAGTCCCTGCGCGCCTGCGCGACATTCTCGAAAATGTGCGGCGAGACGCCGCGCTTCGTCAGCAACTCGCCGAGCTTCATGCGTAGGAAGCCGCTGGTCGTGTAGCGCGACACGCCGGAATAGTAGCGGTCCATCAGCTTCCGCACCGTGGCGCTGTACTCGTCGAGCAGTTCCGGCAGGACCGTGAAATTGTCGTAGTTGACGATGGCGTAAACGCGCTCGCCGAGCGGGGCGACCTTCGCCTCGACCATGCCCTCGATCGCGGCGATGTCGTCGCGGCTCTGCAACGCGAAGCGCTCGAGGTTGATGAAGAGAACGTTCTGGATCGGGTCGTAGGTGAAGCGACTTTCCAAGGGGATTCCGACAAGGTCGGCGCGCAGGTTCATCGTCTCGGGCCTGAAAATGCGCGCGTCCATCTCGATCGGATCGCGTGGGATCAGCGGCCTGAAATCCATCCGCGCAAGAATGTCCCGCTCGACGTCCACGCCGGGGGCGACCTCGACGAGTTCGAGCCCGTCAGGCCTGAGCGCCAGCACACAGCGCTCGGTCACATAAAGAACGTTCTGGCGACGCCGGCCTGCGTAGGCGCCGCTGAAGGTCACGTGCTCGACATCGGCCACGAACTTCCGGTGCTGCGCCTCCTCGTCGATGACAAGCCGGCCCTCGCGCGCCCCGACCTTCTGCCGTCCGGCCCCGAAGGTCCCGACAAACACGACCTCGTTGGCGTTCTGGCTGATGTTGATGAACCCGCCCGCGCCGGCGAGCTTGGGGCCGAACTTACTCACGTTGAGATTGCCGTGCCGATCGACCTGGGCGAGCCCGAGGAACGCCGCGTCCAGGCCGCCGCCATCGTAAAAGTCGAACTGGTACGGCTGGTCGATGATCGCCTGGGCGTTGGTCGCCGCGCCGAAGTCGATCCCGCTTGCCGGCACGCCGCCGATCACCCCGGGCTCGGCCGTCAACGTGATGAGGTCGATGATCTTCTCTTCGTTCGCGACCGAAGCGACCCCCTCGGGCATGCCGATGCCGAGATTGACGACGCTGTTGGCCCTGAGCTCGAACGCCGCGCGACGGGCGATGATCTTCCGCTCGCTCATCGCCATCGGCTGGAGCGAGCCGGCGCGGGCGCGAATTTCGCCGCTGAAGGCGGGATTGTAGGGGGTGCCGAACGTCTGCCAGTGATGCTCGGGCCGCGCGACCACCACGCAGTCGACCAGAACCCCGGGGATCTTCACCTGACGCGGGTTGAGGCTGCCGCTTTCCGCGACGCGCTCGACCTGGGCGATGACGATCCCGTTGGAATTGTGAGCCGCCATGGCGATCGCCAGCGCCTCCAGGGTCAGCGCTTCCTTCTCCATGGTGAGGTTGCCCTCCGCGTCGCCGGTGGTGGCGCGGATGACGCCGACATGGATCGGAAAGGTCTTGTAGGCGAGGCATTCGTGACCGCCGAGCGTCACCCGCTCGACCAGGTCTTCGGTCGTGGAGGGATTGAGCTTGCCGCCGCCATTTTTCGGATCGACGAAAGTCTCCATGCCGACTCGCGTGACATGGGCCGGGCGGCGCGCGGCGATGTCGCGAAAGAGGTGGGTGATGACGCCTTGAGGCAGGTTATAGGCCTCTATGAGATTGTCGATCGCCATCTTCTGCAGCTTCGGCGCGAGGCCCCAGTGGCCGCCGATCACGCGGCGCACGAGTTCGACATGGGCGAGATGGTTCAGGCCCTTGGTCTTCCCGTCCCCCTGCCCCGCCGCGTAAACGAGGGTCAGGCCCCGCGGCGCGCCGTCGGCGAGGAAACGCTCCTCGATCGCCATGGCGATTTCCTCGGCGAAGCCGATGCCGACGAAGCCGCCTGTGGCCACCGTGTCCCCGTCGTGGATGAGCCGCACCGCCTCGGCGGCGGTGACGACCTTCCCCTTCTCCGGAGAGCGAAGGAATGCAAGGGCCGGATGTTTCGCGCCCGTCATCGGAGCCGTATCAATAGAGCCCGGTGAACGAGTAGACGCCGATGATCACGAACACCGCGGCGGTCTTCAGGATCGTGACGGCGAAGATGTCCTTGTACGACTCGCGGTGGGTCAGGCCGGTGACGGCGAGGAGCGTGATCACCGCGCCGTTATGCGGCAGAGTGTCCATGCCGCCGCTCGCCATCGCGGCGACGCGATGCAAGACCTGCATGGGAATGCCCACGGCGTTCGCTGCGTCGATGAAATCCTTCGACATCGCCGCCAGTGCGATCGACATGCCGCCCGAGGCCGAGCCGGTGATGCCGGCAAGCGAGGTGACCGTGACCGCCTCGCGCACCAGAACATTGGGGATGCCGCCGAGCGCCTCGCGGATGGCGAGGAAGCCGGGGAGCGAGGCGATGACGCCGCCAAAGCCGTATTCCGTGGCGGTGTTCATCGCCGCAAGCAGCGCGCCGGCCACCGCCGCCTTGCTGCCCTCGGCGAAGGTCTTGGACGTGGCCCGCCACGCCAGCAGGAACACCAGCACGATGCCCGTAAGCAGCGCGCCCTCGACCGCCCAGACCGCACGGATCGGCTGAACCGGCGTCGGGATCGCGTGGTCCATGGCGAGCTTGAGGTCGTAGCTGGACCCATACGCCCAGTCGATCAGGCCCGGGAGACCCGGGGGAAAGCCGCCGAGGATGATGTTGAGGACGAACACCACAATCAGCGGCAGGAAGGCGATCCAGGGCGAAGGCAGATGGGCCGTGTCGATCGCCGAGGGCTCGTTGATGTGGCCCTCGCCGTAGCCCTCGCCGTTGGCGCGCGCCCGCCGCTTCTGCCATTCGAGATACGTCATGCCGCAAACCAGGATGAAGACGGCCCCGACGATACCGAGGATCGGCGCGGCGCCGGTCGTCGTCTTGAAATAGGTGGTGGGGATGATGTTCTGGATCTGCGGGGTGAACGGCAGCGAGTCCATGGTGAAGGAGAACGCGCCGAGCGCGATCGTACCGGGGATCAAGCGCTTCGGGATGTCGCCGGCGCGGAACAGCTCGGCGGCGAACGGATAGGCGGCGAACACCACCACGAACAGCGACACCCCGCCGTAGGTCAGCACCGCGCACACCAGCACGATCGCCAGCATCGCCTGATCCTTGCCGACGGCTCGGATGATGGTCGCGACGATCGACTTGGCGAAACCAGAGAGCTCGATCACCTTGCCGAATACGGCGCCGAGCAGGAAGACAGGAAAATAGAGCTGGGCGAAACCCACCATCTTCACCATGAAGAGGTTGGTGAAGGCCGCCGGCACCGCGTGCGGATCGGTGAGAAAGACGGCGCCCATCGCGGCGATTGGCGCAAACAGAATGACGCTGAAGCCGCGATACGCGACAAACATCAGAAAGCAGAGCGCCGCCAGCGCTATCAGGAAATCCATCGGCCCCTCCCGTTACACTCGGATCATTGTTGGGCGGCACTCTTACGCCGCCAGAATGCCGAAGCAAGGGCGCGCGGCCGTCATAATGGCCGCCGGAACGCGACGGAATGTCACGCTCTTACGTGGCGGTGGATATGGCGCGCGAGCGGCGCGACCTCGGCTGCGACGGCGCCACAGAGGATGAGCCCGCAGCCGACGGCGCCCTGCAGCGTCAGGCGCTCGCCGAGGACAAGCGCGCCAGCGAGCGCGGCGAAGACGCTCTCCATCGACAGGATCAGCGCCGCCTCGGCCGGCGGCGTGTAGCGCTGCGCGACGATCTGCAGCGTATAGCCGACCGCGCCGGAAACGACGCCGGCGAACAGGATCGCCGGCGCCGCCGCAAGGAAGCTGGAGGGCTCAGGCTGCTCGAACAGGAGGGAGCCGATCGCGCCGAGTGCAGCGCAGACCGCATATTGCGAAAAGGCGAGCGTCAGCGGCCGTTCCGTCCGCATGAGAAAGATCGGGGTCAGCGCGATTCCGATCGCCCACGCGAAGTCGGCGAGCAAGACCAGCCCATCGCCGACGGTCGGCGGCGTGGCCGGTCCCGCACCGGCGGCCAGAAGTCCCGCGCCGACGAACGAGATTGCAGCCGCCGCAAGCACGATCGGGCGCGGCCGGGCGCGCGACAGAGCCCAGACGACGAAAGGCGTCAGCACGACATAGCAGGCGGTGAGGAAGCCGCCGTTGGTGGCGCTGGTCGTCGCAAGCCCGGCCTGTTGCAGGCTCGCGCCGAGGAACAGCATGACCCCGATGAGGACGGCGAGCCGCCAGGCGCGCGGCGCAGCCGGGGAGCCGGCGCGGCGCCCCTCGATCAGCGCCAGCGGCGCCACCGCAAGCGCGGAGACGACGAACCGCGCCGCCACGAAGGCCAGCGGCGGCAAGCCGCCAATGTCCTTCTGAACGACGAAGGTGACGCCCCAGACGATCGCGGTCACAAGCAGCAGAGCATCCGCGCCGAAACGGCTCATGCGGCCTGCGCCGACCGTCGAAGACGCCAAGCTTCAGACTTGCTCGATCTCGGTCAGCGTGCCGACGAAGTCCTTGGGATGCAGGAACAGGACCGGCTTGCCGTGCGCGCCGATCTTCGGCTCGCCGTCGCCGAGCACCCGGGCGCCCGCAGCCTTGAGCTGATCACGGGCCGCGATGATGTCCTCGACTTCGAAGCACATGTGATGCATGCCGCCGTCCGGATTCTTTTCCAGGAATTTGGCGATAGGCGATTTGTCCCCGAGCGGATGCAGGAGTTCGACCTTGGTGTTCGGCAATTCGACGAACACGACGGTGACGCCGTGGGACGGAATTGCGTGCGGTTCGGACACCTTGGCGCCGAGCGTTTCGCGGTAAGTCTTCGCCGCCTTGTCGAGGTCGGGCACGGCAATGGCGACGTGGTTCAGTTTTCCGATCATGGGAATTCCTCCTCCGCCTGAAGGCGGCGGACTAGCGAGTGGCGAGTAGCGAATAGAGACGGTCTAATCGCTATTTGCTATTCGCCATTGCTCTAACGCTTCTACACCTCAACCACGAGCGCATGCACCTGCGGCTTCTTGCCCCAGACGGCGCCGATGGAGGCGCGGACGCCCCGCTCGATCGCGCTCGATAGGAAGTCCGCGTCGCGCCGCTTGGCGCGCGGCAGGCCCTCGAAGGCCTCGAAGATCGCCGCGTCGATGATCGCGTCGAAGCCCGCGCCTTCGCGGGTGCGCTCCGGCAAGCCGGCGATCATCACGTCCGGGTCGCCCGCCATCTCGCCCTTCGGCGTCAGCGCAATCGCGATCGACACTACGCCCGCGAACGAAAGACGGCGACGCTGGCCGACGCATTCCTGGTTGGCCGGAAGCAGGATGTCGCCGTCCTTGAGCCGGCGTCCGTTGTCGATCCTGCCGATCGTTTCGAGATGGCCGGGCGCGAAGCGGACGAGATCGCCGTTGAAGGCGCGCCGGACCTGCGGCACGCCCTGCGCCTTGGCGAAGGCGACATGCTCGGAGAGGTGCAGCGCCTCGCCGTGCGCCGGCACCGCCATCTGCGGCCGCAGCCAGCCATACATGCGGGCGACCTCGGCGCGACGCGGATGCCCCGAGACGTGCACCAGCGCATGGCGGTCGGTGATGATCTCGACGCCGGCGGAGACAAAGGCGTTGATGATCTTTCCCACCGCCTTCTCGTTGCCGGGAATGGTGCGGGAGGAGAAGATCACCGTATCGCCTGGGGTCAGCTCCGCGGTCGGGTGTTCGCCCTCGGCCATGCGCGCGAGCGCGGCGCGCGGCTCGCCCTGACTGCCGGTGGCGAGCGCCAGAGTTCTTGTCGCGCGGCAGGCGCCCGAACGCGTCCATGCCGAGGAGCGGAGGAAGGCCGTCGAGCATGTGAAGCTCGCGCGCGACCGCAACGACGCGCTCCATCGCCCGGCCCAGGATGCAGACCTGGCGCCCATTGGCGAAACCGGCCTCGGCCGCCGACCTGAGACGCGCGACATTGGAGGCGAAAGTGGTGACGACCACCCTGCCCTTCGCCTTGCCGATCAGATCCGTGAGGGTCGCCGCGACGTCGCGCTCGGACGGGCTTTCGCCTTCGCGGAGCACGTTGGTGGAATTGCAGACAAGCGCCAGCACGCCTTCGTCGCCCAGCGCCTTCAGGCGCTCCGTGTCGGTCGTCGCGCCGAGCACCGGGGTCGGGTCGATCTTCCAGTCGCCGGTATGGACCACCAGTCCGGCCGGCGTGCGGATCGCCAGCGACGAACTCTCGGGGATCGAATGAGCGACTCGCACGAACTCGACGTCGAACGGGCCGATCGTCACGCGCCCGCCGGGCTTGACGATCTGGATCGGCACCTTCGGCGCGCCGGGTTCGCCGAGGCGCCGCGCCTCGGCCAATCCGGCTGCGAAGGGCGAGGCATAGACCTGCACGCCGAGACTCGGCCACAGGTCCGCGAGCGCGCCGATATGGTCCTCGTGCGCGTGGGTTATGATCAGCCCGACGAGATCCTTCTTCACCCTCTCGATGAAGTTGAGGTCCGGCATGACGAGATCGATCCCCGGCAGCTCTTCGCCCGCGAAGGCGACGCCGAGATCGACCATCAGCCACTTGCGCGCCTTCGGCGGTCCATAGCCGTAGAGCGCGCAATTCATGCCGATTTCGCCCAAGCCCCCGAGGGCCGCGAAAACCAACTCGTTATTGTCTGTCATTCAGGCAGGGCCTTCCCGCACAAGCGAACCTGGCGGCTCCGTAAGGGGCCCGCCTTCCGGCGCCGGCGATATCCAGAGATCGGCGGCTTCGATCGCCTCGAGGCCGCCCGCCCCGCGAAACAGCAATCGGCCGTCCGCGTCAAGCCCTTCAAACGCGCCTTCGCGTCGTCCCGCAGCGGTGTCGATCCGCACAATCGTCCCGATCCCGGCGGCGCGTGCGATCCAGGCGTCGCGAATCGCGGGAAATCCCTCACCCTGCGCCCAAAGGTCCAGCGCTTCGTCGAACCGCGCCGCCAGACGCTGAAAAAGGTCCGCGGCGCCGATCGCGGCCCCGTTGTCGCGTTGCAGCGCAGCGGTCGGATAGCCGACGCCATCGGGCGCATGGGCGCAGTTCACGCCGATCCCAACCACGCAGGCGACGCGAAGGTCGGGAAGCGCGCGGCCCTCGACCAGAAGACCGGCGCATTTCGCGCTTCCGATCACGAGGTCGTTCGGCCACTTGAGCCGCGCCCGCGAGGCCCCGAGGTCTTCCGTTGCGCGGACGAGCGCCACGCCGGCGACGAAACCGAGTTGCGGCGATCGTCTCTGGGGGCAGGGATCGATGAGAAGCGCGCTCGCGTGGAGGTTGCCCTTGGGCGAGACCCAGCTTCGGCCTTTGCGCCCGCGGCCGGCGCTCTGCTCGCCCGCCACGATCCATAAGCGCCCGGGGTCGCCGGCGATGGCGCGGCGGCGCGCCTCCTCATTGGTGGAGTCGACGCAATCCAAGCGATCGACTCGCCAGTCGGGCCGCGCGGCCCCCGGCGCGGCGCCGAAAGTCAAAAGAGCGTTTGCGCCGCCGCCATCGCGGCGTCGGTCAGCAGCGAGGGGGCGAACACAAAGGCCAGAATGAGGATCGCCGCCACCGCGAGCACGCTGCGCTGGACGAGGCCCGGGTGATCGAACGCCTTGGCCGGCTCGTCGAAGTACATCAGCTTGACGATGCGCAGATAGTAGTAGGCGCCGACCGCGCTCGCGAGCACCCCGAGGACGGCCAGGCCGTAGAGCCCCGCCTTGATGGCGGCGGCGAACACATAGAATTTGGCGAAGAAGCCGGCCAGCGGCGGGACGCCGGCGAGCGAAAACATCATCGCCGCGAGAAAGAACGCCATCACGGAGTCGGTGCGGGCGAGGCCGGCCAGATCCGCGATCGTTTCAACGCTCTTGCCGTTGCGATTCATCGACAGGATCGCCGCGAAGGTCCCAAGCGTCATCACCACATAGATCGCCATGTAGACGATGACGCTCTGGGCCCCCTCGACGGTGCCCGCCGCCAGCCCGACCAGGGCGAAGCCCATGTGGCCGATCGACGAATAGGCCATCAGCCGCTTGATGTTGGTCTGGCCAATCGCGGCGAAGGCGCCGAGCCCCATCGAAGCGATCGACACGAAGGCGAGAATCTGCCGCCAGTCGCCGGAGATGCCCGGAAAGGCAGAGAACACCACGCGCACCAGAACCGCCATCGCCGCGATCTTCGGCGCGGAGGCGAAGAAGGTCGTCACCGGGGTCGGCGCGCCCTCGTAAACGTCGGGCGTCCACATGTGGAACGGCACCGCCGAGATCTTGAACGCAAGGCCAGCCAGCACGAACACCAGGCCAAACAGGACGCCGAGATTGTGATGGTCGTGCACCGCCGCCGCGACGTCGCTGAACGTCACCGAGCCGGCATAGCCGTAAATCAGCGAAGCGCCATAGAGGAGCATGCCCGACGACAGCGCGCCGAGCACGAAATACTTCAGACCCGCTTCCGTCGCCCTGAGGTCGCGCCGGCTGTAGGCCGCGATCACATACAGCGCGAGGCTCATCAGTTCGAGGCCGAGGTAGAGCGCGATGAAGTCGTTGGCGGCGATCAGCATCAGCATGCCGAGCGTCGACAGGAGGATCAGCACCGGGAATTCAAAGCCCGCAATCCGCTCCCGCCGCATGAAGTCGAGCGACAGGAGCAGCGTCACCAGGGAGCCGATCAGCGCCAGTCCGCTCATGAAACGGGTGAACGGATCGTCGGCGAAGGCGCCGTAGAAGGTGATCCCCATCGGGCGCGACTTCCACACCACGATCAGGAAAACGATCCCGAGAAGCGCCACCGCGATCTCCGTGACGAGGCTGTAGGCCCGTTCGCCACGCACCGCGCCATAGAGCACCAGCGCGAGCGTGCCGACGGCGAGCACTGCCTCGGGCAGGACAACCGGGAGAGAGAGGGCCGTTTCGTGCATGGTTCAACTCGTTCTCTTGATCGGGTTGCGGCGCTGTTCGTCGGTCACAGCCCGGCCGTCCTGGTGGCCGCCGCCGCTTGCTCCAGGCCCTTCAGGATCACGTCGATCGAGGCGGAGCTCGCGTCGATGATGGGCTGCGGATGCACGCCGTAATAGAGGACCAGGAGACCGAGCGGCAGAAGGGTGGCGATCTCGCGGGGACTGAGATCGAGCATGGACTTCAGATTCGCCTTCTCGATCACCCCGAAAATGACGCGCCGGTAGAGATAGAGCGCGTAGCAGGCCGACAGAATCACGCCGAAGGTTGCGAAAAACGCCACCCAGGTGTTGGCCTGGAACGTCCCGATCAGGGTCAGGAACTCGCCCACGAATCCGGACGTGCCGGGCAAGCCGATATTGGCCAGCGTGAACAGCATGAAGGCCGCGGCATAGAGCGGCATGCGCTGCACCAGGCCGCCATAGGCGTTGATCGAGAGCGTATGCGTCCGGTCATAGACGACGCCGACGCAAAGGAAGAGGGCGCCCGAGACGAGGCCGTGGCTGATCATCTGATAGACCGCGCCCTGCACGCCCTGCGCGTTGAAGGCGAAGATGCCCATTGTCACGAAACCCATGTGGGCGACCGACGAATAGGCGATCAGCTTCTTCATGTTCTCCTGCGCCAGCGCCACCAGCGAGGTGTAGAGGATGGCGATCACCGACAGCGCGAAGACGAGCGGCGCGAAATAGTGCGAGGCGTCGGGGAACATCGGCAGCGAGAAGCGGATGAAGCCGTACCCGCCCATCTTCAGAAGAATTGCGGCCAGGATCACCGAGCCCGCAGTCGGCGCCTCGACGTGCGCGTCGGGCAGCCAGGTATGGACCGGCCACATCGGCATCTTGACGGCGAACGAGGCGAAGAAGGCCAGCCACAGCCAGATCTGCACCTTCGGATCGAACGCGGTCTTCAAGAGCACCGTGATGTCCGTCGTGCCCGCCGTCCAGTACATGTACATGATGGCGAGCAGCATCAGCACCGAACCGGTGAAGGTGTAGAGGAAGAACTTGAACGCCGCGTAGACGCGGTTGCCGTGGCCCCAGATGCCGATGATCAGGAACATCGGGATCAGGCCGCCCTCGAAGAAAAGATAGAAGAGGACGAGATCGAGCGCCACGAACACGCCGATCATCAACGTCTCGAGCGCCAGGAAGGCGATCATGTACGCCTTCACCCGGTTCTCGATTCCCCACGAGGCCGCGATGCTGATCGGCATCAGGAGGGTCGTCAGCAGGACGAACGGCATCGAGACGCCGTCGACGCCGAGCTTGTAGAGGATGGCGTGCGAAAACCAGTCGTGCTCCTCGACGAGCTGGAACCCGGACTGCGACGGGTCGAAACGTCCCCAGGCGACGAGGCTCAAGATGAAGGTGATCAGCGTCGCGAACAGCGCGATCCACCGCGCGTTGCGCCTGGTCGCCTCCGAGTCGCCCGGCAGCAGCAGGATGAACGCCGCCCCGATGACGGGCAGAATGAGGAGGCTCGAGAGGATCCAGGAATTGGACATCAGCGGGCCCCCCCGAACAGGTACCAGGTCGCGAGCGCCGCCGCCCCGAGCAGCATCGCGAAGGCGTATTGGTAGACGTAGCCGGACTGCAGGCGCACCGCGCCCCGGGTCACGTCGAGCACGCGGGCGGAGACGCCATCCGGCCCCAGGCCGTCGATGATCGCGCCGTCTCCGCCCTTCCAGAGCGCGCGACCGATTGCGAAGGCCGGGCGGACGAACAGGAAGTCGTAAAGCTCGTCGAAGTACCACTTGTTGAGCAGGAACTGATACAGCGGCGGGAAGACGGCCGCGAGCCGCTCGCCCGCCTTCTTGTCGACAACGTACATGTAGATCGCGATGAGCAGCCCGACGATCATCATCAAGGTCGGCGACAGCGACACCATCGCGGGAACGTGCTCCATCTCCTCGAGAATGTGGTTGTCAGGCCCGAGGTACAGCGCGTTCCGCCAGAAGCCCTCGTAGGCGCCGCCGATGAACCAGTGGCGGAACACGACGCCGGCGAAAACGGCGCCGACAGCCAGGACCGCGAGCGGGATCAGCATGACGGGCGGCGATTCATGCGCCGGATGGGCTCCGTGGCCGCCATCATGGGCGTCGTGAGCCGGATGCGCGGTCGTTTCGTGGTGAACCACGCGGGCGTGGTCGGCTGGAACCGGATGCGTCAAGTCCGGTTCGTCGTGGGCGCGCGCGTCGACCTCATGGCCTTCCGGCGGCAGCCACGACGAAAACTGGCCGCGCTCGCCGAAGAAGGTCATGAACACGAGGCGCCAGGAGTAGAACGAGGTGAAGCCTGCCGCGATCGTCACGCACCAGTAGGCGTATTCGGCGCCGTAGCGATGCGAGGCGAAGGCCGCCTCGATGATCGCGTCCTTCGACACGAAGCCGGCGAAGCCGAGCGACGTGAAGGGGATGCCGACGCCGGTGAGCGCCAGCGTGCCGATCGTCATCATCCAGAAGGTGAAAGGGATCTCGGTGCGCAACCCGCCCATGCGGCGCATGTCCTGCTCGTGATGCATGGCGGTGATGACCGACCCTGCGCCGAGGAACAGCAGCGCCTTGAAGAAGGCGTGGGTGAAGAGGTGGAAGATGCCGAGGCTGTAGCCGCCGACGCCGAGGCCAACGAACATGTAGCCGAGCTGCGAGCAGGTCGAGTAGGCGATCACCCGCTTGATGTCGTTCTGCACCAGGCCCACGGTCGCGGCGAAAAAGGCCGTGGTCGCGCCGATGATCAAGACGAAGCTCAGCGCGGTCGACGACAGCTCGAACAGAGGCGAGAGCCGCGCCACCATGAACACGCCCGCGGTCACCATGGTCGCCGCATGGATGAGGGCGGAGACCGGGGTCGGGCCCTCCATCGCGTCCGGTAGCCAGGTGTGGAGCAGAAACTGCGCCGACTTGCCCATCGCGCCCATGAACAGGAGCAGGCAGGCGAGGGTCCAGGCGTCCCAGTCGAAGCCGATGAAATGGAACGTCTTCCCCACAACGCCGGGCGCCGCGGCGAACACCTGGTCGAACGTCACCGATCCCGTGAGCACAAAGGTCAGGAAGATGCCGAGCGCGAAGCCGAAGTCGCCAACGCGGTTGACGACGAACGCCTTGATCGCCGCGGCGTTGGCCGACGGGCGCTCGTACCAGAAGCCGATCAGGAGATAGGAGGCGAGGCCCACGCCCTCCCAGCCGAAGAACATCTGCACCAGATTGTCGGCGGTCACCAGCATCAGCATGGCGAAGGTAAAGAGCGACAGATAGGCGAAGAACCGCGGCCGCGACGGGTCCTCGTGCATGTAGCCGATCGAGTAGACGTGGACGAGGAACGACACCGTCGTGACCACGACCAGCATCACCGCCGTCAGCGTGTCGATCCGCAAGGCCCAGGCGACGGAAAGCTTGCCCGAGGTGAACCAGTTGGCGACCGGGACGTGGTAGTCGCCGCCGCCCGCGACCATAAAAAACGAGATCCACGACAGGAAAAAGCAGACGCCGAGCAAGCCGGTGGTGACGTTCTCCGCTCCTCGCGCCCCGATCCAGCGACCGAACAGGCCGGCGATCAGGAAGCCAAAGAGCGGCAGGAAGACGATCAGGTCGTACATCGGTCCCTCAGCCCTTCAGCGAATTGATGTCTTCGACCGCGATCGAGCCGCGGTTGCGGAAATAGGCGACCAGGATGGCAAGGCCGATCGCCGCCTCCGCCGCGGCGACGGTCAGGATGAACAGCGCAAAGGCTTGGCCGGTGAGGTCGCCCGAGAAGGTCGAGAAGGCGATCAGGTTGATGTTGACCGCGAGCAGGATCAGCTCGACCGACATCAAGATGATGATGATGTTCTTGTGGTTGAGGATGATGCCGGCGACGCCGATGGTGAACACGATCGCCGCGAGGATCAGGTAGGCGGAGAGGTCCATGGCAATGATCCTTCAGATGCCGACGCGCGAGGGGACCTTGCGCACCTCGACCGCGGTCTCGGGCGTGCGGGCCACCTGCGCGCTCACATCCTGGCGTTTGACGCCGACTTTATGCTGCAGGGTGATGACGATCGCGCCGATCATCGCGGTTAGCAGGATAAAGCCCGCCGCCTGGAAGAAGTAGAAATAGCGCGTGTAGAGCACGAGGCCGAGGGCGGCGGTGTTGGAGAGCGTGCCCGAAGGCGTCGCGGCCGTGGCCGCCTTGGGCGACACCGCCCAGCCGGAGACGACATACACCAACTCGGCCCCGAAGACGAAGGCGATCAGGAGCCCCTGCGGCAGGTAGTTGACGAACCCCTGCTTCATGCGGGCGAAGTCGACGTCGAGCAGCATGACGATGAACAGGAAGAGCACCGCCACCGCGCCGACGTAGACGACGACCAGGATCATCGCCAAAAACTCCGCGCCCATGATCAAAAAGAGCCCTGCGGCGCAGACGAAGGCGAGGATCAGGAACAGCACGGAGTGAACGGGGTTTCGGGCGAAAATGACCGCGAGCGCCGACCCGACGAGGATCGTCGCGAATATCCAGAAAAAGATCGCCTCGGCCATGGTGTCAGCCTCTTGAAAACCCCAAGGCCCGCGCGCCCCCTCCCCCAAGTCTGGTGGAGACGGCGTCGCCGGCCGCGTCGGGCGAGGGATACGCCCCGCCCCGAATAGCATTACCCCAGCCCTTGCCCGCAAAGCCCGTCTTTCGACGGGTCTTGCGGACGAGCCGTCACCGATACGGCGCGTCCAACCCGATGTTGCGCGCGAGTTCCCGCTCCCAGCGCGCGCCGTTCTCGAGCAGCCGGTCCTTGTCGTAGAACAGCTCCTCGCGCGTCTCGGTGGAAAACTCGAAATTCGGGCCCTCGACGATCGCGTCCACCGGGCAAGCCTCCTGGCAGAAGCCGCAGTAGATGCATTTCGTCATGTCGATGTCGTAGCGGGTGGTCCGCCGCGTGCCGTCGTTGCGGCGCGGGCCGGCCTCGATGGTGATCGCCTGCGCCGGGCAGATCGCCTCGCACAGCTTGCAGGCGATGCAGCGCTCCTCCCCATTGGGATAGCGCCTGAGCGCATGCTCGCCGCGAAAGCGCGGGCTGAGCGGGGACTTCTCGTGTGGATAGTTCAGAGTCACCTTCGGCTTGAACATGTACCGGATCGACAGCGCGAAGGCTGCGAAGAACTCGGCCAGGAACAGCGAGCGGGCGGATTGGGCAAGTCTGAGCGCCATGGTCTCTCCTCTTCCCTCAGCCCGCAACGTCGGCGCCGAGCCCGGTAAACTCGAGCACGGACGCGACCAGAACGACCATAAACAACGAGATCGGCAGGAACACCTTCCAGCCGAGCCGCATCAGCTGGTCGTAGCGATAGCGCGGCACGAAGGCCTTCACCATCGAGAAACAGAACACCACGCTCCACGCCTTGATCAAGAACCAGATCAGGCCCGGGACCCAGGTGAACGGCGGAAACGGGAACGGAGACAACCAACCGCCGAGGAACAGGACGGCCGTCATCGACGACATCAGCAGGACCGCCACCAGTTCGGTCAGGAACTGCAGCAGAAACAGCGATGCCGAATATTCGACCTGATAGCCGGCGACGAGCTCGGACTCGGCCTCGGTCAGGTCGAAGGGCGGACGGTTCGTCTCCGCCAGCGACGAGACGAAGAAGATGATGAACATCGGCAGCAACGGCAGCCAGTACCAGCCGAGCAGGCCGAAGCGGGTGTCCTGCGCGCGCACGATGTCGGAGAGATTCAGCGACCCGGCGCACAAGAGCACGGTGACGATCACGAAGCCGATCGACACCTCGTAAGACACCATCTGCGCCGCTGAGCGCAGCGCCGACAGGAGCGGGTACTTCGAGTTCGAGGCCCAGCCCGCCATGATGATGCCGTAGACGCCGAGCGACGATACGGCGAACAGATAGAGAATACCGACGTTGATGTCGGCCACGACCCAGCCGTCGGCGACCGGAATGACCGCCCAGCCGGCGATCGCCAGGGCCACGGACACCAGCGGGGCGAAGATGAACACGCCCTTGTTGGCGCTCGCGGGGATGATCGGCTCTTTGATGATGAACTTGCCGAAGTCGGCGAAGGGCTGCAGGACCCCCCAGGGGCCGACCACGTTCGGGCCGCGGCGGATGTGGACCGAGGCCCAGATCTTGCGCTCGAGATAGATCAGCACCGCGGTCGAGAGCAGCAGGCAGACCAGCAGCAGCAGGCTTTCGAGAATGTAGCGCAGCGCCGACCCGATGTCGCTCTCGTGCATCCAATGGCCGAACGCGGCGAAAAGCGCCGGAGGACGCCAGCAGCCAGATGACGGCGACGACGATCGCGACCGCGACCAGGGCGCCGATGCCGAGAATGGCGAAGCCGGACGGGGAGCCGGGGCGAGAAGGCGTTGCGCTGCTCATCGGCGGCTATTCCGCGGCTTGCCGCGTCCGCGCCCGCGCCAGGGCCGAGCACTCGGCCATGACGCGCGAGGCGCGCGCGATCGGGTTGGTGAGAAAGAAATCCTCGACGGCCGGCGCAAACGGGGCCCGGTCGACGCCGCCGCCAATGTCCGCGACCGCCGGGAAGGCTGCCGGTTCGGCCGGAGCGATGACGTCGAAGCGCGTGAGATGGGGATAGGCGGCCGCAAGGGTCGCCCGCAACTGCGTCAGCGAATCGTAAGGCAACCTGACGCCGAGCGCGTCGGAGAGGGCGCGCAGGATCGACCAGTCTTCGCGCGCGTCGCCCGGCGGGAACACGGCGCGCTCCGCGAATTGCGGCCGCCCCTCGGTGTTGACATAGATTCCGGACTTCTCGGTGTAGGCCGCGCCCGGCAGGATCACGTCGGCGCGATGCGCGCCGCGATCGCCATGCGTCCCGATGTAGACGACGAAAGCGCCTGGCTCGACCTCGATCTCGTCGGCGCCGAGATTGAACAGCACATCGAGGGCGCCGGCCTTGGCCATCGCCGGCGCGTCAAGCCCGCCCTCGCCAGGCACGAGGCCGAGATCGAGGCCGCCGACGCGCGAGGCGGCGGTATGCAGCACGTTGAAACCGTTCCAGCCGTCCTTGATGACCCCGAGCGACTGCGCCGCTTTCCCGGCCAGCGCCAGCACCGCCTCGCCGTCGGCCCTCGCGAACGCGGCCGCGCCGAAAATGCATCAGGCTTTTCCTTCGCCGCCGGCGGGTGGTCGGCGAAGCCGGCGAGCGTCTCCGGCCCGGCGCCAAGATAATTGTAGTCGTAGGTGAGATCGGCCTGCTGTCCGACCACGCCAAGGAGGCGCGCCGCCCTTCAGCCACCGCTTGCGGATGCGGGCGTTGAGCACCGGCGATTCGAGGCGCGGGTTCGAGCCGACGATCATGACCGCGTCGGCGGCGTCGATGCCGGCGACGGTCGAATTGAACAGGTAGGAGGCGCGGCCGAATTTCGGGTGGAGCTTCGAGCCGTCCTGCCGGCAATCGATATTCGGCGAGCCGAGCTTGGCGATCAGGCCCTTGAGGGCGAACATCTCCTCCACGGCCGCGAGATCGCCGACGATCGCGCCGATCCTGGCCGCCGACGTCGCCTTCACCTTGGCCGCGATGGCGGCGAAGGCTTCGCTCCAGCTCGCCGCCTTCAGCTTGCCGTCAACCCGGACGTACGGGCGGTCGAGCCGCTGGGTCTTGAGCCCGTCGACGATGTGGCGGGTCTTGTCGGAGATCCACTCCTCGTTGATCGCGTCGTTGACGCGCGGAAGGATGCGCACCACCTCGCGACCGCGCGAGTCGACCCGGATCGCCGAGCCGAGCGCGTCCATGACGTCGACCAACTCGGTCTTGGCGTATTCCCACGGGCGGGCGTGGAAGGCAGTCGGCTTCGAGGTCAGGGCGCCGACCGGGCAGAGGTCGACGACGTTGCCCTGCAGTTCCGAGCTCAGCGCGCTCTCGAGATAGGAGGTGATCTCCATGTCTTCGCCGCGGCCGGTGGCGCCGAGTTCGGGAACGCCCGCGACTTCGGTGACGAAGCGCACGCAGCGGGTGCACTGGATGCAGCGGTTCATCGACGTCTTGACGAGGGCGCCGATGTACTTGTCCTCGACGGCCCGCTTGTTCTCGGCGAAGCGCGAGGAATCCGCGCCGTAGGCCATCGCCTGGTCCTGCAGGTCGCATTCGCCGCCCTGGTCGCAGATCGGGCAGTCGAGCGGATGGTTGATGAGCAGGAACTCCATCACGCCCTGGCGGGCCTTGCGCGCCATCGGCGAATTGGTCAGCACGACCGGCGGCTCGCCGTTCGGGCCCGGCCTGAGATCGCGCACCGCCATGGCGCAGGAGGCGGTCGGCTTCGGCGGGCCGCCTTTCACCTCGACCAGGCACATCCGGCAGTTGCCGGCGATCGACAGCCGCTCGTGGAAGCAGAACCGCGGGACTTCCGCGCCGGCGGCTTCGCAGGCCTGAAGCAGCGTGTATTCGGCCGGGACTTCGATGTCCTTGCCGTCGATGTTGATCTTGCTCATACGCCCTTCGCCCCGTGACCCGACCGCCAATAGGCGAGCAGGTCGGTGACAGCAACCCCGTCGATCGTTGCGCCCTCGAGTTGCGCATCGACGATCGCCGCGCCTGCAAGGTTAGCCTTCTCGATCCTCAAGCCGGCGAGATTGACGTTGCAGACCCGCCAGCCGGACATGTTCAGGTCGTCAAAAGAGCATCCCGACATGTTGATGTTATGAAAGTCCGAGCCCGACAGATTGACGTCATCGAACCGCGACCCCGAGAGATCGGCGCGATGGACGTCCAACCGATGCTTCTCGCTCTCGATTTTCATCGCGATCCCTCCGAAGCTCTCGATGCGGCAATCGGCGACCGAGAAAAAGGACCGGGCCAGCCCGAACGAGCAACGGCGGTCATTTGACGGCCACCTGCCCGTGCATGCCGACTTCGTAGTGACCCGGAATGAGGCAGGCGAACTCGAACTCGCCCTTGCGCGTGAACCGCCAGAGCAAGGTCGCGGATTGGCCCGGCTCAACCGTCTTCGCGTTCGCGTCGTCGTGCTTCATGTCCGGCATCGCCGCCATCATGGCGGCGTGGCCCTTGTTCTCGCCTTTCGTTCCGAGAAAGAACTCGTGGCTGACCGATCCCGCGTTGCGGATCACGAATTTGACCTGCTCGCCGCTTCGGACCTCCAAAAGCTCCGGCGAGAAATGCATGCCGGTCGCGTCTTCCGACATCACGACCTCGACGGTGCGAGCGGGCTTGGCCGGATCGCCAGGCGACCCCGCGGTCGATAGCTCGTGCGCCGCGACAAGAGCCGGGGCCCCGACGATCAGCGCCGCCCCGACTGCAGCGATGAAGAGCGCGATGTCGCGATAGACGCCCGCATCCCGCCCCCTACTCCGCCGCCTCGCGCACAGGCTCGCTGTGCGGATGGGCCGAATAGAGGTCGATGCGGCGCTCGATCTCCGGGCGGAAATGGGCGATCAGGCCCTGGATCGGCCAGGCGGCGGCGTCGCCGAGCGCGCAAATGGTGTGGCCCTCGACCTGCTTGGTGACGTCGAGCAGCATGTCGATCTCGCGCTTCTGCGCGCGACCCTCGGCCATGCGGCTGACCACGCGCCACATCCAGCCAGTCCCCTCGCGGCAGGGCGTGCACTGGCCGCAGCTCTCGTGCTTGTAGAAATAGCTCAGCCGGGCGATGGCGCGGACGATGTCGGTCGACTTGTCCATAACGATCACCGCCGCGGTGCCGAGGCCCGAGCGCAGCTTACCCAGCGAATCGAAGTCCATCGGGCAGTCGATGATCTCGGCCGCGGGGACGCAGCGCACCGACGAGCCGCCAGGGATGACGGCCAGAAGGTTGTCCCAGCCGCCGCGCACGCCGCCGCAATGCTTCTCGATCAGCTCGCGAAACGGGATCGACATCGCCTCTTCGACGTTGCAGGGATTGTTGACGTGGCCCGAGACGCAAAAAAGCTTGGTGCCGCTGTTGTTCTTCGCGCCGAAACTGGTGAACCACGAGGCGCCGCGCTTGAGGATGCTCGGCGCGGCGGCGATCGAATTCCACGTTGTTGACCGTGGTCGGGCAGCCGTAGAGCCCCATTCCGGCCGGGAACGGCGGCTTCATCCGCGGCATGCCCTTCTTGCCCTCGAGCAACTCGAGCATCGCGGTCTCTTCGCCGCAGATGTACGCCCCGGCGCCGTGATGGACATAGAGGTCGAACGGCCAGCCGTGAATGTTGTCCCGGCCGATCAGCTTCGCCTCGTAGGCCTCGTCGACCGCGGCCTGAAAGCGCTCCCGCTCCTCGATGTACTCGCCGCGGAAATAGATGTAGGCGGCTTCGGCGCCCATGGCGAAGGAGGCGATCAGCGCCCCTTCGATCAGCACATGAGGATCGTTGCGGAGGATCTCGCGGTCCTTGCAGGTGCCGGGCTCGGATTCGTCGGCGTTGATGACGAGGTAGTGCGGCCGCTTCGGGTCGACGACCTTCGGCATGAACGACCACTTGAGGCCGGTCGGGAAGCCCGCCCCGCCGCGGCCCCGCAAGCCCGAGGCCTTCATTTCCGCGATGACCCAGTCGCGGCCCTTGTCGATCAGCGCCTTGGTGCCGTCCCAGTTTCCCCGCGCCCGCGCGCCCTTCAGGCTGCGGTCGCCGAGGCCGTAGAGATTGGTGAAGATCCGGTCCTTGTCGTCCAGCATCGCTCAGGCTCCCGGCTTCCGGTCAGGGGGAACATGGGCGGCGCCGTCCTTCAGTCCCTGTCCGCCATGCGCCAGATTGGCCGCTTGCGCCACCCATTGCTCCCGGTCGATCCGACCTGGAAAGGCGAGATAGGTGCCGACCCAGCGGATCTCCGCGCGCTTCCAGGCGGCGATCTGGTCGAAGTGAAACACGCCGAGGTCGTGCAGATGCTTCTCGTTGACGGGCCCGACGCCCTTGATGCGCTGGAGATTGTCGGCCGATCCCGCGCGGGGAGCCGGAAGCGCCGCAGGGCGCGCGCCCACCGCGTTCGCCTTCTGCACCGGCGTCGCATCCGCCGGCAGCTTGGCGAGTTCGGCGCTGACATGCGCCTCCTCGGCGGCCGCCTGGGCCCGCGCCAACGCGTCGTCGACGTAGGCATGGTGGGCGTGGCCCGCGGGCGCGGACGACAAATCCTGCCCTTGCGCAGCCGCTTGCGACGGCGCCGAGTCGTTCGCCGGAGGCGCCGCGTGCGCCCCGCCCTTGCCGTCGACGCCGTAGAGCGAGGCGAGGGCGGTCAGGCCGCCGACCGGCTCGGACGAGACCCGGCCGATCTGCGAACCCTTCTTGACCGGGCGTCCCGCGGCGAGGTCGTCGAGCAGCTTGGCGAAGTTCTCGGGCGTCAGGTCTTCGTAATAGTCGTCGTTGATCTGCACCATCGGCGCGTTGCAGCAGGCCCCGAGGCACTCGACCTCGCTCCATGAGAAGAGCCCATCGGCCGTCACATGATCCGGCTCGCCGACGCGCTCGCGCAGCACGGCCTTGATGTCCTCGGCGCCGCGCAGCATGCAGGGCGTCGTTCCGCAAAGCTGGACGTAATGGCGTCCCACCGGCTCGAGATTGAACATGGAGTAGAAGGTCGCGACCTCGAGCACCCGGATCTTCGGCATCTCCAGCATCGCCGCGACCGCTTCGATCGCAGGCTTCGGCAGCCAGTAATCGTTCTGCTTCTGGGCGCGCCAGAGAAGCGCGAGCACCGCCGAAGCCTGCCGGCCGGGCGGATATTTGGCGATTTCCTTTTCCGCCCACGCCTTGTTCTCGGGCGTGAAGGCGAAGCTTTCGGGCTGCTTCTCGGCAAGTCGGCGGACGGACATGGACTAGACAATCCCAGCGTCGAAACGAGCAAGACGGCCGATCATCGGACGCCTCCGCGCGTGTCGTTGAGAACAAAATAAAGAGCGACCATCGCGATCCCGATGACGACCCCGAGATCGGTCTGAGGCTGGACCAGCGGCTCGCTCGAGGCGAACCGCATGCCGCCGATCACGACCATGAAAGACAGAGCCCCGGAAACCAGCAGGCCGGCGCGGTTTTTGAGGGATTCGAGCACGGTCACCGGTCGACCTCCCCGAACACAACGTCGATGGAGCCGAGAATGGCGCTGACGTCCGCGAGCATGTGCTTGCGGCAAAGGAAATCCATCGCCTGCAGGTGAGCGAAGCCCGGCGAGCGCAGCTTGCAGCGATACGGCTTGTTGGTGCCGTCGGAAACGATAAAGACGCCGAACTCGCCCTTGGGCGCCTCGACCGCGGCGTAGACCTCGCCGGCCGGCACCCTGTAGCCCTCGGTGTAGAGCTTGAAATGATGGATCAGCGCCTCCATCGAGGACTTCATGTCGGCGCGTTTCGGCGGGACGACCTTGCCGTCGTCGCTCGAAACCGGGCCGCCGCCGTCGGCGGCGCGCAGCTTGTCGCAGCACTGTTTCATGATCGACGTCGACTGGCGCATCTCCTCCATGCGGATGAGGTAGCGGTCGTAGCAATCGCCGTTCTTGCCGATCGGAATGTCGAATTCCATCTCCTCGTAGCACTCGTAAGGCTGAGACTTGCGCAGATCCCAGGTCGCGCCGGAGCCGCGCACCATGACCCCCGAGAAGCCCCACGCCCAGGCGTCCTCGAGCTTCACCACGCCGATGTCGACATTGCGCTGCTTGAAGATGCGGTTGCCGGTGAGCAAAGTCTCGAGATCGTCGCAGACTTTGAGAAACGGATCGCAGAAATCGTAAATGTCGTCGATCAGCTTCGGCGGCAGATCCTGGTGCACCCCGCCCGGGCGGAAATAAGCCGCATGCATGCGCGACCCGCTCGCCCGCTCGTAGAACACCATCAGCTTCTCGCGCTCCTCGAAGCCCCACAGCGGCGGAGTCAGAGCGCCGACGTCCATCGCCTGGGTGGTGACGTTGAGGAGATGCGACAGGAGCCGCCCGATTTCGGAGTAGAGCACCCGGATCAACTGGCCGCGACGCGGGACCGTGATGCCGAGGAGGCGTTCCACCGCCAGCGCATAGGCGTGCTCCATGTTCATCGGCGCGACATAGTCGAGCCGGTCGAGATAGGGCACGTTCTGCAGATAGGTGCGCGCCTCCATCAGCTTCTCGGTGCCGCGATGAAGCAGGCCGATGTGCGGGTCGACCCGCTCGACCACTTCGCCGTCGAGCTCGAGCACCAGACGCAACACGCCGTGCGCCGCCGGATGCTGCGGTCCGAAGTTGATGGAGAAATTGCGGAGGTTCTGCTGGTCGTTCATCGGCGGGCTCTGCGACAGGAAAGACAACGCGAATAGCCAATGGCGAGTGGCGAATAGTGAACGCTCATGACCCGACACCCTCGTCCAGTGCGCCACGATCGGCTTGAAGCGACCGGATGAGGCGGCGCAGCATTTTACCCAAGGCCTCACAACGATCGAGAACGTGCTCGACCGCGGATGGCTCCGCTATCCCGACCCGCGCCGCCAACAACAAATGCGTCTCCAACTCTTTCATCGAACCTTGCGACACCCTCAAGAACTGAATGAAGGACCCCCTAGCTTCCCGGCCGTGCCCCTCCGCGATATTCGCTGCGACGGACGCAGCCGCGCGGCGGATTTGCGCCGTCATCCCGTAGACCTCTTCCCGCGGGAAGCTCCCGTCAGAACGTAGCAATCAGTCGCCACGGTCATCGCCTCTCGCCATACCCGCAGGTCTCGGTACGACCTGATCCTCTCGGCGTCCAAACCACCCCTCCAACTCGCTATTCGCCACTCCCAATCTCTGCCTACTGCCTACTGCCTACTGCACTGCCTATCGCCCATCCCTACTGCCCCTTCGTCGCCTTCTCGTCCCCCGGCAGCGGCGGGCCTTCCCAGGGGCTGAGGAAGTCGAATTGACGGAATTCCTGCGGCAGGCGCACCGGATCGTAGCGCACCCTCTTCTCTTGATCGTCGTAGCGCACCTCGACGAAGCCGGTCATCGGGAAGTCCTTGCGCAGCGGATGGCCGTCGAAGCCGTAGTCGGTGAGAATGCGGCGCAGGTCGGGGTGGCCGAGGAACAGGACGCCGAAGAGATCGTAAATCTCGCGCTCGAACCAGTCGGCGCCCGGATAGACCGCGGTGGCGCTCGCCACCGGCGTCTCCTCGTCGGTCTCCGTCTTGATTCGAATGCGACGATTCAGTTTCGGCGACAAGAGGTGGTAGACGATATCGAAACGCTTCTCGCGCTCGGGATAGTCGACCCCGGAGACGTCGATGATCGAGATGAACTGTCCGGCCGGATCGTCACGCAGAAACTTGAGGACGTCGACGTTGCGCGTCGCATCCACGGTCAGGGTTAGTTCGCCAAACGCCCACGCCTGATCGAGGACCGCGCCCGGAAGCGCGGCGGCGACCTTTTCGCCGATCGTGGTCAACTGCTCGTCCATCGATTGCGTCTTTCGTCGGTCAGCGTTCGATCGTGCCGGTCCGGCGGATCTTCTTCTGCAGCATCAACACGCCGTAGAGCAGCGCCTCGGCGGTTGGAGGACAACCCGGAACGTAGATGTCGACCGGCACGATGCGATCGCAGCCGCGCACGACCGAGTAGGAATAGTGATAGTAGCCGCCGCCGTTGGCGCAGGAGCCCATCGAAATGACGTAGCGGGGCTCGGGCATCTGGTCGTAGACCTTGCGAAGCGCCGGCGCCATCTTGTTGGTCAGGGTGCCCGCGACGATCATCACATCGGACTGGCGCGGGCTGCCGCGTGGGGCGAAGCCGAAGCGCTCGACGTCGTATCGCGGCATCGACAGCTGCATCATCTCGACCGCGCAACAGGCGAGTCCGAAGGTCATCCACATCAGCGAACCCGTGCGCGCCCACTGGATGAGGTCGTCGGTCGTGGTGACGAGGAAGCCCTTGTCGGCGAGTTCGTCGCTCATCGCGCCGAAGTAGGGATCGTCGGCGCCGATCGGATTGCCGGTCCTCGGGTCGAGCACGCCCGTCGTGGGCGGGGCGATGATCGGACTGGAGGTCAATCCCATTCCAGCGCTCCCTTATTCCATTCGTAGACGAAGCCGACCGTCAGGACGGCCAGAAACATCATCATCGACCAGAACCCGAGCGCGCCGACGTCGTGGAAGACGATCGCCCAGGGGAAAAGAAACGCCACTTCGAGGTCGAAGATGATGAACAGCAGCGACACCAGATAGAATCGGGCGTCGAAGCGCATCCGCGCGTCGTCGAACGGGGCGAAGCCGCACTCGTAGGGCGACAGCTTTTCCGAGTCCGGCGCCTTGAAGGCGAGCAGGAAGGGCATGACCATCAGGGAGCCTGCGATCAGGGTTCCCAGAATGACGAAAACGACCAGAGGGAGGTAATCCGAGATGATGCTGGGCATCGGGCTTTCGCTCGCGGGTTTGACAAGCGCCGCGGGTGCTTGCGTAAGGTTGACGCAGGCCCCTTGCACGTTCGAACGCCTATCGCAGCGCAGCGAAGCATGCAAGACGAAAGGGGCCCCATCAGCATCAAGTCGCATGCGGTCAGGAGTCAACGCGGGACGCACGCGTTAACACACGCTTGTCTCGACCTTACAACGAGAAAACCGGGTTTGACAGAGGGCGGGTTGCGACGCGCTAGAAGGGAGAATGGCGAGAGAGACGGGACTTGAACCCGCGACCTCCGGCGTGACAGGCCGGCGCTCTAACCAACTGAGCTACTCCCCCGCAAGGGTTGGCGGGGGATAAGCCAGTCGCACCCCCAAGTCAATACGCCCGCGGGCGTTTTGCCCGCGCCCGAACCGGCCTCCGGACGCACGTCAAAATTGGCTGACGGCGAACGACCAGCGGCGCATCTCCTCAGGCGTCAAGACGTGCATCGTATCGGGCGGCAGCGACTCCGCCGCCTGCACCAGCGCCGGACTGACGCCCATCCGCCGCGCGTAGCGGGCGAGCACGGCGACCATCGGCGCATCGGCGAAGCTGCGTTTCGTGTGCTGTCCGAACCAGCCGCCGCCTTCGGTCTCCACGATCGACATCCGGTGCAGCGCGACCTCGCTGCCGGGCGGGGCCACTCGGCGCACCGCCCCCATCATCGCGTAGACGCAGGCCGACAGGCACTCGCCGACGTAAGGCCCCGTCTCTCCCTGCGCGTGAAACCGTCCCACGATCCCCGCCACCCTCAGATCGCGCAGGATATGGCCGAACGCCATCGAAGCGACGACATTGCCGCCGCGCGAGTTGAAAAAGACGATTCGCTTGAGTTTCTTGTCCTCGGCGCCCGATTTCAGGAAATCCACGAAGTCCTGCGGCGTCGAGGTCTCGATCACGCCTTCGGCGACGATCACATGCGGACAGCGGACGCCGCAACCGCCCATATCGAGCGGCTCGACGCGGAACGTCATCGACGAGGGTTCGGCGCGAGCCGGGTCGGCGTACAGGAGGCCGGACGCCGCGAGGGCAAGGGCGAAGGCGACCACGAGCGCCAGCGCCCCGCGCAGGGGCATGGTGGGCGGTGACGGTCTCGAACCGCCGACCCTCTCGGTGTAAACGAGATGCTCTACCAACTGAGCTAACCGCCCTGCTTTTTGTCCGCGCGCCAGACTACAAACTCCAGAGCGCGCCGCCAAGCGCCGGCCGGCCCGGGCGACTGAGCGGTGCAGGAACGGCCGTGCAGGCGACCGGCGCAGCCCGCAACGCTTGCGGAGCGCCCCGGCCGACGCCCGCCTTGCGGGCCAGGACTTACTTCTTTCCCGACTTCTTGTTGAGAGAAGCCTTCAGCGCCGCGCCGGGCTTGAAACGGGCGTTCTTCGACGCGGCGATCTTGATCTCCTTGCCGGTCGCCGGATTGCGGCCTTTGCCGGCGGCGCGCTCGCGCACCGAGAATGTGCCGAAGCCGACCAACCGGACTTCCTCGCCCTTCTTCAGCGTCTTCTCGATGCCATCCAGCAGGGCTTCCAGCGCCTTGGCGGAGTCGACCTTGGTCAGTTCCGCCATTGTCGCGATATGATCGACGAGTTCGAGTTTGTTCATCCTGGTTCTCCGTTCAGCGCGGCGTTTTCCGCCCGCGCCTTCAACCCTTCGCGACGTTTCTTGCACTGCCGCGCGCTTGCCTCCGCGCGCGCCCCGTGTCGACACGGCGCCGAAGGCGGCGCCGCCTGCCCAAATCAACGGCGGAGGCGATTTCATTGCTCACGTTTCGCCCAGCAGGCGCAAGCGTTTGCGAGGATCGGCCCCAAAAAAAGATGCGATTTTCGCGGGAAAACCGGCGATCTGAGACGCAAACGCCGCGAATCCCTTCGGATCCGCGGCGCGCTGTGTCGAGTTCAGGCGTCTAGGTCAGGGGCTCCACTCGCCCCGACACGTCGTCTAGTGGGCGATGAAACCCTGCCCGGGCTCCTCGCTGGCGGGAGCAGGGGCGACCGCCGCGTTGACCTCCTCTTCCCAGACGATGGGAACCGGCTGACGCACGAGCGCGTGCTTCAGCACCTCTTCCATCCGGGAGACCGGCACGATCTCGAGCCCGGATTTCACCGAGTTCGGGATCTCCGCCAGATCCTTCACGTTGTCTTCGGGAATCAGCACCTTCTTGATGCCGCCCCGAAGCGCCGCAAGCAGCTTCTCCTTGAGCCCGCCGATCGGAAGCACCCGGCCGCGGAGCGTGATCTCGCCGGTCATGGCGATGTCGCGCCGAACGGGAATCCCGGTCAGCATCGACACGATCACCGTCGCCATGCCGACGCCTGCGGACGGACCGTCCTTCGGGGTCGCCCCCTCGGGCACGTGAACGTGGATGTCCCGCTTGTCGAACAGCGGCGGCTGAATGCCGAAATCGACCGCGCGCGAGCGCACGTAGGACGCGGCGGCGGAGATCAACTCCTTCATCACGTCCTTGAGGTTGCCCGTCACCGTCATGCGGCCGCGGCCCGGCATCATCACCCCTTCAATCGTCAGCAGTTCGCCGCCGACCTCGGTCCAGGCGAGGCCCGTCACCAGACCGACCTGGTCGTCGGCCTCGATCTCGCCGAAGCGGTACTTCGGCGGACCCAGGAATTCGGCGACGTTGTCCGCGTTGACCACGATCCGCTTCTTCTTCGTGGTCAAGATCTCCTTGACCGCCTTGCGGGCGAGATTGGAGAGCTCGCGCTCGAGATTGCGGACGCCGGCTTCGCGCGTATAGCGGCGGATCAGCTCCATCACCCCGCTGTCCTCGACCTCGAACTCTTTCGCGTCGAGCCCATGCTTGCCCATCGAGTTGGGCAGCAGATGGCGCTTGGCGATCTCCAGCTTCTCGTCCTCGGTGTAGCCGGCGATGCGGATGATCTCCATCCGGTCCATGAGCGGCGCGGGGATGTTCAGGGTGTTGGCCGTCGTCACGAACATGACGCTCGAGAGGTCGTAGTCGACTTCGAGGTAATGGTCGTTGAACGTCGCGTTCTGCTCGGGGTCAAGCACCTCGAGCAGCGCCGACGACGGATCGCCGCGGAAATCCATGCCCATCTTGTCGATCTCGTCGAGCAGGAAGAGCGGATTTGAAGACTTGGCTTTCCGCATCGACTGAATGACCTTGCCGGGCATCGAGCCGATGTAGGTGCGCCGATGACCGCGGATCTCCGCCTCGTCCCGCACGCCGCCCAGCGACATGCGCACGAACTCGCGCCCCGTCGCCTTGGCGATCGACTTGCCGAGCGAGGTCTTGCCGACGCCGGGAGGTCCGACGAGGCACAGGATCGGTCCGGTGAGCTTGTTGGCGCGCTGCTGCACGGCGAGATACTCGACGATACGCTCCTTCACCTTGTCGAGGCCGAAATGATCGGCGTCGAGGATCGCCTGCGCAGCCGGCAGGTCCTTCTTGATCTTCGAGCGGCGCTGCCACGGGATCGACAGCAGCCAGTCGAGATAGTTGCGCACCACGGTCGCCTCGGCCGACATCGGCGCCATCTGGCGAAGCTTCTTGACTTCGCCGAGCGCCTTGTCGCGCGCTTCCTTGGTGAGCTTGGTCGACTTGATGCGCTCTTCGAGTTCGGACATCTCGTCGCGGCCTTCCTCGTCGCCGAGCTCCTTCTGGATCGCCTTCATCTGCTCGTTGAGGTAGTACTCCCGCTGCGTCTTCTCCATCTGTCGCTTGACGCGGGTGCGGATGCGCTTCTCGACCTGCAGGACCGAGATTTCGCCCTCCATCAGCGCGAGGCACTTCTCGAACCGCTTCGAGATCGAGCGGGTCTCGAGAATCGCCTGCTTGTCCGAGAGCTTCACCGCGAGATGGGAGGCGATGGTGTCGGCGAGCTTGCTGTAATCGTCGATCTGATTGACCGCGCTGACGACCTCGGGGGAGATCTTCTTGTTCAGTTTCACATAGCTCTCGAACTCGGACACGACCGAGCGCGACAACGCCTCCGCCTCGATCTTCTCGATCGGCTCGTCCGCGACCGCCTCCGCCTCCGCGGTGAAAAACGAATCGCCCGGGATGTACTGGGTGACGATCGCGCGCGACGCGCCCTCGACCAGCACCTTGACCGTGCCGTCCGGCAGCTTGAGGAGTTGAAGGACGCTAGCGAGCGTGCCGGTGGTGAAAATGGCGTCGGGGGCCGGATCGTCGTCGGCCGCGTTCTTCTGGGTGGCCAGCAGAATCGGCTTGTCCGTCTTCATCACCTCTTCGAGCGCCCGAATCGACTTCTCGCGGCCGACGAACAGCGGCACGATCATGTGCGGAAAGACGACGATGTCGCGCAACGGCAGCACGGGATAGGCGTCGTGAGTGCCCGGGGCGATGGCTTTTCTCTGGCTGGTCATGGCTATCCTTCTCGAAGGCCGGTCTGAGGCCGGCCCCCGCGCTTGCATTGACGACGCCCGCCAACGGGTCCGGCCCTGTCGATCAGCCGCCGGCGCCCGTCGCTTTTGGGGTCCCGCTCGTCCCGAAGGCCCAGCGGGGCCGCCATGATTCCCGACGCAATGTCTACGGCGCGCTCGGGATCAAACGTCCTGATTGCGAAGATGGGCCTCGGCGGCGTGAGTTTCAAGCCGACGCCTGTGGACAGCGTCAGCTCGCGCGTTCGGCCCGCTCGGCATAGATATAAAGAGGCCTGGCGTTGCCATCGACCACCTCGGGCCCGATCACCACCTGCTCGACCCCGTCCAGTCCGGGCAGATCGAACATCGTGTCGAGCAAGATGCCTTCCATGATCGAGCGCAAGCCGCGGGCGCCGGTGCGCCGCTCGATCGCCTTCTTGGCGATGACGTTCAGCGCTTCGTCCTGGAAGCTGAGGTCCGTGTTCTCCATCTCGAACAGCCGCTGATACTGCTTGACCAGCGCGTTTTTCGGCTCGGTCAGAATCTTCTTCAGCGCTTCCTCGTCGAGGTCCTCGAGGGTCGCGATGACCGGAAGCCGTCCGACGAATTCCGGTATGAGGCCGAACTTCAGCAGATCCTCGGGCTCGACGTTGCGGAACACTTCGCCCGTCCGGCGGTCGTCGGGCGCCTGCACCTTGGCGCCGAATCCGATCGACGTGCCCTTGCCGCGCGCCGAGATGATGCGCTCGAGCCCGGAGAAGGCGCCGCCGCAGACGAACAGGATATTGGTGGTGTCGACCTGCAGGAATTCCTGCTGCGGGTGCTTGCGACCGCCCTGAGGGGGAACGCTGGCGACCGTGCCTTCCATGATCTTCAAGAGCGCCTGCTGCACGCCCTCGCCCGAGACGTCGCGGGTGATCGAAGGATTGTCGGACTTGCGGCTGATCTTGTCGATTTCGTCGATGTAGACGATGCCGCGCTGCGCGCGCTCGACGTTGTAGTCGGAGGCCTGCAACAGCTTGAGGATGATGTTCTCGACATCCTCGCCGACGTAGCCCGCTTCGGTCAGGGTCGTCGCATCCGCCATGGTGAAGGGCACGTCGAGAATGCGGGCGAGCGTCTGGGCGAGCAGGGTTTTGCCCGATCCGGTCGGGCCGATCAGCAGGATGTTGGATTTGGCGAGCTCGACGTCGCCGTGCTTCGAGGCGTGGTTCAGCCGCTTGTAGTGGTTGTGGACCGCGACGGAGAGGACGCGCTTGGCCTGCGACTGCCCGATCACATAGTCGTCGAGAACCTTGCAGATCTCGCGCGGCGTGGGAATGCCGTCCTTGCTCTTGACCAGCGAAGTCTTGCTCTCCTCGCGGATGATGTCCATGCACAATTCGACGCATTCGTCGCAGATGAACACCGTCGGCCCGGCGATGAGCTTGCGTACTTCGTGCTGGCTCTTGCCGCAGAAGGAGCAGTAGAGCGTGTTCTTGGCGTCGCCGTCGGCTTTGGCCATTGTCTTCTCTCCAACTGGCCGCTCTTTCGAATCGCAGCCTAAGCATTCTGCACTAACGAAACGTAGCCTTCGACCCCTCCTGCCGTCCGCCGCGTCCCCGCAATCCTGAAGTCGGGCCCTCCCAACGCCAGGTTCGACAAGCAACCATCATATTCCGGGCGAAATCAAGTCGTCTCGGAAAAAACCGCGCCTGTACACTAAGGCAAGAAGCGAGCCAAGACGGCGCCGTCCGTCGTCAGGACGACGACGGTTTCGTCTCCTCGATCTCGATCGCCCGCTTGGTCGTCACCTCGTCCACGATGCCGAAAGCCTTGGCTTCTTCGGCCGACATGAAGTGGTCCCGATCCAGCGTTCGCTCGATCGCCTCATAAGGCTGGCCGGTGTGTTGGACGTAGATCTCGTTCAGGCGGCGCTTGACCTTGAGGATGTCCTCGGCGTGCCGCTGGATGTCGGACGCCTGTCCCTGGAAGCCGCCGGAGGGCTGGTGAACCATGATTCGCGCGTTCGGCAAAGCGAACCGGCTGCCCTTTTCGCCCGCCGCAAGCAGGAGAGACCCCATCGACGCAGCCTGGCCGATGCACAGGGTCGTCACCTTGGGGCGAATGAACTGCATCGTATCGTAGATGGAAAGGCCGGCCGTGACCACGCCGCCGGGCGAATTGATGTAGAGCGCGATTTCCTTCTTCGGGTTCTCCGCTTCGAGGAACAGAAGCTGCGCCACCACCAGCGACGCGGACACGTCCTCGACCGGCCCAATCAGGAAGACGATCCGCTCGCGCAGGAGGCGCGAGAAAATGTCGAACGAACGCTCGCCGCGCGCCGACTGCTCGATCACGATCGGGACGAGGTTATTGGTGTAGTAGTCGATCGGATCGCGCATGAGTTGTGAATTCCCCGAAAAGATGCCCGTGGGCTCCTGGCCCTAGATAGGCGCCGCGGGCCGCCCCGAAAAGAGGCGCCTATCCGTCTGTCGCAAGGGGCGCGCGACGCCTGGCCGCGCAGCCCGATCAGCCGGCCGGCTGCTGGCCTTCCGCGACCGCAGGCGCCGTCGTCCCCTGGCCCGCGGACGGCGGCAGCTCGTCCTCGAGCGGCTTCATCAGCTCTTCCTTGGAGACCTTGCGCTCTTCGACCTTGGCGAGGCCGAGGATATAGTCCACGACCTTCTCCTCGTAGATCGGCGCCCGAAGCTCGGCGAGAGCGTTCTGATTGTTGCGGTAGAAGTCCCAGACTTCCTTTTCCTGGCCCGGATACTGGCGCGCCTTCGCGATCAGGGCCTGGGACATCTCCTCGTCCGAAATCTTGACGTCGGCCTTGGTCCCGACTTCGGCCAGAAGAAGACCGAGGCGCACGCGCCGCTCGGCGATCTTGCGATAGTCGGCGCGGGCCGCCTCCTCGGTCGTGTCCTCGTCCGCGAAGCTCCGGCCGGCTGCGGCCTGCTCCTGCATCACCTGCTTCCAGATCCCGTCGAACTCCTGGTCCACCAGGCCCTCGGGAAGCTCGAACGCATAGAGCGAGTCGAGCTTGTCGAGCAGCTGCCGCTTGATCTTGTCGCGCGAGAACCGGGCGTGGTCGGTCGCGATCCGCTCGCGCAGGAACTCCTTGAGCTTGTCGAGGCTCTCCATGCCGAGGCCCTTGGCGAACTCGTCGTCGATGGCGAAAGCCTCGGGCGCCGCGACCGACTTGACCGTCACGTCGAACTCGCCGGTTTTGCCGGCGAGCGCCCGCATCGCGTAGTTTTCCGGGAAGGTTGCATGGATCACACGCTTCTCTCCCGCCGCAACCCCCATCAGCTCCGTCTCGAAGCCCGGAATGAAGGTGTTCGAGCCGAGGATCACCTCGATGTCGCGACCTTCGCCGCCCTCGAACGGCTCGCCGTCGATCTTGCCGTCGAAGTCGACGGTGACGCGGTCGTTTGTCTCGGCCTTCGCCCCTTCGGGCTTCGGCGCAAACGCCCGGCGGCCGTCGGCGAGCCGGTCGAGCGCGTTCGTGACGTCGGCGTCCTCGACGTCGGTCGTCAGCCGCTCGAGCGAAATCTCGGAGAAGTCGCCGATCTCGAAAGTCGGCAGCACTTCAAGGGCGATCTTGAAGGTCAGATCGCCGCGCGCCTCGAGGGCGGCTTCGATCGCCGACTGATCGGTCGGAAGCTCGACCTTGGGCTCTCGGGCGAGGCGGAGGTGGTTGTCGTCGACGATCTTCTTGTTGGCGCTGGTGATCGCCTCCTGGACGACGTCGGCCATGACGGACTTGCCGTAGACCTTGCGCAGATGCTCGACCGGCACCTTCCCGGGGCGGAATCCCTTGATCTGCGCCTTCGCCTTGAGCTGGGTCAGTTGACCGTTCAGCTTTTCGGCAAGGTCGCTCGCCGGAAGGAAGATGTCATACTCGCGCTTGAGCCCCTGGCTCAGCGTCTCCGTCACCTGCATAGTCCAATCCGCCTATTTTTACGGGCCAAGGCTTCCCTTAGCCGATTTCGTCCTGTCGCCAAAGCGTCATTCGGACCAAGGCCGAGCGCGTGTCGCGAGGCGCCCTGGAGGGTCGACCTCGCGAGGGAACCCAGGAACTGGTGCGGGCGGAGGGACTCGAACCCCCACGACTTGCGTCACCGGAACCTAAATCCGGCGCGTCTACCAATTCCGCCACGCCCGCGTTCGGCGCCGGAAGTACGCGGGCGCCCTGAGCTTCGGGCGCGCTCTATATCAGCTTGCCCGCCCCGCGCCAGCGAAAAAAGCCGGCGCCCGGAGCGGCGCGGGGAGCCTGACAGGGAAAACGGCCTTTATGCCAAGTCCTGGCCGGGCTTGACCCGGCCATCCACGAGAACGCCTCACTTCCAATCGTCTTGTAAAGACGCGACAAGACTTGCACCTCCTCGCAAATCGCGGCGGCGCCGCGTGGATGGCCTGGGACAAGCCAGGACAAGCCCCGGCCATGACGGCCTTCATTGGAGCCTACGCCCTTGACGTCTTTCCCGCCCCGGCCTGCCCCCACCCGCCGCGCGGTCCTCGGCGGCGGCCTGGCGGTCGCCGCCTGGGCGGTCGCGTCCGCCCGCGCCCAAACTTCCGCCCCCTCGGATGGCTTCGTGGCGTTCGAGGCCGCGCCGACCCCCCTTCCCTTCCTCCCGCCGCCCGCCGAACCGACCGCGGCGCTCGCCTACGGCGGAACGGTTCCGGGGCCGCTTCTCAAACTCAAGAAGGGCGCAGAGCTGAAACTGAGGTTCGCGAACAAGCTCAGCGAGCCGACGACCCTGTGCTTCGCCGGCCTGCGCACGCCGAACGCCGTCGCGGGGTATGGCGGGCTGACCGGACCGCGCCTTGCGCCCGGCGCGAGCGCCGAGATCCAATTCGCTCCGCCAGACCCGGGCTTCAATATCTATCTCCCCCACGCGGGCGCGACTGACTCGAGCCAGCAAGGCCGCGGCCTGTTTGGCCCGATCGTGGTCGACGAGGCCGACAAGCCCGACGTCGACGGCGACTTCATCGTCGTCCTGTCGGACTGGAGCTTTGACGACAAGGGCCAGATCAAGGCCGACTTCGCCGATCCGGCGGTCGCCCGCGGCCCCGGCCGTCGCGGGAACGTGGCGTTCGCCGGCGCCGCCGTCGCGCCGCTGTCGCTGAAGGCCCGGCCCGGCGCGCGGGTGCGATTGAGGCTCGGCAACGCGGCGACCGCGCGGCTGACCAATGTCGGGATCGACGGCGCGACAACCCGGATCGTCGCGGTCGACGGCCAGCCGAGCGACCCGTTCGAGCCCTTGCGCAACCAGTTCCCGATGGGCCCGGGCGCGCGTTTCGAATTGATGTTCGACATGCCGCGCGACGCGGGCGCTGAGGTCAAATTCGTCCTGCGCTGGGAGGCGCAAGCGCCGGATCTTCCGTTCGTCGCGATCAAGGCGGAGGGCGAACCGGTCGCGGCGCGGCCAAATCCCGGCCGCCTGCCGCTCAATCCGGCGCTGCCGGCCGAAATCCCGCTCGAGGCCGCGCGAAGCTTCGACGTCGCCGTGACCGGCGGCGGCGCGGCGCCGTTCGCGGTCAACGGCGCGACCTTCGCCGACTGGGGGCCGAGGCCGCTGGCCGCCGTGTCCCGCGGCGCGCCGACCGTATTCGCCTTCGCCAACCGGACGGCGGTCGTGCAGGCGATGCGCCTCGGCGGCCACGTCGCCCGCCTCTTGCACTCGATGGACGACGGCTGGGAGCCCTACTGGCGCGACACCATCCTAATCCAGCCCGGCCGCACCCTCCACGTCGCCTTCGTCGCCGACAACCCCGGCAAATGGCCGATCGAATCCGCCATCCCGGAACACCGCGCGGCGGGGGTCGGGGCGTGGTTCCAGGTGGGATAGGGCGCCGGACCAATGCTCTCCCGGGTGGACGTCAACGGCCGCCCGCGATCGAACTCAACGCTAGCCTCGCGTTGGGTCCGGCGACGCAAAAAAGACGGCGCAAGGCGCCCCGCCAAGGGCAGGCGCCAGCTCTTGACGAGCTGGCTCTTACCCCATGCGCCAAACAAATACTTGCGGAAAATCAGAATTTGGTGTAGCTACGCGAATGATCGAGGTCAGGCGTCCGTCGCGCTCGCGCGGCGTGGCGCCAAGGCCCCTGCGCTATTTGAAAACTGAAGACGCGCCAACGCACGCCTCGCTCGAAGCGGCCGCTCCTTGTAGGCGCGCTCGCTGAGCGCGCCGCCCCGCTACCGCGCCCGGCCGTATAAACGCCGGCGTCTTGCGCGAGGGCGCCGACGCCGTATCGGTCGAAAAATCCGCTGCAACGCCTTGAAAATGCTCAAAACCAACTCGGGGCCGGCGCCTCACATTTCCCCCTTCTTCGGCTGGGCTGGGATAAGAGGGGGACGGCCGGATGGTCTGGCCCGGCGCGGCGCTCCTTGTAGGCGCGCTCGCTGAGCGCGCCGCCCCGCTACCGCGCCCGGCCCCATAAACACCGGCGTCTTGCGCGAGGGCGCCGACGTTGTATCCCCCGGAGAAATCCGCCGCAACGCCTTGAAAAGGCTCAAAACCGAACTCGGGCCCGGCGCCTCGCATTTCCCCCCGTCTTCGGCTTGGCTGGGCTAAGAGGCCGACGGCCGGATGGCCTGGCCCGGAGCGGCGCTCCTTGTAGGCGCGCTCGCTGAGCGAGCGGCCCCGCTACCGCGCCCGGCCCCATAAACACCGGCGTCTTGCGCGAGGGCGCCGGCGCGGTATCGGCCGGGAAATTACCCTGCAACGCCTTGAGAAGCCTCAAAACCGACTCGTGGCCGGCGCCTCGTATTTCCCCCTTGTTCGGCTTGGCTGGGCTAAGAGGCCGATAGCCGGATGGCCTGGCCCGGAGCGGCGCTCCTTGTAGGCGCGCTCGCTGAGCGCGCCGCCCCGCTACCGCGCCCGGCCCCATAAACCCCGGCGTCTTGCGCGAGGGCGCCGGCGCGGTATCTGCCGGAAAATCCGCTGCAACGCCTTGAAAAGGCTCAAAACCAACTCGGGGCCGGCGCCGTCGCGGTTTTCCCCAAGCTGACGAAGGGGCCCGCGCCGGCCGCCCGGAAATTCCGGCGCAACGTCTTGAAAATCCTCAAAATCGGCTCGGGCGCTCGGAATCGGCAAAGTCGCCCGCCCGCCGGCTCAACTCCCCAAGGCCGCGGCATTTGCTAAGCTCACCCGCGCACCGGGGCCGGCATGCAGCACGAAGGCGTCAAAGGCGGGGGAGCGCTCGGCTTCCTGAGCCACCTCTTCTCCGACGTTCGCATCGCCGCGATGCTGGTGCTGGGCTTCGCCTCCGGCATTCCCTATCAGCTCGTCTACATCACCCAGTCCGCCTGGCTCTACGAGGCCAAGGTGCCGATTGCGATCATCGGCATGATGAGCGAGCTGACGCTCGCCTATAAGTTCAAGTTCGTCTGGGCCCCGTTTCTCGACCGCTACGACGCGCCGGTCTTCAGTCGCCTCCTCGGGCGAAGGCGGGGTTGGATCGTCGTGTCGCAGATCGCGATCATGGCTGCGCTGGCGGGGGTCGCGTTGGGCGATCCGGGCGAGTGGCTCGCCTGGACGATCGTCTTTTCGCTCGCGCTCGGGTTCGCCGGAGCGACGCAGGACGTGGTGGTCGACGGGTGGCGCATCACTGTCGCCCCGGTCGAGCGGCAGGCCTTGATGGCGTCGTGGTCCGAGGTCGGATACCGCTTCGGCGTCCTCGCCGCCGGCGCGGGCGCCCTGCTCCTGGCCGACCGGTTCGGTTGGCGCGCGGCCTATTTCTGCATGGCCGCGCTGATGACGGTCGGCACGGCCGCGGCCTTCTTCGCTCCCGAGCCGGAAGCCGACAAGACCGTGACGCATCCTCCCTTGAGTTTCGTCTCCACCGTCGTTGCGCCGATCCGGGAGCTGGTCGGCAGGCTCGCGCCGATGGCGCCGCTGATCCTGGTCCTCGTCGCCGGCTTTCGGATGCCCGGCTACATCTCCAGCGCCATGGCGGTGCCGCTGTTCAAGAGCCTTCATTATTCCGACACGGACATCGCCACGGTGACTAAGGTCTTCGGCTTCTGGGTCGGTCTTGGCGGCACCTTCCTCGCGAGCTTCGTCATGCCCCGGCTCGGGATGATGGCGAGCCTTCTGTTGGGCACCGTGGCCGGCTCGGCCTCGCATCTGGCGCTCGCCTGGCTGGCGGCGCACGGGGACCACGGCGGGTCGGACTTCTGGACCTTCGCGCTCGCCGTCAGCATCGACAGCTTCGCCTACGCCTTCGCCTCGATCGTGCTCATCGCCTACATGTCGTCGTTGACCGCATCCCAGCTCGCGGCGAGCCAGTTCGCGCTCCTCACCTCGATCTGCGCCCTGCCGGGCAGCCTGGTCGCCGGGACGTCCGGCTTCTTTGTCCATTGGCTGGGCTTCGAGCGGTTTTTCATCGCGACGTCGCTGATCGGCGCCCGGTCGCAGTCCTCTGCTGGTGGGTCTGGCGGGCGCAGGCGAGAATGGCCGAAGCGTCGGGCGAGCGAAGCGAAGTCGCAGCGGAATGAAATTCGGCCCGCGACGCGCGACCGAGGCCGCCCGCCCTCACACCGAGCCGGCGGGAAACTTCGCCTGAAGGGCCGCCATCCACTTCTGCGCAAGCAGCTGGAAGCCCGCCGGATACGGATGCAGCTCGTTCGCCCATCCGTTCTGCGCGCCCGTCTGGCGCACGAGCGTATTGCGGGTGTCGACAAGGATGAACCTGTTGCCGGCCGTGGCGGCGAGGCCGCTCAGCATAGCGTGGAAGGCGTCGATCATGGCGGTGACGATCGTCAGACCCTCGGCCGTGTCGTAGCCGCTGAACTCGAGCGACGGCTGCAGCCAAGGACCGGCGCAGACCGGCGCGACGCCGTTCGGGACGGCGTAGTCGTAGCAATGGCCGAAGACATATTTCCCCGGCAGGATCGCGTCGCGCAGCGCAAAGAGGTCCATGTACGAGGCTTGAACCGAAGCGAGCGCGCCCTGGAACCGCGCCATGTCGAGACCGGCGCCTTGATAGTCAAGGTAGATCGCGAACTGGTCGCCGACCAGATCGTCGCCGCCCATCGAGGCGAGAATGGCGTCAGGCGCGCCGTTCACCCATTGGCTCGGGTCGGTCGCCGCGTCGATGATCTGCTCCTGGTTCTCGTAAGTCAGAACCGCCGTCGTCGCCTGACCGAAATAGGCGTAGTTGAGCACCAGCGGCGGCGGATTCCCGATCTGCGTGAGCTGGGCTGGGATCGCGGTGCTGGAGAACGACGGGTCGTTGCCCGAGAGCGGATAGTCGAACCAGGAATCGCCGACCGCGAGAAAATCGAGCTGGCCGGCGCCGGCGGCCTTTTTAGCCTCAGCGCGAAGCCGTCGCCCATTCCGCAGCCGCCCGACCCGGCGCTTGTGCGCAAGCGTCCGCTTTTGCATTTCGGCCTGGATCGCCTCGCGCTGCTGCTGCGCGAGATCGGCGCGATCGTCCATCGGCGCTCTCCCCATTGCCTTGGCGCGTCCAGCGCTCATCCCTTTATAAGACAGACGGCGCAGGTGTGTACACCACAGCCCGGTTGAACTGGCGCGCGCAGGCGCGCCTCAAAGCCACTTCTTCCAGCGGAAGAAGACGTAGGGCAGCACCGCCGCGCAGATCATGATGCAAAGCGCCAGCGGATAGCCATAACGCCATTCAAGCTCCGGCATTTCCTTGAAGTTCATGCCGTAGATCGAGGCGATCACCGTCGGCGGCATGAAGATGACGGCGAGCACGGAAAAGAGCTTGATGATGTCGTTCTGCGCCAGGTTGATCAGGCCGAGCGTGGCGTCGAGCAAGAACTGCACCTTCTGAGCCTTGAAGCTCGCGTCCTCCTCCAGCGACTGCAGGTCGCGCAGCGCCGTCTTGGTCGCCTCGCGCACAGCTTTGGGCGCCTTTTCGGCGCCGCCCCCTTCTCCCAACAGGAAGAGCAGAAGGCGCTCAACCGAAACCATGCTCTCGCGCAGGTTCGAGACCTTTTCGTCCTCGCGTCCCAGCGCCCACAGGGTGTCGGAGTAAATCTTGTTGCGTCCGCTCTGCTCGCCCTTGGCGCGAAAGACGGCGCTGGCGATCTTGTCAAGGCTTTCGCCGGCCTTGCTCAGCGCCCGGGCGGACCGGTTGAGGCCGGTGTTGACAAGGCCGACAGCGATTGCGTCGGGATAGAGCGCCTGCCCCGGCGTGGCCTTGCATAGTTTTTGCGAAAACAGATCGAACGTTTCGATTGGCTCGTCCCGCACCGTGACCAGCGTAGAGGGGGCCATGACGAAAGTGACGCCGGTGACGTCGGGCGTGTCCTCCGGCTCGCTGATGAAGAGGGCGTGGAGGTAGCGCACGCCGTTTTCCGAATAATGCGCTTCGGGCGGCTCAGTGTAGTCGGGATCGGACTTCGTCGGCACCGGCGCGCCGATGAACTCCTGCACCTTCCGGTCTTCCTCGACCGTCGGTTGGAAGAGGTCGATCCAGACTGCGCCTTGCGGGATCGGCTCCGTCGGCTGCAGCTGCCGGCAGAAGACCGACGCGACGCCGGTCGGCGCCTCGGCGGCGGGCGGCTTAGCTGTGGCGTGGACGACGATCACGGGGAACTCCTCGAAGAGCCGGAAGGACGGGGCCACGATAACCTAGTTACGAGATTTCGCGCTCGCGCCGCCAATAAGTCCATTCGACAGTTCGATGACAGCATCGCGACGCCGCGCCCGATCTCAGGGAGATAAACATCATTATAGAAATGTGAAAAACCTTCGTCTTCTCCGGCTCAACCCGTCAGCGCGGCGGCGTCCTCGCGGAGCATGTCTGCGGTTTGCAGCCCGAGCCCAAGGCCGCGGAGCGCCCGCGCGACGGCGCTGACGAGTTCGGCGTTGGTCGCGGCGCGCTCGCCGTTCGGCAGGGCGAGGTTGTTCTCGAAGCCGACGCGCGCATGCCCGCCCAAGAGCGCGCCGGCCGTGACGCACGCCGCCTCCCGGCGTCCAAAGGCGCAGACGCTCCAATGGGCGAAGCGCGGCCCACCGGGCGCGAGGAACGGCAGCAGGTCGGACGGCGCGGCCGTCCCAAGCAGGGTATAGCGCCCGAGCACAAAGAGGACTGCGATCTCCTCGAACGGGAGGACCCCGCGCTTCTGCATCGCGACGAGCCGCGCCGCTTCCTCCGGCGCATAGACGATGAACTGCGGCCAGACCCGCATTTGCTTCAAGCGGACGAGGAAATCTGCGAACGGCCGCTCGTCTTTTGCGTCCGGCGCCAACTCCCTCTGCGCCAGCGAGACCGCTTCCGGTTTGGTTTCGAGAACCACGGCCATTTGCTCGGCCGAACCGTAGCGACCCATACCCTCGCTGGTGACTTGCACGACAAGCCGATCGCGGACCGCCTCGCGGATGGCCGCGATCGCAGCGCGATAGGCCTCGGCGTCGAGCCAGTGGGCGCCGTCGGCGTCACGCACATGAAGGTGGATCATCGCGGCGCCGGCTTCGACGCACTGGGCGGCGGTCGCGGTCAGTTCAGCGATCGTCATGGGGAATTGGGGATGATTGGCCTTGGTCTTGCGGCCGCCATTTGGCGCGACCGCGATCGCCACCCCCCTTCGGACCGTGCTCACGCAGTTCCCCTTTTTGACAATCCCTCAGTCCCCAAGGCCTTCCGGCCGTGGCGGGGCCAGTACGATCCTCCGATGCCTATTCTGCAACGCGCCGCAGACGCTGTCATGCCAGTCGCCCCGATGACCGCACGGCGGCGGGCTTCGCCACACAAAGCCCAAACTGGGCCGTCAGAGCCTTTGCCGCGTCGCCTGTGCCATAACCGAGCGGGATCTGCTCGGAGTCCCTGCGGCAAGCGCCGGAACCGGAAGGATAGCGAGAATGGCGAAACGATTTCGAGGGACCGCACTCGGGCTGATGGCGCTCCTCGCCGCGAGCGCCGCCGCTCAGAATGCGCCGATGGAGTTGCAAAAGCCGGACAAGGCGGTCAAGGCGGCCAAAACTGGCCCGGTTGGCAACCTTTCCGCCGCCGAGGCGGTGGCCCGCGCCAACGCCTGGCTGGACGCCGCGCGCGTGATGACCGCCGACTTCGTCCAGATCGGTTCGGGCGGCAAGCGTTCCGAGGGCCAACTGACGCTCGAGCGGCCCGGCAAGATATCGTTCAAGTACGCGGCGCCGGCGCGGTTCGAAGTCGTCGCCGATGGGCGAAGCGTCGCTATCATCGACCACAAGCTCAATACCCAGGACGAGTATTTCATCGGCCAGACGCCGCTTAAGTTTCTTCTTTCGGACCACATCGATCTCGCCCGCGACACCCAGGTCCTCAGTGTCGCACAGGACGAGAAGGCGGTCACGATCGAGGTGGAGGACAAGGCGGCGCTCGGAGGAACCGCCCACCTCGAACTGATCTTCGACCCCGCGACCTTCGCCTTGAAGCAATGGACCGTGATCGACGCTCAGGGCTACCAGACAGTCGTCACCCTGTTCAATATCGATCTGAACACCCGTCCCGACCCGGACCTTTTCCACATCGACGAGGGGATGGTGACGCGGCAACTCGGCAGGAGGCGCTAAACTGGACGCTTTTCAACTCATGGACTAGTGAGCTCGCGCGGAAATCGCCAAAGATGACAAGCGCGCCGGACCATGGTTTGATGTCCGCAGGGCGATCGCCGCCAAAACAAGCGCATGCCGGACGAGCATCGAAAGTGACGACGACGAGCCCCTGGTTTATTTGGCGTCCATGAGCGCCGAACTCTCTTCCCTCGCAAGTGTTCTGGACGCTGGGGTCGTCATCATTCACGATGTCGACGGCCGGATTTTGTTTTGGACGTCGGGCTGCGAGCGCCTATACGGCTATACCCGGCTTGAGGCGGTTGGGCGGCGCGTCCACGATCTGCTGGAGACCCGATATCCGGGCCCACGCGCCGAGATCGTCGAATCGCTGTCCGCGCGGGGCGCCTGGCAGGGCGAGCTCGAGCATCGCGCCAAGGATGGCTCGATCCTTACGATCGCAAGCCTTTGGGTGACGCGAAAGTCGGCCGATGGCGCGACGATCGCGGTGCTGCAAAGCAATCACGACATCACCGGCCTCAAGCGGGTGCAGACGGAACTGGAAGCGCGTGAGGCGCATCTCAGCTCGATCCTTGCTACGGTTCCCGAGGCGATGATCGTTTCGGACGAGCACGGCGTCATCACCTCGTTCAGCGCCGGGGCCTCTACGCTGTTCGGCTACAGCCCCGAGGAGGCGATCGGTCGGAACATCAAGCTCCTGATGCCCGACCCCTATCGGTCGGAGCATGACGGCTACATGGACAACTACCAGCGCACCGGGGAGGCGCGGATCATCGGCTACGGCCGTCTGGTGCAGGCGGCCACCAAGGACGGTAAGATCCTTCCGGTCGAGTTGGCGGTCGGCGAGGCGCGCGCCGACGGCAGACGCATCTTCACCGCCTTCATCCGCGATCTGTCGAGCCGTCAGAAGATGGAGCAGGAGCTCCGCCAGTCGCAGAAGATGGAGGCGGTCGGCCAGCTGACCGGCGGGGTCGCCCACGACTTCAACAACATCCTGACCGCGATCATCGCCAATCTTGAACTGCTGACCCCCGCGCTTGCTGATCCCGACCAACGCGAGCTCGCGGCCGAGGCCCAGGGCGCGGCGCAGGACGGCGCCAAACTCGCCGCCCAACTCCTCGCCTTCGCCCGGCGCCAGCCTCTCAACCCCCAGCCGACCGACGTCGGCCGACACGTGAGCGGATTCTCCGAGCTCCTGCGCCGCACGCTCGGCGAGTCCATCGAACTCAAAATTTCCGTCCCCTCGGACACGCATCTGAGCGTGGTCGACAGCGCGCAACTTCAGAACGCTGTGCTCAATCTCGCTATCAACGCCCGGGACGCGATGCCGCGCGGGGGCCAACTGGCGATCGATATCGCCCAGGTCCGCCTCGACGCCGACTACGCCCAAATGTACCCTGAGGTGCGCACCGGCCGCTATGTTCTGATCACCGTCACGGACACCGGGACTGGCATGTCCGAAGACGTGCGCCAGAAGGCGTTCGAGCCTTTCTTCACCACGAAGCCGGTCGGGGCCGGCACCGGGCTTGGACTCAGCATGGTGTACGGCTTCGTCAAGCAGACGGGCGGCCATATCCAGCTTTACAGCGAGCCGGGCAGCGGCACGAGCGTCCGCATTTACCTGCCCCACGCCGAAGCCGCGCATTTCGAGAGCGCGCACCCTCACGACGGACATGGGCATGAATTGCCGAAGGGGTCGGAGACCATCCTTCTGGTCGAGGACGACCCGCGCTTGCGCCGGGTGTTGAGCCGGCGCCTGAGAAGCCTCGGCTACATGGTCGTTGAAGCCGATAACGGCGCGACCGCGATCGCGGAACTCGCCCGGCGGCCGGATGTCGCTCTCCTTTTTACAGACATGGTGATGCCGGGCGGCATGACCGGTCTCGAACTCGCCCAGGCTGCGCTGGCGATGAAACCGGACGTCAAGGTTCTTTTCACCTCCGGCTACGCCGAGCCCGCGATCGCTCGTCTTGGACTGAGCGCCGGTCACTGGCTGAAGAAGCCTTACACTGCCGACGATCTCGCTCAGAAGGTCCGTCAGATCCTGAGCGAGGAAGGGTGACTGCTGGCCTCCGCGCCGCCGACGCTCCCTTGAAACAATCCAACCTCCCTTGTGGGAAAGCCGCGCCAGGCCCTTGCGTCGCCATTGCGTCTCTGGGCTTGTGGCGCGGCCACTCCCGCGAGGCCGATTTTGGATTTCTCCATAGCCACCTGGAACATCAATTCGGTCCGTCTCCGGATCGGCCTTGTGATTCGCTACCTGGCTGAAAAGGCGCCCGACGTCCTCTGCCTTCAGGAGACCAAGTGCCCGGACGCGAATTTCCCGCACAACGCGTTCCGCAGCGCCGGCTATCCCCATATCGCGATCAGCGGACAGAAAGGCTATCACGGCGTCGCCATCGTCTCTCGGCTGCCGTTCGCGGCGCACTCGGTGCGCGACTTCTGCAAAAAGGGCGACGCCCGTCACCTGCGAGTTGCGCTCGATGGCCCTCTGAAGGGCATGGAGCTGCATAACTTCTACGTTCCGGCCGGGGGCGACGAGCCCGACCCGGCGATCAATCCGAAGTTCGCGCACAAGCTCGCCTTTGTCGAAGAGATGGCCGAATGGGCGGCCGAAGACAGGGCCGCCGCCGGCCGGGCGATCCTGGTTGGCGATCTCAACATCGCGCCGCTCGAGCACGATGTCTGGAGCCACAAGGCGCTGCTCAAAGTGGTCAGCCACACGCCGGTCGAGGTCGAGAAGCTCGCGCGCGCCCAGGCCGCAGGCCCTTGGGTCGATGCGCTGCGCAAGTTCGTTCCCGAGCGGGAAAAGCTCTACACTTGGTGGAGCTACCGGTCGCCCGACTGGGCGAAAGCCGACAAGGGGCGGCGCCTCGACCACATCTGGGTGAGCCCGGCGCTGGGACCCGCGGTCGCCGCCATGGAGGTCATGCGCGAGGCGCGCGGCTGGAACCGCCCTTCCGACCACGTCCCGGTCAAGGTGACGTTGTCGTTCTAGGACCGCGCGTGAGCAGTGGACTATGACGGCGAGACCGGTTTCAGTCCGCGCCGCCGAGACGAACGGGAGGGGAAGCGCATGCGGTGGCGTCTGATCAAGTGGCTTTTCCGCTTTGTCTTCACACTCGCGATTGTCGGCGCGGTCGTCATCGGATGGCTGTTCTGGCGGGCTATGCCGACAACCTCGGGGACCGAGAAGCTTGCGGGACTGACGGCTGACGTCCACGTCTGGCGCGACGGCTACGGCGTGCCGCACATCTTCGCCGCCAACATGGACGACGCGGCCCGCGCGCTCGGCTATCTGCACGCCAGCGAGCGGCTTTTTCAGATGGAGGTCAACCGGCGGGTCGGTCAGGGAAGAGCCGCCGAGACTTTCGGGGCCGACCTCCTCAAGGTCGACACCTTCATCCGCGCCCTCGGCTTCTATCGGGAAGCGGAGGCCAGCGTCGCCGCGCTGTCGCCCGAAGCGCAGAAGCGTCTTCAGGCCTACGCCGACGGCGTCAACGTCTTCCTCGATTCCCATCGGAACGCACTGCCGCCGGAGTTCCTGCTGGCCGGCGTCGTCCCCGAGCCGTGGAAGCCCGCCGACTCGCTCGTCTGGGGTAAGCTTCTGGGGCTGCAACTGTCGCAAAATCGCGAGCAGGAGGCCTTGCGCGCCCAGATCGCGCAAAAGCTCGGCGCCGACAAAGTGTCCTGGTTCTTCCCTGGGCTCAAGTCCAGCGACCCGATCACCACCCAGCCGGCGCTTCGAGAGTCCCACGCCCGCGCCGACGGTCTGGACGAGGCGATCGGCGCGCTGACCGGGTTGACGCGTGGGGCCTCGAACGAATGGGTGGTTTCCGGCTCGCGCACCGTCACCGGGAAGCCGATCCTCGCCAACGATCCGCACCTGGGTCTCACCGCGCCGATCTTGTGGTACCTGGCCCGGATCGTCACTCCGGACGGCTGGGTCAAGGGCGCGACCGTGCCCGGGACGCCAATCGTCCTGCTCGGCCAGAACGATCACATCGCCTGGGGGTTCACCACCGCCAATACCGACACCCAGGACCTCTTCGTCGAGACCATCGACCCGTCCAATCCCAAACAATACCTGTCTCCGGACGGACCGAAGCCGTTCGAGACGCGCGAGGAGACGATCAAGGTCAAGGACGGCGCCGACGTCAAACTGACGGTCCGAACGACCCGTCATGGTCCCGTGCTGTCCGACGTCAGCGACAGCCTTGCGGGCGTGGCCGGGCCGGGCAAAGCGGTCGCGCTCGCCTTTCCCGGGCTCTCCGACCATGACACCACGAGCGAGGCGGCGATGCGTCTCGACGCGGCGAAGACCTGGCAGGATTTTCTGGGCGCGATGCGGCTGTGGCAGGCGCCGACCCAGAACATCGTCTACGCCGACACCGGGGGGGACATCGGCTTCTTCAGCCCGGGCCTTGTTCCGCTGCGCAAGTCCGGCGACGGCCTGGCGCCGGTCGACGGCGCCTCAGGGGCCTTCGACTGGGTCGGAACCGTTCCCTTCGAAGCGTTGCCGCAGCTCCACAATCCCAGCGCCGGCTTCGCCTTCAACGCCAACAACGCCAATGTCGCCGACGATCACCAGCCGACCTTCGGGCAGGACTGGGACGAGGGTTTCCGCGCGAGCCGCATCCAGGAGTTCTTCGACACGCTCGACAAGCACAGCCTGGAGACCTCGGCCGCGATGCAGGCCGACCGCCTGTCGCTTGCGGCCAAGGCGCTCCAGCCGTTCATCGCCAGGATCGCGCCCTCCGACGAGCGCGCCCGTCAGGCCCAGGCGCTGCTCGGAAGCTGGAACGCGGTGATGGACAAGGACCGGCCGGAGCCGCTGATCTTCACCGCGTTCATGGCGTCGCTGCGCCGGGCGCTGCTCGAGGACAAGACCGGGGTCGACATGGAGGCGAAGGACCCGTTCGCCGTGAAGACGCTCATTTCCCTGATGACCGACCATCCCTCCTGGTGCGACGCGCCCGACAAGCCCGACCCGGACTGCAAGCGGACGCTCGGCGCCGCGCTCGACGCCGCCCTCGCGCTGATCGTCAAGCGCGATGGCGGCGACATGACCCAATGGCGCTGGGGCCACGAGCACGTGAGCCTGCTCCAGCACCGCGTCTACAGCCACGTGCCCCTGCTCGACCGGCTGAGCGACCTCAGCGTCCCCTCGAGCGGCGGCTTCTACACGCTCGACCGCGGCGTCGGGGCGGGAGACGTCAAGGACAAGCCGTTCGCGCGGACCCATGGCCCGGGATTCCGTGGCCTCTACGACCTCGCCGACCCGGAAAAGTCCCGCTTCATGATCACCACCGGCCAGTCCGGCCACATCTTCTCGCCGCACTACGGCGACCTCGTCCCCTTATGGAACGACGTGAAGTCGATCCCGCTGACCGGGACCGAGGACGATCTCCGGAAGGCCGGGGCGAAGGAGCTGACCCTGACGCCGTAGCGCGGACGTGCGGCCCGGTCAGCCGGCCGCGACGCCGTTGCGGATCCTCAGCGCAGCTCGGAACGGCATGCCGTACCGCATCAGGGCGGCGGTGGGCGCTTCGTTCGCCGCGGGCCCCGCGCGCCCGGGCCCGGATTCAATCTTTTCAAAGCTTTGCGCGGGATTTTTCGGGCGCTGCTGCGCCGAGGCGGCAACAGTCGGCTCCCCGTCTTCCCGGCTCCGGCCGAAGGCGACAGACGCCGGTTCTGCGGTCGCAGGGGGCTTCGCACGCCCGGGCGCGGATTCCGTGTTTTCAAGGGGTTGCGCCGGTTCTTTCGGGCGAGGCTCGCCCGCGGCGTTGTCGGCGGCCCCTCCCGGCTGCGTTTCGCCGACGGTCGGGCTCGCAGAATCCTGCGCGGGCCCGCCCCGCCCCATTTTCGTCGCCGCAAGCGGCGAGACCCTCGGGCCCGGATTCCATCTTATCAAAGCCTTGGAGCGGAATTTCCGGGCGGCTGGCCAACTCATCGGCCTCGTCTTCCGACAGCGCCTGGAGGCGGGACGGCGCGAGAAAACGGCGCCCGGCGGTGAAGCCGTGGTAACGGTCGAGCTCGCGTACGATTTTCACCACCCGGTCGACCGCCTTGAGGTTCGACTCCCCCATGGCGCTGTAGGCGACCAGCAGCGCCTCGTTGAGACGGCTGACCTGGATCGCCACGAATTCCGCCGGCGGCGCCGGCATGCGGCGCGCAAGAATCTCGCGGATGATCGCGCGCATGCGCTTCTCCCCGACCCCGACCCGCGCGGCGATCTCGGCGACCGAGACGCCGCGGTTGAGATAGTCGACGATGAGCTGCTCCCGCTTGAACTTTTCGAGGCGCGCGGCGCGGCCGGCGGCGCGCGCCGGGAGAGACGGCGCCTGGCCGTCCGGCGCGGCGTCCGGGAGCGCCGGGTCCTTGGCTGCGGATTCGAGAGATGAGGCGGGGAACGCTTCGGTGCAATCGAACATGGGGCGTGTTTCCTTCTGTCGAGAACAAATGTGAAACACGACCTGCCGCTTGTCAAGAAATTGCTGCGTCTTACGTCTGATTTTCAGCATTCCCATCCTCATGCCGACCGGGAGGATGGATCGAGCGACGCCGCTGACCGCTTCGCGCAAGACGCAGGCGTTGCCGGCGGCCGGGTTGGGGGACCTAACAAATCGGGGGCATTTCTGCCCTTCCCGGTCGCACCGCAATGGCAGGAGGGCGCCATTTGCGGGCGTTCCCGGAGCAACTCAGTGCGCGCGCTCCACGGGCGGTTCGACCGTCTTTCGTACACAATGATGGCTTGGACCGTGGGTCGGCAATATGAACCCGTTCGCCGCAAATATCGGCTATGGTGGTGGAACTCCAATTCGATAGAAAGATGACCCGCGAAGCGATCTTCATCAGCCATGCCACGCCCGAAGACAACGAATTCGTCCGTTGGTTGGGCTCGCGGCTCATCGGGCATGGCTACAAGGTCTGGTCCGACGTTTTGAGGCTGAAGGGCGGGACGCCATTCTGGCGCGGGATAGAGGAGGCCCTCCGCCAGGAAACAATCAAGTTCGTCTACGTGACCTCGAAGGCGAGCATCGACCCGAACCGGACGGGAGTGCGCAACGAACTCTCCGTCGCGGACGCCATGAAGAAAGTGCTGCCCGATCCGGAATTCATCATCCCGGTCCGCATCGACGACACGCCGTTCAGCGACTTTCCAATCCAGGTTCACCAGCTCAACGCGATCGATTTCACCCGCGGTTGGGGGCCCAAGTTGTTGGAGCTTCTCGACACCCTCGAAGTCGCTAAAGTTCCCCGGAACCTTGGCGATCAGACGGAGGAGTTCGAGCGCTGGCGATCGGCGATGCTCTCAACGACCGGAAAGGTCGAGATCGCGGAAGAGCGCGTACTGACCAACCTGCTTCCCGTCCTCAAAATGCCCCAAGGGATCACTTTCTTCGAGTACGAAGGCGACAACACGAAGCTCGGCGCCGCGCTCAAGTCCACAGGGATTCCATACGGCCTCTTCAACCGCCACGTCGTCGCCCTCGCGCAGACGGAGGTCCTCCAAGCGTCCCTTTCGCCGTCTTTTGCCGTTAAGGTCCGCGCGTACGTGCCATTCGCTGACTTTCTTGAGGGAACGGTAACCGACCCCGCTTCGCCACGGCGTGACGAGGCCAGGAAGATGGCAACCTTCCTGTTGCGAGCGCACGTCGAGCGGTACCTGGTGTCGCAAGGACTGAAGCGATACGAAACGTCTTCCGGCGATGCGTTCTACTTCCCTTCGGGCCTCCTTCCGGCTGACAAAGTCTCTTACGTGGCGGCGTCGGGACGTCGCACGAGCAAGAAGGTGACAGGGCGGAGCGAGCGCAGGCAAGTGAACTGGCATCTCGCGATGAAGGTAAACGTCGTGATCGGGATCACGTCGTACGTGCGGTTCAAGCCATACATCTACTTCTCTGAAGACGGCCAGTCGGCAATCGGGGACCCGAAACGAACATCGGCAATTCGGCGCCGCTTTTGCAAAAGCTGGTGGAATCGCAGTGGCGCCAGCTACAGCAGGCGTTCACCGCTTTTTTGGTCGGCGAAGACAGTGAGGTCACGATAGACCTCGCGGGTCCTGAAAAGTTGGTGCTGTCGGGGGCGCTGATGGAGCTTGTCGCCGCCCGAACGATGAGGGACGACATCCAGATCGCCGAGGAACAGGAGGAGCCTGAGGAGGCGACCGACGAGGACGAGGACGAGACGCTGTCCTTGGACATCTACGACATCGAAGAGGCGGTCGAGTGAGCGCCTGGCGACTCGATGCACATCGACGAGCCCAAGCTGGCCTTCGGTTTCGGGCAAAAGGCCGAGCACCCAAAGGACGGCCTGTTCCTCTATGGACCGCCGGCCTCGAACCAGAATCCTGCGCGGATGGATATCGGAGTTGTAGGAACCGCGAACGGCGTTGCACGCTACAAGCGTTGGGTGAAATCGCTCGGATCGACGATCGCGGCACCCGAGGAGGGGAAGGAAGAGAACAAGGCGATGTGGCCGGGCTTCCAGGCCGTGTTCGGTGTTCCCTGGCCGCCCGAGCCCTTTGCCACGTGCATCATCGACGGCGACGAGCTTAGCAGGCGTATCCGCATCGAGAACCGGCATGAGGCGATATTCAACGCCGTGGCGCTCTACGCAAACTCTTTGCGCCAATACCTCAAGGAGGAGGAGGCGCGCCCGCAGCTCTGGTACGCGATCGTGCCAGAGGAGACCTTCAGGTACGGTCGTCCGAAGTCGGTCGTTCCCCGCGACCAACGTGAGAGGTCGACCACGAGCGTCGGCAGGAAGGCGGCGCGTGCGATCCTGCGGGACGGCTGGCTGTTCGCCGAGGACATCGAGGCGGCCGCCATCTACGAATACGAGTTGAACTTCCACAACCAGCTTAAGGCTCGGGTGCTGGACACGAGGGAAGTCATTCAGGTCGTGCGTGAGACGACGTTGGCCCCCGAGGATTTTGAGGAGGGCGTCCGCCGATCGTTGCAGGCCCCGTCAGCCGTCGCATGGAATTTGGCGACGACCAGCTTCTACAAGGCGGGCGGACGCCCTTGGAAAATCGCCGACGTTCGCGAAGATGTCTGCTACATCGGATTGGTCTTCAAACGGATCGAGAACGGCAAGGGCAAGGACAACGCCTGCTGTGGCGCTCAGATGTTCCTCTCGTCGGGCGATGGCGTCGTGTTCAAGGGCGCCGTCGGACCCTGGTATTCGGAGACCGAGAACTCGTTCCATCTCAGCAAGGACAAAGCCGCCGAGCTGATGGACCTGGTGATCCGATCCTATCGCGAAACCCATGGGCGCACGCCGAGTGAACTGTTCATCCACGGACAGACGCGGTTCAACGCAGACGAGTGGGCGGGATTCGCAAGCACGGTGCCAGAAGAGACCAAGCTGGTGGGCATTCGCATTCGGCGCCAGTCCGAGATCAAGCTCTTCCGGTACGGCAAGAGACCGGTACTTCGCGGGACTGCCGCCGTCCTGTCGGACCGCCTCGCCTATCTGTGGACTGCTGGCTACACGCCACGGCTCGACACGTATCCGGGTCGTGAAGTCCCGAATCCCTTGACGGTCGAGATCGTCAAGGCCAGGGGCGACGTCGACATAGAGCAGGTGCTCGCTGACTTGATGGGACTCACCAAGTTGAACTTTAACAGCGCCGGGTTTGCTGACGGACTCCCGGTCACGCTCCGGTTTGCCGATCTGGTCGGCGAGATACTGACGGCCGGGCCGACGGAAATGGGCGCGCCATTGCCGTTCAAGTTCTACATATAAGCGACGATCTTGTACTCCGGCCGGACGTTCAAGCGGGCTCGGACCCGGCCACGGCGGCTCCCGGAAGCTATTGATCAACGCCCGCTCAGGGCGGATTGTGCGCCTAGAGGCAAGAGCCGCTTTCCTACCGAGTTGCGCCTACGAGGCGCCGAGCCGCAACGTCCCCAATGCGCAAGGAGCGGGCTCCCGGATTGGCGCGTTGCGCGACGCATCGGCCCGCGCGGCGACAGTTCGAGTTCAGGCCGTCAGGCCGAGTTGCCCAACATAACGACGCAGCGCTAGACGTGTGCGCAGGATCTCGAAGAACGAGAGGTCGTCCCGAACGTCGACCGCCAACTTCGTCAGATCTTTGATTGTCCTGCCGACGCCAAAGGCCGATCCCAGCGCGAGAGGGGCGCCCAGGATGCTCGCGCGGGCTGTATAGGAGATCAGGAGGCCAGCGCCCATCGAGTTCGCCGACCCGAAAGGAGCGGCGGACTTTGGGTTTCCTTCTAAGCCCAATTTCAGAGATTTCTATACCACTTAACAGCCCCTTGCCCGGCCGCCACCTCGACCCGGAAAGCCCCCTCGCCGCCTCACTCGCCGGCCTTTTTAGTTCTGTTCAGAAGAAAGAGCACAGAGCGCGCCGGGGCGCGCAACGTTTTGCAAAAAGGGGGAGATGATTTGCCCATCTCCCCTCTTACGGGGCGGAGATCGCGGCCAGGCCAGGCGCAATTCGCGCCGCCTCATGGTGGCGGACGAAGTCTATAAAGCCGTCGCCTCGTCAGCCGCCCCCGTTAGATTCGAACGTGCGGGGACCGAGTGGCCGTCAGCAAGCTCTCTAGTCGGCCGAACCCTATCGCTGTCTGATGGCCAAGGCCTCGGTCGGCTCGGAGCTGAACGCGTCTCGCCGCGCTCGCCACGAGAGGATTCTCCAAGGTCATGATCCGCATGAGATCACCCGAGACCACCAACTTCTCCTCGACGGTCTTGCAATAGTCGCAGAGCCTCGCCGCGACGTTCATCGTATCGCCGAACAAGGCGATCTGGCGCTTAGCGCGGCCGCACTCGCCGACGATGACGGGACCTGCATGAACGCCGGCCCGAAACGCCGGCGCGACGCCAAACTCGGCGACATATTGCGGCTCGGCCGCCGCCATCGCGCGCCTGATGGCGAAGAAGCACCTGACCGCGCGGGCGTTCCGCGACAGATCGTCCGAGATCGCCCAGCTGACGATGACCTCGTCGCCGACATAGGAATGCACGGTCCCGCCGTGGTCGGCGATCGCCCCGTCGATGTCGAAGAAGAAGCGCGTGATGAGATCGTGAACCCTCCAGTTCGCCCATGGTTTCGGCGAGGCCGGTCGAGTGGGCGATGTCAAGGAACATCACGATCAAGCTCTCCCGCTTCGGCCGGTGGTAGGTCCCGAGCAGGACGCTCGTCAGCAGCGGCGCGCCGATCAGTCGCGCGGTCTCGGTGATGACGCCGACGACGAGCGAGAGCGCGAAGGCGGATGCGACGATGCGAGGCAACTCGACCTCGAACCAGCGCCGGCTAAACCCGGACAAAGGCTCCGAGCCCGCGTAAAGCAAAAGCTGCAGCGCAAGGCCGGCGACGATCAGCGCCACAGTCATTGCAAGCGCGCGAAGCAACACCTCGGCCGCAAGGGGAAGGCGCCTCAGCGCCGCGCCAAGCGCGGTCTGTGCGCCGGAGGCGAACGCGGTCTGCACAATCCAGACCGCGAGCGCGAGGCCGACGCCGTGGATCGCGCTCAGCGCGAAGTTGCCCAGGGTCCGCTCGTTTCCAGGGTTGAAGGCGGCGCGATAGACGAGGCCGAGGGCAAATCCGCCGACCGCGAACGTCGCGACCGTTCGCGGCTGCAGCGCCGCCTGCCGTAGGATCGAGCGAATCATACCGCGGTCAGTGGCGCGCATTCGACGCCTCGGCCGCCATGTTCACCCACTCACCGTACGCGTTCGAAGCCGTCCGCGCTCCAAGTCTCGCTGCCGACGCCGTGATGGAGGAAGAATAAGCCGTCGGGGTCGTATTTTCGCTTGATCGCGAGCAGGCGCGAATAATTGTCGCCCCAGAACAAGTCCTGCCAGTTCGGTTCGAAATAATCGGTCTCCCAGACGTACGAGCCGGAACGGGGCGCGAGCTTGCGCAGTTCGGCCATCGCGGCGCTGGCGGCGGCGGCGCCGGCGCGCGCTTCCTCGTCGTTCGGCTCGTGGCCGGCGAGCCCAGGATAGCCCGGCGGGCCGCCGGCGCCGATGATCGCGAGCGCGAACGCGTCCATGACCGCGGGATTCATGGCGGTTCCTCTCGCGCCGTCGACCGCTTCCGCGCGGCCCCCCGCGAGCCCCTTGTTGAAATGCAGACTGACCTGCCGATGCGCCGCCCCGGCGATCAGCGCCTCGACCAGCCTTGCCCGCGCTTCGCCCTCGAGCAGCGCGGCGGGCAGCCAGAGCGATTGATACGCATAGATGACCCATCCCGCCTCGCCCTGATCGCCGACATTGAAAATATCGTCCTCTCCCGCCCCCGGACGATCGTCCGCAATGACAGCCCCAGGGACTTTCCGCAGCGCGGCCGGGTCGAATATCTCGCGGCCGGGAAGAACGACGAAACTCGGCGGCGAAACAATCTCGAAATCCCCGGGCGAGGCGTTGATCCAGTCGAGGAGCGGACGCCAGACCGCCTCGGCCTCGGCCTGGTCAAGACTGTGGAACGCCATGTGAAGGACGAGCGAACGGCCGGGGCGAAAGCGGAGCTGCTCGCCCCAATTCGGATTGAACAGCGAGTCTCGATAGAGGTCGACGGTCTTCGTCACGAGGCGGCGCCAGGCCTCGTCCGACGTCGCCCTGACTTCGCCGGTGAGGCGCCCGACGTGTTGCGGCAGCTCGTGAGTTCGCAGCGTGAGGCGCGTTATGACGCCGAAACCTGCGCCGCCCCCTTTCAGCGCCCAGAAGAGATCGGGGTTGGAACAGGCGTTGGCTAGCCGCACCTCGCCGTCGGCGGTGACGACCTCGGCCTCGAGCAGGCTCGCCGCGCCGAGCCCGAACGTCTTGGAGAGGCTCCCGAAGCCGCCGCCGTTGATGAAGCCCGCGACGCCGACCGTGAGGCAGCCGCCGCCCTGCACGTAGCGGCCGGCCTTCACCATGACCTCGTTGTAGACGTGTCCCCAGATCGCGCCGGCGCCGACTGACACAGCGGGCTCCGGCGACATCCGCCCTTCGCATCCCGACCCGACGAAAGCGTCGTGCAGGACGATATCGCGCATTCGGCGGGTCCATATCAGCAGCGAATCCGCGGCGTTGGACGATCCCTGGTAGCTGTGGCCGCCGCCCTTGACGACGAGGCGCAAGTTGCGTTCCCGGGCGAAGTTGACCGCCGAGGCGACGTCGGCCGCAGACTTGGCGGCGACGGCGTAGACGCTCGGACGCGAGGTCCAGGCGCCGACCCAGCCGAGCGTCTGCGTCAGCCCGGGCTCGTCGCCGAGGTAATAAGGGTTCTTGAGCTCTCTGAGGACTTTCGAGCAGTCGTCCGTGTCCGGCGCCGAGGCGCAGGTCGACAGCGGCGAGTTCGACCTCGATCAGTTCGCCCTGAAGCTGTCGCCCTAAATCCAGCCAGTCGTCCCGAGAGGGCCAACCCGGCTCGCCGGGGCGAACGCGTCGAGCGGGCGCCTCGGCCGCACGAGCGGAGGGCGGGGAAACGAATTTCCGGAAGAATGGGATGACGGCGACGGCCTGCAGGAGCCTGCGTCTGTTCATGCTATCCCCCCACGCCGTTGGACCGCGGACGACTTTCTTTTTCGTTCGGGAAAGACCCGAAATCCTCCGGTTTCTGTGCCTCCGCGTTCGGCTATGATTTCACGAATCGCGCGTAGCTGACAAGCCTCACCCCCTCGCCAAAGCGGTTGCCCAGCTTCGCTTCGGGCGGAACCAACGCATTGACTGCATGGCCGAAACAGCTGGGAAAGCGGACGAAGCGTTCGCCCGAAGCGGAGGGACGGCGCCTCGCCGTCCGGCGACGTGTCCGGGACGACGCAAATTCGACGAGGGTTCTCCTCAGACGCGGCGGCGGGACAAGGGCCAAATGCGACGGCAGGCTGCCCAAGGGAGAACGCCCTCCCCTCCCCGACGCGCAAATTCCCCCGGACCTCCCGCTTCGACCGAAGCCTTCGCCGGCCCCGAATCCTATTGATGCGCCAGCGAAAGGGCGTAGGAACGGGAAGGACGAAGGGACACGCGGGCGCGTATGGCGAGGCGATCGGTCGATATCCGCGATGTGGCGCGAAGGGCGGGCGTATCGGTCGGAACCGTCTCGCGCGTCGTCAATGGCCACCCCTCCGTCACGATGGCGAAGCGGCGCCTCGTGCAGGAGGCGATCGCCGAGTTGAAGTATCGGCCCGACGCCCTCGCCCAAAGCCTGCGCAAGCGGACCAGCAACACCCTCGGCGTGATCATTCCCGACATCCGCAACCCGTTCTTCGCCGAGCTGATGCAATGCCTCGAAATCCAGGCGCGAAGCCTCGGCTACAGCGTGCTGTTCGTCAGTTCTCACGAAGACCCACAGGCGGAAGCGGACCACATCGAGGCGTTCGCGGCCCGCAAGGTCGACGGCATCCTTCTTTTGCCGAGCACGGGCGCGACGACGGCGCCGACGATCGAGGGCGTCCCGATCGTCGTGGTCGACCGGCTGATCGAGGGCCATACCGCCGTCGCCGCCGACAATCGCGGCGGGGCGCGGCTGGCGGCGGAATATCTGGTGGCGCTCGGTCATCGGCAGGTCGGGTGCATCTCCGGACCGATGAATTCGCCGACGGCGAAGGCCCGGCTCGAGGGCTTCCTCGACGTCATGACGCCATATTACCGCGAAGCCGGCCTGCCGATCGAAGACTATGTCGTCTCATGCGAATACGACTACGCTTCGGGGCAGCGCGCCGCCGACGCCTTGCTCAGCGGGGTCAAGCCGCGTCCGACCGCGATCTTCGCCGGGTCGGACCAGCAAGCGATCGGCGCGCTGCGAGCGGCCGCCGATCGCGGCATCGCGGTCCCCGCGGACCTTTCCATGGTCGGCTTCGACGGCATCCTGTTGTCGGATGTGGTGACGCCGCGGCTGACCACGATTGTCCAGCCGGTCGCCAGGATTGCCGAGGCGGCCGTCGCCCTCGTGCTCGACCCCAAACTCGGGGACGGCGGGACGGCGCCGCTGTTGCTCGATTGCGAACTCGTGGTTCGCGATTCCTGCGCGCCGGCGCCGCACGCGCGGGCGAGCCGCCCCGCCCTGCGGCGAAAAGCCTGACGCCGGATCTCGTGGGGTTGCTTTTTTTGCGCTTGAGTCGGCGCGGTTCTCTTGCTAACGGTAATTTGGAAACGTTTCATTCTTCGCCGAGCCTCGTGGAAGCCCAACTTCGAGCGAAAACGCGGCGCAAATGATTTCCGAGCGAGCGGCGCGAACCGCTCGCCGGACAGAAACGGGGGAACGAACAGTCGATGTTGGACGGCCCGCCTGCGGCCGACGACGCTTCAGGCGGCCATTGAGAGCCCCGATGGGAGGAGTGCAAAAATGACCAAAACCTCTGAGAATTTCGCGGTGCGTATGAGCCTTACTCGGCGCAGGTTCGCAGTCGCCGGCGTGCTCGGCTCGGCCGCCATCTTGACCGGAGGCCTGCGGCCCGCCTTCGCGGCCGACAAGCCGAAGATCGGCTTGGTGCAGAAGTCGCTCGCCAACGAATTCTTCAAGCAGATGCAGGCCGGCGCGGAAAAATACGCCGCCGCAAACACCGACAAGTTCGATTTCAAGGCGGTCGGCATGAAGGACGAGCGCGACTTCGCCGCGCAGGTCGACGCAATCGAGAACTTCGTCACCCAGAAGTACGACATCATCGTCGTGGCGCCGGCGGATTCCAAGGCGATGGTCACGCCGATCGCCAAGGCCCTGAAGGCGGGCGTCAAGGTGATCAACATCGACGTCGAACTCGACAAGGACGCGAAAAAGGCGGCGGGCGTCGATCTCGCCTTCTTTGGTCCCGACAACCGCGCCGGCGCCAAGATGGCGGGCGACGCGCTCGCCCAAAAACTTGGAGCGGGCGGCAAGGTCGTCATCCTCGAAGGGAATCCGGAGGCGGACAACGCCGTCCAGCGCAAGCTCGGCTTCATGGATGCGGTCAACGAGGGCAAGCTGCAACTTCTCGACAGCAAGACCGCGCATTGGGAGACCGAGGAAGCCAACACCCTGATGACCAACTTCCTTACCCAATATCACGACATCCAGGGCGTGATGGCCGCCAACAACTCGATGGCGCTCGGCGTCGTCAAGGCGCTCGACGCGGCAGGCTTGAGCGGGAAGATCCAGGTCGTCGCCTTCGACAACATCCCGGCGGTGCAGCCGCTCATCAAGAGCGGCAAGATGTTGGCGACCATCGAACAGTACGGCGCCGACATGGCGGTGCTCGGCATCAACTACGGACTGAAAGAAAAGGCGGGCGAGACGTTCAGCGGATGGGTCAAGACGCCGATCAAGCTGATCGAGGCCAAGGACCTGACGTAGCGGAATAGCGAATGGCGAATAGCGAGTGGCGGATAGAAAGTGGGGAGCGGTTGGGCGCGCCTCCCCCATTCGCCATCTCGCGATTTCGCCATTCGCCCTAGTCGCATGACTCCTCCCATCCTGACCCTGACCGGCGTGGGAAAGCGCTTCCCTGGCGTGGTGGCGCTGCGCGGCGTGTCGCTCGATGTTGCGCGGGGCGAAGGCCACGTGTTGCTCGGTGAGAACGGCGCGGGCAAGTCGACGCTGATCAATCTGCTTGGCGGCCTTTATACCGTGGACGAAGGCGAAATCACCTTCGACGGCAAACCCTATCGCCCCCGCACCCCGACCGACGCCTTTCGCGCCGGCATCCGCGTCGTGCATCAGGAACTGTCGATGCTGATGCAGATGACGGTCGCCGAAAACCTGATGTTCGAGCGGCTCCCGCAGCGCCGCGGGATCGTGGACTATGCCGAGACCAACCGTCGCGCGGCCGAGCTTCTCGAGGACGTCGGGCTCGACGTTCCGCCGACGACGCAGGTTTCGCGCCTCGGCGTCGCGCAGATGCAGCTGATCGAAATCGCCAAGACGCTCGTCTTCGACAGCAAGCTTCTGATCCTCGACGAGCCGACGGCGAGCCTCACCGCGAAAGAGGTGGATCGCCTGTTCGAAATCCTGAGGCGCTTGAAAGCGCGCGGGGTGACGATCGTCTACATCTCCCACCGCCTGCAGGAGATCGGCGAAGTGGGCGACCGCGTGACCGTGCTGCGCGATGGCCAGCTCGTCGCCACGCGCCCGCTCGCGGGCCTGACGATCCCGGAGATCGTGCGGATGATGGTGGGCCGGAGCGTCACCGACGAGCGCGCCTTTCGCGCCGACGTCGCCGTTTCCGGGGAGGCGTTGCGCGTCGTGGGCCTCAAGCGAAAAGCGCTAAGCCCCGAGGTCTCCTTCTCGGTCGGCAAGGGCGAGATCGTCGGCGTCGCGGGCCTTGTGGGCAGCGGGCGGACGGAGACGGCGCGGGCGATTTTCGGCGCCGACCCCAAGGTCGCCGGCGAGATCTATGTCGAAGGCGAGCGCGTCGAGATCGAAAACCCGCGCGACGCCGTGCAAAGCGGGCTCTGTCTCATGACCGAGGACCGCAAGGGACAGGGCCTTCTGCTCGGCATGTCCTGCGCGCAGAACATCACCATCACCGACCTCGCCAAGATCTCGCGTCATGGCTTGCTCCATCGGGACGAGGAGCGCGCGGCGGCGACGGGCCTGGTCGCCGATCTGCGCATCAAGACGCCCTCGATCGACCAGATCGTGCGCAACTTCTCCGGCGGCAATCAGCAGAAGGTGGTGATCGCCAAGTGGCTCTTCCGCGGTTCGAAAGTGCTGATGTGCGACGAGCCCACCCGCGGCATCGACGTCGGCGCGCGGGAGGAGATCTACGAGCTCCTGTGGACGCTCGCGGCTCAGGGACGGGGCGTGCTGTTCATCTCCTCCGACCTGCCGGAGCTGATCGCCATCTGCCACCGCATCCTCGTCTTCTCGAACGGCCGGATCGCCGGTGAGGTCGGAAGAGCCGAGTTCGACCAGCATCGCATTCTGTCGATGGCCTATGAGGAATATGGACGTGAGTGACGAAGCCGCGCGCGGCCGTGGAGCCGCGGGCCTCTCGAGCGACCTTCTGCGCTTCGGCCTGCGGGAGGCGGGAGTCGCGGTCGCCCTCGTGCTGATCGTAATCTTTTTCTCGCTGACCGCGCCCTATTTCGCGACGCCGGAGAACTTCCTCAAGATTTTCGTCCAGATCGGGATCAACACCGTGCTCGCCTCCGGCATGACGTTCGTGATCCTGACCGGCGGCATCGACCTCTCGGTCGGCTCGGTGCTGGCGCTGTGCACAGTGGTCGGCGCGCTGATCATGACGAATCCTTCTCTTCCGTTCGTCGTCTCGATTCCGCTGGCGCTTCTCGGCTGCATGGGGGTCGGGTCGTTATGCGGCTTCGTCAACGGCTTCGTCGTCGAGCAGTGGAAGGTGCCCTCCTTCATCGTCACGCTCGGCATGCTCAACGTCGCCAGCGGCGCGGCCAGGGTGGTGAGCGACAACGCCACCATCACCGGCCTGCCGCAGCCGTTCATCGACTTCGGCAATATGATTGTCTTCGGCGTTTTTCCCTCGATCTTTCTGATCGCCGTCGGCGTCATCCTGATCGGCTGGTTCGTGCTCCGCTTCACCGTGTTCGGCCGATTCATCTATGCGATCGGCACCAACGAGGAAGCGGTGCGGCTCTCGGGCCACAATCCGCGCACCTACAAGGTCGCGGCCTTCGTGATCAGCGGGCTGACTGCGGGCGTAGCGGCGATGGTCTACCTGCTGCGCCTCAACGTCGGCAGCCCGATCGCGGGCGTCGGCTACGAGCTGAACGCGATCGCGGCGGTGATCATCGGGGGGACTAGTCTTTCCGGCGGAAAAGGCTCGATCATCGGGACGCTCGTCGGCGCCTGCATCATCCAGGTGCTCTCGACCGGGCTGCAATTGTTCGGGGTCGGCGACAACGTCAAGCCGATCGTGATCGGAACGGTGATCGTGCTGGCGGTCGTGCTCGACGCCTACCGCGACCGCTACCTGAGGGTGATCGAGTTCGCGCTAGGCTTGGCGCCGTTCGACCGCGCCGCCTTCATGCCCAAAAGTCCGGCGTCCGCTGTTCGATCGGACCCCCCGACCTCACCGGCGCGATGCGCGCGGCAAGACCCGTGGCCGGATCGGTTTCGACGGCGACGCCGCACATCGACGCCGCGCCCTCCGCGGGCAGGAACCGTCCGGAGGTCAAGCCGGTCGCGAAACGCCGAACCGGCTCTTCTTTCTGCATCCCGACGACGGAGTCGTAGTCGCCCGTCATGCCGACGTCGGTGATGTAGGCCGCGCCGCCGGCAAGGATCCGGTGATCGGCGCTGGGGGTGTGCGTGTGCGTGCCCGCGACGAGACTGACGCGTCCGTCGCAGAAATGTCCCATCGCCTGTTTTTCTCCCGTGGCTTCGCAATGGAAGTCCACGATGATCGCGTCGACGTCCCGTCCGAGCTTGTGCGCCTGCAGGAGACGGTCGACGGCGCCGAACGGGTCGTCGGTCGGCTCCATGAACAGGCGCCCGAGAGCGTTCAGCACCAGCACGCGCTGGCCGCGGGCGGTCTCGATACGGACAAAGCCCTGGCCTGGCGTGCCCGGCACGTAGTTGAGCGGCCGAACGAGGCGCGGCTCGGCGTCGATGAAGCTCAAGGCTTCCTTGCGCGCCCAGGAGTGATTGCCGAGCGTAACCACGTCCGCCCCGGCGTCGCGAATGTCCCGGTACGTATCCTCGGTAATCCCGAATCCGGCGCCCGCGGAGTTCTCGCCGTTCACCACCGCGAGGTCGACCTCCCAACGTGCGATCGCATCCGGAAGCCTCGATTTCAATGCGGTCATTCCGGCCGCGCCGACCACGTCGCCTATGAACAGAATTCGCAAGTCGCCCTCCCTCCCCGCTCGGCCCGGACGGTCCGCCGCATCACAACGCTGCGACGGGCGTCACGGACGCTTGTGGATCGGGTCGACCCAGTAGACTTCCTCCGGTTTCTCGACCGGCGCGACGTCGGGGATGTTGACCACCACCGCCTCGTTGTCCGACCGCACCAGCACGCATTCGAGCGTCTGGCCCGGATCCGCGTTGATCTCCTGGTGCGGGACGTAGGGGGGCACGAAGATGAAGTCGCCGGGGCCCGCTTCCGCGACGAACTGAAGGCGCTCGCCCCAGCGCATCCGCGCCCGGCCGCTGACGACGTAGATCACGCTTTCCAACGCGCCGTGGTGATGGACGCCGGTCTTGGCGTCCGGGGCGATGCTGACCGTCCCCGCCCAGATCTTTTGCGCGCCGACCCGCGCATGGTTGATCGCCGCCTGCCGGAACATGCCGGGCGTCTGCGCGGTGTTCGGATCGAGTTGATCGCCCCGGATGACCCGTACGCCGTCGTGCTTCCAGCGATCCTCGGCATGTTCGTGGTCGTGGTCGTGGTCGTCCATCGCCATCTCCCAAAGACGCGTCGCGCCGGTCCGGGCTTGATCATAAGGGAGAGGTGGGTCGCGACGAAAGATCCCTCTCCGCTTGCCCGTAAGCGGTTCCTCCCAAAGTACCGTTGCAACTGCGAACTATTTCATTGGATATAACGTCAGCGCATGGTCGAGGGTCTTTGCAGCGGCCCGACCAGCGGATACGTCACGGGAGGAACACCATGTATCAGGCGGCGATTGATAAGGTTTCGGCCAAAGGGCTGATCCGCGACAAGTACGACAATTTCATCGGCGGCAAGTGGGTCGCCCCGGTCGAGGGGCGCTATTTCGACAACCCGAGCCCGATCACCGGCAAGCGCCTGTGCTCGATCCCGCGCTCGTCCGCCGCCGATATCGACCTCGCGCTCGACGCCGCGCACGCGGCCAAGGACGCGTGGGGCCGGACGTCGGTCGCCGAGCGCTCCCTCGCCCTGCTCAAGATCGCCGACCGCATGGAGGCCAATCTCGACCTCCTGGCGCTGGTCGAGACGCTCGACAACGGCAAGCCGATCCGCGAGACGACGCATGCCGACCTGCCGCTCTGCGTCGACCATTGGCGCTATTTCGCTGGCGCGCTGCGCGCCCAGGAAGGCTCGCTCGGCGAGATCGACCACGACACGGTCGCGTACCATTACCATGAGCCGCTGGGCGTCGTCGGCCAGATCATCCCCTGGAACTTCCCGCTGTTGATGGCGGTGTGGAAGCTCGCGCCCGCGATCGCCGCCGGCAATTGCGTCGTGCTCAAGCCCGCCGAGCAGACCCCGCTCAGCATCCTGGCGCTCTTCGAGCTGATCGGCGACCTTTTGCCCCCGGGCGTCGTCAACGTCGTCAACGGATTCGGCCTGGAGGCCGGCAAGCCGCTGGCGTCATCGAAGCGCATCGCCAAGATCGCCTTCACCGGCGAGACGACGACCGGCCGGTTGATCATGCAATACGCCTCGGAGAACCTGATCCCGGTCACGCTCGAACTCGGCGGCAAGTCGCCCAACATCTTCTTCGAAGACGTGATGGAGGCCGACGACGACTTTTTCGACAAGGCGCTCGAAGGCTTTGCGATGTTCGCGCTCAACCAGGGCGAGGTCTGCACCTGCCCGAGCCGCGTGCTCGTTCAGGAGTCCATCTACGACAGGTTCATGGAGCGAGCGGTCGAGCGCGTGAAGAAGGTCAAGCAGGGCCACCCGCTCGATCCGACGACCATGATCGGCGCCCAGGCCTCCTCCGACCAGCTCGAGAAGATCCTCTCCTACCTGGACATCGGCAAGCAGGAAGGCGCGCAGTGCCTGACCGGCGGCAAGCGCGCCAAGCTCGAGGGCGAACTGGAGGGCGGCTACTACGTCGAGCCGACGATCTTCGCGGGCCACAACAAGATGCGCATCTTCCAGGAGGAAATCTTCGGGCCGGTCGTCTCGGTGACCAAGTTCAAGGATGAAGCCGAAGCGCTCGCGATCGCCAACGACACGCTCTACGGTCTCGGCGCAGGCGTGTGGACCCGCTCCGGATTGCGCTACTACCGCATGGGCCGCGGCATCCACGCGGGCCGCGTCTGGATCAACTGCTACCACGCCTATCCCGCCCATGCGGCGTTCGGCGGCTACAAGCAGTCGGGCATCGGACGCGAAACCCACAAGATGATGCTCGACCACTATCAGCAGACCAAGAACCTGTTGATCAGCTACTCGACCAAGGCGCTCG
>CAVVJO010000019.1:0-115225 GCA_963748545.1 uncultured Alphaproteobacteria bacterium
CAGACTGCTGACAAACCCCTGGCGCGAGCCAGGGGTTTTTGATTCAGTGATTCATGATTCGGCGACCCGCTCCGACACAGACCGCTTTTGAGATTGTCTGGCTTGATCAGCTTGTCCCGGCTGATCACCTGTTGCGCAAGATCGATGCGGCGATCGACTTTTCGTTCATTCACGATCTGACGGCTTCGCTGTATTGCGCCGACAACGGTCGTCCGCCGCTGGATCCGACCCTGATGTTCAAGGCGCTCTTCATTGGCTACCTGTTCGGAGTGCGCTCGGAGCGGCAGTTGGTTCGGGAGATCGAGGTCAACCTCGCCTATCGCTGGTTTCTGGGGCTGAAGCTGACGGACCCGGTGTTCGACGCCTCGACGCTGAGCCAGAACCGCAGGCGGCGGTACCAGGACGAGACGATTGCACAAGCCATCTTCGACCGCATCGTCGAGCAGGCGATGGCCCGGGGCCTGGCCGACGGCTCGACCCTCTACACCAACTCCACTCATCTCAAGGCCAACGCCAACAAGAACAAATTCGACCTGGCGCCGGCGGCGAAGTCTCGCGCGGCCTACTGGGAGGCGCTCGATGCGGCGGTCGAGGAGGACCGCCTGCGGCATGGGCTCGATCCCCTTCCGCCCAAGCCTCGCCAACCCGAGGTGAAGGAAACCAAGATCAGCCGCGCCGACCCGGATTCCGGCTACATGGTTCGGGACGGCAAGCCCAAGGGCTTTTTCTACCTCGACCATCGCACCGTCGACGGCAAGCTCGGCATCATCACCGACACCCACGCCACGCCCGCCAACGTCCACGACAGCATTCCCTACTTCGAGCGGCTCGATCGGCAGCGCGAGCGGTTCCATCTCAACGTCCGCTCAGTCGGGCTCGACGCCGGCTATGCCTCCGCCGCCATCGCCAAGGGATTGGAGGATCGCAACATTCAGGGCGTGACAGGCTATCGCGCGCCAACGCCTCCGAAACCCGGAATGATGCGCAAGAGCAAGTTCGTCTACGAGCCCCAGCAGGACGCCTATCGCTGCCCGCAAGGTCAGTTCCTCGCCTACGCGCTCACCGACCGGGGCGGATATCGGCACTACACGTCCGATCCAAAGATCTGCTCGACCTGCCCGTTGCTCGCTTCCTGCACCGCCAACGCCAAAGCCGAACGGGTCATCACTCGCCACGTCTGGCAGGACGCGTTCGAACGCATGGACGCTCGCCGCGTCACGATGTGGGGCAAGCTCGTCTACGCCCGTCGCAAGGAGACTGTCGAACGCTCTTTCGCCGACGCCAAACAGCTCTTCGGCCACCGGTACGCGCGCTTCCGCGGGCTCGTGCGGGTCAGATGCCAGTGCCTCATGGCCGCCGCCGCGCAGAACATGAAGAAGATCGCTCTCACCGTGGCGCCCCGGAGAAGCCCCGCAACAGCCTGAGCCGAGAAACCGCCGTCACCGCCCTCGCAGCCCAACCCCAAAAGAAAAACCCCGCCGAAAAACGACGGGGTTTGTCAGCAGTCTGAGGGCGGCCACTTATGGCCGCCCTTTTTTTGTTTGACGGCCGGAGGAGGGTTCTACGACACGCGCAATTGGCGGCGCCCTACGCGCGCTCGCTGCGGAGGTCTTGTCCGAAAGCGGCCGATCCGCGACCTGCGGTCTAAGTCGGCTTCCCCCGGCGGATGCCCAAAAGGTACCTCACAGGGGCGCCCAGACTTGGACCCGGCAACACTATGGCGAGGAACAGCTCCACTAAAAGAATGAGGCAGATGACGGCCATGATTGCGAGTTCCCTTCAGGTTCACAACTCATGAGCCAGCAAATCTATTCGTCCTCAGAGACTCGTCAAGCTCGACAGCCGGGGACGCTGACGCCATCCTGTCCGCGACGCGGACGCCGAAGGCGGTCGCTCCCGCGGCGCTTACCCCCCGAGGGCGCGCGTGATCGAAAAGATCGCCAGGCCGACCAGGCCGCCGACCAGCGTGCCGTTGATGCGGATGTACTGCAGGTCGGCTCCCACTTGCAGTTCGAGCCGCTGGACCAGCGTCGCCGTGTCCCATCGATCGACCACCGAGGCGATATAGGCGCCGACCTCGGCGCGGCGCGGCAGCACGATCTGCAGCACGAGCCGCCTCAGCGCCTCGTTGATGCGCTCGCGTCGCGTGGGATCGGCTTCGAGCGAGCGGCTGAGGGAGCCGAGAGACGCGAGCGCCCAGGCGGTCGTCGCCTCCGCCCGCTGCGGCAGGTCGCGCTGTAGAGAGGCGGCGAGCTCCCGCCAGAGTTTTCGCGCCTGCTCGGCGAAGACGGGGCTGTCGAGAAGCTCCTGCTTCAGCGCCTCGCCACGCGCACGCAGGTCGGGATCGACTGCGAGGGCCGTGACGAGCCCGTTCACCCGCCCCGCAACCTCGGCGCGCCAGGGATGGTCGGGCCGACGCATGTCTTCCAGCGTTCCGCCCAGTCCCTGCAAAATTCTGTTGGCGATAATCTCATCGACCCATTTCGAAATCCATGGGCTCGACTGGCGCGCACCTGTTCGACGATGGTGGCCTTGTTGGCGGCGAGCGCGGCCTCGATGAGGTCGAGGCCCTGATCGAGCAGCGCCTGCCCGGCCCCTTCCGCCCATAGGAGGGCAAGCGCGCGCGAGGCGAGCGGCGCGACCGGCAGCGCCTCGGCGCCGCGTCTGGCGACGCCGCCGATCCAGTCTTCGAACGCATCTGAGGGCAGGGCCGCGATCGCATGCGGCGCAAGCCTCGCAACGACGGCCGTCATCGTTTCCGCGTTGCGCGGATCGGCAAGCCCCTTGCGGCGAGGCCCACCAGGTCGATCGCGCGCAGCCGCTCAGCCGCGACGCGCGGCGAGAGGAAATTGTTGGTGACGAAACGGCCGAGCGCGGCGCCGATGCGGCGCTTGTTCTCGGGCACGATGGCGGTATGCGGGATCGGCAGGCCGAGCGGATGACGAAACAGCGCAACCACGGCGAACCAGTCTGCGCAGGCCCCGATCATTCCGGCCTCGGCGAAGGCGCCGAGATAGGGCGCCCAGACCCAACCCGGCGGGGCGAAACGCGTCGCGATGAAAATCAGCGTCATGCCGACGAGCAGCGAGGTCGCGATGGTCCGCATCCGCCGGAGCTCGGCGCGACGCTCCTCGGGGCCCTTGGGAGCGATTGCGAAAGACTCGTTGACGCCGTCGCCGACCATCGCCGCCCCTGCGCCGCGCTTGCGGCTTCTTGTCGGCCTTGTCGGCCGCCAGCATGTCGGCAATGTGGCTCGTCAAAGCCCGCGGCGAAAAGCGCGCCTTTGCTCAGGGACTTGCGTTGCTCGCGGCGATCGACAGGCGCTTGGCGAAGGTCTTCACCAGCTTCTTGAGGCCGGGTTCCTTGATCAGGGCGGCCCCCCTCGCCGGGTCGACCCATTGCAGCATGCGCTGTGCAGACTCTGGGGAACACCTCGAATTCCCGTTTTACCAGCAGCGGATAGACCTTGACCTCGCAAGTCGCCTCGACGCCGGCTTCATCGAGCGCCTTTTCGTAAGTGAACGTCCCGATCGGCTTTGCGCCGATCCGGCCGGTCACGCCCGCCTCTTCATAGGCCTCGCGCGCCGCAGCCTTTGGCGGCCTCAGTCCCTTGATCGGCCAGCCCTTGGGAATGATCCAGCGCCGAGTCCGGCGCGTGGTCACGACAAGGATCTCCAGCGCCGCTTCGGCCGTGAATTGATAGGGCAGCGCGCCGTACTGGACGCGCACCGCGGTCTTGGTCTTTCGCTTTCTTGGCTTTCCCGGAATCCCCTTCGCCCCCTTGCACCCGAATTGCGACCCCTTCCGCCCTCTAGCGCCGGCAGGGGCTGCGAACAACCCCGCAAACCCAATTGCGCGAAATTCACTTTCCGTGATGGGTCGCCTTCTTCGCCGATCCGCCGTTTGCAGGCGCAAGAATCCCCAGCAGCTTTTCGGCGGCCTGAAGCACCTTCGGGTCGAGCGGCCTGGGATCGAGCGACACGCCCTTCGACAGACGGTCGACCATGATGCGGAAGGCGGCGAGCCGTCCGTAAGGCTTGTCGTTGGCGGGAATGAGGTGCCACGGCGCCCGGTGGGTCGAGGTCTTCCGCATCATGTCCTCGATCGCTTGCTCGTAGTCGGCCCAGCGGGCGCGATTGCGAAAATCCTCGTAGGACAGCTTCCATCGCTTGAGCGGATCGCTCAGCCGGCTGCGAAACCGACGGACCTGCTCCTCCGGCGTGATGTGGAGAAAGAGCTTCACGATCCGCATCCCGTCGGCGATCAGCATGCGCTCGAAGTCGTTGATCTCGTCATAGGCCCGCTTCCACTCGTCCTCGGTCGCAAAGCCCTCGACGCGCTCCACCATGACGCGGCCGTACCAGGAGCGGTCGAACACCACGATCTGGCCGTGCTGGGGCAGCCGCTCCCAAAAGCGCTGAAGATAGTGCAGCGACTTTTCCCGCTCCGTCGGGGCGGCGATCGAGTGCACCTTGAAGCTGCGCGGATCGAGCGCCCAGCCGAGCCGCCGCACGACGCCGCCCTTGCCCGCGGTGTCCCAGCCCTCGAGCACGACAACGGCGCGGTTCGGGCTGCCCAGATAGGCCTGCTGGATGCGCTGAAGCGTCTCCTGAAACTCGGCCAGACGCCGCTCGTAGTCGGCGAAGTCCACCGTGGGAAAATGACTGATATCGGCAAGATCCCGGCGTCTGGTGACGACGAAGTCGGCGGTCTTCATGGCTCGCCCCAGCGAATTGAAAACACCGTCGACAATGGGGCCTTTGGCGGCGGGCGCCAAGCAAGACGGAAGACTCAGTACCCGTCGAGCCGCGCCAGCGCCTCGGCGTGATAATCCGCGTCGCCGAAGGTCTCGGCCAGGACCCTCGCGCGTTTCATGTAGAGGCCGATGTCGAACGCGTCGGTCATGCCGACGCCGCCGTGCATCTGCACGCCCTCCTGAACAGCGAGGGCCGCCGCCAGCCCCGCCATCGCCTTCGCCACATGCACGGCGCGCGCGGCCTCCGGATCCCCGGCGTCGAGGCGCTGCTGAGCCTTGAGGGCGGCCGAGCGGGCGACTTCCATCTCGCTGTAGAGATGGGCGGCGCGGTGCTGCAGCGCTTGGAAGGCGCCGATCGGCTGACCGAACTGCTTGCGGGTCTTGAGATAGTCGACGGTCAGCGCCATGGCGCCCGCGCCGACGCCGAGAAGCTCGGCGGCCGCCCCGGCGCGAACCGCATTCAGGAGCCGTGCAAGCGTCGCCCGCCCGCCGTCCACCTCGCCGATTACGGCGTCCGCGTCGACCTCGACGCCCTCGAACCGCACCCGCGCGGCGAGGCTCGCGTCGGCCAGCCGCGCCGGCGTCGCGCCGAGGCCTTTTGCGCCCCGCTCGACCAGAAACAGGGTCACGCCCTCGGCGTCGTCCGGCCCTCCCGCCGTGCGTGCGGCGACAACGATGAGATCAGCGACGTGGCCGTGGGCGACGAACGTCTTTTCCCCGGTGAGGCGGAACCCGTTTCCGGCGCGCTCGGCCTTGAGCGCGATCCGTTCCGGGCGATGGCGCGCGCCCTCGTCGACGGCGAGCGCGGCGACGGTCGTCCCGGCGAGGATCCCGGGCAGAAAGCGCCCGCGCTGCTCCGAACTTGCGGCCGCCATCGCGGTCACCGCGCCGACTGCGGTCGACAGAAACGGCGAGGGCGTCAGGCTGCGCCCGATCTCCTCGAGGAGGATTCCCGCTTCGACATGTCCGAGGCCGCTGCCGCCCTCGAACTCCGGGACGAGCGCGCCGGTAAAGCCCATCGCGCCGAACTCCGCCCATAATTCGCGCGAGAATCCCGTGGCGTCCTCCGCGTCGCGCAACGCCCGCAAGTGGCGCACGCCGCCTTTCTCGGCGAGAAACGGCCGCGCCGAGTCCGCCAACAGAACTTGATCTTCGGTGAGGAGAAGGGGCACTTGGATCAGGCTCCCGGCAGATCGAGAATGCGCTTGGCGACGATGTTGAGCTGAATCTCCGAGGTCCCGCCTTCGATCGAATTGGCCTTGGTGCGCAGCCACGCCCGCGCCGCCGCGCCGCCATGCGAGTCCTCGCTGTCCCATTCGAGCGCGGCCGACCCCCCGGCCGCCATCAGCAGCTCGTGGCGCGCCTTGTTCAGTTCCGTCCCATAGTACTTCATCATCGAGGGCTGGGCGGGATGGGCCTTCCCCGCCTTCAGCTCGTCGAGGAACCGCTCCGACATCGCCCGGAACGCCGCCGCGCGGATTTCGAACAGCGCGATGCGCGCCCGCAGCACCGGATCGTCGAGCCGTCCGTCCGGCGTCGCGCCGATGGAAGCCAGCGCCGTTTGCGGCAGGCTCACGCCGCCGGCGGCGCCGAGTCCCATGCCGGAAATCATCTCGCGCTCATGGCCGAGCAGATATTTCGCGACCTCCCAACCCTTGTTCAGCCCACCGACCAGATTCTCTTTCGGAACCTTCACGTCGTCGAAGAACGTCTCGCAGAACGGCGAGGATCCGGAGATGAGCGCGATCGGCCGCGTCGAGACGCCCGGGCTCGTCATATCGAACAGGAGGAAGGAGATGCCGCCCTGCTTCGACGAGCGGTCCGTGCGCACGAGGCAGAAGATCCAGTCGGCCTTGTCGGCGTAGCTCGTCCAGACTTTTTGTCCGTTGACGACGAAATGATCGCCGCGCGCCTCGGCGAAGGTCTGCAGGCCGGCGAGGTCCGAGCCGGCGCCGGGTTCGGAATAGCCCTGGCACCAGCGGATCTCGCCGCGCACGATCTTCGGCAGGTGCTCCTGTTTCTGGGCTTCCGTTCCATATTTGAGGAGCGCGGGTCCCAGCATCGACACGCCAAACGAGAACAGCGGCGTCCGGCAGCCGAGCTTCGCCATCTCTTCGCGCAGCGCTTTCGTCTCGGCCGGCGAGAGGCCGCCCCCGCCATACGCGCTGGGCCAGTCCGGCGTCGTCCAGCCGCGCGCGCCCATGCGATCGAGCCACTGCCGCTGCGGGGCGGTAAGCCTTTGCAGGCGGCCGCCCCAAACGATGTCCTCCTCGCCCCGCGGCGGCTCGCGCATCTCGGGCGGGCAGTTGGCCTCGAGCCACCCGCGCGCCTCGGTTCGGAAGACTCGATCGACGCCGCTGCGCTCACTGGCTTTCCTCCCTAACGCGCCGCGCGATCGTTCGCTCGACCAACATGCTTGTCGCGCTGGAACGTTAGCGATCCGGCTGGCCCGCGCAAGGGCCGCGCGAGGCGAAGTTGTCGCGAACCCGCGTGCGCCTCAAGCAGCCGCTCCGGGCCTCACGGACGCGAGGCGATCGAGGACGCGGCGATCGTAGTCGTCCGCGAGCGCGCTCAGCGCCGCCGCGCCGTCGCCGGAATACGACGGGCCATGCATGAGGGCGAGCGTCCGCGGCGACAGGTCCGCGAGCCGCCGGATGGTCGCGCCCATGCCGGGGTTCAGGCTGGAGGACTGGAACAGATCCTCGGCGACGATCGCCGGCCCAACGATGTCATTTGCGGTCAGCGCCGGACCGTCGCCGAGCTGGGTGAAGAGATCGCCGCACAGGAGCGTTCCCGTGCTCTCCTCATAGAGGACGCCCGCGTCCCATCCGTGCGGTATATGCGGCGTGTCGAGGAAGCGGACCCGCCTGCCCTCGCCGAGCTCGATGGATTCGCCGTCCATCAGCACGCGCGGCGCGCGATCCGCGACGTCGTTCAGGGACACCATGGTTCCGATGCGCCCATGCGCCGCCTCGGCGCGGGGCGCGATCGCCAGCCACTCGTTGATGGCGCCGCACTCGTCGGCCTCGTAATGGCCGAAAGAAATCCACCGCAGCCGTTCGGGCGAAATGAGGCGACCGACGGCCGACCGGACCAGCGGGAACATTTTCCTCGGGCCGGTGTGGAACAGCAGGGGCTCATCCCCGAGGACCAGAAACTGGTTGAAGGTGAAGCCGGCCGGCGGGGCGACCTCGGCGACCCAGGTCGAGAGCCGATAAACGCCGCCGGCGATTTCGTCGATTTTCGTGTCCATCGGCCCGCCCGTTCCTTGTCCGCCCGCCCCCGCCGCCGAACCTCGCCTGCATTTTGCCCGAGCGCAACGCCGGCGGCCGTTCGATAACCTTGCCAACAATTCACCCCGGGGCAACGCCGACGCCCTTCATTTGCCCACGCGCCTCTGCTAGGGCGCGCGTTCCTGTTTTCCCGTCCGTCCTGAGGTCGAAGCCCCATGCGCATGCTGAGCCTTGCCGTTTTCGCCGTCCTCGCCCTTACGATCGGCGCCTACGAGGAAAACGGCATGACGATCCTGATCGGAATTGTCTCGGCGCTGTCGGCGGTCGCCTCGCTCCCGCGCTGGCGGCTCTCGACCTTTCTGACGATGCTGTCAGAACTGTTCGTCGCGGAGACGGTGATCTTCGGCGTGCTCGACCTCGTCGCTCTGCTCGGCTACTGGCCGAAAGCGTATGAAGATTATCAGCTTCCGACCTATCTGCCGCTCGCGACCGCGATCTTTATTCTCGCCATCTTCGGCGTCTCGCATTTCGGCATCGTCCGGCGGATGATGCGGATCGCCGATCCGTTCTTCGCCGCGCGCACCCCGATCTCGATCCGCCCCTGGCCGCTGCCCCGAATGATCGCGCGGCAGGACGTCTACGCCCGCATCAACGTCTGGTTCCTGATCCTCATCAACCAGTTCCAGGTCGCGCTCGGGCTCCGGTTCAATTTCTTCCAGCGCGACTTCGGCAACGCCATCCAGGTCGCCGACGACGCCCACCGCACGGCCTTCTGGCATCAGCTCCTCTATGTCTTCGTGCCGCTGGCCTTCATCGCGATCCTCGCCGGCCTCGTCGAGTTCTTCGTCGCCTCGAATTTCGTGCTGCAATGGCGGCGGTGGATGACGGCGGCGTTCACCTCGCGCTGGCTCACGCACTCGATGCACTACAAGCTCGCGCTCGGCGCGTCCGAGGCCGACAACCCCGACCAGCGCATCTCGCAGGACGTCGGCGGCTTCATCAACGGCAGCGGCACCGGCATCAACTCCGGCAACGCGGGCATCTACAACTACACGATTCAGTTGATCTCTTCCGCGACCAATCTCGTGTCGTTCTCGATCATCCTGTGGGGGATCTCGAACGCGATGCGCGCGCCGATCTTCGGGATCGAAATTCCCGGCTTCCTGTTCTGGGTCGCCGTGCTCTACGCGGCCGCCGCCACCGGCGTCACGCACCTGATCGGCCGCAGCCTTTCGCGGCTGTATTTCCGCCAGCAGACAGTCGAAGCGAACTTCCGCTTCGACCTCGCCCGCATCCGCGAATACAGCGAGCAGATCGCCTTGCTCAAGGGCGAGGATCGCGAGATCCAGCGCGCCGGGACGGTGTTCAGCGACGTCTTTCACACCATCCAGCGGATCATCCGGGTGCGCACCTGGCTGATCGCCTTCAACCAGTTCTACAGCCAGATCTCCGTCATCATTCCCTACGTTGTGGTCGCGCCGTTCTATTACATGAAGGTGGTCGACTTCGGCCGCTTCAGCCAGTCGGCCGACGCCTTCGGCGCGGTCAACGGCTCGATGAACTTCTTCGTTGACCGCTACATCGGACTGGCCGACTTCAGCGCCGCCATTCAGCGTCTGACCACGTTCGAGGATTCGTTCGAGCGGGTGCGGGAATTCGAGACGCTCGAGCCGCGTATCACCACGGTCGCGCAGGACGGCCCGATTTTGTCTCTCCCCGACGTCGACCTTGCGCTGCCGGACGGCCGCAAGCTCGCCCATGTCGGCGATCTTGCGCTCGTTCCCCAGGAATCGACCCTGGTCGTCGGCCCCTCGGGCGTCGGCAAGTCGACGTTGTTCCGGGCCATCTCGGGCCTTTGGCCGTTCGGCTCGGGCGAGGTCAAGCAGCCGGAATTCGCCAAGCTGATGCTGCTGCCGCAGCGGCCCTACATCCCGATCGGGCGTTTGCGCGACGCCCTCGCCTACCCGGGCGAGGCCTCGTCTTTCTCGACGCGGAGCTTCGGGACGCCCTCATCAAGGTCGGGCTCGCGAGCTTCCAGAACCGGCTCGACGAGCACGACAACTGGCAGATGCACATGTCGGGCGGCGAGCAGCAGCGCCTCGCGGTCGCCCGCGCGCTTCTGGCCCGGCCGGACTGGCTGTTCCTCGACGAGGCGACCGCTTCGCTGGACGAAAAGAGCGAGGCCGACCTCTACCACGCGATCGCCAAGACTTTGCCGGACACGACGCTGGTGTCGATCGGCCACCGCTCGACGCTGAACGCCTTCCACAAGCGCCGAATCGCCTTCACCCCCCACGGCGACGCGCCGGCGACGGTCGAAGCGGCGGCGATGTAGGGGCGGCGGGTCCGTGTTGAACCCCCGCCCGGCCGTATTGATGGCGGTCGACGGGGGAACATTTTTCCATAAGATGCTTGGCGATGTGACGCTCGTCACAGAAATGTCCTCGTTTTGGTGCTATTGCGTCTCAATGGCGTGCGTAGTCACGCTTGAGAGCGTATGTTAGCACCGTATGTTAACTTGGCGTAGTGTGGGTTCGACTTGGCCCCTGAATGCGCTGGAATTCATTTTGAGAAACTTTTTCGGCGCGCTTGAAGGCTAGGCGAGCCATCCGCGATGCAACTCCCGTTCCGAAAGCTTGTTTCGACTTTCGGCGGAAAGAGCGGTCCTGACCTAAGCGTCGGTTTTTGTTCGTCAGGTCAGTCAAAATTCGTTTCCTAGAGCAACCTATTTCCCGGAGGAAACACATGGCCCAGGCACCGAGAGAAAGCGGTAGCGGCGGCTCGGCGGAATTCGTCCGAAACGTCGTCTCCGACCCGAAGAATGTCCCCGATGTGATGCTGTTGACCGGCTACGCCGGCGCTTCGTCCGAGGAAGGTCACGAGCGCCTTTATTTGAGCCCGGACCTTAGCAGTTACGTCGAGATCCCAAGAACCGCCATCCTGCATCAGGCGGCGCTGCCGAAGGAGCAGGACGCGCATGGGGGCGTCACCGTGTGGGTGAAGAAGGACGCCGCGCTGCAATACAAGATGGCGCCCGCGGCTCAGGCGATGGCGCAGTATTTCGCGGGCGCGATTCAGGCCGGGGCGCAAGGCGCGCCTGTCGGCTACGGAACGGCGGGCGGAATTCAGCCCACGCCGACTGCGATCCCAACGCATGTCTGCACGCATCTGACGCCGTGCATGCCGACGCGGTTCCAGCCGCAGTGTCCATATCCGAGCGAAATCTGCACGCATGTCGGCGCCTGTCCCACCCGCCATCCAGGCTATTGCCCGTTGCCTGAGGCGGCGGCCGGGGCTGCGAAGGCGGCGCACGCCGGCGCCCAGGAATACCTCAAGCCGACTTTCATCGACTGCTCGATCGTTTGCCCGACGCGCATTGGCCCGTGCCAGTCGCACCACATCTCCTGCGCTCCTTGCGTCACGCAGCATCCTGTACAGTGCTCGATCGCCTGTCCGACGCGGCTTGAATTTAGCTGCAACCTCGCGTGCCACGTGACCAATGCCGCCTATTGTCCGGTCGCTTCGGGCGTCGCCTGCCCGCAGGTTAGTCTTGCCTGTCCGGAGCAGAGTTTGGCGTGCGGGGCCGGCTTCCCCGGTCAGCAGGGGGTTGGGACGCCAGTTGCGCAAGTGCAGGCCTTCAACGCTCGCGTCGGCGCGGTCCAAGCGACGATCGACATCTCATACGCGCCGGGATGCTGGTACAGCTACAACGCCTGTCCAAGCATGATTTGTCAGCCGCACGGCACCCACAACACCCCTTGCTGCCCGTGGTGACGGCGATCCGTCGGTAGCGCGCTTGCCCGCCTCGCCCTGGCGACGAGGCGGGTCCCTTGAACCAACAAAGCAGAACTGACGGCAAATCGGTGCTTGGCGAAAGCCGAGAATAGCCTGCAACCGACCGCCGTCAGTCTCGCGCCTTCTCAAGTAGCACCGTAGGAGGAACGACATGGCCCAGGCGCCGAAAGAAGCCGGCGGCGACGCCGCCGCGGACTTCGTTCAAAACGTGGTCTCCGATCCCAAGAATGTCCCCGATGTCATGCTGCTGACCGGCTATCCGGGCGCATCGTCCGAAGAAGCTCACGAGCGCCTCTACCTCAGCCCTGACCTCAGCAGCTACGTCGAGATCCCCAGGACCGCCATCCTGCATCAGGCCGCGCTGCCAAAGGAGCAGGACGCGCACGGCGGCGTCACCGTCTGGGTAAAGAAAGACGCGGCGCTGCAATACAAGATGTCGCCGGCCGCGCAAGCGATGGCGAATTACTTCGCCGGAGCCATTCAGGCGCAAGCGCCGGGCGCGGCGGCCGGCTATGGGGCGGCGGGCGGAATCCAGCCCACGCCCACGGCGATTCCAACCCGTTTTACACCGTGCCTCCCCACACGGTTCCAGCCGCAGTGCCCGTATCCAACGGAAATTTGCACACATGTCGGCGCGTGTCCGACGCGTCATCCTGGCTATTGTCCCTTGCCTGAGGCCTTCGCAGCTCAGGCCGCCGGGCAGCCGGTGGTTCGCCCGACCCACGCGGTCACGTGTGCGCCGTGCCTCACGCACGCCGTCACCTGCGCGCCATGTCATACCGTGGGGGAGACCGTGTGCCTGCCCTGCACGCATTTGTGCACCCGGGTGGGGCCCGGCTGCGGCGTCGCCGGGACGCAATTGAACTGCCACATCACCTGGGGCGACTGCACCTATTTCTGCGGGGAGTTGCTTGCCTGTTCGAATGGCCTTCTGTGCGCGGGCGCCGCGCCGCAGGCAGCGTTCGCGCAGGGGCCGGCCAAGGCCGGCGGCGTTGCTCCGGATTTCATTGGCGTCTCAATGGCGCCGGGATGTTATTGGAGTTGGGGCGCCTGTCCGACACTCTGGGGCGGATGCGGCCCACGCCATGTGTCGTACCCCTGCACAATGGATCCGGTGGTCCAGGCCCGGGCCCCCGGGGCTGGCGGCGTTGCTCCGGATTTCATCGGCGTCTCAATGGCGCCGGGGTGTCATTGGAGTTACGGCGCCTGCCCGAGCCTCTGGGGCGGATGCGGCCCACATCATGTGTCTCAACCCTGCACTCCGAAGTGACCGTCCTGCCTCCGTGACGCCCGTCCCCGCCTCGCCGCCCGGCGAGGCGGGGCAAACCCGCCAATCCAATTCAGGCTCCTTGCGCGGCCGCCTTCGCTCCGCTGATATTGAGGCAGCATGCATCTGACCGCCGCCAATCTCGCCTACTTCCTTATGGATCGCGGACTTCTCGGCGCCGACGAAATCGTCGCGGGAAATTTCGCCGTCGTCGACGCCAGCCGCCGCAATCGCAATTTCAAGGCGATCCGCAAGGGCGCCCCGGGTCTCTTTGTGAAGCAGATGCGCGACATGCAGACCGACGCCATGCTGACGTTGAAGCGGGAGGCCGCTTGCTACGAATTGGCCCGGGACGTTCCCGCGCTGAGCCGCCTCATGCCGCGCCTCATCCGCTATGACGAGAGCCGCCACACGCTGGTGCTCGAATTGCTGCCCGAGGCCGAAAGTCTTCTCGCCTATCATGCTCGGAACAAGGGCTTTCCGGTCGAGGTCGGCCGCATGCTGGGCGAGGGTCTCGGCGTCTATCACTCACAGGCCGGGGCCCTGCTCGAAAACGACAAGCTCAAGTCCCTGCTCCAGCGCTATACGCCGGTGATCCTCACTTTGAGCCGGGGCGGCCACGCCGCGCTTGGTCACTTCGGACGCTTCGGGCCGGCGATCTCGGCGCTCCTTCAGCAGCACAAGGATTTCGAGGCGCTGCTCGACGCGCTCGGCGCCGAGTGGCGTTTCGACAGTCTCATCCATGGCGATATGAAATGGGACAACGTGCTGGTGTTCCCTGCCGGCGAGGGCCTCGACTTTCGCATCGCCGATTGGGAAATGGCCGATTTCGGCGACGCGGCTTGGGACGTCGGCGCTGTGCTGCAGAGCTTCCTGTCGGCCTGGATCATGTCGATGCCGATCGTGGGAGGCGCGCCTCCCGAAACCTACGTTGGCATGGCGGCGCAGCCGCTCGAGGCGATGCGCCCGGTTCTCAAGGCCTTTTGGCGAACCTACGCGGCGACCCGAGGCATCGAGGAGGCGCTGCAAAAGCGCGAACTCGAGCGCTGCATGCGATTCGGCGCGGCGCGCATGGTCTGGGCCGCGATCGAACAACGCCTGTATGTTTCTCAGGTCGATCCGATTGCCGCCGCGTTGCTGCAGGTCAGTCTCAACGTGCTCAAGGATCCGCCGCGTGCGGTGCGGGATTTCCTCGATGCCTAAGCGCGCAAAGTCGAAAACGACCGTTAAGGGATTGAACCCCCGCGAGGAACTCGTCGCGGTCCTCGATAAAGTCGACATCCTTTCGCAGGTGGCGTTTTCTTTCGATAAAGGCCCTGCAAGCGACGTCAGGAATTATGCGGCTGGATCGGGCGTGGCGGCGTCGGGCGACGATCTCTTGGTCAAGTCGATCGGAGCCATGCTCTACGACCCGTGCTACACGCGTCGCATCAGGCCGAGGCAGGACGGCCAAAGTCAGGACCCCGCACCCGACAAAGAATTCGCACGGCGGCTCGCAGCGGCCAACCGGGGGCGCGAACGTTGGGACAAGGGATGGGTTATCCATCAGTTCGGCCCTAACGGTCAGGCGTTCGTGCGAAAAGGCGATCGTGAACGCGTCGCCGTTCCGGGCGCGTTCATATTCGACGGCGCGCCGGGTATGGCGGCGCAGATCGGGACGAGCATCAGCGTGCGCGCCATGAGCGAGAGCTTCGAGGCGCAGCCCGGCTACTACTTCGCCTTCGGGGAGGCGCTCGACGAACTGGCCGACAGTTTGAGCGTGGTGCGCCTATATTTTCATTCCAACGCTGAGACTGTCGCGTCGCTCGTCGGCTCTCTGACCTCGGGCCTCAATCGCTTCCAGACGCCGTTTCAGTTGAAGACGCCGACCGCGCCGGGACTTTATGGCCGCGCGGACGCGACCGTGCTCTATGTCGGTTCGCGCTATTTTCCCATCACCGCGAGAATTGTCGCGGGCGTCCGTGAGAGGGTCCCGCTCGAAGCTGCAACGCCCCTCTTCACCAAGACCTTGTGGCCTGGAGTCGGGGCGGCCGTCGAACCTGGCACCGGCGAAAGTTTCGGCCAGCACCGGTGCCGACTCGTGGCGGAAGGAATTGTCGACGCGTGGCGCCAAGGCGAGCAAAAGGCGTCGGCGCGTCTGGCGGCGGTCGAGGCGCGTTTCGCCGCCGCCGGCCTCGATTTCTCGCGTCCGTGGATCGGACCGACCGGCGTCGATCCGTTCATTCAACCTCAACCGGCGAGGCTTCCATGATGGCCGACCGCGTTCATTTTCTCGACGCGGCGTCTCGCATCGGACGGCGGCTCTGCCGCGACGCGGTCTGGCATGAGGGCCGCTGCAACTGGCTCGGCTGGGCGATGGAGCCTCACGGCGGCCAATGGATCAGCGTCTATCGAGCCATGGGCGTGTCGGTATACGACGGCGCGGCGGGGATCGGGCTGTTCCTGGCTTATCTGGCGCGGCCGAGCGATGACAACGTGATCGCGACGACGGCGGTCGGGGCCCTGGCGCAGGCGCTCACTGCGGTCGAAGACTTGGGAGCAGCCGGCGAATACGGATTCTACTCCGGGCTGTCTGGAATCGCGCAGGGCTGCGTTAGGGCGGGAACGGCCCTCGGACGGGAGGATCTTGTCGAACGGGGGCGCGCCGCGATGCTCGCCTGCACGAAAATGGCGCCGAAAGCGGAGCGGCTGGACATCATCAACGGCAGCGCGGGCCTGATTCCCGCCCTCGTCGAGGCGGGCGAGCGTTTTGGCCGAGAGGAATTCATCGATGCGGCCGTTCGCCACGGCGAGCATCTTGTGGGCGTCGCGGCGCGAACCGAGCGGGGGTGGTCATGGGACACTTTCGCCACGCCCGGCGAGCCCCATCTCCTTGGATTCGCGCACGGCGTGTCGGGAATAGCCTACGCGCTCGGGCTGCTCTCGAGGGCGGCCGGACGGCGCGAATTCCTGGACGCGGCGTCCGAGGGCTTGCGTTACGAACGCGCCCATTTCCGCGCCTCGGAAGGCAACTGGCCCGATCTGCGCAGTTTCGTGCAACCGGGACCGACCGGCGAGCCGGCGTGCATGCTGGCGTGGTGCCATGGCGCGCCCGGCATCGGGTTCGCCCGTCTCGCCCTGCATGCGCTTTTCCCGGATGACGCCTCGATCCTCGCAGAGGCCGAGACGGCGGTGCGGACGACCGCCGCGACCTTAGGACAGGCTTCGCCCGGGACGGGCAATTTTTCGCTTTGTCACGGCGACGGGGGAAACGCCGATCTCCTGGCGCTCGCGGCCGATGTTCTGTCGCGTCCTGAACTTCGGCGCGAGGCCGAGAACGCGGCTTGCCGGGCGCTCGATCGGTTCGAAGACACGCGAGCGCCTTGGCCTTGCGGCGTTCCTGGCGCGGGGGAATCGCCCAACCTGTTGCTTGGCCTTGCTGGAATTGGATATTTTCTTCTCCGCCTGTACGATTCCGAGAAGATCCCGAGCGTTTTGCTGCCCTTCGCCGAGCAGCAAGCGCCCCATCGCGCAAAGGGGAAGCGCCGGGCGACCGCGCCGGCGGTCCAGTAAGCTCCCGCCTACGCGGCAGTAACCCCTTGAAATCCTTGAGTGGCCAGACTCAAAACCGGTGTGGACGGCCCTCAAGCCGTTGAAAACACGATGGTTCGGTCAGAAAACCGCGCTCCGCGCCAGGCCGTCAGAGCGAGCGGGCGAGGCGGGCCGTTCCCTTGGGGCCCTTGATCACCAGGTCGCCGTTCACCAGGTCCCAGGTCGGACTGCCGATCAGGGTCGACAGGAATCCGATCTCGAGCTGCATGACGTCCTTGGGGCACTGCTTCTTGGTCAGCGCGAACGGACCGACGAGCAGGTGCTGGTCCTTGACCGGATAGAGCGTGGCGGACCAGGAATTGCAGCCGGTGAAGCCGGAGCCGCGCAGACTCCCGTCGATCTTCAGGCTGGCGTCGAGGCCGTCCGGCACGGGCTTGCCGTTGAGCTCCTTCAGCGACCAGGTCTGATCGAGCGGAAAATTCTTCTGCAGCGGGGGCAAGGGCTTCGGCGTTTTGGAGTCCTCGTCCTCCGGCCCCTTCGGCGGTCCGGCGAACGCCGGCGCGGCGGCCTGGCCTAGAAGGGCGACGGCGAGGGCGGCGGCCAACAGTGACTTCAGCATGCGTTTCGACACCCTGCAATTGGGAGGCCTGGGCCCCTTTGATCTGGCGCTATATCGAGCGGCGCGCGGCCGCGCAATCCGGGCCTTGGCCAAAGAGCGTGCGTTTTTTATGGCGGTGCGCGGTCTACGATCCTAGAAGGGTCGCATCGTCGCCTGGTCGCTATGAAGGGCGGGCAAGAGTTGACAAAGAAAAGTCGCAAGGCGTTCGCGTATGTGCGCGCTTTCCCGGACGAGACCGCCGAAGCTGACAAGGGCAGCGTCCAACGCCAGCGGACCGCGATCGCGGCCTACGCCAGCGCCGCCGGCCTCGAGGTCGTCGCCGAGTTTTGCGATCCGGCCGTCCTTGGCGCAGATCCCATCCCCGATCGGCCGGGTTTCGCCGAGATGCTCGCCTGGGCTGAGTTGAACAACGCAAAAACGATTATCGTGCACGACCCGGAGCACCTCGCGCGCGGCCTCATCATGCACCTCGACGGCTACGATTGGCTCAAGGAGCAGGGGATCACCGTAATCGCCGCGTCGGCTCCTGCGTATTTTCTCCGCCATTCGCCCGGCTACTTTTGCAACACTTTCGGCCGTTCTGCCCCCGGCCCGGTCCGATCGAGCCGGTAGGGCGGCGACCGCTCCACGGCCATGGCGCAACCCGGGCTGCGCCCTCCGTTGATCTTGAAAAGCGACGCTTCCGCCCTATCTCGACCGTGCGAGCTCCATGACGGAGACGCAAGCGGCTGGCGCCGCCAAACGGGGCGCCAGCCGGCATATCGCTCAATGAGGATGTGATGACCATGCTGAACTATGATCTCTCCCCGTTCTATCGCTCCACCGTTGGATTCGACCGCCTGCTGTCGATGCTCGACAAGGCCGTCGGCGCCGAGCAGAACGCGCCCGCCTATCCGCCCTACAACATCGAGCGGACCGGCGAGAACGCCTACAGAATCACGCTCGCCGTCGCCGGCTTCGGCGAGAAGGAGCTTTCGGTCGAAACCCGCGAGAGCACGCTGACCGTGCGCGGCTCCAAGGAAACGACGGCCAAGGACGAGAAACGCGACATGCTCTACCAGGGCATCGCGGCTCGCGCCTTTGAGCGGCGCTTCCAGCTTGCCGACCACGTGGTCGTGAGCGGCGCGGCAAGCGAGAACGGGCTCCTGCATATCGATCTCGTCCGTGAAGTGCCCGAGGCCCAGAAGCCCCGGACGATCGCCATCAACGGCGCCGGCAAGGCCCCGAAGACGATCGAAGCTGAGAAGCACGCCGCGTAACGCGACTAGATCGGTCTGAACGAGGGGGCGTCCGCAAGGGCGCCCCTTTTCATTGACGGGACGGCGTCCCCCTGGCCAAGACGTCGGCGCCCCAGACGCGCTCGCTCCGCTTAGGCCGCCCCTACGATCGCCGCGAGCCGGTCCACCTCGCTGTCCTCGGTCTCGAACGACGTGACCAGCCGCACCAGCGTTTCCCCCGGGCGGGCCGCGCGCCCGGGCGCAAGCGAGCGCGTCGTCCACGGGTAGAATTTCGCGCCGGCGTCGCGCCAGGCCGCGACGGCGGCGTCAGGCGCCGCGACGAACACCTCGTTGGCTTGCGTCGGCCAGGCCAGCCGCACGCCCGGCGCGGCCGTCAGCCGCTCCGCCAGACGCCGCGCCGCGGCGTTCGCGCGCTCGGCGAGCTTGAGCCAGAGGCCGTCCTTGAGATAGGCCTCCATCTGCGCGCCGAGCAGGCGCCCCTTGGACAGCGTGTGGCCGCCGCGCTTGCGGATGTAGGCGAAATTCTCCGCAAGCGCGCGATCGAAGAACACCACCGCCTCGCAGGCGAGCGCGCCGTTCTTGGTCGCGCCGAAGGATAGCGCGTCGACCCCAGCCCGCCAGGTCATGTCCGCGGGAGAGGCGCCGCTGGACACGATCGCGTTGGCGAAGCGCGCCCCGTCCATGTGGGTCTTGACGCCGTCGGCGTGCGCGATCCCGCAAAGCTCGGCGACCTCGCTCAGGCTGTAGAGGGTGCCGGCCTCGGTCGCCTGCGACAGCGACAGCGCGCCGGGCTGCGGCGACTTGACGAGCCCACGGGGAAACCGCGCGAGCGCCTCCTTCAAGCCCTCAGGGGTGATCTTGCCGCCCTCCCCGGAAATCCCGACCAGCTTGGCGCCGCCGGAAAACAGCTCCGGCGCGCCGCATTCGTCGTCATGGACGTGGGACTCCTCGTGGCAGAAGACCGCCTCCCAGGGACGGACGAGCGCGGACAGCGCCAAGGCGTTCGCCCCCGTCCCGGTCGCGACCAGGAAGGCCTCGACTTCCGTTTCGAAGACGTCGCTCAAGCTGGCGGCCGCGCGCGCCGTGAACGCGTCGGCTCCGTAGGCGGGCGCGTTGACACGCGACGACCTCGCGATCGCCTCCAAAATCTCAGGCGCGACGCCGGCGCCGTTATCGCTTGCGAAATCCATGCGGTGTCCTTTGCCTTGGCCGCCAAGGGCGCCGCATTTTTCGGCGCCCTTGGCCATTCAACGGCGCCTGCTGCGCCGCCCGACAAAAATTCGTCCACCTTCCGCTTGTCTCGCCGAGCCGTTTCTGGCAAGGTCCTCAATTAGGACAGTTTTGCTGACCATTTTTTGCGGCCGAGGCGCGAGGCTCGCCGCGATCAGACGGACGAGGCCACGGCGTTGTCGAATCGAACGACAAAAGCGGATATAAAAACGTCCGACGCGTGACGCCTCCCGGCTGCGCGCGCCGCAGCCCCTGCTAGTCCACGAAACGCCCTCAACTTTGGAATGACAGTTGCATATAGGCGGCGACTGTGCCCCGGGGAGCAGAACGAAAATGAACGCCACACCCCATGAGACGCCGATCGAGGCCCGCGCGACCGCGCGCGATCTCCGCCCGGGCGCGGACCCCCTGACCCCCGGCGCGCAAGGCCTGTACGATCCCGCCAGAGAGCACGAATTCCTGCGGCGTCGGCTTCGTCGCCGACATGAAGAACCGCAAGTCGCACGCCATCCTCGAGAAGGGCCTCCAGATCCTGGCGAATCTCGATCACCGCGGGGCGGTCGGGGCCGATCCGATGCTCGGCGACGGGTGCGGCGTCCTGACCCAGATTCCGCACGCCTTTTTTGCCTCGGAATGCGAAAAGCTGGGCTTCTCCCTGCCGGAGCCGGGTTACTACGCCATCGGTCAGTTCTTCATGCCTCGCGACGCGGCGGCGCGGGAAACGGTGCGCGAGACGGTGAACTTCGCCTCGAATGGCGAGGGCCTGCGGGTGCTCGGCTGGCGCGACGTGCCGGTCGACAGCTCGGTGCTGGGCGAGCGCGTCAAGGCGGTAGAACCGGTGATGCAGCAGATCTTCATCGGACGCTCCGAAAAAATCGCGAGCGAAGACGACTTCGAGCGCCGTCTCTTCATCGTCCGCAAGGTGATCTCGAACCGGCTTTACGACACCAAGGACCTCGCTCTGGCCGAGTACTATCCGGTCTCGATGTCGGCTCGCACCATCTGCTACAAGGGCATGGTGCTGGTGAACCAGCTCGCGCCCTATTACCGCGACCTTCAGGACCCGCGTTACGAAACCGCGCTGGCGCTGGTGCATCAGCGTTTCGCCACCAACACCTTTCCGTCCTGGCGTCGCGCGCACCCCTATCGCATGGTCGCCCACAACGGCGAGATCAATACGCTGCGCGGCAACGTCAACTGGATGGCGGCGCGGCAGGCGAGCGTCGATTCGGATCTGTTCGGCAACGACATCCAGAAGATCTGGCCGGTCTCCTATGAGGGGCAGTCGGACACCGCCTGCTTCGACAACGCGCTCGAGTTTCTGATCCGTGGCGGCTATTCGCTCAGCCACGCGATGATGATGCTGATCCCGGAGGCCTGGGCGGGCAATCCGCTGATGGACGAAGAGCGGCGCGCCTTCTACGAATACCACGCCGCCTTGATGGAGCCGTGGGACGGCCCGGCGGCGGTCGCCTTCACCGACGGACGGCAGATCGGCGCGACCCTCGACCGCAACGGGCTGAGGCCTGCGCGCTACTATGTCACGGACGATGATCTGGTGGTGCTCGCCTCCGAGATGGGCGTGCTTCCCGTTCCCGAGGAGAGCATCGTCGCCAAGTGGCGGCTGCAGCCCGGCAAGATGCTGCTGGTCGACCTCGTCGAGCACCGCATCGTGTCCGACGCCGAGATCAAGCAGACGCTGTCGCGCGCCCACCCTTACGAAATGTGGCTGAAAAAGACGCAGATCGTGCTCGAGGACCTGAGCAGCGTCGAGCCGCGGGCTTCGCGCACTGACGTCTCGCTGCTCGATCGCCAGCAGGCCTTCGGCTATTCGCAGGAAGACCTCAGCTTCCTGCTCTCGCCGATGGCCACGACCGGCCAGGAGGCGGTGGGCTCGATGGGAACCGACACCCCCATCTCGGCGCTGTCGTCGAAGTCGAAGCTTCTCTACACCTACTTCAAGCAGAACTTCGCCCAGGTGACCAACCCACCGATCGACCCGATCCGCGAGGAGCTGGTCATGAGCCTCGTCTCGTTCATCGGGCCGCGGCCGAACCTGCTCGACCTCGAGGGGACGGCGCGCCACAAGCGCCTCGAAGTCCGCCAGCCGATCCTGACCAACGAAGACCTCGAGAAGATCCGCTGCATCGGCTTCCTCGAGGATTCGTTCGACACCAAGACCCTCGACATCACCTACTCGGCGCAGCGGGGCGCCGAAGGGATGCGCGGGGCGCTGAATCGGCTTTGCGAACGCGCCGAAGCCGCCGTCCATGGCCGCTACAACATCATCGTCCTGTCGGACCGCATGGTCGGGCCGGACCGCATTCCGATTCCCGCGCTGCTTGCGACCGCGGCGGTGCACCATCACCTGATCCGCAAGGGTCTTCGGACCTCGGTCGGCCTCGTCGTCGAGACCGGCGAGGCGCGCGAGATCCACCATTTCGCGTGTCTTGCGGGATACGGCGCGGAGGCGATCAACCCGTATCTCGCCTTCGAGACCCTGACGGCGATGGCGAAAGACCTGCCGGAGCCGATTAGCGGCTACGAGGTGGTCAAGCGCTTCATCAAGTCGGTCGACAAGGGCCTGCTCAAGGTCATGTCCAAGATGGGCATCTCGACCTACCAGTCGTATTGCGGCGCGCAAATCTTCGACGCGATCGGCCTGTCCAGGAACTTCGTCGAAGAGTTCTTTTTCGGCACGGCGACGACGATCGAGGGCGCGGGCCTCCACGAGATCGCGGCCGAAACCGTCCGGCGCCATACCGACGCCTTCGGCGACTCGCCCGTCCTTCGCACCACGCTCGAAGTCGGCGGCGAATACGCGTATCGGGTGCGCGGCGAAGCGCACAACTGGTCGCCGGAGACGGTGGCGCTTCTGCAGCACGCCGTGCGCGGGAACGCGCGCGACCGCTACGATTCCTACGCGAGGCTGCTCAACGACCAGAGCGCCCAGTTGCTCACCGTTCGCGGCCTGTTCCGCATCAAGTCGGCCGAGGAGGACGGGCGGCGGCCCGTTCCGCTCGAAGAGGTCGAGCCGGCCTCCGAAATCGTCAAGCGTTTCGCGACCGGCGCCATGTCGTTCGGCTCGATCTCGCGCGAGGCGCACACCACCCTCGCCATCGCGATGAATCGGATCGGCGGCAAGTCGAACACCGGCGAAGGCGGCGAGGAGTCGGACCGCTTCAAGCCGATGGCGAACGGCGATTCGATGCGCAGCGCCATCAAGCAGGTGGCGTCGGGGCGTTTCGGCGTCACAGCCGAGTACCTCGCCAATTCGGACATGATGCAGATCAAGATGGCGCAGGGCGCAAAGCCAGGCGAAGGCGGACAGTTGCCAGGCCACAAGGTCGACGCGGTGATCGCCAAGGTGCGCCATTCCACGCAGGGCGTCGGCCTGATCTCTCCGCCGCCGCACCATGACATCTATTCGATCGAGGACCTGAAGCAGCTCGTCTACGATCTCAAGAACGTCAATCCAGACGCCGCCGTCTCGGTCAAGCTCGTCTCCGAGGTCGGCGTCGGCACGGTCGCGGCGGGCGTCGCCAAGTGCAAGGCCGATCACGTCACGATCTCCGGCTACGAAGGCGGAACCGGCGCGTCGCCGCTCACCTCGATCAAGCACGCCGGCAGCCCCTGGGAGATGGGTCTCGCCGAGACTCACCAGACGCTGGTGATGAACGGCTTGCGCTCGCGCATCGCCGTGCAAGTCGACGGCGGCTTGCGCACCGGCCGCGACGTGGTGATCGGCGCCCTGCTCGGCGCCGACGAATTCGGCTTCGCGACCGCGCCGCTGATCGCCGCCGGCTGCATCATGATGCGCAAGTGCCACCTGAACACCTGCCCGGTCGGGGTCGCGACGCAGGACCCGGTCTTGCGCAAGCGCTTCGTCGGCCAGCCGGAACACGTCATCAACTTTTTCTTCTTCGTCGCGGAGGAGGTTCGCGAGCTGATGGCTTCGCTCGGCTACCGCAAGGTGGACGAGATGATCGGCCAGCGGCAGATGCTCGACAAGGCGGCGCTGATCGCTCACGCCAAGGCTCAGGGGCTGGACTTCTCCCGGCTGTTCCTGAAGCCGGATCCGTGGCCGGGCGACATGATCTACCACAGCGTCGCTCAAGACCATGGGATCGACCACGTTCTCGACCGCCGCCTGATCGCCGAATCCGCGGACGCCATCGAACGCGGCAAGCACGTCCGTCTCGACCTCTCGATCCGCAACTCCGATCGGTCGACGGGCGCCATGCTGTCGGGCGCGATCGCCAAGCGATACGGCCACGCCGGCCTTCGTGACGAAGCGATCCACGTCAAGTTCAAGGGTACGGCCGGGCAGAGCTTTGGCGCCTTCCTCGCCAAAGGCGTGACGCTCGAGCTCGAGGGCGAAGCCAATGACTATGTCGGCAAGGGCCTGTCGGGCGGCCGCATCGTCGTCTATCCGCCGCAAGAAGCCAAAAAGATCGTTGCGGAGAACTCGATCATCGTCGGCAACACCGTGCTTTACGGCGCCATTGCGGGCGAGTGCTATTTCCGCGGGGTCGCGGGCGAGCGCTTCGGGGTGCGCAACTCCGGCGCGGTCGCGGTCGTCGAAGGCGTCGGCGATCACGGCTGCGAGTACATGACCGGCGGCGTCGTCGTCGTGATCGGCGCGACCGGCCGCAATTTCGCGGCCGGCATGTCGGGCGGCATTGCCTATGTGCTCGACGAGGACGGCACCTTCGCCCAGCGCTGCAATATGGCGATGGTCGAGCTCGAACCGGTCGCAGCGGAGGAGGATATCATGCTCCGCCACCTGCATTCAGGCGGCGATCTTCAGGCCCATGGCCGGGTTGACGTGATGAGCGACATGAGCCGTTTCGACGGCGAACGTCTTCATCAGTTGATCGCCAACCACGCCCGGGCGACGGAATCCTCGCGTGCGCGTCATATCCTGGAGAACTGGGAGACCTATCTGCCCAAGTTCCGCAAGGTCATGCCGGTCGAGTACCGGCGCGCTCTGGCGGAGCTGGCGGCGCGCAGCGACGGCGTGATGCTGGCGGCGGGCGAATAGAGCGAGAGTAGGGCGAGGGTCTAGCGGACCCGACAGTTTGTGGTTTGGTCGGAGCCGCGTGACGACGGATCGCGCGAGGCGGCGGCCTTGAGGGCTTGGGGCAAGGACGAGGTATGGGCAAGGTAACGGGCTTTATGGAAATCGATCGCGCAGATCGGCGCTATGCGCCCGCCTCCGACCGAATTCGCCATTATCGCGAATTCGTCCTCCCCCTATCCGAAGAGGCGACCCGCAATCAGGCGGCGCGCTGCATGAACTGCGGCATCCCCTATTGTCACAACGGCTGCCCGGTGAACAACCAGATCCCCGACTGGAACGACCTCGCCTATCGCGGCGAATGGGAAGAAGCCGCGCGCAATCTTCTCTCGACCAACAATTTTCCGGAATTCACGGGCCGCGTGTGCCCTGCCCCGTGCGAGGCGTCCTGCACGCTCAACATCCAGGACACGCCGGTCACCATCAAGACGATCGAATGCGCGATCATCGACCGCGCCTTCGCCGAAGGCTGGGTCAAGCCTGAGCCGCCGTCGCAGAAGACTGGCAAGTCGGTCGCCGTCGTCGGGTCGGGTCCGGCCGGCCTCGCCTGCGCTCAGCAGCTCGCTCGCGCCGGCCACGACGTCCACGTCTACGAAAAGAACGCCAAGGCCGGCGGGCTCCTTCGCTACGGCATCCCGGACTTCAAGCTCGAGAAGCGCCATGTCGAGCGGCGCATCGAGCAGATGGAGGGCGAAGGCGTCACGTTCCATTATAACGCGCACGTCGGCCAGACGATCAGCGCCAAGGAAATTCTCGAGCGCCACGACGCCATTGCGCTCGCGGGCGGGGCGGAGGCCTCCCGCGATCTCCCGGTTCCGGGGCGCGATCTGGGCGGCGTCCACTTCGCAATGGACTTCTTGCCGCAGCAGAACCGCCGGGTGTCCGGCGAGCCGGTCGGGACCAACCAGCCGATTTTGGCGGCCGGCAAGCATGTGGTGGTGATCGGCGGCGGCGACACCGGCTCCGACTGCATTGGCACCTCGATCCGCCAGGGCGCGCTCAAGGTGACGCAGCTCGAAATCCTGCCCATTCCGCCCAAGCAGGAGGACAAGCTGTTAACCTGGCCCAACTGGCCGCTGAAGCTCCGGACGTCGTCGAGCCACGAGGAAGGCGCCGAGCGCGAATTCGCCGTGACGACGATGGCGTTCGAGGGCGAGAACGGCGTGGTGACGGGCTTGAAGTGCTGCCGCGTGGACGAGAAGCTGAAGCCGGTGGCTGGCGCCGAGTTCACGATCAAAGCCGACCTCGTTCTCCTGGCGATGGGTTTTGTCTCTCCCGTGAAGGAAGGCCTGCTCGCCGAGCTCGGCGTCGCGCTCGACAAGCGCGGCAATGTCGCCGCCGACACGGCGGCTTATGCGACTTCGCTGCCCAAGGTGTTCGCCTGCGGCGACATGCGCCGCGGCCAGTCGCTGGTTGTCTGGGCGATCCGCGAAGGCCGCCAATGCGCCGCCGCGATCGACGAGGCGCTGATGGGCGCGACGACGCTCCCAAGGTAGAGAAGTGCGCCTGCTCCTCTCCCCGATCGGGAGAGAGGCCGTTCAAGGGACCGACGAGTTGGTCGGGGGCGCCCTCGCCGGGAGCCAGCGTCCCTCGCCAAAACGTATGCGCTCGCCTTCCAGCCGAAAGCTTGCGGCATTGGCTTGACGAGCCAAACCTTGTTCTATATATGTTCTCGTGGTCGCTTCCTTCCCTTTCGGGGCCGGGGAGGTGTGCGGACCGGGGCTTTGTAGAAATGAGCTGTTGGTTTGGCTCAACGCTTTGGAATAACAGGAAACGGCAAGGGGTCCGCTCTTGACGGGAGTTGGCATGGATTTGGGCTCGCCACCCTTCCCGCTCAGCGGTGGCCCTCTTGCCGTCGCCATCCGCGCTGGGCATAGCCGAGGCGATCGGAGCGACTGCGGACGAGGCCCTGCTTGCGCTCTCCCCCGTCGGTGTGGCCGGACGTCCTTGGACGCACTGTCCGTTCGCCTGAACCGGCGAACCGGGCTCGGCCTCCGGCCACGGCCGGGCGCCATCCCGCCATCCGCCCGGAATATCTCTCGCAACTCCTTGGAAAGGCTCAAAACCGGCGCGGGATCTTCGGATCGGTCGGTCGCCCTGAGGGCCAATGTTGCTATGCCCGCGAAAGCGGGCATTCAGAGCACTGGGAAGTATGGGGAGATTCTGGCGCCGTTGCGCCGCTCGCGGTGGGACGAGGCTCTGAATCGCACTTTCGTCGGGATGACAGGGGGCTCTTGGCCCGAACGGCGGGCCGGAAAATTCCGCCGCAAACGCTTGGAAAGGCTTAAAACCGACTCGGGATTCCGGGCTGCCGCGACCTCACGCGGTGATGCGATCCTCGGCGGGCGAGGGTTCGCGCAGCACGTAGCCGCGGCCCCACACCGTCTCGATGTAATTGCGGCCGCCGGAGGCCATCGCCAACTTCTTGCGGAGCTTGCAAATGAACACGTCGATGATCTTCAGCTCGGGCTCGTCCATCCCGCCGTAGAGGTGGTTGAGGAACATCTCCTTGGTCAGCGTCGTGCCCTTGCGCAGCGAGAGCAGCTCCAGCATCTGGTATTCCTTGCCCGTCAAATGCACGCGAGCGCCGTCGACCTCAACCGTCTTCTGGTCGAGATTGACCGTAAGGTCGCCGGTAATGATGACCGATTGGGCGTGGCCCTTCGAGCGACGGACGATGGCGTGAATGCGCGCGATCAGTTCGTCCTTGTGGAACGGTTTGGTGAGGTAGTCGTCGGCGCCGTGGCCGAGGCCCTTCACCTTGTCTTCGATGCCCGCCATGCCGCTGAGGATCAGGATCGGGGTCTTGATCTTGGTCACCCGGAGCGAGCGAAGCACCTCGTAACCCGACATGTCCGGCAGATTGAGGTCGAGCAGGATGATATCGTAATCATACAGCTTCCCGAGGTCGATGCCTTCCTCGCCAAGGTCGGTCGCGTAGACGTTGAAGTTCTCCGACTTCAGCATCAACTCGATGCTCTGCGCGGTCGCTGCGTCGTCCTCGATCAATAATACGCGCATCTCAGGCTCCCCGCCTCGCCTTTTGCTCTTCGACCGCGGTGTCGTACGTCGCTTTCACACGGCCCTTTCGGGCTCGCAGCCGGACCGGAGCCCAGACTGATTCGAAACGAGAGTGGCCGCCATTGGTTAACAAACCATAATTCCTTTTTGCAAGCCCCAGCCACGACAGTCCAAATTATCGCCTAACTCGTTGACCTAACGTAAGATATTGGTTCATAACTATTTAAAGTGATACTTTAACAAACGGCCGTCAACGGATTCATCGGACTCGGAGTTCTCCCGCTTCTGATCGACCGGCGCGATCCCTCGAAAGGCTCGTGAAAAATTTCATATCGCACACATTTTCCCCACGATTGTTAACGAGGCCTCGTAAACGAAACGCTAACGGACCGATCGACGTCGCGCCGGCGTCGGAGCGTAAAAGCGCCCCTTCGGCTAGCAAAGGTAAGAAAAGCGAAACCTTCCGGCGCCAATGTCGCAGCGTCTCGTGGAATTGGCGTTGAGGGTTTGCGTCCTTTCGAGGTCGCCGTGCTAGGGAGCGTTCTGGGATGAAGTCGCGGGACACGCTGGTCCGTCTGAAGCGCTTTCAGCTCGAAGAAAAGCGCCGTCGGGTTCGTCAGATCGAACTGATGGTCGCCGAATTCGCCCGCATCTCCGGGGAACTCGACCGGGAGATCGCCAACGAGGAAAAGCGGGCCGGAATCAGCGATCCTCGCCACTTCGCCTATCCGACTTACGCCCGAGCGGCGTCCGCACGGCGCGACAACCTCAAAAGCTCGATCACCGAATTGACGGCGCAGTTGGAGGACGCCAAGGCCGCGCAGGACGAAGCGCAGGCCGAGTTGGTCAAGGTCGAAGTCCTCGAGAGCCGCGACAAGGGGAACGAGCGGATGATCGACGCGGCCGCCCGCGCCTGATCCGCCGGCGCCTGCGGCGATCTGCGGCGGCCCCCTGACATTGCGGCGGGTCCGCCAATGATCTATGGAACGGCTGCGCCGCAGCGCGCGCCGCCTCCACCGACATAACGACGTCGGCAAAGCAAGGCGGCGCCGCTGGTCAAAGTCGCTCTTGGGGAAAGTTTCATGCTGATCGGAGTGCCCGCGGAGACGGACCCGGTGGAAACGCGTGTCGCAGCGACCGCGGAGACGGTCAAGAAATTCATCGCGCTGGGCGCCGAAGTGGCGGTTGAACACGGCGCAGGGAAAAAGGCTGGTGTCGCCGACGCCGAGTATCAGGCCGCCGGAGCGCAACTCGTTTCCAGCGCCGACGCGCTCGGCGCCGACGTCGTGCTCAAGGTGCGCAGACCGAACCCAGAGGAGATCGCCGCGCTGAAAAGCGGGGCGCTCGTCATTGCGGCGATGGATCCCTATGGCCATTCCGACGCCGTTGAGGCGCTGGCAAAGTCCGGCGCGTCGGCATTCGCTATGGAACTCTTGCCCCGCATCACGCGCGCGCAGGTGATGGACGTGCTCTCCAGTCAGGCCAATCTCGCCGGCTATCGCGCGGTGGTCGACGCGACGACGGAATACGGCCGCGCTATCCCGATGATGATGACGCCCGCAGGCACCGTTCCGGCGGCGAAGATGTTCATTATGGGCGTTGGCGTCGCGGGGCTGCAGGCGATCGCCACCGGCCGTCGCCTTGGCGCGATCGTCACCGCGACCGACGTCCGCCCGGCGACGAAGGAGCAGGTCGAGTCGCTCGGCGCCAAATTTGTCGCGGTCGAGGACGAGGAGTTCAAACAGGCCGAAACGGCAGGCGGTTACGCCAAAGAGATGTCGGACGCGTACAAGGCCAAGCAGGCCGCGCTGGTCGCCGCGCACATCGCCAAGCAAGACATCGTCGTCACGACGGCCTTGATCCCGGGTCGTCCCGCGCCCAAGCTGGTCAGCGCCGACATGGTCAAGTCGATGCGCCCGGGCTCCGTGATCGTGGACCTCGCCGTGGAGCGCGGCGGCAACGTGGAGTCCGCGAAGGCCGGCGAGCTCGTGACCAGCGAAAATGGCGTCAAAATCGTCGGTTATTCCAACGTCACCCGTCTTGCCGCCACGGCATCGGCCCTCTATTCGCGCAACCTTTACGCTTTCGTCGAAACCTTGATCGACAAGGCGAGCAAGGCGATTGCGGTCAACTGGGACGACGAACTCGTCAAGGCGACCTGCTTGACGCGCGGCGGCGCGATTATTCATCCCAACTTCCTGCCCAAATAGGCCCGACCCGCGGCCCCGATCTGAATACCGGAGAACCGGATGGACAACCTCGACGCTGCCATCGCCAAACTGAGAGCCGCAACGGACGCCGCGCAGCAGGCAGCCCAGTCTGTACAGGCCTACGGCGATCAAATCGCCGCCGCCGGACACGCCGCCTCGGGCGGCGCGATTGATCCCTTTGTATTCCGGCTCGCGATCTTCGCCCTCGCCGTTTTCGTCGGCTATTACGTCGTCTGGTCGGTTACGCCCGCGCTCCACACCCCGCTGATGTCGGTCACCAACGCGATCTCGTCCGTTATCGTCGTGGGCGCGCTTCTGTCGGTCGGCGTCGCCGGGGTCGACAGCGGCTCGGGCTTCGCCAAATTCGTCGGGTTCTTCGCCCTCATCCTCGCCTCGGTCAATATCTTCGGCGGCTTCCTCGTCACAGAGCGCATGCTGGCCATGTACAAGAAGAAGGGCTGAAGGCCCATGAGCGCTAATTTCGCCGCCATCCTCTATCTCGTCGCGGGCGTCCTGTTCATCCTTGCGCTGCGAGGCCTGTCGTCGCCCGCGACCTCGCGGCAGGGAAACCGCTACGGCATGATCGGCATGGGCGTCGCCGTGCTGACCACGCTGGCGCTGAGGCCGCCCGCCGGTTTCCTCTCCTGGGTGCTGGTCATCCTCGGCTTCGCCATCGGCGGCGGCATTGGCGCCTGGCGCGCCCGCACCGTTCAGATGACGGCGATGCCGCAGTTGGTGGCGATGTTCCACTCGCTGGTCGGTCTCGCCGCGGTCCTGGTCGCCGCCGGCGCGCTTTACGCGCCCGACGCCTTCGGCATCGCGGAAGGCGCTGGCATCCACCCGGCCAGCATCATCGAAATGTCGCTCGGCCTCGCCATCGGCGCCGTGACCTTCACCGGCTCGATCATCGCCTTCCTGAAGCTCGACGGGCGCATGTCCGGCGCGCCGATCCTGCTGCCGCAGCGCCACGTCATCAACATCGGCCTCGGCGTGGCTCTGCTGCTGTTCATCGTACTCTTCTACTCGACGCAGGCGGCCGTTTTCTTCTGGCTGATCGCGCTCGTCTCGCTCGCGCTCGGCGTGCTCCTGATCGTTCCGATCGGCGGCGCGGACATGCCGGTCGTCATCTCGATGCTGAACTCCTATTCGGGCTGGGCGGCCGCGGGCATCGGCTTCACGCTCGGCAATCTGGCGCTGATCATTACCGGCGCCCTGGTCGGCTCCTCGGGCGCGATCCTGTCCTACATCATGTGCAAGGGCATGAACCGCTCGTTCATCTCGGTGATCCTTGGCGGCTTCGGCGGCGAGACGACCGCGGCCGCCGGAGGCGCGGAGACCCGGCCGGTCAAGCAGGGCTCGGCGGACGATGCGGCCTTCATGATGAAGAACGCCTCCAAGGTGATCATCGTGCCCGGCTACGGCATGGCGGTGGCGCAGGCGCAGCACAGCCTGCGCGAGTTGGCCGACCTCCTGAAGAAGGAGGGGGTCGAGGTCAAATACGCGATCCATCCGGTCGCAGGCCGAATGCCCGGACATATGAACGTGCTGCTCGCCGAGGCGAACGTCCCCTATGACGAGGTGTTCGAACTCGAGGACATCAACAGCGAGTTCGCCCAGGCCGACGTCGCCTACGTCATCGGCGCCAACGACGTGACCAACCCGGCCGCCAAGACCGACCCGAAGTCGCCGATCGCCGGAATGCCGATCCTCGACGTCGAGAAGGCCAAGACGGTCCTTTTCGTCAAGCGCGGCATGGGCTCCGGCTACGCCGGCGTCGAGAACGAGCTCTTCTTCCGCGACAACACGCTGATGCTGTTCGGGGACGCCAAGAAGATGACCAACTCGATCGTCAAGGCGATGGCGAACTGAGGCGCGATGGGCGCCTCCCGCTTCGCCGGGGCGGCGCCCTCGCCGTCCTTCTGTTCGTCGCCCTGACGAGCGCCGCGCGCGCCCAGGAACCCGAGCCCGCTCCCCCCGCTCCCCAGGTTGAGCGCGAGAAATTCCGATGGCCGCTGCGCGGCCCGATCGTCCAGGACTTCAAGGCCGGTACGAACGACGGCATCGACATCGCCTCGCCCCTCGGCGTGGCCGTCCACGCTGCGGCCGACGGGGTCTGCATCGCGGCGGGCGACCAGATCCAGGCCTACGGCAAGCTCGTCGTGATCCGGCACGACAACGGTTACGTCACCGTCTACGCCGACAACAGCGAGCTCTTGGTCAAGGAGGGCGACAAGGTCCGCCGCGGGCAGATCATCGCAAAGTCCGGCCAGACCGGCGACGCGGCCTCGCCCCGCCTGCATTTCGAGTTGCGCAAGGACGGCCACGCGGTCGATCCGATAAGATCCCTGGTCCCCCTTTAGCCGCCCTGCCGAATCCAGTTTCGTTTTGAGCCTTTCCAAGGGATTACGGCGGCTCTTCCGGTCGGACGAGCACCCGCGGACAGCATCGTTGGGTCCCGCCGTTCGGCTGCAGTTCTGGCGCCCATCCCCTCTTTTCAATCGCTTGAGCGCACAAATCTGTCCCTTTTTCCTTTTTCACTCGCCCGTCCGGTCGCCCGATCGCCATCGGCGGGTCCCTAACGTCTCTCAAATCGACAAGCGTCCACGGTCCGGCGCGTCGCGATGACGGTCGGCTTGGCGGGTCCGCGTTCAATAACGCGGACGAAATGACCCACGATTCTGAACTACCATAATTTCTGTTTCTCCGCAATAATTTTCTGTCGCGATCGCAATTTCAGACACCCGAGCAACTCCGCCCGCCAGCCCGCCTCCCGCGCTGGGATCGCCGCGGTTTTGGGGTTAAGAAGCCCTCGTCGCCCAAACGGCGTCGCTCTTTTCCAAGGATAAGCGAACATGGGGCTCAAACTCGATCAGGCGCAGGCGATTGTGACGGCGGCGCTGGCCTTCGCAAGGGCAAAGAGCCTGAAGCCGATGGGCTTCGTCGTGCTCGACGAACGGGGCGCGCTGCGCGCCGCGGCGGTTGAAGACGACACGAGTCTCGCGCGCTGGAAGGTGGCGTACGGCAAGGCGCATGGCGCGCTCAGCCTGGGGGTCAGCTCGCGCAAGCTCCATGACATGGCGGTTGAGCGCCCGCACTTCGTGGCCTCGCTCGCGAGCGTGTTCAGCGAAGGCCTCGTCCCCGTTCCCGGCGGCGTCCTGATCCGCGACGCCGTCGGCGCCGTGATCGGGGCGGCTGGCGCGTCGGGCGATACCTCCGACAATGACGAGGCCGCCCTCCTCGCCGCCATCGGCGAGGCCGGACTCAAGACTTGACGCCATTCCGGCCCTTCCGAACGGTTCAAATCGACGTCAGCGACCGTCGCAAGTCGCGCGCGTCGGCGACTCCCCGGAGGCAGAGGCAGATCTCAAAGGAGTGCGCGGCGTCCGCCCGCTCCCCTGAGGGAGGCGGTCCAGCAACGCGTCCTCGCAAAGATGCACGTCCTCACGGGCGGATCAACGCCTCGCCGTCCTCACCCCTTGACGGCGCCGGTCGAGAGCCCCTCCACCAGAAAGCGCTGCAGGTAGATGAAGAAAAGGGCGACGGGAACGACCGCCAGCACCGAGGCGGCCATTAAGGCGCCCCAGTCCGTCAGATGCGGGCCCTTGAACAGCATGATCGCCGGCGTCAGCGGCCGTCGCAAGTCATCATTGATCAGGACATAACCGAACAGGAACTCGTTCCAGGCCGTGACGAAACAGAAGAGTCCCGTGGCCATAATGCCGGGAGCCGAGAGGGGAAGAAGGATGCGGTAGATGAAACCGAGCCGCGAGCAGCCGTCCATCTCCGCGGCGTCTTCCAGCTCCATCGGAATCGTATCAAAGAAGCTTTTCAGCATGAAGCAGCAAAGCGGAATGGAGAAGGTGCAGTAGACGATGATCAGCGCCCGGAACGTCGACAGCAGCTCGAGCTGTCGCATCAGGATATAAAGCGGCGCAAGCAGCAGAACCCCAGGAATCATCTGCGACAGCAACAGGGCGCTGGCGACCGCGCGCGACAGCGACTGCTTTGGGAAACGACTGAGCGCATAGCCGCAAAAGATCGACACCGTCAGCGCGAGCAGCGTCGAGCCGCCGGCGACGATGACGCTGTTGCGGAAATAAAGGAGGAAATTGTCATCGGTCACGACGTGGCGGAAGTTTGCCAGGGTCGGCTGCAAGATCCAGAAGGTCGGATGGAGGCTTCTCACTTCGGCTGCCGGTTTCAGCGACGTGTCGAGCATCCATAAGAAAGGGAAGAGGCAAAACGCTGCGATCGCAGTCAGGGCTACGTAGGTGACCGCGTTGCGAGTGGCGCGCTCGATGCCGCTCGTCACCATCACGCTGCCCTTTCCGCGCGTCTCGCGGCGCCGTACCAGTAGATGAAGAACGCCGCGAGCATGAACCCCATCGCCATCATCGCGAGCGCGCTGGCCGCGCCGACATCGAAGTCTTCGAATGCGTAACGATAGATGAGGATCGGCAGCGTTTCCGAGGAATTGAGGGGACCGCCCTGGGTCATCACCCAGATGAAGTCGAAATTGATCGCGGTCCAGATGATGTGGATGAAGATCAGGGTCAGCGAAACCACTTTGAGATGCGGCATGACGATGTAGGCGAAGCGCCTCAGGGGACCCGCGCCGTCCATGGCTGCGGATTCGAGGACGTCGCGCGGAACCGACATGAGCGCGGCGAGCAGGCTTAGGGTGTAGAACGGGAAGCTGCGCCAGATGTTGACGAAGGCGACCGTCAACAGCGCGGAATCGAGATTGCCCAGCCAGTAGTATGGCTTTGCGAGCAAGCCGAGCTTGACCATCCAGAGATTGATGACGCCGTAGTCCGGGGTGAGCATCCAGGTCCAGGTCAGTCCCGCGACCACGATCGGGATGACCCAGGGAATGATGATCAGCGCCCGGAAGACCGTCCGCCCCCTGATCGGCTGTGCGAGCGCGACGGCAGAGGCAAGGCCGAGCGCGTACTCGCCCGCGACGGACACGAAGGTCCACACGCCTGTTCGCCAGAGGGCCGGCCAAAAGCGTTCGTCGCTGAGGACGGTGTTGAAGTTGTCGAGTCCGGCGTAGCCGCTGATCGAGGGATTGGTGAGGTTGACGTATTCGAACGCCGTCCACACCACCCGCGCGAGCGGGTAGGCGATCAGAAGCAGGAAGAAGGCCGCCGCCGGCGCGAGGAACAGGGCGGCGAGCCTGCGAAGCTGCGCCGCCCGGGTCCTCTGCCCGGCTCTTCCTGAGACCGGCTGAGCGCCGGCCGGGATGGGAACATCCGAGACGGCCATGCTTCGAAAGTCCCTTCCTGCGCCGCGTCGTTCCGCGTCAGTTCGTGCTGAGTTCGCCCGCCTGCCTGAGGTCCTTGTTGATGGCGGCTGAGAGCCATTTCGCCACCGTCTCAGGCTCCTCGTTCTTGAGCAGCGTCCGGCCGAGCGAACTCGATCATGTCCCGGGTGATCGCGCCCAGCGGAACAGGCGGGAAGACCACGCCGGTCGGCGCGAGGCCGGTGAAATCCTTGCCCCAGATGCTATCGCTCACGACGTCCGAGCGCGGCGAATTGTTGGGATGAACCGCGGATTGAAATTCCTTGCCGTTCATGAAGGCGACGAAGTCCCAGGTCTCCTTGGGATGCTTGCCCGCTTTGTAGACGTAGAAGGGGTTGATCTCGAAGAACGTCGCCGGCTTCAGCTTGTAGGGCGGCGCGACGATCGCGACATCCTTCATCGTTTCGGGATTCTGCGCCGCGCGCAAATCCATCCACGCGCCGTCGATCACCATCGCGTATTGCCCGAGCGCGAAATTGGTGTCCTCCTCTTCCCATCCCCAGCTCACGCCGTCGGGGTTGATCACGCCTTTGTCGTGCAGGCTCTTGTAGAAGGCGAACACCTCGGCAGCCCTGGCGAGCTTGTCCTTGTCGTCGGCCCACGTATTTTTGTATTTGCCGTCCGGTTGGCGATCGGCGATCGAAAGGCCGTTCTGGGCCAGATACATGATCAGTTCCTGAGGCGATCGGACGCCGGTCCCGGCGATGCCGAAGCCGAACTTCCCGGTCTTCTCCTTGATCGCCTGCGCGTCGGCGATCAGTTCGCTCCAGGTCTTAGGCGGTTCGGCGATCCCGGCCGCCTTCAGGATGTCCTGATGAACGAGCAGCGCCCGAATGCCGAGGTAATGCGGCATGGCGAGCAGATGACCGTCAATGGTCAACGCGTCGAGAACGTTGGGATAAATCGCGCTACGATCCGGCCAGGCCTTCGCGTCCTCGGTGAGATCCTGCAGCGCGCCCATCTTGTTCAGTTCGCCGAGCCACTCGGGCAGGCCCCAACTCAGGTCAGGCGCGTCGCCGCCCGCGATCGACGTCAGAAGCTTGTCGTGCAGCGCGTCATAAGTGATGTTCTGCACGTCGATCTTGACGCCGGGATGAGCCTCCTCGTACGCGGCGATCTCCTTCTTGGCCGCGATCGCGTCGGCTGCATCCGGAGTCCACGAGACCCAGAAATGCAGCGTCACCGGATCCGCAGCCAGGGCCGGGCTGACAAGGCCCGCGACAGCGACCATCGCGGCCGCAAACGCGCTGTTCAATCGCATCATGGAACGTCCTCCTCCTCATCCATTCTTTGCGCTCGGCCGCCTCTCCGGGTCGGCCTCGAACTTACGCCGCCGCAGGGTCTTCTGCGACCGATTTCCGTCGTTCAGCACGCTCGGCGCGCAACTCCTCGACCGAGCGGACCGGCCTTGTCGCAGCGCCCTTCTGCTCAGTTTTCCTCGGCGGGGTCTGGGCCAGCCGGTCCTTCGCGGCATCGATCGCATGCGCGTATTGAGGGAGCCAGGCGGCCTGAGCCACCAGCATTTCGTCGACCATCCGCCAGACCTCGTCCGGCGTGCAGATGGCGCCGACCAGCGGATCGTGAAGCACGGCAAGCTTGAGAAGGTCGACGTCGCCCTTCACAGCCGCTTCGACCGCCATGCGCTGGACATTGATCGACGCGGTGCAGGTTGCTGCGCAGGCCAGCGGCAAGGTCAAGTCCGCCGCCATGTTGACGCCGAAACGGTCAACGAAACCCGGCAACTCGACGATGGCGTCCGACGGGAGATTGGTGATGACGCCGCTGTTCTTGACGTTGAAGTGCCCACGATAGAGACGCCCGGTCTCGAGCGCCTCTATGATGTGGCTCGCGTGCTCATCGGTGCGCTGCGCGACCTCGATGGGCTTCTTGGCCAGTTCGAGAAACACCGGGAAGTCCGTCTCGAAGTAGTTCCGCGTTTCCGTGCAATAGCGAAGGTATCCGCCGGTTTCGCCGTGAATCCAGTCGGACATGTCGATCCAGCGGCCGATCTCCTCCGGACGCTTGCGATACCAGGGCAGGTACTCGGACAGATGGCCGTTGCTTTCGGTCGAATAGACTCCGAATCGCTTCAACACGTCGATCCGAACCTTCTCCTGCTGCGAGTAGACGGGATGACGCTCGAAGGCCGCGAGAAGTTCATCGCGGCCGACCCGGCGCCCGCGCAAGCGCACGTCGATGTACCAGGTCTGATGATTGATGCCGCTGCAAATATATTCGACGTCGTGCGGGTTCTCGGCGCCAAGCGCGTCGGCGATCTGACGCCAGCCGTGCTGTACGCCGTGGCAGAGGCCGATGGTCTCGACCTTGCCGAAGTCGATCGCCGCCCATGTGTTCATCGCCATGGGATTGGCGTAGTTCAGAGAATTGCGCGCCCGTCTCGCTGACCTCGCGGATGTCCTTGCAGAAGTCGAGCACGACCGGGATCGACCTCTGCCCGTAGAGAACGCCGCCTGCGCAGATCGTGTCGCCGACACACTGATCGACGCCGTACTGGAGCGGGATTCGAATGTCGTCGGCAAAAGCCTCGAGGCCCCCGACACGCGCGCAATTGATGACATAGCGGGCGCCCTCCAGCGCGCGCCGACGATTTGTCGTCGCCTCGATGCGCGTCGGCAGTTTGTTGACGTCGACAATCGTCTCCAGAATTTGTTGGACCATGCCGAGGTTGCGTTCGTCGATGTCGGTCAGCGCGATGTCGATGTCCCGAAGTTCGGGAACGCAAAGCACGTCCGTGACGAGCTTACGCGTGAAGCCGACGCTGCCCGCTCCGATGATGGCGATCTTCAGTCTCGACATGGCGTGCCTCGCGTGTTGCTCCAGGAAATGACCCGCCCGGCGAACTCGCCAGGACAATTTCCAAGGGATCGTCGATACAGCTATTTTCGCTCATGACCTTTTGCGACCGGGCAGGCTATTATCCGCCTCTTTGCGGCGGTTGAAAGAGGAGCCATGTGCTGTGGCGGGTAATTTTGTGCTGACGGCGATGCAGGCGCGCGGGCCCGGGCGCACGGCCATTTCATTTGCGAGAAGCCGCGACCGGCTACACGTCATGCCAACCAGCACCGGCTATGAGATCGCGACGGATTCCTCCTACCGGTGGAACGGCCGTCACAGGGGCCGGACCCCGTTTTCGGTCGTTCAGTGCACGCTGTCTGGCGCAGGCCATCTGAAGTATGAGCGCCATGCGCGCACGGTTGGGCCGGGAGAAACCATGCTGGTCGTGGTCCCGCACGCGCACACCTATTGGATCGAGGACGGCGAGCGATGGGAGTTCTTCTGGCTCGCCATGACCGGGCAAGAGGCGTTACGGCTCCATCGCGCAATCCTCGCCGTGGCGGGGCCCGTTTTCAGGCTGCGGCCGGAGACGATGGCGCGTCTCGCCGAGATCAGCCTCGACCTGCGCGACGGGAAGGCGAAGCGGGCATGCGACGCTTCTGTGCTCGCCTATGCGGCGACCATGGCGCTCTACGACGACGTGCTTGGCGGCGATGGGGGAGCGGAGCCCATGCGCGGTCAGATCCGGCGGGTGATCGGTTATGTTCGCGGGCACCTTCATGAGCCGCTCGAGGTGCAGACGCTTGCCGATCTCGCGGGGCTCAGCCGTGCGCACTTCACCCGGGTGTTCACGCATTCCGAGGGCGTGTCGCCGGCGGAATACGTTCTCAACGAGCGCATGCGGCGAGCCGCAAGCCTGCTCGTCAGCGGCGGCGCTTCGGTCAAGCAGGTGTCGCAGGACTGCGGTTTTAGCGATCCGAACTATTTCGCGAAGGCGTTTCGCAAGAGCTTCGGCGCCAGCCCGACCGAGTTTCGCACGACCGGGATGTATGCGAGCTGGGCGCCGCATTCGACCTGAAGGCGGGATCGTTGGAACGACGCCAAACTGAAGAGCCGCCCCGTGACGCTCAGCGGTCATATCGGAGTTGCCGCCGATCAACGATAATCGGTCGAACTTGACGCGGCGATCGGGCACGGGTGTTGTGATCCTGGCGGAGGCGCTGACAGGCGACGCGGAAGCGATGGAGACAGTGGAGCTGAAATCTCCGATCGTGCGCTTCGCGACGCAGGCGACAGGTCCGCTGCTGTTCGCCCTGCGCCTGTGGGCCTCGGTCTGCCTCGCCCTCTACGTCGCCTTCGCCCTGCAATTGAGCGATCCTTCGTGGGCCGGGACGACGGCGGCGCTGGTCTGCCAGCCCCAACTCGGCGCCTCGATGCGCAAGGGCGCCTTCCGTCTCGTCGGAACCACGGTCGGCGGCGTCGCAATCGTCGCCATCGCCGCCCTGTTCCCGCAGGACCGGGTCGGCTTTCTGCTGTCGCTGGCGCTATGGAGCGCCGCCTGCGGTTTCGTCGGCGCGGTTCTCAGAAACTTCGCCGCCTATGGCGCGGCTCTCGCCGGCTTCACCGCCGCAGTCATCGCCAGCGACGTTTTCGGTCCGACCGGCGGCGCCAGCGACCAGGTCTTCACCCTGGCGGTGTTCCGCGTCGTCGAGATCACGGTGGGAATCGTCAGCGCAGGGTTCGTGCTGGCCCTCACCGATCTTGGCGCCGCGAGGCGGCGGCTCGGCGGCGAACTCGCGACGGTCGCCGCGGACGTGCTGTCCGGCCTGGCGGGCACGGTCTCGGCGGCCGACCCTCTGGAGCCGGTCTCCCGCGCGGCGCGGCGCGAGATGATGCGGAGGGTGATTGCGCTTGATCCCCTGATCGACACCGCTATCGGGGAAGCGTCCGACCTCCGCTATCGTTCCCGCATTCTTCAGGCCGGCGTAGCCGGACTGGTCGCGGCGATCTCGTCCTGGCGGGCGCTCGCGCTGCATCTCGGCAGGCTCTCCGAGACAGACAGGCGGCGGGACAGCGAGCCGATTGCCCGGATCCTTCAGGGGCTGCCGGCGACGCCAGCGGAGGCGGCGCGCGCCCCGGCCCGTCTTCGCGACGCCTGCGACGACGCGGCGCGGTTTGCGGCGCGGATCGCGGCCGTCTCCGCCTCATCGCAATTGCTGGCCGACTCGACCGCCGAGGCCCTCATAGGCATGTCTCGCGCGCTCAACGGCGTCACGTTGATCGTCGACCCTGGGGCCGCCCGGCGCGAGGATGCGCTCGCCGCGTTTCACTTGCCTGATTGGCTGCCCCCCGCGATCATCGCCCTGAGGACGTTCTTGACCGCGGCGATCGTTTCGCTGTTCTGGATCCTGACCGCCTGGTCGAGCGGCGCCCTCGCCCTCACCTTCGCCATCGTGATCGCGGTCATCATTCCCCTGCAGGGCGATCGGGCCGCCTCCGTGGCGATGGTCTTCCTGGGCGGCTGCGCATTGAGCGCCGTCGTCGCGGCCGTGCTGACGTTCGGCGTGCTGCCCTCGGCGGCCGCGTTCCCGGGCCTGTGCCTCACGCTCGGCCTCGCCCTGGTGCCGCTCGGCGTCGGCGTCGCCTCGCCTTGGCAGCCGGCGTTCTTCACCGCCGCCGCGGTCAACCTCATCCCGATGATGTCGCTCAAAAACGTCGTGAGCTACGACGCGGCGCAATTCTACAATACAGTTCTCGCCATTCTCGCCGGCATAGCGGTCGCGACGATCCTGATCCGGATCCTCCCGCCGCCGTCGCCCGCAACTCGCACCCGGCGCTTGTTGCGGTTCGCGCTCGAGGATGTCCGACGGTTGGCTCAGGGACCCCGGACGCCGTCCAGGCGCGTATGGTCTGACCGCATGTTCGCCCGCATCGTCGCGGTTCCCGATTCTGCTGAGCCCATCGAGCGCTCCTACATGGGTTCGGCGCTTGCGGTGGGAACGCGGATCATCCGGCTTCGTCAGGTTGCGCCGCGGTTCGCGTCCGCGCCGGCGCTCGACGCAGCGCTCGTTCCGCTCGCCGAGGGGCGCGTGTCGGCGGCCCTCGAAGGCCTCAAAGCGCTCGATCGCGAGTTGACGACCGGGAAGTCAGACGCCAGGATCGTGCGGCGGCTGCGCGCGGTCGTCCTTGGCATGTCGGAAGAGTTGGCCGCGTACCCGGAATATTTCGCACGGTGAGGCCGAGCATGGGTTTCAGCGAGGTCGACGTTTTCGGAGTTTATGTCGCGCCTGCGACGCCCATTCTCGTCGCCGCCGCGCTGGCCTTTTTGGTTTTGCGGCGCCTGACGAACGGCCTTGGCGTCCTGCGACGGGTCTGGCATCCGGCCCTGTTCGAGTTCGCCGTCTATGTCATCCTTGCTTCGGGCCTCACGCTCTTTCTGGCGCATCGAGGCGGGTGAATGTCGATCCTCGACAGAGACGCGACGACCGTCGCGGTTCCCACGAGGCCGGACGCCGGCGTCCGTGCAAGCGCATCCTCGTGGCGGCGCGGCGCGCTTCGCGCTCTCGCAACGCTGGTCACCGTGGCGATCGCGGCGGCGCTCGGTTGGTTCGGCTGGCAGGCCTATATGGGAACGCCGTGGACCCGCGACGGAACCGTTCGCGCCTATGTCGTCACGATTGCCCCCGAGGTCGCCGGGCAGATCGTCAACCTGCCTGTCGCCGACAATGCGTTTGTTCATAAGGGCGACCTCCTGATGCAGGTCGATCCGGCGAGCTACACGATCGCCGTCCGGCAAGCGGAGGCGGGAGTGGAGCAAGCAAAGGCTGCGGCCCAGAACGCGGAGGCCGAGTGGGCGCGGCGGCAGAAGCTCAACGACCTCGCGGTGACGCTCGAAGAGCAGCAAACCTACGCCGCCAAGTCGCTCAGTGCAGGGGCGAGCTATGAGACGGCGCTCGCCAATCTCGACAACGCCCGGCTCAATCTTCACCGCACGCGCATCGTGTCGCCGGTCAACGGCTACGTCACCAATTTGCAGGCGCGCTCGGGCGACTACGCCAACGTGGGACAGCGACAGGTGTCGCTGATCGACGCCGAATTCCTTTTGGGTCGACGCCTATTTCGAGGAGACGTTTCTCGAATCGATCCACGACGGCGACGGGGCCACGGTCAAGCTCATGGGCTACCCGCAAGCGCTTCGGGGCCATGTCCAGAGTCTCGCGCGCGGCATCAGCGTCCCGAACGCGACGCCGTCCGCGCTGGGCCTCGCCACAGTCAATCCGATTTTCGCTTTCGTTCGGCTCGCCCAGCGGGTCCCGGTCCGTATCCATCTCAACTCCGTGCCCGCCGACGTCCGGCTGGTGGCGGGTACGACGGCGACGGTCGCGATCGATCCCCCGTCCGCCCGCGCGGCGGATGGGACGAAATCCGGGAGGGCGACCGCTCCCGGGACCGGCGCTGCGACGGCCATAGCGCCCGCTCCCGTCGTCGAACCCGCACGGCCTGCGGCTGGCCCGATCCCGCCGGGGACGGCCGACGCGAGCGCAGCCGCCATTCTGCCGGCGCTCTCGATCGCTGGCGGCGCGACGAACGGGGCCGCCGCCCCGTCGGCGGCGGCGCCTCGGAGTCAAGTTGAGCAGACGGAGAGCGCAAAGGAGGGCCATGCGCCGTCCGCGCCCCAAAAGGAGCCTGCGCGCGTCGCTCAGGAGGAAGCCACGGAAATCGCCTCCGACGAAGCCTTCGACCGATCGCTCAACATCGAGGGGGGGCCGACAACGGTCATGTCGCCGCGGCCACGCGCGCCGGAGACGCTCCGCCGCCGCGGCGCGCACGGCCACCGCCGTCGCGAGCGTCCCTAAGCCGGACTTCAGTCGCCGGCGCCGACAGCTTGCGACTCCGGCGTCCGTCGCGAGAACCGGATGGGGCTGGTCCATTTGCGGGTGATCTCCCGCCGAATTTCGGAGGGCGTCTGCCCGGTCCAGCGGCGGAAGGCCTTGCGAAAATTTGCGACGTCGTTGAACCCCACCAGCATGCCGATGTCGTCGACGCTCATGTGCGTCGTCTTCAAATACTCGACGGCCAACGAACGATAGACGTCGTCCAGAATCTCGGAGAAGGAAATTTCTTCCTCCTTCAGGCGGCGCCGCAGCGTTCGAGACGTCATGTTGAGCGTCCGGGCGACGTCCTCCATGCCGGGAAAATGGCCGGGCCGCCTGATCAGGATCTCGTAAATCTGGCCCGAAAGTCCAGCCGAGGCCCTCGCCTTGTCGATCAGGCCTTCGCAGGTTTCCTGAAACATCGCCGAGGTCAGCGGATGGGCGAGCGGCGGTCTCTCGTCGAGAATAGTCCTGTCGTAGTGCAATTCGCTGCGCGGTTGGTCGAAAACGCACCGGCAGCACAGATAGGACTCATAGATCGCGGCGTGCGCCGGCGCGGGATAGGAGAAGCAGGCCTTCAGCGGCCGCACGTCGTGCCCGGCGACGTCCTGAAGATGGATGACCTGCTGAGTGTACTGCTGCTCGATCAAGAAGCGGCGCAGTTCCTCCGAAGTCGCAAACGTAAATTCATCGGGAAACGTCCACATGGCGGCGTCCGGAAACTCCCGCCATTCGATGGTGAGCATGGGCGCGGCCAGCAGATGATATTTGACCCCGAGTCTGAAGTAGTCGCGGAGCGAAAGCCCGGACATCAACGCGTAGCCGTACATCCCGTAGGCGCACAGGTGCAGCCTTGAGGCGACGCGGAAGGGCGTGCTGGGGTCGACCGAAAGCCGCAGGGCGTTCCGGCAGGCCTGAGCGTACTGCCGGACAGAGGTCCGCACCGTGGGGTCGGTAAGTTCGTCGGGTCGGACTCCGGTTCCGCGCAGGCATTCCTCGGCGGGGATGCCCTGCTCTCGCAGGGTCTCAACCAGCGCGGCTAATTTGAACGGCGCATAAAGCTTCTCGCCGGTCAGAGGCTGCCGTGGGATCATTGCGTCTTCGAATGTCCTCCAAGCACACCGGTTCTGTCCGAAAGCAACCTTGGCTTCTCAACTGGACGAAACTAGCGTCCAGATAAGACAATCTGCCGGGACGAACTTGGTGGACGCTTCCCCTTCCTGATGTCAGCCACATTCGGACTGATCCAAGCCGCCTTGGCTGGCGGCTGGAGGCCGGCCGTTCCCTGCCGTAACGGCGCCCACGCCTTAGCAGTGCGAACTTCGCGAGCGCCGCCGCGCGATCCGAGAACCGGCGACCGAAGGCGATGTATCGCAAAATTGACAGGCCCGCCAGACATGAAGAGCCCAAACCACAAAGTGATCATCTCCTGCGCCATCACCGGCGCGAACTCATGTTCCGTCGATGTCCGAGCACCTTCCGCTGACGCCGGAGGAGATCTCGGCGCAGGCGATCGAGGCGGCCAGGGCCGGCGCGGCGATCATTCACTTGCACGCGCGCGATCCGGCCGACGGTCGTCCGACGCCGAGGCCGGATATCTACCGTCAGTTTGTTCCCGTCATCGCCGCGGCGACGGACGCCGTGATCAACATCACGACCGGCGGAAGCACGAAGATGACGATGGCCGAGCGGCTCGCCTTTCCTATGCAGGCCAAGCCGGAGATGTGCTCGCTGAACATGGGCTCGATGAATTTTTCGATCCACGAAGTGGCGCGGAGGATCACGAGCTGGCGCTACGACTGGGAGAAGGAATACCTGGAAGGCATGGAAGACCGAGTATTCCGGAATACATTCAAAGAGATCAGGGAGATCTTGCTTGAGCTTGGTGGCCACGGCACGCGTTTCGAATTCGAGTGTTACGACCTCGGGCAACTCTATAATCTCGCCTATTTCGCCGATCAGGGCGTGATCAAGCCGCCTTTTTTCATCCAGGCGATCTTCGGAATCCTCGGCGGCCTGGGGACCGACCCTGAAAACCTGACGGTGATGCGAACGACCGCCGACCGGCTATTCGGACGGGAGAACTATGAGTTCTCCGTCCTCGGCGCCGGGCGCCATCAACTCCCCTTCGTCACGATGGCCGCGATCATGGGCGGCAATGTTCGGGTCGGGATGGAGGACAGCATCTACCTCGAGAAGGGCGTCAAGGCGAAGACGAGCGCCGAGCAGGTCAGAAAGATACGCAGGATCCTCGAAGAGCTTTCCCTTGAAATCGCGACCCCTGACGAGGCTCGAGCGATGCTGGGACTAAAGGGATCCAACAAAGTTCACTTTTGAAGCGTCAAACGGGAGGAAAAAACGATGAGTATGGAAAGACCGCAAACGGGTCAGGGCGAGGCCCATCGCCTCGCGACCCTCAAGGCGATGCAACGCCTGCTGCCGCTGATGTGCGCGATCTACTTCCTGTCGTTCATCGACAGGACCAATGTCGGCATGGCCAAGTCCGCGCTTCAGCATCAATTCGGAATCACCCCCGAAGTCTATGGCTTCGGCGCGGGAATCTTCTTCTGGGGCTACGCGCTCCTCGAAGTGCCGAGCAACCTCATGACCTATCGCGTCGGTCCCCGCCAGTGGATCGCCCGGATCGCCGTCACCTGGGGCGCCCTGTCTGCGGCCATGATGTTCGTGCAGGGCGATTGGTCGTTCATAGCGCTTCGGGTCCTTCTCGGGATCGCCGAGGCGGGACTGTTTCCGGCGCTCATGTATGTGACGACGCTTTGGTTCGCTCAAAAAGATCGCTCTGTCGCCGTCGGATGGATCTATACGGCGCCCTCGATGGGGCTGATTGTCGGCAGCATTCTTGGCGGCGCGCTGCTGCAGCTTGACGGGCTTCTGGGGCTGGCCGGTTGGCAGTGGATGTTCCTCCTCGAGGGTCTCCCGACCGTCATCCTCGGCGTAATCCTCTTTTTCGTGTTCCCGGATCGTCCGAAAACCGCGTCCTGGCTAACCCCGGCCGAGGCCGATGTCCTGGAAAGCTATGCGGCGGGCGGCGCGAGCCCACACCATGTCAAGGGGGCGTGGCTGACCGCGTTGAAGCAACCGACAACGCTTCTTATGGGCCTCGTCTATTTCTTCAACCAGGTCGGCTTCGTCGGTCTGTATTTCTTCGCGCCGGCGATGGTCGGACAAATGCATGCGTCGAGCCCGTTTGTTGTCGGGTTGCTCTCGAGTTCGGTCGGAATTCGGATTCCTCCTCGGCATCCTGATCCTGCCGCGCATTCATCGTCACGTGACCAACGACTTCGTCTTCCTGGCGGTCCTGACAGCGGGCTTCGCGATCAGCGCTGCGGTCTTCATGATCATCCCGACGCCGGCTGTTCGGATCGGGCTGTTCGTCATCACCGCTTTCTTCGGCGGGGGCATTCTGCCGATCTACTGGGCGGTGTCGATGAAGCGTCTCCATGGCGTTCAGGCCGCCTCCGGCCTCGCCATGATCAACACGATCGGCTTGCTCGGCGGCTTCGCCGGACCGTACATTTTCGGCCTGGTCGAGCAGTCCACCGGCACCAGCCTCTCGGCCTTCGGCGTGATCGTGGTTACGGCCGTGATCGGCCTGGCGCTCATCCCGCTGCTTGCCCGATCGTTCAACGCCAATGCGCACGAGTTCGCCGCGCCGCTCCCTGGCGTCGAAAAGGCGGCTTGACCGGACGAGGCGACGCCGGCGGCTTTCGAGGCGAGAACGGCCTCGGGCGCCGAAGCGGCGTCGCTTACCCGGGTCCTGCGATGGCGCAGGCGATCGAAAGAACCCGGAGCGGCGCGAAGGACAGGCTTCGAATTCGCGCGTTCCGAAAACTGTGACGCCGCAAGCGCGCCGCGGCCGCGCAGGCGTCGAGGTCAAAGGCGAACGTCGTTCGCCAAGAGCCCTGCGATCCGCTTCCGACTCGCAGGGCCGTCCGACCGAATCGGGCCGGTCCATTCGCGTAATCGTCGCTCTCATTTCGGCGCGCCAAGTGGAGTTGGCCGAAGGACTATTGAGTTGCTGTCTCTGGAAATATAGGTAAGGATATATCGCTATTCGCTTGCCTGTCCGCCCGCCTCTGTCCTATCGATAGCGTAGTCTGGGAGGGAGGAAGAAAGGGTGAGGAATGCCGATTCCTCATGACTTCTGGCTTGTCGCGCTTTCGATTGCGATCGCTGTCCAGGGAAGTTTCGTCGGCCTGTCCCTTGCAGTCGAAATTGACGGCGCAATCGGAATCCGCCGCCGCCTTGCGCTCGCCGGCTCCGCGCTCACCTTGGCGACCGGCATCTGGTCGATGCATTTCGTCGGCCTGCTCGCCGCGAGCTTTCCGAGCGCCATCGACTATCTCGTCCTTCCGACGCTCGTTTCTTTCTTGATCTGCGTGATTGTGGTCGGCATCGGGGTTTATGCGGCGCGCGCCCCGCTGCCGCTCAAGCTGCGAATCGCGTTCGGCGCCCTCGCCATGGGCCTCGGCATCTCGGCCATGCACTACGTCGGCATGCGCGCGGTCCACCTCGCTGGGCCGACATACCAGGAGGCGCCGTTCGTTGTTGCGTCCGTCCTGGTGTCCGTCGCCGCCAGCGCCTTCGCGCTCCTGACCCTCGGCAGCCGGCCGAGCCGGCCGCGGCTTTTCCTTGCCGCTGTCGGACTCGGGCTCGCGATCTCCGGCATGCACTATACGGCGATGGCCGGTATGCGGCTCGACCCGCTCTGCTACGACGTCAGCCGGTTCATTGGAGCGGAATCGGCTCTCTCGCGCAACGCGCTGGCGTTGCTTGCGACGGTCATCGCATTTGGCGTGTCCGCCGCCTTCCTGTTGTCGCTCGTGCCGGACGACGGCGTGCAATCGTCGCGTCTCTCGTTATCGTCCGAAACGCTCGCGCCCGCGGCAGCGGCCCATATTCCGATTTCGGCGGTCGACCTTGGGCCGCCCGCGCCGGCCGCCCCGCCGCTCGCTGGAGCCAGGCCGGAACCGCCGCTCGCAACTGTCCGGATCGAGAAGGATGGCAGGACGCGGCATATCCTCGTCGAGGACATCTACGCCGTTCGCGCCAACGCGCATTACACCTTCATCCACGACGGAAGCCAGGAATACTTCTGCAACCAGTCGATCAGCACGATCGAGGCCGGACTCGACCGCAGCGAGTTTGCACGCGTTCACCGCAGCTACATTGTCCGGCTTTCCCGAGTGGCGCGCCTCAGGCGGGCGGGTGAAGGCGCGATCGTCGAACTGGGCGACCCGGTGCGCTGCAGCATCCCGGTCGCACGCGGTCAGTACCGCGAGTTGAAATCGCGGATCGAGGCGCGCCGCACGCCGCGAGAGACCGCAATTCGTGCAGTCGGTCAGAATACCTGACGCATTTCGGCGGCCAAATCAGCCGATTGGTGCGTTCGACCGGCCGGCGGTTCAGCGGCGATTGATTGTGCGGCGCAACGTCCGGTTGGCTTCGTTTGTCCGATCGGGTCGGAAGTCAAAACCATTTGCTCGGGAGACGCGCTTGATCCCCGGATCGTTCGAATACCATCGCCCATCGAGCCTTAGCGAAGCGGTCGGCCTGCTCGGCCGGCTGGAGGATGCGCGGGTCCTTGCGGGCGGCCACAGCCTTATCCCGATGATGAAACTGCGCCTCGCCCAGCCGGGCCACCTGATCGACCTCGGCGCGGTCAAGGAGCTCAAGGGCGTCCGCACCGACGGGTCCGAGATCGCCATCGGCGCCATGGCCACTCAGCACGAGGTGATCGCGAGCGAGGCGCTCGCCGATCGCGTTCCGATCCTTCGCGAGGCCGCGCGGCAGATCGCCGACCCTCAGGTCCGCTATGTCGGCACCGTCGGCGGCAATGCGGCCAATGGCGATCCCGGCAACGACATGCCCGCGCTGATGATGGCGCTCGGCGCGACCTATGTCCTGACGGGCGCATCGGGAGAACGGCGGGTCGCGGCCCGCGACTACTACCTCGGCATTTACGACACCGCTCTTCAGCCAGACGAGATCCTGTCGGAGATCCGCTTCCCTGCGCCGCCGAAACCGCACGGCTGGGCTTATGAGAAGCTCAAGCGAAAGGTTGGCGATTACGCGACCGCAGCGACGGCTGTGGTGATGACCGTCGCCGGCGGTCGGGTCGCGACCTGTGCGATCGCGCTGACCAATGTCGCCGACCGGCCGCTTTTTGCCGCTGACGCCGCCAAGGCGGTGATCGGAACGGCGCTCGACAGCCAGAGCCTCAAGACGGCGGTCGACGCCGCCGAAGCGATCGCCGCCCCCGCCGAGGACGGCCGCGGGTCGGCGGAATACCGGACCAAGATGGCCGGCGTGATGACGCGGCGCGCGCTCGAGCGCGCCTTCGCCCGCGCGACAACCTGAGAAGTCCCCGCCATGTCTGAAGTCCAAGTCGCCGAAATGAAAGTCGCCAAAATCAACGTCGCGATGACGGTCAACGGCAAAGCCGTATCGGCCGAAGTCGAGCCCCGCACGCTGCTGGTCCACTATTTGCGCGAGCATCTGAGCCTGACCGGCGCGCACATCGGCTGCGACACCTCGCACTGCGGAGCTTGCACCGTCGACGTCGATGGGAAATCGATCAAATCGTGCACGATGTTCGCTGTCCAGGCGATGGGGTCGACGGTCGTCACCATCGAGGGCGTCGCCGCCGCGGACGGAACGCTCCATGCGCTTCAGGAAGGCTTCCGCGAGATGCACGGGCTCCAGTGCGGTTTTTGCACGCCGGGCATGATCGTGCGCGCGTATCGGCTCCTGCAGGAGAATCCGTCTCCGACCGAAGCCGAGATCCGGATGGGCATCTCCGGCAACCTCTGCCGCTGCACTGGATATCAGAACATTGTGAGCGCAATTCAGTACGCCGCCGCCAAGCTTGCTGGCCACGAATTCAGGGAAGCCGCCGAATGAACGCTCCGACCGTTCCCTCCTCGCTCGAACGCGCCGAAGGCCTTCAAGGCCTCGGGTGCAGGCGCAAGCGGGTCGAAGACGCGCGATTCATCCAGGGCAAAGGCAACTATGTCGACGACATCAAGCTGCCTGGAATGCTGCACGGCGACTTCCATCGATCGAGCCACGGCCACGCCCGCATCGTCAAGATCGATACGTCGAAGGCCAAGGCGGTCCCCGGGGTGATCGCGGTGCTGACCGCCGAAGACCTCAAGCCGGTCAAGCTCGCCTGGATGCCGACGCTCGCGGGCGACGTGCAGATGGTGCTCGCCGACGGCAAGGTTCTCTTCCAGAACCAGGAGATCGCCTTCGTCGTCGCCACGGACCGCTATATTGCGGCCGACGCCGCCGACCTCGTCGAGGTCGAGTACGAACCGCTTCCGGTGGTCGTCGATCCGTTCGAAGCGATGGCGCCGGACGCGCCAGTGCTGCGCGAGGACATCAAGGACAAGACCGAGGGCGCGCATGGGCCCCGCAAGCATCCGAACCACATCTTCACCTGGGCCGTGGGCGACCGCGAACTGACCGACGCGGCTTTCGCCAAGGCGGAGGTGACGACGAAGGATCTCCTGAGCTACCAGCGCGTCCACCCCTGCCCGCTCGAGACCTGCCAGACCGTTTGCAGCTTCAGCAAGGTCACCGGCGACCTCACGATCTATGGCACCTTCCAGGCGCCGCACGTGATTCGGACCGTCGTCGCGCTGATCGCAGGCCTTCCCGAGCAGAAGATCCACGTGATTGCGCCCGATATCGGCGGCGGCTTCGGCAACAAGGTCGGCGCCTATCCCGGTTACATTTGCGCGGCCGTCGCCTCGATCGTGACCGGTCTGCCGGTCAAATGGGTCGAGGACCGGATCGAGAATCTCTCGACCACCTCATTCGCCCGCGACTATCACATGACGACCGAGATCGCGGCCACCCGGGACGGTCGCGTCACGGCGCTTCGCGTCCACATTCTCGCGGACCATGGCGCTTTCGACGCCTGCGCCGATCCCTCGAAATGGCCGGCGGGGTTCTCCAACATCGTCACCGGCTCCTACGACTTCCCGGTCGCCCATCTCGAGGTCGACGGGGTCTACACCAACAAGGCGCCTGGCGGGGTCGCCTATCGGTGTTCTTTCCGCGTGACCGAGGTCGCCTACGCGATCGAGCGCGCCATGGACATCATGGCGCAGAAGCTGGGCCTCGATCCGGTCGATTTCCGCGTCAAGAATTTCATCAAGCGCGAGCAGTTCCCCTACCAGTCCGCGCTTGGCTGGGAGTACGATTCCGGCGACTATCATATGGCGATGCAGAAGGCGCTCGAAGCCACCGAGTACCGAAAGCTGCGCGAGGAGCAGAAGGCGCGGCAGGAGGCCTTCAAGCGCGGCGAGACGCGCGAAGTGATGGGCATAGGGGTCGCGTTCTTCACCGAGATCGTCGGCGCCGGCCCCTCCAAGAACTGCGACATTCTCGGTATCGCGATGTTCGATTCCTGCGAGATCCGGGTCCATCCCACCGGCCGCGCGATCGCGCGCATGGGGACCAAGAGCCAAGGCCAGGGCCACGAGACGACCTGGGCGCAGATCATCGCGAGCGAGATCGGCCTTTCCGCCGACAGCATCGCGGTCGAAGAGGGCAACACCGACACCGCCCCCTACGGGCTGGGCACCTACGGCTCGCGCTCGACGCCGGTCGCCGGCGCTGCGATCGCCATGGCGGCGCGCAAGATCAAGGCCAAAGCGCAGATGATCGCCGCTTTCATGCTGGAAGTGCACGAGGACGATCTCGAATGGGACGTTGACCGTTTCCGGGTCAAGGGCAATCCGGAGGCTCACAAGACCATGACCCAGCTCGCCTGGGCGGCCTACAACAAAGTGCCGCCCGGCATGGAGCCGGGGCTCGAGGCGGTGAGCTACTACGATCCGCCAAACATGACCTATCCGTTCGGCGCTTACATCTCAGTGCTCGACATCGACGTCGACACCGGCGTGCACAAGGTCCGGCGCTTCTATGCGCTTGACGATTGCGGCACGCGCATCAACCCGATGATTATCGAGGGCCAGGTTCACGGCGGTTGCACCGAGGGCTACGGGATCGCGATGGGCCAGGAGATCGCCTACGATGAGTATGGCAACGTCAAGGGCGCCTCGCTCATGGACTACTTCCTGCCGACGGCGGTCGAGACGCCGCACTGGGAGACGGACTACACCGTGACGCCCTCGCCTCACCATCCGATCGGCGCGAAGGGCGTGGGCGAAAGCCCGAACGTCGGCTCGGTGCCCTGTTTCGCGAATGCGGTCAACGACGCGTTCAAATTCCTCGGCTCGACCCACATTCCGATGCCGCACGACGCCTATCGCACCTGGCTCGCGGCGGAGAAGTTGGGCTTGCATGCGTGAGGGCGGCGACCCCTCATCCGACCGCGCGACGCGGTTCCGTACGCCCTCGCAAGCGGGAGAAGGAAATGCGCGCAGCCCTCGGGCGAGCGCTACGGGGCGCCGGATGAGCGCCAGTCGGGGCCGACCCTTGTCGGGAGCATCGCCCACCCGATGTCCGTAGCTTCGATCCCGAGAGAGACGATCGCCGCAAGGCTCGCCGAGGTCGGCTACGTCGCAGACCGCGACCTCGCCACCGCGCTCTGGATGATGGACTATCTCAAACGCCCCCTGCTGATCGAGGGCGAGGCTGGGGTGGGCAAGACCGAGGTCGCCAAGGCGCTCGCCCTCGTCCATGACACGGAACTCATCCGCCTGCAGTGCTACGAGGGGCTCGACGCGAGCTCGGCGCTGTACGAGTGGAACTACCAGCGCCAGATCATCGCGATCAAGGCGCGCGAGAGTTCGGGCGAAAGCCCCGAATCGATCGAGGCGCGGATCTTTTCAGAGGACTACCTTCTCGAACGGCCGCTGCTCGCCGCGATCCGCCGTGACACGCCGCCCGTACTCCTGATCGACGAAGTCGACCGCGCCGACGAGGAGTTCGAGGCCTTCCTGCTCGAAGTCCTGTCTGATTTCCAGATCACCATTCCGGAATACGGGACCGTCAAGGCGCTGACGATCCCGCGGGTCGTGCTCACCTCCAACGGGACGCGCGAGCTCTCCGACGCGCTCCGCAGGCGCTGCCTCTACCACTATCTCGATTTCCCCGACGTCGATCGCGAAGCGGCGATCTTGCGCGTTCGCCAACCCGGAATCGACGCGGCCTTCGCGATCCAGATCGCGCGCATGGTCGCGGGTTTGCGCAAGGAGGAGCTGCGCAAGACGCCGGGCGTCGCCGAGACGCTCGACTGGGCGGCGACGCTCGCCGGGCTCGGGGTCAGCGATCTTTCCGCCGAGCCGGAGGCCGTGCACGCGACGCTTCTGGCGTTACTCAAGACCCATGAGGACCGCGCCCGGGTGACGCCCGAGGTCACGGCGCGGCTGGTCGGGAGGGCGGCGTGAGCGCCTGTCTTGCGCCCGAAAGCACGCTCGGCCTCGGCATGCGACGCCGGCTGGCCGGATTCGTGCATACGCTGCGCGAGGCGGGCTATGCGATCGGGCGCGCGGAATTGGGCGACGCGGCGCGCCTGATGGCGAGCGCGCTCGCTGAGCCGCCGGAGCGACTGCGCGACGCGTTCAAGGCGCTCTTCGCCTCCAATCGCGGCGAATATGTCCGCTTCGACGAACTGTTCGACGCCTTCTGGCGCGGGCGCGGCGTCAAGCGCGCCGTTCGAGTCGCCATGACCGGCGGCGGGGCCGGCCGTTCGCCGCGCCTTGGCGCAGCCCCAGGCGGGGCGGGCGGGGATTCGCCCCCGGAGCTCCTGGCCGCGGACGCGCCGCAGGGGCTTGCGGCCGACGGACGCGGGCGCGAGCGCGGCGCCTCGGCTCAGGAAACGCTTTCGAAAAAGGACTTCGCCCGCCTGACGGGCGAAGCCGAACGGGCGGAGGCGCTGGCGCTCGCCGAGCGGCTCGCCCGCTCGATGCGCACCCGCCTTTCCCGCCGCGAGCGCCAGCGCCGGCTCGGCCGGCGGGTGGACCTGCGCGCGACGCTGCGTCGTTCGGTTGCGCGAGGGGGCGAGCCGATCGATCTCAGGTTCCGCCGCCTGAAGCCGAAGCCCCTACGCCTCGTCGCGCTGCTCGACGCCTCCGGTTCGATGGAGCTCTATCTCTCGGTCTTCACCCGCTTCCTGCACGCGGTCGCGCAGAGCTTCCGCGAATCCGAGGCCTATCTCTTCCATACGCGCCTTGCGCATGTGTCCTCGGCGTTGAGCGAGCGTCATCCGCAGCGCGCGCTCGATCGGCTGTCGCTGATGGCGCAGGGGATCGGCGGAGGCACAAGGATCGGCGACTGCCTCGCCGAGTTCAACCGCGCCCACGCCAAGCGGGCGATTCACGCGCGCACCTGCGTGATGATCTTTTCCGACGGCTACGACACCGGCGCGCCGGAGCGGCTCGCGGCCGAGATGCGCGCGCTCAGCCGCCGCTGCCGGCGGATCGTCTGGCTCAATCCGCTGACCGGGCGCGAGGGCTTCGCTCCGGTCGCGCGCGGCATGCAAGCCGCGCTTCCCTTCGTCGACCTGTTCGCGCCGGCGCACGACCTCGCAAGTCTCGCCCGGCTCGAACCCTATCTCGCGAGGCTGTGACATGGGCGTTCTCGAACGCGCCGTCGAGCACGAAGCCAAAGGCGAGGCCTTCGCCATGGCGACCGTTGTGCGAACGCTGTCGATCACCGCGGCCAAGGCGGGCGCAAAGGCGCTGATCACCTCGGACGGCCAGATCGAGGAAGGCTGGATCGGCGGCGGCTGCGCGCGGTCGGCCGTGGTCAAGGCGGCGCGGCAATGCCTGATCGACGGCCGGTCGCGCCTCGTCTCGATCGCGCCGCAGGATGGGCTCGACGCGCTCGGCGTCGCGCCTGGGGAGGACAGGAATGGGATGCTGTTCGCCAGGAACGCCTGCCCGAGCCAGGGAACGATGGATATTTTCGTCGAGCCGGTGCTGCCGAAACCGAGGCTTCTGATCCTCGGCGCGTCGCCCGTCGCGGTTGCGCTGGCGACAATCGCGCCGACCTTCGGCTACTCGGTGACGGTCGCGGCGCAGGCCGGCGATCTCAGCAAATTCCCGGAAGGCTCGCGGCGGATCGAAGGGCTCGCGCCGCCGCCGCCCGCGGGGACCGAGGCCTTTGTCGTGGTCTCGACTCAAGGGTCCGGCGACCGCGCTGCGCTCAAGGCGGCCGCCGCCATGCCGGCGCGCTACCGCGCCTTCGTCGGCTCGCGGCGCAAGGCGGACACGCTAAGGCGCGAGTTGGCCGCCGAGGGCGTCGCGCCCGCGGCGCTGGCCGCCGTCAAGGCGCCGGCCGGCCTCGACATCGCCGCGGTCACCTCAGAGGAGATCGCGCTCTCCATCCTCGCCGAAATGACCGCCGCCCGCCGCCGCGCCGAACCGAATGGGGTCGGATCCGATCCCCCGTCAGGAGTTTTCCCATGACCGCTTCCGCATTCTTCGCCGCATCGCAAGCCGACCTCATGCTTGCGCCGCGCCGCGCCGGCCGGTCGAGCCCCGCGGCGCATGCGGCGCGGACAGTCTTCTCTGCGCCTCGTCTCAAGCTTTGGGCGGCCTTCGTGGCGGCGCTTTTTGCGCTCACCATGCCCGACTGCTGCCTGAGCGGCCGTCACGCCGCCGGCTTCGGCATGGAGCTGTACGGCTCGATCTGCCACGCCGCCCGCTGAACCGAAGGAGCCCCTACGAATGCGCATGGACGAGACGCAGCGCGTGCCCGCGCCGCAGGCGAAAGTCTGGGCGGCGCTCAACGACCCCGAGACCCTCAAACACTGCATTCCCGGCTGCGAGAGCCTGGAGATGACCTCGCCGACCGATATGGCCGCTGCGGTCGTTGTCAAAGTCGGACCGGTCAAGGCGCATTTTTCCGGCAAGGTGACCTTGTCGGACCTCGATCCGCCGAACGGGTACCGGATCTCCGGCGAAGGCTCTGGCGGCGCGGCGGGATTCGCAAAGGGCGGCGCGACCGTGACGCTTTCGCCAGACGGACCCGACGCGACGCTGCTCCACTATGTCGTCGACGCGCAAATCGGCGGCAAGCTCGCGCAACTCGGCGGCCGCATGATTGATGCGACCGCCAAGAAGCTCGCGGGCGAGTTTTTCCAGGCGTTCGCCGATGCGGTCGGCCGCGCCGAGGCGCCGGTCGCGGCGCCCGCGGCGGTGGAACCCGTCGCACCGGGGCAGCCCCCGGCGCTCTCTGGAGGCTGGTTGACGCGGCTCATCGCCGCCATACGGCAACTCCTCGGCGTGAAGCGCGCTGCGCAGGTCCCTTGAGCCTGGCTCCTCGCGGCGCTCCGCCGCCGCATTCGGACCGCCGCCCATGAAGCCGGACGAGGACCTCCGACTCAACGAGATCGCCGCGCCGTGGCCGGAGAGGACCGATGCGGGACTGGTGTTTATCGGCGTCATCCGGACGCCTTGGCCGACCCGCGCGGACTGCCCGCATTACGGAAGCCAAGACGGCCCTATCTGCCGCATCGAGGTCGCCGAGCCCTGGACCGCCGCGCTCGCCGGGGTCGAAGCGATCGAGCGGATCGAAGTGTTCTACTGGCTCCACCTCGCCCGGAGGGACCTCGTCCGCCAGAGTCCCGGCCGCGACGGGACGACCCGGGCGACGTTCACCATCCGCTCGCCGGTCCGGCCGAACCCGATCGGGACATCGATCGTGACGCTCGTCGAGCGCCGGGAATCGACGCTCCTCGTTCGCGGTCTCGACTGCGTCGACGGCACTCCGCTCCTCGATCTCAAACCGGACCGCAGCACGTTCGGCCGCCGTTGAAGGCGTTGGCCGGTTTGACCGCGCAGAGCTTTGCGCCGCGCCGCAATTGACCCGGCCGTTCTGCGGTGCGAAAGGCCGTCTCTTGGCGATGTGAGAGAGGGGCGATGACGACAACGATCGAGGTTCTGGGCCTGGGCAATTCGCTGGTCGACATTCTCGCCCACGCCGACGACGCCTATCTCGACGCGCAGGACATGGCGAAGGGCGCGATGACCCTGATCGACGAGGACCGCGCCGAGCAGCTTTACGCCGCTCGCGTCGATCCGATCGTCGTCTCCGGCGGCTCGGCCGCCAACACCATCGTTGGCGTCGCCTCGCTCGGCGTCTCGGCCGCCTATATCGGCAAGGTCAAGCGGGATCCGCTCGGGGAGGCGTTCATCGCCGACATCCGCTCGACCGGGGTCACGTTTCACACCAGCCCCGCCGAACACGGGCCCGCGACCGGGCGCTGCTTCGTCTACGTGACGCCCGACGGCGAGCGCACCATGAACACGTTTCTCGGCGCCAGCACCTACCTTGCGCCGCCCGACGTCGACGAGGACCTCGTCCGGGGCGCCAAGGTCGTCTATCTCGAAGGCTACATGTGGGACCGGCCGGCGGCGAAATCCGCGTTCCAGAAGGCGGGCGCGCTCGCTCACGCGGCCGGGCGGCGGGTCGCGCTGACGCTGTCGGATTCGTTCTGTGTCGACCGTTTCCGGGGCGAGTTCATCGATCTCATGCGCTCCAAGACGGTCGACACGATCTTCGCCAATACCGACGAGCTCCTGTCGCTCTACGAGACGCCGCATTTCGACGAGGCGCTCGATGCGCTGCGCGCCGAGGGCGTGCTCGGGATCGTCACCCGCTCGGAGAAGGGCTGCGTCGTGGTCGAGGGCGACCGCACCTGGGAGGCGGCGGCCTTCCCGATCGCGCGCCTTGTCGACACGACCGGCGCGGGCGATATGTTCGCGGCCGGATTTCTGGCGGGCCTTGCACGAGGGCGCGACATGACGACCTGCGGCCGGCTCGGCGCGCTCGCGGCGGCCGAAATCATCCAGCACCTCGGCGCCCGCCCGCAGGTTTCGCTGAAGGCGCTGGCGACGGAGAACCACCTCACCCTCTAAACGACAAGGGGGCGCCTGTGTCCAACGCCTACGATCGCGTCCGGTACCCGGGGGGAGCCTACGCCCTGACCCATCCTGCGGCGCTAGGCGCGCTCGCCGTGCTGCATGGCCGCAGGGTCGCGCCGTTCGGCGCCTCGCGCGTGCTCGAGATCGGCTGCGGCGAAGGCGTCAATCTGCTCAACATGGCCCTCGGCGCCCCGGGCGCCGAATTCGTCGGCGTCGACCTTGCCGAGACGGCGATCGCGGCGGCGCGCGAGACGGCGGTGCGGATCGGCCTCGGCAACGCGGCCTTCCACGTCCTCGACCTCGCGGCGATCGACGACGGCTTCGGCGACTTCGACACCATCATCGCCCACGGCGTTTACGCCTGGACGCCCGAACCTGTTCGCACCGCCCTGATGCGCGTCGTCGGCGAACGTCTGTCGACCGACGGACTCGCGCTGATCAGCTTCAACGCCCTGCCCGGCGCCCGCTTCCGGCAGGCCCTTCGCGACATCCTGATTTTCCTCGCGGACGGCGTCGACGACCCCAGAGCGGCGCTGGACCTCGGCCGTGCATTTCTCGCCGAGCAGATCGAATCCTGGTCGGATACGAAAGCCGATCAGGCGCTGGCCAAGAGCTGCGCCACGCATATGCTCGAGCGCAGGCCGGAGGTCCTCTATCATGACGAGCTCAACCCGAATTGGGCGCCGGAGCTTCTCAGTCAGGTGATCGCGCGCGCGGCGCCGTTCGGCTTGGATTATGTCTGCGATGCGCAGCCGAAGCTGAGCGCGGAGGCGTTTTTTCCAGCCGAGGAGCACGCTGCGCTTCGCACCCAGGCAAGCGGGAACTGGGCGCGGTTCGAGCAACTCGCCGATTTCCGCGCGCTGCGCGCCTTTCGCAACGCGGTCTTCGCCCGGGGACGCGTCGAGGCTCGGCCGCCTTCAGCCTCCCGATTGCGCGGTCTCTGGGCGTCCGCCGAACTGCGGATCGAGGAACCCGACCCCACCGCCGAGGGCGGGGCCCTGCTCGTCTCGCGCAACGGCGTCGAGGTGAGGACCAACAATCGCGAGCTCGTCGACCTGTTGATCCGGCTCGGCCAGGCCTTCCCACTCAGCGTGGCGCTGACCGAAGCGCATGGGCTGGAATCGCTTGCCGATCATCTCTACGGGCTGTTCGTCTCCGGAGTTCGTTCAGCTCGCCTCGGCGCCGCCGGCGCTGGCGCGCATCCCCGGCGAGCGTCCGGCGGCGAGCCGACTCGCGCTCGAGCAGGCTGCGCGCGGCGAGACCGTCTTACCGTCGCTGCTGCACACGATGGTGGAGTTGGAGGATCCGACATCGCTCGCCATGTTGCCGCTGATGGACGGAACACGCACGCGCGCAGAGCTGGCGGAGGACCTGTCTCGCGTGGCCGGCGTCCCCCCCGTCGAGGCCAGGCAGCAGCTCGGCGACCTGATCGAGCAACTGGCTGGGGTGGGTTTGATGGCGGGGTAGCGGCCGGGCCGACGCTCAGCCGGCCGCTTTGAGGAACAGCGCGCCGTTCGCCGGAATGGTCAGCGACGTCGATTGGCCAAATCCGTCGAGGGCGGGCCCGTCGGCGAAGACGGCGCCTCCGTTCCCGACCGGCGACGGATTGGGAAAGCCGTCGTAGACGTCCGAATTGAACAGCTCGAGCCATTGGCCGCCCCGCGGCAGCCCGATCTCATAAGCGTATTTCGCGTTTTCGTCGAAGCTGACGACGGCGACGACATCCTCGCCGGGGCCCCCGTCTGCGACCCAGCGATGGACGACGATCACCCGGTCGAAATCGTTGACGCGCGAGACGCGAAAGCCTTCAGCCCAGAGCGCCGGCTGCCTCCGCCTTGTCGTCACGAGGTCGCGCATGAAGCGGAGAAAGTCCGCCCGCGAGGGATCAGAGTCGAGGCCGTCCCACCAGATCAAGTGGCCCGGGTTGTCCTTCTCGTCGTCGCACCAAAGCTTATCCTCGAGAATCTCCTGGCCCATGAACAGCGCGGGAATGCCGGGGGCCGCGAACAGGAGCGCAGTTGCGGCGCGGGCGCGGCTGCGTGCGTACCAGGAGTCCCGATCGGCGGGATCGGCGAGCATGGCGACCCGCGCGGCGCCGTCATGACTGGCGTAAGTCAGGTCGTGGTTTTCGAGGCATTGCACGAGCCGCCACGCGGCGTCGTAACCGGGGGGCGTGGCGAGCGCGGCTGCGACCGGGTCGAGCTGTAGCTGAGCCCCTTCCCCGCCGGCCGCCTGAGTGAGCAAAGTGCGGGTCGCGTCGCGGAAGGCGTCGCCGAGCGCGGCGTCGAAGCCGAGGCCATTCGGCGTTGGGGTCACCGGAAAGGCGCGATCCCAGTCCCAATATTCCGCGATCTGGATCGCGGACGGCCGGATAAATCGCAGCGTGTCGGTCATGTTCTGGCAGAGCGTGACGCCGGACGGGCGATTGTCGGAAATGACGCGCACTTCGTCATAGCGAATGCCGTCAATGCGATACTCCTTGAAAAAGGCCGTCGCGTTGTCGATCAGGAACTGGCGAACGTTGGCGTTCCAATAAGCGAACACGAGGCCGCCCGCCCAGCCCTCGTCGGTGAAGTAGAGGCTGTCGTTCTGGTTCCCGTAGGCAAGGCGATCGTAGAAATAGAGGCTGTGGTCGTCGAAGCCGCCGCCGGCGTGATTGTAGACGAGGTCGAAAATCACCGCGACGCCCTTGAGATGAGCAAGGTCGACCAGGCACTTGAGCTGGTTGATCCCCGGCCGGATCTGATCGAGCGTGAGCGACCCAGCCCCCGCGGCGGCGAGGGCGGCGTTGATCGCGCCCAGATGGGCCGAGAGATCCGCATCGCTCGACGCCTGATAGAGCTGCTCGGGCGAGAAATAATCGACGCCGTTGTAGCCCTCGCTGAACTGGGTGGCGAATTCCTGGATCGGAAGAAGCTGGATCGCGTTGACGCCGAGGTCGACGAGATAGTCGAGCCGGGTTGCGACATCGAGGAACCGCCCGCCGCGGACGGCGCGCACGTCGGCGCCGCTCGCGTCCACCGCCCACCACGTCCCGACATGCAGCTGATAGACAACAAGCTTGCTGAAATCGGGCGCGCTCCAGGCCGCATCATGCCAGGGATATGATGCGGGATCGCGCAGGATCGCATAGGAGTCCGGAAAGGCCGGCGTCACGGTCAGCTCGCGAGCGTAAGGGTCGCGTTTCGGTCCCTGACCCGCGGGGCCGTCGATCCAGAATAGATACTCGAGCCCATCGGCGGCGCCGGGAAGGAATCCGCCCCAGGTTCCGTCGCCGAGCGGAGTTAGCCGACCGCTGGCGTCAGGCGTGTAGCCGGTGGCGGCGGAAGCCGCGAGCGCATTTCCCGTGAGCAGGAAGACGCCGTCGGCGCGGGGCGCCCACGTCCGGAACGTCGCGCCGCCGGCGACAAGGTTCGCGCCCATTGGTGTCGAGAAGCTGACGTTGTCGAAAAGGACTGACATCGCCACGTCTCCAGAAAAGCCGATGGTCGCGAGCATGCCGATAATTTCGCGCGGCGCAACGACGCCCTCGCCGGCTCACGGTCGCGAGGTTAAGGGCGGCGCGGCCCTATCGCCGTTCGCCGCCGGCCTTGGTCCAGGCCGCCATGCCGCCTTCGATATGACGCGCCGACGCGAGTCCCTTGTCCTGGGCAGCCTGCACCGCCATCGCCGAGCGCTCGCCGAAAGCGCAGAAGAACACGATCGTCTTGCCGCTCGCCGCGAGTTCGTGGATCAGTCCGCCCTCTTCGATGTTGTCCATGAGGTCGGCATAGGGCGCGTGCAGGGAGCCGGGAATGGCGCCTTTGCGCTCCCGCTCGCCCTTCTCGCGCAAGTCGATCAGGGCGACGTCGGCGCGACCGACAAGCCCCGTCGCCGCCTCCGCGGAAAACGCCCAGCCGCGCCGCGCGACCTCCTCCTGATGTAAACCCTGATGCATGTTGGCGGGCACCGCCACGTCCATCATCTTCGGATTCGGAAGATTTCAGCGAGGCCATCAGGGCCGCATAGGCGTCGGCGTCCTGAGCTTTGAGGCGAGGGTTGAAGCGCTTCTCCTCGGCGATCGTGCTGACCGTATCGCCCTTGTAGTCGTGCCCAGGAAAGACAAGCGTCTCGTCCGGCAACCGCAAAAGCCGCTGCAAGCTCTCCCACTGGGCGTGCGAATCGCCGTTCTGAAAGTCGGTGCGGCCGGTGCCGCGGATCAGCAGCGTATCCCCGGTGAACACGCGGTCGCCGCAAAGAAAGCTGTAGGAGTCGTCGGTGTGGCCGGGCGTGTAGAGCACCTCCAAGGACAGCCCCTCGATCGTCAGCCGGTCGCCGTCGGCGACCCGCATCGACACGACGTCGACCTGGCTCTGCTCGCCCATGACCGTCACGCAATGGGTGCGGTCGCGTAGCGCGCCAAGCCCTGTGATATGATCGGCGTGGAGGTGGGTGTCGACCGCCTTGACCAGCCGGAGTTCCAATTCCTCCATCAACTTGACGTAGCGATCGACCTTTTCGAGAACCGGATCGATAATCAGCGCCTCGCCGCCCCGCCGGCTCGCCAGCACGTAGCTATAGGTGCTGGAGACCGCATCGAATAATTGACGGAAGATCATCACGCTCCCCCTCGCAGAGGCGCCCGGTCCGCTTTCGAACCGAGCGCCTCGCCGCTACGATTTCGACGGCTGCTTGACGATGCGCAGATAGGGCCGCGGCGCCTTCCAGCCCTCCGGGAACAGCGTCTTAGCGTCCTCGTCCGAGACGGAGCCGGCGATGATGACGTCGTCGCCGTGCTTCCAGTTGGCCGGAGTCGCGACCTTGTGTTTTGCTGTGAGCTGCATCGAATTGAGCACGCGAAGGATCTCGTCGAAGTTCCGCCCCGTGGTCATAGGATAGGTCAACATCAGCTTGATCTTCTTGTCAGGGCCGACGACGAACACCGAACGGACCGTCTGGTTGGTCGCCGCCGTGCGTCCTTCGGACGTGCCGGGCTCTTCGGCGGGCAGCATGTTGTAGAGCTTGGCGACGGCGAGGTCCCCGTCGCCGATGATCGGATAGTTGACTTTGGCCCCCTGCGTCTCCTCGATATCGTCGAGCCAGCGTGAATGGCTGTCGATCGGATCGACGGAAAGCCCGATCAGCTTAGCGTTGCGCCGCGTGAACTCGGGCTCGATTTTGGCCATGTAGCCGAGTTCGGTCGTGCAAACCGGCGTGAAATCCTTGGGGTGGGAGAACAGGATCGCCCATTTGTCGCCGATCCAGTCGTGGAAATGGATCGGTCCCTTCGTCGTCTGGACCGTAAAATCCGGAGCGATGTCGTTGATGCGAAGCGCCATACCTTTGCTCCCCTGCCGTTTCCCCTTGGGTCCCTGCGGGCCGCATTGTCGCAGACCGTTCGCCGTTGTCACGCGTAAAGTCTAATCCTCAACTGCCGATGGGCCGGCTGCGCGGTCGGTCGCCGGGTTCGGCAACCGGGTCGACGGGAGGCGACAGCCGGCAAGCGATCAGGGCTTCTCGGCGCCGCGGTCAAGCAGGAACTTCTTGAACTCGCCCATCGAGGCGAACGTGAATGCGCCCTCGTCGGTCTCCGCCTCGATCGAGCCGTCGGAGAAGATCATGTAATTGGCGCCGCCGGACGTGTAGCGGCCGATCAGGGTCGGCGGGCGCTCGGGCGTCTCGATGGCGCGTTCGATCTCGCCGAGGGTCGGCAGGCGGCCCGCGCGATTTTCGTTGACGGGATCTTCGACCGTTTCCGCCTCCTCGGTCGTCTCGACGGCGGCAAGCTCCGTCTCCAGTTCGGCCGGGCCCTCCTCGGCGGCGGGCTCGTCGGCGTTTTCCCCCCGCTCGTGCTCCAAAGCCGGCTCGATTTCGACGGCCTCGCCGTCCGCCGCCGGCGCCTCCACGGCCTCTTGCGCCTCCGCAGCTTCAGCTTCGAACGGCTCCGGCTCCGGGACATCAGACTGAGGCTCGGGCTGATCCTCGGCCAGCGCGAGCGGCGCTGTCGCCGAAAGGGCCGCAGCAGCCATCTGCTCGCGCAACGCGGTCGTCAGCCGGCCGATCCGCACAATCAGGAGACCGAGGGCGAAGACGATAATCGCTCCGACAACGGAAACGACGCCCGCGAAGGCGTCGAGCAACCCCGGCGGCGTCGGCAGGAGGTCGATGCTCAGATAGCCGGCGGCTAAGCCCGCGGCCAGCAAGACCAAACTCAGGACAAAGACCAGAAACGCCATGAAACCTCTTCGTCTTCGAGGATGGGACCGGAGCGCCGAATATCAGCGCGGCGCGCGCGCGCCGAAAATCGCGCTGCCGACACGGATCGTCGTCGCGCCGAGTTGCACCGCCAACGGCCAGTCTGCGCTCATGCCCATCGACAACTTTTTCAGTCCGTTCCGGCGCGCGATCGCACCGAGCAAAGCGAAGTGCGGCGAGGCCTGCTCGCCGACCGGCGGAATCGCCATCAGTCCGTCAATCGTCAGGCTGTAAGCGTCTCGACAGAGCGCCAGAAAGCGGTCCGCATCGTCGGGCAGAACGCCGGCTTTCTGCGGCTCCGCGCCGGTGTTGATCTCCACGAAGAGGCGCGGATGCTTGCCGAGCCGCTGGATCTCGTGGGCGAGGCTCGCTGCGATTTTCTCCCGGTCGACGGTCTCGATGACATCGAAATGCTCCACCGCCTCGCGCGCCTTATTGCTCTGGAGCGGCCCGATCAGATGCAGCTCGATCGTCTTGCCGAGCGGGGCCGCCCGGGCGCGGAGATCCCGCCATTTGGGAACCGCCTCCTGCACCCGGTTCTCGCCGAAGACCGTCTGACCGCCGGACGCGATCGTCGGCCAGACTTCATCGGCGGAGAAGGTCTTGGAGACTGCGACGAGCGCGATCTCCCCGGGATCGCGGCCGCAGTCGCGGGCGCGCTGCGCGATCGCCTTGCGCAACGCCTCGAGGCGCGCGACCGCGTCGAGCGGGCCGGCGGGATGCGCGTTGTCGGTCAAGGTCCTCTCCCAATGGCAACGCATGCGCCTTGCCAGAAGTTTCGGCGATGTACAACTTGACGCGGAAAACCCCTTCCCCTATAGACCTGCGACCTAAAACGCCAGGGCCGGATCGACCGGCGGGACGCTTCCGGTAAAGAGGCGGCCCGTTTTTTGTTTGTCCGGGCTCAGCGTCCCCCGTCTTTTCGAAGGATTTAAGCGCGATGTCACGCTGCTGCGAGTTGACCGGCAAGGCCGTTCAGTACGGCAACAAGGTCAGCCACTCGAACCGCAAGACCCGGACCCGCTTCTTGCCCAATCTCGTCCAGGTCACGCTGCTGTCCGACTCGCTCGAGCGCGCCGTGCGCCTGCGCATCACGGCGGCGGCTTTGCGCTCGGTCGAGCATCGCGGCGGCCTCGACAATTTTCTCGTCAAGGCGCGCGACGCTGAGCTCTCGGACGGCGCCTTGAGCCTCAAGCGCGAGGTCGAGAAGAAGCGCGCCGAGGCCGCGCCCGAAGCGAAGGCCGCGTAAGCCGTGATCGGAGGGGCGGCGTCGCGCCGCCCACAGGGCGTTCGGAAGAACGCCCGTATTTCGACCCGCTAAAGGCGCCCGAGACGGGCGCATTTGATCCTTTAGCCCGTTGGTTCAGCCCTACCGCTTCAGACCCGCCGCTTCGCGCGCGAGCCTCTCCACTGTCGCGTAGTCGCCTTTCGCCAGCGCGTCCTTCGGCAGCATCCACGAGCCGCCGACACAAGCGACGTTGCCGAGCTTGAGATAGTCCGGCGCCTTCGCGAGATCGATGCCGCCGGTCGGGCAGAAGCGCAGGTCCGGCAGAGGCGCAAATAGCGAAGCGAGCAGTCTTGCGCCCCCGACCGCCTCCGCCGGAAACAGTTTGAGCGCGCGAAAGCCGAGTTCACGGAGCGCCATCGCTTCCGAGACCGTCGCGCAGCCGGGCAGGAACGGGACCGGCGCCGCGGCGGCGGCTTCCGCGATGGCGGGCGTCGCGCCCGGACTGACGAGAAAGCGCGCGCCTGCGGCGACCGCTTCGGCGATTTGCGCGGGCGACGTGATCGTGCCCGCGCCGACGACGGCGTCCCTCACCTGCTTTGCGATCGCCGCGATGGCGGCGAGCGCGCTTGGCGTGCGCAAGGTGACTTCGATAGCGAAGAGTCCGCCCGCCACCAGCGCCTTCGCCTGAGCGAGGCCGTCTTCGACGCTCTCGACCGTCAGCACCGGAACAACGGGCGCGAGCGCCATGATCGCGGCGGATTCTGCGTCACGGGAATAGTGCGCCATGCGTTTGGCTCCTCACGTTTGGGATCGAAAGCTCTCCCGACCGCCATAGCACGCCGCGGGGCCAAGCCGCGAGGCTCGCGCCGGCGCTCAAATCGATTAAGGTCGCCTGACGCGCCCCGGCGGTGGACCCTGAGGAGCCCTTTGAACGAAACCCTCGACTATTCCCTCTACCGAGAGGCCCTGCTGTTTCTCGTGACGGCAGGGGTCGTCGCGCCGCTGTTTTTCCGACTCCACATCAGTCCGGTGCTCGGCTACCTGCTGGCGGGCCTGGCCCTCGGACCCTTCGGTCTCGGCGCCCTGGCCGGAAGGGCGTCGTGGCTCGACGCATTCGCGATCAGCAATGTCGAGACGATCGACAGGATCGCCAGCTTCGGCGTGGTCGTGCTCCTGTTCACGATGGGCCTCGAGCTGTCGTTCGAGCGCATCCGCCGGATGCGGCGCCTGGTGTTCGGGCTCGGCCTCAGCCAGGTCGTGGTCACCATCCTCGCGCTGACCGGGACCGCGTCCGCGGTCGGTCTCGCTCCGGCCTCGGCGCTCGTTGTCGCGGCGGCGCTCAGCGTATCGTCGACGGCGATCGTCATTCCCACCCTCATCGAGGGCAAGCGGCTTGCCGCCCCGGTCGGACGCGCGAGCTTTGCGGTGCTGCTGTTTCAGGACCTCGCCGTCGCGCCGCTTCTCGTCATCGCGGCGACATTATCCGGGGCCGGCGACCGTGGGCTCGGGGCGCTTCTGATCGAGACCCTCTTGCCGGCGGCGCTGGCGCTCGCAGGGCTGATCGTGTTCGGGCGGCTGGCGCTCAGGCCCTTCTTCCGCTTCGTCGCGGAGACGCGTAGCGCGGAATTTTTCATGGCCGCCTGTCTCCTGGTGGTGCTGGGCGACGGTCTGCTGGCCGCCGCAAGCCACCTTTCGATGGCGCTCGGCGCCTTCGTCGCCGGGCTCCTTTTGGCGGAGACCGAATATCGCCGCGAGATCGAGGTGACGATCGAGCCGTTCAAGGGGCTGCTGCTCGGGCTCTATTTCGTTTCGGTCGGCGCAGGGATCAATCCGCTTCTGATCCTCGCGCGGCCTGGCCTCATAATCGGCCTCGCTGCATCGTTCGTCGCGATCAAGATTCTGATCCTGTTCGGACTGGCCCGAGCCTTCCGGCTGCCCGCGCGGGTGAGCGCAGAAATGGCGCTTCTGCTCGGCCCCGGCGGCGAGTTCGGCTTCGTGATGGTCGGCGCCGCGCTTGCCGGCGGGTTGGTCGACCGCGCGCTCGCGACCACGCTGGTGACGTCGATCGCGATCTCGATGGTCGCAATCCCGGCGCTCGCCAGAGTCGGGGCGCTGATCGACCCGCTGATCCGGGCGCGGACCGACGCCCCGCCCGAGGAGCCGCCGCCGGAGGGCGACGCGCCGCGCGTCATTCTTGTCGGATATGGCCGGGTAGGCGCGCTGATCGGCGACATGCTCGACATCCACGACATCCCGTTCGTCGCAGTCGACGCGGACGCGCGAGTGGTCGCGCGCGCCCGCGAGGCCGGCAAGCCGGTCTACTACGGAGACGCCTCGCGCGCGGAATACTTGCGCCGGAGCGGACTCGAGACGGCGCGGGCGGTGGTGGTGACCATGGATTCGCCGGGCGCCAACGAGACGGTAGTCGAGACGACGCGGAAGCTCCGCCCCGATGTGACCCTGGTGGCGCGCGCTCGCGACGCCGATCACGCCCATAAGCTTTATGATCTTGGCGTCACCGACGCGGTGCCGGAGACGGTCGAGGCGAGCCTCCAGCTCGCCGAGGCGACACTGGTCGACCTTGGCGTGCCGATGGGCTTCGTGATCGCCTCGATCCACGCGAAGCGCGACGAATTCCGCAAGATCCTGGCCGTGGCAGGGGCGCCGGCGCGTGAGCGGTCCATCCGCAAAACGAGGCGCCGCTGAACGGCGCTTTAGCGCCCTAGTCTCGCGGCGAAACCGGCGTAGGCCGCCATCGCGGCGCTCGCGATCACGTCCCAGCCGGCGAGCGAAAGTCCGAGGATGCGTAGCTGCACCTCATCGCAATTGACGACGCGGACGGAGTTCAGCGATTTCATCAGGTCGTTGGCGTCGACCGGGCCGCCAAGCGAGCCAGTGCACGCTGTCGGGCCCGCCCACCAGTGCTGCTCGACCCCCACGTGATAGAAGGCGAAGAAGCAGTTGGCGGCAAAGATTAGCGCCATGATTCCGAACAGCGCGCGCGCAACGCCATGCGCGCCGCGGCTCGCGAGATAGGCCGTCAGCGCGGCGATCGGAGCGCCGGCGTAAAAGGCGTAGCGCTCGGCGAGGCAGAGTTCGCAGGGCGCGTATCCAAGGGCCTCGAAGCTCCACACCGCGGCCAAAGTCGCGACCGCGGCGGCCAGGAGCCACAGCGCGCGGCCAACTTGCCTGGGCGGCAAAAGAAGTCTCGACGCATCCATCAGATTAGCCGGCAAAACGTGTGATCGGCCGGCGCGGTCGCCGCGGGCGAGGGCTCGGCGCCGGTGCGAGCAACGCGACGCGGGCGTAGAGCGGGTCGAACATTACGGATCCTCGCGGGGGCCGGACCTTTACGCAATTCTCGGCGCCCTGTCCACGCGTGAGGCGATATCGCGGGCGTTGACCCTCGGCCGCGCGCCGGTTTATACCGCCGCCATCCGCATCGCGCGGGGCCCCTATGGCGGAACTGGTAGACGCGTCCGACTCAAAATCGGATTCCGCAAGGAGTGCTGGTTCGATTCCGGCTAGGGGCACCAGATTCGCCAGTCCAGGACCGGCGGCTTCGTTCGCAGCGGCGAGGCTGGCCTAGCGGCCACATCGAGGCGCCCCGCCTGTTCGGCGATGCGCTGACCCCGCCCATAGGGACGATCCGGCCGTGTATGCCGACACTGGCGGGACGAACTGCCTGACCGAATTCGGCAAAGCCGCCATAAAATACTTTTCCGTCGCAGGAGAATTGGTTTTTCCCGGGCGAGGCGAGGGTGCGTCGCCGCAAGCGCTGCGGACTTGGAGCGACGATTTCCTTGAGCGACGGCAGTCCATACACGCTTCGGGTTGCCGTCCAAATCTTAGCCGATCGCTCGCGTCATCAGGAGAGGGTCAGCACTCGTAACAGGGCCTTGATGAGGCAGCGACGATCGAGTTGCCGGACGGTCGCAGTGCGAACAGGCCGGCCCGCAAGTGGAATCCGTGCCGCGAGGGCTCCGGGGGCGGAGCCTTGGCTCCTTATCGGCGCTGGCGACTACTCCGCCATAACGGGGCGAACCTCGCGCGCGAGCATCGCCACCAGGAGACCGGGCAAAGCCGGGGAGCGCTCGGAAGCGGCGGCGGCCTTAACGAGACCGAATTGCTCAAGGTCGGCCATCCCGTGAACGGCCCCAAGGATTAGCGCCACAATCTGCTCCGGATCTCCCTCTCTGAGGTCGCCGGATTTCTGGGCGATATGAACGAGCTCAACGACAGACTCGAAAGCTTTCCGAGCCTCGCTGCCCACCGCGCTGTCGCTGCGGCTTTCCTCGAGCAGCAGGCGATAGCGTACGGGGAAGGTGCGGGCGAATTGGTAATATTCGGCGACCACGTGCTTCAGCGCGACGACCGGCGACGCCGTCTCCGCCCGCGCCGTCTCCACGACAGCGCTCAACTGCTCAATGATCTGTCGCACCATCGCGTCCAGGAGCGCGCGCTTGTCGGCGAAATGTCGGTAGGGGGCGGATTGGGATATGCCCGCGGCGTCGCCCACCGCCCTTAACGTGACCGCCGACGGACCGCCCTCATCGAGCAAACGCGTCGCAGCGGCAATAATGCGTTCTTTGGTCGATAACATCGTTTGATCACAATCCCGGTTGCGTTGACGACACCACATTGCGTTTACGACGTCAACCCCCTCTTTGTAGAAACGTTCAGCTGATCCTTGAGGACTCGGCGAGAACAGCGTGGGGAACAAGGGCTTCGGCTGCGCAAGCGAAAAGTAGACCTCGTCTATACCTCCGGCTTTGGCAGATGCTTGCCGGCGCGCGACAAGGAAAGACGCGAGAGGCGAGTCCGCCCGCAAACCAATTCCTATAGGGGTCCCGCCCATCGACCCGAACTCATCGACGTCCTTGAGGTTATTGACCGCCGGAAGCTGAAGGATGCGCCGCGGCTTGTTCAACGCCGGTCGACGGCGGTTCCTCCTCGGGCCGGGCCCCGGCCGCGCTTGGCGTGAACACGGCTCGACGAGTTCGCGCGGCCCGTAGTTCCCACGCGGCCCAGGCGCCGATCGCCAAGGTGTACACGACGCACGCCGCCAAGGTTGCGACGATCGAGTGTCCGAGCCAGGGCAGTCCCATCACGGCAAGGCAGGCGGCGCCGACGAAACCGACCCCGATAATCGTCGATCGGGAGAAGACCAGCGACCCGCCCTCTGAAACCTGTCGCGCTATGTATATTGTGAAGATGAGCGCAGTCAGTTCTCCCATCAAGCGGGTCAGGACAATCGCCTCCATGGAGCGATTGAACTGCGCGATCACCACCAGATAAATAAGGGTCGTTGAAACGATAAAGTTCGAAGCCGCCAGCCTCTTTGTTCTTCCAAAATTGAGCATAAGCGAACTGAACGGCTCCTGCCGGATGAACCGAACGTAGGCGGCGAGCCCAAGGATGACCATCGTCAAGCTCGACACATGAAATTTCTGGCCAAAGACGGTGGTTGCGACGATATTCGTCAGGAACGCGACGCCCCCGCCATAAAAGGCCGCGGTAACCGCCGACATGCTCGTCGCCAGTTTGATCTCCTGGAACAACCGGCTGACGCTTTCATTGGCGTGATAGAGCCGCGCCACGATGGTGGTCGCGAAGAAACGGGAAATGACCTGCGCCGGATAGACCGCCGTCGTAATGACGATCGCATAAACCGCAACAATCTGGAGATCGAAAAGACCGGCGACCAGAAACCGGTCGGCTTGGACTGAGACCGCCAGCCCCATTCCATTAAACATAAGCGGGTAGGCGAACTTGGCGGCCTGCATGAATAAAGGCGAACGAAAATCGAACCTATAGGGAGTGCCGGCGCAGACGCGCGTTGCGATTACACTGGCCAGGTCCATGGCGTAAGTCGAAGCAATGACGGCAACGTGACTATGGGTCAGCGCGCCGACCGCGGTGAGGACCACAAGTCCACTACCAAACGCGGCGAAACTCGACTTGATTTGCGCCCCATATTGAAAATCCCGTTCGGCAGTCTTCGGACCAAGATGGTTGAACGAGCGCAGGATCATGGTCGGCGCGAGCCAGGCGAAACTGCCCCAATCCGCGCCGAGCGAGAGCGCCGACGCCACAATGGGCGCGGCACAAAAACCCACCACGCTCAAAATAAAACCTCTTGTGATCGCCAAAGCGTGCACGGCCGCGATGGCCTCGTCGGATTTGTCTCTCGGCGCCGAGTAGATGAACCGGTGCACGGCGATGTCGGTGGACAGCTCCAGAATCCCGACAAACGCGGCTAAGATCGTCGCGAATCCGACTTCGCGAAGGGGAAGCAAGTGGGTCAGGGCTAGAATGCGGAGGATCGGATAACCGGTCTCCAGCAGGCTTAGGACCAGGAGCGGCGTGCGCAATTGTTTTAGGATATCTGCGCCCACCCCGGATGCTGCTCGAAGCCGGCCGGAGATGTCCGCCAAACGCGCCGTCTTTTGTAAGCCAGTGTGTTGTGACATCGGGTCCGTTCACAGAGCGGTGGGCATATCGAAGTCGTGCTGGTCCTGCGATCGCGACCCTTGGACTGGCAATGGATTACTGCGCATCTGTTTCATTGCCGTTTCGACACTCGACGGGGTTTATCGAAGATCCGGTGGCGGGCCCCGAAATCTGCCGTCGGTCTCCGCTCGGGCTTATAGCCTTGAGGAGTCCTCAAAGAAAGAACGAGTTTCCAGGCGAACTCATACCGGGGACGCCGGCGCTCAGAGAGCCTAAAATCTGCCCGCTGGCTTGTTTCGACGGCCTTTCTACGAGATGAGATCTGTCTTTTTTGGTTTCTCCAATGGCTTCGGACGCTTAGCGGTCCGCCGTTGCGTCGCTCGCGCGATACCATACGTACGGTGCAGGCGCTCACGCGCGTTCACAACATTCAAAGGCGCGCCTCCGGCGCAGAAAAAAAGACCGATCGCGACGATAAACGGACAACCCGAGCAAGCCAGCCGACCCTCTGCACGGGAAACGCGCCGATGCGACAGGGCTCATTCACAATGGCCCCGCGCGTTATACATTGTCAACGTAAGAAAGGGGTCGGCGCCGTCTCGGCGATTTTCGGGAACACGAACGGCTGTGGCCCGGTTTGAGCGTTCGAGAACGGAGTCTTCTGATGTTCAATCCGATCGCATTGGGCCTTGCAGCCGCCTTGGCGCTGACGTCGGCCAGCGTAAGCGTGAGCTACAGTCAAGTTTCCACCGCACCCGGCGCCGCAAACGGGGGCGGAAGCGCGGCCAAGGGCGCCACGAACACCCCAGGCGGCGCGGCGCTTGGAACAGCCGCCCCCAATCCCGATTCGCGCCAGCCCGTCCCCGGGACGAACGCGACCAACCCCTCCCCGATCACGCGCAACCACAACGACTGCAACAAATCGGATTGCGTAGACAACTCTGGCGGCGGCTAAGCGAAGACGCTCGGAGAACGGCGTGAGGGCGTCGGACTGCACGCTCCCGCCGGCAAGACGCGGAGTCCGAACGCCATGGGGACGTCGTGGCGCTCGCGTCCTCGCGCCGTTCGGTATATAGACGCCTCCGCTTCGGAGTCGCGTCTTGTTTGTTCAGCCTTCGCCCTTTCTGATCCGTGGCGCGTTGTCGGCCGCTCTCATCGCCGCAATCGCTCTGGCCGGGTGCGGCCGCATCGGCCCGCTCGAACCGCCGCCCGACGCGACAGCACAAGCGAAGCCGGAGATGCCCAAGCCGAACAACCTCAGCGCTGACACGCTGAACCCTCAGATGAAGCCGAAGATCCCGCCGATCACGCCGCCCAATCGGCCTTTCTTTCTCGACTTCCTGCTGAAATAAGGGACGGCATGCGTCACTTCGCTTATCGCGACGGCGTCCTCGCCGCCGAGGATGTGTCCTTGCCCGAGATCGCCCGGGCGGTCGGCACGCCGTTTTATTGCTATTCCAGCGCCACCATCGAGCGGCATTTCCGGGTGTTTCAGGAGGCCTTCGCCGGCCAGGACGCTCTTGTCGCCTATGCAATGAAGGCGAACTCCAACCAGGCTGTCCTGAAGACGCTGGCAAAGCTTGGCGCCGGCATGGACGTGGTCAGCGAAGGGGAACTCAGGCGCGCCCGCGCAGCGGGCGTTCCGGGCGAGAACATCGTCTTCTCAGGCGTCGGCAAGACGAAGGCCGAGATGACGCTTGGCCTAGACGAGCGGATCCTCTGCTTCAACGTGGAGTCGGAGCCGGAGCTCGAGGCGCTCTCGGCCGTCGCTGTGGCCGGCGGCGCAGTCGCTCCCATCGCCATCCGCGTCAACCCGGACGTCGACGCCCACACCCATGCGAAGATTTCTACAGGCAAGTCGGAGAATAAGTTTGGCGTGCCGATCTCACGCGCTCGTGAGGTGTTTGCGCGCGCCCAAGCGCTTCCGGGCTTGGCTGTGCACGGCGTCGACATGCACATCGGCTCGCAGATCACGGATCTGTCGCCGTTCGACGACGCCTTCGCCTTGCTCGCCGACTTCGTGAAGCTTTTGCGCGGCGACGGGCATGCGATCGAGCATGTCGACCTCGGCGGCGGCCTCGGCATCCCCTACCGGGTCGACAACAACCCGCCGCCCTTTCCGGAAGCCTACGCCGCCATCGTCGCCCGACACACCCGCGCGCTGGGCTGCCGGGTGATCCTCGAGCCCGGACGGCTCATCGTCGGCAACGCCGGCGTGCTGGTCGCCTCGGTGATTTTCGTCAAGAAGGGCGAGGGCAGACACTTTATCATCGTGGATGCTGCGATGAACGACCTGATCCGTCCGACGCTCTACGACGCCCATCACGACATCTTGCCAGTCCAGGCGCCGGCTCCGCGCGCCGCCCGCATGATTCGCGCCGACGTGGTCGGCCCGGTGTGCGAGAGCGGGGACTATCTCGCGCTGGACCGCGACGTCGCCGAGGTCAGCGCCGGCGATCTGATCGCGGTGATGACGGCGGGCGCCTACGGCGCCGTGCAGGCCGGAACGTACAACTCCCGTCTGCTCGTTCCGGAGGTTCTGGTGCGCGGAGCGGACTATGCGGTCATCCGCCCGCGGCCGAGTTACGAGGAGATGATCGCTCTCGACAAACTTCCGCCTTGGTTGGCGTGAGGCTTGCATCCTCTCGCTGAACGATCGGGACGGACGTGGCGAAGGACGACGAGACGAAGCCCACCCATTCCAGCGACCGCGCGGACAGACTCACGCGCCTGTCGCAGGCGGCCGGCCGCGCGCTCCTGATCGAGGGGGCGTGGCCCCCCTTGGTCGCGGCGCTGGCCGTCGCGATCCTGTTTCTCGCGGTGTCCTGGCTCGGGGCCTGGCTGTTTGCGCCGCGCGTCTTGCGGATGGCCGGCGTCGCTCTGTTTGCGCTCGGCCTTCTCGTTGCGTTGGCGCCGCTCTTCAGGCTCCGTTGGCCGGCCGCGCGGGACATCGCTGCGCGCCTGGACCGGGACTCAGGCGTCGCGCACCGCCCCGCAACCTCGCTTTCCGACACGCTCGCCAATGCCGACGACCCCATGGCCCGCGCACTATGGGCGGCGCATCAGGCCCAACTCTCCAAATCAATCGAGGCGACGCGGGTCGCGCGCCCTGCCCCGCGCATGGTCGAGCGCGACCCGTACGCCTTGCGGTTCGGCGTCGCGATGATGGCCTTTGCAGCCGCAGTCGCGGCCGGCCCGGAGCTCTATGGCCGCCTCGCCGCGGCTTTCGACTGGCGCGGCGCAGACGTCGCGCCCGCGGCGGCGGGGAGCCGGATCGACGCGTGGATCGACCCTCCGCCCTACGCGGGCCGGCCGCCGGTGGTGATCGACGTCGCCTCGGGCGCGCCTCAGACGCTGACTGCGTTCGAGGATTCCGTTCTGGTCGTGCGCGGCGAGCCGAGCGTGGTCGCGACCAAGGTCGAGGGCGCGATCGCGCCGGTCGAGAACGCGGCGAAGACCGCGCCCGAGAAGGCGCCGGTCGAGCACCGCTGGACGATCCATGGCGACGGCAAGGCGACGATCTGGCGCGGCGGAAGCAAGGCCGCCGATGTCGCCTTCACGGTGATCCCAGCCGGCGTGCCGACCATCACCCTGACCGAGGAGCCGCAGGCCAATCTCAGCGGATCGCTGAGCCTCGCCTACAAGATCGAGGACCGCTACGGCGTGACCGGCGCGCGCGCTCAGTTCGCGCTGCCGCACGACCCTTCGAAGCCCGCGCCACGCAGCCTCGCCCAGCCGCCCGACGCCGGCCTCGAAACCCCGAACGGGCCCAACGGCGCGGGCGAGGCGCACGCCACCATCGACCTTTCGGAGCACCCGTGGGCCGGCGCCAAAGTCACGATGACGCTCAGCGCAACCAGCCTCTCGGGCAAGACCGGACAGAGCGCGCCGGTCGAAGTGACCCTGCCGCAGCGTCCGTTCCGCAACCCGCTCGCCCGGGCGCTGGTCGAAGAGCGGCGCGACCTTATCCTCGACCCCGACCATGCGCCCAAGCGCATCGACGCGGGGCTCGCAGGCCTCGTTGTCGCGCCTGAGCTCTTCAGCACCCCGGCCAGCGTTTATCTCGGTCTCAAGCAGGCGCGGACCGCGCTGGGCGGCGCACGCTCTGACGCCGACCTTCTCGATGTCGCCCAGCTTCTATGGACGATAGCGCTCCAGATCGAGGAGGGCGATTCCACCCAGGCGCAGCGCGACCTGCGGGCGGCCGAGCAGGCCTTGCGCGAGGCGCTGAAACGCGGCGCGAGCGACGACGAGATCCGCAAGCTGACACAGAACCTTCGCGACGCGGCGCAGAGGTTTGCGGCCGAAATGGCGGAAAAGGCCGAGCGCAACGGGGACCAGAGTCCCCAGGACTCGAATGAGCAGGTCCAGAGCCTCGACAAGATGATGGACCAACTCGAGCAGGCGGCGCGCAACGGGTCGCGTGAAGAGGCCGAGGCGATGCTCGACCAGATGCAGAACATGCTAGAGAACATGCAGAGCGCCGAAAACGCCGAGGAGAGCCCGGCCGAGCGGGAGCTCCAGAAGCAGATTGACGAACTGGGCAAGCTCCTGCGCGACCAGCAGGCGTTGCGAGACGATACGTTCCGGAGCGACCAGCAGGAGCAGAAGCGCCGGCAAGGTCAAAGGCGCGCTTTGCCGAATGACCAGAGCCAAGCTGACCCGGACGACAACGACCAGCAGCCTCAGACCGATCAGGGCGACAACAAAGACGCCCAGTCGGACAGCGGCGCGAACGCCGACGATCAAAAGCTCGGCGACCGTCAGCAGGAGCTGCGCGATCGGCTGGACCGGATGCAGCGGATGCTGAAGAGCCTCGGGATGAAGGGCGAGAAGGGGTTCGACGACGCGCAGGGCGACATGAAGGAAGCCGAGGGCGACTTGAAAGGCCAGCCGGGCGAAGGCGAAGCGCAGGGCCGCCAGCCTGGGCCGGGCCGGTCGGAGAAGGGCGCCGCCGTCGACGCGCAAGGCCGTGCGCTCCAGGCTTTGCGCGAGGGCGCTCAGGGGATGCAGCAACAGATGAACGGCCAGGGTCAAGGCCAGGGCCAGGGGCGGAACGGTCACGGCCGGTATCAGGCGCGGCGCGCGAGGCCGGGCCAACAGCTGGGCGACGATCCGCTGGGGCGGCAGCGCGAGGGCGACAGGGGCCGCGACGAGGGGCCTCTGCGCGAGATGGGGAGCGTGTCCGAGCGCGCCCGCAGGGTGATGGAGGAGCTCCGCCGCCGCCTCGCCGACCCGAACCGCCCGGCCGAGGAGCGGGACTATCTGGAGCGGCTGATGAAACGCCAGTGAGTGCGGGCGAAGCGGCGGCGAGAGCGGATCGGACTCCCTCCTCCGAAACTTCCCTGACGCGCCAGCTGCGAGACGGCTGTTCGGCCTCTCGTTTCCGGTTGGACTTCGACCGCAGCGCTTACGCCCGCAGCGGCAGGCACTCGGCTGCGACGATCCGTTCCAGATCGACCGCCCCGCTGTAAATGATCCCCTCGGCGCCGTAGATTTCCATGTAGACATGCCCGGAGGACGAAGGGCGGTCCGGAAAGACTTTGACGTTTTGAATGCGTTCCGACCGAATTCGTTGGCCGTTCGGCAGATCAAGGATTTTCGCGCGCATCATCACCCCCTCAAGTTGGGATTGCGACCCCATCGAAAATTGTCGGGTTTGTTCTTGAACAACGCAGGGAAGCAACATTCGGGCCAGCGGGCCCTGACGGCGGCTTACAGGAACATGTCCCGGTCCCGCGCCACGCTCTCCGCAAGATGCTCAGTCAGCGCGCGAATGCGGCCGAGGCCGCGGGTGTCCTCGTGGGTGACGAGCCAATAGGCGCGCATCGCGCGCCGCTGGGGCAGTACGCGCACGAGGTCTTCGAAACGGCGGGCGATGAAGTCATGCACGACGCACAAGCCCACGCCCGCGCGCAGCGCCTCGAGCTGCGTCACGGTGCTCGCGCATTCGAAGCTCGTCGGCGCACCGCCAAAGAGGTCGCGCACATAATCGAGGGCGGTCGAAAAGGCGTGCTCCTCGACGTAGCCGATCAGCCGGCGCGCCTTCAACGCCTCGACGTCTGCCGGCGCCCCATTACGTTCCAGATAGGAAAGACTGGCGTAGATGCCGAGCGCGTAATCGGTGAGCTTGCGGGCGACGAACCGACCTTCCTCCGGCTTGTCGAGGCCGATGACCACGTCAACCTCGCGCCGGGCGAGCGGCGTCAATTGCGGCAGCGGCATCAGTTGCAGCCGCACGCCCGGGTGGCGCTCGGCGAAATCGCGCAACGCCTCGGTCAAGTAGTAGGTCGAAAAGCCGTCCGGCGCGCCGATCCGGACGTCGCCGACGAGTTCGAGATCGACGCCGGAAATCTCGCCCTGGGCGTGCAGGAAGGCGCTCTCCATTTCCTCCGCCGCGCTGAGGAAGCGCTCGCCGGACGCCGTGAGCGTTGCGCCGGTGGTGCGCCGGTCGTAGAGTTTTGCGCCAAGCGCGGCCTCGAGCGCGGCGATCCGGCGGCTGACGGTGGCGTGATCGAGGCGCAGGCGCTTGGCCGCCGCGACGAATTGGCCGGCGCGAGCGACCGCGAGAAAGACCCTGACGTTGTCCCAGTCCAAACTGGCTCCGTAGGAATGCGCCCCGGAGAGCGGGGTCGATGCCCGCGGACGGCGTCAGCGACGCCGCCCGACAACCTGCGCCTTCCAATCGAACTTAGCACTTTTTCGCACAGGCGTTGCGCGATCTCGGAGATTGTTGTGCGCAAAAGCCTGGGGCATAACAGCCCCAACCACGCAGTCGCGCAAGGGAGAGAGACATGATCGAGTATGGGCATTTCGTCGGCGGCAAGCCCGTGGCGGGCAAGTCGGGACGCACGTCCGATGTCTTCCAGCCGATGGACGGCACGGTGCGCGGGCGCGTCGCGCTCGCCTCCAAAGCCGAGGTCCGCGCCGCGGTCGAGAACGCCGCCGCCGCGCAGCCCGCGTGGGGCGCGACCAACCCGCAGCGCCGCGCTCGCGTTCTGATGAAGTTCCTCGATCTCATCGCGCGCGACAACGACGAACTCGCTGATATTCTCGCCCGCGAGCACGGCAAGACGATCGCCGACGCCAAGGGCGACATCCAGCGCGGCGTCGAAGTGGTCGAGTTCGCCCTCGGCGCACCCCATCTGATGAAAGGCGAGTACACCGACGGAGCCGGCCCCGGGATCGACATCTATTCTCTGCGCCAGCCGCTCGGCGTCGTCGCCGGCATCACGCCGTTCAATTTCCCGGCGATGATCCCCCTGTGGAAGCTCGCCCCAGCCATCGCCTGCGGCAACGCTTTCATTTTGAAGCCGTCGGAGCGCGATCCCGGCGTGCCGATGAAGCTCGGCGAACTGTTCGTCGAGGCGGGTGGACCTCCCGGCATTCTCAATGTCGTCAACGGCGACAAGGAGGCGGTCGACGCCATCCTCGACGATCCCGACATCCAGGCGATCGGCTTCGTCGGCTCGACCCCGATCGCGCACTACATCTATTCGCGGGGATGCGCCGCCGGCAAGCGCGTGCAGTGTTTCGGCGGCGCGAAGAACCATATGGTCGTGATGCCCGACGCCGACATGGACCAGACGGTCGACGCCCTCATCGGCGCCGGCTACGGATCGGCCGGCGAGCGCTGCATGGCGATCTCGGTCGCGGTGCCGGTCGGCCAGAAGACGGCGGACGAACTCGTCAGGCGGCTGATCCCGCGCGTCGAAGCCTTGAAGATCGGCCCGTCGACCGACGCCGGCGCCGATTTCGGCCCGGTCGTCACCGCTGCGGCGCTCGAGAAGATCAAGGGCTACGTCGACATCGGCGTGAAGGAAGGCGCGAAGCTGGTCGTCGACGGGCGCGGCTTCACCATGCAGGGCTACGAAAACGGCTTCTACATGGGCGGATGTCTGTTCGACCACGTCACCAAGGACATGCGCATTTACAAGGAAGAGATCTTTGGGCCGGTGCTCTCGGTCGTCCGCGCGCACGACTATTCGGAAGCGCTGTCGTTGTGCAACGACCACGAGTACGGCAACGGCGTCGCCATCTTCACCCGCGACGGCGACGCGGCGCGCGACTTCGCGAGCAAGGTCAAGGTCGGCATGATCGGCGTCAATGTGCCGATCCCGGTGCCGGTCGCCTACTACACCTTCGGCGGCTGGAAGCGCTCGGGCTTCGGCGACCTTAACCAGCACGGTCCCGATTCGATCCGCTTCTACACGCGCACCAAGACCGTGACGGCGCGCTGGCCGTCGGGCATCAAGGACGGCGCGCAGTTCTCGATCCCCACGATGGGGTGAGGCGCTCAGGGCGTCAGGGTCGCAAGAGGCGCGCCGTGGAACGATCTGCGGCCGCTTTTTGCTGCGAAGCGCAAGCCGCGTATAGTGCGGACGTGTTTGGCTATCCGTCCGATGAGAAGCCACGGCCACCGCGCTCAAGCGTTTGACGACCGACGAATTCCTGCTTTGGGCCGAAGGGCGCGAAGGCCGTTGGGAATTGTTTGACGGGGTCCCGGTGATGATGTCGCCGGAGCGACTGGCTCATACCCGAACCAAGGCGCGAGCCTTCAATGCGCTAGAGGACCGTCTCCGCAAGGCCGGACTGCCCTGCGAAGCGATCATGGACGGCCTAGGGATAAAAATCGACGCGCAAACCGCGTTCGAGCCCGACGCCTCCGTCGTCCGCGGGCCGCCAAGATCGGGCGATACGATCGTCGTTTCCGACCCAATCGTCGTCGTTGAAGTCCTGTCCCCTAGCACCGTGGCCGTCGATCACGGACGCAAGCTCAGCGGCTATTTCTCGCTCGCGAGCGTCGAGCACTATCTCATTCTCGATCCCCACCGGCGGGTGGTCATCACCACAAGCGGGGCCAGGAGCGATCGAGACGCGCGTGCTGTCGGAGGGCTCGGCCAAGCTTGACCGGCCCGGCTTCGAGGTCGCGATCGAGGCGATGTTCCCGCCGGCTTCCGATTAGAACCGGAACAGGGGCAGCCCGGGCTCGGCGTATTGAAGACGCTCGCGCCCGCGATAGCCGGCGAAGGTGCCCTCGATTGGAGTCGGCTGGTCGAACGTGTCGAGCACGTAATTGTTGCCCGTCCCAACCGGAGCTTCGGTTCCAAGCGTCAGCCAGGACGGCGTCGGATTGCCGCTCTTGTGGATCGTGATCTGACGGCCCTCGGGCGCCTGCCGGACGTGGTGCTTGTGATGCCGGGCCCGCGCGTGCAGCGTCGGGGTCGCGGAGTCGACGGTCATTGGCGTCTGAGCGTCCGCTGCGGACACGAGCGCCAGGGCGATCAGCGCCGCGCCAAACCCTCTCACTGAACGAACCATAGCCCTGCCCTCTGCCCGCGCCTGGACGGCGAAAGAGTGGCGCCCGTTCCCGGACACGCGACCGCCCCTTGCCCTGCCCTTCCCCGAAATGCAAGCCGCCTCAATCGAGCGACTTGCGGAACCGGAGAACGCTGATCCCCAAAAGCGCGACGCCAAGGACAGCAAGCGCCCCCATTTGCGGCCAGAGTACGTCGAGACCGACCCCCTTCAGGAACGTCCCGCGGATGACGATCAGATAGTAGGTCATCGGATTGATGTACGACAGCCACTGCATGACGTCCGGCATGCTGGCGATCGGAAAGCTGAATCCAGAGAGAATGAAGGCCGGATTGATGACGAAGAAATTGGTGGCGAAAGCCTGCTGCTGGGTTTTGCAGACGGTCGAGATCAGGAGGCCGATTCCCAGCACGCAGAGGAGATAGAGCGAGGTTCCGAGCAAGAGCACGAACGGATTGCCGCGAAACGGGACCTCGAACCAGAACATGCCCACCCCCGCGATCACGCAGGTCAGGGCAAGCCCGACCAGAAAGTAGGGGATCGTCTTGCCGAGAATGAACTCGAGCGGCCGGATCGGCGTGACCATGATCTGCTCGAGCGTGCCGACCTCGCGCTCCCGCACGACGGCGAACGAGGTGAGGTTGACGATCATGATCAAGGTCAGCGTCGCGATGACGCCGGGGACGAAGAACCAGCGGCTGTTGTAGTCGACGTTGTACCAGGGCCGCGGCTCCAGCGTCACGGTCGGCGGGGGAGGCTGCCCTGCATGCATGCGGCGCGAGAGATCCTGTCCGGTTTCCTCAGCATAGGCCGCCACGATCTGCCCGACATAGGAGAGCGCGATCAGCGCCGTGTTGGAATTGGTGCCGTCGACGATGATCTGCGCCGGTGCGGAGAGCCCTTTTCGCAGGTCCTCGGCGAAACCCGCCTGGATGACGATCGCGACGACCGCGTCGGCCCGGTCGATCGCCTGGCGAATCTCGGCGTCGTTCTTCGCCGACAGCACGATCTGGAACCGCCCGCTCGCCGCGAAGCGCGTGATCAGGTCCCGGCTTTCCTGGCTATGGTCGAGATCGAGCACCGCGGTCGACACGTGGTAGACCTCGAAGGTCGCGGCGTAGCCGAAGATGAACAGCTGGACGAGGGTCGGGATCAGCAGGCGGAACTTCGCCTGACGGTCGCGGCGGAGCTGGCGGAGCTCTTTCAGGACCAGATTGAAGACGCGGCCCCACATCGCGTCAGTCCAGCGTCTTGCGAAAAGCGCGGGCGGCGAGCAGCCCGATGACGACGGCGTAGATCGCGAGCAGGCCGACCGGCGCAAGGAGATCGCCAAGACCGCTGCCCTTGAGGAACACCGACTTCAGAATCGCAAAGTAGTAGCGCGCCGGGACGAGATAGGTGAGCCACTGGATCGGCGTCGGCATCTGTTCGATGGGAAAGGCGAATCCGGACAGCAGCGTCGTCGGCAGGAGCGTCGCGACCAACGCGATCTGGCTCGCGCCGACCTGGCTGCGAATGCTGGCCGAAATGAAGTAGCCGAGTCCCAGCACGACGACGAGAAAAAGCGAGGTGGTGAAGAACAGGGTCGAGACCGCGCCGCGGAACGGGGCCTCGAACCAGAACACCGCGATCATCAGGCAGAACGCGGCGTCGATCAGGCCGATGACGAAATAGGGGAGAATCTTCCCCAGCATCAGCTCCATCCGGGTGACCGGGGTCGAGACCAGGACCTCCATGGTCCCGCGCTCCCACTCGCGCGAAATGGTCAACGAGGTGAGCTGCGCCCCGACCAGCGCCATCACCAGCGCGACCACGCCCGGCATGATGTAGTTCCGGCTGACCAGGTCCTCGTTGTACCAGACCCGGTACTGGGCGACCGTCGGGACGACCGGCGGGGGCTGGCCCATGGTCTCGGTTCGCTCGAGCTGAACATTGCCGGAGTAAGCGCCGATTACCGCCTGAGCGTAGCCGAGCGCGATGTTGGCGGTGTTGTCGTCGGTGGCGTCGAGGATCGCCTGGACCGAGGCGGCGTTGGCGGAGGCGAGCGTCTCCGAAAAATCCTGCGGCACGACGATCGCCATCCGGCAGCGGCCCGAGTCGATCGCGCGCGCGACATCCGGATACGCGCGCTCCGTCTCCACGATCCGGAAATACTGCGAGGCCTGGAAGGCCTTGAGCAGCGTCTCGCTCTGCTGGCTGCCCTCGCGGTCGAACACGCAGATCGGCACGTGCTTGATGTCGAGATTCACGCCGTAGCCGAGCAGCGCCATCTGCATCAGCGGCATCAGGAGGACGACCATGAGGCTGCGGGGATCGCGCAGGATCTGGATGATCTCCTTCTTGGCGACGGCTTGGATCCGGCGGAGGTTCATCGCGCCGCCCTTCCGCCGCCGCCCTCGCTGACGAGCTGCACGAACACGTCCTCGAGCGTCGCCTTGATCGGCTCGATCCGCGACCAGGGGAGCTTGCGCTCGGCGAGGCGCTGTTCGATCGCCGGCCGGTCGCGCGCGGCGTCGTCGACGACGATGTGGAGCGACGAGCCGAACGGGGCGACGTCGCGCGCGCCCGGCGCATCCGCCAGCGCCTCGAGCATCGCGCCGGGGTCATCGCCTTCGACCAGCAGGATTTGCCCACGGATCGCGCTGCGCTTGAGCTCCGACGGGCTGCCGAGCGCGACGAGACGCCCGCCATTGATGAGCGCGATGCGATTGCAGTATTCGGCTTCGTCCATGTAGTGCGTGGTGATGACGACGGTGACGCCGCCCTCGGCGAGCGCGTAGATCAGGTCCCAGAACCTCCGGCGCGAGGCGGGGTCGACCCCCGAGGTCGGCTCGTCGAGGAACAGGATCGCCGGCTCGTGCAGCACCGCGCAGCCGAGCGCCAGACGCTGCTTCCAGCCGCCGGACAGGTCGTGGACGACCGCCTCTTCCCGGCCGTTCAGCCCGGCCATGTCGACGGCGAAAGCGAGCCGCGCCGTCAGCCGCGCGCCCTTCACGCCATACACGCCGCCAAAGAAGCTCAAGTTCTCCCGCACCGACAGGTCGTCGTAGAGCGAGAATTTCTGCGACATGTAGCCGATGACTTCGCGGACCTTCTCAGGCTCCAGCGCGACGTCGAGGCCCGCAACCTCCGCGCGTCCGCCGCTCGGGCGCAAGAGGCCGCAGAGAATCCGGATCGTGGTCGACTTGCCCGCGCCGTTCGGGCCGAGAAAGCCGATGATCTCGCCGCGCCGCGCCTCGAAGCTCACCGCGTCGACGGCGACGAAACCGCCGAAGCGCTTGGTCAGCCGCTCCGCGCGGATGCGGACCTCGCCGTCCCCGCCGGTCATGCCTCCGTCTCCGTCAGCAGCGAGACGAACAGATCCTCGATCGTGGGCGCGATCCGCTCGATCTCGTCCGCCGGAATGCCGGCCGCGGCCAGCGCGCCCTCGAGGTCTCCCCGGCGCTTGTCCGCGTCATCGACGACGACATGAACGCTGTCGCCGAGCAGGATCGCGCTTTTCACCCCCTCGCGCACGGCGAGCGCGTCGCGCGCGGCGCGGGCCGCGGGCGAAACGACCGCGAGAATCTCGCCCGGCATTCGCGCCTTCAGCGCGGCCGGCGTGTCGCAATACAGCATGCGCCCCTCGCGCAGGAGGCCGAGCCGGGTGCAGCGCTCGGCCTCGTCAAGGTACGAGGTGGCGACCACGATCGCGACGCCCTCCCCGCGCAGGCCATAGAGGATGCGCCAGAAGTCCCGCCGCGACACCGGATCGACGCCGGCGGTCGGCTCGTCCAGCAGCAGCACCTTCGGCGTGTGGATCAGCGAGCAGGTGAGGCCGAGCTTCTGCTTCATGCCTCCCGAGAGCTGGCCCGCCCGGCGCTTGCGGAACGGCGCCATGCCGGAGGCGGCGAGAAGGCGGGCCGCGCGCTCGTCGCGCTCCTTGCGGCGGATGCCGAAGAGGTCGGCGAAGAACGCGATGTTCTCGTCGACGGTCAAATCCTCGTAAAGGCCGAACCGTTGCGGCATATAGCTGACGTGCGAGCGGACGCGCTCGGCGTCGGCGACCGCATCGACGCCTTCGATCTCGATCGAGCCTTCGTCGGGCGACATCACCGCGGCGAGCAGGCGCATGATGGTGGTTTTGCCGGCCCCGTCCGGGCCGACGAAGCCGAACACTTCGCCAGGTTGGCACGAGAAGCTGAGGCCCTCGACGGCGGCCCTCGGCCCGAACCGTTTGCCGAGCCCGCGGACCTCAATCGCCGGTCTCGGCGGCGCGCCGTTCATGACTGCCCGGGCGCCTTCACGGCGATCCTGGCGTCGGCGGGCAGGCCGGGCACGAGCTCGTGGCTCGGGTTGTCGATGTCGATCTTGATGCGATAGACGAGCGTCACCCTCTCGGCGTGGGTCTCGACGCTTTTGGGCGTGAATTCCGCCTGCTCGGAAATGAACGAAATCCGCCCCGGATAGTCTTTGCCGGGGAAGGAGTCGGTCGTAACGGTCGCGGCCTGCCCGAGCCGGATCTTGGCGATGTCGGTCTCGTTGACATAGGCGCGCAGCCACACGTGGTTGATGTCGGCGAGCGTCACGATCGCCGCGCCCGGCGCAATGACCTCGCCGAGTTCCGCCTGCCTGACCAGAATGACGCCGTCGAACGGCGCGACCAGCGTCGTATAGCCAAGCGTGATCTTTGCGAGATCCAGATTGGCCCGCGCCGTCCCGATCGCGGCGTTGGCGAGCGCGACGTTCCGGTCGGCCACGGCTTCAAGCGCATTGTCGCGATCGAGCGCCGCGCGCGCCTGTTCGAGCGCGGTCTCGGCGACGTCGCGCGCGTCCGTCGTGCCGGCGCCTTTGGTGAGCAGCGTCTGGGCGCGGTCATATTCGAGCTGTCGGAGCGACACTTCGGCCTGATCGCTGACGATCGTGCGTCGCGTCGCGACCACGCTCTGCTCGGCGACGTCGAGCTGGCGCATCCGTTCGTCGAGCCCGGCCTGGGCGATGACGACCGCTTGTTTGTAGTCGGCGTCGTCGACACGGGCGAGAACCGTCCCTGCGGCGACCGTCTTGCCTTCGTCGAACGGCAGCTCGACGATCCGGGACTGCACCGACTTGAAGCTCAGAATGCTCTCGTGCGCCTCGATGTTGCCGGAGACGAGAATGAATTGCGCGGCGGGTCCGCCCCCAATCCAGGACGCGACGACGCGCTGGGACCAGGGGATGAGGATGTCCTGATCATGCCAAGCAACGAAGCCGCCAAGGACGAGCGCCGCCACAATCACGCCCAGGAAAATCCGCCGCATGCCCGCCAAGAACCTGATCCCCGCGTGGGTCGCCCTCGCGGGGCCAACGCGCCTTAAGTCTTCACGCCTTCGTCTTAGGGACGCAGGACGCGCACGGGTTGATGCAAATCAAGCCGATAACGGCCGGCTGGCGCGACGGGTGGTCGCGGCCACGGCCTTCGCGCCCGCGTTGTCTCCGAATTCCGGCAGTGTTATCAGATTTTGCGCTTTCAGAACATGACGCCGCCGGGTCCGCGCAGCGACCCGATCGAGGCCGCAAGGGAGGACCGGGACCGGTGAGCGTTTGGCTTTTCGCGCGAGCACGCAGCGGATAATCCAATCGCGGCAATCGATTTCGTCGCGCCGTCGCGATTGCTCGTCGACCTGCCGGCGAACCAGACAAGCAAGGAAAAAGCGGAGAGCACCATGGCCAATATCGCATTTCTCGGTCTCGGCAACATGGGCGGCCCGATGGCGGCCAATCTGGTCAAGGCGGGTCACTGGGTCGCGGGCTACGACCTGATCGAAGCGCAGAAGCAGACCGCCGCCGCGACCGGCGTCGCGATCATGGGCAGCGCGCGGGAGGCCGTCGCCGGGGCGGAGGTTATCGTCACCATGCTTCCCGCTGGGCGACACGTGCTCGCCGCCTGGGCCGACCTCCTGCCGTCGGCGCCGAAGGGCGCGCTGATCATCGACAGTTCGACGATCGACGTCGACAGCGCGCGGAAAGCGCACGAAGCGGGCGCGGCCGCCGGCATGCTGACGCTCGATGCGCCGGTCTCCGGAGGCGTCGGCGGCGCGACCGGGGGCACGCTGACGTTCATGTGCGGCGGCCCCCAGGCGGCCTTCGACCAGGCGAAGCCGATCCTCGAGGCGATGGGCAAGCGCATCGTCCACTGCGGCGGCCCGGGCGCGGGACAAGCCGCAAAAATCTGCAATAACATGATCCTCGGCGCGACCATGATCGCCACCTGCGAGGCCTTCGCGCTTGCCGAAAAGCTTGGCCTCTCGGCCCAGGCGCTTTTCGACGTCGCCTCGACTTCGTCCGGCCAGTCCTGGTCGATGACGACCTATTGCCCGGTCCCCGGCCCGGTTCCGACCTCGCCCGCCAACCGCGACTACAAGCCGGGCTTCGCCGCGAGCCTGATGTTGAAGGATATGAGGCTTGCGCAGGAGGCCGCGTCCAGCGCCGGCGTCGCCATTCCGCTCTCCGGAGAAGCGGCGCAGCTTTACGCGCTTTTCGTCTCGGCGGGACATGGCGGCGACGATTTCTCCGGGATCATCAATTTCTTGCGAGGGGCGAAGGGATCTGCCTAGAATTCCTGCGGATTGAGCCATATCTGCAAAGTAAAGGGGCGGACACGCCAGGCGACCTGCAGGCTCGCTCGCTTGGCGCATGGCGCGGAGGTTTCGATGCGGACATTCCTTTTGAAAGCGATGGCGGCGGGGTTCGCCGCGATCGGTCTTGTCGCGGTGACGGCGGCGACGCCGGCTGAAGCTGGCGCATGGCATGGCGGCGGTTGGGGGGGCGGGGGCTGGCATGGCGGCGGCTGGGGCGGCGGCGGCTGGCGTGGAGGCGGCTGGGGCGGCGGTTGGCGTGGAGGCGGCTGGGGCGGCGGCTGGCGCGGCCCGGGCTGGGGCGGCGGATATTGGCGCGGCGGCTGGGGCGGCGGTTGGGGCGGGGGCTGGGGCGGCGGATATTGGGGTCCGGGCTGGGGCTACGCCGGCTGGGGCGCGCCCTGGTGGGGCTGGGGCGTTGCGGCTGCGCCGGTTGTTGTCGCGGGCGACTCCTACGCCGACCAGGGTTCGCCTGGGTGTTGGGTCAACCGCAGAGTCTGGTCGCAGCCCGGCGGCCATGGCGTTTACCTCGGCCGTCACTGGGTAAACGTGTGCCAGTAAGGCGTCCAGGACTTAGCCGCCGCCCGGCGACGGACGGCGGCGCGACCCGAGCGGCGGCGCCGGGTGAACATGTCGAATTTTTGACGTTGAGGGAAACATGACCGAAGCATTATGAATGTTCATTCATCAGCTATACCTGAAGGTCTATTCATCGAAGCATGTATTAAGCTTTGTTACGAAATATGAAGTCGGGCTGAGGCGCCAGTTCGCCGCTTTTCGGGCATATTGGTTGCCAATTCCTGAGACAGTGTGGTCATGAAGCGTCGAGGGGAATTGGAGCCTGAGGCGCAAGGTTTCGTCGAGCCGCGCTCGTTGGGCCGGCGATCGGAGGGTAAAATGCGGAACACGGTTTCAAAGGCGATCATCGCTAGCGTTGCGGCGCTTGCGCTCGGCGCGTCGCTGATCGCGACGACCGAACCCGCTGCGGCCCAGTGGCATGGCGGCGGCGGCGGTTGGCATGGCGGCGGCGGGGGTTGGCATGGCGGCGGCGGGGGTTGGCGCGGCGGCGGCTGGCACGGCGGCGGTTGGGGCGGCGGCTGGCATGGCGGCGGCGTGTGGCACAACGGCTACTGGCGCAACGGCTACTGGAACAACGGATGGTGGGGACCGGCGGTCGCCGTCGGCGCGCTGACCGCCGGCGCGATTGCGCTTGGCGCTGGCGGGTATTACGGCGGTTATTATGGCGGATACCCGAACGGCTGCGTTCAGGTTCGCCCGCTCTATGCGCCCAACGGCGCCTGGATCGGCAACGGCCCGGTCAACGTCTGCCAGTAAGCGACGTCTCAACATAACGGAACGGGCCCCGCGCGGCGGGGCCTTTTTCGTTTGGGCGCGATGGATGCGCCGTCTATGCCGTGGATAGAGGAGCGCGCCCTCGGACGCCCTCTGGATCCGCATCGGGGCGATCGGCGATCGCGGCTAAAGATCCGGCGATGGCCAGAAGGCGCCGCCGGTCATCGGCCGCGGGACGCCGGTGGTGGTGGGAAAGCTCAGCGGCAGGCCGCGCCGCGCGCGTATGGCGAGATAGGCGAAGCACTGCGCCTCGATCCCGTCGCCGTCGAAGCCGATCGCCTCGACCGGTTCGATCGACGCATGAAGCCGCTCGGCGAGGCTTTGCATCAGAACAGGATTGCGGCGCCCCCCGCCTCCGACCAGCCAGCGCTTCGGCGCCTCTGAGATTTGCCGAAGCGCGGCGGCCGTCGCCTCGACGGTGAAAGCGGCGAGCGTCGCCGCGCCGTCTGCGTCGCTCAAGGCCGCGACGGCGACGGCCGCAGCCGAGAAATGGTTGCGATCGAGCGATTTTGGCGGCGGCCGGTCGAAATAGGGATCGCGCATCAGCGCGGCGAGCGCCCTCTCGTCGACTCGTCCGGTCGCCGCGAGCCGACCGTCGGCGTCGAACGCGACCCCCCGGCGCTGAGCCAGGAAATCGTCGATCAGCGCGTTGGCCGGACCGGTATCGAAGGCGACGATCTCGTTTGCCGGTCCGAGCCAGGTGACGTTGCCGACGCCGCCCCAGTTGAGGACCATCAGCGGCCGCTCGAGCCCAGCGGTCATGGCCGCATGATAGACGGGCGCGAGCGGCGCCCCTTCGCCGCCGGCCGCGACGTCGGCCGAGCGGAAGTCGTTAACGACGTCGATCCCGAGCGCTGCCGCAGCGCGCGCCCCGTCGCAAAGCTGCCGGGTGAGGCGGGCGGCTGGCCGGTGCAGAATGGTCTGGCCGTGCAGCCCGACCAGCGCGACGGTTTCGCGCGCGACGGCGAAGCGCTCGAGGAACGCTTCGACGGCCGCGACATGGGCGTCCGTCACGTCCTTTTCGAGTTCGGTCTGCGGCCCTTCGGCCTCAAGCGGGTCGGCTACGACCGTGCGCAGCCGTCGCGAGACCGCTTCGGGATAGGGAAATGTCGCGGCCGGGCCGGTCTCGACGCAGGCTTCGCCGTCGCTGCGGATCAAGGCCACATCGATCCCATCCATCGACGTGCCGCTGATCACGCCGATGGCGCGGGTGAGATCGCCCTCGCTCATCGAAGTCACGATTGGTTGGCGCCGGGCGCCCAAAGCACGTCTTCCTTGCCGAAAGCGTTGGCGGCGCGCGCGGCGACAAACAAGTAGTCCGACAGCCGGTTGATGTAGGCGAGCGCGGCGGGGCCGACCTCCTCGCCGTCGATGTCGCCGAGCGCAACGACGCTGCGCTCGGCCCGCCGGCAGACGGCGCGCGCGTTATGCAAGGCCGCCGAGGCCGGCGTCCCGCCGGGCAGGATGAAAGACCGCAAAGGCTCGAGCCTTTCGTTCAGCGCGTCGATGGCGCGCTCGACCGCCTCGACCTGCGACGCGGCCACGCGGAGCGCAGCGCCCGGCGCCTCTCCTGCGGCAGGCGGGACGCAGAGATCGGCGCCGAGATCGAAGAGATCGTTCTGCACGCGCTTGAGCGTCGCCTCGATTTCCGCCAGCGCCGGATCGGACGCGCCTGCGGTGTGCAGCCGCGCGAGTCCGACCGCGCAGTTGGTTTCATCGACATCGCCCATGGCGACGAAGCGCGCGTCGGTCTTCGGCCGGCGCGTTCCGTCGCCAAGCCCGCTCTCGCCCGCATCGCCGGTTCGCGTGTAGATGACGTTCAGTCGGACCACGGTCGCTCCTATCAAAGATGAGCTTCGGCGCGGGAGCGCCGCCACCACAAGGCGGCGGGAGGGCGCTGTCTCGCCGATCTTACCCAATTCGGCCCGCGCTCGCTCAGAACGGCAGGCCGACGTAGTTTTCCGCGAGCGACCCGAGCGCCTGTTCGGAGGAGAACAGGTATTCGAGCTCGGTCGCCTGGAGCCGGTTCTCGTAAGGCGAATGCTCAGGGAACCGGTGCAACAGCATCGTCAGCCACCAGGAGAAGCGCTGCGCCTTCCAGACCCGCGCGAGCGCTTTTCCGGAATAGGCGTCGAGGCCCGCGTCGTCACCCCTTTGGTAATGATCGAGGAGCGCGTGGTAGAGATAGTAGATGTCCGAAGCCGCGCTGTTGAGGCCGCGCGCGCCGGTCGGCGGCACGATGTGGGCGGCGTCGCCGGCAAGGAACAGCCGGCCGTAGCGCATCGGCTCGGCGACGAAGCTACGCAACGGCGCAATGCTCTTTTCGATCGACGGCCCGGTGATCAGCGCGCGCGCCGTCGTCTCCGGCAGCCGCCGCTTGAGCTCGGTCCAGAAATCCTCGTCGGACCAGTCCTCCGCCCGGTCCGTCAGCGGGACCTGGAGATAGTAACGACTGAGCACTTGCGAACGCAGCGAGCAGAGCGCGAAGCCGCGCTCGTGCTTGCAGTAGATCAGCTCCGGCGACACCGGCTTCGTCCGCGACAGCACCCCGAGCCAGCCGAACGGATAGATCCGCTCGTATTCCTTCAGCACGCCCTTAGGGATCGACTTGCGGCTCACGCCATGAAAGCCGTCGGCGCCGACCACATAGTCGCAGTCGATGCGGATGATGTCGTCGCCGGCCCGATAGGTGACGTAGGGCGCGTCCGAATTGACGTCGTGCGGGGCGACGTCCTCGGCGTTATGAACGACCTTGCCGCCGGCGCGGTCGCGGGCGGCGTAGAGGTCGCGCGTCACCTCCGTCTGGCCGTAGACGACGACGGAGTTGCCGCCCGAATATTTCGCGAGATCGACGCGGTCGAGCCGCCCGTCGTGCGCGATGAAGAAGCCGTGATGGATCTCGCCTTCCTGGTCCATGCGCTCGCCGCACTGGGCCTCGCGCATCAGGTCGGCGAAGCCGTGTTCGAGGACGCCGGCCCGAATGCGGCCAAGGACGTACTCGCGACTCTGCCGCTCGAGCACGATCGTGTCGACGCCCTTGAGGTGGAGGAGCTGCGACAGCAGAAGCCCCGAGGGCCCGCCGCCAATGATGCAGACTTGCACGCGCATGGGACGGGTTCCCTTGCTACTGAGCGGTGAGCCCGCCGTCGACCATCAGTTCGACGCCGGTGGTGAAGGACGACTCGTCGCTTGCGAGGAAGAGGATGGTGGCGGCGACCTCCTCGGGCTTGCCGAGGCGGCCCATGGGCGCGGCGCGTTCGAGGCCCGCCCGCACCCGCTCGGGATTGCTCGCACGGGCGATGCCCTCGAGAACCATCGGCGTTTCGGCGAACGAGGGATGGACGGAATTCAGCCGAATCTTGTAGCCGGCGCGTGCGCAATGCAGGGCCGCAGATTTGGTCAGCATCCTGACCGCGCCCTTGCTGGCGCAATAACCCAACGACGCGGCGTCGCCGATGACGCCCGCGACCGAGGAGAGATTGACGATCGAGCCGCCGCCCTTGTCCTTCATCACGCGCACGGCCTCACGGCAGCCGAGGAACGTGCCTTCGACATTGATCGCGTTCATGAACCGCAAGTCGTCAAGGCTCGCGGTCTCGATGCTGCCGAGGCGCGCGACGCCCGCGCTGTTGACCAGAATGTCGAGCCGGCCGAAGGCGGCGACGACGCTGTCGACCACCTCGCGCCAGCGCGCTTCGTCGGTCACGTCCTGGGTGAGGATGAGATCCGCGACGCCCTCGAGCCCGGCGAGGCCGGCCTCGTTGCGGTCGGTCGCCGCGACCTTCGCGCCCTCGGCGTGGAACAGCGCCGCGGTGGCGCGGCCTATGCCCGAGGCCGCGCCGGTGATCAGCGCCACCTTGCCCTCGAGCCTCCCGGATCTGTCTGCCATGCCGCGTTCTCCCTTTTGTGTTCCGGGCGCCCTTTGCAGGGCGGCGTCGGGGACGTCGCCTGCGCGGTCCAAGGGCGCTCATAGGGACGCCTGTCTCGCGAAGGCACTATGGAACCGCGCCCGACAGTGTTTGCCTACCTTGGCGCCATGCGCAGCGCGCCGTCGATGCGGATCGTTTCGCCGTTGATGTAGCCGTTCTCGACGATATGGACCGCAAGCGCCGCGTATTCCTCCGGGGCGCCGAGCCGCGACGGGAAGGGCACCGAGGCGCCGAGCGACTGCTGGAAGTCCTCGCGCAAGCCCGCCAGCATCGGCGTCATGAAGATGCCGGGGGCGATGGTGTTCACTCTGACGCCGTTGCGCGCCAGTTCGCGCGCGATCGGCAGGGTCATCGCCGCGACGCCGCCCTTCGAGGCCGAATAGGCCGACTGCCCGACCTGCCCCTCGAAGGCGGCGACCGAAGCGGTCGAGACGATCACGCCGCGCTCGCCCTCGATGGCGTCGAGCCTCGCCATCCCGGCGGCGGCGAGCCGGATCATGTTGAAGGTGCCGATCAGATTGACCCGGATGACCTTTTCGAAGTCGCCGAGCGCAGTCGGCGCCCCGTCCTTGCCGACGATGCGGACGGGACTGCCGATGCCGGCGCAGTTGACAAGGATCCGCGCGGGCCCATGCGCCGCTTCCGCCTTAGCGACCGCCTCCGTTGCGGACGCGTCGCTGGCGACGTCGCACAGGACCGCGAGGCCGCCGATCGCCTTGGCGACCGCCTCGGCCGCGGCGGAATTGAGATCGGCGACCGCCACCTTGGCGCCTCTGGCCGCCAGCGCCTCGGCCGTCGCCCGGCCAAGACCCGATCCGCCGCCTGTCACGATCGCCGCCGCCCCGGAAATTCTCATTGCACCCTCCATTTGCGAGTCTTGCCTGTGCCCATAGCAATGGGCGGCGTTTCCTGCCAGAGGTAACCGTATGGCCGCAGAACTCGGCGCCGTTCGCCGCAACTCGGTCACATTGATCGCATCAAGTCTCCACGGCGCCGGCGCATTTTCCCTTTGGCCGCGCCCAATCCGAAATCGCCATCGACGGCAGGATAGTCTTCAGACCGCTAGCAACGGGGAGCGGCCCACAATGTTTCGACGGGTCTTCGAGCGTTTTGGCGACAAGGTTTCGAAGGCCGCTGCGGCGGAAACGCTGTGTCGCTGGCGCCTTTTCGCGGTCGCCCTGGCCGTCGCGCCGCTCGGCGGGTGCAGTGGGGTGCTCGATCCGGCCGGGCCGGTCGGCGCCGCGCAAAAGCTCATTCTGATCGATTCGCTCGCGATCATGCTGGCGATCGTGCTGCCCGTCATGGTCATGATCGCGGGCTTCGCCTTCTGGTTCCGCGCCTCCAACCCGCGCGCCTTCTATTGGCCGGAGTGGGAGTTCTCCGGTCATCTCGAGCTGATCGTCTGGGCGATTCCCACGCTCGTCGTGGTGGTGCTCGGCGGCGTCGCCTGGTTCGGATCGCACGAGCTCGACCCCTACAAGCCCCTCGTCAGCCAGACGAAGCCCGTCGAGGTCCAGGTGGTCGCGCTCGATTGGAAGTGGTTGTTTCTCTACCCGAACGAAGGCGTGGCGAGCGTCAATCTGCTGACGGTTCCGGTCGGCGCTCCGATCCACTTCACCATTACGTCCAGCGGCGTGATGAACAGCTTCTTCGTGCCCCGCCTCGGCAGCCAGATCTACGCGATGGCGGGAATGGCGACGCAGCTCTGGCTGCAGGCGGACCAGGAAGGGACCTTTGACGGGTTCTCGGCCAACTTTAGCGGCGAGGGTTTTCCAGGCATGCGCTTCGAAGTGAAGGCGGTCCCGCCGGACGGCTTCGCCAAGTGGGTCGCCGACGCCAAGGCGTCGGGCGCGGACATGGACCACGCCCGCTACGCCGACCTGGTGAAGCCCAGCATGAACGTCAGCCCCTCCGCCTATCGCGCGTTCGACCCGGGGCTTTTCCAATCCATCGTCAACGGGTCGGCGCCGCAGCCGTCCGCGTCGATCCGACCCACGACCGAGGCGACCGGCCTCGCGCCGGCGATCTGCGGGGGAACCTGATGCTCGGCAAACTGACCTGGGCGGCGATCCCGTTCGATCAGCCGATCCCGCTCGTCACCTCGATCGTGGTGATTATCGTGATCCTCGCGGTGCTCGCGCTGGTCACGATCAAGGGCTGGTGGCCCTATCTGTGGAGTGAGTGGATCACCTCGGTCGACCACAAGCGCATCGGCGTCATGTACTGCTTTTTGGCGCTGGTCATGCTCGTTCGCGGCTTCGCCGACGCCATCATGATGCGGATGCAGCAGGCGTTCGCCTTCCATTCCGGCGGGTTCCTGGTCCCCGAGCATTACGACCAGATTTTCTCCGCCCACGGCACGATCATGATCTTCTTCGTGGCGATGCCGTTCGTGATCGGCCTGATGAACTTCGTCATTCCGCTGCAGCTCGGCGTGCGCGACGTCGCCTTCCCGACCTTGAACTCGGTGAGCTTCTGGCTGACCGCCTCGGGCGTCCTGCTGGTCAATCTTTCGCTGTTCATCGGCGAATTCTCCCAGGCCGGATGGATGGGCTATCCGCCGCTGTCCGAGCTTGCCTTCTCGCCCGGCGTCGGCGTCGACTACTATCTCTGGGCGCTTCAGATATCCGGCATCGGAACCCTGCTCACCGGCGTCAATTTCGTCACCACCATTTTGAAGCTGCGCGCGCCCGGCATGACCTACATGCGCATGCCGATCTTCTGCTGGACCGCGCTCGCCTCGAACCTGCTGATCGTCGCGGCCTTCCCCGTTCTGACCGCGACCTTCATCATGCTGCTGCTCGACCGCTACCTCGGGTTCCACTTCTTCACGACCGACATGGGCGGCAACGCCATGATGTACGTGAACCTGTTCTGGGCGTGGGGGCATCCGGAGGTCTACATCCTGATCCTGCCGGCCTTCGGCGTGTTCTCGGAGGTGGTCTCGACCTTCTCAGGCAAGCCCCTGTTCGGCTACCGGTCGATGGTCATGGCGACGCTCGCGATCTGCGTCCTGTCCTTCATGGTCTGGCTGCATCACTTCTTCACCATGGGCGCCGGCGCGGACGTCAACGGCGTGTTCGGCATTCTCTCGATGATCATCGCCATTCCGACGGGCGTGAAGATCTTCAACTGGCTCTTCACCATGTGGGGCGGCCGGGTGCGCTTCGAGCCGCCGATGCTGTGGGCGATCGCCTTCATGGTCACCTTCGTGCTCGGCGGCATGACCGGCGTTCTGCTGGCGGTTCCGCCGGCCGATTTCGTGCTGCACAATTCGCTGTTCCTGATCGCCCATTTCCACAACGTCATCATCGGCGGCGTGCTGTTCGGCGTGTTCGCGGGCTACACCTACTGGTTCCCGAAGGCGTTCGGCTTCCGGCTGGAGAAGCGTTTCGGCACGGCGGCTTTCTGGTTCTGGGTCGTGGGCTTCTACGTCACCTTCATGCCTCTCTATGTGGTCGGGCTCGAAGGCATGACGCGGCGCATGCAGCACTACGACGTCGCGGAATGGCGCCCGTGGCTGCTGATCTCGGCTTTCGGCGCGGTGCTGGTGCTGTGCGGCATCGTCTGCCAGATCCTGCAGATCGCCGTCAGCGTCCGCGAGCGGAGCGCCCTGCGCGACCGCGTCGGCGACCCGTGGGATGGGCGCACGCTCGAGTGGATCACCGCCTCGCCGCCGCCGGCCTTCAATTTCGCCGCCCTGCCCAACGTCACGGGGGAAGAGGCCTACTGGGGCATCAAGCAGCGGGCGATCGCGCTCGCGCAGCTCACGCCCTTGCCGAAGTACGAAGCGATCGAGATGCCGGTCAACAGTCCGACCGGCTTCGTCGTCGCCTTCTTCGCGGTCGTCACCGGCTTCGCGCTGATCTGGCACATCTGGTGGATGGCGGCGGTCGGCGTCGCCGGCGCTTTCGCGACCTTCGTCGTCTTCGCCTGGCGCGACCACGACGAATACGAGGTGCCGGCCGACGAGGTCGCCCGGATCGACGCGCGCCGGCGCGAGGCGCGGGTCGATCTGGTCGAGGGGCGCGAGCCGGGCATCCGGCTCGTCAAGGTCATCGAAGAGAAGGATGAATCGGTCCGCGACGACCGCTCGGCGCCGTCCGACGGCGGCCCGGCCCCCAAGCGCATCGTCACCGCCTACGGCTTCTGGGTGTTCCTGCTCAGCGACTTCGTGATGTTCTCGGGCTTCTATGCGGCTTACGCGGTGTTGTCGCGCTCGACCGCGGGCGGGCCGGGGCCGCTGGAGCTGTTCAACCTGAAGACGGTCGCGTTCGAGACGGCATTTCTCCTGCTGTCGAGCTTCGTCTGCGGTCTCGCGATCATCGCCGCCAACGTCAGGAACATGTTGTGGACCCAGGTCGGCTTCGTGCTGACCGGCCTCCTCGGGCTTGGCTTCCTCGGGCTCGAGCTCAACGAATTCGCCAAGCTGATCGCCGAGGGCAACGGCCCGGACCGCAGCGCGTTCCTCTCGGCGTTCTTCGCCCTGGTCGGCTGCCACGGCGTCCATGTCACCATCGGCCTCCTGTGGCTCGGCACGATGATGGCTCAGATTTTCACCAAGGGATTCCGCCCGTCCATCATGCGCCGGACCACCTGTTTCGCGCTGTTCTGGCACGCGCTCGACATCATCTGGGTCGGAATTTTCACCAACGTCTACCTACTGGGGACTTTCCGATGAGCGAGCGCCACCACATCCAGGACGCCGCGCCCGGCGAAGGCGGCGACTTCGGCGAGCATTCCGTCGCGGAGTCGGTGCGCAACTACGTGATCGGCCTCGTCATCGCGGCGTTCCTGACCGTCGCCTCGTTCTGGGTCGCGAGCGGCACCGTCTTCCTCTACGGCCCCGGCGTGCTGATGGGGCTCGCGGCGCTCGCGGTCGCCCAGATGGGCGTCCACCTCGTCTTCTTCCTCCACATCACCACCGGCGCGGACAACACCAATAACGTCCTGGCGCTCGCCTTTGGCGGCCTGATCGTCGGCCTCGTCATCGCCGGGTCGGTGTGGATCATGTTCCACCTCAGCGCCAACATGGCGATGCCGGCGACCCTGATGGACCTGCACATGCAGAAGTAAGGTCGGAGGGGCGGCGGCTCGCCGCCCGCATAGGACGCCCTCCGCCGACGGGTGATGCCTCCGCCGACGGGCTGTGGGCGCGCGCCCTCCAGCGGCCTCGCCAGGACCGCTCTCAGCCAGCAGGCATCTTGATCTGCAGTTTGACGTCTCCCGGCCGGCCGGCCGCGGCCCGCTCCACCGCCGCGATGCTGTCTTCGAACGGGAACGTCCCCGAAATCAGCGGTTTGAGATCCACCTTGCCAGAGGCGATGAGTTCGATCGCCCGCGGGTGCACATTGGCGTAGCGGAAAATCGTCTCGATCCGCGCCTCTTTGACCTGTGCGGCGACCACGTCGAACGGCACGGGATCGACCGGCATGCCAATCAGCACCACGGCGCCGCCTGGCCTCACCAGGTCGAACAGCCCTACGAACGCCTTGGCGCTTCCGCTCGCTTCGAACACGATATCCGCGCCCCAGTCGTCGGTCAGCTTCGCCACTTCGTCCGCGAGATTCTGCGTCTTGCTGTTGATCGTCGTCACGCCGGGATAGCGGCCGACGATCTCGAGCTTCTCCGGCACGAGGTCGGCGACGATGACGCGGGCGCAGCCGCCGGCAAGCGCGGCCAGCGCCGTCATGATTCCGATCGTGCCCGAGCCGACCACCACCGCGACGTCGCCCGGCGTGATTTTGGCCTTGGCGGCGGCCTGCATGCCGATCGCGAACGGCTCGACCAGCGCCCCTTCCGCGAAGCTGACGGTGTCCGGCAGCTTGTAAGTGAAGGCCGCGGGATGGATCACATGCGCGGTGAGGCAGCCGTGGACGGGCGGCGTGGCCCAGAAGGTCACGTTGGGATCGACGTTGTAGAGTCCCATGCGCGAGGCGCGCGAGGCCATGTCCGGCACGCCGGGCTCCATGCAGACGCGATCGCCAACCTTCAGGCGCTTCACCTCGGCGCCGACTTCGACGATCGTGCCGGCCGCCTCGTGGCCGAGCACCATCGGCGACTTGACGATGAACGAGCCGATCCGGCCGTGGGTGTAGTAGTGCACGTCGCTGCCGCAGATGCCGACCGTGTCGACGGCGATCTTGACGTCTTTCGGGCCGAGTTTCATCGGCAGGTCGATGTCGCGAAGCGTCAAGCTCCGTTCTTTTTCGAGGACCAGCGCGCGCATAGGGAGCTCCTTTGGGTTTGTGAACAGCGCGTTGAGCGAACCCAGCACTCTTCGGCGACGAAGATAGGACGACCGAGGCCTTGCGAATCGTCGACTTGCGCCGAGGCCTGGCGACGACCGCGGATTCGGCGAATCCTTCGAGCATAAGCGGGTTCCGGAACGCGTTCCAGACCGACGCCCCCACGGAAGCAAGCGCGGCCGACGGAGGTCGTCAGTTCGGCGTCGCGCGGTCGCGGATCGGCGGAACGCAAGTCTGACGGCGGCGCTCTTCGTCGAAGCCCGCGCGAGAAGATCCGGCGCGGCCCTTCCGGCCCGAGCAGCGATCGCGCCGTTAGAGCTTCCTCACCGGCGGCGGGTTCCAGCGGCCATCGAGCGCTTCGGGCTTGGGCGCATAGAGCCGCATGGTTAGCCCGAGAACGCCGCTCGCCGGCCCGGGCAGCCAGTTGGACCGCTTGTCCGGGCCGGGATCGTCGTGCTGGATGAAGAGCTCGAGCGAGCCGTCGGCGTTGTATTGGAGCGCGTCGCGGTCGCCGATGGCGAAGCGGTCGATCGGGTTCGCGACCTGGAAACCCTCGGCGTCATACATCGTCAGCGACCAGAAGGCGTCGACGGGCGGGATCTCCGCCTTGTCGAAATGCATGACGTAGCGATTGTCGGCGGTCACCGGTTTGCCGTCGGCGTCGGCGACATTCAGCGGATAAATCGCATCCTCGGGCTGGTTCGCGCCGAGGCCAAGCTGCGCGACGATCGCGCGCTTGAAGTAGCTGTTTCCGTAGACGCCCATGGTGGTCGTATTCATCTGCCAGCCGTTGACGATCGGGGCGACCCCGGCCATCTGCTCGGACATGGTTTTGAGGGCGTCGAGACGGCCTTGCTCTACAGCGGCGGCGATCTCGGGCGGGAGCGACGCGATCGTCCACGGCTTGCCGGGCGCGATGCCGATCCGCTCGAGGCGCTTGAGTTGCGACCAGTCGGTCGCCTGAGGCGGGTTCACCTTCAACAATTCTGCGGCGTAGTGGAAATAGTCGCCGGCGGCCATCGAATCGACCTGCACCTTCGGCGGCGTCTTCATGTCGACCGTCGGGTCTATCGTCGGCGTTGGGGCGACCGGCGGCTTGCCCCAGTCGGAGAGCCTCGTCAGCCGATAGCCGGCTTGGATCTTGTGAACCGCGTCATAATCGGCGGGGCCGTTGGTTTGCGTCCGCCCGATGATCCAGACATGGGGCGTCGGCGCCTGAATGCGCTCGACGTTGACGGGCAGCGCGCCGCTCCAGCCGGGCGGGACCATGGCGAAGTCCCCCGCTCCGGTCCCGCTAGTCCGCTTGCCGGGAACCGCGAACACGTTCGACCACAAATCGAGCATCGGCATCAGGTAGTAGCGGCCCTGCGTGTCGGGGACCGTGAGAATCACCGGGCCCTCTGTAAGGTCGACCCAGCCCGAGGAATACAGCGTGTCGAAATTCGGCCGCACCACGGCGCGGAAATCCGCGGTCGGGAAGGCCGGAAAGTTGGAGAACGCGTTGGCGGGTCCAAACCCAGGCTTCTGACCGGCGGGGACATTGGTGGTCACCCGGCGGGTCACGTCCATCGACACCAACGGATAAAGATAGAGATAGGCCTCCGCGGCGATCTGGCGGGCCTCGTCGGGCGTGACCGCAGACGCGGCGGAGGATTGTCTGTTCATAGGCATGAAGAGCCCCACAGCTTGATGTCTGAAATGAGAATGAAGACCCCCCAGGCCGTCCGGCGTCTTACTCGCGCGATATGGCGGGGCGCCGAAGCTTGCGGCCCCGCGCCAGAAGATCGCCAATCCGCAAGCCCGTCAAGCGCCGTCCTGCTGCCTCTCCAGGCAGGACGTTAACCGCGGCGGAAAGAGTGTTCCCGGGCCCCGAGCGCTCGCGGCGTCGATTTTCTTCATATCGGAATATTGAATGTAATACATTGACAAAAAGAGAAAGTGGTGAGAGGGTAGTCGGGATGGACTCAGATCGATCCGCGACGTCGCCCGTCATGATGTCCGCCTCCTCCTGTCGGAGGCTGCTTTCGGCGTGCGCCGTGACGGCTCGCTCGCTACCGCCGAACGCGCCGGCGAGATTATGGCAGAAATGTGTCAAACCGGGACGCCTGGACCCCATACGAATCCAATTCCGAGCGCAACGCTTTGAAACGAAACGATCGGCTGCCAAAACCTATGGGTTTCCGGGGGCTCCGCCGCCCCTTCGCGGGGTCCAGACAGTCCTTTCCAGCGCGAGACCGGCTGCATTCGGTCTCAAACCGCTCGTGTACGCTCAATCTTTGGAAGGCGATTCCGACGCTTTGTCACCGCTTGGCGTAGCGTTCGCTGAGAAGGTCGAACAGGGCGCGGGCGGCCTGGATCTCGCCGCCGGCCGGCCCGTGGGCGCGCGCCTTCGGGTTCCAGGCGTAGACGTCGAAATGGACCCACGCCTTCGCCTTCTCGACGAAGCGCCTCAGAAACAGCGCCGCGGTGATCGATCCCGCCTGGCCCGCCCCTGTCCCCGAGTTGCTGACGTCGCCGATCGTCCCGTCGATCATCGCGTCGTAGGGACGCCACAGCGGCATGCGCCAGAGCGGGTCGCGGGCGGCGGCGGCATGGTCGGCGATGGCGACGGCGAGCGCGTCGTCGTCGGTGTAGAACGGCGGCAGGTCCGGGCCGAGCGCGACGCGCGCGGCCCCGGTCAGGGTCGCGAAGTCGATCAGGAGCTCCGGCGCCTCCTCGTCGGCGAGCGCCAGCGCGTCGGCGAGGATCAGCCGCCCCTCGGCGTCGGTGTTTCCGATCTCGACCGAGATCCCCTTGCGGCTGACGATCACGTCGCCGGGCCGCATCGCCGGCCCGGAGATGGCGTTCTCGACGATCGGCGTGATCACCCGGAGCCGCATGTCGAGCCTGCTCTCCATGATGAGCCGCGCCAGCGCCAACGCGGTTGCGGCGCCCCCCATGTCCTTCTTCATCAGCTCCATGCCGGAGGCCGGTTTGATGTCGAGGCCGCCGCTGTCGAAGGTCACGCCCTTGCCGACCAGCGTCACCTTTGGCGCGTCCTCCCGTCCCCAGACGAAGTCGACGATCCTCGGCGGTTCCGCCGCGGCCCGGCCGACGGCGTGGACCAGTGGGAAGTTGGCTGCGATCAGCTCCTCGCCCCGGACTGTGGCGACTTTGGCGTCGAAGCGTTGCGCGAGCTTCACGGCAGCCTCTTCGAGCGCATCGGGGCCGAGCACGTTGGCCGGCGCGTTGATCAGGTCTCGACCAAAGGCGACCGCGGCGGCGACCCGCTCGATCCGGCCGGCGTCCACTCCTTCGGGCGCGACGAGTCGCGGCCGCTTCGAAGAGTCCGCCTTGAAGCGGTTATAGCGGTAGAGCGCCATGAGAAAGCCGAGCGCTGCGAGCTCCGCGTCGGTCGGCGGGTTGGCGAAACGATACACGCCCTCGGGCAGGCTGGCGGCGAGCTTTCCAGCGGCGAGCGGATCGCGCGTGGGGGCGCCCGCCGCCTCGACGCCAAACAACACGCCGGCAAGCCGCCCGCCCTCGCCGGGAAGGAGCTGAAGTCGGCCGGGCTTGGGTCTGAACCCGCAAGCCTCGGCGAACGCCGCAGCCTCTGCGTCGAGACTCGCCTTGACCGTCTCCCATTCGCCCGAGGCGACAAGCCAGATCGGAACGGCGTCGGGCGTCGGTTGGGCGAAGGAAGACACGATCCGGACTCCAACGAAAGGTTGCGGGCGCGTCCTATCACGGTTTGGTCGCCTCGCTCCACCGGCAGGGTGAAATCGCGGCGGCTTGTACGGCGCACGCCTGGCCTTCCTGCACCCCGCGTTACGAACTTTCCGGGAGTCGCGAAACAGTCAAAGGCGTACGCTCAAACGAGAAAGTCGCGGGATGGACCTTGACTTGCAGCCATTTGGCGGCCGTAACAGCGCGGGTGCTTGAAGAGCGAGCGCGGCCGACAGTCAAGTTCGGAAGCGCGAAGCGGGTTAGGAGAAACGCGTGTCGGAAATCCGCCAAACAGCCAGAGTTCGCCTGATCGGCGAGGGCGCGCCGGCGAGGCCGACGCCGGCGGCCGCCGCAGTCGTCCCCGCCGATCCGCCGGTCGGGACCGTCTCGCGGACGCCGGAACGCGCGTCCGAGCCGATCCTTCTGTCCGACTTGGCCGAGGGCGCCGACCTGCTTGAGGCCGCTCGGATCGTTCAGCCCCTCGCTCAACTTTGCGTGACAGGACAGGCGCAAACGCCGTTCTTGGCGGCGATCGTCGGTCCCGCCGGCGCGGGCAAGACCTTCGCGCTGGCGCGGCTCGCCGAGACGGCCGAGACGTTGGCCGGATCGAACGGCGCGCTCGCGCGGGTCGTGGTCGCGCACGTGGACGCCGCCGATGGCGCCGAAGCGCCGGTCGCCCTGGCGAGCGCCGCCTATTCGGCGCTCGATTGCGAGCCGGGCGGAGTCGATTATGGACCGCTGCTCGATGAGTCGGCTCACGCCGGCCGTGATCCGCTGCGCGCGGCCAAGGCGGCGTCCGACCGCCATGACGAGATCGTCCGCCGGCTCGAAGCCGAGCGGACGCAGCGCGACGAGGCCGAGGCCCGCAACGCTCGTCTGCCCGACGCGCTGTTGTTCGAGACCCCAGGCTCGCGCGTCGACGTCTTCGCCCGCGCGCGGCGTGGTTCGATCAATTCTCGCTTGCGCCGTTTCGACCTCGCCGGGACCGACGGCGACGAGAGTTATCGCGATCTCGTGCGGGACATCGCGAGCATGCGCCCCGGCGGCCGACTGGGCGTTGCGTTGCGGGCGATCTGGGCCTACCCGGGCCAGCGCAGTCTCATCTTCTGGGCGATTGCCGCCTTCGTGCTCGGCTTCGCGGCGCACCTCCTTCATGCCCAGCAGACGCTCGACGCGATCCAGGTCCCGAACGAAGCGGGGGCGTTCGTGACCAACTCGGCGACGAAGGCCACCGGCTGGATCGCGGCCCACGGCGACTGGTTCGAGACCGCCTCCAAAGTCCTTTATGTCATCGGCGCGCTGGCGCTGGCGCTCAATCTTGCGCGGGCGATCGGCTTCGCGAGCCTGCTGCTGCGGGGCGCGCAGCTTCTCAATGTCGACGTCCGCGACCGTCGCCGCGACCTCGACAATCGCGTCGCGCGACTTAACCAGCGGGTCGCGGCGTTGTCCGCCGAAGCGGACGCCGCAGCGAAGCACGCTGAGACCGCCGCGCGGCGCGTGGGCGGCAAGGCGCAGACGCGCGCCCCGGGGCCGGATTTCCTCGATGCGGGCCATGGCGCGGCCGCAACGTCGCGCGGTTTCCTTGCTGCGCTCGGCGAGCGGATGAGCCAGACCCCCTCGCAGGGCGCGCCCGAGCGGCTCATCTTCGTCATCGACAATCTCGACGCTCTGCCTCCGGCGGACGCGATCGCCTGGATCGAAGCGGCCAAGAGCGCGATCGGCGCCGGAGCGGTGGGCGTGATGGCGCTCGATCCGGCGCGCCTGGTCGAGACTCTCGGCGGGCGGGCGGAGGCGCGCCGCCGATTCGACAAGTGGCTGCAGGTCGTCGTCTCCCTGCCCGACACCGCCGTCGTCGATGGCGAACGGCTCGTCGCGCGCCTGCTCTCGAACGACGGACAGCCGGCCTCGCATGCGATCGACCCGGCGGTCGCGAGCGCGCTGACCGAGCCCCTGTCGAGCGCGGAGGCGGCGCTCCTGACCGCGCTCGCCCCGCTCGCCGCCCATTCGCCGCGTGCGGCGAAGCGCTTCCTCAACGCCTACCGTCTGGCGCGCTGCGCCTATGTCGCGCGTCCTGCGATCGCGCTGATGCAGGCGGTCGCCTTCGCCGATGACGAGACCCGGACGGCGATGCGCGCGCGGCTCATGCAGGGCGGGGAAGACCTCGAAACGGTCGATGGCCCGGCCGCGCTCGTCACCGCCCTCAGGAGCGCCCGCGCCGCCAATGGCGGCGTCCTCACGCTCGCCGACGCGCGCGCGGCGGACGCGGTCGCGCGTCGCTACGCGCTCTCACTGTGAGGTGAGCGGCGGGGCCGGAGGCAGAGCCGAAGTCGGCGACGGCGTCGGGCAGCTTCGACTGACTCCAGCCGCCGCCGAGCGCGACAATGAGGTTGACGGCGTCGGTCTGGATCTGCGCCTGCGTCGACAGGAGCGCCTCTTCGGCCGAGAGCTGCTGAGCTTCGGCGACGACGACTGCGGTGAACGCCTGGGTGCCCGCCTGATATTCGTTGATCGCGATTTGGGTCGCCTGTCTGGAGATGCGGACGTCTTCCGCCTGCACCTTGACCTCCTGGGACAGAATTCGAATCCCGGCGAGATTGTCCTCAACCTGCTGGATCGCGGTGAGAACGGTCTGACGATAGGTTGCGACCCCGGCGTTATACGCCTCGCGCGCCGCCTCCACCTGAGCGCCCGTCAGCCCGCCGTTGAACAGAGGCTGCGCCAGCGACGCTCCGAACGACCAGACCGGGTTGGACGGACCGTAGAGCGCGGCGAACGGGTTGCCCGAATAGCCGACCAGGCCGGAGAGCGACACGGCCGGGAAATAGCCGGCGAAGGCCACGCCGATCTCGGCGTTGTCCTGTCGCATCGCCTCCTCGGCCGCCGCGACGTCCGGCCGGCGCTCGAGCAGCGACGACGGCAGGCTGACCGGGATCGAGGGGGTGCGGGTCGCAAGCGAGCCGCGGGGGATCGCCAGCCCCGCCGGCGGGCGGCCCATCAGGACGGCGATCGCGTGCTCGTACTGAGCGCGCGTCACGCCTGCGGCGATCAGCTGGGACTGGGCGTTCAGCACCTGGGCCTGGGCGGTGATCACATCGGACTTCGCCGCTGTGCCCGCGTTGTACTGGTTCTGCGTGATTGTCAGGGAGCGCTTGTACTCCGCGACGGTCGTTGTCAGCAGGTCCTCGAGCGAATCCTGCTGGCGCACCTGGATGTAGGCCAGGGCGAGCGTCGACTGCTCGGCGAGGGTGACATTGGCGAGCGTGGCGGCGCTCAGTTCGGCGCCGGCGCTCTGCGCTTCGATCTCACGGCGCACCTGGCCCCACACGTCGAGCGTCCAGGTCCCAGACGCCTCCGCGGCGAGCGCCGTGCCGGCGGTCGAACTGCGTGTCGCCGAGCCCGTGCCGTTGACGGTCGGATAGAGGCCGGCGCGCGCCTCGTTGATCAAGGCGAGCGCCTCCCGGTAGTTGGCCTCGTCCGATTTGACGGTCTGATTGGAGATCGCCACGGCCTCCTCGAGGCGCGCGAGTTCGGGATCGCGGAATAAGCTCCACCAATCGCCCTTGGACTCGGTCACGCGCGGCGTGGCGACCTTCCACCCCGCGATCTCCTTGAACTGGGGCGACACCAGCGCCGCGGGCCGCATGAAATCCGGTCCGACCGGCGCGCAGCCGGCGAACGCCCCCGCGGCGGTAAGCGCGGCGACCGCCAGCGCGCCGCGCCGCACGGACGCGCATCCGGACTGCGCCGATCGGACGTCCCGAACGGGCCCTGCGGGCGGCACTGGCGATGTCACGAGCGTCGGCGCCAAACCTGCAGCTTTCAAAGATTGTTGCGTCAAGCGGAAAGGGCGACCGGCGCCCCTGCCCCCGGTCCCGCCCAGCGAGCCCGCCGCGGGCCTACGCCTTGCAGTCGGACGGCGTCAAGTTTGCCGAAGCGGACGCCGTCCGCCATGAGCAGAAGGCGCCGGGCAGCGGTGCGAAATGGCGATCCCATATTCCGCCGCCGACGCTACTGACCGCTCGTGGCGGCCGCCGGACCGGCGCGAAGGTAAAACCGGCTCCAAAGCCGCCCCAGCAGAGCGCCGAACGCGTCGAGATAAATGAAGACGACCGGCGTCGTATACAGGGTCAAGGCCTGGCTGACGATGAGGCCGCCCACAATGGTGATGCCGAGCGGATGACGCAATTCCGAACCTTCCCCCGTTCCGAAGGCGAGCGGCAACGCGCCGAAAATCGCGGCGAAGGTCGTCATCATGATCGGGCGGAAGCGCAGAAGACACGCTTGCTCGATCGCCTCCCGCGCGCTCGCGCCCTTCCGCTGCGCTTCGAGGGCGAAATCGACCATCATGATCGCGTTCTTCTTGACGATGCCGATCAGCAACAGCACCCCGATCGCCGCGATGACCGTAAAGGGGGTGTCGAAGATCCACAGGGCCAGCGCGGCGCCCACGCTGGCCGAGAACAGGGTGGAGAGAATCGTGATCGGGTGGATCAGGCTCTCGTAGAGGATGCCGAGCACGATGTAGATCGTCAGCAGCGCCGCGCCGAACAGCATCGGCATGTTCGACTGCGACTGCTGGTAGGTCGCGGCGGTTCCGGCGAAAGATCCTCGGACGGTCGAAGGCATGCCGATGCGCTGGATAGCGTCGTCGATCTCGGTCTGCGCCTCGCTCAGCGACCGTCCCGGCGCAAGATTGAACGAGATGGTGGCGGCGGCGAACAGACCCTGGTGGTTGACGCTGAGCGGTGTGTGGCCGGGGACATGCTTGGCGAAGGCGGAGAGCGGGACCATCGTCTCGACGGACGACGAGACTGCTGACCCGGTCGAGGCGCTGGAGTGGCCGCTGGCTGCAAGCGCATTGGTCGCGAGGTTGCGGGCGGAGTTCGACGCGATCGACGCCGCCGTGCTCTGGGACCCGGTGCTCGAAGTGTACAAGCCCGCAGAAATGCCGGTCTGCTGGGTGCCGGTCGGGTTGGCGCCGGCCGTTGAAACGTAGAGGTTATCGAGCGTGTGTGGGTCCTGCCAGTATCGCGGCGCGACCTCCATCACCACGTGGTACTGGTTCTGCGCGCTGTAGATGACTGAAACCTGCCGCTGACCGAAGGCATCGTACAGCGTGTTGTCGATGGCGCTCAGGGTGAGCCCCAGCCGCATCGCCGTATCGCGGTCGATGACGATGTCGGTCTCGAGGCCGCCCTGCTGCTGGTCGGAATTGACGTCCTTGACGATATCGCTCTTTTGCAGCGCCTCGGTCAGCTTCGGCGACCACTTGTAAAGCTCAGCCGTGTCGTCGGACAGCAGCGTGTATTGGTAGGTCGCGTTGCTCTGCCGGCCGCCGGTTCGCAAATCCGACACCGCCACCATGAAAAGCCGCGCGCCTGCGACTTTCGCGAGCTTGCCGCGCAGCCGGTTCACGACGTCGTCTGCGCTCACCTTTCGTTCGGTTTGGGGCTTCAGCGAAGCATACAGAAAGCCGGAGTTGGTTTGCCGGCCGCCGGTAAAGCCGACCACGCTGGCGACCGCCGGGTCGTTCTGCACGATCGTCTGCAATTCCTTGAACTTCTCCTCCATCGACTGGAACGAGATGCTCTGGTCGGCCTGGATCGAACCGATGATGAGCCCGGTGTCCTGGACGGGGAACAGGCCGTAATTCATGTGGTAGCGGAACAAGTCGTAGTTCAGCCAAATCGTGGCCAGCAGCGTCGCCATGACAATCAACGGATGGCGGAGCGCAACGCCGAGCGTGTTTCGATAAAAGCCATGAGCGGCCTCGAAAACGCGCTCGGACGCCCGATAAAAACGGCCATGCCGACTCGTCGGCTCACGGGGCAGGATCAGCGCGCACATCATCGGCGTCGTAGTCAGGGAGACGACGAGGGAGATCATTACCGCCGCCGCGAGCGTCAGCGCGAATTCGTTGAACAAGCGCCCGACGATGCCGCCGAAGAAGATCAGCGGCGCAAACACCGCGATCAGCGAAAGCGAGATCGAAAGGACCGTAAAGCCGACCTCGTTCGCGCCGACGATCGCGGCTTGGAGGCGGGGCATCCCCTCCTCAAGGTGCCTCGAAACGTTCTCGAGCACAACGATCGCGTCATCGACAACGAAGCCGGTCGAGATCGTTAGCGCCATCAGCGACAGGTTGTCGAGACTGAACCCGGCGAGATACATCACGCCGAAGGTTCCGATTATGGATGTCGGCACCGCGACGCTCGGGATCGCCGCGGCGCGAACACTGCGCAGGAAAGCGAACACGACAAGGATGACGAGGACAACCGCGATGATCAGCGTCTTCTGAGTGTCCGCAAGCGACTGGCGGATGGTCTTCGAGCGGTCGACGGCCACGGTCAGGGTGACATCGCCAGGCAACGATGCAATCAACCGCGGCAGCTCGGCCTGGACGGCGTCGACAACGTCGATGATGTTGGCGCCAGGCTGGCGAGACACCACCACCGCCACGCCTGGCTGGCCGTTGACGAGGCCAGCGTTGCGCAGATCCTCGACCGAGTTGACGACGTCCGCGACATCCGACAGCTTGACCGCCGCGTTGTTGCGATAGGCGACGACAAGGTCGCGATATTGCGCCGCCTTGGTCGCCTGGTCGTTGGCGTAGATCTGGTAGTGCGCGTCGCTGTCTTCGATCGCGCCTTTCGGGCTGTTGGCGTTGGCGGAGGCGAGCGCCGCGCGGATGTCCTCGAGACCGATTCCATAGCGGAAGACAGCCGTCGGGTTGATCTCGACCCTGACCGCCGGAAGCGCCGATCCCGAAACGTCGACTTCGCCGACGCCTGGCAATTGAGAAAGGCGCTGCTGGAGGACGTTCGAGGCGATATCGTAGAGTTGGCCCGCCGTATGGCCGGGCGACGTCATGGCGAGGACCATGATCGGGGCGTCGGCAGGGTTGACCTTATGGTACGACGGGTTCTGGCGAAGACTGGTCGGCAGGTCTGCACGAGCGGCGACAATGGCGGCCTGAACATCGCGCGCGGCGCCGTCGATGTTCCGGTCGAGACCGAACTGCAAGGTGATGCGCGTCGAGCCCAACGAGCTCTGCGAGGTCATCTCGTTGACGTCGGCGATCTGGCCGAGATGGCGCTCGAGCGGCGCCGCGACCGAGGTCGCCATGGTGTCGGGACTCGCCCCGGGCATGCTGGCCTGCACGGAGACGATGGGAAAATCGATCTGCGGCAGCGGGGCCACCGGCAGCTGCCGGTAGCCGAGCAGCCCCGCGAGGATGATCCCGATTGTCAGTAGCGTCGTCGCCACCGGCCTTCGAATGAAGATCTCCGAGAAGCGGTTCTTCACGTCGGCTCCGCCGCGAGCGCCGAGTCGGTCGCGCCGAGCCCGAACCGTTCGCCGAGCCGCTCGAAGAAGAGGTAGATGACCGGCGTCGTATAAAGCGTCAGCACCTGGCTGAAAGCCAACCCGCCGACGATAGCTAGGCCGAGCGGGTGGCGGAGCTCCGAGCCCACGCCCGTGCCGAGCATGAGCGGAGGGCGCCGAAGATCGCCGCGACCGTGGTCATCAGGATCGGCCTCAAGCGGAGAAGGCAGGCTTGATAGATCGCCTCGCGCGCCGGCAGACCCTGATTGCGTTGCGCATCGAGGGCGAAGTCGATCATCATGATCGCGTTCTTCTTAACGATGCCAATCAAGAGAACGATGCCGATCACGCCGATGATGTCGAGCCCTGCGCCGGCGACCTCGAGCGTCAGCAATGCGCCGATGCCCGCCGACGGCAGGGTAGTCAGGATCGTGATCGGGTGGATGAAGCTCTCATAGAGGACGCCAAGCACAATATACATCGCCGCGATTGCGGCCGCGAGCAGAAACACCTCGTTCGACAGCGCCGCCTGGAACGCCTGCGCCGCGCCCTGATAGCTGACCGCGAAGCTGGGCGGCACGCCGATCTCGACCAGCGCCGTGTTGATCTGATCAACCGCCGCGCCGAGCGAGGCGCCGGGCGCAAGGTTGAACGAGATGGTCGTCACTGGAAACTGTTTCAGGTGCGATATCTGAAGCGGCGATGGCTTGACGGTGATGTTGGCGACGGAATTCAGCGGCGTCTGGCCCGAGGTCGAGGCGGACGACGGCAGATAGAGGTTGTTAAGTGATTCGAGCGAGCGCGCCATCCTCGGATCGATATCGAGAATGACCCGGTACTGGTTGCTCTGGGTGAAGATGGTCGAGATGATGCGCTGACCGTAGGCGTCATAGAGCGCATTGTCGACGATCGCTGGCGTAATGCCGAAGCGCGCCGCGTTGCCGCGGTCGAGGTCGACGAGCACCGACCGTCCGTTTGGTTGCAGGTCGCTCGCCACGTCGACGATCGAGGGGACTTTGGCGAGGCGCTGCAGGATCTTCGGCGTCCATTCCTGCAACAGCGCAAGGTCCTGGTTTTCCAGCGTGAACTGATACTGGGTCGCACTGACTGCCGTGTCGATCGAGAGGTCCTGCACCGGCTGCATGAACAGCGCAATCCCGGATACGCCGGCCGTCTCCTGCTGGAGACGGCGGATAATCTCGCTCACCGTGGCCTTGCGCTCGTCCTGAGGCTTGAGATTGATCAGGAGACGGCCGGAGTTTAGCGTCACGTTGGTTCCATCGACGCCGATGAAAGACGATAGGCTCTCGACGTCCGGATCGCTGAGGACCGCCTTGACGAGCGCCTGCTGCTGCTCCGCCATCCGGTCGAAGGAGATGTCCTCAGACGACTGCGTCACGCCCTGAATGACGCCTGTGTCCTGAATGGGAAAGAACCCTTTCGGGATGGTCACATAGAGATAGCCGGTCAAAAGGAACGTGCCGAGCGCGAGAAGCAGCGTGATCCCCGATGGTTGAGCACGATCCGCAAGCTCCAGGCATAGAAGCGGGTCAGCGCCTGGAACAACCGGCCGCCGCTCGCCTCGTGCCCGCCCGTGGGCCTAAGAAGCTTTGCGCAGAGCATCGGCACAAGCGTCAGCGACACGAAGGCGGAGATGACGATGGTCGCGGCCAGGGTAATCGCGAACTCATGGAAGAGCCGCCCCACCACATCCCCCATGAAGAGCAGCGGGATCAACACCGCCAGCAGCGACACGGTCAGCGAGATGATGGTGAAGCCGATCTGCGCCGAGCCCTTCACCGCTGCATCATAGGGAGTGTCGCCCGACTCCAGATACCGGGCGATGTTCTCGATCACCACGATCGCGTCGTCGACGACGAAGCCGGTCGCGACGGTCAGCGCCATCAGCGACAGGTTGTCGAGGCTGAAATTGAACGCGTACATGATCGCGAGCGCGCCGACGAGCGACAGCGGCACGGATAGACTTGGAATAATCGTGGCGGGAACGTTGCGCAGGAAGAGGAAGATCACCATCACGACGAGACCCACCGCAAGCGCAAGCTCGAACTCGACGTCTTTAACCGAGGCCCGGATGGTCGTCGTGCGGTCCGTCAGCGGCTTCAGCGTGATCCCCGCAGGCAGGCTTGCGTTCAGCGTCGGCAGGAGCGCCTTGACGCTGTCCGCGACCTGAATGACGTTCGCGCCTGGCTGGCGCTGGATATTCACAATCAGCGCCGGCGTCTCGTTCATCCAGGCCGCAAGCCGGCTGTTCTCTGGCCCGATCTCCACAGTCGCCACGTCGGACAGATAGATCGGCGCATTGTTGCGATAGGCGACGACTGACTTCAGATAGTCCTTGGGGTCCCGGATCTGATCGTTGGCGTTGATGGTCGAGGATTGCGTCGGCCCGTCGAAGCCGCCTTTCGGCGTGTTGACGTTGAGGTTGGCGATGGTCGTGCGCAGGTCGTCGAGATTGACGCCGTAGGCGGCAAGCGCAAGCGGATTGGCGTGGATGCGCACCGCGGGTCGCTGACCGCCCGAGATAGTGACAAGGCCGACGCCCGGCAGCTGCGAAAGCTTGGGCACGATGCGGCCCTCGATGATGTCCTCAATGTCGGTGAGCTTCATCGTCGAGGACGCGACTCCAAGGGTGAGAATTGGCGCGTCGGCAGGGTTCACCTTGGAATAGATCGGCGGCGCCGGAAGATCCGATGGCAGGAGGTTTCCCGCGGCGTTGATCGCCGCTTGAACCTCCTGCTCGGCGATGTCGAGACCGATCTCAAGGCCGAAGCGCAACGTGATGACCGACGAGCCTGCCGAACTCGCCGACATCATCTGGTTCAGGCTCGCCATCTGGCCGAACTGGCGCTCGAGCGGCGCCGTCACCGCCGAGGTCATCACCTCCGGGCTTGCGCCGGGGTAGAAGGTCTGGACCTGGATCGTCGGATAATCGACCTCGGGCAGCGCGGACAGCGGCAGGAAGCGATAGCCCGCGAGCCCGACAAGCAGGATGGCGATCATGATCAGGCTGGTGGCGACCGGCCTGTCGATAAAGAGGCGAGACGGGTTCACAGAAGGCTCGCTTTTTGGGCCGCGCTCACTGCGCCGCGCCTTGAGCAGCGGGCGCTCCGACGCGGGAAGGTTGCGCGCCCTTCGCCGGCGGACTTGCGGTCCCGTCGGCGGCGGGAAGCATCGCCAGACAATCCCGGGCCGCCAACGCGCTTGCGCGCGCGTCGGCCTGCTGAACCGTCCCCGCCTTAACGAGGTCTTGAACCTGCCCCTGACGAAGGCGCGAGGGTCGGATGCGGACGTAAATCCGGGGGCGGCGGCGGCGTAGATCGCCTTCGCCTCCGGCGAAAGGGACGCGGCGCAAGCCTCAGGTGAGCCGTCGGCCTTTCCGGCCGTCGCCGATTTGTCTTGTCTGGCGGGGGCGGCCGCCGCTTCGTCGGCGACGGTCACCTTGGCGCCGTCCCGCAGGCGATCAACTCCGTCGATCACAACCTTGTCGCCCGCAGCGAGGCCTGATGTAATGGTCGTGGACTTGCTGTTCGACGGACCCGTGCCGACGTCGCGTTTCGAGACCGTGCCGTCGGCGTTGAGAAGATAAACAAAACTGCCGGTCGGTCCGATCTGAACCGCCGCGTTGGGGGCGAGAGCGACGCCCTTGAGCGTGTCGATCAGCAGGCGGACGTTGACGAACTGCTGCGGAAAAGCGCGCCTTTCGGATTTGCAAAGGCGGCTCGCATCTTGATCGTCCCGGTGCTGATGTCGACCTGGCTGTCGTAGGTGGTCAGCGTCCCCTCGGCGAGCTCTTCAACGTTGGCGCGGTTGAAGGCGGTCGCAGTATGGTCGCGCCGGAATTGAGCCGTTCGGCGATGCGCGGCAGATTATCCTCCGCCGTCGAGAAGATAACGCTGATCGGGTCGAGCTGGGTAACAACCACGATGCCCGTTGCGTCCGACGGTTGCAGATAATTGCCCGGGTCCTCCGTCCGGATGCCGACGCGTCCGTCGATCGGCGACACGATATGCGTATAGGCGAGGTTAAGCTGGGCGGTCTGAACCGCCGCCTGGTCCGTCTGGATCGCAGCCTTGTCCTGCGCAACCAGCGCCTGCTGGTCGGCCACCTGCTGTTTGGAGATTAAATCCTGCTTGCTCAACGCCTCATAACGTTCGAGGTCGCTTTCGGCCTGCGCCAAGAGCGCCTGATCTTTGGCGAGCTGACCTTGAGCCTGGGCGAGCGCCGCCTGGTAGGGTCGCGGGTCGATCTGGGCGAGGAAGTCGCCCTTCTTGACCATCTGGCCCTCGGTAAAGCCGAGATCCATCAGTTTTCCGGCGATTCGGGTGCGGATCGTGACGGTCTCAAATGGCGTCACCGTTCCAAGAGCATCGAGGGTGATCGGCATGTCGCCTGTGAGGATCGGAGCGACGCGCACCATCTGCGCCGGCGGCCCGGAGCGGCCCTGGTTGACCCCTTCGTTGGGTGACTTCTCACCCGTTTCGAACTTCTGGTACGCAAACACGGCCGCAGCGGCGAGCGCGACGACGACGGCGAGGCGAGTGAGGAGGCTGCGCCGGCGCTTCGCGGGCCTTTTTCGATCGGGGGCCTTCGGGGCGGCTTCGGGCGCCGGCTGGCCCGGCCCCGGAGGCAAGACGGCGCCGGGCGCTCGGCTACCTCCGGCTTGAACACTTCGTTCATGCGAAACCTCGCTCGGGCGCTCCCGAGGACGCAGGCCAACCGACAGCTCGACCGCCCCAAACGCGTCCAGTGCGCCACCCGCGTCCTCAGTAATGTCCCAATAGTCGTGTCATGAAGGCGAAAACAAGGTGTTGCAATCGGCTCCGAGCTAGGCGATAAGCCCCTCCGCGGCCGGCTCGCCTGTCGCACGGATGCGGGTGTAGCTCAGGGGTAGAGCACAACCTTGCCAAGGTTGGGGTCGAGGGTTCGAATCCCTTCGCCCGCTCCAATTTCTCTCAAGAAAATCATGGCATTAGGGATCGGCGTGACACGCGCCGA